>NZ_JAASAE010000009.1 GCF_012726205.1 Rhodococcus sp. HNM0569 | reverse complement strand
CGGCATACGTGTGCCCTGGACACCGTGGGGCGGCACCATGTCGATCACGGCTGCCCGAAAGACCGCGTGCGACTCCGACGTCACGCCGGTCGTCGTCGACGACGCGGGCGTGCCGCTCGCGATGGGCCGCACCACCCGCCTCGTCACCCAGTCCCAGCGTCGGGCGCTGCGGGTGCGCGATCGTGGCTGCGCCTTCCCCGGCTGCGGCGCACCCACCGGATGGACCGAAGCACACCACATCGTCCCGTGGATCGACGGCGGACCCACCGACCTCGACAACCTCGTCCTGCTCTGCACCCACCATCACCGGTTCGTGCACCACAGCGGCTGGACCGTCCACATCCACGACGACGACCACATGCCGTGGTTCACACCACCACCCACACCACACTGGCCGAGCGAACCACTCCCGGCACACCGCAATTCGATACCGCTACTCGCATGACGTGGGCCGAACGCCGGTGGCCGGTGGACAGGTCAGCGGCCGGGCAGCGCGCGAGTGAGACGCGGAACCCACCCCGAGGCCGGCCACTTCTTGAGGCCGGCGCGATTCGGGGTGAGCCGGGTGCCGACGAAGCGTGCGGAGAGGTCTTGGTCGGTCGTCGCGGCGAACTGCCACAGCTGACCGTCATCGATGCGCGCCGCGACCGACCAGTCACTGATGCGGAAGACGGCCCGCACGACGTCGTCGGCGAAGACGAACACGGGCAGATCCGCGACCTGCCGCACGGCCGAACCCGCGGCCCACGGCCCCTTCGCGACATCCCGGATCTCGTCCGGCGTCAATCCGTGCCGAGCTGCACCGGGCACCTCGAGAAGCAGCGCGGGAGTGGGCAGGTCGGGTGCGGGCTCGGCGGAGTAGCGCACCGCGAGGTCTTCGATGCGCACGGCTCCCACCTGCGGACCGGGCACGAGATCGGGGCGTTGCGCGAGCGCAAGCGCCCGCGTCGAGGCGAGCACCTGCCCCTCGGCGGCCGGCCGGTGCTCGAATTCTGCGCCGTGGTCGAGGATCCAGTGCTCGGCCTCGAGACCCGAGTCGTAGATGTCGCGGATCGTGGTGACGACGCGTGCACGCACGTCGTCGGGCAACTCGGCGCGGGTTGCGGTTTCGAGATGGTCGGTCTGCGCGAGAGCTTCCCACACGAGCGCGAACACGTCGTTGCCGCGACCGGCACCGACGTGGAACACAGTGCGACTGCGGGGGTCGACGACGGCATAGGTGTAGCCGCCGAGCTCGTCGGCGACCCTGCTCGCCAGCGGAACCGGCACAGGACGCGTCTGGTACACCTCACGCAACACGAGTCGGGTGGCGGCGAGCTTGAGCGCGACGGGGACGCCGCCCTCGATGCCGTCGAAAAGTGCGGCCGCGGCGGCCTGTACCGAGTGAAAGGTGCGTCCGATGTTGCGTTCGAGTGAGTTCGTGACGTCGACGAACTGTGCGATACGCACCAGCGGGTCGGCTGACGCGTCGGGGATGTCGTTCGACGCGAGGAAGCTGCGCACCTCGGCCGAGTCGAGCCAGCGGGAGGTGATGTCGAGCGGGATCGTCCAGACGGTAGCCATTGTTCGACCTTAAGGGAAAGCGAGCCTGCACAGCCCGAGGCCTGCGGACACGCACGGCGGCGGCCGGTGCGGTTCCCTGATCCGGGCACCGCACCGGCCGCCGCCGAGCAGCATCTGCAAACGGACCAGTGAGAGGTGCTACACCGTGAGACGTTCGTCTGCGGCGACAGGCCGCGGATCGCTCGCGGCCGCGAGCGCTTCCTCGAACTCACGCTGGCCGACACCCGCACCGAGCACGAGGGCGAGCCGCGTGAGGAAAGCCTCCCGGTCGTCGGCGCCCGACTGGTCGAGCGCGTCCGACAGACCGAGCCACACGTTCTCTCGCAGCAACTCCGCGGGATCGACGTCGATCGGTCGCGGTGCGGGCAGCCGGTCACCCGTGGGGGCCGTCGCGGACGCGACATGGTCGGCGACGGTGTCGAGCGCGGCGAGGTCGTTGGTGCGGGCCAGGATCAGGCCGTCCGGTCGGATCACGAACACCTCGCCGGGCCGCGCGCCGAGCGCGTCGGTGAGGCCGTCCTCGACGAGAACGACCAGGTCGTCGCGCGGTGCGATCGCGTCGCCAGGTGCAGCGGTGACGAGAGTCGCGACGGTTTCGGGTGCCCACCGCGCAGCGAACCGCTGGGCGGCCTCGGCAATCGACGTCGCAGCTCCGCTCGTGACGCCCGTGGCGAGGAAGGTGAACCCACCCCCGCGCTGGACACCGAGTGACGACTCGACGACACCGGCGTCGGTGGCGACCCGCACCGTGCGGTCTTCGAGCGGGTCTCCGCTCACGACACCGGTGCCGTCTCCCTCGCGCGGCCACGTCAGTGGCGACAGGTGTGCCTGTGTCGCGCTGGACTGACGCGGGTTGACCAGGTGCGAGTACTCCGGGCGGTTCACCGCGAGGGCGAGCCCCGCGTCACGCGTCGTGCGGTACCCGTGCGTACCGGGCGACATCATGAGCGTCGACTTGCCTGCGTTGTCGACGTTCTGACGCCACGCGGCGTGGCGCTCGGCCGAGTAGGCGCCGAGCAGGGCTTCGTCGGCGTTGCCGTGCAGCACGGCCGACAGCATCCACGCGAGGGTCTCGGCGTCCTCGAGGCCCGAATTGAGCCCGCGCACACCGAAGATCGGAACGAGGTGCGCTGCGTCACCGGCGAACAGGATGCGGCCGTGCACGAAGCTTTCGAGCGCGAGAGCCCGCGCGCGATAGAAGCCGTGCCATTCGAGCGTCCACGGCTTGTCGTTCTCGAGCCACGCGAGATGCCTCGTGATCCGCTCGCGGATCCGGTCTTCCTGAGTCTCGAGTTCGGCGTCCTCGTTCTCGTCGAGCTGGTAGTCGATGCGCCAGATGTCGCGCGGCTGCTGGTGCATGATGATCGTCGAGCCGGGGTTGCTCGGCGGGTCGAACCACACCATGCGTTCGGCGGGCAGTTCGGACTCCCAGTGGATGTCGGCGATCACGTAGTTGCCCGAGTAGCTGTCGCCCTTCATGCGCAGACCTGCCAGTTCGCGCATGCGGCTGCGGCCGCCGTCTGCGGCGACGACCCACTGCGCGTGCAAGCGCCGCGTGCCTGCCTCGGTCTCGACCTCGACGACGGCATGGTCCTGCTCCCGCAGCAGTCCCGTCACCGGCGACTTCCAGTGCAGCGTGACGAGCGGTTCGTCGGCGATCGCGTCGACCATCACCTGCTCGAATTCCGACTGGGACACGTTGACCATCGGGCCACGCACGTCGTCGGGCCCGTTCTTCATCTGGAACTCGAGCACCTGGTCGCGGCGGTAGAAACTGCGTCCGCCGACCCAGGGCAGCACGATCTTCTCGAGCTCGGCGCCGAAGCCGAGGCGCGTGGCGACCTCGAGGCTGTGGCGCGAGATGCAGATCGCGCGGCTGCCGAACGACACCTGGTCGGCGGCTTCGAGGATCGTGACGGGGGTGCCGCGGCGGGCGAGACCGAGCGCGACGGCCATACCGACCGGCCCAGCCCCGACGACCACGACCGGCAGCGCGTCGGCGCCCTCGGGGGTCGAGTCGAAGATCGCGGCCGGATGCTTGCCCGGCTGGTAGTAGCTGGAGGCAGACATGAAGCGTTACGCCACCTTTTCTGTGTTGTCGACCGGCGCGACGCGTTCGTCGCCGGGGTGCGTCTCGTGGAGCGCGAGGATCGAGGCGAGGCTGAGGACGGCGACGAACGCGAAGTACGCGGTGATCGCGTAGGCGGTGCCGAAGGTGCCGTACAGCCACGTCGCGAGGAACGGCGCGAGGCCGCCGCCGAGGATCGCGCCGATCTGGTAGCCGAGGGACGCGCCGCTGTAGCGGATGTGCGCGGGGAACAGTTCGGCGAACAGGGCCGACTGCGGTCCGGCAGCACAGCCGAGCACCCACGCGAGGGCGATCATCGCGATCTGCATGACGGGGATCGACGCGGTCTCCATGAGCGGGAAGAACGCGACTGCGACGACGAGCAGCGCGACGGAGCTGACGATGTAGACGCGCCTGCGGCCCCACGAGTCGGACTTGTAGGCGCTGAACGCCATGCCGGCCATCCACACGGGGCACGACACGATGAGCAGCGTGAGCATCGTGGACCGGCTGAACCCGAGGTGTTCGGTGCCGTAGTTGAGGACGTAGACCATGAACACGTATGCGATGCCGTTGGTCGCGATGAACGTGCCTGCCGCGAGCAGCACCGAACGCCAGTTCTTCGTGAGCACCTCGACCAGCGGGAGCTTTGCGACCTTGTCGCTCGCCTTGACCTCGGCGAACTCGTCGGACTCGGTGACGCCGAGCCGAATCCACATCGCGACGGCGACCAGCGCAGCGCTCGCGAGGAACGGCACCCGCCAACCCCACGAACGGAACGCCTCGTCCGAGAGGACCGAGGTGACCAGGAGGAACACGAGATTGGCGGCCATGACGCCTGCGGGGACACCCATCTGGGGCGCCGCCCCGTACAGGCCGCGCTTGCCGGCAGGCGCGTTCTCGGTGGCGACCAGCACGGCGCCGCCCCATTCGCCGCCGACGCCGATGCCCTGCACGAACCGGAAGACGACGAGCAGGATCGGCGCGAGCACACCGATCGCCTCGTAGTTGGGCAGCAGCCCGATGCCGACCGTCGCGGCACCCATCAGCGTGAGCGACAGCACGAGCATCGACTTGCGGCCGATGCGGTCGCCGAAGTGGCCCATCACGACTCCGCCGATCGGGCGCGCGACGAAGCCGACCGCGAAGGTCGCGAACGCGGCGAGCGTCCCGGCGAACGACGACGCACCTGGGAAGAACTGCGGGCCGATGATCAGGGCCGCGGCGGTGCCGTAGATGAAGAAGTCGTACCACTCGATCGCGGTGCCGACGAAGCTGGACAACACGGCACGCCGTGCTTGTCGCGGCGACGTCGTTGTCGTCGCGTCAGCAAGCTGGGTCATCGTTGAACCTTTCCGGTGGATCGTCGTGCCGCGTGTCGCCCGCGGGGTGGACACGTGAGCGCACTCTCGGCACCAGTCGACGATGACCGCTCTCACACCTCAGGAAAAGCGCAAACATCCGGAGTAATAACCGGGAAAATCCGAGGAATGAGCAGTCGGCGCTGGTCAGCGGCCATGGCCATCGGTTCGCTCGGCAGCGAAATCGACGAACGCTCGTGCCGCCCGGCTCAGCACGGATTCGCGGTGCCACGCGACGACCACGGCCACGGGCGCCCCCGCGGCGATGGGACGCACCACGACGTGGCGGCCCTCGTAGGTGACGTCGTAACGCGGCCGCTGGAGAAGGATGCCCCAGCCGAGCCCGCGGCCGACGAACGCGCGTGCGGTCTCGAAGTTCGCGGTGCGATAGGCGACGCGCGGCGAGAACCCGGCCTCCCGGCACAGCCCCATCGCGTGGTTGCTGCTCGGTGGGGCGTCGAGCAGGACCATGGGATCGTCGGCGAGGTCGGCGAGGTCGATCGGCTGGTCGGGAATCGCGAGGGGATGCTCGGGGCTCAGGACGACGAGCGGCGTGCGCTCCATCAGGGTGCGCGTCCGCCATTCCGGCGACAGGTCGAGCGCGTACACGATCGCGAGATCGAGCGCGCCGTCGTCGAGACGCGTGCGCAGCTGGTTCTGGGTGTCCTCGTGGAACTGGACGGACGCCCTCGGGTACTCGCTCGTGAACCCGTCGATGAGCGACGGAAGGATCGTCGGACCGAGCGCGGGATAGCACCCGACGGCGACGGGCCCGGCGACGACACCGCCCACGCCCGACGCGTCGGCCTGCAACTCGCCTGCCTGCTGGAGCAGCTGCCGCGCGCGTCCCAGCACGGCCTCGCCGGTGGGGGTCAGCCTGATGCCCCGTGCACGCCTGCGAATACAGAGTTGCGCACCGAGCGCCTTTTCGAGATCGGAGACCGCGGCCGACAGCGCCGACTGCGACAGGTGCATCCGTTCGGACGCGCCGCTGATGGTGCCGGTCTCCGCGACCGCGACGAATGCGGCGAGCTGGCGGATCGTGTAGTTCGGCACGGCGTCCTGGCGGGGCATACCGAAAACGCTAGTCCGGTCGCCTCCCCCGCACACCGACACCGTGTGGGCTGCGCGAAACGGTCACGGGCTGCGATAACGTCTAGCTCGAACGACGCACGCACATCCGAACGACGAGAACGCGCGATCGGCGCTCCGGTCGCGGTTCCCGGTCGGTGGACTTGGAACGGAGAACCCGGTGGTCGCGGTAGGTCAGTCCGACCTTGACATCTTTCCCTTGGCGCTCGGCGGCAACACCTTCGGTTGGACGGCCGACGAGCAGGTGTCCTTCGACATCCTCGACGACTTCACCGCGGGGGGCGGCAACATGATCGACACCGCCGATTCGTATTCCGCGTTCGCACCGGGCAACTCGGGCGGCGAGTCGGAAACGATCATCGGCAAGTGGCAGCGTGCACGCGACATCCGCGAGCACATCGTCCTCGCGACGAAGGTGAGCAGGCATCCCGACTTCCGCGGGCTCGCGCCCGCCAACATCCGGGCCGCCGCGGAGGCGTCGCTGACGCGGCTGCAGACCGATCACATCGACCTGTACTACGCGCACTACGACGACCCCGACGTCCCGCTCGAGGAATCGCTCGCGGCGTTCGACCAGCTGATCGACGACGGCCTGGTGCGCTATGTCGGCATCTCCAACTACACGCCCGAACGCGTGCAGGAGTGGTTGGACGTGGCCGAACGCAACGGCTTCCGGCGCCCGATCGCGTTGCAGCCCGAGTACAACCTTGTGCACCGCGCGCGCTACGAGAAGGCGTACGCGCCGCTCGCCCTCGCGAATCACCTCGCGGTCTTTCCGTACTATTCACTCGCCGCCGGGTTCCTCACCGGCAAGTACCATTCGCCTGCCGACGCGGGGGGGCGTCAGCGCGGCCGGATGGTCGAGAAGTACATGACCGACGCGGGTTTCGCCGTGGTCGAGGAACTCGAGACCGTCGCTCGGGCACACGACGTCGAGACGGCCACGGTCGCTCTCGCGTGGCTGCTCACCCGCCACGGGGTCACGGCACCGCTCGCGAGCGCGAGCCGCACCGATCAGATGCCGAGCCTGATGGACGCGCCGTCGGTGGTCCTCACCTCGGACGAGCTGGGCCGTCTCGACGCACTGTCGACCGCGGTTCACGGCTGAGTCGCGGTCTACACATCTCAGCGTCCGGAAGTCAGTTCGGCGATGCCACGGTGCAGCTCCTCACGGTAGCCGAGGAACACGTGATCGAGACTGCTGATCTGGTCGCCGACGTGGCGGGCGTTGTCGACCGACAGTTCGCGATTGCCACTGCGCGAGAGCAGCCTGTCGATCCGGGCATCGAGGCCTGCGGCCCGGTCGGCGGCTCGGGTCGCACGCAATGCGTCGTCGGCGCGGGCGAGCAGGTCGCCGACACGCACGAGCGCCGCGACGCGCGCCAGCAGCTGTTTCCACACGTCGTCGAGCGCGCGGCGTCTGCTCGCGACTGGGGCACCGCGCTCCTCGAGCGTGCCGAGTTCGCCGACGACGCCCCGCAGTTCGGTGGTGTCGACGGCGATCTGTAGCAACTCTTGCCACGGATCGAGCTGATACCTTTGCACCGCAAAGTGTTCCGAGTGCCACGCCTCGGTGGCCTCGATGCGGTCGACGACGCTCGCGGCGAGGAACAGCGCGGTGTCGTAGCGGTCGGCGAAGTGCGACCTGCCCTCGGGCTCGCGGGTTCGCGAAGGCTCGAGATGACCGAAAACGCCCGTCAGCTTCGGGACGAGCTGCGCGCGTTCGGCGATCGGCGCGAGGCCGGGCACACGGTCGGCGACCCGGGTGAGTTGTTGTGCGAGTCGCTCGGTTCCCCGCGCGGTGTCGGCGGGAGTCGGAGTGTGGACGAGTGCGTCGAACACGAGGCCACGCTGCTCGGGATCCAGATGGACGCCGTCACGCCGGTCGCGCCGGATGGCGCGGATGCCGGTGCCGAAGTGCTCGCCGGGGGCGACGAAGGCGGCGCGGGCCGCCTGAATCCTGCGGTCGAGGTCGTTCGCACGGAACCGGTACATCGCCTGCACGGGCGGCGGCCCGCTCGTCTCCGCGCGATCGGCGAATCGTGCGCGCTCGTCGGCGAGCCTGCGTAAGGCACCGAATCCGCCGACGTCCGCGAATCCGCGACCGGTCTGGATGCGCCGAAGTACGACGGCACGCAGGTCGGGCGCGAGCCTCGCCGAGGCGATCACGAGCGCACTCGTGTCCCCGAGGTCCTCGACGGCGCCGGGAAGCCACGCGCCCGCGCACCACGCCCCGATCTGCCCGTCCGGCACTCGCCTGCCGATCTGCTCGTCCACCATGCGGCCTCGCCTCCCTGTCCATCCACCTCGCGGCCGCTGACCGGCCGGCACCGCCGAGTACCTGATACCAGTGTCCACGCCTACGCCCCGCTGCGCTTCCCTCGCCACCTGCACTGCCCACCACTGCACGGACCCGCAACCGCTCCCCCGGCCCGGGTGCCGCCGTTACGCTGGGGCACATGCGCGTGGGAGTACACGTTCGGCAGGACGACGACCCGACGGCGACCGGCGAGGCGCTCGGCGCCGACATCGTGCAGTTGTTCCTGTCCGATCCGCAGAAGTGGAACGCACCGAAGCCGCATCCGAAGGCAGCCGAGATCCGTGCGAGCCCGGTCGCGACCGTCGTGCACGCCCCGTACGTCCTCAATGTCGCGAGTCTCAACAATCGGCTGCGCATCCCGTCGCGCAAGTCGGTCGCGCAGCACGCCGAAGGTGCCGCCGACATCGGAGCGATCGGGCTCGTCGTACACGGCGGGCACGTGCGCGACGCGGACGAGGTGGATGCGGGTTTCGACAACTGGCGCAAGCTCTTCGAACGCCAGGAGGGCGGCTTTCCGGTACCGATCCTGGTGGAGAACACCGCAGGCGGCGATTTCGCGATGGCGCGCTATCTCGAATCGGTTGCCCGCTTGTGGGACGCGATCGGCGAGTTCGACCCCGGATTCTGTCTCGACACATGCCACGCGTGGGCCGCCGGCGAGGAGCTCGACGGCATCGTCGACCGGGTGACCGCGATCACCGGGCGCATCGACCTGGTGCATCTGAACAACTCCCGCGACGAGTTCGACTCGGCGCGGGACCGACACGAGAATCTCGCGGACGGCACGATCGACCGGACGGTGCTCGTCGAGATCGCGCGGGCGGCGGACGCACCGGTGGTGCTCGAGACCCCTGGCATCGGGCTCGAAGAGGATCTTGACTACCTGCGCGGCGCGCTGGACGCGTGAGCAGCCTGCTCCACGGGCCGCTCGAGCAGCATCAGCACGGTGCCGATCGGCTCGTCGCCGTCGGTCCACCCTTCGAACCGCTGCTCGGCGACCACTGCGAAGCCCAGCCGCTCGTAGTACGCACGGAGCGCGCTGTTGGACAGGGGGCATTCGACGCGCAGCGCCGTCACTCCGCGCGCAGCGGCCTGCGCCTCGGCCCACCCGAGGAGCTCGGCGCCGACACCACGTGCCACCTGAGTGCGGTCGACGGCGATCGTGGGAACGACGGCACCCTCCGCGGCATCGGCCAACCAGCGCGACGAGTCGGACCACTGCAGACGGAAGGCCCCGACCGTGATCCCTGCGAGCTGCGCGACGTACCACTCGCCGGCCTCGGTCTGCTCGCGGACGTCCGCGAGCGACGTCTCGTCGAGCGGCGTCTCGAAGCCGTGTGCGCGCAGCCAGTCCTCCGCGTCCCACAGCAATTGCACGATGTCTTCAGCATGGTCGCCCAACGCTTGCTCGACGGTCACTGCCATACGCCCACAGTAGGCCACTTTCGGGGTCGTGCAGCCATCGAGGCTCGTACATCCGAAATGCCGTTTTCACCGCGAGAAGTTACCGGCTGGTAGTCACTTCTCGTAGATGCGGGCGATGTCCTCGGCGTAGCGCTCGGCGACCACCGCGCGCTTGATCTTGAGCGTTGCGGTCAGTTCGCCGTCCGCCTCCGTGAGGTCCCGATCGAGCAGTGTCCACCTCTTGACCGCCTCGGCGTGCGACACCGTCGAGTTCGCGTCGTCGACCGCGGCCTGGACGAACCTGCGTAACTCGTCGTCGTCTTCGAGTTCGCGCGCGGTGGCCGACGCGTCCTTGCCGTGCGCCGCCTTCCACCGCGCGAACTCGCCTGCGTCGAGAGTGAGCAGGGCACCGACGAACGGACGACCGTCGCCCACGACGACCGCCTGCGACACGATTCCGAACGAGCGCATACGGTCTTCGAGCGGCCCGGGCGAAACGTTCTTACCGCCCGCGGTGACGATCAGGTCCTTCTTGCGCCCGGTGATCGTGAGGAAGCCGTCGGTGTCGAGTTCGCCGAGATCGCCCGTGCGGAACCAACCGTCGTCGAACGCGGCAGCGGTGGCCTTCTCGTTGCGCCAGTACTCGCGGAAGACGACATCGCCGCGTAGTTCGACCTCGCCGTCGGCGGCGATGCGCACGCTGTTGCCCCCGAGCGGTGGACCCACCGAACCGATCTTCTGTGCGCCGGGACCGTTGACGGTGTGCGCAGCAGTGGTCTCGGTGAGCCCGTAGCCCTCGTAGACGGGAATGCCGACACCACGGAAGAAGTGCCCGAGTTCGGGGCTCAGCGCGCCGCCGCCCGAGATCGCCCACCAACATTCGCCGCCGAGCGCCGAACGGAGCGACCGGTAGACGAGGCGGTCGGCGACACGTCGCCGTACCCGCATGCCCGCCGAGGGCCCAACGTCGTCGAGGGCGCGCGAGTACTCGATCGCGGCGCGTTCGGCGAACGCGAAGGCCCGCGCGCGCAGGGGCGACGAGTTCGCGGCCCGCGCCGCGCCGTCGCGCACCTTCTCGAACACACGGGGCACACCGAGGACGGTGTGCGGCCGAAAGCGCGCGAATTGGCCCGTCACCGTGGCGAAGTCGGACCAGAACGCCTGCACGACCCAGGCCTCGAACATCGCGAGTGACACCGCACGCGCGAGCACGTGGGCGAGCGGGAGGAAGGTGAGGGTGCGGTGGCCCGGCACCGCGACCCGCCCGACCGGGGCGCTGAGCAGGCCGCGGATCTCGGTGAGGAAGTTGCGGTGGGTGAGCACGCAGCCTTTCGGCCTGCCGGTGGTGCCGGACGTGTAGACGAGCGATGCGATGTCGGCAGCGCTCAGCGCGAGAACGCGTTTGAAGACCTCGCGGTCGTCGACGTCCTGCCCCTCCTTGATGAGCGTGCCCACTGCGTCGTCGTCGACGACGAGGACCCGGCTCAGCGTGTACGGCATGTCGTGCGCGAAACCTGCCGCGTGCTCCGCGGTTTCGACCAGCGCGAGCACCGCGCTCGAGTCCTCCGCGATCCAGCGCACCTGATCGTGTGACGACGACTCGTAGACCGGGACGGTGACGGCGCCCGCCGCCCACACCGAGAAGTCGAGCAGTGTCCACTCGAATCGGGTGGAGCAGAGCAGCGCGACCCGGTCGCCCGGTTGCACACCCGCGGCGATGAGCCCCTTGGCAACTCCCGTGACGAGGGCCGCGAAGTCTCCCGCCGTGACATCGACCCACCCGGCCGACTCGGGGCGGGAGAAGACGACGCGTTCGGGGTGTTCCTCGGCGTGCGCGAAGACCGACATCACCACGTTCTCGTGGTCGGCGACCGTGAACTCGGCCGCACCGGACGTCTCGCGCACGGGAGGGGTCAGCACGCGACGGTGCGGTCGCCTTCGACTTCGGGGTGCGAGTCGGAGCGGATGCGCAACAGCACCAGACTCGACACCGACGCCACGATGAGCGACGCGACGCTCCACTCGACGTGCAATTCCGACAACGCGACTCCGAATCCGACGATGCCGGCGACGAGCAGGCACCACATGACCACTTTCACGGTGACGATACCCATGTCACGCTCCTCTGAAGTTCCGTTCCGCAGGCCCCCCGCTCACATATCAGCACACACTTGCGGGCCGGACGTTAGCCGGGTCACACGAACGCAGGTCGGCGCGACACACACGCGGATTCCGTGTCGAGACCGATCCGCAACGCAATCGCGACGGTCGTCGTGTCGCCGTCACATCGTGGTGTTCACGCACCCCTCGCGTGTGCGGCGAGGATGCGCAGGTGGTCGTCCGCACTGCCGAGCACGTGATCGATCGCGGTGAGACGCGCGCTGTAGTGGCCCACCGGGTACTCGTCGGTCATGCCGATGCCGCCGTGCATCTGGATCGCTTCCTGCGCGATCTTCTTGCCCGACCGGCCGATCTGGAGTTTCGCGCGCGATGCGACGATCGGGTCGACCGTGCCGTCGGCGAGGGACATCGTCGCGTACAGGCTCATGCTGCGCGCAAGCTCGAGCAGGACGTACATGTCGGCGGCGCGGTGCGTGAGCGCCTCGAACGACGAGAGCGGCACCCCGAATTGCTTGCGAGTGCGCAGGTACTCGGTGGTGAGCCGCAGCGCCTCGTCCATCGCACCCACCGCTTCCGCGCACAGTGCGGCCTGTGCGCGCACGAGGGCGTCCTCCACCAGGGGCGACGCGTCGGCCGCCGGGTCGCCGCCGAGCAATCGGGCGGGCGCATCGACGAATTCGATCTGGGCGGCGCGTGCTCCGTCGTACGTGCGGTAGCCGGTGACGTGCACGCCCCGGCCCTCCCCCTCCGATGTGCCCCCGGCCGATTCGGCACCGCCCGAGTCGAGACCGCCGGCGTCGACGAGGAACAGGCCGGTGCCGTGTTCCGGAAGTGCAGCACTCACCACGAGTGTGTGCGCACCGACCCCGTGCAGTACCGGATTCTTGACACCCGTGAGCGACCACGACTCGCCGCGCTCCTGCGCCGTGGTGCTCACGACCGCCGCGGGCCAGCGCACGCCGGGCTCACTGTGCGCGAAGGCCAGAAGGCGTTCGCCCGACGCGACTTCGGGGAGCAGTGCGCTGCGCTGCTCGTCCGTACCCGCGGACGCGACGAGCGCGCCGGGTACGAGCACCGCGTCGAGCAGCGGTTCCGGCGCGAGGCGCCGTCCGATCTCGGTCATGACTGCGCCGATCTCGACAGGGCCCGCCCCCATACCGCCGTCGGCTTCGGAAAAGCTCAGTCCCAGCAGTCCGACTTCCGCGAACCGGCGCCACACCTCGGTACTCCAGCCGCGTTCGGTGCCGACGATCTCGCGGCGCCGCTCGGCGTCGTAGCTGCGCGCGAGCAGATCACGGGTGGTGTCGCGCAAGAGCTTCTGTTCGTCGTCGAGCGTGAAGTCCATGGTGAGCTCACAATCCGAGGATCGAGGATGCAATGATGTTGCGCTGCACCTCGCTCGACCCGCTGTAGATGGACACCTTGCGGTAGTTGAGGTACTGCGTGGCCGAACGCTGCGCCCAGTCCGGCGACGCGATCGCCTCGCCCGCGTCGACCGGAAGCGAGTCGGGGCCCGCGACGTCCATCATGAGTTCGGTGACCGCCTGCTGCAGTTCCGAGCCTCTCAGCTTGAGCAACGACGACGCCGGGTCGGGTTTGCCGTCGGCGGATGCGGCGACGACGCGATTCTGCGTGAGTTCGAGTGCGAGGAGCTCGTTCTCGATCTCCGCCACACGCGATGCGAACAGCGGGTCGTCGATCAGCGAGCGGCGCCCGACGACGGTGGCGGCGGCGCGGGCACGGACCTGATCGAGTCGCGCCTTCGACGTGCCGAGCCGGGTGACACCGGTGCGTTCGTTGCCGAGCAGGAACTTGGCGTAGCTCCACCCGGCGTTCTCGTCGCCGACCAGGTTGTCGGCAGGAATGCGGACGTCCTCGAAGAAGACCTCGTTGACCTCGTGTCCGCCGTCGATCAGCTTGATCGGACGAACCGTCACCCCTGGAGTCTTCAGGTCGACCAGCACGAACGAGATCCCCGCCTGCCGTTTCGGAGCATCGGGGTTGGTGCGGACGAGGCAGAAGATCCAATCGGCGTAGTGCGCGAGCGTGGTCCACGTCTTCTGGCCGTTGATCACGTACTCGTCGCCGTCGCGGACCGCACGCGTCTTGAGCGAGGCCAGGTCGGATCCCGCGTCGGGCTCGGAAAATCCCTGGCACCACCAGATGTCGAGGTTCGCGGTCGGGGGAAGGAATCGCTCCTTCTGCGGTCGGGAGCCGAATGCCGCGATGACCGGTCCGACCATGTTGGCGTTGAACGGCAACGGCTCGGGCACCCACGCCCGCTGCATCTCGTCCTGCCAGATGCCGAGTTCGACCGCCGTCCAGTCCTTGCCGCCCCACTCGACGGGCCAGTGCGGCACCGCGAGGCCGTGCGCGTTCAGGATCTGCTGCGTCGTGACGAAATCGTCGCGCGTGAAAGCCGCGCCCGCCGCGTTGCGTTCACGGATGTCCGCAGGAATCTCGGTGGTGAAGAATGCGCGCATCTCGTCGCGGAAAGCGCGCTCACTGTCGCTGGGTGCCAGTTCCATCACACGATCCTTCGCACGAGGGCTCGACGATCTCACGGTGCTCGGTGAGCGGCCGCCGCGCATGCACGGACACGCGACGGCCGTCCGAAAACCCTGTCGGCTCGAACGCTACCGTTTCGGACCCGGCGGTAACCGGCTTTCGGCGACGTTCACCGGACGGCGGCGTCGCCCCCTCCGGGCACTCACAAGTCCACGACGGCCTCGAGCGGCTTCGTACGCGCGGCGCGGACCGCGGGCCACAGCGCCGCGAGCACGCCCACCACGGCCGAGCCGATCAGCATGCCGATTACCTGGCCCCACGGCACGACGAAGGACTCGAGTCCCTCGTCGCGGAGCGCACTGACGAACGCCCACCCGAATGCGACACCGAGCACGACACCCACGACCGCACCGAACACCGCGATCAGCATCGATTCGAGATAGATCGCGCGCCGTACCTGGGCGCGCTGCATACCGACCGCGCGCAGCATGCCGATCTCGCGGCGCCTCTCGACGACGGACAGCGCCAGCGTATTGACGATGCCCAGGATCGCGATGACGACCGCGAGCGCCAGCAGGCCGTAGAGGATTGCGAGCAGGGTGTCGATCTGCTGCGCCTGGGTGCCCTTGAACTGCTCGCGGTCCTGCACCTGGACCACGACGAACCGTTCGGTCGCACGTTCGAGGTCGCCGCGCATCGTGTCGAGATCGGCGCCTGGCTGTGCCTGCACGAGCACCGCGATGTCCGGGATCGTCGCGGCGGGCATGAGCGTGCGGTACAGAGCATCCGACGTGATGAGACCACCGAGCAGCTGCGAGTCCTCGAAGACACCCGTCACCGTGCCCTGCGCCTGGGTCCCGTCGGCCCCGGTCATCGGGACGGGACTGCCGACCTGCCACGAGTGTTCGCCCGCGAGGGTCTGCGATACGAGCACGCCGTCGTCGGGCAGTTGATCGGAGCCGCTCACGAGCTTCGGGTCGAGCACTCCGGACACCGGCCCGTCGAGCGAGATCCCGTTCTGGCTCTCGCCCTCGACGTCGACCGACACCGGATGCATCGCGACGGCCTGGTCGACGCCCGCGACACCCCGTGCGGCGTCGGCGGCCCCGCGCGGCACACCGATCGCATTCGGGCCGGTGAGCACGTAGTCGGCGCGCAGGCCCACGTCGACGAGCGAGTCCACACTCGCCTTCGCGGACGACCCGAAGACCCCGATGACGGACACCAGCATCAGCCCCAGCGTGAGGGCGAACGCGGTGGCTGCCGTGCGACGGGGGTTGCGGACTGCGTTGGTGCGCGCCATCTTCCCCACCGCACCGAAGGGCCGCGTCGCGACCGCGCCCAGCGCGCCGACGACCGGGCGCGACAACGCCGGTGCGACCAGCAGTACCGCGACGACCAGCGCGAACGCACCCGCACCGACGGGGGCGGCGGCGGGCTTGCCGGTGCCCTGCGCGCCGACGACGAGCGCCACGATGCCCGCGACACCGAGAACCGAACCGACCACCGTGCGCCCGCGCAACGACTCGCCGGACGACGAGAACTCTGCGCGCATCGCCGCGACGGGCGGCACGCGCGACGCGCGGCGAGCCGGGGCGTAGGCGCTCACGACCGTGACGAGTACGCCGACGAGCAGCGCGACGACGAAGGTGCGCGGGGTGATCTGCAACGGGCCGCTCGGCAGCCCGACGTCGAACGAGTTGAGCAGCGACCGTAGCCCGTACGCGAGACCGATACCGGCGGCGATGCCGACGATGCTGCCGAGCACGCCCACCACGAGCGCCTCGAGGACCACCGAGCGCCCGACCTGACCTCGACTCGCTCCGACCGCGCGCAGCAACGCCAGCTCGCGCAGCCGTTGCGCCACGATCATCGCGAACGTGTTGTAGATGATGAACGTGCCGACGAGCAGGGCTATCGCGCCGAACGCGAGCAGGAAGTAGTTGACGAACTCGAGAGCCTGCGAGACTTCCTGCTTCGTCTCTTCGCGCACCTCGTCTCCGGTCTGCACCTTGGTGTCGGGCAGCGCGCTCGCGATGCGGTCGCGCAGCTCCTGCGCCGCGACTCCGTCGCCCGCGACATCGAGGTACGCGACGTGGGCGCCGTCGGTGAACAGCTCGCGCGCCTGCGCGTCGGTGAAGGTGACACCGATGTAGCCACCCGTCTCGGTTCCCGGGTCGTAGACGCCCGTGACCGTGACGTCGACGATCCCGTGCGACGGCACGAGCACACGCGTGCGATCGCCCACCCCGAGGCCTGCACGCTCGGCCGCACCGGTGTTGATCCCGACCTGCCCGGGCTCGGCGGGCGGGCTGCCCTGCGTGTACGGGTCGGGCGGATCGACGGCCTGCCCGGGCGGGAGATAGCTCTCGCCCATGCTGGGCGCGCCGCCCGTCTGCACCGCCGATCCCCCTTCGTCGAGCAGCACGATCTGACCCGACACCGACGGCGCCACCGCACGCACACCGGAAATCGCCGAGACGGTGTCGATGTCGGCGACCGGAACGCCGCGCGACGAGTCGTCGGCAGGTGAGACGCGCACGTCGACCCCTTGCGCGGCCGTCGCGAAGATCGAGTCGAAGGTCTTCTGCAGGGTGTCGGTGAACACGAACGACCCGGACACGAATGCCGTGCCGAGGACGACCGACAGGACCGTGAGGGCGAGCCGCACCTTGTGGGCCGCGAGATTGCGCAGCGAGACCTTGCGCATGGGCGCCGAACCGCGTCGCCGCGCCGACGACGGTGCGGCGGCCGACGTGGTGGCACTCATGCGGTCTCACCCGCGGGGGCGTCGAGTGCCTTCATGCGGTCGAGGACCGAATCGGCCGTGGGATCGCGCATCTCGTCGACCGTGCGGCCGTCGGCGAGAAACACGACACGGTCGGCGTACGCGGCGGCACGCGGGTCGTGCGTGACGATCACGACGGTCTGCCCGAACTCGTCGACGGCGGCACGCAGGATCGACAGCACTTCGCTGCCCGAACGCGAATCGAGGTTGCCGGTGGGCTCGTCGGCGAAGACGACCGCGGGCCTGCCGGCAAGTGCACGCGCGCACGCCACTCGCTGCTGCTGGCCCCCCGACATCTCGCCCGGCCGGTGGCCGAGCCGGTCGAGCAGGCCGAGGCGCGTGAGCACCGAGTCGAGCCATTCCCGGTCCGGTCGCCTGCCCGCGATGTCGAGCGGCAGCGTGATGTTCTCGAGCGCGGTGAGGGTGGGCACGAGGTTGAACGACTGGAACACGAACCCGATGCGGTCGCGGCGCAGACGCGTCATCTCCTTGTCGGACAGGCCCGTGAGGTCGGTGCCCGCGACGTGGACCGAACCCGACGATGCCGAATCGAGGCCCGCAAGGCAGTGCATCAGCGTCGACTTCCCGCTGCCCGACGGGCCCATGATCGCGGTGAACTCGCCCTCGGCGAATTCGACCGTCACCGAGTCGAGTGCCACGACGCGCGTGTCGCCCGTGCCGTACGTCTTCGTGAGATCGACCGCTCGCGCGGCAGCCGTGGTGTGCGCGGTCATGACAGCCTTTCGTCCGGACGGGTACGCGTACCAGTGTTGCCGGTCGACGGGTCGGGCGCCATCAGGGAAATCCCCCAACGTTCGGCGGGCATACTCGACAGCGTGTCCAGGAGATACCCGCCGCTCGCCGACCTGTGCCCGTGCGGGCGCGGCGAGCCGTACGAGAACTGCTGCGCGCCGCTGCACCGCGGTGACCGCACCGCACCCACCGCCGAAGCCCTCATGCGCTCGCGGTACACCGCGTTCGCCCGAGCGCACCGCGATCCCGGTGGCGCCGCCCAGTACCTCACCGCAACATGGCATGCGTCGACGAGGCCCGCACGACTCGACCTTCCCGACGGCGTCGAATGGACGGGGCTCGACATCGTGGGCACCTCTCGGGGCGGCCCGTTCGACAGCGACGGCACCGTCACGTTCGCCGCGCATTTCCGTCAAGGCGGCGTCGACGGCGTGCAGCGCGAGGTCAGCCGCTTCGTCCGCGAGGACGGGCGCTGGTCGTACGTCGACGGGGACCTCTGACGCGCGGCACGCGCAGCATTCGCCCTTCCCTGCGACGACGGAATCCGGACATACGATCGGGCGATGATCACCACGCGCCGTGCCCTCCCGATCGCCGTCACCGCCGCCGCTCTCGTCGCCCTCACTTCGTGCTCGTCGGATCCGACCCCGGACACCACGGCGGCACCGATGTCGACGACCGAGGCCGCGGCGTCGACCGAGCCCTCGGACAGCGCACCTACCGACGCGTCGCCGAAGAGCGCCGCGCCGAGCGCGGGTGCGAAGCTCACGGTCACCGACGTGCGGGTCGGCTCGCACGGCGGCTTCGACCGCGTCGTGTACGAGATGGCGGGCACCGGCACGCCGGGCTTCCGCGCGCAGTACGTGCCCGAAGCCGTGCAGGACGGCAGCGGACGCACGATTCCGGTGGACGGCGCCGCGATCCTGCAGGTGCAGATCGACGGCTCGGCGTATCCGTTCGACACCGGCGTGGAGGGCTACACGGGACCCGACCCCGTGCCCGGAACCGACGGTGGCAGTGTCGCGTCCGTCAACGGCGCGCTCGTGTTCGAGGGTGTCACGCAGTCCTTCGTCGGGGTGAACGCTGCGGATCTGCCGTTCAGCGTGACGACCCTGGCGGACCCGCCGCGTGTCGTCGTCGACGTGGCGCACTGACCACTCCGCGCCCCGACTCCGGCGCGCGCTCTTGACCTCGAGTTCACTCGAGGTTCTAGCGTCGTCGTCGAACCCACTTCGCCGACGGGAGCGCTCATGAGTATGGAGACGACCGCGTGGCACGCCATGTACGGCGCCATGCACAACACCCGCGAAAGGCGGGCGCTGTCGCGCGCGACACTGCGCCGTATCGCGACGTTCGCACGCCCGCACGGCAGGCGTCTCGCGGCGTTCATGCTCGTGAGCGTCGTGACGGCGGTACTCGCGGTCGCCACTCCCGTACTGGCGGGCCGGGTCGTCGACGCAATCGTCGGCGGCGGGTCCACCGCGACGGTCGCGGGCCTCGCCGCGGTGATCGCGCTGATCGCGCTGTCGGAGGCCGCACTCACGCTCGTCACTCGCTGGCTGTCGGCGAGCATCGGCGAAGACCTCATCCTGGACTTGCGTACGGCCGTGTTCGATCACGTGCAGCGGATGTCGGTGGCATTCTTCACGCGCACCCGCACGGGGGCGCTGGTCAGCCGCCTCGGCAACGACGTGATCGGCGCACAACGCGCCTTCAGCGACACGCTGTCGGGTGTCGTCGGCAACATCGTGACGCTCCTGATCACCGTCGGCGTCATGATCGCGACGTCGTGGCAGATCACGTTGCTCGCGCTGGTGCTCGTGCCGCTGTTCGTGCTGCCGGCCCGCATGATGGGCGGTCGACTGGCGGACATGAACCGCGAAGCCGCCGAGCACAACTCGTCGATGAGCACGCAGATGACCGAACGCTTCTCCGCGCCGGGCGCGACGCTCGTGAAGCTGTTCGGACGACCGCAGACCGAGTCGGCGGAGTTCGCGCTGCGCGCGAAGAGGGTGCGCGACATCGGTGTCCGCACCGCAATGTTGCAGTCCGCCTTCGTCGCCGCGCTCACCCTCGTGTCGGCACTGGCCCTCGCGCTCGTGTACGGCCTCGGCGGCGTCTCGGCGCTGCACGGTCACCTCGAGGCGGGTGCCGTGGTGACGATGGGCATGCTGCTGACCCGCCTGTACGCGCCGCTGACCGCGCTCGCGAGCGCGCGGGTCGATGTCATGAGCGCTGTCGTGAGCTTCGAGCGGGTCTTCGAGGTGCTCGATCTGCGCCCGCTCGTGCCCCAGCCGGATCGCCCGAGAACGGTGCCCGACGGGGCCGTGTCGATCGAGTTCGACGCCGTCGACTTCACCTACCCGGGGGCCGACCGGGTCTCGCTCGCCTCGCTCGAAGAGGTCGCGGTTCTCGACGACCGTGTGGGTGGACAAGTGCTGCACGGGGTCTCGTTCCAGGCCGAACCCGGTGCGACCGTGGCACTCGTCGGCTCGTCGGGTGCGGGCAAGTCGACCGTCGCGTCGCTGCTCGCGCGCCTCTACGACGCCGACGCGGGAGCGGTGCGGCTCGCGGGTGTCGACGTCCGTGATCTGTCGGCCGAGTCGATCCGCGAAACGGTCGGCATGGTGACCCAGGACGGGCACCTGTTCCACGACACCGTGCGCGCGAACCTGCTGTACGCGCGTCCGGACGCGACCGAGGGCGAACTCGCGGAGGTGATCCGGCGGGCGCGGCTGACCGACGTGCTCGCGGCACTGCCGCACGGGCTCGACACCGTCGTCGGCGAACGCGGGTACCGACTGTCGGGCGGCGAGCGCCAGCGGCTGACGATCGCACGGGTGCTCCTCGCGCGTCAGCGCGTCGTGGTGCTCGACGAGGCCACCGCACACCTGGATTCGACGTCCGAAGCGGCGGTGCAGGAGGCGCTGCGTGACGCACTGTCCGGGCGCACGTCACTCGTGATCGCACACCGACTCTCGACGGTGCGCGACGCCGATCTGGTGCTCGTGCTCGAGTCCGGGCGAGTCGTCGAGCGCGGCACGCACGACGAACTGCTCGCACTGGGCGGCCGGTACGCCGATCTGTACGGCACGCAGTTCGGCGGCGCGGCAGCCGCGGTGTCGTCGTGAATCGTTCCCTGCCCGCGCGACGTCGGACGCGCCGATGTGCCGACCCTGCGGTAAGTTCTCGACCCGGGCACGGCGTCGGGACCGTACCCGAAGGGGCGAAGGAGCGCGTAGTGAACCAGAGAATTGCCGCGCGGCGTACTGCCGCGACGCTGGCGATCGGAATCGCCGCGGCGGCGTCGACCGCGGCTACCGCGACCGCGGCACCGGCCGAGAACCCCGGCGAGTCCACCGCGGTCACCGACCTGTGGGCGCAGGCGCACGAACCGCAGCAGCGGGACGCGATCGAGGCACTCGCCACGTCACCGGTGCTCGCGGACGTCGCGGGCGAGTTCACGCCGTTCCTCTACACCGCACCCACGGTCGGGTGTGGCACGTTCGCGCCCGTCACGATGACGATGGCGTCGGCCACCACGGGCCCGTCCGCCGAGGTGCGGGCACGCGAGATCAACTTCCAGGCGCTGTCGGCGTATCCGGGTGTGGTCTCGCGGTCGGGTCTCAACGTCGCATGGCTCAACACCGCCACCGGTGCCTCCGGCATCGCACCACTCGACGGCACCACGGTCGGCGGATACCCGTCGCTGTCGAAGGTCGTCGAGACCGGCGCGGGCACGGTCGTCGCGTCGATCTTCGGTTCGGTCGACTACACCAACGCGACGTGCCACGTGCTGCCCACCGTCGGCGCATTCCTCGTACCCGACGAAGGCCCACTGCCGTCCGAGACGGCGCCGACTCCCCCGCCTGCCGACGCCGCACCGCCTGCCGACACCGCACCGCCTGCCGACGACGCGGTCGCGCCGCCGGCCTGACGGGTCAGCGCGGGCCGCGGTCCTGGCGGAACTTCCGGTCGTTCCGGCCTCGTTCGTCCCGGCCCCGCTGACGACCGCCGGGGCGCTGGTTGGGCGGGCCCTGGTCGGGCTGCAACTGGATCAGCACACCCGAGATGCGCGTGCGCCGCAGTGCCTCGAGAGTCTCCTTCGGCAGCTGCGCGGGCAGCTCGACGAGACTGTGATCGGGGCGGATGCTGATGTGCCCGAAGTCGCTGCGCCGCAGCCCGCCTTCGTTCGCGATGGCACCGACGATGGCGCCCGGCAGCACGCGGTGGCGTTTGCCGACCGCGATGCGGTAGGTGGCCATCTCCTGGCCGTCGCGCGAGAACTTGGGGCCCTCGTCGAACTTACGGGGCGGCCGTTCCCGCTTCTCGTATTCGCGGCGCGGCGGCGGTGGCGGCTCGGGCGCCATGAGGAACGACTCGCCGTCGCGCGACTGCAATGCGAGCGCCGCCGCGATGTCGACGAGCGGGACGTCGTGTTCGCGCTCGTAGTCCTCGATCATCTTGCGGAACAGCGCCAGATGCTCGGATTCGAGGTTCGCAGTGATCGAGTCGCCGAACTTCGCGACGCGCTGCGCGTTGACGTCCTCGACGGTCGGGAGGGTCATCTCCGCGAGCGGCGACCGCGTGGCGCGCTCGATGGCCTTGAGCAGGTGCCGCTCGCGCGGAGCGACGAACAGCAGCGCCTCGCCGGTGCGGCCCGCGCGGCCGGTGCGGCCGATGCGGTGCACGTACGACTCGGTGTCGTGCGGGATGTCGTAGTTGACGACATGCGAGATGCGGTCGACGTCGAGTCCGCGCGCCGCGACGTCGGTGGCGACGAGGATGTCGACCGCGCCACTCTTGAGCTGACCGATCGTGCGCTCGCGCTGCGCCTGCACGATGTCGCCGTTGATCGCGGCAGCCGAGAATCCGCGCGCGCGCAGGCGCTCCGCGAGGTCCTCCGTGGCCTGCTTCGTGCGGACGAAGATGATCATGGCCTCGAACGGCTCGACCTCGAGGACACGCGTGAGGGCGTCCAGCTTGCGCTGGTGCGCGACCTGCACGTAGCGCTGCGTGATGTTCGACGCGGTCGACGTCTTCGCCTTGACCGTCACTTCCTGTGGGTCGTGCAGGTAGTGCTTGGAGATCTTGCGGATCGCGGCAGGCATGGTGGCCGAGAACAGCGCGACCTGCTTGTGCTCGGGCGTCTCCTCGAGGATGCGTTCGACGTCCTCCTGGAAGCCCATCTTGAGCATCTCGTCGGCTTCGTCGAGCACGAGGAAGCGCAGCTTCGACAGGTCGAGCGTGCCCTTCGCGAGGTGGTCGATGACGCGGCCGGGGGTGCCCACGACGACGTGCGCCCCGCGGCGCAGGCCGGACAGCTGAACGCCGTAGCTCTGGCCACCGTAGATGGGCAGCACGTTGAGGCCCTTGATGTGCGTGGAGTACTTGCCGAATGCCTCGGCGACCTGCAATGCGAGCTCGCGCGTCGGCGCGAGCACGAGGGCCTGGGGTTCCTTCTGGGTCAGGTCGATCTGCGACAGGATGGGTACCGCGAACGCCGCGGTCTTGCCCGTGCCGGTCTGCGCGAGGCCGACGACGTCGGTGCCCTGCAGGAGAAGGGGGATGGTGGCTGCCTGAATCGGTGAGGGCGACTCGTACCCCACGTCGGACA
Source organism: Rhodococcus sp. HNM0569 (assembly GCF_012726205.1). Classification (GTDB taxonomy): domain Bacteria; phylum Actinomycetota; class Actinomycetes; order Mycobacteriales; family Mycobacteriaceae; genus Rhodococcus_F. The sequence goes on along the minus strand of NZ_JAASAE010000009.1, from coordinate 143,506 downwards.
GAGCCTGAAGCACCCGATCGTCGATGTCGAGGTCGGCAAATGTGGGGGGTGCGGAGTCGCGCTCGGTATCACTCATTATAAGTCGATTTTATCTCATCGGAACGAGCGCCTCGCCGCCTCCGACCGCATCGTCCCACGTAGACGCACTGAACGGTGTGACACACGAGACAGTTGATCGGAACACCCACCAAAACCGGGCGCCGGTTCTATTCTCGGCTCACAGCAGCCGCCGTCGCCGCCGGCGGGCCAGCCGGTCGGCTCGGGGCGCCGCACGTACCGAAAGGACGCGTCGTGGTCGGTGAAACGCGCTTCTCCGAATTGGCCGGTGCCGCATGGTGGGCAGGCGCCGTCCGCGGCGTCCTGGCAATCCTGTTCGGCATCGTCGCGCTCGCGTGGCCCGGCATCACGACATGGGCGCTCGTCGTGGTGTTCGGCGTCTACTCGGTGGTCGACGGCGTGATCGCGGTGGTGCGCGCGTACGAGATGAGGCGCACCGATCCCGGTTGGGGCTGGTGGGCCGCGCTCGGCGTCGTGTCGATCCTCGCCGGCATCCTCGCGCTCGTGTGGCCCACGATCACGGCCCTCGTGCTGCTGTACATCATCGCCTTCTACGCGATCGTGTTCGGAATCCTCGGTGCGGTAGGCGCTTTCCGGCTCCGGCATCTACCCGGCTCCGGGTGGGGCTGGTTCCTCGTCGCCGCGCTGCTCGCGATCCTGTTCGGCATCCTCCTGCTGCTCTCGCCGGGTAGCGGCATCCTCGGCATCGTGTGGCTGGTCGGCTGGTACGCCATCGTTTTCGGTGTGCTGCTGATCATCGGCGCGTTCTCGTACCGCGAACGACTCCGCAACGCGCGAGGCTGACGCGCGTGCCCGCGGGCACCGCTGCACTAGCGTGAGGGAATGGTGGAGATCGCGGTAGCCCAGTTCGCACCAGGAACCGACAAGCAGGAGAACCTCCGCTCGGTCCGCGCACTCACCTCGGTGGCGGCAGCGCGCGGTGCACGGGTGGTCGTCGCTCCCGAGTACTCGATGTTCACGGCGCCGCGCACCGACGAGCGCGTCGTCGCCGCGGCCGAGCCGCTCGACGGCGACTTCGTCACCGGCCTCGTCGCGATCGCGGCCGACCTGGACGTCGTTCTGGTTGCGGGTGTCGCCGAAGCCATTCCGGGTGACGACCACGTGTACAACACGCTCGTGGCGATCGCCCCTGGGGGCGAGTTGCTCGCGGTGTACCGCAAGGTGCACCTCTACGACGCGTTCGGTTACACCGAGTCGGACGTCATCCGCGCGGGCGATCCCGCCGAGACCCCCGAGACATTCGCGTGCGACGACGTGAGATTCGGCCTGCAGACCTGCTACGACCTCCGCTTCCCCGAGGTCACCCGCCGCATCGTCGACGCGGGCGCCGATGTCGTGTGCCTGCCCGCACAGTGGGTGCCGGGCCCGCTCAAGGAGGATCACTGGACGACGCTCGTGCGCGCACGGGCGATCGAGAACACCGTGTACATCGCGGCGGCCGACCAGTGCGGACGCGCAGGCGCGGGCCACAGCATGCTGGTCGACCCGATGGGCGTGGTCATCACGTCGCTGGGCGAGCAGATCGGCACCGCGGTCGCAACGGTCACGACCGACCGTATCGAGGACGTTCGCAGCCGCAACCCGGCACTCACCCTGCGGCGCTACGCGGTGACGCCGCGCAGCTGACAGCCGGGGCCCGATTCCGGTTCCGGCCGGCTCCGCACGCGGGTAGCGTCGGACACGATGCGTTACGCGGACCGCTCGGCCGCGGGGCGTGAACTCGCGGCAGCACTGGAACACCTGCGCGGCACCGACCCGCTCGTGCTCGCACTCCCCCGCGGCGGCGTCCCGGTGGCGCGTGAAGTCGCCGACGCATTGGACGCCACGCTCGACGTCGCACTGGTGCGCAAGCTCGGTGTCCCGTGGCACAGCGAACTCGCGATGGGGGCGATCGGCGAACACGGGTCGCGGGTATTCAACGACGACGTCCTCGCGTCGGTCAGGGTGAGCGAACGCGATCTCGCGGCGGTCGAACGCGCCGAGCGCGCGGAACTCGAGCGCCGTGCACGCGTGCTACGCGGCGACGCGCCTGCCGCCGACCCGGCCGGCCGCACGGTGATCGTGGTCGACGACGGCATCGCCACCGGCGCGACGGCCCTCGCCGCGTGCCGTGACGTCGCCGAAGCCCGCGCACGCCGCATCGTCGTCGCCGCACCCGTCGCGATCCCCAGCGCACTGCGCTGGGTCGCGGCCCATGCCGACGAGGTGGTGTGCCCGCACACACCGGACGACATCGGCGGCGTCGGCGCGGCCTACGACGACTTCCATCAACTCTCGGACGACGAAGTGCGCAGGCTGCTGGCGCCGCGGTGAGGCCGCGGTGACACACGAGATCGTTCGTTTCGTACTCGAAGTAACACTAAAACCGCAGGTCGCACCTGGAGCTGGACAAATCAGACAGTGGCGATGATGCGGAAAGCGGCTGCGTGTGATCGAATGCACAACCATCGAGTCAGTTTTTCTTCGAAGGGGTCACAGTGCGTGAATACTCGGTGCCACAGTCGTTCACCATTCCGGAGGACGCGTCGATGGCCGACACCGTCTTCCGGCATGCCAAGGACGACCCGGACTTCGTCGCTTTCCAGCGCCCCGCACGCGGCGGCTGGGAGGACGTCACCGCCGCGCAGTTCGCAGCCGAGGTCACCGCGGTCGCGAAGGGCCTGATCGCGTCGGGCATCGAGATGGGCGATCGAGTCGCGATCCTCAGCGGCACGCGCTACGAGTGGGTCGTCCTCGACTACGCGATCTGGACCGCAGGCGGCTGCACGGTCGCGATCTACGAGACGTCGTCGCCCGACCAGGCGCAGTGGATCCTGGAGGATTCGGCCACCGTGCTACTCGCCACCGAGACGGGGAAGCACGCCCAGAATCTGACCGCCGTCACCGACGCCGCCGAGGCCTTGCGTGAGGTGCTCGTGATCGAGGACGGCGCCCTCGCAGAGCTGACCCGCCGCGGCGAGGCCGTCACCGACAGCCAGCTCGACGAGCGCAGGCACCAGGTGCGCGCCGACTCCGCCGCCACCCTGATCTACACGTCGGGTACCACCGGCAAGCCCAAGGGTGTGCAACTCACGCACGCGAACTTCTACGCCGAATCCGCGGCGTGCGCGATCGCGTTCTCCGACTCGATGTACAAGGGCAGGCGCACGCTCATGTTCCTGCCGCTCGCGCACGTCTTCGCGCGGGCCATCTCCTTCGGCGCGTTCGACTCCAAGGTCACGGTGGGCCACACGTCCGACACGACGACGCTCGTCGAGCAGTTCGCCGTGTTCAAGCCCAACTTCGTCCTGTCGGTGCCGCGCGTGTTCGAGAAGGTCTACAACTCGGCGAAGCAGAAGGCCGAGGACGGCGGCAAGGGCAAGATCTTCGCCAAGGCCACCGACACGGCGATCGAGTTCAGCAAGGCGTCGGAGAAGGGCAGCGTTCCGCTCGGTCTCAAGCTCAAGCACGCACTGTTCGACAAGCTCGTGTACGGCAAGCTGCGCGACGCGCTCGGCGGCGAATGCGACCGGGCGGTGTCCGGCGGCGCGGCGCTCGGTTCGCGGCTCGGCCACTTCTTCAGCGGCATCGGCGTGCCGGTGTACGAGGGCTACGGGCTCACCGAGACGAGCGCGGCGGTCACCGTCAACACCAGCGGGGCGCGTCGCATCGGCACCGTCGGCCGGCCGCTCGAAGGCCACGCCGCGAAGATCGCCGAGGACGGCGAGCTCCTCGTCAAGGGACCGGTCGTCTTCGGCGGCTACTGGCACAACCCGGACGCCACGGCGGACGCGATCCGCGACGGCTGGTTCCACACGGGCGACCTCGGGTCGATCGACGAGGACGGCTTCGTGTCCATCACGGGCCGCAAGAAAGAGATCATCGTCACCGCGGGCGGCAAGAACGTCGCGCCCGCCGTGCTCGAGGACGCGCTGCGTGCACACCCGCTCATCAGCCAGTGCCTCGTCGTGGGCGACGGCAAGCCGTTCATCGGCGCCCTCGTCACGCTCGACGAAGAGACGCTGCCCGGCTGGAAGGAGCGCAACGGCCTCGCTGCCGACGTCGCGTTCACCGAGCTGGTCAAGCACGCGGACCTCGTTGCCGAGATCGACGCTGCGATCGCCGAGGCCAACACGAAGGTGTCGAATGCCGAGGCGATCAAGAAGTACCGCGTGCTCGAGGCGGACTTCACGATGGAGACCGGCGAACTCACGCCCACGCTCAAGCTCAAGCGCAACATCATCCACCAGGAACGCGCCACGGAGATCGCGGCGATCTACTCCTGAGTTGCCGCGTCAGCGCGGTCTCGACGCGAAGGGCCCCACCGGTTGCCGACCGGTGGGGCCCTTCGTGTCGATCCGTCGAACGCGTCGGCGGGCGATGTCAGACTGAGCCGCACGTGTCCGCCACCGGAAAGTGAGCCGCCGTGTTCGTGCTCGACTCGCCCGCCGCCGCGACCGGCACACGGATCGTCTACAGCGCGACCGACCTCGCGGCGGCCGCGTCGTGCGAGTTCGGCGTCGCACGACGACTCGGGGACGCGCTGTGGGGCTCTGCCGACCCCCTCGTCACGCCCGCGGCGGATCCGATGCTGCGGCGCACCACCGAACTCGGCGCCGAACACGAGCGGCGCGTACTCGCGAGGTTCCGCGCGCAATTCGGCAACGAGGTCACGACGATCGCGCGCCCGGAGTTCACGGCCGCGGGTCTGGACGACGCGGCCGACGCCACCCGGGCGGCACTCACGACGAAGCGACCCGCCGTCGTCTACCAGGGAGCGTTCTACGACGGACGACTCGTAGGATTCTGCGACTTCCTCGTCCGTGAGGGCGAGGCGTGGACGGTGTACGACGCGAAACTCTCGCGCCATGTCCGAGTTCCGGCGCTCCTGCAACTCGCGGCGTACGTGGACGCCCTGGGCCAGGCGGACCTGCCCGTCTCGCCGCACGCGGGCTTGGTGCTGGGCGACGGCGCGGTGTCGATGCACGACATGCGCGGCATCGTCCCGGTGTATCGCACGGCGCGCGAGCATCTCGAGCGGCTCGTCGGCGTCGTCCGCGCCGAGGGCGGCCCGGTCGAGTGGAACGACCCCCGGTTCTCGGCGTGCGGCGTGTGCGAGCGCTGCGTTCCCGAGGTCGAGCGACACCGCGACGTGGCACTCGTGGCGGGTATCCGCGCGACACAGCGCGACGCGCTGCTCCGCGCCGGCGTACGCACCCTGGACGCCCTCGCGACGCGCCGCGGCGAGGTGCCCGGCCTGGCCGACCGGACCCTCACGGGTTTACGTGCACAGGCCGACCTTCAACTGCGCCAGGACCATTCGGGTGTACCCGAGTTCGACGTCCACACGCCTGCCGCCCTCGCGGCGATCCCTGCTCCCGATGCCGGCGACCTGTTCTTCGATTTCGAGGGCGATCCACTGTGGACGCCGCCCGGCGACCCGTCCCGAGTTTCCGAGCACCCTTCGGGCCTCGAGTACCTGTTCGGTGTCGTCGAGGCCGACACGGGTGCGTTCGTGCCGTTCTGGGCGCACGACCGGCAGGGCGAGCGCGCTGCGCTCGTCGCCTTCCTCGACTACGTGGCCGACCGGCGCCGTCGGCACCCGCGCATGCACATCCACCATTACGCGGCGTACGAACGGTCGGCGCTGCTGCGCCTGGCCGGTCGGCACGGAGTCGGCGAGGACGAGGTCGACACGCTGCTCCGCGCACACGTACTCGTCGACCTCTATCCAGTGGTGCGGGCGGCGATCCGGGTCGGTGCACGCTCGTACAGCATCAAGAAACTCGAGCCCCTCTACATGCCCGAGCACCCACGCGAAGGCGACGTCGTCGACGCCGCGGCCTCGGTCGTCGCGTACGCCGACTACTGCGCACTGCGCGACGCCGGGCGCACCGACGATGCGGACGCCCTGCTCGCCTCGATCGCCGCCTACAACGAGTACGACTGCGTGTCGACACGACGGCTGCGGGACTGGCTGCTGGCACTCGCGGCCGAGCGCGGGGTGACGCCGCATCCCGCCGAACCGGATTCTCCCGTCGACACCGGCGCGGAGTCCGATACCGGCGGAGGGGAGCCCGAGTCTGCGGACGTCGCCGCGCTACGCGCGTTCGCGGGCGCCCCGCCGCGCACCGCGGAGCAGGAGGCGGCGGCGCTGTCGGCCGCAGCGGTGGACTACCACCGCCGCGAACGGAAACCGTTCTGGTGGGCGCACTTCGACCGGCTGCGCGCACCGCTCGACGAATGGGCCGACACGCGCGACGTGTTCTGCGTCCAGGATGCCCGGGTGGAGACCCCGTGGCACAAGAACACGCCACGGCAACGCAAGTTGCGTCGGCTCGTCCGGCTCACCGGCCGGTTCGGTACCGGCAGCACTGTCGGGCCGGGCGCCACGATGTACGCGCTGTACGACCCGCCGGCTCCCGCGGCGCTCGCGCAGGACGATCCGGCGCTGCGCGCGACGAGCACCTGCACGGTCGTGTCGGTGGACAAAGAGCCCGGGCGCGGCGAGGTCGTGACCGTCGAGGAGCTGCTGTCGGGGGCCGAGTACGACGACGTCCCGATCGCGCTCACACCCGGCCCGCCGATCGCCACCGAGCGCATCGAGGAGGCGATCGCGTGCGCGGCACACGAGTTCGCGGCGGCGCTGCCCGTCGTACCGCGTCGCGCCGCATTCGACGTGCTCGCGCGCCGCGCTCCGCGGCTGCGCGCGTCGGGCGCGCTACCCGCCGGTGAGCCGGTGTCCGCGATCACGACGGCACTGCACGCGCTCGACGACTCCTACGTCGCGGTGCAGGGCCCGCCCGGCACCGGTAAGACTTACACCGGAAGCCGTGTCGTGCACCGTCTCGTCGACGAATACGGCTGGCGGGTCGGTGTGGTCGCGCAGTCGCACTCGGTGGTCGAGAACATGCTCGACGCCGTCGTCCGCGCGGGTGTGTCGGCGGACGCGGTGGGCAAGAAGGACGGGCGCAGCCGATCCGCGCGCTGGATGGATGTCGCGTCGAACGACTACGCGGGATTTCTCGAACGGCACCACGCGACGGGGTGCGTACTCGGCGGCACCGCATGGGATTTCGCGAACTCCGCGCGGGTACCGCCCGGTTCGCTCGATCTGCTCGTGATCGACGAGGCCGGTCAGTTCTCGCTCGCCGGTACGATCGCCGTCGCACAGTCGGCCCGCAACCTGTTGCTGCTCGGCGACCCACAGCAGTTGCCACAGGTCAGTCAGGGCACGCACCCCGAACCGGTCGACGGCTCCGCACTCGGATGGCTCACCGACGGACACGGTGCGCTGCCGCCACGCCTCGGCTATTTCCTCGACCGCAGCTGGCGAATGCACCCCGCGCTGTGTGCGGCGGTCTCGGAGCTGTCCTACGACGGCCGCCTGCACGCGCAGGTCGACGTGACGGGTGCGCGGCATCTCAACGGGCTCGCGCCGGGTGTGCATGCCGTGCCCGTCGCGCACCGCGGCAATGCGACGCGCTCGGCGGAGGAGTCGCGCGAGGTGGTGCGACAGGTGAGAGGACTCCTCGGGCGCGCGTGGACGGATGCGGGCGACGCACCGTCACGCCCGATCGCACCCTCCGACCTCCTCGTCGTCGCGCCGTACAACGCGCAGGTACTCCAGATCGAGCGGGACCTGCGCGCCGCGGGGCTCGGCGACGTCGAGGTCGGCACGGTGGACCGCTTCCAGGGCCGTGAATCGCCAGTCGTGATCGTGTCGATGGCGGCATCCGCTCCCGAGGACGTGCCTCGGGGATTGTCTTTCCTGTTGTCGCGCAACCGGCTCAACGTCGCGGTGTCACGCGGACAGTGGGCCGCGATCGTCGTGCACTCCCCCGCGCTCACCCGGTACCTGCCCGGCACTCCCGAGGCGCTGGGCGAGCTCGGCGCCTTCCTGCGGCTCACCGGTCACGCTCGTCCCGCGTAGCCCGGGCGCGGTCGGCACACGGGAAATGCCGTTGCGGGCGGCGCAGTGCCGGTGGCATCGTGGCCGGATGAGCAGCCCGCACTGGACCACCCGACCTGAAGAGCCCACGGATGTCGAGGCAATCCGGGGCATCCTGCTCGCCGCGTTCGACACCCCCGAGGAAGCCGACCTCGTCGACGAACTGCGCCGCAGCGGTGCGTGGATCGACGGGCTGTCGATGGTCGCCGTGGACGCGGCAGGCGATCCGGTGGGGCACGCGCTGCTCACGCGCTGTCACATCGACGACACGCCTGCTCTGTGCCTGGCGCCGTGCTCGGTGTTGCCCGAGCATCAGCGGACGGGCGCCGGAACCGCCGCCACCACAGCCGTCCTCGACGCGGCCCGCGCACGAGGCGAGCATGCCGTGACCGTGCTGGGCCACCCCGAGTACTACCCGCAGTTCGGATTCACGCGGGCGAGCCGACATGGCGTACGGATGAAGGCCGAGGTGCCCGACGAGGCGCTGATGGTGCTCGCGCTGGACGGGACGCCGATCCCGGGCGGAACCATTCGCTACGCGGCGCCGTTCGGCGACATCTGAGAAGCGCGATACCGGAAGCGCTTCCTTCCACCTTCAACTTATAGCCGACCCCGGGGCTTGCGGCAAGGCCCCGGTAGTGCCGCACAATCGCTGTTCGCCGCCGCGACCTGCGGGGACGGAACGAGAGCGATCGCGACTGCACCGTCGCGCGAAAGTGAGGGCACATGACCGGGGAGGCGGCCGCGCACTCGTGGTACGACCGGGAACTGCATGCCGAGCAGCGCTACGTGGCGGAGTTGTACACGCGACTGCGCGCCGAGCGCGCACGCGTCGACGAACGACATGCGGCGGCGCTGCGCGAGCACGGCGGGACGCTCGTCGACCGCGAGGCCGAGGTGCGGATGCTGGCGAAGGAACGTGCGCGGCTCGCGGTAGCCGACAGCGGCCTGTGTTTCGGCCGCCTCGACTCGGTCTCGGGCGAACGCACGTACGTCGGCCGGATCGGGTTGTTCGACGAAACCCGCGAGTTCGAGCCCCTGCTGCTCGACTGGCGTGCGCCCGCCGCCCGGCCGTTCTACGTCGCCACGGCGGCGCACCCGGAGAACATGCGACGGCGCAGGCAGTTCCACAGCCGGGGCCGTGACCTCGTCGGCTTCTCCGACGAGGTGCTCGGACGTCCGGGCGAGATCGAACGCGGCGGTACGGGCGACGCCGCCCTGCTGGCCGCGGTCGACGCGCCCCGCGGCGACGGCATGCGCGACATCGTCGCGACGATCCAGGCGGAGCAGGACGAGATCATCCGGCTCGACCATCCCGGCGTGCTGGTGATCGAGGGCGGTCCGGGCACCGGGAAGACCGTCGTCGCATTGCACCGCGTCGCCTACCTGCTGTACACGCAGCGGCAACAGATGGAACGCCACGGCGTCCTCGTCGTGGGGCCCAATCCGGGGTTCCTCGATCACATCGCGCGGGTGCTGCCGTCGCTCGGTGAGTCGGACGTGGTCTTCACCACCACGGGTGGTCTCCTTCCTGCACTGCAGGTCACCGCCGACGACGATCCCGCCGCGGCGCGGGTGAAGGGGTCGCTCACGATGCTCGACGTGCTCGCGGCCGCGATCGCGGATCGGCAGCGCCTGCCCGCCGAACCGATACCGATCGAATTGTCGGGCGTGTCTCTGCAGATCAGCGCGGACGTCGCGCAGTGGGCCCGGGAAGAGGCACGCGAGAGCGGTCTTCCGCACAACGAGGCGCGGGCGGTGTTCGCGGAGATCGTGTCGTACGTGCTGACCGAGCGGGCGGCAGGGAGGATCGGCCGCGGCTGGCTGTCCCCGTCGGAGCATGCGGCATGGGAGCAACTGAAGCGGGACCTGGCTGTCGAACTCGCGGAGGACGACGTGTATGCCGCTGCGCTCGAAGCACTCTGGCCGATTCTGCAACCGGAGGAGCTGCTCGCCCAGCTGTACTCGTCGCACGACCGGCTCGCAGCGGCGGGCGGCGACGGCGTGCTGTGGCGGGCCGACGGCGCCGCGTGGACGGTGTCGGACGTCCCGTTGCTCGACGAACTGATCGACCTGCTGGGCACAGCCCCGTCACGAGGCGACGGCACGGGTGGTGCGGACCGGGAACGCGGCGCGGACGTCGCGTACGCGAAGGGGGTCCTCGATCTCCTGGTCGACCGTGCCGACCACATGGACGACGAGGACCACCTGTTCGCACAGGATCTGCTCGACGCGTCGGATCTCGCCGAGAGGTTCGTCGAACACGACACTCGCGAACTCGCCGAACGTGCCGCCGCCGATCGGGACTGGACGTACCGACACGTCGTGGTCGACGAGGCACAGGAGTTGTCCGCGATGGACTGGCGGGTGCTGATGCGCCGGTGCCCGAGCCGGTCGTTCACGATCGTCGGCGACCTCGCGCAGCGCCGGTCGTCCGCAGGGGCGATGTCGTGGGACTCGATGCTCGAGCCGTACGTACCGGGCCGGTGGGCGTACCGCGCGCTGTCGGTGAACTACCGCACCCCCGCCGAGATCATGGAAGTCGCGGCCGCGGTGCTCGCCGAGTTCGCCCCCGAGGTCGTGGCGCCGGAGTCGGTACGTGCGAGTGGCGTCCGGCCGTGGTCCCGGAAGGTGACACCGGACGAGATCGCTCCTGCGGTACACGATTTCCTTCGTCGAGAGGCAGAACGTGACGGCACATGCGCCGTGATCGGGCCGCCCGAGCTGCCGGGCGCCGTGTCGCCGGCGCAGACGAAGGGCCTCGAATTCGATGCGGTACTGGTCGTGGAACCGGAACGGATCCTCGCGGACGGACCGCGCGGCGCGGCCGAGCTGTACGTCGCACTCACCCGCGCGACGCAACGACTCGGTGTGCTGCACGTCGGACCGCTGCCCGGCACACTGCGCACCGGCCTCGAGCACGGTCAGCCGAAGCACTGCCCTTCGCCCCGGTAGGTGGCCACTGCGGTGACCGCACCGTCGGCGTCGACGACGTGGACGGCATCGAACCGTTCGAGGAGTTCGCCCGCCTTCGCGTGCCGGAACCACACCCGGTCGCCGATCCGCATCGAGCGGGCCGCCGCGCCGGTGACGGGCGTCTGCACTTCGCCCGCACCCTCGTTGCGGAGCAGCCGAAGGCCGGAGGGCCACACGGGCGTCGGGACGCGGCTCGCGCCTGCCGGACCCGACGCGATGTATCCGCCGCCGAACAATGTCGCGATCGTCGGTGCGGGCCGCCGCACCGCGGCGAGCGCGAAGAACAACGCGGGATCCGGCCGGAACGCGCGGTAGCGGTCGAACAGCGTCGGCACGTACAGGCCGGACCCGGCGGTGACCTCGGTGATCGTGGGATCGGCCGATGTGACCTCCAGCGATCCGCTACCGCCGCCGTTGACGATCTCGAGCGGACCGGTGTGGCTCTCCACCGCCGCGACGCCGGCGCGCCGGCGTGACCTCAGCTCGGCGGCCGACAGCTTCTTCATCCACGTGACGGGCGCGGACGAGTCCGGTAGCCCGGCGATCTGCGCCTCGTAGAACATGACCCCGACGACCGCGAAGCCGTGCGCGAGGGCGGCGCGTGCGAGGGCCGCCGCGTCGTCGGGCGTCCGGATCGGGGACCGTCGTACCCCCACGTGCACCGGCCCGATCCGCAGTGACGCGTCGACGTCGATGCAGACGCGGAGACCGGCGCGACGGGTACTCGCCGCGTCGATGGCGTCCAGGTGCTCGGTCGAGTCGATCATGAGGGTGATCGATTCCCGCAGCGTCGCATCCTCGGCCAGCTGTGCGAGCGCCCCCCGATCGGCGGTCGGGTAGCCGACGAGCACGTCGCGCGCGCCGTGGCCGGCGAGCCAGATCGCCTCACGCAGTGAGTACGCCATGATGCCGCGGAAGCCCGTGTGCTCGCCCGCACCGCCGGTGAGGTCGGATCCGAGAACAGCTTCGAGCACTGCCCGTGATCGCACCGACTTGCTCGCGACCCGGATCGGGGTGCCGCCCGCGCGACGCACGAGGTCGCCCGCGTTGCGGCGGAGGGTGCCCGCGTCGAGCGCGGCGAACGGCGGGTCGAGGTCGGCGGTGGCGGCCGAGAGCCGGTCGAGCGTTCGAGTCACGGGGCGGTCCAATCTCGCAGGGCGCGTGCCGCGTCAGTCAACCATCAGATTGGACGGTCGTCCAGATCCCCCGTCCTCGTGAGCACATGACGAGTCCCGGCACGCCGAAATCGCGCACAGGACAATTCTCAGACCGTCACGGCCTTGTCGGCGATGGCCTGCGCCAGATCGTCGAACATGACCACGACGGCTTCCGAGTTGCGGTCGACGAGCCAGCGCAGCACGACACCGTCGATGAACGCGAGGGCCGTGCGCGCGAGTTCGACGACCGGGACGGTCCACGTGACCTCGGCCATCTCCGCACACGTGTCGAGGAATTCGATCGCCTCGGCGTCCATCAGCCGGTACTGCTCGTGCGACACCCGGGCCGCGCGGTCGCCCTCCGTGCCACGGCTGCGCAACGACTGCGCGGTGATCTCGTACGTGAGCAACTGCCGGTCCGGGGTCTGCTCGATGACCGGCCAGATACCGCTGAGCCCGATGTGCAGGAGCTCGCGCAGCCCGCTGACGCCCTTGAGTTCGGGCGCGTGCCGCACCCTGCCGAACGCCTCGTGCATCGACTCCGACAGTTGCAGGATGAGCGCCTCACCCATCGCCGCGAGGAGTTCGTCCTTGCTCTCGAAGCAGTAGTGGACGACACCCAGCGACACCCCCGCTTCCTCCGCGACGGCACGCACGGTGACCGACGCGACCCCGGTGCGCTCGGCGATCGACAATGCCGATTCGACCAACTGTCTACGACGTTCGTCGGCAGGAAGCCTGGTGAGCATCTCTCGATCGTAGAGGCACGGGCCCGGTTTCTTCAGACCTATTGCCTGGACGCTCGTCCAAGTCCATGATGAGCGCATGAGCACTCACCGGTGGAGCAACTGGTCGGCGACCGAAACGGCGCGCCCGCAGCAGATCGTGACTCCGCATTCCGTCGGCGAACTCGCGGCACTCGTCGGCGCGGCGACCGAACGCGGCACCCACGTCAAGGCGGTCGGCGCGGGCCATTCGTTCACCGGCGCCGCGGTCACCGACGGCATCCTGATCCGGCTCGACCATCTGGCCGGAATCGTCGCCGTCGAACCGGCCGTCGACGGCGCGCTCGTCACCGTGCTCGCCGGTACCCGGCTCCGCGATCTCAACGTCGCACTGTGGGCGCGCGGACTGGCCCTCGCGAACCTCGGCGACATCGACGTACAGACCGTCGCGGGCGCCGTCTCGACCGGGACCCACGGCACGGGCGCCGCATTCGGTGGTCTCGCCACCCAGATCCGCGCGCTCGACGTCGTCCTCGCGGACGGCACCGTCGCGCACTGTTCGCCCACCGAGAATCCGACTCTGTTCGAGGCCGCGCGGCTCGGCCTCGGCGCGCTCGGGATCGTCACGGCGCTCACCCTCGCGTGCGTACCCGCGTTCGCGCTGCACGCACGCGAGTCGACGGGCACTCTCGACGCAACTCTCGAACGGCTGGCCGACGACCGCGCACACACCGACCATTTCGAGTTCTACTGGTTCCCGCACACGCGGCGTGTGCTCACAAAACACAACACCCGCATGCCCGCCGACACCCCGCTCGAGCCGGTCCCGCGTGTGTCCGGTTATCTCGACGACGAACTGCTGTCCAACACGCTGTTCGAGGGTGTCAATCGGTTCGGCACGGCATTCCCCGCGGCGATCCCGCGGATCAACGCACTCAGTTCGAGACTGCTCGGCACCCGCGAGTACATCGACCGCAGCTACCGTGTCTACGCGTCGCCGCGGCGCGTGCGCTTCCGCGAGATGGAGTACGCGATCCCCGTGGACGCGCTCGAGACGGTGCTCGGTGAGATCGACCGCTGGATCACCCGCACCGGTTTCCATGTCGCATTCCCTGTCGAGGTGCGCTTCGCGTGCGCCGACGACGTATGGCTGTCGACGGCACACGACCGCGCGAGCGCGTACGTCGCGGTGCACCAGTACCACCGTCGACAGCACGACACGTATTTCCGTGCGGTCGAAAGCATCTCCCGCGCCGCCGACGGACGTCCGCACTGGGGAAAGATGCACTACCGCACGGCCGCGGACCTGCGCCCGGCCTACCCCCGGTTCGACGAATTCGTCTCGGCGCGCGACAAGTTCGATCCCACCCGGACGTTCGACAATCCGTACCTGCGCACCGTCCTCGGATGAGCTGTCCGGCCGAGCGGGAACCCTCGTGCCCCGCCGCCCCCACAGCGGCGCGGCACGAGGGAGTCTTCACGGGACGCGCAGCAGTTCCGCCTTCGCGGCATCGCTGAGGAAGGATGCTCTGATGGAGTTGCGCGCGAGCGTCTCCCGCTCGGCGTCCGTGAGTCCGATGTGGTGGCGCAACTGGTCGAAGTTCTCGTCGACGTAACCACCGAAGTACGCCGGGTCGTCGGAGTTGACGGTGACCAGCAGACCCGCGTCGAGCATCGTGCGCAGCGGATGCTCCGCGAGCGAATCGAACACGCACAGGCGCACATTCGACAGCGGGCACACGGTGAGCGGGATCTCCTCTTCGACGAGCCGCCGCACGAGCGCCGGATCCTCGAGCGACCGCACGCCGTGGTCGATGCGCTCGGCGCCCAGCACGTCGAGCGCCTGCCACACGTACTCGGGCGGCCCCTCCTCCCCCGCGTGCGCCACGACGTGCAGCCCCTCGGCGCGCGCCTGCGCGAACACGTCGGCGAACAGCGACGGCGGGTTGCCCACCTCGGCGGAATCGAGCCCGAGCCCGATGATCGGTGCGCCGTGCTTCAGGATGCCGGCGAGCATGTCGTGAGCTTCGGACGCGGGCCGATCACGCAGGACGGCCGCGATCGCAGCACTGCTGATGCCGTACTCGTGTTCGCTCGCCTGGACGGCGTCCATGATGCCGTCGAGCACGGCCTCGAGCGGGACACCGCGAGACGTGTGCGCTTGCGGGTTGAAGAACAGTTCGGCATGCGCGACCCCCGCAGCGGCGGCGCGCGCGAAGTACGCACGCGTGAGGTCGGCGAAATCCTGTGCGGTGCGCAGCACCGACATGTTCTCGAAGTACAGGTCGAGGAACGACTGCAGATCGGTGAACTCGTACCGCGCACGCAGGTCTTCGATGGTCTCGTGCGGCAGCGCGACGTCGTTGCGTTCGGCGAGTTCGAAGATCAGCTCCGGTTCGAGCGAGCCCTCGAGATGCATGTGCAACTCGGCGACGGGGGTCTTCGCGGGCACTCGGGTCCTTCCTTCGGGGCCGGAATCGGCACACGCGGGCACAGCGGTGTCGTACGGGAGGACGCTCGCGGCTCACGGTGTCCGGCGGATTGCGGGATCGACGATACGGACCTGCCCGTCGGTGCCGACCGCCGCGGTGGTCCCGGTGTGAAACCAGCCACGCCGAAAGCGCGCGCCGGTGAGCGCGGGCCGATTCCAGTAACCACGCGCGACCGACGGCCCGCGGCACAGCAACTCGCCGCCACCCGGGCCCGCGACCACATACTCGATTCCGGCGGAAAGCCCTGCGCCACCTTCGGTTTCACTGCGTCCGTCCAACGGTATCCCGGTGGTCTCCGCGGGCCCGGCAGGCCCGACCGGTCGACCCGTGTCGCGCACGACGCGGCCGCCCGACGCGAAAGCCGCGAGGATGCGCACGAGCGATCCGACGGACGCGAGCGACGGGGCCGCGTCGATCGCCGCGCCGTCGCCGCCGCGTCGGCACGCCTCGACCGCCGACAACACGTTCTCGTTGGTCAGTTCGACGCCTACGAGCCCGTCGTGGGTGTGCGAGTACCACAGGAGTGCGAGTTCGTCGGGTGCCGCGCCGTCGTCGACATAGGCGGGCCCGTGTGGCCGTTCGCCGTCGAACACGCGCAGCGCGCCGCAGTCGCGCACCACCTCTGCCGGGTCCGCCGCGCCGTCCGGCGCGACCACGACCGGGACACCACCCGCCAGGATCGTGCCGAGCAGACTGTGCGCCCACTCGACCGAGAACGCCGGCCCGAGCAGGAGGCGATCGCCGACGTGTACGCCCCATTCGACGAGCCCACCCGCGATGCGGGTGGCGGAATGCCACAGTGCGCGGTAGTCGACGCCGTCGCCGTCGAGGTCGATCGCGACGTCGCCGCGGTGCGCGGAGGCGGCGACGTCGAGCACCTCGCTCAGCGACGGCTCGAGGCCCGAGAACCTCAGCATGCCGTCGTTCGCGCGACGCAACACGATGTCCGGACGCGAGCACTCACGGGTCGCCATGGCGACAGTGTATGACCCAGATCACAGGTCGACCCGGGATCCGGGCGTCAACGCCCCGTGTACGTCGCCTTTCCCGGCCCGACGTCGAGGAAGCTGCGGACCGCGCCCTGCAGATCGTCCGTGGCGAACAGGGCGCCGGATACCGACGGCGTGACCGAGTCGGCGTGCGCGACGCCACCCGAGCGCCACGCCTCGACGATCTGTTTGGTCGCGGCGTGTGCGCGGGTGGGGCCGTCGGCGAGACGTACGGCGAGTGCGCTCGCCGCAGCGTCGACGTCGTCGTGGATACCGTTGACCACGCCCCACTCGAGCATCGTCTGCGCGTCGTACAGGTCCCCGGTCATCACGAACTCGCGGGCACGACCCGAACCCGCCCGCTCGGCGAGGCGCTGCGGCCCGCCCATCGACGGCGTGAGCCCGACGACCGTCTCGACGAGGCCGAACTTCGCGCGCGGCGCGGCGAGGATGATGTCGCACGCGAGCGCGATCTCGAACGACGCGGTGAGGGTGAGCGCGTGCGCCGAGTACACGACGGGGCACGGCAACGCCTCGATCGGGTGCACGATGTCGTCGAACAACCGACGCCACAGCGCCTCGCCCTGTGCTGAAGTGAGTCCGGCGAACAGCGACACGTCGACGCCACCGGACACGACACGTCCTTCGGACCGCAGCAGCACCGCGCGCGGCGGGTCCGCGGACAGCTCGGCGACGTGGGCCGCGAGCGAGTCGAACATCGTCTGGTCGAACAGGTTCAGCTCGCCGTCCGCGAACGTGAGCGTGGCGACGCTCGCACCGTTGTCGGTGACGGAATGGTCGAGACGGGTAGGACCTTCGGCAGTCGCGCTCGTGTGCATGGCGTCACCCTGCCACACGCTGCGTGTGGGTCAGCCCTGCACTCCGGCCTCTGCCGCGCGGTCGCCGGCGGCCGGGCGGGCCGCCCGGATCGGTCGCGCGAACAGCACCGAGGCGACGAATCCGACCAGCAGCACGGCGGCGGGCAGCATCACCGACTGCGACATCGCCGTCGCGAACGGCTCGTGGATCGCTTCCGGGAGGTGCTGCACGCCCGCCTCGGTGGAGCCGCCGCCCCCACCGAGCCCCTGTGCGGACAGCCGCGCGGTGATGAGGGCGGCCATCGCGGCACTGCCGAGCACCGCGCCCACCTGACGCGTCGTGTTGTACACGCCCGCGCCCGCACCCGCCTGGTGTGGCGGCAGGTCGTGCGTCGCGGTCGCCGCGAGCGGCGACCAGATGCAGGCGTTGCCGAGACCGATCAGTCCGATCGGGATCAGGAGCTGCCAGGTCGGCGAGTCGGGCGTCATGACGAGTGCGAGCCACCCGAGGGCGATCGCGAACATCAGGAAGCCGCTGCCCGCGATGTACCGCGGGTGCGTGCGGTCCACGAGACGGCCGACGAACGGCGCGCAGATGCCGGTGATGACGGCCATCGGCACCATGAGCAGCGCCGCACCCGTGGGGCTCAGCCCGCGCACGGCCTGCGCGTAGAACATGAGCGGCAACACCATCGACGTCACCGCGAAACCCATCGACGTGATCGCGACATTCGCCAGGCTGAAGTTGCGGTCACGGAACAGCCGCAGCGGCAGCAGCGGCTCCGCGACGTCGCGCGATTGCGAGTAGAGGAAGATTCCGAGCACCACGACGCCCGCGGCGATGCACAGCCACACCACGAGATTCCAGTCTTGCGAGCTCCCCTCCTGGATGCCGAACACCAGCAGGAACATGCCGACAGCGCTGAGCACGACCCCCGGGATGTCGAACGAATGGGTGTGCGTGTCGAGCGACGGCACGAGCCGCCACGCGAGCGCGAACGCGACGACCCCGACGGGCACGTTGACGAAGAAGATCCACTCCCAGCCGAGACCGTCGACCAGCACACCACCCGCGAGCGGGCCGACGAGCGTCGCGACACCCGCGACCGCACCCCACAAGCCCATCGCGGCGCCGCGGCGGTCGGGAGCGAACGTGCGCGTGATGACGGCCATCGTCTGTGGCGTCATGAGCGCGGCACCGAGCCCCTGCACGGCACGCGCGGCGATCAGCATCGCGATCGACCCCGACAGACCGCACCACAGCGACGCGAGCGTGAAGATCACGAGCCCGAGGAGGTAGACATTCTTCGGGCCGAAACGGTCGCCGAGCCTACCCGTGACGAGCAGCGGGACCGCGTAGGTGAGCAGGTACGCGCTGGTGACCCACACGACCTGATTCACGTCCGACCCGAGAGCCGTCATGATCGCGGGGTTGGCGACCGCGACGATCGTCGAGTCGACGAGGATCATGAAGAACCCCACGACGAGTGCCCACAGTGCGGGCCACGGATTGCGTTCTGTCTCGGTCATCGTCCGCCTGCCTCGGTATGGCTCGTGCTCGCTGTGTCTGTCATGGGGGTTGCGGTGTCGTTCCGCTGTGCCCGGCCCTCGGAGGGTTCCCGGCCGCCCGGGCGCCGCAATTGCGCGATCACCTCGTCCGAGTCGAGCCACGGGATCGCCCCCGCCCGGATGTCGACGACGAGCGTGCGCAACCACTCGACCTCGGCTCTCGCGAGCGTCTGCTGGTAGCGCGCGCCGAGCGTGAACAGGTCGGGCACACCGCCGTCGCGAGCGGCGCGCAGCCGGTCGTCGAGCGCGCCGAGTTCGTGTTCGCGCGCTGCGATGCGCTCCCCGAGCAGCCCGGCGACGGTGTCCACGTCGAGGTTGTGGGCTTCGGCCAGCGCGAGGGGGAATTGGAGGTATTCGCGGGCGGGCGCGGCGAGAATGTCGGCCACCCTCTCATGGAAAGCGGTGCGGCCGGCCTCGGTGATCTCGTACACGGTGCGTTCGGGTCGGTTGCCTGCGCGGTCGGTGCCGCACTCGCGCACGAATCCGCCGCCCTGCAGACGAGTGACGGTGTGGTACAGCGAGCCGGGGCGAACCTTGACCAGGTGATCGCGCCGCGCCGTCGCGAGTTGCACCATCTCGTAGGGGTGCATCGGACGCTCGACCAGCAGGCCGAGCACGGTGACCCCGAGCGGCGTCAGTTCCGCCACGTCGCCTCCCGTCGATGGTGCGCTGCCGATTCCCGGCTCGCACTACGGATGTTCCATCCCGAATACTCCAGACGGAATATTCGGGATGGACTCTACGCGGGCGTCGGCGGGCGCGGCAACGGCGGACGGCCCGCGCCCGAAGGTGACCGGCCGACGGGGCCCCGCCCACTAACGTGGAGGCGTGGATCAGCACCATCTCGACATCGTGCGTCTCGCGTGGGCCCGCCGACTCGGTCTCACCGACGACGCCCTCGCCGCGGGCGGGTACGCCGCCGCCGTCGACGACTCGTCCGCCGTGGTCCGCTTCGTCCGCATCGGCGACGCGGCCGCACTCGTCGGGCCGTCGTGGATGGTCGAACGCGCGGCCGAACGCACGCTCGCCGAATTGCTCGAGCCCGCGACCCTTCTCGGTTTGACCCACGACCATTCGGGCCGCTGCGCAGGGCCGATCACGCTCGGCTTCGCGATCGACTACACGACTCTCGCGCCCGAACCGCCGCCGCTCGTGTCACACGACCCCGCCGACGCGAGTGCACTCGAAACACTGTGCCCACCGGACGACATCGCCGATGCACACGTGTCCACGCGCGACCGGAGGTTCGTCGTGCTCAGCGACGAGCACGACCCGCTCGCCGGTGCTGGCTACGACGAATTCGAAGGCTTCCTCGCCGACACGGGTGTGCTCACCGCGCCCGCGCAGCGCCGACTCGGCCTCGGCGCGACCGCGCTGAGCCTGACCGCGGACGACGCACTCGATCAAGGGTTGATCCCGCAACTGCAATGGCACCGCGACAACCGCGCGGCCCGCGCCCTCGCGGAGCGCACCGGTTTCGACGACGTGGGCAGTTACGTCGAGGTCGCCCTCGGCCGCCCCGACAACCCACCACCAGATCGACCGGGCACCCAACCCTCGGAAGGAACCGGCAGTGACGACTGAGCACTCGAGATCCGAAGCCGCGCAAGGCCAGTACGTCGAGCCCGGGAAAGAGTACTCGCGCGACATGCGCTACATCGCCGACCGGATCACGATCGACGGCCGCGACGGATGGCCGGTCGAGGCAGGCCGTTACCGGCTGGTGGCCGCCCGCGCGTGCCCGTGGGCGAACCGCACGCTCATCGTGCGCAGGCTCCTCGGCCTCGAGGACGCGCTCTCTCTCGGCCTGTGCGGCCCGACGCACGACGAGCGCAGCTGGACGTTCGATCTCGACCCCGGCGGCGTCGATCCCGTACTGAAGATCCCGCGTCTGCAGGATGCGTATTTCGCGCGGTATCCCGACTATCCGCGGGGCATCACCGTC
This sequence comes from Rhodococcus sp. HNM0569, assembly GCF_012726205.1. Lineage (GTDB taxonomy): Bacteria > Actinomycetota > Actinomycetes > Mycobacteriales > Mycobacteriaceae > Rhodococcus_F. The sequence goes on along the minus strand of NZ_JAASAE010000009.1, from coordinate 122,827 downwards.
CCCGCGATCGTGGACGTTCCGAGCGGCGGGGTGGTCACGAACGACTTCAACCAGATCACGCTCGACTTCTCGACCGAGTGGACTGCTCACCACCGCGAGGGAGCGCCCGAGCTGTATCCCGAGCGAGCGCGCGACGAGATCGACGACGTCGCCCACCGCGTGTTCACGGAGGTCAACAACGGCGTCTACCGGGCCGGCTTCGCGGGATCACAGGATGCCTACGACGCCGCGTACGACCGGCTGTTCACCGCCCTCGACTGGCTCGCGGACCGCCTGAGCCGGCAGCGCTATCTCGTGGGCGACACGATCACCGAGGCCGACGTGCGACTGTTCACGACGCTCGCCCGGTTCGATCCCGTCTACCACGGGCATTTCAAATGCAATCGCACCAAGCTCAGCGAGATGCCCGTGCTGTGGGCGTACGCGCGCGACCTCTTCCAGACGCCGGGCTTCGGCGACACGATCGACTTCGTGCAGATCAAGCAGCACTACTACATCGTGCACGCGGACATCAATCCGACGCGGATCGTGCCGAAGGGCCCGGCGCTGGCGAACTGGCTCACCGCGCACCACCGCGAAGAGCTGGGTGGTCGGCCGTTCGGCGACGGCACACCCCCCCCGCCGCCCGTCGCCGCCGAGGTGGTGCCCGCCGGGCACGGTGCGCACTAGCGACTCAGTCGCCGGACGGGCCTGCGCCGCGGTAGGTGCCGAAGCTCCAGTACACCCCTTCTGGATCGCGGCACGTGAATCCTCGTGAGCCGTAGTCCTCGTCGCGCAGACCCTGCACGATCTCGGCCCCGGCTGCCCGTGCCCGCGCGTACAGCTCGTCCGGCGCGTCGGTGACGACGTACACGGACCCGGTGCCCGGGAGCAGCCCCGCGATCGCGCTGTCCTCGCGCACCGAGCCGAGCATGACTCCGCCGCCGAGCGGCCAGGCCAGTTCGGCGTGGTCGATCGATCCGGTGTCCGGGTTCTCGTACACCGCAACGGGTTCGAATCCGAAGGCGGTTTCGAGAAAGGCGATCGCCGCCTTCGCGTCGCGGTAGCGGAAGGCGGGCCGCACGGCATCGCCCGCACGCGTGTCGTCGTGGTCGGTCATGGTCTCGTTCGTCCTGTCGGTGTTCGCTGTAGTGGTCATACCGTCACTGTGCGTCGCCGTCGGTCTCGTCGTATTGGACGATTGGGAACACCTCGTCGCGGCGCCACCGCGCCGGAGTCGTACCGGCGAACGCGTTCCACTCGCGCGTCATGTGCGCCTGGTCGTAGAAACCGCACTGCACCGCGACGTCGGCGAGATCGGGCACTCCCGTCGCCTTCAGCATGCGGTGCGATCGCGCGAACCGCCCCAACCGGCCCGCATCCTTCGGCGTCACCCCGAATTCCGCACCGAATGCGGCCGCGAGACGCCGACGGCTCCACCCGATCTCGGCTGCGACGGCACCCACCCGCGCATTCCCGTCCGACACGAGCCGGTGCCACGCGTGCCGCAGCGACCGGTCCGGCGCCGTGTGCTCGCCCAGCGCACGCAGCCGCCGCAGCAGGATGTCGTCGACCACGGCGAACCGCTCCGGCCACGTGGCGCGCTCGGCGGCACGCTCGCGCAATTCGACCGCGTCGCGGCCGAGCACGTCGCCCAGATCGACGAGCCACGATCCGAGCTCGGCCGGCGGCAGTCCGAACAGCGCCCGCGCGCCGAGCGGCGTGAACTCGAGTTGGACGCCACGCTGCGTGCCGTCGTGCGCGATCGTGACCGATCCGGTGGTGATGCCGCTCGCGAGCGTTTCGTAGGCGGTGCCCGACTGTGCAGGCAGCACCGCCCGCGAGATCACCACGTCCGGTTCGAAGGTGACGATGACCGTCAGCGTGGGCGCAGGCAGGCCCAGGTGCGTACCCGCGGCGAAGCCGACGAGCTCGTACCCGACGTAGTCGCCGACGTAGGGTCGAAGCTCCGCGGGCGGTACGTGCCCGGCGCCGTCCACCTTCTCGGTGTGTGCGGTCGTGACACTCACGTCTCCAGCGTAGGCACGAACACGACACGTGGGGAAGACGACGAGCGCCGACGAGCAGGCGACTGCGGGCGATCGCCGAGCGCGGACGATCTCGCATAGGGTCGGCACGGCAGGCAGGGAACGAATCGGAAGGGGTGGGCGTGGCCGACAAGCCCGGACGGATCGAGAAGTCACTCGCGTCGCTGCTCGACAACGCGGGTCGTCTCCAGGGCCCCGCGGTCGAGAAGTACGTCGCCCGGTTGCGCGCAGCACATCCCGACGACACTCCCGAGCAGATCGTCGCTCGTCTCGAGTCCCGATTCCTCGCGGCCGTCACCGGCAGCGGCGGTGCGGTCGGTGCGACGGCCGCCGTGCCGGGCGTCGGCACCGTCGCGTCGTTCGCGGCGATCGGCGCCGAGTCCGCATTCTTCCTGGAGGCGGCGGCCTTGTTCACGCTCGGTGTCGCGGCCGTGCACGGGGTGCCCGTGGATGATCACCAGCAACGCCGCGCGCTCGTGCTGTCGGTCGTGCTCGGCGAGGCGGGGATGGAGATCGTGCAGCACGCGACGGGCAAGCGCACCGCGCACTGGGCCCGCGCTCTCGACGGCAAGGTTCCCGCGCCGGTACTGCGGACGATGAACAACTCTCTCGTGCGCAAGTTCGCGACCAAGTACGCCGCGCGGCGCAGCGCCCTGGTGCTCGGCAAGCTCGTGCCCGCGGGCATCGGCGCCGCGATCGGCGGTGCGGGCAACCGGGCGATCGGCAAGTCGATCGTGCGCAACTCTCGTGATGCATTCGGGCCGGCGCCCGCGCGCTGGGAGCGCGGCGCGATCGAGCCGGAGGGTCTTGCGTGAGCGCCGCGATCGAGGCGGTCGGGCTCGCGAAGAGCTTCGGCGACGTGGACGCGGTGCACGACATGTCGTTCGCCGTGCCGCGAGGTTCGATCACCGGTTTCCTCGGCCCGAACGGCTCGGGCAAGACGACCACACTGCGGATGGCCCTCGGGCTCGTGACGCCCACCGCGGGTTTCGCGCTCGTACACGGCGAACCGGTGCGGTCGATGCGCGCTCCCGGCCGCGTCGTCGGTGCCGTGCTCGATGCGCAGACGATGCATCCCAAACGCACGGCACGCGAGCACCTGCGCATCTACACCGCCGCGATGGGCGTCCCGGACCGGCGCGCCGACGACGTCCTCGATCAGGTCGGGCTCCTCGCTGTCGCGCGCAGACGCGTCGGCGAGTTCTCGCTCGGCATGCGCGGGCGACTCGCGCTCGCGACGGCGCTGCTGGGCGACCCGAGCGTGCTCGTGCTCGACGAACCAGCCAACGGCCTGGATCCGCAGGGCATCGCATGGCTGCGGGCACAGCTCACCGAGTTCGCCGCACGGGGCGGCACGGTGCTGCTGTCGTCGCACGTGCTGCCGCAGGTGCAGCAGATCATCGACCGTGTGCTCGTCGTGAGCCGCGGATCGCTCGTGTACCAGGGCACGCTCGAGGCCCTGCGTCGCGCACAACACAGCAGGCTGCTCGTCGCGTGCTCGGACCCTGCGGCGCTCGCCCTCGCCCTCTCGGGACACGGATTCCCCGACGCACGTTCGCTGCGCGACGGCAGGCTCGCGGTACTCGGCGCCGACGAACGCGCCCTTGCCGCGGCCGCGCACGACGCGCACGTGACGATCTTCGGTGTCGTCGACGAACAGGTCGACCTCGAACAACTGTTCCTCGCGATGACCGCGCCCGACTACGTCGCGGGTGCGACGGCCGCGGCACCCGGCGGCTACGGCGCGCCGCTGCCACCGGCCGGGTACGTTCCGCCGGGCCCTCCGCCACACCCGCACGGTCCACCCCCGCCCGGATACGGGCCACCTCCGGGGTCTGGGTACGGGCCGCCACCCGGCTACCCACCGCCGCACGTTCCGGGAGGACCCCGATGACCGGTCTGCTCGTCGCCGAGGCGCGCAAGGTGCTGTCGCTGCGGTTCTGGTGGGTTCTCGGGCTCGCCCCGCTCACGGTCGGCCTGTTCTCGAGCGCACTCACCGTCCCCACCACGAGCCTGGTGGCAGACAACCTCGAAGGCGAACGCTCGGCCGCCGATCTGGCCGCGACGCTGTTCGGGGTCGGCACGGCACTGTTCGTCGTCGTGCTGTTCGCAGCAGTCTTCGGCGCCGTCAACGGCGGCAGCGAAGCGCGATACGGCACGCTCACCACGACATTCGCCACATCCGGCAATCGCGACCGCGTCGTCGCGGCGAAGCTCGCCGTCACCGCGGCCGTCGCAGCGGCCTACGCGATCGTCGTCGACGTCGTGTGTGTCGGCGCCCTCGTCGCCTTCGGCGGTGGCGACGTCGCCTTCGGCGGCGACCTGTTCACCGTGCTCGGCCTCGGCGTCGTCCTCGCGATCGCGTGGGCGTGGATCGGGACGGGCGTCGTGCTGGTCACCGGGGCGTCCGTCGGCACGGTCGTCGGGCTCGTCGTCTGGTATGCATTCGGCGAGCTGATCGTGCGGGCGATCCTCGCCGGGCTCGGGATCGGCGGCGTCGCCGACGTCCTGCCCGTCTCCGCGACTCTCGGCACCGTGGTCGGCGCCGTCACCGACGGCGTCGACTGGCTGCCCGGGTGGCCGTTCGCTCCCCTGGTCGTGCTCTTCTGGACGGCGGTCGCGGTCGCGGCCGGCTGGCTGCGCCTGCGCACCCGCGACATCACCTGACCCACTCGCCGACCGCGCTGTCGCCCGCGCGGTCTAGCGTGGATGCAATGGCGGTCGAGGCACACTCCGGCACCGGCGTGCGGCGAACGCACGACGATCGCGGGGGTCCGCGTTCGCCGCACACCGGCTGGATCCGCCGGTTGTTCGCCGAATGCATGCGTCATCGCACGCTCACGATCGGCGCACTCGCGGTCACCACGGTGGCCGCGGCCATCGACATCTCCTTTCCCCTGCTCACCAAGTACGCTCTCGACGCGGCGCAGGACGTGCGGCCCGCCCGCGTGATCACTGTCGCGGCCGTCGCGATCGCGCTCCTCGCGTGCGTGCGATTCGCCTGCCAGTACGGCAGGCGCATGCTCGCGGGACGACTCTCGCTCGACGTACAGCACGATCTCCGGCTGGACCTGCTGGTGTCGCTGCAGCGGCTCGACGGCCGCGGTCAGGACCGCATCAGCACCGGTCAGGTGGTGTCCCGCTCGATCACCGATCTGCAGCTCGTGCAGGGTCTGCTCGCGATGGTGCCGATGTCGGCGGGCGCGCTGCTGCAGTTCGTGCTCGCCCTCGTGATCATGGCGTGGCTCTCGCCGCTGCTCACGCTCGTCGCGCTGGTCACCGTGCCCGCCGCGGCGCTCGTCGTGCGCACGGTGCGGCCCAAGCTGTTCGCCGCAACGTGGTCGGCGCAGCAGCGGGCCGCCGAACTCGCCGAGCACGTCGAGGAATCGGTCACCGGTGTACGCGTCGTGAAGGGCTTCGGGCAGGAACGCCGCGCGGTCGACCTGCTCGACGACCGCAGCCGCACGCTGTACGGCGAACGCCTGCGCGCCGCGCGACTCAATGCGCGGTTCACCCCCACCATGTCGGCGCTGCCGCAGATCGGTCTCGTCGGGGTGATCGCGCTCGGCGGCTATCTCGCGCTGCACGGGCACATCACGATCGGCACCTTCCTCGCGTTCGCCACCTACGTCACCACGATGACGTCGGTGACACGCACGCTGTCCCAGGTCGTCGTCATGGCGCAGCTCTCGCGCGCCGCGGTCGAGCGGGTGTACGACGTCATCGACACCGAACCCGAGGTCACCGATCCGCCGGCCCCCTGCGACGTGCCGGACGGCCCCCTCGGGTTCGCATTCGAGGACGTCACCTTCGGGTTCGAGCCCGACCGCACCACACTGCGCGGCCTCGACCTACGGGTCGAACCGGGCGAGAGTGTCGCCGTCGTCGGCGCGGCAGGCTCCGGCAAGACCGCGCTGTCGCTGCTGCTTCCTCGCTTCTACTCGCCGTCCGGTGGACGCGTGTGCCTCACGTCGAGCCGCGGCGACGTCGACATCGCCGACGTGCGCGCCGAACAATTGCGCGGCGCGGTGTCGCTGGTGTTCGACGAACCGTTCCTGTTCTCCGACACGATCGCGGCCAACATCGCCCTCGGCAGGCCCGACGCGTCGATCGACGAGATCCGCTCGGCCGCCCGGCGGGCCGCTGCCGACGAGTTCGTGTCGGCTCTGCCCGACGGCTACGACACCGAGGTCGGCGAACGCGGCCTGACGCTCTCGGGTGGCCAGCGGCAACGCATCGCGCTCGCCCGCGCGCTCCTGATGCATCCCCGCATCCTGGTGCTCGACGACGCGACGAGCGCCGTCGACGCGGCCACGGAAGCCACGATCTACGCATCGCTACGGGCACACCGCGACAACACCGCGCTGATCCTCGCGCACCGCCGCTCGACGCTCACGCTCGCCGACCGGGTCGCGGTGCTCGACGGCGGACGCGTCACCGACATCGGCACGGTCCACGAACTCGAGCAACGGTCTGCGCGCTTCCGCGAGTTGTTCGCCGACGAGTCCTCCGACACCGAGCCGACCGACGCGCCCGCCCCCGAGAATGCCGGCGCACTCGACGGCGCGGACGCGCCCGATGCCGCGCTCACCGAAGCCGAGCCCACCGCTGCCCGGCTGTGGCCTGCCACCGAGCACGCCCCGGGACCGACTACGGGCAGGAGTCCACGGACACCCACCGCGGGCGGCGGTCACACGGGTGGCCGGGCAGGCGGGCCGGGCGGGGCGCTCGGTCTCGCGCCCACCCCGGAGCTCACCGCGGCCGTGGCGGCACTGCCACCGGCGACCGAACAACCGCACCTGGATTCCGCGGCGCTGCGCACGCCCGATCCGCACTTCCGGCTGCTGTCGATCCTGCGGCCGGTGCGGTGGCTGCTGCTCGCCGTCGTCGCATGCCTCGCGTTCGACTCGCTCGCGAACATCGCGTTCCCGTCGATCGTGCGGTTCGCGGTCGACCACGGTGTGGACGCGGGCGACCCGGCCGCGCTGTGGACGACGGCAGGTGTCGGCGCGGCGCTCGTCGCTGCCGGATGGATCGTCGCCGCGGTCATGACGGTGATCACGGCACGCGCGGGCGAACGCGTGCTGTACGGACTGCGGGTGCGCAGCTTCGCGCACCTGCAACGGCTCGGCCTCGACTACTACGAACGCGAGCTGTCCGGCCGGATCATGACCCGCATGACCACCGACGTCGACGCATTGTCGTCGTTCCTGCAGACCGGTCTGTCGACGGCCGTCGTGTCGGTGCTGACCCTGGCGGGGATCTCGGTCGCGCTGCTCGTCACCGACATGTCCCTCGCGCTCGTCGCACTGTCCTCGCTCGTGCCGCTCGTCGTCGCCACGATCGTGTTCCGCCGGGTGTCGTCGGAGGCCTACGCGACCTCGCGCGAGCGCATCTCGCTCGTCAACGCCGACTTCCAGGAGAACGTCACCGGCCTCCGCGCGGCGCAGGCCTACCTGCGGGAGGGGTACGCCGCGGCGCGGTTCGCCGAGCGCGCCGACAGCTACCGGCGGGCGCGCATGCGCTCGCAGCAGGCGATCTCCGTGTACTTCCCGTTCGTCGCATTCCTGTCGGACCTCGCGCTCGCGGCCGTCGTGTTCGTCGGCGCCCGCGCGGTCGCGTCGGGCGCGACGTCGCCGGGCGTCCTGGTCGCCTTCGTGCTGTATCTCGGGCTGCTGTTCGTGCCCATCCAGCAGCTGTCGCAGGTGTTCGACGGCTACCAGCAGGCCAGAGTCGGCCTCACCCGCATCGGCGACCTGCTGCGCACCCCCAGCTCGATCGAGACCGCGACCCGCACCGACGCGACGCCCGTCCGCGGCCGTCTGCGGGGCGACGTCCGGCTCGACGACGTCGGATTCCGGTATCAGGGAGCCGAGCGCGACGCGCTCTCCGATGTCGACCTGCACATCAGGCCGGGCACGACCGTCGCGCTCGTCGGCCGGACCGGCGCGGGCAAGTCGACCGTCGTGAAACTCCTCGCACGCTTCTACGACCCCACCTCGGGCTCGGTACGCCTCGACGACGTCGACGTGCGCGCGTTCCGCCTCGCGGACTACCGGCACCGGCTCGGCGTCGTGCCGCAGGAAGCGCACCTGTTCACCGGCACCGTCGCGTCGAACATCGCGTTCGGCAGGCCCGACGCGACGCGCGCCGAGATCGAGGCCGCGGCCCGATCGGTCGGCGCGCTCGGCACGATCGCGGCACTGCGCGGCGGCATGAACCACCCGGTCGGCGAACGCGGGCAGGGCCTGTCCGCGGGCCAGCGTCAGTTGATCGCGCTCGCGCGCGCCGAACTGGTGGAACCCGACCTGCTGTTGCTCGACGAGGCGACCGCGACGCTCGATCCTGCGACCGAACGCGCGGTACTCGACGCGAGCGGGCGGCTCACCCGATCACGTACGTCCGTGGTGGTGGCGCATCGGCTCGCGACGGCCGCGCGAGCCGATGCGATCGCCGTGGTCGACGAAGGTCGTATCGTGGAGTACGGACAGCATGCCGAGCTCCGACACGCTGGAGGTCCGTATGCGCGCTTGTGGGATGCGGCGCGCGAGCAACAGCGGAATAATCTGTGGTCGGAGAGCATCGAAAATGGAGATCCCATCGCATGACAGTGAGCCAGCTCACATTTCGCGGACGGCGAAACGGGTCGTCACACACGCGGGACTAGGCTCACGAACCAGGCGCTCTGATCGGGTACCAGAAAAGAAATGAGGCGAACACCTGCCGTGAGCAGCAGCTCTACATCCCAGTTCGGACAAAATCAGTGGCTGGTCGACGAAATGTACCAGCGCTTCAAGGATGACCCGTCCTCCGTCGATCCGAGTTGGCACGAATTCCTGACCGACTACAAGCCCGAGTCCGCCACCGCGGGCAATGGCGGGCACTCGACCAACGGCGCCGCTGCAGGTGCCGCCGCGACCAAGACCAACGGCGCCGCCACCAGCAACGGCACCGCCACCCCTGCGCCCGCCGCGAGCACGGCTCCCGCCGCCGGCCCGGCACCGACCCGGAAGACGGAGGCCCCCGCTCCCCGGCCCGCCTCGCCGAAGAGCGCTCCCGCACCCGCCAAGCCTGCGACCGCCGACAAGTCCACCGGATCGGCTACCGCCGAGAAGGCGAAGCCGGCCGCGAAGGAATCCGCAGCTCCGGCACAGGACGAGAAGAAGGTTCTCCGCGGTGCTGCTGCTGCCATCGCGAAGAACATGAACATCTCGCTCGAACTGCCCACCGCGACCAGCGTGCGTGCGATTCCCGCGAAGCTGATGTTCGACAACCGCGTGGTCGTCAACAACCACCTCGCGCGCACGCGCGGCGGCAAGGTGTCGTTCACGCACATCCTCGGTTACGCGATCGTGCAGGCGGTCAAGGCGTTCCCGAACATGAACCGCCACTACGAGGAGATCGACGGCAAGCCCAACGCCGTCACCCCGGCACACACCAACCTCGGCCTCGCGATCGATCTCGCGGGCAAGGACGGCAGCCGCTCCCTCGTCGTCGCCGCCATCAAGAACACCGAGACCATGAGCTTCACCCAGTTCGTCTCGGCGTACGAGGACATCGTCCGGCGCGCACGCGACGGCAAGCTCACGGCCGACGACTTCTCCGGCGTCACGATCTCGCTCACCAACCCGGGCGGCATCGGCACCGTGCACTCGGTTCCGCGGCTCACCAAGGGCCAGGGCGCGATCATCGGCGCGGGTGCGATGGAGTACCCCGCCGAGTTCCAGGGCGCGAGCGACGAGAAGATCGCCGAGATGGGCGTCGGCAAGCTCATGACGCTCACCTCGACCTACGACCACCGGATCATCCAGGGCGCCGAGTCCGGCGATTTCCTGCGCACGATCCACAACCTGCTGATCAGCGACGAGTTCTACGACGAGCTGTTCCATGCGCTCGAGATCCCGTACGAGCCGGTCCGCTGGCGCAAGGACGTCCCCGAGGGCGCGATCGACAAGAGCACGCGCGTGCTCGAGCTCATCGCGGCCTACCGCAACCGCGGCCACCTGATGGCCGACACGGATCCGCTGCAGTTCGTCAAGGACAAGTTCCGCAGCCATCCGGATCTCGACATCACGACGCATGCGCTGACGCTGTGGGATCTCGACCGCCGGTTCAAGGTGGGCGGCTTCCAGGGCAAGGAGCAGATGAAGCTCCGCGACGTCCTCGCGGTGCTCCGTGACGCGTACTGCCGCCACATCGGCGTCGAGTACACCCACATCCTCGAGCCCGAGCAGCAGCAGTGGATCCAGGAGCGCGTCGAGGCTCCCCACGTCAAGCCGACGGTCGCTCAGCAGAAGTACATCCTGAGCAAGCTCAACGCCGCCGAGGCCTTCGAGACGTTCCTGCAGACGAAGTACGTCGGCCAGAAGCGCTTCTCACTCGAGGGCGCCGAGTCGGTCATCCCGATGATGGACGCCGTCATCGACCAGGCCGCCGAGCACACGCTCGACGAGGTCGTCATCGGCATGCCGCACCGTGGCCGCCTCAACGTGCTCGCCAACATCGTCGGAAAGCCGTACTCGAAGATCTTCACCGAGTTCGAGGGCAACATGAACCCGGCCGCCGCGCACGGGTCGGGCGACGTCAAGTACCACCTCGGCGCCGAGGGCACGTACATCCAGATGTTCGGCGACAACGACATCAAGGTGTCGCTCACCGCCAACCCGTCGCACCTCGAAGCGGTCGACCCCGTGCTCGAGGGCCTCGTCCGCGCGAAGCAGGACATCCTCGACAAGGGCGAGGACGGGTTCACGGTCCTCCCGCTCATGCTGCACGGCGACGCCGCGTTCGCCGGTCAGGGCGTCGTGGCCGAGACCCTCAACCTCGCGTTGCTGCGCGGCTACCGCACCGGCGGCACCGTGCACATCGTCGTCAACAACCAGGTCGGCTTCACCACCGCGCCCGAGCACTCGCGTTCGTCCGAGTACTCGACGGACGTCGCGAAGATGATCGGTGCGCCGATCTTCCACGTCAACGGCGACGACCCCGAGGCGTGCGTGTGGGTGGCCCAGCTGGCCGTCGACTTCCGCGAGAAGTTCGGCAAGGACGTCGTGATCGACATGATCTGCTACCGGCGCCGTGGCCACAACGAGGGCGACGACCCGTCGATGACGCAGCCCGAGATGTACGACATCATCGACACCAAGCGCAGCGTCCGGAAGAGCTACACCGAGGCCCTCATCGGCCGCGGCGACATCTCGCTCAAGGAAGCGGAAGATGCGCTGCGCGATTACCAGGGCCAGCTCGAGCGGGTCTTCAACGAGGTGCGCGAGCTCGAGAAGTACCAGCCCGAGCCGTCCGAGTCGGTCGAGCTCGACCAGCCCCTGCCGGTCAAGCTCACCACGGCCGTCGACAAGTCCGTGCTCGAGCGCATCGGCGACGCGTTCGTCGACGTGCCCGAGGGCTTCACGATCCACCCGCGCGTCAAGCCGGTCGTCGAGAAGCGTCACGAGATGTCGCGCAACGGCAAGATCGACTGGGCGTTCGCGGAGCTCCTTGCGTTCGGTTCGCTCGTCGACGAGGGCCGCACGGTGCGCCTGTCCGGTCAGGACTCGCGCCGCGGCACGTTCACGCAGCGCCACTCGGTGCTGATCGACCGCAAGACCGGTGCGGAGTACACGCCGCTGCAGAACCTGGGCGGCGACCAGGGCAAGTTCATGGTGTACGACTCGGCGCTGTCCGAGTTCGCGGCGGTCGGCTTCGAGTACGGCTACTCGGTGGGCAACCCCGAGGCGCTCGTGCTGTGGGAGGCGCAGTTCGGCGACTTCGTCAACGGTGCACAGTCGATCATCGACGAGTTCATCAGCTCGGGTGAGGCCAAGTGGGGCCAGCTCTCGGACGTCGTGCTGCTGCTGCCGCACGGCCACGAGGGCCAGGGGCCCGACCACACGTCGGGTCGCATCGAGCGCTGGCTGCAGCTGTGCGCCGAGGGCTCGATGACGGTCGCCGTCCCGTCGACTCCTGCCAGCTACTTCCACCTGCTGCGTCGTCACTCGCTCGACGGCATCCGCCGTCCGCTGGTCGTCTTCACCCCGAAGTCGATGCTGCGCAACAAGGCCGCGGTCAGCGAGGTCGAGGACTTCACCACCGGCAAGTTCCGCTCGGTGTTCGAGGAGCCCGCGTACGAGAAGGACGAGGCCGACCGCAGCAAGGTCACGCGCGTCCTGCTCGTGAGCGGCAAGCTGTACTGGGAACTCAAGGCCAAGAAGGACAAGGACGGCCGCGACGACGTCGCCCTCGTCCGCATCGAGCAGCTGTACCCGGTGCCGAGCCGCCGCCTGCGCGCGACCCTCGACCAGTACCCGAATGCCCGCGAGTTCTTCTGGGTCCAGGAGGAGCCGGCGAACCAGGGTGCCTGGCCGTTCTTCGGCCTCGCGCTGCCCGAGTTGCTGCCCGACAAGCTCACCGGCATCAAGCGCATCTCCCGTCGTTCGATGTCCGCGCCGTCCTCGGGTTCGAGCAAGGTGCACGCTGTCGAACAGCAAGAGATCATCAACGAAGCGTTCGGCTGAGCATCCGAAGCTCGGCCCTTCGGCTGAGCAGAACGGGCCGGTCCCACCTCGCGGTGGGGCCGGCCCGTTCTCGTATGCCCTTGTCTCGGAAGCGCTTGTGCGCGATACCGGCGTGCCCGGACTCGTCAAGTGCTCACGGCAGGGGCGCGGCGGGGCCGTCGAGCAGCGCGTGTGTGAGCTCGGGCGCGACCGACAACGCGAGACCGGGCAGCGCGGCGATGTCGAGTTCGACGAGCTCGTCGCGCCCGATGCGCGGGTCGCGCAGCCACGTGATGGTGGCTTCCTCGACGAACGCGATCCAGCCGCGCACCATGATCTCGAGCCGCGGGTTGCGCTCGACGCCGAGCGCGGGCAGCTGTGCGAGGGTGCGCTCGATCATCGTGACCCGTGTGCGGTCGAACAGCGCCGCCATGTCGGGATCCCCGCTGGCCTTGCCCCTCAGCAGCGACACATAGGTGATGCTGTTCTCGGCCGCGTAGTCGACATACGACCCGATGACCGCCCGCAGGACCTCGGCCGGATCGGTCGAGTCGGTGACCAGCGCAGGATCGGTCCGCTGCAACAGCATCTCGGACGCCTCGCGCACGATCTCGAGCAGGAAGTCGTCCTTCGACGCGAAATAGTGGAACAGCAGACCGCGCGACACACCCGCCTGATCGGCGATCTCGTCGATCGAGATGCCGTCGAGCGTGCGTTCGGCGAGCATCTCGACGCCGAGCTCGACGAGTTGCCTGCGCCGCTCGCCCGGACTGAGCCGGGTGCGCTTGCCGGTCGCCGCCGCGCCGACCTTCCGCCCCGCCGTCATCGCCATCTCTGCCCCTGAACCACTGCCATCCTTCGACCGTACTGAAAACCTGTCACTACTGAGTAAGTGTCAATAAGCTATTGACTACGTCACAGTAACAGCTCTAAGGTCGTTTACATGAGTCTCCCAGTTACAGATACTCACGAGCAGGCGGCGCCGAAGGGCGACGCGCCGGGCGTTCGTGAGGTCGACACCCTGATCATCGGCAGCGGCTTCGCGGGCCTGGGTGCCGCCATCAAACTCACGCAGGCCGGTCGCAAGGACTTCGTCGTCCTCGAGCGCGGCACCGAGGTCGGCGGCACCTGGCGGGACAACAGCTACCCCGGCGCGGCGTGCGACGTGCCGTCGCACCTGTACTCGTACTCGTTCGCACTCAACCCGACCTGGACGCGCTCGTTCTCGACGCAGCCCGAGATCCAGCGCTACATCGAGTCGGTGGCCGACAAGTACAAGGTCCGCGACCGGCACATCTTCGGCTGCGACGTGCAGAATGCACACTGGGATTCCGCTCGCCACCGCTGGATCGTCCAGACGAACAAGGGCAAGTTCGTCGCCAAGATCGTCGTGTCGGCGGTCGGCGCACTGTGCGAGCCCAACCTGCCCGACATCAAGGGCATCGGCGACTTCCAGGGCGAGATCTTCCACTCGGCGCAGTGGAACCACGACTCGGACCTCACGGGCAAGCGCGTCGCCGTCATCGGCACCGGCGCGTCCGCGATCCAGATCGTGCCGCAGGTCGCGAAGATCGCGAAGAACCTCGACGTCTACCAGCGCACCGCACCGTGGATCCTGCCGCGCGCCGACCGCGAGTACACGCCGCTCGAGAAGGCCGCGTTCAAGTACGTCCCCGGTTTCCAGAAGCTCAGCCGCCTCGGCATCTACCTCATGCGCGAGACGCAGGTCGTGGGCCTCGCGAAGGCCCCTATCTTCATGAAGCCGTTGCAGTTCGTGGCCGAGCGCCACCTGCGCAGGCAGATCAAGGATCCGGTGCTGCGCAAGAAGGTCACCCCGAACTTCCGCATCGGCTGCAAACGCATGCTGATCTCGAACAACTACTTCCCCGCGCTCGCGCAGCCGAATGTCGACGTCGTCACCGACGGCATCGAGGAGGTCACCGCCAACTCGATCGTCACCAAGGACGGCACGCGCCGCGAGGTCGATGCGATCGTGGTCGCGACGGGCTTCCACGTCACCGACTCCCCCACTTTCGCCCATATCTTCGGCAAGGGCGGCCGTTCGCTGGCCGAGGTGTTCGACGAAGGCGGCCAGCAGGGCTACAAGGGCTCCGCCGTCGCAGGCTTCCCCAACATGTTCTTCCTCGTCGGCCCCAACACCGGGCTGGGCCACACGTCGATGGTGTACATGATCGAGTCGCAGCTCAACTACCTCGTGGACGCGCTGCGCACCATCGACCGCTACGACCTCGGCACCGTCGAGGTGCGCCGCGACGTCCAGGACCGGTACAACACCGACCTGCAGGACCGGCTCGCGAGCAGCGTCTGGATGAACGGCGGCTGCGCCAGCTGGTACCTCGACAAGCACGGCAACAACACGACGCTGTGGCCCGGGTTCACGTTCGAGTTCCGCAACGAGACCCGCAAGTTCGATCTCATCGCGTACGACAGCGTCGCGACGGGCGACCTGCCGGCTCCCCCCGCCGAATCGGCGGGCACCGGCAAAGGCAAGCGTGCAGGCAAGCGCAAGAACACGGACGACATGACGAAGGTGGCAGCCGAATGAGCGAGTTCGCAGGCCGGGTCGCAGTGGTGACCGGCGCAGGTTCGGGGATCGGCCGGGCGCTCGCGCTCGATCTCGCGGCGAAGGGCGCCAAGCTCGCGCTGTCCGACATGGACACCGTCGGGCTGGCCGAGACGGTGCGTCAGGTCGAGGCCACCGGAGCCGAGGTCAAGTCCGACCATCTCGACGTCACCGAGCGCCAGGCGGTGCTCGACTACGCCGACGCCGTGGTCGCGCACTTCGGCAAGGTCAACCAGGTCTACAACAATGCGGGCATCGCCTACCACGGTTCGTTCGAGCGCTCCGAGTTCAAGGACTTCGAACGCGTCGTGGACGTCGACTTCTGGGGCGTCGTCAACGGCACGAAAGCGTTTCTGCCGCACCTCATCGCGTCGGGCGACGGCCACGTGGTCAACACGTCGAGCCTGTTCGGCCTGCTGTCGATCCCGGGGCAGAGCGCGTACAACGCCGCGAAATTCGCGGTGCGCGGGTTCACCGAGGCACTCCGCCAGGAGATGATCGTCGCGAAGCACCCGGTGCGCGTCACGTGCGTACACCCGGGCGGCATCAAGACCGCGATCGCGCGCAATGCGGTCACCGGCCCGGACGAGGATCTCGACAAGGTGGCCAAGTTCTTCGACACCCGCCTCGCCCGCACGAGCGCGACGGATGCCGCCGAGACGATCACCACCGGCGTCCGAAAGAACAAGGCGCGCGTGCTGATCGGCGCGGACGCCAAGTTCCTCGACCTGTGGGTGCGCATCGTGGCGTCGTCGTACCAGCGTGTCGTCGCGACCGTCGTGCCGCGCGCGATGCCGAAATGATCGGTCCGTTCTCGGGCGGGCACCTGCCGCTGCCGGTGGTGGCGGCAGGGCTCGGGCCGTTCTACCGGCTCGCGCTCAACGCGGCGCTGCCGTACCGCGTGCAGCGCGCGCTGCTCGACCTCGCGGCGCCGCTGCAGCAGATGCCCGCCGGGTCGGTCGTGCGGCGCACGAGCCTCGCGGGTCGGCCCGCCGAACGGATCACGGTGGGTGCGACCGAACGACCCACCGCGATGCTCTATCTGCACGGCGGTGCGTACACGATCGGCTCGCTCGCGACGCACCGGTCCCTTGCCGCGCACCTGGCTCGCGAATCGCAGTCGGTGGTTTACACGCTCGACTACCGACTCGCTCCCGAGCATCCATTCCCGGCAGGCCTCGACGACGCGGTCGCCGCCTTCCGGGCGCTGCTCGACGACGGGCGGAGCGCCGACACCGTCACGCTCGCAGGCGACTCGGCGGGCGGTGGTCTCGCCCTCGCCACGGGACGGCGGCTCGTCGATCGGTTCGGGATCCGGCCCGCCGCACTCGGCCTGATCTCGCCGTGGGTCGATCCCGCGGACCGCGCGGCCCCGTTCCCTCGCGACCTCGTGGTCAACACGGGGTGGGCCTACGACGCGGGCGACAAGTACCTCGGCGACGGCGACCCCACCGATCCCGGGTACGCACCGCTGCACGGCGATCTGTCCGGCCTGCCGCCGACTCTCGTCCATGTCGGCACGAGCGAGATCCTGTACGGCCAGATCACCGAGCTCGTCGCACGCATGCGGGCCGCCGGCACGCAGGTCGATCTCACCGAGTATCCGGACCTCTGGCATGTGGCGCACCTGCAGGCGTCGCTGCTGCGCGAGGCCGCCGACGCGGTGCGCGAGCTGGGCGGCTTCCTCGGCACCCACGCACGCTCAGGCGCGCGCGGCGAACCAGTCTCCCGCAGCGGCAGCTGAATCGATCTCGCCGCGGCGGACCCGCTCGACCATGTCGGCGAGGTCCGCCGTGCCGAGTTCGCCCGCCACGACGTCGAGTGACTTCACCTGCGCGGTGCTGAGCGAGTCGGTGCGATACAGCGGCACCACATTCTGCGCCGCGAACACGTAGTCGGGGTCCTCGAGCGGCGTCAGGTCGCCGTGCTCGGCGATGGTGGTCGACCCGACCACGGTGCCGGTCGCCGCCTCGGCCGCACCCTGCGGCGTCACGGACCCGAACCGGCAGCCCCCGTCGGCGAGCGCGTCCGGTGCCCGCGCGACGTCCCACGCGTCGGTCGTGACGAGTGTCGTTGCGCCGCAGCGCGGGAGGAGTTCCGCGACCGTCCCGGGCTCGACGCTCGTGAGCACCCGCCGCACCTCGGCGGGAGCCGAGTCGGAAACCGACAATCCTTGCGGCAGTGCGCGACTGACCGCGGCATACACGTCCTCCGGGGTGCGCGCGTCGGCATCGGGGTCGAGCGCCCCGAGCAGCCCGCCACTGAACTCGGGAACGAACGTGATGTCACCGGCATCGAGCTTCGCAAGCACCGAGGCGCGGTCCCCCAGCCCGGTGACGACCTCGACGCTCCCACCCGCCGCCCGCAACGCGGCCGCGTACACGTGCGCCAGCACGACACTCTCGGGCCGGTCCCCCGCGCCGATCACGACTGGCCGCGGCTCGGAGCCCGCGAGCGGATCGAGCAGCGAGTTGTCGGCGGAACATCCGCTCGCGGCGCCCACACCCACAGCTGCCGCCGCGACGAGTGCCGCCGCACCGCGCCGCGCCCGTCGTTGCCGAATCCTCACCCTGTCCGTCTCCTGTCCCGCGCGTCTGCCGACCGGCCGTTTCCTCCACGATGCACGCCGTTCCTATCGTTACACTGAGCCTCCGATGCGCGGCAACGACTCCCAGCACGGCCTGCTGGCCGCTCCGCCGCGACGACGGAAGGATGCTCATGCGCACTCCCCTGCGCGCCGGTCGCCGAATCGCCGCAGTGGCTGCCGCGTCCGCGGTCGCCCTCGTCCTCACGGCGTGCGGCGGCGGATCCGATCCCCTGTCGAGCGGCGGCGAAGGCTCGGGCGACGACCCCGACGCGATCGTGGTCGGCTCGGCCAACTTCCCGGAGTCCGAGACCGTCGCCGGCATCTACGCCGAGGTGCTGCGGGTCAACGGATTCGACGTGTCGACCAAGCTGAACATCGGCAGCCGCGAAGCCTACATTCCCGCACTGCGGGACGGTTCGATCGACGTGATCCCCGACTACACGGGCAATCTGCTGCACTACCTCGATCCGGAGGCCACCGCTTCGACGTCCGCCGACGTCGAGGCCGCGCTGCCCGCAGCACTCGGGCCCGATCTCACGACCGCGCGCCCCGCCGCGGCGGAGGACAAGGACGCCGTCGTCGTCACGCGCGAGACCGCCGAGCGATGGAATCTCACCACGATCGCGGACCTCGCGCCGCACTCCGCGGACGTCACCTTCGGCGCCCCCGCCGAGTTCCAGGAGCGCCCTGTCGGCCTTCCCGGGTTGAAGGACAAGTACGGACTCGACGTCTCGTCGGACAACTTCGTCCCGATCGCCGACGGCGGCGGGCCGGCAACCGTCGAAGCGCTGAAGTCGGGTCAGGTGCTCGCCGCGAACATCTTCACCACGTCCCCCGCGATCGCGGCGAACGACTTCGTGGTGCTCGCCGATCCGGAGAACAACTTCCCCGCCCAGAACGTCGTGCCCGTCATCCGCGCGGCCAAGTCCTCGGACAAATTGCAGGCGGCCCTGGACGCGGTGTCGGCCCAGCTCACCACCGACGAACTCGTCGCACTCAACGATTCGGTGTCCGGCGACGCCAAGACCGAGCCGGCGCAGGCGGCGCAACAGTGGGTCGCCGCCAAGGGGCTCGACGAGCCGGTCGGCTGAGCACGTGATCCGGTTCTCCGACGTCTCGAAGCGGTTCCCGAACGGCACCGTGGCAGTGCGCGATCTCGATCTCGAGATCGCGGCCGGTTCGTTCACGGTGTTCGTCGGGCCTTCGGGCGGCGGCAAGACCACCGCGATGCGGATGATCAACCGGATGGTGACGCCCACGTCCGGCACGGTCTTCGTCGACGACCGCGACGTGCGCGACGTCGATGCCGTGCGCCTGCGGCGCGGGATGGGCTATGTCATCCAGAGCGGCGGGCTGCTGCCGCATCGCACCGTCGTCGACAATGTCGCGACGGTCCCGGTCCTCGAAGGCACCTCGCGGCGCAGCGCGCGGCGCGCGGCACTCGACGTCCTCGCGCGCGTCGGACTCGATCCAGTGCTCGCCGGGCGCTATCCGGCGCAACTGTCGGGCGGTCAACAGCAACGCGTCGGCGTCGCACGCGCCCTCGCGGCCGATCCCCCGATCCTGCTGATGGACGAGCCGTTCAGCGCGGTCGACCCGGTCGTGCGCGACGAACTGCAACGGGAGATGCGCAGGTTGCAGAGCGAACTGCGCAAGACGATCGTCTTCGTCACCCACGACATCGACGAGGCTGTCACGCTCGGCGACCGCATCGCCGTGTTCGGCCCGGCCGGAACGCTCGAGCAGTACGACGACCCGCAGACCCTGCTTGCCTCCCCCGCAACGGATTTCGTTGCCGATTTCGTCGGCCGCGATCGCGGATATCGCGGCCTGTCGTTCCGCGACGCGTCCGCGGTGCCGCTGCACGACGTGCGCACGGCGCCCGCGTCGGACATCTCGTCGCTCGAGCTCGACGCGGGCGACTGGGTACTCGTCGTCGACGATCGACGACGCCCCCGCGGGTGGATCGACGCGACCGGCGTCGCCGCCACTCGTGCGGGAGCCACGGTCGAGGAGGCCACCGCGGCAGGCGGTTCGCTGTTCACTCCGTCGTCGCACGGGCGGCACGCGGATCTGCGGCAGGCACTCGACGCCGCGATCTCGTCGCCGTCCGGAGTGGGCGTGGCGGTCGACGAGGACGGCGCGGTCCTCGGCGGTGTCCGGGCGTCCGAGGTCGTCGCACAGCTCGCCGAGCAGCGCCGCGCCGAGGACCGCACACGCGCACTCGACGCACCGCGGAAGGGCTGACGCTCGTGCGCTGGCTGATCGACAACTTCGGCGTCGTCGCCGAACTCACGCGCACGCACCTGTACCTGTCGCTCGTGCCGCTGTTGCTCGGTCTCGTCGTCGCGGTACCGGTCGGGACGGCGGTGCGAGGGGTGTCGTGGCTGCGCAGACTCACCCTCACGATCGCGGGCATTGCGTTCACGATCCCCTCCCTCGCACTGTTCGTCACGATCCCCGTGGTGTTCGGGCTGACGATCCTCGACCCGCTCAATGTCGTGATCGCGATGACCGTCTACTCGGCGGCACTGCTCGTGCGCGCCGTGCCGGAAGCGCTCGACGCGGTGCCGCACGATGTACGCGACTCGGCGGAAGCGATGGGCTACTCGTGGCTGCGCCGCGTTTCGACGGTCGATCTTCCACTCGCCCTGCCCGTCCTGTCGGCGAGCGTGCGCGTCGTCGCGGTCACCAACATCTCGCTCGTGTCGGTCGGCTCGGTCATCGGGATCGGCGGGCTCGGCCGACTGTTCACCACCGGCTACCAACGCGACTATCCGGACCAGATCCTCGCGGGCATCATCGCGATCGTCGTGATCGCTCTGGTCGTCGACGTCGTGCTGTACCTGCTCACGCGGGCCGCGACGCCGTGGACGCGGCAGAGCGGCGTGCCGGGGCGGACCAGCCGTTCGGGAGGCCGGCCATGACGATCTTCTCCGGCGCGTGGGAGTTCCTCGCCGATCCGGCGAACTGGTCCGGCTCGGGCGGCATCTGGAGCAGGCTCGGCCAGCACCTGTGGTACAGCGTCCTCGCGGTCGCGGCGGCCGCCGTCGTGGCCGTGCCACTCGGCCTCGCGGTGGGGCATTTCCGTCGTGGTCAGGTGGTGCTCGTCGGCGTCGTCAACGCGCTGCGGTCGCTACCGACGCTCGGCCTGCTGACCTTCCTGGTGTTGCTGCTCGGCCTCGGAATCGTGCCGCCGATCCTCGCGCTCGTCGTTCTCGGGGTGCCGCCACTGCTCGCCGGCACGTATGCGGGAGTCCAGTCGGTCGACGACTCGGTGCTCGACGCGGCCCGAGCGATGGGCATGACCGAACGCGAGGTCCTCACCGGGGTCGAGATCCCGAACGCGATGCCGCTCGTCCTCGGAGGTCTGCGCAATGCGACATTGCAGGTGGTCGCGACGGCCACGGTCGCGGCGTACGTGAACCTCGGCGGCCTCGGCCGTTACATCTTCGACGGGCTCGCGCTCTACCAGTACGACCGGGTGCTCGTGGGAGCGATCCTCGTCGCGGCGCTCGCGCTCGTACTCGACGGCGTGCTCGCGCTGTGCGTGTGGGTCTCGGTGCCCGGGAGCGGCCGGCTGTCCCGCCTGTTCCGGCCGGGTGGCCGGTTCGGGGCAGGCCGGTTCGCGACGTCCCGGATCACCCCCTCTCACCGGACCTGAACTCGTCCCGGATACGCGACAGCGCCCCGCATGGCGGGGCGCTGTCGCGTCGTGTCGTGAAGAAGCGGGAAGTCTCCGATCAGTCGGTGACACCTTCCGCGCGGGCCGTCGCGGCGACCGCTTCCGCGACGGCGGGTGCGACGCGCGGGTCCAGCGGGCTCGGCACGATCATGTCGGCTGCGAGGTCGTCGCCGACAACCGACAGGATCGCCTCGGCGGCCGCGAGCTTCATGCCCTCGGTGATGCGGCGTGCACCCGCGTCGAGGGCACCCTTGAACACGCCCGGGAACGCGAGGACGTTGTTGATCTGGTTCGCGAAGTCGCTGCGACCCGTCGCGACGATTGCGGCGTGATTGCGCGCGACGTCCGGGTGGATCTCCGGGTCGGGATTCGACAGCGCGAACACGATCGAGTTGTCGGCCATCGAGGCGATGATCTCTTCCGGGATCGTGCCCGCCGAGACACCGATGAAGACATCGGCACCCGCGAGGGCCTCGATGACACCGCCCGAGCGGCCCGCCGGATTCGTGCGCGCGGCGAGATCGGCCTTGACGTCGTTGAGATCGCTGCGGTTCGCGGAGACGATGCCCTTCGAGTCGAGCACCGTGACGTCCTGGACGCCCGCGGCGAGGAGGATGTCGGCGCACGCGACGCCGGCGGCACCGGCACCCGAGATGACGGTGCGCAGGGTCGTGAGATCGCGGCCGAGCACCTTGGTCGCGCCCTTGAGCGCGGCGAGCACCACGATCGCCGTGCCGTGCTGGTCGTCGTGCATCACCGGGCAGTCGAGGGCCTCGACGACGCGGCGTTCGATCTCGAAGCAGCGCGGCGCCGAGATGTCCTCGAGGTTGACGGCACCGAAGCTGGGGCGCAACCGCACGAGCGTCTCGACGATCTCGTCGGGATCCTTCGTGTCGAGCACGAGCGGGATCGAGTCGAGGCCTGCGAACGTCTTGAACAGGGCGGACTTGCCCTCCATGACAGGCAGCGAGGCGCGCGGCCCGATGTCGCCGAGCCCGAGCACGGCGGAGCCGTCGCTCACGACGGCCACCAGACGCTCGGTCCACGTGTACCGGCGGGCGAGGGTCTCGTCGGCGTGGATCGCGCGGCTGACCTGCGCGACACCGGGGGTGTAGGCGATCGACAGATCGCGCTGCGTGACGAGCGGCGCGGTGGTCTCGACGGACAGCTTGCCCCCGACGTGACCGGCGAAGATTTCTTCGTCGGTGATGGGCCCGGTCGGGGCAGGGGCGGCGGGGCCCGTCGTGGTATCGGACGCGGTGTTCCGCGTTATGGCTTCAGACACAGGTGACACGATGACACTCCTGGAAAACCCCTCGTCACGCGGGGCATGGTTACTGAGAGGTAACCGTGCAGGTCACAAAACGGACTTGTGCACGGTTCCGCACGGAATCGGTGTCCGACCTCGGCTCGCGATCACGATGCGGCGGCAGCGAGGGGACAGATGGAGTGGGCGGGTGGGCCCGAAGCGAATCGCCATCCTCTCCCGGACGGGCGGTGGCACCGTCAGCGGGATCGTCCCAGTCTCGCACCTGCCCGACTCGGGCTGCAACCCGGGTCTACCGACGGGTAGCGCACCTGCGTCAGCCCCACCACTGGGTCCACACCAGTGTGCCGAGCGACACGAAGACCACGAGCGATCCGAGCAGCGCCTGCGCGCCGAACCGCCGGTCGGTCCACCACTGCGCCGCCACCGCCACGACGGCCGCGACGACATGCGCGGCGACGGTCGTCGAGCCCGGCCCCGGGAAGCCCTCGCGGGTGCCCACGAAAGCCGCGCCCACCGCGACGCACGCGAGCACGACCGTGCCCGCTGCGACCGCGCCGCTCAGCGCGCGCACCGAGCGGACCACCATCGGGTCCCGGGCCTCGTACCTGCCGTATCGCCCCGGGGTCTGCCGTTCCCCCGCCGTCTGCCGTTCCACAGTCACCTTCCGTCGACGAAACCGAGTACCGAGTCGGCGATCAGTTGCACCGCGATCGCCGCCAACAGTAGACCCGCGATGCGCGCGATCAGGGTGATCCCGTTCTCACCCAGGAACCGGATGAGGCTCGTCGCAAAGCGCAGCACGAGGAACAGGACGATGTGGATGCTCACGATCGCGGCCGCGATCGCCCAGTACGCGCCCGCGTCGCTGTCGGCCTGCGCGACCGCGACGATGACCGCCGCGATCGCACCCGGCCCGGCCATGAGCGGCGTGCCGAGCGGGACGAGCGCGACATTGACCTCTTCCGTGCCCTGCGGATCACCCGCGCCCGCACCGCGGCCGCGCAGCAGGTCGAGCGCGATCAGCAGCAACAGCAACCCGCCCGCACCCTGCAGTGCCGGGATCCCGATGTGCAGGTAGCCGAGGATCGCCTGACCACCGATAGCGAACAGCGTGATGACGAGCAGAGACACCGCGGGTGCCTGCCACGCCGCCCGCAACCGGGCGTCCTTGCCCTTGCGGCCGACGAGGCTCAGGAACACGGGAACCGCGCCCGTCGGGTCCATGATGACGAGCAACGTGACGAACAGGCTCAGGTAGACGGTCGTGTCGAATCCCATGCGCGCACCTCAGCGGACGACGGGAACGCCGGTCGCGGCGGCCTCGATCGCGGCGAACTGGTCCGGTGGCGTGGTGAAATCGCCGAGCCGGACCGACTTGTTGGTGCCGTGATAGTCCGACGAACCCGTCGTGACCAGATCCAGTTCACGCGCGAGCCGCACCAGCATGTCGACGTCCGCGGCCGTGTGATCGGGATGGAACACCTCGACACCGCCGAGCCCGCGTTCGGCGAGTTCACGGATCTCGGCGACCGCGAGCAACCGGCCTCGGGCACGGGCGCGTGGGTGCGCGACGACGGCCACGCCTCCCGACGCGACCACGAGATCGACCGCTCGGCTGAGCCGGGTGTCGTGCTTGTCGACGAAGTACGGGCTCGTCCGCGACAGCGGACCCGCGAACGCGGCGTCGATCGACGGCACGATGCCCGCATCGATCAGCGCCCGCGCGAGATGGGGCCGACCGACCGACGGTCCGGCCTCGTCGACGATGCGTTCGCCGTCGACGGGCAGGCCCGCAGCGCTCATGCGGGCCGCCATCTCGAGGATGCGCCACACGCGTTCCTCGCGGAGCCGCTCTCGTTCGGCCGCGAACGCGTCATGCGAGGGGTCGAACAAGTACGCGAGCAGATGGACCGCGACGGGGAAGCCGTCGTCGCCACGGCCGGTGCACGACATCTCCATGCCGCGGACGAGCGCGACCCCCGACGGCCGGGCGGCGACGGCCTCGGACCACCCTGCGGTCGTGTCGTGATCGGTCACCGCGACGACATCGAGTTCCGCAGCGCCCGCCGCGGCGACCAACTCGGCGGGCGAGTCGGTGCCGTCGGAGGCCGTCGAGTGGGTGTGGAGGTCGATGCGCATGCAGCCAGTCTCGCAGGCGCGAGTTCGCCCCGTGCGACGCACGCGCCGGACCACCGCTCACGTCCACACGCATGCCCGGTCGCGACCGTACGATCGCGGCAGGATCCGGTCACGACGTGTGGCCGGCGGAAAGGAGCGTCGTGTCGATCGCGCGGCTGAGCGACCCCGACACCCCGGAGGTCGTCGACTGCGCCGTGTACGTCGACGGCGAACGCATCACAGGCGACTTCGATTTCGCGACCGGTCTCGCCGAGGTGCGGCGGCGCGGCAAGGGGTTCGTGTGGGTCGGCCTGTGCGGGCCGTCGTCGGACGTGCTCACGCGGATCGGCGATGCCGCCGGGCTGCACGCACTCACGCTCGAGGACATGCTCTCGCCGCACCAACGCCCCAAACTCGAACGCTACGACGGCTACTGGTTCGCCGTGATGCGCACGCTCGGCTACATCCCGCACGTCGACGTCACGACGGCGAGCGACATCGTCGAGACCGGCGAGATCTCGATCGCCCTCGGCACCGACTTCGTGGTCACCGTGCGGTTCGGACGGCACAGCAAGCTCACCGAGGTGCGACGCGGGCTCGAGGCGGCGCCGAAGACCCTCGCGATCGGGCCGCTCGCGGTGCTGCACGCGGTGGCCGATCACGTCGTCGACACCTACCTCGACGTCAGCCAGCGGGTCGGCGAGGACGTCGACACTCTCGAAGAGGCCGTCTTCGAGCCGAGCAGCAAGGTGACGGTCGAGCACATCTACATGCTCAAACGCGAGGTCGTCGAGATGCGGCGCGCCGTCAATCCGCTGCAGGATCCGCTGATCCGGCTCACGCGTGACCAGAACGATCCACTGCTCGGGCCGGATGGCGCGAAGACGATCCGGCACTACTTCCGCGACGTGCTCGACCACCAGGTCACCGTCGGCGAACGCATCTCCGAGTTCGACGACATCCTCAGCTCGCTCGTCGACGCCGTCGCCGCGCAGATCCAGGTGCAGCAGAACACCGACATGCGCAAGATCTCGGCGTGGGCGGCGATCGCAGCCGCCCCCACCCTCATCGCGGGCGTCTACGGCATGAACTTCCGGCACATGCCCGAACTCGACTGGCACTACGGCTACTACGGCGTGCTGGGCGTCATCGCAGCCGTCGCGATCGGCCTGTTCGTCACCTTCCGCCACAACAAGTGGCTGTGAGGCCGATCAGAGCGACGCGGCGCCGCGACGGGGGTCGGTGACGTCGATGTCGGCTTCCACCCACGCCTCGCGCAGCGCCGCCGCACCGCGCAGGCGCACCCACGCCGCCTCGGTGCCGGTGATCGGCACCGCCGACAGGAAGCGCACGGGATCCATCGGCTCGTCGAGCTCGAGGTCGTCGAGGTCGCTCTCGCCGAGCAGGACGGCGGTGAAGGGTGCACCCACCCACAGCGGCTGCCCGAGATCGATCAGCGCGTCGGGGACGAGCACGACACCCTCGACCGACGGCGACGCCGCCAGGATCGCCAGGGTGGTCTCGATCTTCGACTGCCGGCCGAAGCCGCCGAGCACGCTCATCACGACCTCGGCGCGCGGGCCGCGCATCGGGTCGGCCACCGACTCGTTGGGGTCGCCCATCGGATGCCGCGAGCAGCCGAGCGTTGCGTAACGCACCATGCCGTGGTCGTCGGGCCCGAAGCGCAGGATGTCGAGTGCCTCGACTCCGAGGAAGGTGACCGAGGCCGCGCTCGGTTCGCCGTCGCCGATCTGCTCGATCAGATGGGCACGAACCGCGGACACAACGCTGTCGGACACACCGTCATCCAATCATCCGCCGTCACGACGACGGCTCACCGGTCCTGACCTCGACCGACTGGGCGTCCGGGAACCGGAAGCGCAGCAACCGCCTACCCTCCGCCTCGACGCGATCACGGACCCGTACCGGCAGCCGGACGAAGGGCCGCACGTCGAGCGTCGCCGCCTGCCCGTCCTCCTCCGCGTGCGCGACTGCGGCGACCGTGCCGTCGACGAGCACCGTGAGCGGCGCGAGCCCGTTCGGCGTCGCCATCGCCTTGCGGTACTCGTCCGCGACGACGCGTGTGCGGTCGCGGTGCGCGAACAGCACGTTGTCGTAGGGGGCCAGGATGCGGACCGGCGCGGGTGTGCCGGGATCCGGCCGCGGTGCGTCCGGCAGGTCGAAGACCTCGGCACCCGTCTCGGTGCGAAATACCTGTAACCGTGGACGCAGCCGCTCGAACACCTCACGCAGTCCGGTGAGCCCGCACCACGCCTGCGCGTCGGCGGGTGTCGCGGGGCCGTACGCCGCGAGATAACGCCACACGATCGCGTCGGGCGACGGCGCGTCGTCGAGCGGACGCCCCGTCCAGTCGTCGAAGACCGCCAGGCGCGGCTGACCCGATCGCCGCCACAGCCCGCGCGGCGGGACCTGCACGAGCGGCAGCAGCCCCCGCGCCGCGTGTGCGAGCGCCGCGGGCGGGCGGTCCGGAAATCGTTCGGCGAGCAGCGGCCGCAGCTCGGCCTGCGAGAGCGGGCGCTCGGCGAGCAAGGCACGCACCGCAGCGACGAGTGCCGCGCGGTCGAGATCCACGAGGCCCTCGCGGTGTTGCGGGTTCGTCTCGAGATCGCGGGAGAGCAGCGGTTGCACGAACGGGCGCAGAAGCGCGGCGTCGGCCGCGGTCATCGCGAAGACGGTGCCGCGCATCGCGGCCATGCGCACCACCGCGCGCGACTCGACGAGCTGCGACAGCTCGTCGGCGTGGAACCGGGCGAGGCGCGACCACAGCGCGATGTACGGCGGCAGCGGCGCCTGGGCCTGCAGGCCGAGGACGTGGCCGATCGCGTCGAATGCCGGCATCGACGCCCGTTCGAGCAGCATCTGCCGGGCGAGCACCCGCCCGGCCGAGCGCTCGCGCCGACAGTACGCGCGGCGCCACGGCCGTCAGAGCGCGAGCTTGGCGAGCAGGTCGCGTGCGGCCTCGGCGGTCCTGGGCGCACACAGCACGTCGTAACGGCCCGCCACGAGCTGCATCGAGGACGCGAAATCGCGTGTCCCGCGCGTCGCCGCGTACGGGATCGTGGTGGAGATGACGCCGAAGATGATGCCGCCGACGATGCCGACGATCAGCGGTGCGAGGAAGCCGCCGGTGACTATGCCGAGCAGCAGACCGAAGAACACGCCGAGCCACGCACCCGAAACGACACCGCCGCCAATCACTTTCGCCCAGGTGAGTCTGCCGAGAACGCGCTCGACCTGCATCAGGTTGACGCCCACGATCGTGACGTCCTCGACCGAGAAGTTCTGGTCCGACAGGTAATCCACCGCCCGCTGCGCCTCGGCGTAGGTCGGGTACGACCCGATCGGCCAGCCCGTGGGAGGCTCGGGCAGCGCGCCCCGGCGGGGTGTGTTCGCTCCGAGTGGATTCGTCATCGCCTTCTCACTCTCGTCGGTTCGGGCGGCCGCGTCGCCACGCACCCACCAGGGTCCGCCGCACACCGCGTGCGTCTATTGTGCCCGTTTTCGCTCAGGAATCGGTGGGCGGCACGAAACGTTCGGTGCGCGACATGCCCGCGGCGCGACCCTTCCCTGCGACGACCAGCGCCATCTTGCGGCTCGCTTCGTCGATCATCTCGTCGCCGAGCATGACTGCGCCACGGCTTCCGCCTGCCGCCGACGTATGGAACTCGTACGCGTCGAGAATCAGCTCTGCACGGTCGTAGTCGGCCTGCCGCGGGCTGAACACCTCGTTGGCGACGTCGATCTGCGTCGGATGCAGCACCCACTTGCCGTCGAAACCGAGTGCGGCCGTGCGCTGTGCCGAGCGGCGGAATGCGTCGAGGTCGCGGATCTGCAGGTACGGCCCGTCGATGGCCTGCAGACCGTGCGTGCGCGCCGCGATCAGGATCGTCATGAGGATGTGGTGGTACGCGTCGCCGCGGTCGTAGCCCTCGGGCTGCTCCCCCACGACGAGCGTGCGCATCGCGATGCTCGCCATGAAGTCCGCGGGACCGAACACTAGCGTGCGCACCCGCGGGCTCGCCGTCGCGATCGCATCGATGTTCGTGAGCCCCACGGCGTTCTCGATCTGCGGCTCGATGCCGATGCGGCCCGGTTCGAGCCCGTGTTCCTTCTCCACCTGCGTGAGAAGCAGATCGAGCGCCTGCACGTGCGACGCGTCGGGCACCTTCGGCAACAGGATGTCGTCGAGGTGCGCCCCCGCGCGCCCGACGACCTCGGACACGTCCCGGTAGGTCCACGGAGTCGTCCAGTCGTTGACCCGCACGACCTTGTGCTGACCGTTCCAGCCGTCCTCGGTGAGCGCCGCGGCGACCTGCGCCCGCGCGTCCGCCTTCGCCAGCGGTGCGACGGCGTCCTCGAGGTCGAGGAAGATCTCGTCGGCGGGCAGCGCCTTCGCCTTGTCGATCATCTTGCGGCTGCTGCCAGGAACCGCGAGGACGGACCTGCGTGGCGTGGGTGCGTCGATCGGGGATGCGCCGTTCATGTTCTCTCCCAAGTTCGTCGGTGTCCGAACCCAGGATGTCACCGTGCCGTCCCGTGCCGGGCACCCGGACGCTCTAGCCTGGCAGGCATGGCAGCAGCGAGCAAGGTCTACGCAGCCAGGCTCGCGGGCCTGGTCGTGCTCGGGCCGGACGGCGAATCGATCGGCCGGGTCCGAGACGTCGTGATCACCGCCCGGGTGGGCAGGCAGCAACCGCGCGTGCTGGGCCTGGTCGTCGAGATGTTCACGCGCAAACGGATCTTCGTCCCGATCCTGCGTGTGACGGCGATCGAGCCCGCGTCGGTCACCCTCAGTACGGGCAATGTGAGTCTGCGCCGGTTCCGGCAGCGGCCCGGCGAGGTCCTCGCGCTCGCCCAGGTGCTCGATTCGCGCGTGCGCGTGGACGATCCCGAGCACGAGGACCTGCACGGACTCGACACCGTAGTCGTCGACCTGGGCCTCGAACAGACCCGCACACGCGACTGGGTCGTCTCGAAGGTCGCCGTCCGCGGCCATCGCGGCCGGCTCGGTCGGCGCGGCACCGTGCACATCGTCGACTGGCAGCATGTCCTCGGACTGACGCAGAGCGCGCTGTCGATGCCCGACCAGGGCGTGTCGGCGCTCCTGAGCCAGTACGAAGGCATGCGCGCGGCGGACGTCGCGAACGCGATGCGCGAGCTGCCCGAGAAGCGGCGCCGCGAGCTGGTCGGTGCACTCGACGACGAGCGCCTGGCCGACGTCGTGCAGGAACTGCCCGCCGACGATCAGACCGACGTGCTGTTGCACCTCGAGGTCGAACGCGCCGCCGACGTGCTCGAGGCGATGGATCCGGACGACGCGGCGGACGTGCTTGGCGTGCTGCCCGAGACCGACGCCGAATCGCTGCTGCAGCTGATGGACCCGCAGGACTCCGAACCGGTGCGCCGTCTGCTCGAGCACCTGCCGGACACCGCGGGCGGCCTGATGACGCCTCAGCCGGTCATCCTCACGGCCGCCACGACGGTCGCCGAGGCGCTCGCGCGAGTCCGCGATCCGGACCTCACCCCGGCGCTCGCGAGCATGGTGTTCGTGGTGCGCCCGCCCACCGCGACGCCCACCGGGCGCTATCTCGGCTGCGTGCACCTGCAGGTGCTGCTGCGTGAGCCGCCCGCGACGCTGGTCGGCGGCATCCTCGACAGCGACCTGCCGCGGCTCTCGCCGGAGGATCCGCTCGCCGCCGTCACGCGGTACTTCGCGACGTACAACCTGGTGTGCGGCCCCGTCGTGGACGACGAGAACCACCTGCTGGGGGCGGTGTCCGTCGACGACGTCCTCGATCACCTGCTGCCGGAGGACTGGCGCGAGGAGGAGACCGATGGTGAGTGAGAAGTCCACGAACCTGGGCGCACGCAATGTGCAGGGGCGCCAGCGGCTCGAGACTCCGCGCAGCGCGCGTCGCTTCCGGTTCAGCTACGACGTCGAGGCCGTGGGGCGCGTCAGCGAGTCGATCGCCCGTTTCCTCGGCACGGGGCGTTATCTCGCGATCCAGACGGTCATCGTGATCGTGTGGATCGCGCTCAACCTGTTCGCGGTCGGCCTGCAGTGGGACCCCTACCCGTTCATCCTGCTCAATCTCGCGTTCTCGACGCAGGCCGCGTACGCGGCGCCGCTCATCCTGCTCGCGCAGAACAGGCAGGAGAATCGCGACCGTGTGTCGCTCGAGGAGGACCGCTCGCGTGCCTTGCAGACCAAGGCGGACACCGAGTTCCTCGCCCGGGAGCTGGCGGCCTTGCGCATTGCGGTCGGCGAGGTCGCGACCCGCGACTACCTGCGGCGCGAGCTCGACGACGTCAAGGCGATGCTCGCCGAACTCCAGCGCGACGAGCCGCCGGACGACGCGGCCGACCACGCCCCCGCGACCGACACGTCTTCGTGACCGCACCGGCGACCCGGGACGCGCGTCGTTGTGATTGTTACTCACATCCGGTCACCGAAATGTAACGTGAGTCACGTCGTGTACAGATGTAGACGGTGACCCACCCGTTCCGTGTCGGAGATGCGGCCCGGGGCAGGGCTCACTTCAGGGGGTGTGAACGGTGCGTTTGCGAGCCGTGCTGACGTCGGCCGTCCTCGTGGCGGGCGGTCTCGCGACCGCGGTCTCGTCCACGGTCGCGGCGGGCGCACCCGCCCCGCGGCCCACGGGATCCGTCGCTCTCGACGCCGCGGCGAGCGCAGCCGAACCGGTGCTGCCGCCCGCGGTGCTCGTCGAACCCGAACCGCGCGTGCCACGGTCGCAGCGCTCGGCGCCCCCGGTGCTTCCCCCGGTCGTGCCGCAGGCGCCGCCCGCGGGCGCCTCGGCGGCGCTGACCGACACCACCGGCCTGGGTGAGGGACTCGTGTCGGCGCCGCTCGTGCTCGGCGCGCTCGGCATCCCGGAGATCGTGCTCAACGCGTATCGCGCCGCCGAGCTCCAGCTCATGGTGGATCAGCCCGGCTGCGGCGTCACGTGGAACGTTCTCGCGGGCATCGGCCGCATCGAGTCGGGTCACGCGAGCGGCGGGCGCACCGATTCGATCGGCACCACGGTCACTCCCATCCTCGGGCCGGTGCTCGACGGGCGACTCGCCGGCAACGAGATCATCACCGACACCGACGGCGGCCGCATCGACGGCGACCCGCGGCACGACCGCGCGGTGGGCCCGATGCAGTTCATCCCGTCCACGTGGGCCAACTGGGCGTCGGACGGCAATGCCGACGGCGTCGCCGACGCCAACAACATCTTCGACGCATCGCTCGCCGCGGCCCGTTACCTGTGCGCGGGCGACCTGGACCTCCGCAAGCCCGACCAGCTGCAGCGGGCCGTCCTGCGCTACAACAACTCCGGCGCGTACGCGGCGAACGTCATCAGCTGGTCCGACGCGTACGCGCGCGGGACGGTGCCCGACAGCCCGCCCGCACCCTCGTCGCCGTCGCCCGCCGAACTCGCGACCGACAAGGACGGCATGGGCGCCGCGCCGACACCGGATAACCCTGCGCCGGGCGCGGATCCGCAGCCCGTGCCACCAGGTCAGGACCTCGTGCCCGAGCCGCTCGCACCGCTGCTGCCCGAGCTTCCGCAGCTCCCGCCGCTGCCGTGCCTGCTGTTCTGCGCGCCCAATCCCGCGGCGGACGCCGTACCGGCAGAGTCCGGAGCCGGTGCGGCCGTGCCCAATCCCTGAGACGCCCACGTCCTTCTCCCCTCCGGCCGTGACGGCCCCTGCCGCGCTCTCACATGGAACGACCTGCGGATTACCGCTTTTCACAGGACTCGATGCGGTAACAGCGCAGACCCGTTGCGGGCCAATCCGATCACGGATGGGTAACGGCCGAGTCTCGAATCGTGTAGCCTCATGCCGGCACGTAACGGAGACGCCCCGAATCGTCGGGGATGCAGGAGGCGTATCAGTGGGTCGGCACAGCAGGAAGTCGGAGTCGCAGCTCCGCCGCAACTCGGTCATCGCACTCGCCGGCCTGGTTCCCGTCGGAGCCGTCGCCGCCGCCAACACGGCAGGCGCCGACACCCACCTCCCCTTCTTCTCGGTTCCCGACCACGCCGCCGCAGCAGCGGGTGTCGGCGGCACGCCCGGCACCCTCGACCTCGCCGCCGACACCGGCAAGAGCGACGCCGAGATCAAGCCCGCCGTCACGCAGATCGACATCGAACCTGCCGCACCCGCACCGCCACCCCCGCCGCCGCTCGCACCGGTACAGCAGACCCCGCCGCTGCCGACGAGCCTCGCGGCAGGCGCCCTCGGCATCCCCACGGTCAACGTCAGCGCGTACCAGAACGCCGAGCGCATCCTGGCCACCACCAACCCGGGCTGCAACATGTACTGGACACTCATCGCGGGCATCGGCCGCGTCGAGTCGACCCATGCGTACGACGGCAAGACCGACGACACCGGCACGATGCTCGAACCGGTGCTGGGCCCGGTACTCGACGGCAGCCTCGCGGGCAATGCCGTCATCCACGACACCGACGGAGGCGCCCTCGACGGCGATGCCGTCTACGATCGCGCCGTCGGCCCCACCCAGTTCCTGCCCGAGACGTGGAACCGGTACGCGATGGACGGCAACGGCGACGGCTTCGCCGACCCGCAGAATGTGTTCGACTCCGCCGTCACCACCGGCAACTACCTGTGCGACGGCGGCCTCGACATGCGCGACCCCGCCCAGGCTGCGAAGGCTGTACACCGCTACAACAATTCCGCCGCGTACGTCGCGAACGTCCTCGCGTGGTCCACCGGCTACGCCACCGGCATCGTGCCGTCCGAGTCGGACCTGCCCGCGATCCACTGACCCGCGCGCCCCCGCGCGCGCCGGGATACCTACCATTGACCGCATGGCAGCAGTAAGCGAATCCGACGTCCGCGGCGCACTCGGGCGCGTCCAGGACCCCGAGATCCGCAAACCCATCACCGAGCTGGGGATGGTCAAGAGCGTGGCGATCGCCGACGACGCGAGCGTCGACATCGGCATCTATCTCACCACCGCCGGCTGCCCCATGCGCACCGAGATCACCGATCGCGTCACGAAGGCAGTCTCCGACGTCGCGGGCGTCGGTGCCGTGCGTGTCGAGCTCGACGTCATGAACGACGAACAGCGCACCGAGCTGCGCAAGTCGCTGCGCGGCGATTCGGCCGAGCCGGTCATCCCGTTCGCTCAGCCCGGCTCGCTCACCCGTGTGTACGCGGTCGCGTCGGGCAAGGGCGGCGTCGGCAAGTCGTCGGTCACCGTCAACCTGGCGGCGTCGCTCGCCGCGCGTGGGCTGTCGGTCGGCGTTCTCGACGCCGACATCTACGGACACTCGGTGCCGCGCATGCTCGGCACCGACGCCAAGCCGACGCAGGTCGAGAAGATGATCATGCCGCCCGTCGCGCACGACGTGAAGATGATCTCGATCGCGCAGTTCACGCAGGGCAACACACCTGTCGTGTGGCGCGGCCCGATGCTGCACCGCGCACTGCAGCAGTTCCTCGCGGACGTCTTCTGGGGCGATCTGGACGTGCTGCTGCTCGATCTCCCGCCCGGCACGGGTGACGTCGCGATCTCGGTCGCGCAGCTCATCCCCGGCGCCGAGATCCTCGTCGTCACCACTCCGCAGCAGGCGGCGGCCGAGGTCGCCGAGCGCGCGGGTGCGATCGCGCTGCAGACGCGCCAGCGCATCGTGGGCGTCGTCGAGAACATGTCGTGGATGGAAATGCCCGACGGCTCACGCATGGACGTGTTCGGCTCGGGCGGCGGCCAGGCCGTCGCCGACCGGCTCACGCAGGCCGTGGGCGCCGAGGTGCCGCTGCTGGGTCAGATCCCGCTCGAGCAGTCGGTGCGCGAAGGCGGCGACGAGGGTGTGCCGATCGTGCTCGGCAAGCCCGACTCCCCCGCCGCACAGGCGTTGCAGGCCGTCGCGGACAAGCTCGCCGTGCGCAAGCGCGGCCTCGCGGGCATGTCCCTCGGTATCGACACCACGCGTCACCTCTGACGCGGCGGCCTGATCAGGTCGCGTCGGGGTCGATCGGGGGCCGCTGGTCCGCGGCAGGCGGAGGCGTAGCGGACTGCGGGGTGGCGGAACGCGGCTGCTGGGGGCCCGCGGCCGGCTTGTCGAAGTTTCCGGTGAACAGCGAGTCGTCCCCGTCGAGCAGATGCTTCGTGATGACCGATCGGGGCGTCATGCCGCGCAGCTGGTTGAGATCCGACAACGGCTGACGTAGATCGTCGAACTCGGGGCCGAACTCGTCCTTGAGTTGCTGCGATGCGCCGGACGCGTACTCGCGCACCTGGCGCAACGACTTCGCGACCCACGACACGGCACCGGGCAGCCGCTCCGGTCCGAGAATGACCAGTGCCGCGATGAGGAGCACGAGGAACTCGCCCCAGCCGATGTTGCCGAACACGCGGCAAGCCTAGCGCTCCGCTCGATCCGACGGCCACGTGAGCCGTCGAATTCACAGCGGGTACCCAGGCGCCGGCGCCCGGACGTCAGTCGCGGGCGGGCGTGACGGAGACGTCGACGGTGCGGCCGTCGCGCACCAGCTGCACCGTGACGGGTTCGCCGATCGTCGTCGCATTGACCGCGACGACCAGCTCGTCCGCGCTCGTGACCGGCCGGTCGCCGACCCGGACGATGACGTCGTTCTCGACGATGCCTGCCTGCCCCGCAGGACCGTCGGCCCGCACATTCGCCACCTGGGCACCACTCGTCGCGTCGTTGACGACCGTGCGAGCGTTGACGCCGATGTCGGGATGATGCATTTCGCCGTCACGGATGAGGGCCTGTGCGACGGTGGTGACCTCGTCGATCGGGATCGCGAAACCGAGACCCACCGAACCGCCGCTCTCGCTGAGCATCGCCGTGTTGATGCCGATGACGCGGCCTTCCGCGTCGACGAGCGCGCCACCCGAGTTGCCGTGGTTGATCGCGGCATCCGTCTGTACCGCGTCGATGACGGCATTGGTGTCGGTGCCCTCGCCCGACAACCGCAACGGCCGATCGAGCGCGCTCACGATGCCCGCGGTGATGGTCTTCGACAGGCCGAGCGGCGAGCCGACCGCGACGACGTTGTCGCCGACGTGGATGTCCTCGGACTTGCCGAGCTGCGCGACCGTGAGATTGTCGGCAGCCACCTTGAGCACCGCGAGGTCCATCTTGACGTCGCGCCCGACGATCTCGGCGCGCGTCTTGGTGCCGTCGGAGAAGATCACCTGGATCGACGAATCGCCCGGCGCATTGGCCGCCGAGGAGATCACGTGGTTGTTGGTGACGATGTAACCGGCGCCGTCGATCACGACACCCGATCCGGTACTGCCCTGATCGCCGACCGCGACCTGGATCGACACGACCGACGGCAACACCGCGTCGGCCACCTGCGCGACCGGCGAGTCGCCCATGTCGCCGTCGTCGTTCTGGACGAGACTCACACGCTGACTCGTGAGCTGGCCACGGTCGGCCGTCGCGGCGACTGCGACGAGCCCGCCCACGACGCCGATCAGCAGGGCCACGCCGGCGAGAGCCGCGAGCGAGCGCGGCGCGACGGCGCCGCCCAGCAGGACGTCGCGCACCGAAAGCCTGCGCGCGGGTGGCTCGGGGGCAGTGGGGGGCGCGTCGACGGGGGCGCCGAGCGTGACCGACGAGTCCGGGTCGCGCCACGGATCTGCGGGCTGTTCCGGCTCGGCGGCGTGATCGGACGCAGCATCCGGATCGCGCTGCAAGGTGTCGACGGCGCCCGGCGGCCGACCGAACGCCTCCGCGAGAACAGGGTCGGCAGGCGGGGCGACCGGAATCGATGCGGTGCGCGACGAGTGCGCATCCGGCGCGAACGAGCCGCTGACACCGGACGGCCGCCCGAAGGTGTGCGCCGACGCGTCGTCGATGCGGGGCCGCTGCACCGGGCGCGGCTCCAGCCGGGGCGCGTCGTCCGGACGCGGCACCGTACCGGCGCCTTCCGCGCTACCGGTGCCTTCCGCGCTGTCGTCGGTCGATCCCGTCACGCTGGCCGCTCCCCCTCGTCTCGCGCGCCCGTGCGCGCCCGTGCTGTCTCGTCCATGTACGAACGAGTATCACTCATCGGTGGGACGGCGGCGTCGGCGAGACCATCGCCTGCCCGCGTGACCGAGCACCGACGGCGAGGAGCCCGCCGCGTCGGATCGGGCCGCGGGGGGCTGACAGCTGGGGATCTGGTTGAGAAGACCCTGGAGAGCGGCGGGCATCGCGAGTTCGCCGCTGCATCGAAGCGCGCGGCGCGCCTCCTGCTGCGATTCCACCTCGGCCGCACACGACGGACACAGGGCGAGATGATGCGCTGCGCGCAGATACGCATTCATGCGGAGCTCGCCGTCGACGTAGGCGGCAATCGCCTCGCTCGCCAGGTGCTCCGTGGAGCCGAACTCGCGAGGTATGCGCCCCTGCGTCATCCGTCCTCCTGATCCTTACGCAACTCCGACCTGATCGGAGTCGAACTTTCCGTGCGCCGCCAGGTGATCCCGGATGGCCTGTCTGCCCCGGTGGATCCGGCTGCGCACCGTTCCGAGCTTCACCCCCAGTGTGGCACCGATTTCCTCGTACGACAGTCCCTCGATGTCGCACAGCACCACCGCGGCGCGGAACTCCGGGGCCAGCGAATCGAGCGCGGCCTGCAGATCTGCGTCCAATCGAGCGTCGTGGAAGATCTGCTCGGGACCCGGCCCGTCGCCGGGCACCCGGTCGTAGTCCTCGGGCAATGCCTCCATGCGGATGCGATTGCGCCTGCGCACCATGTCGAGGAACAGATTGGTCGTGATGCGGTGCAGCCAGCCCTCGAACGTGCCTGGCTGGTACTCGGACAGCGATCGGAACACGCGGATGAACGTGTCCTGTGTGAGGTCCTCGGCGTCCTGGGCGTTGCCCGAAAGCCGGTACGCGAGGCGGTAGACACGGTCGCCGTGCTCGCGGACGAGCTCGTCCCACGACGGCATCGCGGACCGCTCACCCGTGGCATCGAACGCGGCCGTGCCCGAGAGCGGCCCGGCGTCGCCCTCCACCTCGTGGGTGGTGTTCGGGTCGCTGGTGTCGTTCACCATCGAAATGTGTGGATCCTCCTGATCGGACCGGCGAGTACAGTTCGGTCGGTTCAACCGTCGGGATGTGACGGTTGTTCCCGCCCGGCGTAGTCTCCGATGACGTCACCGATCGAAATTCGGGACCGGTGTAGCGAATACTCTGCTCGCTTCGCGTGTGGCAGTGGTGTGAACAACCTGAGCTCCGCCTGAGAATTTCGGCCGCGCCTGGCAGCGCGCGCCGCGACGCGACGCTAGCCTCTTCACGTGCACACAAATGCCGAACGGGTTCTCGCCTACGCGGAGGGCGCGATCCAGGAAGACGAGGCCCTCGGAGTCGTCCGCGATCGCGCCGTCGACATCGGTGCCGATCCGGTGTCGCCTGCCGTGGGGGCTGCGCTCGCGATGTTCGCCCGCATGCTCGACGCGAAAGCTGTCGTCGAGGTCGGCACCGGCGCGGGGGTCAGCAGCCTGTGGCTGCTGCGCGGCATGCGCGACGACGGCGTCCTCACCACCATCGACGCCGAGCCCGAGCACCAGCGCACCGCGAAGGACTCGTTCCGCACGCACGGCGTCGCGCCCGCACGCACCCGGCTGATCAACGGCAGCGCGCTCGATGTTCTGCCGAGGCTCGCCGACAGCATGTACGACCTGGTGTTCGTCGACACCGCACCCGTCGACCACCCCCACTACGTGCGGGAGGGCGTACGGCTGCTGCGTCCGGGCGGTCTGATCGTGCTGCACCACGCGGGCAACGGCGGCCGGATCGGCGACGCGTCGCAACGCGACCCCGGCACGGTCGCGGTCCGCGAAGCCGCACGCGCGCTCGCCGACGACGAAGCGCTCATCGAAGTACACGTGCCGCTCGGCGACGGCCTGCTCTGCGCGGCAAAGATCTGACGCGGCCCGTATCCCGACGATCCGACGCGGCCTGTGTCAGATCCAGATGCCCTTGCCGATCGTGACGACCCCGCCCTTGCTCACCGCGAATCGCCGGCGGTCGCGTTCGAGGTCGACGCCGATGATCTCGCCGTCGCCCACCACGACGTTCTTGTCCAGGATCGCCTTGCGCACCACGGCGCCCCTGCCGACGCGCACGCCCGGCATGAGCACGCTGCCCTCGACGGTGGCACCGTCCTCGACCATGACGTTGGAACTCAGCACCGAGTTGCGGACCGTGGCAGCCGACAGGATCGAACCCGCACCGACGATCGACTCCTGAGCGAGCCCGCCCTGCACGAACTTGGCGGGCGGCAGGTTCTCCGTCTCGCCCCGGATCGGCCAGCGGCGGTTGTAGAGGTTGAAGATCGGGTGCACCGACACCAGATCCATGTGTGCGTCGTAGAAGGCGTCGATGGTGCCGACATCGCGCCAGTAACCACGGTCGCGGTCGGTGGCGCCCGGCACGACGTTGTCGCCGAAGTCGTACACATGCGCCTCGCCCGCCGCGACGAGCGCCGGGATGATGTCGCCGCCCATGTCGTGATCGGAGTCGGAGTTCTCGGAGTCGGCCCGGATGGCGTCGACGAGCACCTTGGTGGTGAACACGTAATTGCCCATCGACGCGAATGTCGAGTTGGGATCGTCGGGGGTGCCGGGCGGGTGCGCGGGCTTCTCGAGGAACTGCGTGATGCGGCCCTGCTCGTCCGAATCGATGCAGCCGAACGCGAATGCCTCGCTGCGCGGCACCCTGATGCCTGCGACGGTGACCCCCGCGCCCGACTCGATGTGCCGCTGCACCATCTGCTCGGGATCCATGCGGTACACGTGATCGGCGCCGAAGACGACGATGTACTCGGGATCCTCGTCGTACACCAGGTTGAGCGACTGCAGGATCGCGTCGGCCGAACCGGTGTACCAGCGTGGACCGAGGCGCTGCTGCGCCGGCACCGGCGTGATGTACTCGCCCGTGAACCCCGACAGCCGCCAGGTCTGCGAGATGTGACGATCGAGCGAGTGCGACTTGTATTGCGTGAGAACACAGATCCGCAGGTATCCCGCGTTGACCAGATTGCTGAGCACGAAGTCGATGAGCCGGTAGGCGCCGCCGAACGGCACGGCGGGCTTGGCCCGATCGGCGGTCAGCGGGTACAGGCGTTTGCCCTCGCCACCGGCGAGCACGATTCCAAGCACATGGGGCTGGCTCCTCACGGGTCAAACCTATCGGGCGCCACGACCAGCCGCACGCGAAGCGCACGAACGGCGCGCCGCGCGGGTGGGCGGCGACGGGCCGCACCCCGCGCGACGATCGGATAGTTTGAGCGGGTGCGGGTGGCGATGATGACCAGGGAGTATCCGCCGGAGGTGTACGGCGGTGCCGGCGTGCACGTCACGCAGCTCGTCGAGCAGATGCGCGCACTGTGGGACGTCGACGTGCACTGCATGGGTGTCCCCCGGCCCGGCGTGTACGTGCACCAGCCCGATCCCGCGCTGCTCACGGCGAATCCGGCGATCAGCACGTTGTCGGCGGAGCTGCGTATGGCGGACGCGGCGCACGGTGTCGACGTCGTGCATTCGCACACCTGGTACACCGGGCTCGCAGGCCATCTCGCGTCCGCGCTGTACGACATCCCGCACGTGCTCACCGCGCATTCGCTCGAGCCGCGGCGCCCGTGGAAGGCCGAACAGCTCGGCGGCGGCTATCGCATCTCGTCCTGGTCCGAACGCAATGCCGTCGAGCACGCCGACGCGGTCGTCGCGGTCAGCGACGGCATGCGACTCGACGTCCTCGACGCGTATCCGAGCGTCGATCCCGCGCGGGTCCACGTCGTGCGCAACGGCATCGACACCGCGCAGTGGCACCCGGGCCCAGGGACGCACGGCGTCCTCACCCGGTTCGGTATCGACCCGCAGCGCCCGATCGTGGCGTTCGTCGGGCGCATCACGCGGCAGAAGGGCGTCGGCCATCTCGTCGCCGCGGCCCACCGCTTCGCCCCCGACATCCAGCTCGTGCTGTGCGCGGGCGCCCCGGACACCCCGGAGATCGCGGCCGAGACGGAGCGTGCGGTCGCCGAGCTCACCGCCGCGCGCGGCAACGTGTTCTGGATCCAGGAGATGCTGCCGCCCGAGCACGTCCGCGAAATCCTCGCGGCCGCGACGGTATTCGTGTGCCCGTCGGTGTACGAACCTCTCGGCATCGTCAATCTCGAGGCGATGGCATGCGAGACGGCTGTCGTCGCGTCGGATGTCGGCGGCATCCCGGAGGTCGTCGAGGACGGGGTCACCGGCACGCTCGTGCACTACAACTCGTACGAGCCGGAACAGTTCGAGCGCACCCTGGCCGACGCGGTGGACGCGCTGTGCGGCGATCCCGCGCGGGCGGCCGCGATGGGCCGGGCCGGGCGGCTGCGCGCGATCGGCGAGTTCTCCTGGGCGCAGATCGCGCGCGAGACGATCGCCGTCTACGAGAGTGTGTTGTCCCGGCGCTGAGCCGGCGTCACGCGCGACGGAACGTCGAGAGGGTGACCGACGCGGTCACGTCGAGCGGATCGGGTAGCGCGTCGATCGCGGCGGCGAGTTCGTCGCGCGTGCGGTGGCGCGTGGACGGCCCCATACCCACGAGCGCCGCGACGTCGGAGCGGCTGAGCGCCGCCGCGTACTCGACGCTGCGCTGCGTGTCGCGCACGAACCGGCCCGCGACAGCCGCATCGAGACGCTCGTCCTTGTGTGCGTCGACGTGCACGAGGCCGAGCGGCTCGATCAGCTCGCGCTGATGGCGCGGGGTCGGCGCGAGCACCACCATCACGCCCTCGTCGGTGAGCACGCGGTCGGCTTCCGCGGCATTGCGGGGCGCGAACACGCTCAGCATGTGCGTCGCGGCGCCTTCGCGGAGTGGCAGCCGCGACCATCCGTCCGCGACGAGGGCTCCCACACGCTCGTGCACTCGGGCGATCCGCCGGGCGGCGTACCGCGACGCGTCGAGCCCGACGCCTCGGCTGGCCGGAACGCCGCCGCCGCGCGCGTCGAGCCGGTCCAGGACGTGCGCAAGGTAGTAGCCCGTGCCCGCCCCCACCTCGACGACGGTGCCCGCGTCACCGGCAGGCGTGGTGCGCACGACCTCGTCGGCGAGCGCGTCCGCGAGGGGCGCGAACCAGCCGGTGCCGAGGAAGCGCTCGCGCGCCGCGATCATGTCCGCGTCGTCGCCGTCGAAGCGGCTGCCTGCGCCCGACACGAGAGTCACGTAACCCTGCCGGGCGAGGTCGAAGGCATGCCCGTGCGGGCAGGTGAGCGTGCGGTGGGTTCGGGACAGCACGGCGCCGCACACCGGGCAGGCGAGCACGTCGAGCACCGTGTCGAGCGGGAGGTCAGCAGGCACGAGGGACTCGCCGGATCGGCTGCACGCGAAGGGCCCCGCGCCGGGAGCGGCAGCGGGGCCCGAAGGCGTCCGTCACTGGATCAGGAGCTCGTGACCGACTTGAGCTCGTCGCCCAGCGCGGCGGCCTCGTCCGGCGTGAGCTCGACGACCAAGCGTCCACCACCCTCGAGCGGGACCCGCATGACGATTCCTCGCCCTTCTTTGGTTGCCTCGAGGGGACCGTCTCCGGTCCTGGGCTTCATGGCCGCCATCCTCTGCTCCCTCCAGATCTGCGCTGCCTGCAAGCGCCTCGACAATGTGTGACCGCCCCGCCACGGTCGACGAGGTAGTAACTCCATTGTTCCCTATCCGTGACGAAACCGGGAACCGGAGCCCCCGCGGGTGTCCGATTCGTGCAGATGCCCGATTCCGACGAGTCGCGTCGCTACGACTCGCCTTTCCGGGTGAGTGCGCGCACCTGGTCCTCGGCCCGTTCGGCACGCAGCCGCGTCGCGTCGAGTTCGTGGGCGAGGCGATCGAGTGCCCAGTCGACCTCGGACGCCTTGTAACCGCGCAGCACCTGCTGGAACCGCAGCGCCCGCACGTCCTCCCCGGACACGTCGTCGGCGGGCAGCACGGTGGCCGTGGTACCCGGCGGGAGGGGAGCCGCCTGCTCCGAGCGTCCGAAGACCGCCGACGCGGCGAAGAACAGCAGTGCGCCCACCACGACCATGA
The DNA here is from genome assembly GCF_012726205.1 of Rhodococcus sp. HNM0569. Classification (GTDB taxonomy): domain Bacteria; phylum Actinomycetota; class Actinomycetes; order Mycobacteriales; family Mycobacteriaceae; genus Rhodococcus_F. Next base: position 79,989 of record NZ_JAASAE010000009.1, on the reverse strand, counting down.
CGAGCAGGTACAGCACGGCGGTGATCATGCCCCCGATCCTGTCACGGATCGGGGGCCGTCCACGGCTAGGGCCGCACGGTGTTCATCGCCGGCCGGTCGGCGAGCGCGACGTCGGTGGTGGCCGGGACGAAGCTGTCGCCGTCGACCAGGAACTGGGTGAGCCCCGCGCCCGAGTCGTCGATGCCGCAGCGCCGCAAGAGCGTGCCGATGATCTGCCTGCTCATGACGCCGAGCTCGGACAACGGACGGTTGCGATGCTTGCGGACTCCGAGATTGACCTGACCGATCGCGGACAGCCCGAGCCGGTCGTAGGTGTCGAGGAGAAGCCCGATCTCGACGCCGTAGCCGGGTGCGAAGGGCACCGCGGAGAGCAACTCGCGCGTGCCCGCGTACTCGCCGCCGAGCGGTTGCAGCACGCTGGTGAGCTCGGGACGCAGCGCCGCGAGCAGCGGACGCGCCACGAGCTCGGTGACCCGGCCGCCGCCGTGTGCCTCCTCGGCGCCGCTGAGCCGCAGCGGACGCCGGTAGTAGCCCTTGACCAGGTGGATGCCGTCGGCCGTGAGCAGCGGACCGAGCAGTTTGGGCACGAACGCCGGGTCGGGATCGACGAGATCCGAGTCGACGAACGCGATGAGGTCACCCGTGCTCGCGGCGACCGCGCGCCACAGCACCTCGCCCTTGCCGGGCCGCGGCTCGAGCGACGGCACCGCGTCCTCGCGCGTGACGACGGTGGCTCCCGCCGCACGCGCCCGCTCCGCGGTGCTGTCGGTCGAACCCGAGTCGAGCACGATGAGCTCGTCGACGAGCCCGCCGAGCAGTGGGTGGATCGTGTCGAGCACGCCCGCGACGGTGGCCTCCTCGTTGAGCGCGGGCAGCACGACCGACACCGTACGGCCGCGCTTCGCGCGCTCGAGTTCGCCGAGCGTCCACGACGGCTGGTCCCAGGTGTTCGCGTCGGCCCAGCCCTCGGGCGAGACGGTGGGGGGCATCGCAGCCCCCGCGATGGTCATGCGAGCCCCCGCACGGTGCGCATCGGGCGGCGGGTGCCGGTGATCGCCGCGACCATGTCGACGACGCGGCGTGTCTGAGCGACCTCGTGCACGCGGAAGACGCGGGCTCCCCCTGCGGCGGCCATAGCTGTTGCTGCCAATGTTCCCTCCAACCGCTGTTCGAGTTCTACACCCAGAGTCTCCCCTATGAAATCCTTGTTGCTCAGCGCCATGAGCACTGGCCACCCGGTGTTTACAAGAACGTCCACTCGCCGCAACAGTTCGAGCCCGTGATACGTGTTCTTCCCGAAATCGTGGGTCGGATCGATCAGGATCGAGTCGGGATCGACGCCGAGCGCCACGGCGCGTTCGGCAGCTCCCACCACTTCCGTCACGACATCCGCGACCACGTCCGCATACCGGACCCGGTACGGCCGCGTGCGCGGTTGCGCGCCGCCCGTGTGCGAGCACACGATGCCCGCCCCGAGTTCGGCGGCGACGGCCGCGAGTTCGGGGTCCGCGCCCGCCCACGTGTCGTTGACGAGGTCGGCACCCGCACCGCACGCCGCGCGGGCCACCCCGCTGCGCCACGTGTCGACGCTGACGAGCAGATCGGGATAGCGGCCTCGGATCGCCTCGACGAACGGCACGACACGGCGGATCTCCTCGGGTTCGTCGACCACCGCGCCCGGTCCCGCCTTGACGCCCCCGATGTCGACGAGGTCGGCACCCTCGTCGACCGCACGCGCGACCGCCGCCATCGCCTCGGTGTCCCCGAAGGTCGCGCCGCGGTCGTAGAACGAGTCGGGTGTGCGGTTGACGATCGCCATGACGAGCGCGCGGTCGGTCGCGACGGGCCTGCCACACAGCGTGGGCGCGGGCTGCGGAGAAGGTCGGACGGCGGTGCCGGGGATCTCGTGGGAGGCAGCCATGCCCTGATTCTGCACTCCCCCGCGTCGGGAGGCACAGCGCGGCCGACACGCGACCCGCCGCTCGCGCGGACCGGTCAGCCGCGCGGAACCGCGCCCGCCGACACCTTGTCGACGTAGCCGTCGTACGCGGGCTCGTAGCCGGGACTGCGGCCGGCCAGGACATGCAGGCGTGACGGGTCGTCGACGTCGTAGGCCTCGTTGCGCAGCGCGACCTTGACGCTCTTGAACGTCGAGGTCTGCTCGAGCGAATCGACGATGCGCACGAACAGCGGAACCGCGTACGACGGCAACCGGTCGTACAGGAACTGCGCGAGGTCGCCGCCGTCGAACTTCTCGCCGTCGTGCAGCGTGACCGCCGCCATTCCGGCGCGCCCGTCGGTGCCGGGGATCTGCACGCCGTAGACGACGGCGTCGTCGATACTCGGGTGCATCGCCAGCGCACCCGCGACCTCGGTGGTCGCGACGTTCTCCCCCTTCCACCGGAAGGTGTCGCCCAGACGGTCGACGAACGCGACGTGCATCCAGCCCTGTTTGCGGACGAGGTCGCCGGTGTCGAACCAGCAGTCACCGTCGCCGAATGCGTCGCGCACGAGCTTGCGGTCGGTGGCGTCGGCGTCGGTGTAGCCGTCGAACGGGGCACGGTCGGTGACCTTGGACAGCAGCAGCCCGACCTCGCCCGAGGACACCTTGCGCAGGCGGCCGTCGGGGTGGCGGCGCGGCGCTCCGGAGTCCTCGTCGTACTCCACGACGGCGTGCGGCAGCGGGCACACGCCGGCGGTGCGGTCGACGCCGATCGCGTTGATGAACGCGATGTTGCACTCGCTCGCGCCGTAGAACTCGGCGATGCGGTCGATACCGAAGCGGGCCTTGAACTCGTCCCAGATCTCGGCGCGCAGGCCGTTGCCGACGATCACGCGCACCGAGTTGTCGGCATCGGTCGCCTTGGCCGGCTGGTTGAGCAGGTACCGGCACAACTCGCCGATGTACGTGAATCCGGTGGCGCCGTTGAGCGCGATGTCGTCCCAGAACCGGGATGCCGAGAACTGCCTGCCGATCGCGAGCGCGGCGCCCGAGCCGAGCACCGACGACAGCGACACCGTGAGCGCGTTGTTGTGGTACAGCGGGAGCGCGCAGTACAGCACGTCGTCCGAGTGCAGCCGCACACCGAGGCTGCCGAGCCCGGACATCGACTTGAGCCATCGGAAGTGGCTCATGAGGCTCGCCTTCGGCATGCCCGTGGTGCCCGACGTGAAGATGTAGAAGGCGCGTTCCTTCGCGAGGATCTGCTCGGTGACCGCAGGATCGGCGGACGACTCGTCGGCGGCGAGCTTGTCGAGGTCGGCGAGCGTGACGGTGGTGCGCGCGGCGGGCGCCCCGTCCAGCGAGTCGATCGCCTCTGCGCAGCCCTCGCCGACCACCAGCACCTGGGCGTCGAGCAGGCCGATGCTGTGCGCGAGGACGTCGCCGCGCTGGTTGTAGTTGAGCATGCCCGCGGCGGCACCGAGCTTGACGGCGGCGAGGGCGAGCAGCAGCGTCTCGGGCGCATTCTTGCCGAGGATTCCGACGACTCCGCCGCGCGAGGTACCGAGGCCCTCGAGGGCGTGCGCGTATCGGTTGACACGGTCGTTGGCATCGCCGTACGTGAGGGTCTTTCCCTCGAACCGCACGAAGGGGCGTTCCGGATGCGCGTGCGCGGCCTTCTGGAAGATGTGACCGATGGACTCGTGGGCGGTGGGCTTGCGCAGGAATCCGAGCGCACCCTTGGCCATGATCGGCAGGTCGGGTATCAGGCTCGGCAGTTGTTTCGCCAGGTCCACGACGCCGACGGTCGTGCGTGCCCCCACCTTGTCAGCCCCGCGTGCCTGCGCGCCCATATGAATCCCCTTCGACGTGGCTATGAGTCAGAACACCTTACTTCAGAGTAACAACGGTCGTCACACTCACTGTCGGCGGCTTTTCCGCCGCCCGCGCACGCACCGAGCGCGCCGTCCACCGTCGTCGTGACCACCAGCGCGTCGAGCGAACGCTGCGACACGAAGCCGCGGGGCATCGACGTCAGCCAGTCGAGCAGCCCCGTGTAGTGCCCTACCGGGTCGAGCAGCACGACGGGCTTGGCGTGCATCCCGAGACAGCCCGCCGTCCAGGTTTCGAACAGCTCTTCGAGGGTGCCGATACCGCCGGGCAGTGCCACGAACGCGTCCGCGCGATCCTCCATGACCTGCTTGCGCTGACGCATCGTGTCGGTGACGACGAGTTCGTCCGCGTCGACGTCCGCAACCTCGCGGTGCACGAGCGCCTTCGGGATCACGCCGAGCGTGTGTGCTCCGGCGGCCCGCGCCGCGTGCGCGACAGCGCCCATCATCGACACATTGCCGCCACCCGACACGAGCTGCCACCCGCGAGCACCGATCGCGGTGCCGAGATCCGCCGCGAGCGCGAGGTACTCGTCCGCGACCGGGCCCGACGCGCAGTACACGCACACCGAGAACGGCCCGCGCGTCACCATGCGTCCTCGGTGCCGATCAGCGCGCTCTCGTCGAGGCCGCGCTGCGACTTCTCGATGATCGCGACGACGTCCTCGACCGAGTCCGTGACATGCAGAAGCTCGAGATCGGCAGCGGAAATCTTCGCCTGGGCGGCGACGGTCGTACGGATCCACTCGACGAGTCCGCCCCAGAACTCGGTGCCCACGAGGATGATCGGGAACCGCGTGATCTTGTGCGTCTGCACGAGAGTGAGCGCCTCGAACAGCTCGTCGAGCGTGCCGAACCCGCCGGGCAGGCACACGAACGCCTGCGAGTACTTGACGAACATCGTCTTGCGCGCGAAGAAGTAGCGGAAGTTGATGCCCAGATCGACCCAGTCGTTGAGCCGCTGTTCGAACGGCAACTCGATACCGAGCCCGATCGAGAAGCCCTCCGCGTCGCATGCGCCCTGGTTGGCGGCCTCCATGATGCCGGGACCGCCACCCGTGATGACCGCGTAGCCGGCCTTCGCGAGCGCCGCCCCGATCTCCCGCCCCGCGGTGTACTCGGCGTGTTCGTGCGGCGTGCGCGCCGACCCGAACACCGTGACGGCCCGCGGCACATCGGCCAGCGCCCCGAATCCCTCCACGAATTCGGCCTGGATCCGCAGCACGCGCCACGGATCGGTGTGCACCCAGTCGGTCGGGCCGCGGGTGTCGAGGAGGCGCTGGTCGGTGGTGGTGCGTTCGGCCCGATCGCCGCGCATCTGGATCGGGCCGCGTTGCCGGACGCCGCGCGTGGGACCGGTGCGATCTTCTGGGGAGGGCATGCGCACCAGGCTAATGAGCCGGCCGCGAGTTCCCCACTCGATCAGGTGGCCGCCTCACCCGTCAGCCGGCCGCGCCTGCCGTCAGGTAACTGCGCAGCACCGACGCGACCTCGGTGATCTGGCCGACCGGAACGTTTTCGTCGCGGGTGTGCGCGAGATTCGGGTCGCCGGGACCGAAGTTGACGGCGGGGATACCGAGCGCCGCGAACCGTGAGACGTCGGTCCACCCGTACTTCGCGCGGACGCGTCCGCCCGCCGCGGCGACGAGATCCGCAGCGGCAGGCGCACCGAGGCCCGGCAGCGCGCCCGGCGACAGGTCGGTGATCTCGAAGCCGAGTCCGAGTCCGTCGAACACCTCGCGCACGTGTTCGACGGCCTGATCGGTGGAGCGGTCGGGCGCGAACCGGAAGTTGACGTCCATGGTCGCCTCGTCGGGGACGACATTTCCTGCGACGCCGCCCTCGATGCGCACGGCCGACAAGCCCTCGCGGTACACACACCCGTCGATGTCGACCGAACGGGCGTCGTACGACGACAGCCGCGTGAGCGCCTCGCCGAACTTGTGGATCGCGTTGTCGCCCAGCCACGAGCGCGCCGAGTGCGCGCGCACGCCGTCGGCGGTGAGGCGCACGCGCAGGGTGCCCTGGCAGCCTGCCTCGATCAGCCCCGCGGTGGGCTCACCGAGGATCGCGACGTCTCCCGCGAGCCACTCGGGCAACTCGCGTTCGATTCGGCCGAGGCCGTTGTACACGGCCGCGATCTCCTCGCAGTCGTAGAACACGAGCGTGAGGTCGTGCGCAGGCTCCGCGATCGTGGCCGCGAGGTGCAGGAACACGGCGTCGCCGGACTTCATGTCGACCGTGCCGCACCCGTACATCAGATCGCCTTCGCGTCGCGACGGGACGTTGTCGGCGATCGGCACGGTGTCGAGATGGCCCGCGAGCACGACGCGGCGGGGCAGCCCCCGGTCGGTGCGGGCGAGCACCGCGTTGCCGTTGCGGACGACCTCGAAGCCCGTGGTCTGCTCGCGCAACGCCGCCTCGACCGCGTCGGCGAGGGCCTGCTCGTCGCGCGACACGCTCGGGACGTCCACCAGCGCGGCCGTGAGATCGACGGGGTCGGCATGCAGATCGAGTGACTTCACGATCACAGCGTAGGACGAACCGCCCACATCCCCGCGTCGTCCACCCAGTAACCTCAATGCACGTGAGTACAGACAGTTCCGCACAGTTGCAGGGAGCAACGGCCGTCGGCCTCGCCAACATCACCACCGGTGGCGTCGTCCTGGACACGTGGTTCCCCGCCCCCGAGCTGGGCAAGTACGACAAGCCGGGCACCGAGGTGCTCGAGGGCGCCGACATCCCCACCGACCTCGCACTCGCGGCCGGTCCCGACCAGGCCCGCGAAGTCGACCTCGTCGTCGTGCGCACCACCGTCACCGACCTTTCGGCTCCACCGGTCGACGCGCACGACGTCTACCTCCGGTTGCACCTGCTGTCTCATCGGCTGGTCAAGCCGCACGAGATCAACCTCGACGGCCAGTTCGGTCTGCTCGCCAATGTCGTCTGGACGAACTACGGCCCGTGCGCGGTCGACACCTTCGAGCAGGTCCGTTCGCGGCTGCGCGTCAAGGGCGTCGTCACGGTCTTCTCGGTCGACAAGTTCCCGCGCATGGTCGACTACGTCGTGCCCTCGGGCGTGCGCATCGCCGACGCCGACCGCGTGCGCCTCGGCGCGCACCTCGCGTCCGGCACCACCGTGATGCACGAAGGCTTCGTCAATTTCAACGCGGGCACGCTCGGCCACTCGATGATCGAGGGCCGCGTCTCCGCGGGTGTGGTGGTCGGCGACGGGTCCGACGTCGGTGGCGGTGCGTCGATCATGGGCACGCTGTCGGGCGGCGGCAAGGAGACCATCTCGATCGGCGAGCGCTGCCTGCTCGGCGCGAACTCGGGGCTGGGCATCTCGCTCGGCGACGACTGCGTCGTCGAGGCGGGCGCGTACGTCACCGCGGGCACCAAGGTCACCGGCCCGGACGGCACGGTCGTCAAGGCCCGCGATCTCAGCGGACAGTCCAACCTGCTGTTCCGCCGCAACTCGGTCACCGGCGCGGTCGAGGTCGTGCCGTGGAAGGCCGGCGGTGTCGAGTTGAACACCGCCCTGCACAAGAACGACTGACCTGTTGACCGACTCGACTCCGCCCACGGCCCGCCTGTCCGGCGACCCGTTGGGCCACGGCCTGAAGGTCCGTCATCTCACGATGATGGGTCTCGGTTCGGCGATCGGCGCCGGGCTCTTCCTCGGCACCGGCGTCGGCATCGCCACCGCGGGTCCCGCGGTGCTGCTGTCGTATCTGCTCGCCGGCATCGTCGTCGTGTTCGTGATGCGCATGCTCGGCGAGATGGGTGCCGCGATCCCGACGAGCGGCTCGTTCGCCGACTACGCGCGCATCGGCATCGGCGACTGGGCCGGATTCGTGTGCGGGTGGCTGTACTGGTTCATGCTGATCATGGTGCTGGGCGCCGAGATCACCGGCGCGTCGTCGATCGTCAACGGGTGGCTGCCGTCGGTGCCGCAGTGGGTGGTCGCGCTCGTCTTCGTCGTCGTGTTCGCGGCGATCAACCTCGCGCGCGTCGCGAACTTCGGCGAGTTCGAGTTCTGGTTCGCAGCGATCAAGGTCGCGGTCATCATCGCGTTCCTCGTCATCGGCGTGTTGCTCGTGTTCGGCCTGCTGCCCGACACCGACCCGGTGGGCACGTCGAACCTGCTGGGCGACGGCGGGTTCATGCCCAACGGCTTCGCGGGTGTCGCTGCGGGTCTGCTCGTGGTCGCGTTCGCATTCGGCGGCATCGAGATCGTCACGATCGCGGCCGCCGAGTCCGACGATCCGAAGCGCGCCATCGCCGCCGCGGTGCGCAGTGTCGTGTGGCGCATCGGCGTGTTCTACATCGGCTCGGTGCTGCTCATGGTGGTGCTGCTGCCGTGGGCCGACGCCGATCAGGGGAGCGGCCCGTTCGTCGGCGTTCTCGACCAGGCGCACATCCCCGGCGTGTCGGGCTTCATGGAACTCGTGGTCGTCGTGGCGTTGCTGTCGGCATTCAACGCGAACATCTACGCGACGTCGCGCATGGCGTTCTCGCTGTCACGGCGCGGCGACGGAGCGCAGTTCCTCACCAAGCTGTCGAACTCGGGCGTCCCCTACGCCGCCGTGCTGCTGTCGGTGTTCTTCGGTTTCGTGAGCGTCCTGCTCAACTGGTGGCTGCCGGATCAGCTGCTCGGTCTGCTCCTCAATGCCGTCGGCGCGGCGCTGCTGGTGATCTGGACGTTCATCGTCGTCGCACACCTGCGATTGCGGCCGCGGCTCGAACGCGAAGGCGCGCTGACCGTGCGAATGTGGTGGTTCCCGTACCTGAGCTGGCTCACGCTGGCCATGCTCGGCGGATTCGTCGTGCTCATGGCGTTCGACACCGACGCCCGCCAGCAGTTGATCGCGACCTTCGTGCTGTTCCTCGTGCTGTGCGTGCTGTCGTTGCTCAACGCGCGCCGGCGCCGCGATGCGCCAGTGCATTGACGAACACATTGGCGATGTCCGCAGGCTCTTTCGCGACGTAGCTCGACCCGCCGGTCACGCGGGAGATCTCGGCGAGGGTCGCCGCATCCGCGTCGTCCGTGATCCCGATCGTCACGATGATCACCGGGCGTGCCGGATCCTGCTCGCGTGCCAGCGTGTCGAGCAGTTGCCGCTCGCTGATCGAGTCGACGTCCTCGTTCTCGCCGTCCGTGAGCACGATGACGCTGTTGACCGCCCGAGGGTCGTAGCTCGACTGCACCGTACGGAAGGCCGCGAGCGTCGTGTCGTAGAGTCCGGTGCCCCCACCCACCAGTTCGCCAGTGCGCGGCGCCTGCGCGACGAGCGTCTCCCGTTGTGTCTTGCCGTCGACGATCTCGTTCATCCGGCGTATCGGCACGAGCGGCAGGTAGTCCTGGGAACCTCCGCCCAGGCCGGTCGAGAACGCCCACAGGCCGCACTGCGCACTGTCCGGGAACAGTCTGCTGCCCGCGATCGCGGCCTCGACCGTGAGTTCCATGCGCGAACGGTCGCCCTCGCGGTACTCCATCGACCCCGACGTGTCGATCGCGACGAGGGTGCGGATCGGCAATGCCATGAGCGCCCACGATCCGAGCGCGCGGGCCTCGGCATCGGGGTCCGCTGCGCGCAATGCCGTGACCGAGCCGACGCCCCGACCGGACGCGAACGATGCGGCCGACGGCGGCCGGAAGCCCTCGTCCCGAAGTATCGCCTGCGCGGGCCCGGCACGGAGTGCGGCGTCGAGCGCGCGGGCTGCTTCGCGCGCCTTGTAGTGCCGGTCGGGGGCGGGCGAGGTGACCACGAGCGGGTAGTCCAGCAGGTGCGTCCCCGTCGCGGGCACCACCGGTGCGAGCGCGTCGCCGTGCCGTTTCCCGTAGTCCAGGACCTGCTGTTCGGTGGTGACCGCGACCGATCCGTCGCGGACGACCTCGTCGAGCAGCGCGGATCCCGTGGGCTCGGCATCGGCACGCGCGCTCTCGGCCTGCGCCAGCGGCACGAGCGCGCCGCGCACCTCGGCGAATGCCGCCTCGTCCTGCGGCCCCTCGGCGAGCGCAGACTTCATCGGCCCCTGGGCGAGCCCGGTGTCGAGCGGATTGCCGAGCCGCAGCCCGTCCAGGCGCAGCGCGTCGGTCCACGACTGCGGCACCGGGAGCGAGCCCGGCGCCGCCGCGAGCACGACGGGGCTCGTGGCGACCGCTCCGGACAGGACGTCGACCGCGCCCGCGGCCGTGAGCGCCGCGCGCGAGACCCACGACGACGAGTCCGGAATCCACAGGTCGGGGGCATCGGCACCCTTGCCGAGCCGGCCGGCGACGTCACCTGCGCCCGCTGCCGAGATCTCGAAGCTCGCGCAGCCGAGCGCGTGCGGATCCGCGTCGGACAACACACGCCCCAACGCCGGGACGATCGCGCCGTCCGCCGCAAGGGTGTACTCCTCGACCGTGTCGCACGAGGGCGCGAACGGGTCCAGCGCCCACGCCGCTCCCGCACCGATCGCGACGAGGGTGATCGCGCCGACCGTGATGGCCGCCAGCCACCTCGACCGCCCCGGTGTCTCTCCCGCCGCCTGATGCCGTTCGGTGTCGAGATGTCGCCCCACGTGCCGCCCCTGTCCGCCCGCGGCCGAGACCGCACTGTGATCGGCCGCACATGGTAGCCGACCGGGTGCGGCACGTCACCATGCAGGTGCGAGGGGGACTCGATCAGTCGATTTCGCCGGCAGCGTCGACGCCCGTCTGTTCCTCACCGACGCGGATGATCCGCTTGCCGAAATTCTTTCCCTCGAGCAGATCGATGAACGCAGTGGGCGCGTTCTCGAGGCCGTCCACGACGTCCTCGTGGTAGCGCACGACGCCGTCGCGCACCCACGGCACCATCTCCTCGAGGAACTGCGGATACAGTTCCGACACGAACTCCGACTGGATGAACCCGCGCACCGTGAGGCTCTTGACCAGAATCCGGGTGAAGAAGCCGGGCAGCCGGTCGACACCTTCCGGAGCCCCCGTCAGGTTGTACTGGGCAACCAAGCCGCACAACGGGATTCGCGCGTAGAGGTTCAGCAGCGGCAGCACCGCCTCGGCGACCCGCCCGCCGACGTTCTCGAAGTACACGTCGATGCCGCCGGGCACCGCGTCGCGCAGCCGGTCCCGGAAGTCGGGCGCCCGGTGGTCGACCGCGGCGTCGAAACCGAACTCGTCGATCAGCGCCGCGCACTTCTCCGGCCCGCCCGCGATACCGACGGCGCGCGCGCCACGGGCCTTCGCGATCTGTCCGACCGCCGACCCGACCGGGCCGGTGGCGGCCGCGACGACGAGTGTCTCGCCGGGCTGCGGTTTGCCGATCTTCTCGAGACCGGCGTAGGCCGTGAAGCCCGGCATGCCGAGCACGCCCAGCGCGGTGGACAGCGGCCGGTCGCGACCGAGAGTGCGCAGCGATGCGCCGTCGGCGATCGCGTGCGAGCACCACCCCGAGTACGACAGCACGTAGTCGCCCGGCGCGAGGTCCGGGTAGCGCGACTCGACGACCTCGGCGACCGTGCCGCCGACCATGACGTCGTCGATCTCCACCGGGTCGGCGTACGACTCGGCCGTGCTCATCCGGCCGCGCATGTACGGGTCGAGCGACAGGTAGACGACGCGGAGCAGTACCTGCCCCTCCCGCAGGTCGGGGAGGGTGGCCGCCTCGAGCCGGAAGTTGTCGCGCGTGGGCGCGCCGTCGGGCCTCGACGCCAGGACGATCCGTGTGCTCTGAACACTCATGGGACACCTACTCGTTCTCTCGGCCCGGCCGGTGCCGGGACGTCTTCAGGACAGGAGAGTCTTCTGCACCTTGCCCATCGCATTACGCGGCAGCGACTCGACGAAACGGATCTCGCGGGGGCGTTTGTGCACGGACAGGACCGTGGCGACATGGTCCGTGAGCGTCGACGCGGACGTGCGCTCGCCCACGACGAAGGCGACGATGCGCTGCCCGAGGTCGTCGTCGGGCACGCCGACGACCGCGACCTCGCGCACGTCGGGATGTGCGAGCAGGACCGACTCGACTTCGCCTGCGCCTACCCGGAATCCGCCGGTCTTGATGAGATCGGTGGACTCGCGGCCGACGATCCGGTGGAAGCCGCCCCCCTCGATCGCCGCGACGTCGCCGGTGCGGAACCACCCGTCGTCGGTCCACGCCTGCGCCGTCGCGTCCGGGCGACCGAGGTAGCCGTCGAACAACATCGGGCCGCGAACCTCGAGCCCGCCGATCGACTCGCCGTCGTGCGGCACGGGGGCGCCGTACTCGCCGCGCAAGCGGGTCTCGACTCCACGGACCGGTGTGCCGACCCAGCCGGGCCTGCGTTCGCCGTCGGCACGCGTGCTGACGGTCAGCAGTGTCTCGCTCATGCCGTAGCGCTCGACGGGTGCGCTGCCGGTGAGCGCGTGCAACTGCTCGAAGACCGGCACCGGCAGCGGCGCGCTCCCGGACACCAGCAGGCGCGCCGACGCGAGCGCCCGCGCCGACTCCGCGTCCCGGGCGATGCGGCTCCACACGGTGGGCACGCCGAAGTACAGCGACCCACCGGCGGCGGCGTACGCGTCGGGGGTGGGCCGGATCGTGTGCCGCACACGTGAGCCGACCCGCAGCGCGCCGAGCATCCCGAATACGAGCCCGTGCACGTGGAACAACGGAAGCCCGTGCACGAGAAGGTCCTCGGGCGTCCACTGCCACGCCTCGGCGAGTGCGTCGAGACCCGCCGCGAGCGCGCCACGGGAGAGCAGCACACCCTTCGGCAGGCCGGTCGTGCCGGACGTGTACAGGACGAGGGCGGTGTGCGACGCGGGCGGCTCGGCAAACGTGTGCCACGAGCGCGCGTGCACCCGCACCGGGACGACCGGCAGCCCGCACGGGTCGGCGTCGACGGCGCCGAGCCACGCGACCGCACCCGAGTCCCGCACGATGTGCTCGCGCTCGGCCGGACCGGAATCGGGTGGCACGGGCACCACCGTCACGCCCGCCATCAGACTGCCGACGACGGCCAGGACCGTCGACACCGACGGGGTCGCCGACACCGCGACCCGCTCGGCGCCCGCGACGCGTTCCGCGACCGCAGTCGCGGCCCCGACGAGATCACTGCGCGACAGCGTCTCGTCGCCCACGACGACCGCATCGGCGGAATCGGCGTTCCGTGGATCGAGTGACCTCAGCAGCACCGTTCCACCTTCTCACACCTGCGGCGGCACCCTCTGGGCCGTTCGCCACGCCTGCGGAAGCCGTTCGTGACGGGGTGGCGACACCGTGGCGAGCGCCGCCCCCAGGAGGATGCCCGCGAGGAGCGCGAACCCGCGCACGTCGTCGGCGACGACGAGTCCGAGCCCGATCGCGAAGGCGACGATCGCGGCGACCGCGGTGCGACGCGGCGGGCCCGACAATGCGGCCACCCCGACGAGGGAGCCGGCGAGGGCACCCACCGCGCCCGCGACTCCCGTGCCCGCACCCGAGGCACCGGTGAACACGAATGTCGACGCGAGACCGAACACGACCTGGCCCGCGACGAGCAGCAGCGCGGCCCGCGGCGCGCCCCACGCGCGTTCGGCGACCGGCACGACGACGACGAGCGCCGCGAGACCGAGCACGGTGGCGACGACACCCCCGGATTGGACGAATGCCGACGTGACGACGCGCCACCACTGACCGTCGCGCACCAGCACGGGATCGCGCGCGAACCACGTGCCGAGCACGGGGAAGATCCACTGCGCGATCGACACCGCGACGACGACCGCGCACAGGCCCTTGCCCGCACGGGAAACGTCGTCGAACCGAAGGTCGGCGAGCGTACGGGCACCGCCGACGTACAGGCACGACACGAGCGCAACGGCGAGCAGAACACTCGCCATGGGACCCGTCGACATGGTCGAACTTTAACAATCGCAGGCCCCGAAGGTCCTCACGCGGCGGAGAGCCGCAACGTGGGGAAGGCCGTGCAGCACTCGTCGACCAGTCTGCGCACCGCAAGGCCCGCTCCCGGGCGCCACACGAGCGCGAGCAGCGCGCGATGCGCCGCGTCGGCGACGCGGACTCGCACGAGCGGATACGCAGCGACCATCGATTCACTGAGCACCGCGACCCCGAGGCCACGCCCGCACAGATCGGCCACGGCGTCGGGCGCGCTGGCCTGGCATGCGACGGTCGGAGTGAGTCCGTGTGCGGCGCACTCGAGTTCGAAGGTGTCGCGCACACCGGTGCCCGGCGGCATCGTGACGAGTGGGTACGCGAGCGCGTCCGCGAGGGCGACCGACTCCGCGCCCGCGAGCGGGTGTGCGGACGGCACGGCGAGGGCGATCGGCTCGTCGACGAGCACACCACCTTCGAGATCGGCAGGCACCTCACCGGGCACCCCCACGAGGGCGACATCGAGCGCGCCGTCGCGCACACCGTCGACGAGCACCGACGAGTGGTCCTCGCTGACCGTCAGTTCGATTCCGGGGTGCGCCGCGTGGAAGCGGGCGAGCGCGTCGAACAGCCCGGTGACGGTGCAGGCCGTGACCATGCCCACGGCGAGCTCGCCGCGTACCGCCCCCGTGACGTCGTCGACGGCGGCCGTCAGTTCGCGGACCGCGCCGAGTGCGGCGCGGGCGTGCGCGAGTGCCGCCTTGCCCGCAGGAGTGGGCACCACCACGCGGCTCGACCGGTCGAACAGTTCGGCACCGACCTCGCGTTCGAGTTGCCGGATCTGTGCGCTCACGCCCGACTGGCTGACGTGCACGCGTTCCGCCGCGCGCGTGAAGTTCGCTTCCTCCGCGACGGCGACGAGGTACTCGAGCTGACGCAGTTCCATGATCGAAGATTCTAGTTCTCATACGAACTATCTGTTGGACTTCTCGCCCCTGGGCGACGAACGTCGAAGGTGCGACAAACACACACCAGCCACACCCGAGCCCGAAGGAGACCGACCATGACCGCACACCGCGAGAAGGCGCTGCGTCCCGAAGACCTCACACGATTGTTCGTCGAGCGCAGCAATGCGGGCGACGCGGCGGGAGTCGCCGCGCTGTACGACGAGGACGCCGTCATGGCGTACCCACCGGGCGAGGTCACCGTCGGCCGGGCGGCCATCGAGAAGCTCTGGGCGTCGGTGCTCGAGCACCGGCCGCAGTTCGTGCCCGAACCGCCGCTGCCGACGCTCGTGAGCGGCGACCTCGCGCTGACGTCGACACCGCCGCGCGACGGCACCGGGGCCCGCGCCCAGGTGGCGCGTCGGCAACCGGACGGGAGCTGGCTGCGGGTGCTCGATCAGCCCGAGTTCACCCGCTCCCCCTCGTGAGCACTCGACGAGTCCCCGCACGCCGACATCACGCACGAGGAGCCGACATCACGCACGAGGAGGTGGAGGTCACGCGCGCAACCGCGCGGCGGCCTCCTCGATGCGTTCGTCCGTCTCGGTGAGCGCGATGCGCACGTGGTCGACCCCGCGGGGCCCGTAGAAGTCGCCGGGTGCGACGAGGATCCCCCGCTCGGCGAGCCACGCGACCGTGTCGCGGCCGTTCTCGCCCCGCGTCGCCCACAGGTACAGGCCTGCTTCGGAGTCGGACACCGTGAAACCGGCGCTGCGCACGGCCGCGAGCAACACGTCCCGGCGAGCGCGATAGCGCTCACGCTGCGCGTCCGCGTGGACGTCGTCCGACAGCGCGGCCGTCATCGCCGCCTGCACCGGATAGGGCACGATCATCCCTGCGTGCTTGCGGACCTCGAGCAACTCGGCGACCAGCGCCCTGTCGCCCGCGACGAAGCCCGCCCGGTAGCTCGCGAGGTTCGACGTCTTGGACAGCGAGTGGATCGCGAGCAGGCCCGTGTGGTCGCCGCCGCTGACCCGCTCGTCGAGAATCGAGACCGGCTCGGCGTCCCAGGCGAGGCCGAGATAGCACTCGTCGGACGCGACGATCGCGCCGCGCGAGCGCGCCCAGTCGACCACCTTGCGCAGGTGCTCGACCGGCAACACCTTGCCCGTCGGATTGGACGGCGAGTTGACGAACACGAGCGACGCGCGTTCGGGTCCGAGCCGGCCGAGCCCGTCGGCGCGCAGCACACGCGTGCCTGCGAGCTTCGCGCCCACCTCGTAGGTGGGATACGCGAGTTCGGGGATCACCACGAGATCGTCCGCGCCGAGACCGAGCAGGCGTGGCAACCACGCGATGAGTTCCTTCGAGCCGATGACCGGCAGGATCGCGTCCTGTGCGACACCGGCGATGCCGAAGCGGCGGTCGAGCGACTGCGCCGCCGCGACCCGCAGCTCCGGTGTGCCCGCGGTGGCCGGGTAGCCCGGCACCGCGGCGGCCGCGGTGAGCGCGTCCTGGATCAACGGATCGACCGGGTCGACCGGTGTGCCGACCGACAGGTTGACGATGCCGCCAGGGTGTGCGAGGGCCGTCGCCTTCGCGCCCTCGAGCGAGTCCCACGGGAAGTCGGGCAGTGCCGACGCGACGCGCGTGCGAGCCACTCCGGTCACTCCTCGCCCATCGGGGGGAGGTTCTTCACGAGCGGTGCATCGGCGTCGATCCTGCCGAGCTTCGCGGCCCCGCCCGGCGAGCCGAGGTCGTCGAAGAAGTCGGCATTGGCCTTCGTGTACTCGGACCACTCGTCGGGGACGTCGTCCTCGTAGAAGATGGCTTCGACCGGGCACGCCGGCTCGCATGCGCCGCAGTCGACACACTCGTCGGGGTGGATGTAGAGCATTCGCGCACCCTCGTAGATGCAGTCGACCGGACACTCCTCGATGCAGGCCTTGTCCAGCACGTCGACACACGGCTCTGCGATCGTGTACGTCACCGGTCCACCCTTTTCTTCGTTCGACGCTGGTTTCTCGTTCGACGCGGCAACTCGACGGGGACCGGTCGATACGGCGGCGCCGACGCGGCTCCGCGACCGGCTCGAATACTAGTCGTCAGCTCACATGCGCAGATCATCGGCTCGCGGCCGAGTGCGCTCGCTCGACGGACGCACCCACCGCGCGCCGCAGCGCCGCGTACTCGCCGACATAGCGCGCGGCGACACCGACGACCGGTATCGCGGCGAGCAGCGACATCGTGCGGCCCGGCCGCGGCCGACGGTCGAGTTCGGCCGACAGCGCGCGTACCGCACGGGCGGTGCGCCACAGCAGGCGGGCAACCGCGAAGGCGCGGCCCGAGCTGCGGGCCGCCTGCCCGTCGTCCACAGTGGCATCGGAGTCCGTGACGTCGGCATCGGAGTCCGTGACGTCGGCATCGGAGTCCGTGACGTCGCGATCCAGCAGCACAGCCGCGAGCAGGGTGACCTGCCGGTCGCGGTCGCGCACGCCGTGCTCGCGTGCCACGGCGACCACGACGAGGATCTGGTTCGCGAGCGCCAACAGGTCCTGCAGCGGCAGCCGGTTCAGTGCGGCGCCGAACACGCTCGGCGACGCGACCGCGAGCGTGCCGAGTGCCCCGAGACGTGCGACCCACCATCGGGACCGCCGATCCGCGTCGGCGGCTTCCCACGCCGCGGTTCCAGGGACGGTGAACGCGTCGAGCACTGCCGCGGCGGCGTCGAGCACCGCGTCGAGCGCCGAACGGTCGGGATCGCGCGACGAGAACGTCCGTGCCTTGATCCGCAGCGGATCGGACGCGATGAGGTCGAGGACCGGCTCGACTCCCCCGGCCGCACGGCCGAGGACCGTGGCGACCGAGTGGTCGGACAGTCGGACGTTCACGACACCCGCGCCCACGGTCTGCCGGAGGGAAGGACGTCGGTGCGGGCGAGACCCGTGGTGGGCGAGCTGAGCGCCTCGACATACGGCACGATGTGCGGGTCGAGCCACGGCTCGCCCTCGAGGACGTAGCGCGGCTGCGCCGCGGTGCGCTCGACGAGCGTGTACCCGCCCTCCGCGGTGATCGACTCGAGCACCTCGAGGTCCGGCCAGGGCCGCTCGGGGTTGACGTGGTCGGGGGTCAGCGGCGACACGCCACCCCAGTCGTCGACGCCCGCACCGAGCAACGCGAGGCACTCGCGGGTGGACACGAGATTGGGCGGCGACTGCACCCGCACGTCCGGGCCCATCACGAGCCGCGTGACGGCGACCGCCGCGAGGAACTCGCCCAGCTCCGCGTCGGGGGCGTCGCGCATCGCGGTGTCGGGTTTGGCGAGGAAGTTCTGCACGATCACTTCCTGCACGTGGCCGTACTCGGCGTGGATATCGCGGATCGCGAGGATCGAGTCGGCGCGTTCGGCGACGGTTTCGCCGATACCGACGAGCACTCCCGTGGTGAACGGGATCGCCAGTCGCCCCGCGTCCGCGAGTGTGCGCAGACGCACCGCGGGGTCCTTGTCGGGGCTGCCGTAGTGGGCCTCGCCGCGATCGGTGAACAGCCTCCTCGACGTCGTCTCGAGCATCATGCCCATCGACGGCGCGTACGGCTTGAGCACCGAAAGTTCTTCGTAGCTCATCACTCCCGGGTTCAGGTGCGGAAGCAACCCGGTGTCCTCGAGGACGAGCTGCGCCATCGCGCGCACATAGTCCAGAGTCGAGGCGTAGCCGCGGTCGGCGAGCCAGCGCGCCGCCTCCGGCCAGCGTGCCTCCGGCCGGTCACCCAACGTGAAGAGCGCTTCGCGGCAACCTGATTCGGCGCCACGGCGTGCGATGTCGAGCACCTCCTCGGCCTCGAGGTACATGCCCTGGCCCGCGGCGCGCAGCTTGCCGGGGACCGTGACGAACGTGCAGTAGTGGCATCGGTCCCGACACAGCCGGGTGAGCGGCACGAACACCTTGCGCGAGTAGCTGATCGTGCGGGGACGGCCCGCCGCGTCGAGCCCTTCGTCGCGCACCCGGGCCGCGAGCGCGCACAGTTCGGCGAGATCGTCGCCCTGTACCTGCAGCAACGTCGTCGTGTCGTCGAGCGTGAGAGCGTGCGCGTCCGCTGCCCGGTCGAGCGCGGCACGGACGCGAGCGGCGTCGGGACGCTGCCCCGCACGCCCGCCCGACCTCCGCATATCGGGAGTGGGAGGCATCGCGGGGACGGGCAGGATCGTGGGGGCGCCGGAGCCGTCGGACATCACAGCCCGATCATGGACCATCGGGCGAAGCCGTCGCCACCCGCCTCATTCATGCGGATAGTCCTCGTCCACCGGAACTTCGCGGTGCTGTTCGAGGACGTCGGCGGCGTTCGCCTCCTTCGACGTCATGTCGATGTCGGCCACCGACGACGCGACCTCGTCGGACTCACTGACCTGCTTCTCCTCGTCGGCCTCCGCCTGCGCCTCGAGCACCTCGTCGGGCGGCACGTCGGCAGCACCGAGCGAATCGGGAAAGGACATGACTGCACTCCTTCCGGTTGCGGGTCGTGACCCCACGATAGCGTTGATCGGGGACCCGCGCGGGCGACCGCGTACGGGGCCGAGTATCCGACCGCGGCGTGCGCGAGAAGCGAGACGGTGAACATGCGAATGGACGAGCCCCGACGGCGTCCGAGCCCGCGTGCGCCCCGACTGTGGGCGCTGACCGCGGCGTCGGTGTGGGTACCTGTCCTCGTCGTGGAGGTGGCTCTCACGGTGGCCGCGACGAGTAGCGCACTGCCTGCACTGGAACGGTGGCCGCGCTGGATCTTCGCGGTCGTGCTCGCGGTGTCGGTGGCGGCCGCCGCGGTGGCGATCGTCGTCGTGCCCGTGTGGCGATATCGCGTGCACCGTTGGGACGTGAGTGCGACCGCCGTCTACACCCGCACCGGGTGGTTCGTGCAGGAACATCGCATCGCCCCGATCTCCCGCATCCAGACCGTCGACACCGAACGCGGGCCGTTCGATCGCCTGCTCGGCCTCGCGACGGTCACCGTCACGACCGCGTCCGCTGCGGGCGCGGTCGAGATCACCGCACTCGACGTCGAGACCGCGCACCGCGTCGTGGCCGACCTCACCGCGGTCGCGGCAGGCACCGGGGAGGACGCGACATGAGCACCGAGCACCTCCCGCCCGTCGCACCGCGCCGAGACGAGACCCCCGAATCGCTCGCCGCCGAGGCCGAACTGCCGTGGCGACGACTCGACGCCCGCATGCTCCTGGTGCATCCGGTCACCGAGGCCGTGAAACTGCTGCCGGTCCTGGTCGTCTCGGTCGTCGTCGGGTCGCAGAGCGGCAACCACACGTGGGGCCTCGTCGCGCTGGCGGTGCTGGTGGCGCTCGGCCTGAGCCGCTGGTTCACCACGACCTACCGGATCGGACCGGTGCATGTGCAGTTGCGCCGTGGCCTGTTGCGCCGACGCACACTGTCGGTGCCGCGCAGCCGGATCCGGTCTGTCGACGTCGAGGCGACCGCCCTGCACCGACTGCTCGGCCTGTCCGTGGTCCGCATCGGCACGGGCAGGCACGCAGGCGCCGCGCGCGGCGCGTCCACCTTCGAACTCGACGCACTGGGCACCGCCGTCGTGCCCGCGCTGCGCCGCGCTCTGCTCGACGGTGGTCCCCACGAGGGCGACCCCCACGAGCCGCTCGACGGCGACGCCGCACCTGCCGAGCAAGGCCTCGAGATCGGGCACTGGTCCCCCGGCTGGGTGCGCTACGCGCCGTTCTCGCTCACCGGCCTCGTGACCATCGGCGCACTGATCGGCGTGCTGTTCCAGTACGGGCTCGGCGAGCGGCTCCTCGAATCGGGGACGATCGGTTCGGGACTCGACGCCGTCCGCAGCCTCGGTGTCGCCGTCGCGGTGGCGGCGGGTCTGGTCGCCCTGTGGGTCGCGGCGAGCGTCGTCGCGTGCGTCGCCTACCTCGTGGCCTTCGGGAACATGACCGTCGTCGACGACGGGCGCACGATCGTGGTCTCGCACGGCCTCGTCAAGACCCGTCAGGTGACGCTCACTCGCGACCGACTGCGCGGCGCGACGCTGAAGGAACCCTTGTTGCTGCGGCTCGTCGGCGGCGCCCGGCTCGATGCGATCATGACCGGTGTGAGCGCGTCGAAGGGACAGTCGTCGCTGCTGTTGCCGCAGGGCCCCGCGGCGGAGGCGGCGCGCGTCATGAACATCGTGATCGGCGGCGGCCGGCAGCCCGCGATGCCGCTGGTGCGACACGGCCGCGCCGCGGCCCGGCGGCGGTTCGTCCGGGCACTCGCGCCCGCGGCACTCGCGCTCGCCGTCGCGCTCGGATACACGGTGTTCTCCGGCCCGCCGCCCGCAGCGGTGTGGATCACGACCGGCGTGCTG
This sequence comes from Rhodococcus sp. HNM0569, assembly GCF_012726205.1. Taxonomy (GTDB): domain Bacteria; phylum Actinomycetota; class Actinomycetes; order Mycobacteriales; family Mycobacteriaceae; genus Rhodococcus_F. Next base: position 59,000 of record NZ_JAASAE010000009.1, on the reverse strand, counting down.
TTCGCGGGCGGCGCGGCGCTCGCGTGGGACCGGTACCGCGGTCTGGGCCATGCCGTCGCGCCGGGTTGGCTCGTCACGCGCAACGGCTCGCTCGACCGCACCCGCGACAGCCTCGACGCCGACGGCATCATCGGCTGGACCGTACGGCAGTCGCTGTTCCAGCGCCGCGCAGGCGTTGCGACCGTTGTCGCGGCGACGCCTGCGGGTACCGGCAGCTACCGTGTCGTCGACCTGCCCGCCGACGATGCGTGGTCCCTCGTCGAGGCGGTCACCCCCGGCGCCACCGACCGCTGGGGGCGACCGTGACGCCTCGCGAACGACCCGCCGAGTACTCGACCATCCCGGCGCTCGACGCGGACCTCGTCGACTGCCGCGCATGCCCCCGCCTGGTGGCGTGGCGCGAAGAGGTCGGCCGCGTCAAACGCGCCGCATTCCGCGACCAGACCTACTGGGCGCGGCCGGTTCCCGGCTTCGGCCCGCACGACGCGCGACTCGCCGTCGTCGGGCTCGCACCCGCCGCGCACGGCGCCAACCGCACCGGCCGCATGTTCACGGGCGATCGCAGCGGCGACTTCCTCTACGCCGCGATGTACGCCGTGGGGCTCGCGAGCCAGCCCACCGCGGTCGAGATCGGCGACGGCCTCGAACTGTTCGGCACCCGTGTCACGTCGCCCGTGCACTGCGCGCCGCCCGACAACAAACCCACTCCCGCCGAGCGCGACAACTGCAACCACTGGCTCGCGTCGGAGCTCGACCTCCTGTCCCCGGGCCTGGGCGCGGTCGTCGTTCTCGGTGGATTCGGTTGGCAGGCACTGTTTCCCGTTCTCGACCGGGCGGGCTGGCATATCCCGCGGCCGCGGCCGAAGTTCGGCCACGGCACGCACGTGGTGCTCGACCCCGACGACTCCGGCACCGTGTCCGAACCGCTGCACGTGTTCGGGTGCTACCACGTGAGCCAGCAGAACACGTTCACCGGCCGGCTCACCTCCGAGATGCTCGAGCAGGTGCTCCGCGACGCGGCCGCGGCGGCAGGCGTACCCGCCACCCCGGCCCGGTGACCCGGGTGCCCGCTGGCGCACGCGCCGCCGTATCGACCACACTGACACCATGACGCGCACCGTGGATTTCCCGTCCGGTATCACCTTGCCCGCGCTCGGTCAGGGCACGTGGCACATGGGCGACGATCCGGCACGACGCGACGACGAGATCGCCGCGCTGCGCGCCGGTCTCGACGCCGGACTCACGCTCGTCGACACCGCCGAGATGTACGGCTCGGGTGCGTCCGAACGACTCGTGGGCGACGCGCTCCGCGGCAGGCGCGACGACGTGTTCCTCGTCAGCAAGGTCTTGCCGTCGCACGCCACGGCCGACGGGGTCCGTGCGGCGTGCCACGCGAGCCTCGACCGGCTCGGCACCGATCACCTCGACCTGTATCTGCTGCATTGGCCCGGCGACGTCCCGATCGAGGAGACCGTCGCGGGGTTCGACCGGCTCGTCGCGGACGGCTCGATCCGCGACTGGGGTGTGAGCAATGTGGACCTCGACGGCCTCGACGCCCTGCCCACCGCGCCCGCGACCGACCAGATCCTCTACAACCTGTTGCGCCGCGGACCCGAGTTCGATCTGCTGCCCGCACTGGCGGACCGCGCGATCCCGGCCATGGCGTACTCCCCCGTCGACGAGGGGCGTGTACTCGCCCACCCCGAAATCGAGCGTGTGGCGGGCGAACTCGGTGTCACGGCAGCGGTCCTCGCGCTGGCGTGGGTGATCCGCAGCGGACACGTCCTGGCGATCTCGAAGGCGGGCAGCATCGAACATGTCGCCGACAATGCGCGCGCCCTCGACCTCGACCTCGGCACGGACGTCCTCGCCGAACTCGACCGGCTCTTTCCGCCACCGACACGCGCGACGCCACTCGAGATCATCTGACCAGCTCGAGACGATCCGGTGGTCCGTCAGCCACGCGCGGCGGCCACGGCGTCCGCGAGCGCGACGAGTCGCGCCCGTTCGGGCTGCACCGTGGGCACACCGAGCCGCGTCAGCGGCCCCGCCGTCACCGATCCGACGCACACCGCGGTCACGTCGGACGCGAAGGCGCCGAGCAGGTCGTCGAGCACCTCGAGATCCTCGGCCGTCGACAGCAGCGACGACGGAGCGGGCGCGCTGGTGAACGTCACCGCGTCGACCTCGCGTGCCACGATCGCACGCACAAGGCCGCGCAGCGGCTCCTGATCGCGCGGGCGTATCCACCGATAGACCGCGACCGCGCGCACGTCCGCGCCTGCCTCGGCGAGCGCGGCAGGCAGGTCGACCGTCGGCTCCCACTTGCTCATCGAACCGTGGACCTGCACCAGTACCCGCAGGCCGGCGACGCCGTCGCCGCGGAGCCGTGCGAGCACGCCCTCCGACGACTCCGAGTCGGGTGACCACGATTCGCGCAGGCCTGCGCCGCGCACCGCGCCGGTCGCCTTCGAGCCGCGGGTAACGATGCGGCTGCGGCCGAGCGCCCCGAGCAGGTCGTCGGCGACTCCCCACGAGCGCGCAGTGTCGAGCCATCCGCGGAAGCCGACTCCGGTGCTGACGACGACGAGATCCGGTGGACTCGCGATCGCCGCGTCGGTGGCCGAGCGCAACTCGGCGTCGTCGGCGAGCGGCACGATGTGCAGCGCGGGAACCTGCTGCACGCGCGCACCGCGCCGCTCGAGCAGCGCCGCCAGGTCGTCGGCGCGGCGCTCGGCGGTGACGGCGACCGTGAGTCCGGACAGGTCGGCAGGCATGACACCAGTGTGCCTGCCGGTCAGAGCACCGTGACCGATCGGGTGTGCCACCCGCTCGCCCCGTCCGGAATCGGAGCGGCGCGCTCCTCGGTCTGCACGAGGCCGTCGAGGTCGGTCGCCCGCGCATACAGGGTGTGTGTTCCTGGCGTGGCCTGCCACCGCCACGACCACTGCCGCCACGTGTCGATCGAGTACCCGGTCGCGGGCGTCGCCTCCTGCCAGGGGCCGTCGTCCACCCGCACCTCGACGCGCGCGATCCCCCGGTGCTGGGCCCACGCGCTGCCCGCCACGAGCACCTCGCCACTCGGAACCCTCGCGAAGGACGCGGGCACCTCGATCCGCGATGCTGTCTTGACCGGCGCCTGCTCCGCCCAACCGCGACGGGTCCAATATGCCTGAGCACGGTCGAACCTCGTCAGCTCCCAGTCGACGACCCACTTGGTGGCCGACACGAACCCGTACAAGCCGGGCACCACCTGACGCACCGGGTAGCCGTGTTCGAACGGCAACGGTTCACCGTTCATCGCGACCGCGAGCAGGGCGTCGCGCCCGTCCCGCAATGCCGAAAGGGGTGTCCCGACGGTGAATCCGTCGACGCTCGTGGAGAGCAGCATGTCGGCGTCGTCGAGGACCCCCACCTCGTCGAGCAGGTCGCGGATGGAGTATCCGATCCAGGTCGCATTGCCCGCGAGATCGCCGCCCACCTCGTTCGACACACAGGTGAGGGTGATGACGCGTTCGAGAGGCTCGCGTGCGACGAGTTCGTCCCAGCCGAGCGTGATCTCGCGCTCGACCATGCCGTGGATCCGCAGGCTCCACTCGTCGGTGCCGATCCGCGGCACCCGCAACGCGGTGTCGATGCGGTAGAACGCGTCGTTGCTCGTCACGAACGGCTCCGCGCCGGTCTCGGCGAGATCGGCGCCTGCGGGAATCGGCCGCGCCCGGTTCCGCTGTGCGACGGCGGGGACGACGAACGCCATCCGGTTGCGCACCGCGCCCGCAGCCGTGCTCGCGAGATGCCGCCCCGCCGCGCCCGCTGCGGACGCGGCCACCACCACTCCGCCCGCGAGCGCGAGGAAGCGCCTCCTCGACATCGTCGCCGAATCGGCCTCGCCCCGCTCTCGGGCCCGTGAACGCACGGTGAGCACGCGCAGGACGACGATCCCCGCCGCAACGCCGACGATCGTGGGAAGGGCCGCGGACATGCCGGCGCCAGGCCGGGACGTTGCCGCGTAGACCCCGACCGCGCCGAGGGCCGCGAGAAGGACACTCCCGTAGGGCCTGCGGGAGCGTTCGACGACACCCGCGAGCGCCGCCAGCGCGACGATCACGATCGTCATCCCGACGAACAGGGCCGCCTTGTCGTCGGTACCGAAAGTCGTGATCGCGAATTCGCGCGCCCATGCCGGGCTGCGGTCGACGGTCGTCGCTCCGACGGCCAGAAACGGCGACGACTCGTCTCCGACGGCCGCCGCGGCCAACTCTCCCACGCCGAGCGCGGTCCCGGCCGCGAGCACGCCTGCCGCCGCACGTGGTGCCACCGTGCGCAGGCGCGCCGTCTTCGTCGCCTGCTCGCCGTCCGCCCCAGTTCCCATCGGCCCACCTTTCGTCCGTGTGAGCTATTCGATGCCGCCGTGCCCACGGATGGGTGATGCGGTCGAGAACCCGCGACCGCAGAAGATTTCGAGACAGACCCATCCGGAACACCCACCCGCGCCGAAGGACTCGTGACACCGGGCCTCGGCGATGTGCCGGGCCCACAACCGGTCACGACGAAGGTGGGAACCATGATCACGAAGAATCGCACCGCAGCAGCCACCGCGCTCGCCGCGGTCGCCCTGCTCGGCATCTCGGCCTGTTCGTCCGACGACTCGGGCGAGTCCGACACCATGCAGTCGGGCGCGAGGGAGTCCGACTCGATGCAGACGGATTCGATGCAGTCGGGGTCGATGCAGTCGGGTTCGATGGCCGAGCCTGCGAACCTCGTGGGCCCGGGCTGCACGACGTATGCCGAGCAGGTACCCGACGGCCCCGGCTCGGTCGACGGAATGGCTCAGGACCCCGTCACCGTGGCTGCGTCCAACAATCCGATGCTGACGACCCTTACCCAGGCGGTCTCCGGCCAGTTGAACCCGGACGTCGACCTCGTCGACACCCTCAACGGTGGCGAGTTCACCGTGTTCGCACCCGTCGACTCGGCATTCGACAAGATCGATCCCGCGACGCTCGACTCGCTGAAGACGGATTCGGCGATGCTGAACAGCATCCTCACCTACCACGTGGTGCCCGGCCGCCTGAGCCCCGACCAGGTCGCAGGCATGCATCCGACAGCGGAGGGCGCCGATCTCGACGTCACCGGGTCCGGCGACGACCTGACCGTCGACGACAGCGCGAAGGTGGTGTGCGGCGGCGTCCGGACCGCCAACGCCACGGTGTATCTGATCGACTCGGTTCTGATGCCCCCCATGCAGTGATCGACAGGTCGACGGCCCGGCGGCGTCCACCGGGGCCGTCGATCTCGTGCAACAGGTGACGGGCTTGACGTCCTCCCGGCCGTGAACGACCGGGATTCCAACAGCGGCACGTCGTGCCGCTTCGGTGGGTTCCTGTTTCACCGGGGCTTGCCTTCCGCTACGCGGCAGGACTTACGGTCCCTCCGCAGGCGTTTCGTCTCTCCGCCCGTCCGGCGGCGAGGATGTTGATTGCAGCGTTGAGGTCGCGGTCGTGGACCGCGCCACACGGGCACGTCCACTCACGAACGTCGAGCGGCTTCGGCCCGTCGACTACTCCGCACGCCGAGCAGAGCTGCGACGAGGGAAACCAGCGGTCCACTTTGGAGAAGTGCCGCCCATACCGGGCGGCCTTCTCCTCGAGCATGCGGGTGAACATGCCCCACCCGGCGTCGTGTACCGACTTCGCCAACCGTGTTCGCGCCAACCCGGACACCGCCAGGTCCTCGACGAACACCGCTTGGCTGTCGCGGATGATCGCCGGGGACTGCTGGTGCGCGAAGGTGCGACGCGAATCGGCCACGCGGGCGTGTGCCCGAGCGACCTTCAACCGGGCCTGCGCCCGATTCCTGCTGCCCTTCTCCTTGCGGGAAAGGGTCTGCTGCGCCTTGCGGAGCGTGCGCTCCGCGCGTCGCAGAAACCTCGGCGAGTCGATGACCTTCCCGTCCGAGAGCACCGCAAATGTGGTCAGACCCAAGTCGATACCCACTTCGGAATCGACCTCCGGCAGTGGAGCCTGGTCGACCTCGACGACGAACGATGCGAAATACCGGCCCGCAGAGTCTTTGATGATCGTCACCGACGACGGCACCGACGGCAGATCCCTCGACCACGCCACCTTCAGCTCGCCGACCTTCGCGACATACAGCTTCCGGTTCCGGCGGATCGAGAAGCCGTTGCGGGTGAGCCGGAGCGCCTGCCGGTTGTCCGTGCGGGACCGGAACCGCGGCGCCCCGACCTTGCGGCCCTTACGCTTCCCCGACATCGAGTCGACCCAGTTCCGGTACGCGCGCCGAGCGTCCTGGCACGCCTGCACCAACACCACCGACGCCACCTCGGCCAGCCACACCCGCTCCGGGGCCTTCTTCGCCTCGGTGACCACCTGCTTCTGAACCTCGGTGTCGCTGATCTTCATCCCAGCAGTGAACGCGTCCTGGCGGGCACGCAGTGCATCGTTGAACACCACCCGCGCACACCCGAACGACCGAGCCAGCATGTCCTGCTGGCGCGGCGTCGGATAGACGCGGTACTGGTATCGCAGCTGCACAGCAGGACCATAGCCACTACCACCGACATGATTGACGCACCAACCCGGCCCTGAACGACCGGGCTTGCGCGCTACCTTGTCCGGTCAGGCGTTCTTCTGCGCGCTCGTGCGCGCCGGGCTCGCCTGCCCTTCGGCCTTCGGGTCCTTGACCCCTGCACGCTGCTTCTCGCGGACACCGGCCTCGATGCGGTCGCCGATGTCCTTGTCGATGTTGTGCCAGTACTCGAACGCTCGCACCAACACCGGCTCGGTGACGCCGTTGAGCAGGTGCCCGACGACATTGTCGACGAGCCGTCCGCGTGCGGCGTCGTCGAGGACCTCGCGCACGAGCGTGCCCGCCTGGATCCAGTCGTCGTCCTCGGCGTGCTGGACGTACGGCGCGCGGACCATGTCGCCGCCCTGCGACGGCCAGTATGCGGTCGTGCCCACCTGCGACGGGTCGGCGTGCGGCCCGCCCTTCGAGTTGGGCACGTACACCGGGTCGCCGGGATTGTGATGCCGCATGTGCCCGTCCTTGGTGTAGGAGCGGACGGGGACGTGCGGGCGGTTGACGGGCAGCTCCGCGTAATTCGAGCCGATCCGGTAGCGGTGCGCGTCCGCATACGAGAACAACCGGCCGATGAGCATCCGGTCGGGGCTCGCGCCGATCCCGGGCACCAGATTGCTCGGCTCGAAGGCGGCCTGTTCGATCTCACAGTGGTAGTCGTCCGGATTGCGGTCGAGCGTCATCTTGCCGACCTCGATCAGTGGATAGTCCTTCTTGGACCACACCTTCGTCAGGTCGAACGGGTTGAACCGATAGCTCGCGGCCTCGTCGAACGGCATCACCTGCACGTACAACGTCCACGACGGGTACTCGCCCGCGTCGATGTGTTCCCACAGGTCGCGCGTGTGATAGTCGGTGTCCATCGCGGCCATCTGGTCGCCCTCGTCCTGTGTGAAGAACTGATGGCCCTGATCGGTGCGGAAGTGGTACTTGACCCAGAACTTCTCACCCCCCTCGTTGACCCACAGGTAGGTATGGCTCGTGTACCCGTTCATGTGGCGCCACGAGCGCGGGATACCGCGGTCACCCATGAGCCACGTGACCTGGTGGGCGGATTCGGGCGACAGCGTCCAGAAGTCCCACTGCATGTCGTGATCGCGCAGGTTGTTGTCGGCGCGGCGCTTCTGAGACCGGATGAAGTCCTGGAACTTCATCGGGTCGCGGACGAAGAACACGGGCGTGTTGTTGCCGACCATGTCGTAGTTGCCCTGCTCGGTGTAGAACTTGATCGCGAATCCACGCGGGTCGCGCCACGTGTCCGGGCTGCCCCGCTCGCCTGCCACCGTCGAGAACCGGATCAACAGTTCCGTCTTCTTGCCGGGCTGGAAGAGATCGGCCTTGGTGTATCGGCTGATGTCGTGCGTCACCTGGAAGTGTCCGAAAGCACCGCCGCCCTTGGCGTGCGGCTGCCGCTCGACGACCCGCTCGCGGTTGAACTGAGCCATCTTCTCGATCAGGTAGAAGTCCTGGAGAAGGACCGGGCCCTCCGCGCCGATGGTCAACGAGTGTTCGTCCGACTCGACCGGAATCCCGGCGTCGTCGGTGGTGAAATTCGCATCCGTCATTGTCGCTCCTTTACGGCGTCCTGCAGGAATGCCGGCACGGAGCGACTACCCGGCTACCCGTGCCGGGAAACAGCAGCAGGCTGGTGCCCCGCCGCGACGACGGCGCGCATGCTCGACAACCACAGATACGCCAGCGCGGGGACGAGCCCCACGACGAACAGCAACAGCGTCCACGGTGTCGCGAGGAGGATCACGTCGCCTCCCGGACCGCCTGCCATGCACAGGACGAAACCGACGAGCCACGCGGCGAGCGGAGCGAATGCGGTACGCACACGCGGCGTGACGGCTCGTACGCCCATCACGAGCAGCACGTTGACGACGCCCGCGGCCACGATCGCGATCGGAAACGGCGTGCCGCCGAGATAGGCGGGCAGGAACAGCGCCGAGAGCACGGCACACAGGAAACCGTCGAACACCAGCACCGCCACCGCGGCGGCGCGCAGGCGCGAGCGCTCAGGACCGGTCTGCGGCGGACTGCTGGTCATTCCTCAATTGTGGGTCATGGAACCGGCGGGTAGCCGAGCAGGGTCAGCAGATGGCTCTGCGTGTCGGCGAAGTGGTAGAGCGCGCTGTAGTACATCTCGTGCTGCTGCGCGAAGAACGGTCGTTGAGTGTCGACGAACGCGACGATCGCATTCTGGACGTCCCAGTTGAACATGCGCCCTCCCCGTGACGGTGACTGTCGACACAGTGTAGACGCCCTATGGCGCACATCACAGAGGAGGGTGGGTGGCGTCCGGGATCACATGTCGAGACCACCGAACAGGTCCGTTTCGCGTCCGGCCGCGTCGACGGGACCCGCAGCGCCCCGGCCGAGCACGAAATACTCGGTCGTCAGGACCGGCTGGGCGATGCGATTGGACAGCGCGAACTCGGGCCCCACATCGGACAACTCGATCTGCGTCGCATGCGCGGCGAATGCGGCTCGCTTCGCGACGAGGTGGTCGCGGACGTCGACCTGCGCGGTCACGAGGTGATCGGCGAGGCTGGGCAGCTCGCCCGGTTCCGGCAGCCGCCAGTGCTCCGGAATGCGACCGATGCGGCACACGCCGTCCTCGACGGCCGATGCCTCGGCGACCGTCCAGTACATCTTCGGCACGTCCCACCCCCGCTCCGCCGCCACGTCGACGGCCGCGCGCGTGACCTCGTGGGCGCGGACGTGATCGGGATGGCCGTAGCCACCGTCGGCGGCGTACGTGACGACCACGTGCGGGCGGAGCTCGCCGATCACGTCGGCGACGGCGTCGATCACGCGGTCGCGGTCGGCGGCGACGAATGCGCGCGGGTGCCGAGCCGACGGGGTGCCCGCCATACCGGAATCGCGGAACCGGCCCGCGCCACCGAGGAACCGCGGCGCCCCGACGCCCAGTGCGGCGAGCGCCGCGGTGAGCTCTGCGATGCGATAGCCACCCAGTTGATTCGCCTCGTCGGCCACGAGCTGCGACCAGCGCTCGCCGATGACCTCGCCTTCCTCGCCGAGCGTGCACGTGAGCACGGTGACCTCGGCCCCCTCGGCGACGTACCGCGCGATGGTGCCGCCCGTCGTGAGCGTCTCGTCGTCGGGATGCGCGTGGACGAGCAACAGGCGCTTGCCGAATGCGGTCACGGCGTCTCCCGCTCCCACAGCGCGGCGTCGGCGAACACTCCGGACGGCAGTACACCGGTGAGCGTCACGCCGCCCGCGGACGGGCCCGCGGCAACGGCCGTCCGATCCTGGAACAGCGGCGCGACCGTCGCGAGCCCCCACAGCCGGGCGTCGAGGTCGCGCAGCGTCGCGGTGACGTCGCCGTCGCCGCGCAGTGCCGCGGTGAGCGCGGGCTGCACCGTCGGATCGCACAGGCCGGACAGGTTCGACGGCGCATCGCGTTCGGCGTCGAGATCCTCGGACGTCTCATCCGGGGCCACGGTGTCGGTCGTCTCGGGGTCGTCCGGGTCGGGCGTGCGGGACGGTGTGGCGCCGTCGGACGGCGTCGCCTCGTCACGGGCGGCCGCCTCGGGGATGCACGCGAACCGCGACGCGACCGCCGTCGCGGGATCGCCACCCGCGCGGTTCCAGCCGACGACCGCGTCGACCGACTCGTCGGTGAGTGCCTCGCTGTAGAGCTCTTCCGCCTCGACGGCCTCCACGGAGGCGTCCACGCCCGCTCCGCGCAGCTGGTCGACGGCGGTGTTGGCGACCGCGGCCGCGACCTCGTCGCCGATCGGGACGCCGATCGTGAACCGCAGCGTCTCGTCGCCGCGCACCAGCTGCGTGCGGGTGGGTTCGGGTTCACGTTTCGGTGTCGCGGTCCCCGTGGGCGTGCTTGCGGTCGTGGTGGCCGAGCCTGCGTCCGCGTCGCCGCTGCTCGTGTCGCCGAGCACGTACCCGGCCTCGGCGAGCAGCGCGAGCGCGTCGTCGCGGGTGGGCCGGGGCGGTGCCGAGGGTGCGTACGCCGGATCGGACGGCGCGAAGACGAGCGAACGTGCCTGCGCGGCATCACCACCCGCCCCCACCGCTGCAAGCAGGTCGGTGTCGAGGAACGCCAGCAGCGCCCGACGCACCCGGATGTCCGCGAGCGCGGGCACGCGCCCGTTGAGCATGAGCTCCATCATGCGGGGCTGGAAGGTCTGCCCGGTGCGCACGTCGGGAATGGCCGCGAGCTGCGCCGACGTGGGAGCGCCGCCGCGGGTGACCGCCACCTGCGCGTCGCCCGTGCGCATCGAGTCGGCGAGCTGCGACGGCGTGCCCGCCCGGCGCAGCAGGATCTGCGACGGCACCGCGGGTGTGCCCCAGAACCGGTCGTTGCGTTCGAGCAGGATCTCGTCGCGGCCGCGGTCGATCGACTTGACGTGGAACCACGAGCCCGACACCGGGATGCCGTCCATCAGCCCCGTCTCGAATCCTCCAGGCGAGTCCTTGATCAGGTGCGACGGCAGCAGATCGGAGAACAGCTCGCGCCACGCCGGGTACGGCGACTTCATGACGACCGTGACGGTCTTGCCGCCACCGGACGAGCGGACGTCGTCGATGAGCCGGTAACCCGCGGGGTCGACGACACCGGGTTTGCTGATCATCTCCTGCCACAGATAGCGGAAGTCCTCGGCCGCGACCGGTGCGCTGTCGGACCACTGCGCGTCGGTGCGCAGTCGGTAGGTGATCGTGAACGGCGCTTCGGACGTGACCTCGGCTGAGACGAGCAGCGACGGGTCGGGCACGCGCTGCACCTCGCCCGGCCGATCCGCGACAGGCGCGGTACGGAACGGGCTCGGCAACACCAGCGACGAGACGGCCGCGTTGGCGGGCGACTGGTCGGCGAGCAGGTGCGGGTTGAACCCGTTGCCGACGTCGTCGATCGCGACGACGAACGGCTCGCGCTCCGTGGTGGGCACGATCGGCTCGGGAGTCTCGGTGCTCTCGACCGGCGGTGGCGGGTCCGCGGTGCACGCCGTGAGCAGGAGCAGCGCCACGAGCGTGGCCAGCCCCCCGACCAGCACCGATCCTCTTCTCACACCGAACCCCTGATCACGTCACCGCTCTCCACGAACCGTCCCGTCTTCCGACTGTCGTTGTTGCCGCGGACCCGCCGCCGAAGGCAGGTTAGAGCGCTGCCTTGTCGCGCTGCTTGGCGCGTGAACGCTCGCGCGCACGCTCGGTGGCGTTCAGGTGCAGCTTGCGGACGCGGACGATCTCCGGCGTCACCTCGACGCACTCGTCTGCGGCGCAGAACTCCATCGCGCCTTCGAGGGTCAGCTCGATCGGCTTCGCGAGGGTCTCCGTCGCGTCGGCCGTCGCCGACCGCATGTTGGTGAGCTTCTTCTCCTTGGTGGCGTTGATGTCGAGGTCTTCGGCGCGCGGGTTGATACCGACGACGTGGCCCTCGTAGGTCTGGGCACCGGGCTCGACGAAGAAGGTGCCGCGGTCGGCGAGCTGGATCATCGCGAACGGAGTGACGGTGCCCTGTCGGTCGGACACGAGCGAACCGGTGTGCCGGGCCCGGATCTCGCCCGCCCAGGGCGCGTAGCCGTGGAAGACCGCGTTCGCGATGCCGGTGCCGCGGGTCTCGGTGAGGAAGTCGGTGCGGAAGCCGATGAGTCCGCGCGACGGCACGATGAACTCCATGCGCACCCAGCCGGCGGCGTGGTTGTTCATCTGCACCATCTTGCCCTTGCGCGCGGCGAGCAGCTGCGTGATCGAGCCGAGGTGTTCCTCGGGAGTGTCGATGGTGAGCTCTTCGTACGGCTCGTGGACCTTGCCGTCGATCTGGCGCGTGACGACCTGCGGCTTGCCGACGGTGAGCTCGAAGCCTTCGCGGCGCATCTGCTCGACGAGGATCGCGAGCGCGAGCTCGCCACGCCCCTGGACCTCCCACGCATCGGGCCGTCCGATGTCGACGACCCGCAGCGACACATTGCCGACGAGTTCGGCATCGAGACGCGCCTTGACCATGCGCGCGGTGAGCTTGTGCCCCTGCACTCGTCCGACCAGCGGCGACGTGTTGGTGCCGATCGTGATCGAGATGGCGGGCTCGTCGATGGTGATCTGCGGAAGCGCGACGGGATTCTCCGAGTCGGCAAGCGTGTCGCCGATCATGATCTCCGGGATGCCGGCGACGGCGACGATGTCGCCCGCGACGGCCGACTCGGCCGGATGGCGCTCGACGCCTTCGGTGGCGAGCAGTTCGGTGATCTTGACGTTCTTGACGCCGTCCTCGTGCATCCACGCGACGGTCTGGCCCTTGCGCAGCTCACCGTTGTGGATGCGCACGAGCGCGAGACGGCCGAGGAAGTCGGACGCGTCGAGGTTGGTGACGTGTGCCTGCAGCGGTGCGGACACGTCGCCCTTGGGGGCCGGGATGTGCTCCATCAGCACGTCGAACAGCGCATCGAGGTTCTCGGCGGCGGGTGCCTGGCCGTCCGCTGGCTGCTCGGTGGATGCCTTGCCCTCACGGCCCGAGGCGTACAGCACGGGCAGGTCCAGCATCGCCTCGGCGGCCGTCGCGGCGGCGTCGTCGAGATCGGACGCGAGGTCGAGCAGCAGGTCCTGGCTCTCGGTGACGACCTCTTCGATGCGGGCGTCGGGGCGGTCGGTCTTGTTGACGACGATGATGACCGGCAGCGACGCGGCGAGCGCCTTGCGCAGCACGAACCGGGTCTGCGGCAGCGGGCCTTCGGACGCGTCGACGAGCAGCACGACACCGTCGACCATCGACAGGCCGCGCTCGACCTCGCCACCGAAGTCGGCGTGGCCGGGAGTGTCGATCACGTTGATGACCGTGACCGTGCCGTCGGCGTTGTGGCGGTGCACGGCGGTGTTCTTCGCGAGAATGGTGATGCCCTTCTCGCGTTCGAGGTCTCCCGAGTCCATCACGCGGTCGACGAGTTCCGCGCGTTCCGCGAATGCTCCCGACTGACGCAGCATCGCGTCGACGAGGGTGGTCTTGCCGTGGTCGACGTGCGCGACGATGGCGACGTTACGGAAGCTGGTGGTGGACACGCGTGAGCTCTCCTGGCTGGGTCGATTTGCCACGCGGGGCTTGCGGAGGAACGCAGGAGCACCGTCGTGCGGCTGTGGGCGGCCGTGCTCGGCACACGCCCCGGGCTCGTCCCGGAGTGTGCAGCGGGGGCGACCTCCCACGGTGAGCAACAGGCCGACCACGCATACGCGGCCGGACTCATCCTACCCGCTCGTAGGTGGCCGACCGTGCGGTGGTGATTCCAGCAGCGCGACCAGGTCCGGCAGCCAGGCGCGATCGTTGGGCACGAGGTCGGCCTCCTCGAGTCCGGGACGGTCGACCCAGCGCACCGCCGCATGCTCGAGCGCGGCGGGCTCGCCTGCCACGAGCTCGGCGCGATACGCGCGCAGCACCATGCCGCCCGGAAGCGGCACGTCGGCTCCCACCCGGCCGTGCGCGCGCGCGTCGACGCCGAGTTCTTCGGCGAGCTCGCGTCGTAGCGCGGCCGACGGCCGCTCGCCCGGCTCGACCTTGCCGCCGGGCAGCTCCCACAGCCCGGCGAGTTCGGCCGGGCGGGTGCGCTGCGCGAGGAGCAGCAGTCCGTCGCGGACGATCGCCGCCGCCACCACTTCCCGCGGATCGTCGGGATGTGCCCGACCCGTTGCATGTGCGTGCGGCATCGTCACATCATGGTTCATGGCCGAATTGTTGTCCGACGGCGAGATCGACGCGGGACTCGCCGAGCGGCCCGGGTGGCGTCGCAGCGGTGACGAGCTCTCGCGCACCGTCGAATCCGAGTCGTTTCCCGCGGCGATCGACCTCGTGCGCAGAGTCGCCGAGGTCGCCGAAGAGCTGAACCATCATCCCGACATCGACATCCGCTGGCGCAAGGTCACCTATCGCGTCACCACACACTCCGCGGGCGGCATCACACAGCTGGATCTGGATCTGGTGTCGAAGATCGACGACCTGATCGCTTCGTGAGTCCCGCTTCTCCCCTTCGGCGCGCACCCTTCGCGCCGCCCACGCCGCGCTCCGTCCACGCGAGCCACACGAACGTCGCGAGCGCGCCGAGGACGTCGACGGCGCCGATCCACGCGAGCAGCCCGGGCCGCGACACGATCCAGATCGAGTCCTGGAAGAACGACAGCACCCACGGGACACCCACGAGGGACGTCACGAGCCAGTAGCCGGCGAGGATGCGGGCGCCCAGGCGGTGTCGGTAGCGACCGTGCACGAGCCACACGAGCAGCGGCACGACCCATACCCAGTGGTGCGACCACGAGATCGGCGAGAGCAGCAGACCGAACAGTTGCACGATCAGCAGCGTGCCGAGCCGGTCCGCCGCGCCGATCGCGCGCCACGCGAGCACGGCGAGCACACCCGACACGGCAACGGCCGCAGCCCACGCGAGTCCGGAGCCGACGTCGTGCCCGACGAGCCTGCTGAGCGCGCCGCGCAACGACTGGTTCCACACCGACCCGACCGGGCCGATCCGGTCGGCGTCGCCGAGGAGAGTCGTGAAGTATTCGTGCGCGGCCGAGCCCACGAGCAGGTAACTGAGACCGACCGTGCCGGCGAACGTCACGGCCGACGCGACCGCCGCTGCCCACCTGCGCTGCCCGGCGAGATACAGCCCGGTGACCGCGGGCGTGAGCTTGACGCCCGCCGCGAGGCCGACGAGCCCACCGGCGAGCCACCAGCGCGTCGTACTCGCGGCGCCGACGGCCGCCAGCGCGAGGAACACGTTGACCTGGCCGTAGTCGAGAGTGGTGCGCACCGGCTCGGTCCACAACCCGACCGCGGTCCAGACCGCGGTGAGTTCGAGCCAGCGCCTGCCCTGGACGCGCTCGCCGAACAGCAGGCGCAGGCTCAGCCACACCAGTGCGAACAGCGCCGCGGCGATGAGAAGTTGCCAGCCGACACCGACCACCGGAAACGGTAGGTAGTGCAGTGGGTAGAACACGAGGGCCGCGAACGGCGGATACGTGAACGGCAGCGGGAAGTCGGGCGTCTCTTCCGAGTACGTGTAGTCGTACAGGTCGCCGTCGAACAGCGAGCCCGACCCGTCGACGTACACGTGGAGGTCGACGAGGTTCATGCCGTTCGGCGTCGCGAGCGTCCACACGAGACGCGCGGCGATCGACACCACGAGCAGCACGGGCGACCACCGCAGCACGGTGCGCAGTCGCGCACCTGCCCGGCCGCGCACGCCTGCACCCGGAAAGAAGTCGTCGGCTTCCGGAGTGGAGGTACTGCGGTCGGACACTGTTCTGTGCACTCCCGGTCGGTCGTCGGGCGATGACAGCACGAGGGCACGCGCCCACCGCTCCGCATCGAGGGGTCCGAGACAGCCTAGACGTACTGCCGTGACCGCTTCGTGCTCACCGGCGCACTCCGATGACCGCTCCGCCGTAACGGAGTCCGTTCACATCCGTAACAGTTGCATCACCAGCCCCGAACACAACTCGTGGGTAGTCGTATGGTCACCAGCGAGTCACCACAAGGATCGCTATGCCATACACTCCCTGCGGGACCGGGCGCCGTGCGGGCGTGCCGCCCCGGGGGACGTTGCAGACGAGCGGCCCCGAGCCATGACACGTGGACCGGATTTTCGTCCGCGCTGTACGACCGAAGGATGGGAAGACCGTGCTACGAACCCGAGGAATGCGCCGGGGCGTCACCGCCCTCGCGATAGCGGCGGCAGCCACGTTCGCGGTGCCGGCACAGGCATTCGCACAGCCCACCCCGCCCCCGGTGCCCGAAGGTGTCCCGATCGACGCACTCGCGTCGCTCGCGCCGGCGATCATCGGCGCAGCAGCGGGCCCCACCGACGTCGCCGACGGTCAGACGGCGCTTCTCGACCAGGTCCGCACGCTCCTCGACACGCCGGGCATTCCGCCCGAGATCAAGTCGACGCTCGAGCGGGTCATCACCTTCCTCGACGGGAGCGGCGGCGGTGGCCCCGACATCCCGCAGAACGGCCCGGTCATCGCGCAGTTCCTCTACCCCACGCTCGGCGCGGGCTGCATCGGCCCGGACTCCGACGCGATCGGCACCGCGCTCGCGGTTCCCGGCCCGGCGCACCTGCCTCCTCCGGGTCCGGCCGCGGGCGAAGCCGGTTTCGTGTTCACCGCACTCGGCACCGCGCCCGCCACCGACCAGCAGGGCCTGTCGGTCGACTGGATCAACATCGACACGCAGCAGCGGGGCAATGTGCCGCTCACCAACCAGGCGCGCATCAATCCCGACGGCCCGGCCACCCTCTCGGGCATCGGCCACACGGGTTCGGGCCGCGTGCTCGCGGTCATCTCCGGCGAGATCACGACGCAGCCCGAGGGCGAAGCACCCATCACGTGCTCGTTCCTCCCGGTCGTCGGCATGTTCCACGTCGCCTGACAGTTCGACACACAACGGAGCGGGTCACCTCGACAGGTGACCCGCTCCGTTCGTTTATCCGGAGTGCGTGCGTGGTATCCGCGCGCATGCCTCGACTATCCGACAATGCACTCCGCCACCGCGCCCGGTCCCCGCACTCGATCCTGTCGATCGGATCGGTCGGCTCGATTCTGTCGATCGGGTCCGCGTACTCGATCCTGTCGATCGGCAGCTTCGGGTCGATCCTGTCCTTCGGATCGATGACGTCGTTCGCGTCGGCGCTGAGCACGGGGTCGTTCGCGAGCGTCGGCTCCGCGTTCTCCGCGCTGTCGCGCCGATCGTTCATGGCGTTCAAGGGCGACGGCGCCACACCTGCGACGCGCCCCCGCCTCGTCGTGGTGTCGGACGACGAGGAGTCGCCTCAGACGTGATCGTCACGTCGACACTGCCGTCAGGCAGTTCACCACTGCCCGTATGCGGATTTCAGGATCGAGTTGCGGTCGATGCCCACGCCGTCGACGCTGCGTTCGTCGATCTCGAACTGGTGCAGATGCGCGGCGGGATGCACGTAGCCTTCCGGGGTTCCCCAGTCGTGCTGCCAGTACCACGAGCCGAGGCCCGCGACGAGCGCGAGGTCGATCGTCACGGAGTTCGCGTAGACCCCGGTGTTCGCCTTGCCGAGCACGCTGTGCCAGCCCTGTAGGTACGGAGCGATCATCGTCGCGAAGTCGATCGGGCTCGGATTGTCGTCGATCGACGCGTAGATCGGCACGTCGTCCGGGCCGCCGGCTGCGCGGTGCAGCTCCAGGCCACGCTGCGCGTGGTCGACCCCGGCCTGGTAGCCGCCGCGCCAATCGGCGGTCTCGCCCTTGCCGTACTGGTAGCACGACACGATGGCGAGCCCGGCCTCGCGGAGTTCGTCGGCTTCGTCGGCGCGCATCGGCTTGCCGGTCATCCACTCGGCGCCCGGACGGCGGTCGGACACGTACCGGATGACGCCCGCGTAGCCGGCCTCGGCGATCGCGGACGCCGACGGCACACCGCCGGAGTAGTCGATCAGGGTGCCGAGGCTCCGCGCGCCCGCGAGCGGCGTGCGTACCCCGACGGCGCCGAGGCCCGCGAGGGCGGTACCGGCTGCGGCGTATCGGAACAGGTTGCGTCGTGAAACAGGCACGAATCGAATTGCACCACAGCCACACGCACCTCGTGGGCCACTTCGGCAACCCGGTGTGCGCCGCTACTTCGGTTCGAGCGAGGTGAAGTACTCGGTTTCGATCTCCACGTCCTCGACGACGCGGGTGCGGGTGGTGACGCCCAGTGAGTGTTCCTTGAACAGCTCGCAGAGCCGATCGCCGTCGATGAGATCGATCGGCGGCGCGCCGTCGCGCTTCGCCTCGGCCCGCGCGTCGCCGGTGAACGTGCCGGTGGTGATGAGCAGGCCCTTCTCGCCGCGCCCGGACATCGCACCGCGGAAATCGCGGACCGCGCGGGCCTCGACGCTGCCGCTGTAGCGGCGACACTGGAAGAACACCGGAAAACTCAGCAGCGACACCTGATACAGCCCCAAGCCTTCGACATCGCCGTCGGCATTCCGGCCGGTGACCGACGCACTCGAGAAGCCCGCCTCGCGCAGCAACCTCTGGATCAGCCGCTCGAATGCGTCGGGCGACATCTTCAGGACCGTCTCGAGCAGCCGGTCCTTCCAGTCGACGTCGTTCTCGGCTTCCGCGATCGCGGCGTCGGGCTCCTCGACGGGCGTGTCCTCGGCCGACGCCGCACGACGCGACGCGGCACGCGCCGACTTGCGCGCCGCATTCTTCTTGCGATTCTCCGCCGAGAATTCGGCGTGCAGCGGCCGGATGTCCTTTTCGGTGACCTCGCGGCCCTTCTCGGTGACACTCCAGACGCCGCGGCGACTGTTCGTCAGCAGACCCATGCCTTTGAGATAGGTGCGCGCCCACGCGAGCCGGTACTCGATCTCGGTGCTCGGGCCGTCGCCGTGCAGCACGGCCTGCACCTCGGACGACAATGCCTCGCGCTCGATGACGGCGCTGTCGAGTTCGTCGTTGGACGCCGATCCGCCCAATGCGATCGCCGTCTGCAGCGCTGGCCAGAGCAGGTCGACGTACTGAGGAACGGTGGCGGTCATGCCGACAAGCATGCCGCAGCAGCCCGCGGGCGGTGACGGCTGGTCCCGCCCGGGGCCGGCGGGCGGGTCAGCCTTCGCCGCCGACGACGAATTCGACCTTGTCGACGTCGACGTCCGGCGAATCGGGGTCGCCCTGCGCGGTGACCGTGAGGCGATCCTCGGCAACACCCTCGTCGACGAGCTTGCCCTTGACCGCGTCACCCCGCGCCTGGGCGAGTGCGTCCGCGTCGTCGCCGCTCGCGTACGTCTTGATCTCGACCTTGTCGTCGCCGGTCTTCAAGGCCGTCGCGACCGCCGTGAGCGTCACGTCCTGCATCGTGCCGAGTTCGGCGCTGCCCGCGTCGAAGGTGACGGGTGTCTTCTCGATCACCGAGTTGACGCCGTCGCGCACCGAGTCGCCAGCCGAGTCGGTCGCGGACTCGATGCTGCTCTTCGCGCCTTCGGTGGAATGTTCGTCGTGGTTCTGTTCCTGGCTGGTGGCCTCGCCGCCGTTGCCGGAGTCGTTGCCCGAATCGTCCGAGCACGCGGCACCTGCGAGAGCGATGGACACCGCCGCGACACTCGCGACGGCGGTCTTGCGAAGGGTTGTCCTGCGGGTCATGGAAGGCCCCTTTCGTCCGGTCGAGCACTGCACGTGGTCCTGTGTTCGGACGATAGAGCGTGAAGCGCGGTGTGTGGGGCCGACCGGCGCGCAGAATCGACGCGGAGGCGCGATACTCCGGTACGTGACCTCGACGACGCGGAAACAGGTCGTGCGCTGGCGCGTACGCGCCCACGAACTCGACCGGGAGCCGCCGACAACCGCGGAGCAGCACGCACCGGCTGGGTGCGCCCTGCTCGACCTGGGCATTCAGAACACCGGTCCGGACGGTGCGCGCTGGGCCCTGTGTCAGCGCGGCTACGCGGTGACCCCCTCCGTGCAGACCGACGACGAGGAAGGGGGCGGTACGGAAAGCGACGACGGCCTCGCCCTCGTGTGGACGCTGCGCGGCGCACCGCACTACTACCGCCGCCGCGATCTACCAGCCGTCGCGGTGGCCACGGCGCCTTTTTCGGACGCCGACGCGGCCAAACGCATCTTCGACGCGAACCGCCCCCTGAAGGCGGCGGGTATCACCGCGCTCGACGCCCTGCGCGTCGTGGCGCGCGAGATGCGCGACATCGTGCGCACCCCGACAGTGAAGGGCGAGGTGTCGGCGCAGCTCACCGCACGGCTGCCGGAGCCGTATCTACGATTCTGCCGTCCGTGCGATGCCGTGCACGTGTACGAGCAGCCGTTCCGCCTCGCCGCGCTGCACGCGGGACTCGCACTACGACCCGGCACTTCTCCCCCGGTACTCGAACGCATCGCCGGCTGGGATATCGAGCCGTTCGCGTCCGGGGTGCGCGACCCACGGTTCGACGTCATCCGTGGGTATCTGCACTTCTACGGTCCGAGCGACCCGAAGACGGTCGCCGCGTATCTCGACGCGCCCGTGCGCGACGTCAAGGCGCACTGGCCCGCCGATGCCCAGTCGGTCACCGTCGACGGTGAGCGGCGCTGGATGCTCGCCGACGACATACCGTTGCTCCTCGACTCGCCGGAGACGAACAATTCGGTGCACCTGCTCGGCCCGTTCGATCCGTATCTGCAGCTGCGCGATCGGGGACTCCTCGTCCCGGATGCGGCGCATGCCAAGCAGCTGTGGCCGACGCTCGGACGGCCGGGCGCGATCACCGTGGACGGCGAGATCGTGGGTGTGTGGCGCCCACGGAAGGCCGGGCGCACGCTGACCGTCGAGGTGACGCCGTGGACGACGCTGCGCGGTGCGGCCCGCGACGGCGTGACCGAGCAGGCTCAGCGGCTCGCCGGGTTCCGCGGTCTCGCCGCGGCGGAGGTCCGCGGCCTGTGACGGCAGGTGTCAGCCCAGCGTGACGTGCCAGACGAGGGCCGCGGCGAGAGCACCGAGACCGTTGAGCGACCAGTGCAGTGCGATCGGGGCGATCAGGCTGCCGCTGCGCCTGCGCAGCCACGTGAACACGAGACCGGCGAGGCCGGTGGCGACCACGGCGCCCGCGACGCCGAGGGCCTGGCCGAGCACCCCACCACCGAGGATCTCCGACAGTCCGGCATTGCCCGCGGTGAGCCCGAGCGACGACGCGACGTGCCACAGGCCGAACAGCAGCGACCCGGCCGCGAACACCCCGCGCGCGCCGTACGCGCGTTCGAGCGTGCCGTGCAGTGCGCCGCGGAACGCGAGTTCCTCCGGAATGACGGTCTGCAACGGGATGACGACCATCGACGCGACGAGTGCGCCCGAGATCGTGGCGTAGCGGTCGGCCATGAAGAACGGGCGGGTCGCGGGGATCGCCGCACCGATCGCGATGACGGTCACGACGGCGGCGACGGCCGCGAGCGCGTACAGCGTGCCCTTTTTGAGGTGACGCGGCGACAGTCCGAGTTCGTGCCAGCCCAGACCGCGCCTGCGGGTGAGCACCAGGAGGACCGCCGCGGCGACGGGCACCGTCGCGATACTCGCCCATGTCGTCGTGAAGTGGGCGATCAGATTGGTGCCGACCAGCACGGCCACCACGACGGCGATGTCGATGTAGGCGGTCGTCCGACTCCACTGCTTCTCGGTGCCGAGGCTCCCCGGCGTCTCGGTGGCGGGTCCGTCGGCTGTCGCGGGTGTCGGCTGCATCCCGTCCAGTTTACGGACCCGTGCCGGTTCTGCTCGAGAAGCACGCCACACCTGCGTGCCGACCCTGCGAGGGGCGGGAAAACCGGCCAGTTTAACCTGAAACCGACCTTCGTACGCGTGCTTGCAGGAGAAGATGATGGCGGATTTCCTCTACGAGGACCTGTTGCCCATTGGTGAGGATCCCACCGAGTACCGGCTGCTCACCACCGAGGGGGTGTCCACCGTAGAGGGGCCAGGCGGCCGCACGTTCCTGCAGGTCGAGCCCGAGGCAATGCGGCTTCTCACCGAAACCGCGATGCACGACATCTCGCACTACCTGCGCACCGATCACTTGAAGCAGGTCGCGAAGATCCTCGACGACCCCGAGGCGTCGAACAACGACAAGTTCGTCGCCCTCGACCTGCTCAAGAACGCCAACATCGCCGCCGGTGGCGTCCTGCCGATGTGCCAGGACACCGGCACCGCGATCGTGATGGGCAAGCGCGGCCAGCACGTCCTGACGCCGGGCGACGACGAGGAAGCCATCGCGCGCGGCGTCTACGACGCCTACACGCGGCTGAACCTGCGCTACTCGCAGAACGCCCCGCTGACCATGTGGGACGAGAAGAACACCGGCTCCAACCTGCCCGCCCAGATCGAGCTGTACGCCGACACCCAGGCCGGCCACGAGAACGCCTACAAGTTCCTCTTCATGGCCAAGGGCGGCGGATCGGCCAACAAGTCGTACCTGTATCAGGAGACCAAGGCGATCCTGAACCCGGACTCGATGATGCAGTTCCTCGAGGCCAAGATCCGCTCGCTCGGCACCGCCGCGTGCCCGCCGTACCACCTGGCGATCGTCGTCGGTGGCACGTCCGCCGAGTTCGCGCTCAAGACCGCGAAGTACGCGTCGGCGCACTACCTCGACGAGCTGCCCACCGAAGGCGCGATCACCGGCCGCGGGTTCCGCGACCACGAACTCGAGAAGCGCGTATTCGAGCTCACCCAGCAGATCGGCATCGGCGCGCAGTTCGGCGGCAAGTACTTCTGCCACGACGTCCGGGTCGTCCGTCTCCCCCGGCACGGTGCGTCGCTGCCCGTCGCCATCGCGGTCTCCTGCTCGGCGGACCGTCAGGCCAAGGCCAAGATCACCCCCGAGGGCGTGTTCCTCGAACAGCTCGAGTTCAACCCCGGCAAGTTCCTGCCCGAGATCACCGACACCCAGCTCGACGCCGACACCGACGGCATCTCGGGCACCGGCAAGGGCGCGGCTGTCAAGATCGACTTGACCAGGCCGATGCCGGAGATCCTCGCCGAGCTGTCGAAGCACCCGGTCAAGACCCGCCTGTCGCTCACCGGGCCGCTCGTCGTCGCACGCGACATCGCGCACGCGAAGATCAAGGAGCGCCTCGACGCCGGCGAGGAGATGCCGCAGTACCTCAAGGATCACCCGGTGTACTACGCCGGACCCGCCAAGACGCCGGACGGGATGCCGTCGGGTTCGTTCGGTCCGACGACGGCAGGCCGCATGGACTCGTACGTCGAGCAGTTCCAGGCCGCGGGCGGCTCGATGGTGATGCTCGCGAAGGGCAATCGCTCGAAGCAGGTCACCGACGCGTGCGACGCGCACGGCGGCTTCTACCTCGGGTCGATCGGCGGCCCGGCCGCGCGTCTCGCGCAGGACTGCATCAAGAAGGTCGAGATCGTCGAGTACGAAGAGCTCGGCATGGAAGCGGTGTGGAAGATCGAGGTCGAGGACTTCCCCGCGTTCATCGTCGTCGACGACAAGGGCAACGACTTCTTCGCGCACACCGGCGAGGTGACGCTCACGATCGGCAAACGTCCCGGCATGTGAGCCGTGAGCACTCTGCGAGTCCCTGGACTCGCAGAGTGCTCACGAGCGGGTGCGGTCAGTTCCAGAGGGCGGCGACGAACACGTTGACGATCGCGAGGACACCGATCGCGTGCACCATGTTCGGGTTGACCACCGCGACCGCCGCCTGTGCGGGCGCACCGTCCGCGGGAGTCTCGGTGGCACGGTTCTGCTTGCCTCGCGTCATCTCGGCGAGCGCCAGCACGACGAGCGACACGACCAGCTTGACCGCGATCTTGACGTGGTCGTAATCCTTGTCGAGCGCACCTTCGCCCAGGCCGACGAGAATCAGCCCGGACAGGAACTGGATGCGGGCACCCCACACGATCGTTTCCGTGACACGTGGGGCGCGCAGCACCACGAAATAGCCACCGACCAGGGCCGCCAGACCGAGCATGTGGCAGACCACGAACAAGTTGTACAAAAAGGACATGACGTTACTCTAGCCGGACGCGAAATGGGGGCCCTCCTACTTTCGGACGGTCTCGCTCAGCCGCCCTCCGAGCCGAGAAGCGAGATCCCGGCGGCACGAGCGGCCGTCGCGTACCAGCGTGCGAGCGTCGCGACGCTCTCGTGCGCGTTGAGCCCGCTCGGATTCGGCACCACCCACAGCTGAACGCCCTCGATGTCGTTGTCCTGCTTCCCGACCCGTGCGCGAGGCACACCGAACGCGGTGCGGTACGCGCTGATCCCGAGTACCGCGACGACGCGGGGCGACACCCGCGCGACGGTCTCGTGCAGTCGTGCCCGGCCCGCACGCAACTCGTCGGCGGTCAGTTCGTCGGCACGAGCCGTCGCGCGCGGCGCGAGGTTCGTGATGCCGACTCCACGGGACACGAGCAGTTCCCGATCGTCGTCGGACATCCCGTTCGACGCGTCGATCCGCCGGTCCACGATCCCCGCCTCGTACAGCGCGGGGTAGAACCGGTTGCCCCGCCGGGCGAAATGCGCGCCGACGGCGGCGGTCCACAGCCCCGGGTTGATCCCGACGACGAGCAGCGTGCAGCCAGGTCCGATCAGATCGGGAACGAGCGTGTCCCGGTACGACTCGAGTTCGGCGCGCGTGAAACCCATCCGGCCACGATCTCACGCGCCGCCGGAGTCCTCGCGAAGAGTGTGCGCGACAAGGGCGTTCGCGTGTCCGTGGCCGATGCCGTGCTCGTTCTTCAGCATCGCGACCAGTTCCATGTGCCGACGCGGACCTGCCGCACGGATGATCTGCTGCCAGTGCTCGATCGGCCTGCCGTACTTCTTCTCGATCGAGGGAAAGTACGACGCGGGGCCTTGGACATCCGACATGAGTTGCTCCTGTTCCGACGGCGGCGCTCGCCGCCCGTCGAAAAGTAGACCTGCGGCGACGCGCATTGTCATCGCGCTCATCCGACCTGACCGCGTCGCGGCCACTCGCACGCGCGACGGACCTAGACTCGATTCTCGTGACCGTCGACGCGAGCACGTTCGAGGAGCACCGCGCGTACCTGCTGGGTGTCGCGTATCGGCTGACGGGCAATGTGTCCGACGCCGAGGACGCCGTGCAGGAGGCGTGGCTGCGGCTCGACCGCGTGGACGAATCCATCGACAACCTGCGGGCGTGGCTCACCACGGTCGTCGGACGGCTCTGCCTCGACCACCTGCGTTCGGCGGCGGTGCGCCGCGAGAGCTACATCGGGCAGTGGCTGCCCGAACCGATCGTCACCGACCTCGGGGGCGCACGCAGCGACGACCCGCTCGAGTCGGTCGTGCGGGACGAGGACGCCCACCTGGCGGCGATGGTCGTGCTCGATGCGATGCCGCCGGCCCAGCGTGTCTCGTTCGTACTGCACGATGCGTTCTCGGTGCCGTTTTCCGAGGTCGCCGCGCTGCTCGGGGTGTCCCCCGCCGCTGCCCGCCAACTCGCGTCGCGGGGCCGCCGAGCGGCCGCGTCGACCCCGCCGCCCGCATCGCCCGCCGAGCACGCCGACGCGGTGCAGCGTCTCGTCGAGGCACTCGCCTCGGGCGACCTCGACCGGATCGTCCGTACGCTCGACCCGGACGTCGTCTCCATCGGAGACGCCAACGGCACCACCAAGACCGCACCCAATGTGATCCGTGGCCCGGAGAAGTTCGCGCGCTTCTTCGTGGGACTCACCCGCATGTACGGCGTGGAGGCACTGATGACCCGCACTCCCGTCCTCGTCAACGGCCGTCTGGGTTTCTACGGCGGCATGGTCGAGGGCGACGGCACGCACCCGCCGATCGCGCCGCGCATCACGGGCTACGCGGTACGCGACGGGCGGGTCTGTGCGTCCTACGACGTCGCGAACCCCGAAAAGTTCGGGGGCATCCTCCTGCCCGAGGCCGCACGGCCGGAGTCCGGGCCGCCGGGGTCCGGGCGGCTCAATCCTGCACAGGCGCGACGGCCGCCGCAGCACTGACATCCGCGTCGGTCGCCCACGGCACGCGGCACGCGTCGGTGCTGAATCCTTGGTCGGTGATGCCGAGCGCCGAGTACGTGCGCGCACGCTGGTTCTCCAGCCCGATCTCGTGGGCGAGTTCGACGGCTCCGGCCGTGCCGAACCGTGCGACGAGCTCGCTCACCTGCTCGTCGGTCACGGTCGTCGGCGTCGCGGTCATCGCGTCGGCGAAGGCGATCGCGGCACGCTCGTCGTCCGAGTAGTGCGGCGAGGTGCGATAGTCCGCGATGTCGCGCAGGCGTTCGATGTCGAGGCCGTCGAGCCGCTGCAACATCGCGCCGAAGTCGACGCACCAGGAGCAGCCGACGGTCCACGCGACGCGGTAGACAGCGATCTCGCGGACATTGCTCGGCAGGACGGTCGCGGCCTTCTCGTCGGCCAGTTCGGCGACCGCGGCGGCGAAGAACAGTTTCGGATGGTGCGCACTCACCGCGAACGGTTCGGGTACGACGCCGTACCTGCGCTGCGCGAACTTGTAGGCGAGCTTGACCAACGGGTTCGCGTCCTGCGGCGCGACTCCTGCGATGCGAGCCATGGCGTTCTCCTTCGTGATCCGGTCGAGTGCTTCTCGAATGGGAGACGAAGCCGCATTCCGGAATGTGACAGCACGACCGGTGAGACAGCGCGACCGGTGAAACAGCGCGACCGGTGAGACAGCGCCACCGGTGAGACAGCGCCGTCGAAGTGCCGTGTGCGTCCGCGGGCGGCGACATAGCCTGAATGGCATGGCAGCGTTCCACGAAAGGCCTGCATTCGACGAAGGCCCTGCCTGGATCCGGTATGCGGACGTGATCGACGACGAGCTCGCACCCGTCACCTCGGCGATGCTCGGCGCGGCGGCGCCCGCGGACGGCGAGTCGGTGCTCGACGTCGCGGGTGTCACGGCGGGTGTCGGACTGGCCGCAGCGGAACGGGTCGGCAAACGCGGGCACGTCGTGATCGGCGACCGCGTGCCTGTGCTCGTCGCAGCCGCCCAGGAGCGTGCGACGCGCCGCAGCCTCACGCAGGTGTCGACCCGGATCCTCGTGCTCACCGACCTTGACGTGCCCGCGTCCGAGTTCGATGCCGTCGTGTGCCGGTTCGGATTGCTCACCGAACCCGGCTCGGCTGCCGCCGCGATCGACGAGATGGTGCGGGTCCTGCGGCCGGGTGGCCGACTCGCGGTCGCGGTGTGGGGCCCGCGCGCCGACAACCCGTGGTTGGGCGTCGTTCTCGACGCGTTCGACGCGGTGTCGGGTTCCGCGCCGCCGCGCGCCCGCGACGTGTTCGCATTCGGTTCCGCCGGGGCGCTCGAGTCGCTGCTGTCCGTTCCCGCCTTCGCACACAGCGAGGTGCACGACGTCGACGTCGTCGTGCACGGCCTGTCCTTCCCGTCGTGGTGGGAACGCACACTGGCGCTGCACGGATCGATCGCGTCGGCGCTCGACGCGCTCGACGAAACGACACGCGCGGCGATCACCGCGCACGTCGAGCGCCGGCTCGGTGACTATCGCGCGCCAGGACCCGCCGCCTTCGCCCTGCCGGGGATCGCCCGCGTGGGCACGGCGCACCTGCGCTGACACCGCACCCGCGGCGGCTCTCATGCGCTTCTCAGCGTCCCGTCATCTTCGTCCGAGCTTCGGG
Organism: Rhodococcus sp. HNM0569; assembly: GCF_012726205.1. Lineage (GTDB taxonomy): Bacteria > Actinomycetota > Actinomycetes > Mycobacteriales > Mycobacteriaceae > Rhodococcus_F. The sequence continues at coordinate 31,267 of NZ_JAASAE010000009.1, read as the reverse complement.
CGGCAGCCTGGTGGTGTGGCAGTCGAGGTGACGGTGCTGGCGGTCGGTGGAACCGGCGAGTCGTATCCGGGTGACGCCCGGCATGCGGTGACGGGAATGCTGCACGCCGTGACGCACGCTCTCGACGATCGATTCGCGGCGCGCTGGGTCGGCTATCCCGCGTCGTACGGACCGGTCGCGACCGGTGGCTCGAGCTTCCGTGACAGCGTCGCTGCAGGCGTCGCGAACCTGCGCGCCGCACTCGACGACACCGCCGGGCCGGTGGTCCTGCTCGGCTACTCGCAGGGCTGCACCGTCGTGCGGCACGTACTGGGGCTGCGCGCGGACGGCGAGCCCGTGGGTGAACACGTCGTGGGCGCCGCGCTCGTGTCGGATCCGCAGCAGCCGGTGTCGGCGGACGATCGGCGCCGAGGTGTGGCGGGCGACGGACCTGCGTTGCCGCCGATCCCTGTGCTGTGGGTCGGTCACCCGCGGGACATGATCTGCAACGCGAGCGACGACAGCCTCGTCCGCGACGTCGCGGACCTCACGGCATGGATGTCGTGGGAGGACCGGAGCAGGTGGCGACGCGAAACGTGGCGCGCACTGCGGGGCCACCGCATGCAGAACTCGCCGAAGACTCGTGTGCATCCACGGCAATGGGTGCGCGACGTGCGCCGGCTCCGCACCGCGGCACGCGAGGTGGCGGGCTATCTGCCGCGCACGCTGCGCTGGCGGAAGCTCGTGGTGCGCAATCCGCGCGGCGGACGGCATGTGTCGTACGCGACCGAACCGTTCGATCGGCGCGGGACGACGGGGTGCGGCATGGTCGCCGAATGGCTGAGGGTGCAGGCGACGTTCGGCTTCCCGCCGCCGCACCCGTCCGGTCAGGCCCCGATGCTCGGTGCGATCGTGCCGAACCACGCCTCGTAGAGCCGGTCCTGCCAGTAGTTCCACCAGTGGATGCCGTTGCCCTCGATGTGCGTCTGGACGCGCGCACCCGCGAGCTGGGCAGCAGGCACGAACGTCTGGCTGCTGATGCCTGCGGCCATCTCGAGCGGCACCATCTGCGCGAACCACACCGGGTCGAATTCCGGGCTCAGCGGGTTGACCGACGGATCACTCGTGGGCGAGCCGAGGCCGGCCGAGATGTAGACACCCTTGTCCCGCAGTGCGCCGACGTTGGTGAGCGGATCGTTCTCGAACCAGCGCGGCGACGGCCAGAAGCCCCACATGTTGGTGGGATCGCCGCCCATCTCGGCAACCGACATCTGGATGCCCTGCGCGAAACCGGGCGTCGCGGCCGTCGGGTAGCCGCTGAACGACGCGACGGCCTTGTAGAAATCGGGGTGCTTCGATGCGAGCGTGAGCGCCGACGTGCCGCTCATCGACAGGCCCGCGATGGCGTTGTTGACACCGTCGCTGCCGAACTGGCCTGCCATGACGCCCGGCAGTTCGCGCGTCAGGAAGGTCTCCCACTTCTGACGGCCGAGCTTCGGGTCGTCGCGGTCCCAGTCGGTGTAGAAGGAGCCGCCGCCGCCGAACGGGATCGCGACGTTGACGTGCTTGTCGGCGAAGAACTGCTCGACATTCGTGTTGATGAGCCAGCCGTTGTCGTTGTCGGGTGCCCGCAGACCGTCGAGGAGGTAGAGCGTGGGGGCCGGGCCGCCGCCTGCCGCGCGGAGCACCTTGACCGGGATGTCCTTGCCCATGGAGGCGGAGTGCACGTACGTGAGGGTCGAGTCCGCATGTGCGACGGCGCTGCCGGAGAAGACGGCTGTGAAGCCGGACAGCAGAACCGCAACCACACCCAGTACGAGAGTCCGAACACCACGTTTCACCATCGAAAAGGTCCTTCTGGTCCGAGCCGACACGAGACTGACCGAGTGAGAGTAACAGCCGAATGTGCGCCCGGCAGTGCACATCTGCAGGATCGTCACGCTACCTATGCGCAGCTGTGACCCATCCCACACTGCTGGAATCGGGACGCCCGGCGAGAAAACCGTTCGCGTCGAGTCGGTACCGACAGATAGTTTCGTTTCCCTACCTGCGCGCGGTCGGACCTGTCGAACACCGCGTCAACCCCGTACGAAAGGCGCCGACGTGCCCGACCACGCCCTGACCACACCCGCCGACATGTCGCCGGCCGAGCCACGGGCCGAATCGCCCCCGCACGCCGAACGGCTCAGCCGTCCACACGTGCTGCTCATCGCGGTGCTGTTGGTCGCGGCGTTCGTCGTCGTGCTCAACGAGACGGTCATGAGCGTCGCGATTCCCGTGCTCCAGACCGAACTGGGGGTCGCGCCGAGCGTCGGCCAGTGGCTCACCACCGCGTTCATGCTCACGATGGCCGTAGTCATCCCCCTCACCGGCTTCCTGATCCAGCGCATCCCCACGCGCACCCTCTTCGTTCTCGCGATGTCGCTGTTCACCGGCGGAACGCTCCTCGCCTTCGTCTCACCCGGCTTCGCGGTGCTGCTGCTCGCGCGCGTCGTGCAGGCATGCGGCACCGCGATCATGTTGCCGCTGCTGATGACCACGATCATGACGATCGTCCCGCCCGCGCGACGCGGCGCGATGATGGGCAACATCTCGATCGTGATCGCGGTGGCACCCGCCCTCGGTCCCACGATGTCCGGGTTCGTCCTGGACCATTTCGGCTGGCGATGGATCTTCGGCTTGGTCGCGCCCATCGCCGTTGCCGCACTCGTGCTCGGTGCCCGCTATGTCGTCAGCGTGTCGGAAACGACGTCCGCGCGCGTCGATCTCGTGTCGGTTCCCCTCGCGGTGCTCGGTTTCGGCGGCCTCGTCTACGGCCTCGCGGGCGTCGGCGAGTCGGCCGAGGGCGGCAGCGGCGTGCCGGTGTGGGTGCCGTTCGTGGTCGGCGCGGCCGCGATGGCGGGCTTCGTCGCGCGGCAGCTCCGGTTGCAGCGACACGACCGCGCACTGCTCGACCTGCGAGTGTTCGCCGCGGGCCAGTTCTCGATCGCCGTCGTCGCGATGCTGCTCGGCATGGCGACGATGATGGGCACGTTCATCATCATCCCGTACTTCGCACAGACCGTGCTCGTCCTCGATCCGCTCCAAACCGGTCTCATCACGCTCCCCGGCGGTCTCCTGATGGGGCTCGCGGGTCCGCTCATCGGCCGCATCTACGACCGGCGAGGCCCACGTGTCCTCGTCGTGCCCGGCGCGATCCTCGTCAGCGCGGCCGTATGGATGCTCACGGCCGTGTCGACGTCCACGGGCATCGGGTACCTGCTCGTCGCCAACACGCTGCTGTGCCTCGGCCTCGCGGCCACATTCACTCCGCTCATGACGTCCGGCCTCGGCGCCGTCGACGAGCACCTGTACGCGCACGGCTCGGCAGTCGTCGGCACCTTCCAGCAGGTGGCGGGCGCCGCGGGGACGGCACTGTTCGTCACCGTCATGACGGTCGTCGCCGCAGGCTCGAGCGCACCCGAGACGTCGCCGGAGGCCGTCACCGAGGGTGTGCGGGCCGTGTTCCTCGTCGGCGGGCTCGTGTCGTTCGTTCTCATCGCCGCGTGCCTGTTCGTCCGCAAGCCGAAAGACGCCGTGCTGCACGCGTAATGCGGCACGTGTTCCGGTCACGTGTGTCGTTCGTGGCCTCCTCGGGCCGGAACCTCCCGTTCCCCGCGGCGAACGGGAGGTTCCGCAGACATCGTTCGAGTAACTTCCGGGGAAACCGCCCTCTCGGCGAAACTGCCAGTCCCGCTCTACGCGTGACGTCTACCCGACGCCCGAGGCACGGAGCGACTCGGCGATCACGCGCATCAGCTCACGGCGTTCGGACCTGTCGTTCCTGATGTCCTGGTCGACTTCGATGTGGACGAAGTCCGCGCCACGCGCACGGGCGGAGATCGCCTGCACATTCGTGGTCGCGGCGAGCGCGGCACACTTCTTGCCGTCGTACGTACACGTGTCGAAGCCGTTGTCCTCGAGGTCGTCGGCGAGTCGGCGCACGACCGGCGACGGCTGGTCGACGGTGCTCGACAGCACCACCTCGCCCAAGTCGTCGTCCTTCTTGCCACTGTCGTGGTTGTCCGACGAGAAACCATGGATCTGCACGACCGTCGTCCCCTTCTGCACGACGGCATCGTTGACGGCCGCGAACGTCGTGTCGCTGCGATGCGCGACGTCGGCGCTGTCGTCGCCTGCGCGGCGGTGCGCGCCCGCCATCATGAGCATGCGCGCATCGGTTTCGGAGAAGAGCTGCGCCCCCATGTGCTCGGTGTTCTTGTCGGCCACCGGATGCGGAATCTGCACGACGAGCGGCGAGGTCACGTCCCGCACGACGTACAGGCCGTTGCCCGCCGTCGGTTTCCCCTGCTCGACGAGCGCCGAGACGCCCGGCGACTCGCCGCCCGATTCGGCATTGCCACCGGAGATCGACACCGGTTCGAGGTCGTACGAGTCGAGCGAGGTGCTACCGGTGTCGAGGAGTTCGGCGACCCCTGCCGCGACCGCCTGCGCCGCCCCGGGAGAAGGCGGAACGTAGTTCGTCGACTCACGGTCCGGGGACGCGGCGACGACACGGTCGACCAGTGCGCCGAGACGTTCGGGCTCGCGAGGGGTGTCCTGCTCGGAGCACGACGCGACCGTCGACACGGCCGCGACCGCCGCGACGCCCCGAACGAGCGCGCGGTGGACAGCGTTCATTCGATTCCCGCTCCGTTTCCGACGAGGGGTCCGGACCCGCCCCCTCGGTCGTCACCGAAGCGGACGGTCGCCGGTTGTGCCGCCTCCACGGTATCGAAGCGACGGCCGCTCGATCCGGCAGGCGACCATGCGACCAGTCGGACGTCGTCGACCGCGAGCCGCGGCCCGCTGAGCGAATCGTCCGGCGGTCGCAGACGAACGAACGGCTGCGCCGCGACCACGCCGGGTGGCACGACGGCGTCGAGCCGGACCTGCGTGCAGTCGGCACTCGCCCGGTCGCCCTCCGGAACCGGCACCTCGACAGCGCCGACACTCCTACCCGAGAAGCCGTCGTACCACCGGAGCTCGAGCTCCGAACCGGGCGACGCCGAGCGGACGTCCGCGAGCAACGACAGCTGCTGCCCCGGTTCGACTCCGACTCGCCGCCCGGGGGTCGCGTAGACGTCCTGCGTACTCTTCGGGCTGCGCACGAGCTCGAGGCCCTTGCCTTCGGACGTGCCGTCGCCTTCGGTGTCACGGTCACGCGCGTCTGCACACGCCGCCGTCACGGTCGTGCGAGCAGCCTTGCCCAGTTCCCAGAGGTTGACGCCCTTCGCCGACGGGTCGGTGTCCTGGTCCTCGAAACGCCCCGAACCCCACAGGATGTCGTTGCCCACTCGGACTCCGGGCGGCGCGTCCCGCACGGACCAACCCGATGCCACGCGGTGCGGCTCACCGACCGGCAACGCGACGTCGGCTTCGCGGACGAATCCGCGCGGTTGCGTCGCGACCTCGACCCCGGGACCACCGAATCGCGCAGCCCCCTCGACCGAGCCTGCGGTGATCCGCGACGCCGCATCGGCGAGCGAGCCCACGACGGGCACCGGCCGTGATTCCTCGATCATCACGGGGTCGACACTGGTGTGCACCGGCCTGCCGCCCCGCACGTCGACCCGCAGCAGTTGCGACGGCGACGACTCCCAGCGTGGCCTGTCGTCGAGCAGGCTGCCTGTCGACTCCGCGATCACCGAATCACCCACCGTGCGCACGCCGCCGGTCACGCGCGGGTGCCCGCCTGCGACCACCGCCGCGCCCGCCGCCGCGGCGGCATCGGACATGCGCCGTACCGTGGGCGACTGCTCGCGCTGGTACTGGCTGCCGCCGTGGATCGCCACGACCACGGTGTCGGCCTTGCCCTTGGCGTCGCGCACCGCCCTTTCGATCTTCTTCGTCGAGCACTCTGCGGCGCCGCCGCGGTCGTCGTCCGCGACGTAGGGCACCGGGGTCTTCTCACCGTCGACGGTGGTACATCCGACGAACGCGACGTTGCCGGCGCGGCCGGGCACGACGGCAGGTGCCCACGCGTCGTCTTCCGTGCGTCCGGCGCCGAAGTGGACGATTCCGGCATCGTCGAGCGCGGACAGCGTGCTCTCCATTCCGGTTTCGCGCGCGTCGAATACGCGGTCGTTCGCAAGCGACACGACGTCGACGCCGGACATGCGCAACGCCTCGGCGGCTTCGCGCGCCGACGCGACGACGCTCGGCTTGGTCGGATGGAATTGCGGCGGTCGCGGCTGGTCCCCCGCCCGGGACGGATCGTCGACGAGCGGAGATTCCAGGTTGACGAGCGACAGGTCCGAATCCTGCAGCAGCGGAGCGATGCCGGACAGCAGGTCGGCGTGCTGGGCGGCGTCGGCGTGCTCGCCGAGTTGCGCGGGTGCGTCGCCGGAGGGCCGGTAGAAGCCGTCGCCGAACATGACGTCGCCACCGAACCGGAGCGCCGTGGATTCCACTGCCCGCGAGGTCAATACGATCCGAGCGGTCTCGCCCGGCTCGACCGCCTGTGTGCGTGCGAGGTGGTCGTCGGCTTCGGCGGACGCGAGCGCAGCCGAGGACAGTGGCAAGGTGAACGTGCCGTCGTCGGCGCTGCGCACGACCTCGCCACCGACGCGCACGCTGGCCCCCTCGATCGGCGTGCCAGCCTCGTCGACGACCGTCCCGTGCGCCGCCTTGTCGTAGTCGACGTCGTCGGGCACCGCACTCTCGGGTAGCTGCAGTGCAGCGGTCGCAGCCACGCCGAGCACGACCGCCGTCGCCCCGATCGGCAGTACCCAGCGACGGATACGTCTGCCGCGTGTGTCGTTGTCGTCCACGAAGTGCCTTCCTCTCTCGCGGTCACAGCAGGCCGGCGGCGATGCCTGCCGCTGCCAGGAAATTGGTGCCCGCGTAGACGCCGACCGCGGTGAGCGTCGCACCCCACACGGTGCGATCCCATCCCTGCCGCTGCGCGTCGTTCGCGAGCAGCGCCGGCACCATGAGCGTCGCGACGGTCAGCCCGCGCCACGGGATGTAGTCGCCGTGCGTCATCCAGGTGACCAGGAGTTCCGCGCTCCAACTGACGATCGCGCCGACGAGCACCATGGTCGAAAGCTTGCGGCGGCCGAACATCAACAGGTTGGGCATCAGCAGCTTGACGACGATGAACCACGTCACGACGGCGACGACGATCACGAAGACCAGGTCCGGCCAGCGCGGGCTCACGAGTGCGAGATAGGCGCCGGTGATGAATCCGCCCGAGCGTAGACCCAGCTTCGCGAATACCAGCATGCCGACCGCGACACTGAGCGCGACCGCGAGCAGCAGCAGTTCGCGGGGGTACCCGAGAACGCCTGCGAGCCGCACGGTGTCACTGCTGTCGTCACCGGGCGCGATCGACATGAGCGACGAGACCAGGACGAGGAAACCAACCAGAATCAACGTCGTGGCGGCGATCGCGAGCACGGTCCGCAGCGGCTTCTGCCTGGACATGTCGTGCGCGATGATGCCGGGGACGAGGAAGCCGATACCTGCGAGGGCGAACAACATCGGATCGAATGTGCCCAGCGCACCGGCGACCACGGTGCAGATCAGGATCAGCGCCAGGCCGACGAGCATCTCCCACTCGAACTTTCGGCGCCCGTAGAGAATCAGCTTCTTCGCCAGGAGCACGCTGACGACGAGGTAGGTCAGGTACCCGACGCCGACCGTCACGACGATCGCGAGGGGCGCGGTGATGCTGAGCGCGAGATAGGCCGGCACGATCGCGCCGCCGGTCGTGAGCTGGACACGCTCGTAGAAGAGCATGCTCAGGACGACACCTGCGACGAGCGCGAGACGGACGACCTCGGGTGCGAAGTCGTACTCAAACATTCAGTCGTCCAGCCTCTTCCGTGACTTCCGCGGGCGCGGCGACACGCGGCTGGTGCGCTCCGGCGCGGCGCAGCCGCGACACCCCGATCGCCGCCCGTCGTGGGTCGCGCGACTCGTCGATCTCGTTGCGGTGTTCCGCGCCGCGCAGCTCTTGGAAATGGTCGATCAGCAGTTCGGCCTGCTCGGTGTGGATGTTGATCATTCCGACCAGGACGCCGCTGGGCCCGTCGATCAGGTCGGCGACCTTGTCGAGAATCTGATCGAGCGTCGGCTGCACGGTGTCACCCATCCGATGGATGCGGTCGCGGCCGTAGCCCCGCTCGACCATCGTCTTGGTGACCGTGTCCTCGTACGCCCCGAACGTGACGACGTGATCCAGGTATCCGGAGAGATCGTCGGGCACCATGTGCGCGAACAGCTCCGCCCGCCTGCCGCGGTCGCGCCGGTTGTTGAGGATGCCGATCACGGTCGCCCCCGGCGGGAACTGCGCCTGCAGCGTCTCGAACGTGAGCTTGACGCTTTCCCGGTCGTTGGCGGCGAACATCGGCACCCACAGCACCGACTTGCCGCGCACGTCGTAGGACCGCAGCCGCACGACGCCGATGTCGGGCACCGACTTCCACATGCCCTCGAGCGCGGCCTGCCTGCTCACCCCGCACAGCCGGGCGATCGTCAGACCGATCGCGACGTTCGTCTTGAACTGCAGGTAGTCGAACCCGCGCATGTCCTCGTCGTCGACACTCTCCGGATCCGCGTACACCAGCACGGAGCCGCGCTCCTCGGCACGCTTGCGGAGACGTTCCCGGAGGTACGGGCGGTCCTCGGCCGTGATCACCACGCCACCGCGCGGGATCGTCACGGCCATCGAGTCGGCGATCTCCTCGAGGGTCTCGCCCATCTCCTCCTGGTGGTCCTCGCGCACGTTCGTGATGATCGTGACGTCCGACCGGACCATGTAGTCCTGCGAGTACTGCTGGTAGAGCGGACGAACCGCCATGCACTCGATCACGAGAGCCTCGACGTCGGGACGGATGTGCTCGGCCACGATGTCGATCTGCTCGTTGATGTTGGCCGCGCCCCTGCGGAAGATCGGTGTCTCCTCACCGTGCGGGCCGATCACGCGTGCAGCACTCCCGGTCGTCTTCCCGACCGTCACGTAGCCGCCTTCCCGGAGCACACCCCCGACCAGGCGCGTGACGGTCGACTTGCCGCGAATTCCGTTGACGTGCACACGGACGTCGAGCTGACGAAGCCTGCGCTGGTGCCCGCGTACGGACATCGCCCAGTAGAACAGGAGCACCGCGCCGATCACGACGAGCAGACCCAGTGCGATCGCTGCGCGGGTCACACCATCACCTGCGCTCCACGTGCGGCTCGGGCGCGCGCGATCATCGCGTCGGCGCCGTCCGTTTCCGAGTCCTCGCCGGACAGGAAAGCGAGGCCGGCCGAGATCTCGGCACAGTCCGAGACGCTCCGCCTGCCACCGGCCGCGCGGTCGGTGAAGGTCGAGCGGGCTGCCGCGTCCACGAGCGGCCCGACGACACTCCAGCCCTGTGCCGCATCGGTTTCCGGCAGGATGGCGCCGAACTCGTCGGGCGACAGCGCGAACGGGACGTCGACGTCGCGCAACAGGCTTTCGACGAGGCGCGCGATCGCGCGGTGCACCGCCTGCCGCGCCGGCTCGTCGAGGTTCGGGTCGATCACCTGCACGTGCACGATCATCAGCCCGAGCGAGCGGCGGTGTGCCCGAGCACGCAGGATCTCGTCGTCGAGGCGTGGCCGCGCACGGTCCTCCGCCAGCAGCCCCATCGCCCCGAACACGGGCCGGGCATCCGCGCCGGACGCATCGGCCGTGCGCAACGTGCGCCGGATCCTGGTGCCGACGAAACCAGCCGCCCAGCCCAGGACCAGAAGGCACGCCGCTGTGGCGACGGCAAGCGAGAACTGCTCGCGATCCCACACTCCCAGCGACCTTTTCAGGAGAACAGCGCCGGCGGCGGCGGCGAGACCGAGCACGACCCCGACGAACGCATCGAAGAACAGTGCCGCCGCGAGACACACCAGGGCGAGCGCGGGGACCGCGACCCGCATGAGCCCGGACTCGGTACCGCCGAGAAGCCCCGCGGTGACCGCGAGCGCGAAACACAGTGCGACACCGGTGTGGATCTCAGTCCAGCCCCGAGTCACCTGCCTGGGCCTGCTCATCGCGATCACCTCGCTTCCAGCGAAGCCGCGCAGCGAAGAAACCCACTCCGAACACCACCGATGCGATCACGCCGCGCACCGCGGGATCCACCCACGAGACGTCATCCACGAGCGAGGGCCCACCTGACGACGAACTGCGTGCCGGACTGCCCGGAGGTGGCGTGCACACGTGCACTCGACGCGACGAGGCCGTCCCGCCCCAGGCTGATGCGTGCCACCTCCGTCTCGCCGGGTACGTCGAAACTTGCCACCGCACGTGCTGTTTCGGCAGCCGAGATGGTGCAGTCGGCGGACCGCACGGACAACACTCCCGTGCCGTCCGGCGCGGTCAGATCGACGTGGACCATGCCGGATCCGGTGTGGTCGAGCAGCACGCCGACGAGGTGGGTGACACCACGTTCGACGGCGAACTGGTCGCCCTCGGTCGGCAGCGGATCCTGCCCGAGCGCGGCGTCGACATCTCGGCGGCCGGATACGAACGTGGCCTCACGGAGCGCGCGGCCGACGACGTGACGGAGATCGAACTCTCGCACCTCGGGCGCGCGCTCGGGCACCGACGTCTTCGCCGATTCGAGCACGGACGCGAGACGACGACGCGAGGTCGCGGCGCATCTCTGCAGCCTCGGGTCGTCGCTCGACTCGGCGAGCTCGGTGAGAGAGTGCACCGAGTTCGCGAGCACAGCGAGGTCGTCGGCGAGCACCCCGTCCGCGGCGACACCCACCTCGTCGGCCGTCTGCGGTTCGGCCGTGAGATGCGGCTCGATCTGCGGCACGAGGAGTTCCGCGAGCTGCGCAAGCTGCGCGAAATCCTTTTCCGTCCAGGTGCGTTCCCGACGGTCCGCGACGCACAGCGATCCGACGAGAGTGCCGTCCTGGATGCGCAGCTCCTGCTGTGCGCGGGACACGATGCCGACGATGTCGTCGAGGCGCGAGGGTCGCACGCTGTCCCGGTCGACAGCGCCCGGCAACCGGTCGGCTCCCGCGTCGACGATCGACACGTAGGCAACCGGCGCTGCCAGCGCGGACGCGGCGAAGCGCGCGACGGACTCACAGAACGGGTCGGCGGTAGGGCCCGGCGGCTCGCTACGGATCGGCGCGGTAGGAGCGGTGTCGAGCGTTGTGGCACCGCGTATTTCGTCGCCGCGAGTGCCGACGGGATCTCCGTCGACAGTGTGCAGCTGGTCCGTAGTGGCCGTCATTACTCCCTCTCTCCGATGGATGGCGAGGATCGTGTCCAAGACCTGACGTGTCCGAACGTAAGCAACTCGAAGTGAACGCGAAATGACGCGCTTTCCAATATTCAACTTCGGCGGTGGGCTGCACCGAAACATGTTCCAGCGCAGCCGAGGAGTGGTCACACGCCGCACTTACGCTGCTCGCGACAAGGTTCGATTACGTGCATGTTTCGAGAAGGAAACAGCGAGAGTGCGACAAACCGGACGCCTCGTGGGCCCGGAAATCGGCGGCGGTGACAATCGTCACCGATCCGAACTCCCGTGAATCGCACCACCTGTACTCGCGATTCCGTTGCGAGCCGAGTTCGGGATGCGCGACAGTGAGGGGCTGGCCCGGCGTCGAGTGACGTCCTGGATGAACGCCGGTGGGACAATGACGTCATGCCGATGCCGTCGCCGCTACCCGTCAAGGACGGGATCGGGCCGACGCGTCTGCGCGTGCCCACCGTCGGTCCGTGGGCGACGATCGCCGAGTACGTGGTGGGCAGATTCGACCACCTGGATTCCGACGTCCTGGATCGACGATTCGACGCCGGCGAGATAGTGGGCATCGACGGCAGTCCGATCACCCGGGACACCGAACTGGGTGCGCACCGATTCGTCTGGTACTACCGGGACATCCCTGCGGAGGAACGCGTCCCGTTCGACGAGGAGATCCTCTACGTCGACGACGACCTGGTCGTGGTCGACAAACCGCACTTCCTGCCTACGACACCCGGCGGGCGTTACTTGCGGGAGTCCGCTCTCGTCCGGCTGCGGACGCGGCTCGACAATCCGGAGCTGACGCCGATCCATCGACTCGACCGCGCCACCGCGGGACTGGTGATGTTCTCGGCTCGCCCCGCCACCCGCGGCGCGTACCAGTCGATGTTCGAGAAGCGGCGGGTCACCAAGGTGTACGAGGCGGTGTCGGCGCTCCCGCCCGGATGGGACGCCGATTCCCCTGCTCTCGGAGGGCGCGCCCTGCCGCTCGAGTACCGCAATCACCTCGACGCGCGACGCGGCCGACTGCGGGTCGTCGTCGACGATTCCCGCGAACCCAACGCCGAGACGGTCGTCGACCTGCGCGGCAGCGGAACCAGCGCGTCCGGACGCGACGTTCTGCACACCACCCTGCGTCCCCGCACCGGCCGGATGCACCAGTTGCGCGTGCACCTCACAGCACTCGGCATCGGAATCCTGGGCGACCGCTGGTACCCCGATCTGCTGCCCGAGGAAGCGGACGACCACGCTCTCCCCCTGCAGCTGCTCGCACGGGAGCTCGAGTTCACCGACCCGCTGTCGGAAGTGCAGCGGCGGTTCGTCACCCACCGCTCGCTGAGCGAAGCACCGGTTCCGATCGCCGACCGGCACGCTCGGACGTACTAGCCTTCCACCATGGCCGATCCGAACGCCGAACACCTGCATCCCGGATCCCTCGACGAGTGGCACGCCTGGCTCCGGGACAACCACGACCGATCACCCGGCGTCTGGCTCGTGTTCTGGCGCAGGGAGTCCGGCAAAACCCCCCTCGATTACGACGGGGCCGTGCGAGAAGCACTCTGCTGGGGATGGGTCGACGGCCACACCCGGACCATCGACGAGCACCGCCGAGGCATGTGGTTCACCCGTCGCGGTCGCAACAGTGCGTGGGCCGCGTCCAACAAGGCCCGGGTGGCCGATCTGCTCGCCGAAGGACGGATGCAGCCGGCCGGACAGGCCGTCGTCGACGACGCGAAGCGACGCGGCTTGTGGACTCTCCTCGACGACGCCGAGGCACTCGTCGAGTCACCGGAACTCGCCGCAGCACTCGACGCCGACCCGCAAGCCCGCGCCCATTGGGACGCGTGGCCGCCGAGCGTCCGCAAGTACGCCCTCAGCCAGATCGCGTTCGCCAAGCAATCGGCGACCAAGACCAGGCGCATCGCCGGAATCGTCGAGAAGGCCGGCCGCAACGAACGCCCCACGTGAGCGTCGCCAGTCGATTTCCTATGTCGCGCGTCCCTGCGCGCCCGACGACGGCAACCGAGTAGCGTCGAGGCGAGCTCGAAGCCATTCGGCGATCGAATCCAGAGCAGCAGCCGCCATCGGCGTCGGGTGCGCCGTGAACGCGTGCGGCGACGCCGGATACACCCGCAGGTCGACGTCGACATCCGCGGCCACCAGCCTCGCCGCCATGGCAAGGTTGTCGTCGAGAAGGATGTCGTCGGCGCCGATCACCATCAGCAGCGGTGGCAGCCCGTTCAACTCGGCGAACACCGGCGAGAGGTCCGGGTGGGTCCGGTCGGCGACGCCGCCTGCGTACGCATCGAGGAAGAACTCGTCGGCGATCAGTCGTCCGGCGGGGGTTCGTGTCGACAGGTCGTACGTTCCGCATTGGAGCACCGCGCCGTCGAACGCGGGAATCCCTCTGTCCCGCAGGCGCAGCAGCGTCGTCAACGCAAGGGTGGAACCGGCGGAGAAGCCACTCGCCGCGAGCCGCGTCGTGCCGAATCTCGCCTCGGCGTTCTCGACGACCCACAACGCGGCGGTCTCACAGTCGTCCGGCGCGGCGGGCCACGGGTGCTCCGGAGCGAGCCGGTAGTCCACACTCACCACCGCGACACCGCATGCGTCGACGAGGTGACGGTTGCGCACGTCGCTGCCGGCCGCCGACCCGAGGTAGAAGCCGCCGGAGTGCATCTCCACGAGTACGCCCGCAGCGGGCCGGCCCTCCGGACGATGGATTCGGACGCGCGCGTCCCGGCCGCCCGCGCGCACCGTCTCGACCGACGGCGGTGGATCGCATTCGACAGGCGCCGCCGCGGCCCCGCGCGCAGCGAGCAGCTCGTCCAGGTTCGCCGGCCCGCGGCCGGGCCGCCGGCGCGCATAGAACTCGCGGGCCTCGTCGACGAGCGGCCACAGCGTCGGGTCGATCAACGAAGACAGCGCGAGTCTCATCCTGAAATCTTAGGGTGCGGACGTCATCGAGTATAGAAATCGGCAATTGCCGCGAAGGCGGCCTTGGGCTCCCACGGCATGTCGGGATAGCTGCTGCCCCTGCGGTCTTCGAGGACTCTCACGATGCCGAAACTGGCGAGATCCAGATCGTCGCGCGGGTCGCCGTCGGGCCGGTGCGGCATGTTGTCGAGGGCGAAGAGGAAGACGAAGGCGCTGTCCACTCCCTCGCTGTCGAAGATGTCCAGCAGTTCGGTGAGGTAGGCGGCCTGCCCGGCTTCGTCGCGCTCGTACGCGTCGTTCAGACGGAGCGGCGCACCCGTCTCGTCGTTGTCGACGATCTCCATGCTGCGCGGCGCCACATCGCCCGCGCCACGCCATGTCGCTGTACCGAATCCGGTGACGGCGACGGGCTTCGGCTGTGCCGCGAGCGAGCGCACCCCGGCTCGAAAGATGTCGGCGACAGCCGCCGATCGGATGAGTTCGACGTTGACGTCCTCCCGGTCGTGAACGACCGGGATTCCTACAGCGGCACGTCGTGCCGCTTCGGTGGGTTCCTGTTTCACCGGGACTTGCCTTCCGCTACGCGGCAGGGCTTACGGTCCCTCCACAGGCGTTTCGTCTCTCCGCCCGTCCGGCGGCGAGGATGTTCTTCGCAGCGTTCAGGTCGCGGTCGTGGACCACGCCACACGGGCACGTCCACTCTCGAATCGAGAGCGGCTTCGGCCCGTCGACCACTCCACACGCCGAGCACGTCTGGCTCGACGGGAACCAGCGGTCGATCTTCACGAACGTCCGCCCATATCGTGCGGCTTTCTCCTCGAGCATGCGAGTGAACATCGCCCATCCCGCGTCGTGCACCGACTTCGCAAACCGTGTTCGCGCCAACCCCGACACCGCCAGGTCCTCGACATACACCGCTTGGCTGTCGCGGATGATCGCCGTGGACTGCTGGTGCACGAAGTTGCGACGCGAATCGGCCACTCGGGCGTGCGCCCGAGCGACCTTCCACCGGGCCTTCGCCCGATTCCTGCTGCCCTTCTCCTTGCGGGAAAGGGTCTGCTGAGCCTTGCAGAGCTTGCGCTCCGCGCGTCGCAGAAACTTCTGCGACGTGATCGTTTTGCCATTCGACAGGACAGCGAACGTGGTGAGCCCCAGGTCGATACCCACTTCGGTGTTGATCTCCGGCAGTGGTTGCTGGTCGACCTCGACGACGAAACTCGCGAAGTACCGGCCCGCAGAGTCCTTGATGATCGTCACCGACGACGGGTCGGACGGCAGATCCCTCGACCATGCCACCTTCAGCTCGCCGACCTTCGCGACATACAGCTTCCGGTTCGGGCGCAGCGTGAAGCCGTTGCGAGTGAGTCGGATCGCTTGACGGTTGTCCTTGCGGGACTTGAATCGCGGCGGACCGACCTTGCGCCCCTTCCGCTTCCCCGACAGGGAAGCGAACCAGTTCTTGCAGGCCGTCGCCGAGTCGCGCACCGACTGCACCAACACCACCGACGCCACGCCGGCGAGCCATTCGCGTTCGGGCGTGTTCTTGGCGTTGGTGACGACCCGCTTCTGAACCTCGGTGTCGCTGATCTTCATCCCAGCGGCGAACGCGTCCTGGCGGGCACGCAGTGCATCGTTGAATACCACCCGCGCACACCCGAACGACCGAGCCAGCGCGTTCTGCTGGCCGGGAGTCGGATAGACACGGTACTGATACCGAAGCTGCACAGGCGCACCCTATCCCTGACCACCGACGCAGTTGATGCGCTAACCCGGCCCTGAACGACCGGGCTTGCCCGCTACGTCCCCTGGTCACCGAACGGTCAGGAGACCACCGAACGGACGATCTCCGTGATGCGCTTCTCCGTGTCCTCGTCGACGGTTTCGAAATACCACGCGGCGGGCATCAGTGCCCCGTCCGACCCGCCGGCAGGCCGGAACGCCGCCTTCTCGGTGATCGCGAGGTTCAGGCGGTCGTCGTTACGCAGAGTCACCAGCGCAGGCGTGCCTGCCGACTCCGCATAGGCGGGCATCCCGTACCAGATCCGCGGCTTCAAGCCGGGAGCGGCAGCCAGGATGACCTCGTGCACGCGCTGCACCACCGACCGGCGCGGTTCGTCCATCTTCGCGATCTTGTCCACGACCTGTTGCAGGTTCTTCTCGTCCTTCGACGACATGTCATGTCCTTCCGTCGGCCGATGTGCCATCGGCAGTATGAAGTCGGCGCATCGACGCGCCGCACCCCATCCGGACATGTCCTGAGCTACTCAGGCCTCTCCGCGATGATTCACGTGGTCCTCACGTGGAAGTGCCGTCGGTGGTGGAACCACCGCCCCCAGAATACCTGCGCACGGTTGCCGGCGCCCTCGCCTGTGCCCGGATGCGGCGCCGAGTGGTCGAGCGCCGTAGCCTCGCAGGATGCTTGCTCGGCCGTCGACACTCATCGTCCTGTCCGGACTACCCGGCGTCGGGAAGACCACCCTTGCGAAGCGTCTGAGTGCAGCAATCGGAGCCATCCATCTACGACTCGACACGATCGAGGCGGCACTCACCAGCTCGGGAATCATCGAGCGAGCCGGGGGTTGGCAAGCGTTTCCCGCGGTCGGCTATCGCATCGCCTGGGCACTCGCCCACGACCATCTCGTGGCGGGGCACGATGTCGTCGCGGACTCCGTGAATCCTCTCGCAGTGACGCGAGAATCCTGGTCGAGCTGTGCTCGCGATACCGGATCACAACTCGTGAACATCGAAGTGGCGTGCGGCGACGTCGAACTTCACAGGAGCCGAGTCGAATCACGTGAGTCCGACCTCACCGGCTTGACCGTGCCGACGTGGGAACAAGTCCGGGAACGACGCTACGAACCATGGAGCGAGCAGGTCCTGCGTGTCGACACCGCGGAGGGAGTCGACCGTCCGGTCTCGACAGTGCTGTCCCGACTCGCGGAAATCGGCGGCGCGAGAAAGTGAAATGAGGTTCGACTACACGTTGAAGCGGAACTCCACGACGTCCCGCTTCCAGCACGACTTGTTACCTACCGCCGACGGTGATGATCATGTAGTCCCGCTGTATGTCTGCGGTCGCCTGACCCCATTCGCTCGATCGGACTCGCTTCTGGTGTGCGTCGAACGCCGCCTGATCCACGAATCGCTCGGAGACAGTCCACACGAGCGGATCCTGTGTGGGCTCAACATCGAAGTGCAGGCACCCCTCTTCGGCACGCGTGAGTTCGACGTGTCGGTTCAATTGCTGCCGCACAACAGCCGCGTCATCGCCATTCGCGCAGATCAGATGACCTGCGAGCACGACGACACTCACGCAGCTCCCAGGGGCACGATCTCGGACACTGCCTGCCTCAACGAACGACGCTCCGTCCGCAACTCGTAGTTCGACTGCAGATTCATCCAAAACTCTTCCGAGGTCCCGAAGTAGCGCGCCAGCCGGATAGCTGTGTCTGCAGTGATCCCGCGCTTGCCGTGCACGATCTCGTTGATCCGCCGAGGCGGAACACCGATGGACACGGCCAGCTTGTTCTGGGTTATCCCAAAGGCCGCGATGAAGTCCTCCATCAGGATCTCACCCGGATGAACCGGCTCGATCCGACCGTCCTCAGTGGTAGTCGACGAGTTCGACATCTTCTGCACCTCCTTCCGTCCAGACAAAGCAGATACGCCATTGAGAGTTCACGCGGATGCTGTGCTGCCCACGGCGGTCGCCGACAAGACGTTCCATGCGATTACCCGGTGGTACCCGAAGGTCATCCACGACTTTTGCCGCGTGGATCATCTCCAGCTTCCGCAGCGTTGCGCGCTGAACTTTCTGGTCTACACCCTTCACATACTGCTCGTGCCAGATCCGTTCGGTGTTCCTGTCGCCGAAGGATCTGATCACTCCGACATTCTATAACGACAGTCGTCAATAACGCTATACGTTAAACCGGAACTCCACCACGTCGCCGTCACGCATGACGTAGTCCTTGCCTTCCATCCGTACCTTGCCCGCAGCCTTGGCCGCGGCCATCGAGCCGGCCTCGACGAGATCGTCGAAGGACACGATCTCGGCCTTGATGAAGCCGCGCTCGAAGTCGGTGTGGATGACGCCTGCGGCCTGCGGCGCGGTGTCGCCCTTGCGGATCGTCCAGGCACGCGCTTCCTTCGGGCCCGCCGTGAGGTAGGTCTGGAGGCCGAGGGTGTGGAAACCGGTGCGGGCCAAGGCATGCAGGCCCGGCTCCGTCTGGCCGATCGACTCGAGCAGTTCGAGCGCGGACTCGTCGTCGAGTTCGAGGAGTTCGGCCTCGACCTTCGCATCGAGGAACACCGCGTCGGCGGGTGCGACGGCGGCCGCGAGCTCGGCCTTGCGCGCGTCGTCGGTGAGGACGGACTCGTCGGCGTTGAAGACGTACAGGAACGGCTTCGTCGTCATCAGGTTCAGCTCGCGCAGCAGCGCGAAGTCGAGCTGGTCCTTGGCACTGAACAGCGTCTTGCCGCCGTCGAGGATGCCCTGAGCCTTGACGGCCTCCTTGCGCTGCGCCTCGAGGTCCTTGTTCTTCTTCGCTTCCTTCTCGAGCCGCGGCACGGCCTTCTCGAGGGTCTGGATGTCGGCGAGGATGAGCTCGGTCTCGATGACCTCGATGTCGGCGAGCGGGTTGATCTCACCGTCGACGTGGACGACGTCGTCGTCCGCGAACACCCGCACCACCTGGCACACGGCGTCGGCCTCACGGATGTTGGCGAGGAATTTGTTGCCGAGCCCAGCGCCCTCGGACGCTCCCTTGACGATGCCCGCGATGTCGACGAACGACACCGTCGCCGGCATGATCCGCTCCGACGAGAAGATCTCGGCGAGCTTGTTCAGCCGCGGATCGGGCAGCTCGACGACACCCACGTTGGGCTCGATCGTGGCGAACGGGTAGTTCGCGGCGAGCACGTCGTTCTTGGTCAGGGCGTTGAAGAGTGTGGACTTGCCGACGTTGGGCAGTCCGACGATTCCGAGAGTAAGGCTCACGGTTACCGGATTCTACGGCCCTACCCCTGGGCGCGATGTCACAGCGTGTGCATCGAGCGCACACGCTGCGACATCGTGTCCGGCCGGACGGATGTCGACCCGGCGGGCGGCGTCACCAGTCGGACGTCGAACTGCCCGTGCTCGACACGATCGCCGCGATGACGACGACGTAGAAGACGATCAACAGCACCCACAGGCCGATGAAGATCCAGAGCGACAGTTTGCCGAGGTACTTCGCACGGTCGGATGCGTACTGCGCGCCCTGGTAGTCCCCCATCGCCCACCGCGGGTACACCTGATGAACGTGGTTGAACGCCGAGAACGCGACGGGCCAGAAGAACAGCACCGCGGCCACGGCCCAGCCCGCGTTCGACGGCGGGAGCGGCGGCGCGCCCGCCGGAGTGGTGGCCCCCTGGTAGCCGTACCCGGACTGCTGCCCCTGGCCGTACGCCGGGTACTGCTGGCCGGACGGCGTCGAACCGTAGGCCTGGTACTGCGGGTACCCCGATCCGTACTGGTTCGAGGAATCGCCGCTTCCTGGCGTCTCGGTCATGAATCTCCCCCTCGTGTCGATGATGCCGGTCGTGCCCGGCGCCAAAAACCTAGCAGGCCAGCGGGGTCACGACGTGGAGACGGTCACATCGCCCGGGCGACCGTGACGACCCACTCGGCGTCGTCGTGCCACGGCTCCATCGCCCACCCCGCGAAACGATGCACGAGTTCGAAACCGTTCGCCGTGAGATCCCGGTCGAACTCGCGCACGCCGTAGCGCGCGTCGGTCGTGAACCCGGCGACGAACCGTCCACCGGCGTCGAGATGGCGGCGCACGCGCCGCACCACGTCGTCCTCGGTGCCGGGCGCGACGAAGACCATC
Source organism: Rhodococcus sp. HNM0569 (assembly GCF_012726205.1). GTDB lineage: Bacteria > Actinomycetota > Actinomycetes > Mycobacteriales > Mycobacteriaceae > Rhodococcus_F. Next base: position 11,208 of record NZ_JAASAE010000009.1, on the reverse strand, counting down.
ACATTGCCCGCCGCGACGACGGCGTCGAAGTGCTCCTCCAGATCGAGTTCGGCGAGGTCGGCCGCGCGCACGTCGAGTCCCGGACACCTGCGGGCCTCGGCCAGCAGCACCGGGTCGAGGTCGACGGCCGTGACGCGGTGCCCTCGCCGCAGCAACTCGGCGCCCACGCGCCCGGTGCCGCAGCCCGCATCGAGCACCCGGGCACCTCTCGGAAGCAGGACGTCGACGAACCGGGCCTCGCCGTGCAGATCCGCGCCGGACGCCTCGAGTTCGGCGAATCGTTCGACGTACCGGCGCGAATCGTCCGCGTCGCGCTCGCTCTGCCACCTCGTCTTCTGCATTGGGGCAGCGTAGGACCGATGGGGACGCGACACCCTCCCCGGCCTCACGTGCAGAACACCCCGGGCGCATACAGTGATTCACGCCATAGTCGATTCACGCCAGAGTTCGCGCCCGCCACCGCGGGAACGGGACTCGTCGAGAGGAGCCTGTCGATGACCGTGCGGCCGGACGTCGAGTATCTGCGCACCGATCCCGACCTCCCACCCGTGGGCGTCGAGGATCGCAGCCCGATGTCGATCACGGCCCGCATCACGTTCCTCGTGATCGCGGTCCTCGGCGGTCTCTCGTGGGTGATGATCGCGGTCGTCCGCGGCGAGAATCCGAATGCGGTGTGGTTCGTCGTCGCCGCGGTGTGCACCTACCTGATCGCGTACCGCTTCTACTCGAAGTTCATCGAACGCAAGATCGTGCAACCGCGGGACGACGAGGCGACCCCGGCCGAGGTGCTCGAGAACGGCAAGGACTACATGCCGACGGACCGTCGGGTGCTGTTCGGCCACCACTTCGCCGCGATCGCCGGCGCGGGCCCACTCGTCGGTCCGGTCCTCGCCGCGCAGATGGGCTACCTGCCGGGCACGCTGTGGATCGTCGTGGGTGTCGTGGTCGCGGGCGCCGTGCAGGACTACCTCGTGCTGTGGATGTCGACGAAACGCCGCGGCCGCAGCCTCGGCCAGATGGCGCGGGACGAACTCGGCCGCGTCGGCGGTATCGCCGCGATGCTCGGCGTGTTCGTCATCATGATCATCCTGATCGCGGTCCTCGCGCTCGTCGTCGTCAACGCACTGGCCGAGAGCCCGTGGGGCGTCTTCTCGATCGCGATGACGATCCCGATCGCGCTGTTCATGGGCGTCTACCTGCGTTACCTGCGGCCCGGCAAGGTGTCCGAGGTGTCCCTGATCGGCCTGGTGCTGTTGCTCCTGGCGATCGTGTCGGGCGAATGGGTCGCCGACACCGACTGGGGCAGCAGCTGGTTCACGCTGTCGAAGGTGACGATCGCGTGGCTCATGATCGCCTACGGCTTCGCAGCGTCGGTCCTGCCGGTGTGGCTGCTGCTGGCGCCGCGCGACTACCTGTCGACGTTCATGAAGGTCGGCACCATCGTGCTGCTCGCGATCGGCATCCTGTTCGCGCGCCCGAACCTGGAGATGCCCGACGTCACGAAGTTCGCGATCGCCGGCGACGGCCCCGCCTTCGCGGGCTCGCTGTTCCCGTTCCTGTTCATCACGATCGCGTGCGGCGCGCTCTCCGGATTCCACGCGCTGATCTCGTCGGGAACCACACCGAAACTGCTCGCCAAGCAGAAGCAGTCGCGCTTCATCGGTTACGGCGGCATGCTCACCGAATCGTTCGTCGCGATCATGGCGCTCGTGACGGCGTGCATCATCGACCAGCACATCTACTTCGCGCTCAACGCACCCGCGACCCTCACGGGCGGCACCCCCGAGACCGCCGCCGCCTATGTCAACGGCCTCGGCCTCTCGGGTCCGGACATCGACCCGTCGGTGCTCTCGAATGCCGCGGCCGACGTCGGCGAGGACAGCATCATCTCGCGCACGGGCGGCGCCCCCACGCTCGCCTTCGGTATGTCCGAGGTGATGCATCAGTTCATCGGCGGCGAAAGCCTCAAATCGTTCTGGTACCACTTCGCGATCATGTTCGAGGCGCTGTTCATCCTCACGACGGTCGATGCGGGCACCCGCGTCGCGCGCTTCATGCTGTCGGACTCGCTCGGCAACATCCCCGGCGGCGCGCGGCGCTTCAAGGACCCGTCGTGGCGGGTCGGCGCCTGGATCTGTTCGCTCATCGTGGTCGCGGCGTGGGGCGCGATCCTGCTGATGGGCGTCACCGACCCCCTGGGCGGCATCAACACCCTGTTCCCGCTGTTCGGCATCGCGAACCAGTTGCTCGCCGCGATCGCGCTCACCGTGGTGCTCACGGTCGTCGTCAAACGCGGCCTGCTGAAGTGGGCGTGGATCCCGGGCGTCCCGCTCGCGTGGGATCTCGTGGTCACGATGACGGCGTCGTGGCAGAAGATCTTCTCGGGCGACACCTCGGTCGGCTACTGGTCGCAGCATGCGGCATTCCAGAACGCGAAGGCCGCAGGCCGGACGAGCTTCGGGTCGGCGAAGACTCCCGACGAGATCGACGCCGTCATCCGCAACACGTTCATCCAGGGCACGCTGTCGATCGTGTTCGCCGTGCTCGTGCTGATCGTCGTCGTGGCCGGTGTGTACGTGTGCGCCAAGTCGATTCGCGCAGGCGGGCTGCCCACCACCGAGGCACCTCCCGAGCCGTCACGCATCTTCGCGCCTGCGGGGCTGATCGCGACGCCGACCGAGAAGGAAGTCGAGAAGGAGTGGAACGACCTCATCGCCGCGGGCAAGGTGCGTGCCCCCGGGGCCCCGGCGCACACGGACGGCTCGTCGTGACGCGGGCGCTCGCGGCCCCCCTGCGCTCGGTGCGCCGCGCGTGGTGGTGGGTGGGCGCGCTCATGGGCGATCACGACTACGCGCGCTACGTCGAGTTCACCCGCAGGCACGACCCACACGCGCCCGTGCTGACCGAACGCGAGTACTGGCGCCGCAGGCACGCGGACGCCGACGCCACGCCCGGCGCGCGCTGCTGCTGACAGCGCGCGCCTCTCCCGCGACGACCTCGCGCGGAGCGCCACTTCCTCGACGAAAAGGACCTTCACCCGATGGGTATCTACGCTGTCACGGGCTCCGCATCCGGCATGGGTGCCGCCGTCGTCACCCGGCTACGCGCCGACGGGCACACCGTCGTCGGCGTCGACATCGGTGCGACGGCCGACGTCGTGGCGGATCTGTCGACGGCGGACGGCAGAAATGCCGCGATCGAGCAGGTCCTGTCGGCGACCGACAACCGGCTCGACGGTGCCGTCATGGCAGCAGGCCTCGGCCCCACGCCCGACGCCACGATGTTCGGCACCATCGCGAACGTCAACTACCGAGGCGTCGTCGATCTGCTCGAGGCATGGCGCCCCGCGCTGGCTGCGAGCGGCAACGCGAAAGTGGTCGTGTTCGGCAGCAATTCGTCGACGACCGTCCCCTTCGTGTCGCGACGCGCCGTGCGCGCACTCCTGGACGGCGACACCGAGTCGGCGGTACGCCGGGTCCGGCGGCTCGGCAAACGCGCGTCCCCGCTCGTGTATGCAGCGTCGAAGGTCGCGGTCAGCCGCTGGGTCCGGCGGACCGCGATCGCACCGGAATGGGCCGGAGCGGGCATCCGGCTCAACGCGATCGCCCCCGGCGCCGTCAGCACACCCCTGCTCGAACGACAGCTCGACAGCCCGAGCGAAGGCCGCGCCGTGCGCTCGTTCCCGGTGCCGGTCGGCGGATTCGGCACTCCCGACCAGATCGCCGACTGGGTTCAGCTGATGCTGTCGCCGAGCGCCGACTTTCTGTGCGGCTCGGTCGTGTTCGTCGACGGTGGATCCGATGCGTATCTACGCACCGACGACTGGCCCCGCCCCGTCCCGGTGCGCCAGGTCCCGCGCTATCTGGCTCGCTTCGCTCGGTTCTCCCGGCGCACCGGCCGCGGCGGATAGGATCGGCGGCTGTGCGTCCGCATCGTGAGAACAGCGGGCGGGAAACACGCCAGGAGGGAAAGTCGTGAGCGAGAGCACGCCACATGCGGCCGACGAGTCGCAGACCCGGGGACGCGATCGCGTCCAGCTGATCGGCATCGGTGGCATGGCCCTCGCGAAATGGTCGCTCGTGCTCGTCGCGATCGCCGCGGGCGCAGTCGTGCTCGGCTGGATCGTCGCCGAGCTGTGGGTCATCCTGCTGCCCGTCCTCCTCGCGGTCGTCGTGAGCACCGTCCTGTGGCCGACGACGCGGATGATGACCAAGCGGGGCGTGCCGCCCGCGCTCGCCGCGGCCGCCACCCTGCTGTTCTTCGTCGCGATCGTCGCCGGCGTCGTCGCGCTCATCGTGCCCGCGGTCGTCGACCAGGTGCCCGAGCTCACCGACAAGGCCACCGACGGCATCAACCAGGTTCAGGACTGGGTGCAGGGTCCGCCGGTCAATCTGCAGGAAGAGCAGATCGAGGGATTCGTCGACACGATCGTGGCGAAGATCCAGGAAAGCGGCAGCGCCATCGCGTCCGGCGTGTTCAGCGGGGTGAGCACCGCGAGTTCGCTGATCATCACCGCCTTGCTCGTCGTCGTGCTGTCCTTCTTCTTCATCAAGGACGGGCCGCGCTTCCTGCCGTGGCTGCACTCGATCAGCGGCGGCCGTGCGGGCAGGCACATCGAAGCCGTGCTGACCCGCATGTGGGACACGCTCGGCGGATTCATCCGCACGCAGGCGCTCGTGAGCCTCATCGACGCGGTGTTCATCGGGGCGGGCCTGCTGATCCTCGGCGTGCCGCTCGCCCCCGTCCTCGCGATCATCACGTTCTTCGGCGGCTTCATCCCGTTCGTCGGCGCCTTCGTCGCGGGTGCGCTGGCCGTACTGATCGCACTGGTGGCGAACGGATTCACCACCGCGCTCATCGTGCTCGGCATCATCATCGCCGTCCAGCAGATCGAAGGCAATGTGCTCCAGCCGGTGCTGCAGAGCCGCAGCATGAAGCTGCACGCCGTCGTCGTCCTGCTCGCCGTGACGGCGGGCGGTTCGCTGTTCGGCATCGTCGGCGCGTTCCTCGCCGTGCCCACCGCGGCCGTTGCCGCAGTACTGCTGCGCTACATCAACGAACAGATCGACGCGCGCGCCGTCGACGGCGTGTCCCCGGAGGCAGCGCAGGAGACGGGCCCCGACCCGGACCCGGACGGCCTCATGAAGGACGACGACCCGAGCGCGAAGCGCACCGAGGACTGACGTCAGCCGGCCGTCATCTCGAGCACCGACCCGGTGCGCCCCCGTACGACGTGGAGCCGGCTCGGGATGCGCTGACGCATCTCGTCGACGTGACTGACGATGCCGACGACACGGCCGCCGTCGCGCAACTCGTCGAGCACCCCCATCACCTCGTCGAGGGTCTCGGCGTCGAGAGTGCCGAAGCCCTCGTCGATGAACATCGTGTCGAGCACGACGCCGCCGCTCTCGGCGGCCACGACGTCCGCGAGGCCGAGTGCGAGGGACAGCGACGCCAGGAACGACTCACCGCCGGACAGGGTCTTCGCCGAGCGAACCGCACCGGTGAAATCGTCGCGGACGTCGAGCCCGAGGCCGCCTCGCTTTCCCCGCGGGCCCGCTTCGTCGGTGTGGACGAACTCGTAACGGCCACCCGACATGCGCCGCAACCGGACCGACGCCGACAACGCGACCTCTTCGAGCCGGGCCGCGAGCACATAGGAACGCAGCGACATCCGGCGCGCATTCTGCCCGCGGCCGGCGACGACGTCCGCGAGGCCCGCGAGCTCGTCGTGCCCCGCGCGGATCGGGGCGAGCGCGTCGAGGGCCGCGTGCAGCCGCGACAGGTACCGCTCGAGATCCGCGAGGCGCCGCTCGGCTTCGCTCGCCCGGGTGAGGGCCGCGTCGCTCGCCGCAGTCGCAGCGTCGGCCGACGTCCGCGCAGCCGCCACGTCGACCGGATCGGCCTCCTCCGCGGTGCGCACGTGCGGGTCGTCGAGCACCGCCCGCGCCGCCGCACGCGCATCACGGGCCTGCGCGACGGCGCTCTCGAGCTGCGCGACGCGGTCGTCCGGACGCACCGCCGCGGAGGCCTCGGCCGCGTCGCCGAAACCGGCGTCGCGCGCGACCGTGTCGCGTCGCTCGACCGCTTCCCGCACTCGTGCCTCCGCGCGAGCTCCCTCGTCGCGCGCCTCGGCGAGCCGCCCGCCGGCTTCCGCAAGCCGCGCGAGCCGGTCGCGCCGGACCGACACCGACGCGTCGTCGCCTGCAGCCGCGTCCACGCGTGCGCGGGTCGCGTCGAGCTCGGCCGTGATGGCCGCGGTCTTCTCGCGCAACGATGCCGCCTCGACGTCGAGATCGGCGAGCCGCGTGCGCAGTTCGGTGTCCTCGGCGCGCAGCGCAGTGAGCGCCTGCTCGCGCGCGGCGAGCGTGGCGGCCGACGACCCGACGGACTCAAACCGGCTCCGCGTGTCGGCCTCGGCGGCCGCGAGCGCGTCCGGGTCCGCGTCGCCGCCGCGCTGCGCGAGGACGTCGAGTGTCCGGTCGAGCGCGGCGAGTTCGCCTGCGACCCGCTCGACCTCCGCGGTCGCCGCGGTGTGCGCCTCGGCCGCGGCCTCCTCGTCGGCCTTGGTGACGGCGTCGTCCGCGGGCTCGGCGACGCGCGGGTGTTCGGTGGCACCGCACACGACGCACGCCTGACCCGTTTCGAGGCCCGCCGCGAGTTCGGCCGCCATACCGGCCAGTCGGCGCCCCCGTAGCTCGAGCACCCGCGCGTAGGCGCTCTGCTGCGCCTCGCGCGCCTCGACGTGCGCTGCCCGCACGTCGGTACGCCGGGCCTGTGCACGCTGCCATTCGCGCGACGCGTCGAGCGCGTCGACGGCCCGCTCGTGCTCGTGCCGCGCGGCGGCGACCTCGCCGTCGGCGCGTTGCGCGGCCGCCCGTGCCGCGTCGGCCTCGGCGATCTCCCCGGGGAGCAACTCGGCACGTCGACGGCATTCGGCCTCTGCCGACGCAAGTGCCGTGCGGCGCTGCCCGAGCGTGTCGAGTTCGCGGGCGAGGCCCTGTGCGCGGCGTGCATCGTCGACGAGGACGTCGAGGCGCACGACCTCGTCGCTCCACGCCCGCACGGCGTCCCGCAACGCGGCTCGGTCGGCTTCGCGTGGCGGCCACGTGAGCGATGCCGCGACGGCGCGGCCGTCGGGATCGGCTTCGAGCGCAGCCGTCACGGCGGTGCGCGCGAGTTCGGTGTCGGCGACCGCGGCCTCGGCCGCGCGCAGTTCGCGGTCGGCCGCGTGGATCGGTGCCGCGCGGCGCGCCGCATCGGCTTCGGCCTCGGCCGCGCGCACGCGGTCTGCGTCGGCGTCGAGTTCGGCGAGCGACCGCCGCGCCTGCGCGGCGCGGTGCTGTGCGTCGGCGATGCGCTGCGCGTGTTCGAGCGCGCCACGCGCACGGGTGGCGTGCCCGCGGGCCGTCTCGAGGTCGAGGTTCGCGGCGGATTGCGCGTCGGTGGCGTCCTCGACGAGCCTTCCCGCCCACGTCGACGGGTCCTCGTCGGTTCCCGCGTCGAGCCCCGCGACCGCCGCGATGCGCGCGACCAGGAGGTCGACGTCGCGCTCGGCGGCTTCGAGAGCGCGCCCCGATTCGCGGCGGCGCTCGACGAACCACGTTTCGACGTCGCCGAACCGGGACGTGTCGAACAATCGCTCGAGCAGCGCGCCGCGCTCGTCGTTGTCGGCACGGAGGAACCGCGCGAACTCGCCTTGCGGCAGTAGCACGACCTGGAAGAACTGGTCGGCACTCATGCCGAGGAGGCGGCCGATCTCGGCCCCGATCTCGGGGATCCGAGACAGCGGCTCGCCGCTGCCGTCGAGCCACTCGAGCGTCGCCTTCGCGTTCTCGACGACGGTGCCGCTGCCGCGCAGCTTCGGACGTGTGTACTCGGGGCTGCGTTCGATGCGCACCCGCCGCCCCCCGAGCGTCGCCTCGAGCCGGACCTTCGGCACCGAGCCGGGCGCGGCGTGATCGGAGAGCAACCGTTTGCCCTCGCGTCGTGCGCCCGGCACGGTGCCGTACAGCGCGAACGCGACGGCGTCGAGGATCGTGGTCTTCCCCGCGCCGGTCTGACCGTGCAGCAGGAACAGCCCGTCGGCGCCGAGCGCGTCGAAGTCGACGTCGACCTCGCGGCCGAACGGACCGAATGCCTGCACGCGCAGGTGGTGCAGCCTCATTCGCCCGCGCCCGCCGCGCGCTCCACCGTCACCGCGTGCTCGCCGGAGACTCGGCTGTGAGTGAGGGCGCGTTCGAGGAGCGCGAGCTCGCCGTCGGTGGCGTCGCTGCGCACGTCCGCGACGAAACTGCGCGCGACGTCGAGATCGCTGCGGCCGCGGACCTTGCGCCGGTACTCGAGGTCGTCGAGACCGCCGGGCCGTTGCCATTCCAGGTGGATCGCGTGCGGGAACCGCTCGCGCAGCACCCGCATCGCGTCGACCGGGCGCACGGGGTCGGTGAGGACGGCCGACACGTAATGCTCTTCCGCGTCGTCGAACTCGGCCGACGCCGTCAACTCGTCGAGGGTGCCGGTGAGCTGACTCAGCCCCCGCACGACCGGCAGGTCGACGCGTTCGACGGACGCGAGCCCCGCTGCGTCGAGGTCGACGATCCACACGGCCTTGCGGTGGCTGCGCTCGCCGAACGAGTACGGCAACGGGGAGCCCGAGTACCGCACGTGCTCCACGACGGTCTGCGGCGAGTGCAGGTGCCCGAGCGCGACGTAGTCGACGCCGTCGAACACTCCCGCGGGCACGGTCTCGACACCACCGACCGAGATCGACCGCTCGGACCCGGTGGCTTCGCCGCCGACGACGAACGCGTGCGCGAGGACCACCGACCGCGTGCCCGGGGAGCTGTCGCCGTGCCGCGCGCGTACCCGCGCCATCGCCACCGAGAGGATGTCGGCGTGCGAGCGGGCGTCGGGAGCGTCCAGCCGCGTGCGGCTGATCTCGGGCTCGAGATAGGGGATCCCGTAGAACTCGACGTCGCCGTGCGCGTCCTGCAGCACGACCGGACGGTCGAGGCCGTCGACCGACGTGAGCAGGTGCAACCCGCCCGCGCCGGTGAACGCCGCACCCGCGCCGAGACGCGTCGCCGAATCGTGGTTGCCCGAGGTCGCGACGATCACGGCGCCCGCCTCGCGGATCGCCTCGAACGCGCGTTGGCACACCGCGACGGCGTCGGCGCTGGGGATCGCGCGGTCGTACACGTCACCGGGCACGACCACGACGTCGATCTCGTGGCTGCGCACGAGCGCCGCGACGGATTCGAGTGCAGAGGCCTGGTCGGCGAGCAGGTCGACGCCGTGGAAGGTGCGCCCGATGTGCCAGTCCGAGGTGTGCAGGATCCGCATGACCCGAAACGGTAGAGCACGGGCCGGACACCGATGCGCCGCCGGTGTGCCGTGTCGGAGCCGGTACTTGTCGGGGGCACGTTGCACGATGGCGGCATGAGTGCGGCCGTGATGTTCGCGATGCTCGGCGCCCTCGTGCTCGGCGCCGCCCTCGGCTGGCTCGCCCACTCGGCGCGCGCGGGCGCCGCGCTCGCGGCCGCTCGGGCCGAATTGCGGGCGGTGCGGGAGAACGAGGCGCTCGTGCGCGAGTCGGTGCGGTCGGCGGGCGAGGACGCCGCGCGCAGCCACTCGGGTGCGTTCGGCGACCGGATCGCCGAGCTCGTGGGCCCGCTGCAACATGCGGTGGGCGCGCTCGCCGATCAGGTCGAGGACGTCGAGCGGCATCGCATCCATGCGTACGCACGGCTCACCGAACAGGTCGAGGGTATGCACCGCACGTCGCACGCGCTGTCGTCGCAGACCGGGCAGCTCGTCACCGCACTTCGTGCCCCGCAGGTGCGCGGCCGGTGGGGCGAGATCCAGCTCGAGCGAGTCGTCGAGCTGGCGGGCATGGTGCGGCACTGCGATTTCGACACCCAGGTCACCGCCCCCGGCGCGCGACCCGACCTCGTGGTGCATCTCGCGGGCGGGAAGCAGATCGTGGTCGACGCGAAGGTGCCGTTCGCGGCGTATCTCGACGCCGCGCAGGCGGAGGACGTCGGCGACCGCGATCGGCATCTCGCACGTCATGCCCGGCAGCTCCGCACCCACGTCGACCAGCTGTCGGCCAAGGCGTACTGGGAGCTGTTCGATCCGAGCCCGGAGTTCGTCGTGTTGTTCGTGCCGGGCGATCCGTTTCTCGACGCCGCCCTCGGCGCCGACGCGGAACTGCTCGAGTACGCCTTCGCGCGCAATGTCGTCCTGGCGACGCCCACCAGCCTCGTCGCCTTGTTGCGCACCATCGCGCACACGTGGCGTCAGGAAGCCCTGTCGCGCGACGCCGCCACGATCCATCGCCTCGGCCGCGAGCTGTACGGGCGGCTCGGCACCGTCGCCGGACATCTGGACAAACTGGGCGGCCAACTGGGCAAAGCCGTCGACTCGTTCAATCTCACAGTTGCATCGATGGAATCCAGAGTCACCGTCACCGCGCGCAAGCTGCACGACCTGGAGATTTTCGACTCCGAGGTCCGGGAAGCACAACGGATCGAGTCGTGGCCACGCAGGCCCACGACGGCCGAAGCCCCGACACCCCGTGGTCATGCCAACGAAGCGAGTTGAGCAAATGCGGCTACTGTCGTTCGTGTGTCTGCAATCCAACGAGCACGTTCGGGGGTGCCGCTCGATCGGCGGTCCACGTTCCCGACGGTCCCGGGACTGCCCTGGTGGGGTGTCGTCTGCCTCGCTGCCGGCCTGACTTGTGTCGGGTTCGTCGTCGACACCGCTCGCGGTAGCGAGCTCAGTTCGGTGTTCTCGACGCTCTACGTGCTCGGATGCGTGCTCGCGGTGGTGTTCGCGTCCAACCGCGCGGTGTTCACCGCGATGGTGCAGCCACCGCTGATCCTGTTCGTCGGTGTCCCCCTCGCGCAGATGGTCGTGTCCGACGAGAGTTCGACCGCGCTGCGCGACCTCGCGATCAACGTCGCCTATCCGCTCATCGACCGTTTTCCCGTGATGCTCACCGCAACGGTGCTCACCGCGCTCGTCGGCGGGCTGCGGTTGCTGTTGCTCTCGCAGCGGCGCGCCGGTCCCGCGCGGTCGCACGACCGTGCGCGGGTCGCCCGCTCCGGCGCACGGGAGAAGAAGGCCGCAGCCCGACGGGCGGCGCCGTCGGCGCCCGACGCGGAGCGACGCCGTCGGCGCGCACGGCCCGCGTCCGGCCCTGCC
>NZ_JAASAE010000008.1 GCF_012726205.1 Rhodococcus sp. HNM0569 | reverse complement strand
GGGCGGGCGTTCGTGAAGATCGACCGCTGGTTTCCCTCGTCGCAGCTCTGCTCGGCGTGTGGAGTGGTCGACGGACCGAAGCCGCTCTCGATTCGAGAGTGGACGTGTGCAGCGTGTGGTGCGGTCCACGACCGCGACATCAACGCTGCGAAGAACATTCTCGCCGCAGGACGTGCGGAGAGGTTAAACGCCTGTGGAGGGACCGTAAGTCCTGCCGCGTAGCGGAAGGCACGTCCCGGTGAAACAGGAACCCACCGAAGCGGCGCACCGTGTCGCTGTAGGAATCCTGGTCGTTCACGGCCGGGAGGACGTCAATGAACTGCGCGTCGCTCGCCGCGACGACGAGATCGCACAGCAGCGCGAGATTCCACCCGGCGCCGACGGCATAGCCCTCGATCGCCGCGACCTTGGGCTTCGGCAGCTCGGTGAGCGCCGTCGCGACCGCGGTGATCAGCCGCATGCGTTCGATCGGGTGTGGCGGCGCCGGCGCGCCGAGGTCGGCACCCGAGCAGAAATTGCCACCCGCCCCGGTCAGCACGACGGCCCGCACGTCGGGGTCGGTGCCGAGGGCGTCGAACGTCGTGAGCAGCGCACGGTACATCTCGGGGGTGAGCGCGTTCTTGCGTTCCGCCCGGTCGAGCGTGATGGTCGCGACCGGCCCGTCGCGGTCGACGACGACGGCCCGGTCGCTCACTTGCCGCTCCACACGGGCGCCCGCTTCTCGGCGAACGCCGTGGCGCCTTCCTGTGCGTCGGCGGACGCGAACACGGGGTCGATGATCGCCTTCTGCATCGCGAAGCCGTCGCCCGCCGCGTAGTCGATCGACGCAGAGAGCACCTGCTTGCTCGCGCGCACCGCGAGCGGCCCGTTGGCGGCGATCCGCGCGGCGAGCTCGCGTGCGCCGTCGAGTGCACGGCCGGGCTCGGTGAGCCGGTTGACGAGCCCGTGCGTGTGTGCGACCTGCGCGGTGAGTGGGTCACCGGTGAGCACGATCTCCATCGCAAGCTGGTACGGCAGCGTCTTCGCGAGTCGCAGCAGTCCGCCGCCTGCCGCGGCGAGGCCGCGTTTGACCTCGGGCAGGCCGAATTTGGCGTCGTTCGCGGCGACGATCAGATCCGCGGCAAGCGCGAGCTCGCAGCCGCCCGCGAGCGCCCAGCCCTCCACGGCGGCGATCAACGGCTTCGTCGGCGGCGACTGCGCGATTCCGGCGAAGCCGCGGCCCGGCAGCGACGGCCGCTCGCCGCGCGTGAACGCTTTGAGGTCCATTCCGGCGCAGAAGCTGCCGCCCGCGCCGGTGAGAATTGCGACGGTCATGTCGGGGCGTGCCTCGAACTCGTCGATCGCGGCGGCGACGGCCTCCGCGACCTCGAGGTCGACGGCATTCTTCGCCTCGGGACGGTTGAGCGTGATGACGGCGACGCCGTCGGCGAACTCGGTGAGTACTGTGCTCATGGGATCTCCTTCGATGGTTGCGACGCAGGGCTGGAACACGGGCACGGGCTGGGTTACGGCACTGACACGGGCGTCGGCGCGGGACTCCAACGCACCGGTGACGGGCCGTCGCCGGCGACTCGGCCGCCGGACGCGAGTACCAGGAGATGAGAATAGGTCTCGCGCACGGCCAGACGGCCGAGGTTGGCGTTCATGTCGGCGAACGGCCGCGACCACGAGATTGCCGCCGCGACGTCCCACGCCGTCGACTCGGGCCTGTCCGTGACCGCGGCCGCGATCTCGTCGAGCCGTGCGTCGTGGTGGTGCAGCAGGTCGCGGGCCCGTGCCGCGAGGCCGCGGAAACGGTACTCGTGCGCGGGCAGGGTTTCGCCGTCGGGCATGAGCGCGGTGCGCCGCAGTGACGCCAGGTAGCGGTCGAGCGGGTTGGGCAGCTGCCCTGGAATCACGGAGATGTTCGGCGAAATCCGCGGCAGCACATGGTCACCGGTGAAGACGACCTCGGTGGTCTCTTCGACGAAGCACAGGTGCCCGGGGGTGTGGCCCGGCGTCCAGACCGCGCGCAGCGACCAGCCGGGCAGGTCGAGAGTGTCGCCGTCGCCGAGCATGACGTCGACGGTCTGGCCCTCGGCGAGCCGCACGAGATCGATCAGGCCCGCGTCGACGACCGGCTCGGGTGCGCCGAGACACGCGAGCTGGGTGTCGGATTCACGCTTCATGCGACGCAACGCGTCCGGGGTGCGGTACGCGAGGAAGGCGGCGTCTGCGGCATGCATCGCGACCGCGGCCCCGCTCGCGGCCTGCACTCGCGGCACGAGCCCGAAGTGGTCGGGATGCAGGTGGGTGATCGCGGCGATCCGCACGTCCGACACGTCGTGCCCGGTGGCGCGGATCCCGTCGGTCAGTGCGGTCCAGGATTCCTCGCTGTCCCAACCGGTGTCGACGAGCGCGAGGCCGTCGTCGAGGGCGAGCGCGTAGACGAGCACGTAACGCAGCGGATTGCCCGGCATGGGCACCGGGATCGACCACATGCCCGGGCGGACCTGTTCGACGGGCGGGAGTACCTTGTCGCGCCACGCCTCGCGTTGCCGGATCCCGGTGGTCTCGATCATGCCGTCTCCTCGTGCACCGACAGTTCCTGCCGTAGCTGCCTTTTCAGCACCTTGCCGGTCGACCCGCGTGGAAGATCGGGCACGATCACGACCCGGCGGGGCTTCTTGAACGACGCGATCCGCGCACCCGCGAACGCGATCAGCTCCGGTTCGGTGGGCGCGGGCGCATCCGTGACGAGCCGCACCGCTGCCGTGACCGCTTCGCCCCACACCGGATGGGGCACGCCCACGACGGCGACATCCGCGACGGCGGGATGTTCCGCGAGCGCGGATTCGACCTCGATCGGGTACACGTTCTCGCCGCCGCTGATGATCATGTCCTTGATGCGGTCGGTGACGAACAGATAGCCGTCGTCGTCGAGATGGCCCGCGTCGCCTGTGCGCAGGAAGCCGTCGGTGGTGAACAGTGCGGCCGTCTCGTCGGGCCTGTTCCAGTACCGCTCGGTGTTGTTGCGCGAACGGCACACGATCTCGCCGGTTTCGCCGGGACCGAGCGGTTCACCCGTGACGACGTCGCGGATCGACAACTCGACTCCGGGCATCGGAGTGCCCGCCGACCGCAGCAGGTGGCTGCGGGGCCCGCTCGGGTCGTGGTCGCCGGTGCGCAGCGCCGTGACCGAACCTGCCGTCTCCGTCATGCCGTAACGCTGCAGGAAACCACAGTTCAAGCGCGCGATCGCCTCGGTGAGCAGAGCCGCCGTGGCGGGCGACGAGCCGTACGCGACGAGCTGCAGGCTGGACACGTCGTGCTGGTCGAGGGCGGGGCTGTCGAGCAGCATGCGAATGGTCGACGGGACGAGGAATGCGTGGGTGATGCGGTGCGCCTCGATCAGTCGCGGGACGGCGTCGGCGTCGAACGTCGGGAGCAGCACGACCGGCACAGCGGCGGACAGGCACGTGCTCAGCCAACCGGCGCCCGCGATGTGGAACAGCGGCATCGCGCCGAGCGCGACCGAATCGTCCTGCCACGCATACACCTTCAAGGCCTCTGCGTCGTTGTACAGATTGCGGTGGGTGATCACGACGCCCTTGGGGCGCCCCGTCGTTCCGGATGTGTACAGCTGCAGCAGCGGCGCCGATGCGGCCGCGCCGAAACCCGGGTCGCGGACTGCTCCCGATGCCACGAACGCGTCCCACTCGCCGTCCGTGCGGAGCACCGTCGCGTCGGGCAGTGCCGCGCTCAGGGCCGCCGCGGCGCCGGCATCGGAGTCGTCGACCAACGCGAACGCGAGTCCGGCGTCGACCGCGATCACCGCGGCCTCGGCCGCGGGCAACCGCCAGTTGAGCGGCGTGAACACCATGCCCGCTTTCGCGGCGGCGACGAACAGTGCGGCCCCGGGTAGTCCCATCCGCAGAACGCCGCCCACTCGGTCGCCCGGGCGTGCGACGCGGGTGAGCGCGTCGGCGATGCGGGACGTCAGTGCGTCGAACTCGGCGTGGGTGAGGGCTGCGTCGCCGTCGATCACCGCGACCCGGTCCGGTCGGTCCTGTGCGTGTCGGCGGATTCGTTCCGGCAGATGCAGATCGCTCAACTGACACACTCCTGACGTCGCGGTGGGCAGCGAGGCCCTCGCAGGTCATCCGACCACCCCGCGCAGCGCACGGCAAAGTTCCGTGGGCGAACGATCCATGAGGAAGCGCCTATGGTGCGGACGTTGACTCGCGACGCCCGGTGGGTGATGGTTCGACGGTGGACGAACCAGGCCGGCTACCCCTCGACGGCATCACCGTCGTCGCACTCGAACAGGCCGTCGCGGCACCGCTCGCGACGCGACACCTCGCCGACATGGGGGCGCGCGTCGTCAAGATCGAGCGTGTCGGTGAGGGCGACTTCGCCCGCAACTACGACGACGCCGTGCACGGGCTCGCCACGCACTTCGTGTGGCTGAACCGGTCGAAGGAATCGCTCGCGATCGACGTCAAGTCCGAGCGTGGCCGGGCGCTGTTGCGCTCGGTGATCGACGGTGCCGACGTCTTCGTGCAGAATCTCGCGCCCGGGGCCGCCGACCGGCTCGGCTTCGGTGCGGACGAGTTGCGCCGCGAGCACCCCGAACTCGTCGTCGTCGACATGTCCGGGTACGGGTCGTCGGGGCCCTACCGCGACCGCAAGGCGTACGACATGCTGGTGCAGGCCGAATCCGGTCTGATCTCGGTGACCGGCACGCCCGACGACGCCACCAAGACCGGCATTCCGACATCCGACATCGCGGCAGGCATGTATGCGCTGACCTCGATTCTGGGCGCGTTGGTGCGTCGCGCGACCACCGGAGTCGGTGCGGCGATCGAGATCTCGATGTTCGATGCCACGGTGGAGTGGATGGGTCATCCGATGTACATGCGGCTCTACGGAGATCGGCAGATCCCGCGTGCGGGCGTCGGGCACGCCGCGATCGTGCCGTACGACAAGTACCCCACGAAGGACGGCGAGTTGCTCGTCGGGGTCCAGAACGACCGGGGCTGGCGCACTCTCGCGGAGGACGTGCTGGACCGCCCCGATCTGGCCGCGGATCCGCGCTATGCCACCAACATTCTCCGGGTGCGCCACCGCGGTGAGGTCGACGCCGCCGTCGCCCGCGAGACGGTGCGGTTCACGACGGCAGAGCTGACCGAGCGGCTCGCCGCGGCGGGCGTGCCCGCGGCGGCGGTGCGCGAACTCGACGGCGTCGTCGCGCACCCGCAACTCGGCGAGCGCGACCGCTGGCGGGACGTGGACACCGAGGCAGGCGCGGTGCGCGCGGTGCTGCCGCCGATGACCTTCGGCGACGTCGAGATGCGGATGGATCCGGTGCCCGCCCTCGGCGAGCACACCGCCGCGATTCTGCGCGAGCACGGGGTGTCCGCCGACGAACTCGCAGACCTCGTCGCCGACGGGATCGTGCAGAACTCGTCGCGATAGGCTCGTGCCGTGCGCGAAAGAGGCGTACCCGGACTCGTCGAGTGCTCACAAGCGCACGGGAGGAGGACGCCGTGACCGACGGTCGCGACACCGTGCTGGGCAAGGCCATGGCGATCCTGCAGGCGTTCACCGTCGAACGCACCACCCTCACGTTCGCGCAGATCCGCGACGCCACCGGGCTGCCGAAGGCCACCGTGCATCGCCTGCTGGGCGATCTCGTCGAGCACGGCCTGCTCGACCGAACCGGGTCGACCTACCGGCTGTCGCGGCTCGTGTTCGAGCTGGGCATGCGCGCGTCCGTCGAGCGAGGGCTGATCGAGGTGTCCGGCCCGTTCCTCGAAGAACTGCGCGACCGCGTCCGCGAGATCGTCCACCTCGGGGTGCGTGAGGGCTCCGAGGTGGTCTACGTCGCGAAGATCGGCGCGCACCTCGGTGGCGGTGCTCCGTCGCGCATCGGCGGCCGGATGCCACTGCACGCCACCGCGCTGGGCAAGGTGCTGCTCGCGTTCTCGCCGGTCGACGAGCAGAACCGCATCCTCGCCGAGCCGCTCGCCCGCTTCACACCGCGCACCGTCACCGAGCCCGGCCGGCTACGCCGCCAGCTCGACGAGATCCGCGAGAGCGGCCTGTCGCGGGAGTACGAGGAGTCCGCGGTAGGGGTCGTCTGTGTCGCCGCGCCCGTGCTCGACCGGGACGACCGGATCGTCGCGGCGGTCAGCGTCACGGGCCCGACGACGGGTTTCCAGCCCGAGCGGCACGCGGGCGCGGTGCGCGCCGCCGCGCGCGGCATCTCCGCCACCCTTGCACGGCGCTCCGAGTTGACGGACTGACCGATCCCCAGGTTCCGCTCAGCGGAACCTGGGCGTTGTCCCAGCGTGCACCGGGAGCGCACGCTGAGATGGTGACTTCGACGACAAGAATCCCCGACGCGGACCTCGTGGCCGCAGCGGACCGCCTCGTGGCCGCCGCCGCGAGCGGAACCCCGTGCGCCCCGATCCGCGACCTCATCGGCGCCGACGACCTCGTCGCGGCGTACGCCGTGCAGCAGCGTTTCAACGAGACCCGCACCGACGCCGGTGCCGTCGTGGTGGGCCGCAAGATCGGGTTGACGTCGAAGGCCGTGCAGGAACAGCTCGGCGTCGGCCAGCCCGACCTCGGCGTCCTGTTCGACGACATGAGCTTCGACGACGGAGCCGACATCCCGATGTCGCGGCTCATCCAGCCGAAGGTCGAGGGCGAGGTCGGCTTCGTGCTCGGCAAGGATCTCGTCGACGGCGAGCTCGACGCCGCGCAGGTCCGCGACGCCATCGACTACGCCGTCGCCGCGCTCGAGATCTGCGACAGCCGAATCGAGAACTGGGACATCCGGTTCGGCGACACCGTCGCCGACAATGCGTCGTCCGGCGTGTACGTGCTCGGCACCGAGCGTCGCACGCTCGACGAGATCGTGCCGGTCGACGTCACGATGTCGATGTCGATCGACGGCGCCGAGGTGTCCACGGGCAACGGCGCCGCGTGCCTCGGCGACCCGATCGACGCCGTCGTCTGGCTGGCGCAGACGGCCCGTGAACTCGGCCAGCCGCTCACGGCGGGCCAGGTCATCCTGTCGGGCGCGCTCGGCCCGATGGCTCCCGTCTCCGGCGGCAGCACCGTCTCCGTCACCGTGTCCGGTCTGGGCACCGTGACCGCCCGTTTCGTGGAAGGAAACCACTCATGAGCAAGACCGGTTCGGACAAGACGAAGGTCGCGATCATCGGATCGGGCAATATCGGCACCGATCTCATGATCAAGGTGCTCCGGCACTCCGACGTGCTCGAGATGGGCGCGATGGTCGGCATCGACCCGGAATCGGACGGCCTCGCGCGCGCCGCGCGGATGAAGGTCCCCACCACCGCAGAAGGTGTCGAGGGCCTGGTGAAGCTCCCGAACTTCGACGAGATCGACATCGTGTTCGACGCGACGTCGGCCAAGGCGCACATCGCGAACAACGAGCGGCTCGCGCCGTTCGGCAAGCGGCTGATCGACCTCACGCCCGCCGCGATCGGCCCGTTCGTCGTGCCCGCCGTCAACGCGGACGAGCACCTCGATGCACAGAACGTGAACATGGTGACGTGTGGCGGCCAGGCCACGATCCCGATGGTGGCGGCCGTCTCGCGCGTCGTCCCGGTCGCCTACGCCGAGATCGTCGCGTCGATCGCGTCGAAGTCTGCGGGCCCCGGCACGCGCGCCAACATCGACGAGTTCACCGAGACGACGTCGTCCGCGATCGAGACGGTCGGCGGCGCACGGCGCGGCAAGGCCATCATCATCCTCAACCCGGCCGAGCCGCCGCTCATCATGCGCGACACCGTGTTCTGCCTCGTCGACGCTCCGGATCCGTCGACGCACGACGAGATCCGGCAGTCCATCGAGAAGATGGTCGGCGACGTCGCGGCGTACGTGCCCGGCTACCGCCTCAAGCAACAGGTGCAGATATCCGAGATCCCGGCCGACCAGCCGGTCGAGACGCTGCTCGTCGACGGCAACCGCCCGACGCACCAGGTGTCGATCTTCCTCGAGGTCGAGGGCGCGGCCCACTACCTGCCCGCGTACGCAGGCAACCTCGACATCATGACCTCCGCAGGCATGCAGATCGCGGAGCGCATCGCCCAGAAGAAGGACAACAGCTGATGAGCAACACCACGATCTTCGTCCAGGACGTCACGCTGCGCGACGGCATGCACGCCATCCGGCACCGCATCACCCCGGCCGACGTCAAACGCATCGTGAGCGCGCTCGAGGACGCGGGCGTCGACGCGATCGAGGTCGCACACGGCGACGGCCTCGCGGGTGGATCGGTCAACTACGGCCCCGGCTCGAACACGGACTGGGAGTGGATCGAGGCCGCGTCGTCGGTCATCGAGAACGCGCGCCTCACAACCCTGCTGCTGCCCGGCGTCGGCACCGTGCACGACCTGCAGCATGCGTGGGATCTCGGCGTGCGGTCGGTGCGCATCGCGACGCACTGCACCGAGGCCGACGTGTCGGCACAGCACATCGCGACGGCCCGCGAGATCGGCATGGACGTGTCGGGCTTCCTCATGATGAGCCACATGGCGCCTGCCGAAGAGCTCGCGAAGCAGGCCAAGCTCATGGAATCGTACGGCGCGCACTGCGTCTACGTCACCGACTCGGGCGGCCGGCTCACCATGAACGGCGTGCGCGACCGCATCCGCGCGTACAAGGACGTCCTCGACGAGGGCACCGAGATCGGCATCCACGCGCACGAGAACCTGTCGCTGTCGGTGGCCAACAGCGTCGTCGCCGTCGAGGAAGGCGTCTACCGCGTCGACGCGTCGCTCGCGGGACACGGTGCGGGCGCAGGAAACTGCCCGATCGAACCGTTCATCGCCGTCGCCGACCTGTACGAGTGGAAGCACGGGTGCGACGTGTTCAAGCTGCAGGACGCGGCCGACGACATCGTCCGTCCGCTGCAGGACCGCCCGGTGCGCGTCGACCGCGAAACGCTCACTCTCGGCTACGCGGGCGTGTACTCGAGCTTCCTGCGGCACGCCGAGGCCGCGTCGGCCCGCTACGGCATCGACGTCCGCACGCTGCTGCTCGAAGCGGGTAAGCGCAAGCTCGTCGGCGGCCAGGAGGACATGATCGTCGACATCGCGCTGAGCCTCGTCGCCGAACGGGACGGCGTGTCCGCCTGACTCGTCCCTCGTAACACCGCACGGGCGCCGCGATCACCCAGGTCGCGGCGCCCGTGCGTGATTCAGGCGTGCAGAGACTCGCAAAGTGCTCACGGGTGGTGGGAGCCGAGTTCCGGTGCCGGGCCGGTGAACAGGTGCTCGCCGTCGAACGACGCGGGCAGTCCCGCCGCGAGGAAGCGTCCGATCCCGGGCTGGTCGAGTTCCGCGAACAGGGGATTGGCCTCGAGTTCGCCGCTGTCCGTGACCTCCTGGAAGGTGCGGTAGCGCTCGTGCAACACCGACGTCGACGCGAGCGCGTCCGCGACCTGCACCGAGGTTCGGCTGCGGAACCACGGTGCGAACAGGCCGTTGAGCACCGCGCGGTGCGTGTACCTTTCGGCTTCCTTCGCGAAGTCGGCGCCGAGAGTCTTCTCCACGGCCTCGACTGCGTCGCGGGTCCCGGTCACGTCGACGAGATCGCGGAAATGCCGTGGCGTGAGCGCCACGATCATGAACCGCCCGCCGTCGTCCGTCTCGAAATCCGTTCCGTACGTGCCGTATAGATCGTTTCCGGTGGCCTCGCGGCTGCGGCCGTTGACCTGTGTCTCGGTGAGATAGCCGAGCGCGCTCGAGATCGACAGTGCGACGTCGTCGAGAGGCAGGGTGATCCGCGCGCCCCGCCCGGTGCGCTCGCGCCTGCGGACGGCCGACGCGACGGCGAGCGCCGCATACAGACCGCACGCGACGTCCCACGCCGGCAGAACGTGGTTGACGACGCCGGAGTAGTCGGTGGGCCCGGTGAGCATCGGGAAGCCGAGGCCCGCGTTGACGGTGTAGTCCACTCCGGTGCGGCCGTCGTGGGTGCCGAGAACCTCGACGGTGATCACGTCCGGGCGCATCGCGCCCAGGGTGTCGTAGCTCAGCCAGTCGCGTCCACCCGCGTTGGTGACGAGAATGCCGCCGCCGTCGCCGGATTCGGTGACGAGTCGCTGCACCAGCCGTTGGCCGTCCTCGCTGCGCATGTCGCACGTGACCGACTTCTTGCCCTTGTTGAGGCCGGTCCAGTAGATCGACTCTCCGGTGGACGTGACCGGCCAGCGGTGCACGTCGGCCGCTCCGCCGATCGGGTCGACCCGAACGACCTCGGCGCCGAGCTGCGACAGCGTGAGACCGCACAGCGGGGATGCGACGAAACTGGACACTTCGACGATGCGGAGTCCGTCGAGTGGGCGGGCAGAGTCGTTGGGTGTCACGAAGAGTCCTTCCGGTTCAGGCCATGAGGGCGGCGAAGCGCCAGTCGAGTACCGGACGCGGGGTGTCGGTGTCGTGCGCGTACACGAGCGAGCGCAGCTGCAAGACACCCGAATCATCCAGCGGAGTGGCGGATTCGACGTGCAACTCGCTCGTGAGGGTGTCGCCTTCGTGGACCGGTCCGGTGTGATCGCACGACTGCCACGCCAGGACGGTGACGAGCGACGGCAGCGCGCGCGTGGCCTGTGCGAGTGCGAGGCCGATGGTGTGCCCGCCGTACACGAGACGGCCGGCCTGGCCGACCCGCTCGTCGTGATGTGTCGCGGCGATGTTGAGCGTCAGGCGCGCGAGTTCCGGTGCGCTCGTGACGACGTCGGCGCTGCTCTGGAAGACCGTGCCGGCGAGCGCCGGGGCGAAGTGCGGGCCGGGCACGCGTTCGCGGTACACGCCCAGGTCCCAGTCCGGTGGAATCGCGAACCTGGGCTCGTCGGCCGGGCCGACGTGCGAGAGGTCGTCGGAGCGGGGAGTGCGATCCGGGTCGGCGTCGGGGCTCAGCGGCAGCATGGCGCACCGGTGGAAGTCGAGCACGGTGCGGCCGTACTGATCGGTGGTGTGCATCCGCAATGCGGCGAGGCCGGTGGGGGCGCGGCCCGGCTTGGCGGAGTTCTCGCGCAGGCCGACGACCTCGGTGCGCGTCGACAGCGTGTCGCCGAGATGCGGGAACCGGTGGAAACGCAAGCCGCGGTAGAACAAGTTGGCCTTCACGTGGTGCGTCGCGAGCGTCGACTGTCCGATAGCGAGATCGGTGACCAGCCCGGGATGCGCGACTGCCGTCGACGCACCGGTGACGGCCGCCGACAGGTGCGCGTCGAGCGGCAGTCGCACCCGATGTCCGACGATCGCGTGGTGTGCGGCCGACAGCCCTTCCGTGAGGGTGACCGACGGTGCGCCGTCGAACACCTGACCGGGCTCCAGGTCGTCGAAGTACGGGCCGCCCACCGCCACCGTGCGGCTCATCGGGCGCCCGCCCGCGCGAGGGTGCGCCGTGCGGCGACCGCGACGGCCTCGTCGAGCATCTTGCCGTCGAGCTGCGCGGCACCCGCGCCCGCGGCTTCGGCGTCCGCGAGGGCTGCCAGCACCCGAGTCGCGTCGTCGACCGCCTCACTGCTCGGTGTGAACACTGCAGTGGCCGTGTCGATCTGCGCCGGATGGATGACCCACGTGCCGTCGAATCCGAGGTCGGCGACCCAGCGCTTCGCGGTGCGGAACTCCGCGTCGTCACGGATGCCGAGATACGGGCCGTCGACAGCCTGGACGCCGTGCGCGCGGGCCGAGACCAGCACGCGATCCTGGACCGCGAGCCACTGTGCGGGCGCGGCGGCGGCGGAACGACCCAGCGCTGCACCGAGGTCCGCATACCCGAGAACGAGCGCCGCGAGTCGGTCGGTGGCGCCGCACATCTCGCGCAGGTTCTCGATCCCGAGTGGCGTCTCGACGAGCGCCTGCAGCCGGATCCCGGTGCCGTCCAATGCCGCGTCGGCGTCACGTAGGCCCGCCGCCGTCTCCGCCTTGGGCACGACAACCGACGACAATGCGTCGCCCACCCGTCGACACGCCGCGAGGTCGTCCCGGCCCCACTCGGTGGCGAGCCCGTTGACGCGGATCGAGACGGTGCGAGTGGCGCCGTACTCGGCGGCGAGCACGGCCGCGGCCGCACGGGCCGAGTCCTTGTGGGCCGCGGTGACGGCATCTTCGAGGTCGAGAACGACCTCGCCGGCGGTGGACTCGAGCGCTTTGCGCGCCTTGCGGTCGTCGGACGCCGGTGTAACGAGCACGGCGCGCCGGGCGACGGTGTGGCTGTCGGTCACGAAGATTTCCTCCCGCGCCGCATTTGTGCGGCCAATTGGTCGTGTGATGTTTTCCTACCACTCGGTGGTGCGTGGCCACAACGGTTGACATCCGACTTGCACGCGCCGAATATGGCCGTACAAATCGACGCAGGCACGAGCACAGGTGGATTCCATGACGCACACGATCTCGACCGGACTCGGTGAGGAAGAGGACTTCCTCGTCCGTACGGTGCGGGCCTTCGTCGACCGCGACGTCAAGCCGACGGTTCAGCAGGTCGAACACGCCAACGAGTACCCCGAGAAGTGGATCGAGCAGATGAAGCAGATCGGGATCTACGGGCTCGCGGTGCCCGAGGAATACGGCGGATCGCCCGTCTCGATGCCGTGCTACGCGCGGGTCACCGAGGAACTCGCACGCGGCTGGATGAGTCTCGCGGGCGCGATGGGTGGGCACACCGTCGTCGCGAAGCTGCTCACGCTGTTCGGCACCGACGAGCAGAAACAGCGGTACCTGCCGCGCATGGCGACCGGCGAGGTCCGCGCCACCATGGCGCTCACCGAACCCGGTGGTGGCTCCGACCTGCAGAACATGGCGACCACCGCCACACGCGACGGCGACGACCTCGTCATCAGCGGAAGCAAGACATGGATCTCCAATGCGCGCCGATCGCAGCTGATCGCGCTGCTGTGCAAGACCGACCCCAAAGCCGAGCCCCGGCACACCGGCATCTCGATCGTGCTCGTCGAACACGGTCCCGGCCTGACCGTCTCGCGTGATCTGCCCAAGCTCGGTTACAAGGGCGTCGAGAGCTGCGAGCTGTCGTTCGACGGGTACCGCATTCCCGCGACGGCGATTCTCGGCGGGGAGCCCGGCCAGGGCTTCGGACAGATGATGAAGGGCCTCGAGACCGGGCGCATCCAGGTGGCCTGCCGTGCGCTCGGCGTCGCGGCCGCGGCGCTCGAGGACTCGCTCGCGTACGCGCAGCAGCGCGAAAGCTTCGGCAAGCCGATCTGGAAGCATCAGTCCGTCGGCAACTATCTCGCCGACATGGCCACCAAACTCACCGCGGCCCGTCAGCTCACCAGGCACGCCGCGGAACGCTACGACAGCGGCGAACGGTGCGACATGGAGGCGGGAATGGCGAAGCTGTTCGCGTCAGAGACGGCGATGGAGATCGCGATGTCGGCGGTCCGGATCCACGGTGGCTACGGCTATTCCACGGAGTACGACGTCGAACGCTACTTCCGAGACGCACCGCTCATGATCGTCGGCGAGGGCACCAACGAGATCCAGCGCAATGTCATCGTGGGCCAGCTCGTCGCACGCGGCGGCGTGTAGCGAGACGACATGAACGATTCGCCCCCCGCCTACCGTCTGCTGTCGGACCAGCTGCGACGTCAGATCGCGGCGGGCCGGTTCCGCGACGGCGTCAAGCTGCCCACCGAGTCCGAGCTCGCCGATCGACATGGTCTGAGCAGGCAGACGGTTCGCCGTGCGTTCCAAGACCTCGTTGCCGAGGGCATCGTGTACCGGGTGCCCGGGCGCGGCACGTTCGCGACCGAGTCCGACGGCCGCTACCTGCGGCAACTGGGTTCGATCGAGGACCTGATGAATCTGTCGGCGGACACCACGATGGAGGTGCTCGAGCCGCTGCGCCGACGCGTCGACATCGAGACCGCGGGCCGGCTGCGGCTCGACACCGACGTCGTGTACCGACTGGTGTTCCGGCGACTGCACGACGGCGTGCCGTTCGTCGTGACGACGGTGTCGTTGCCCGAGCGGGTCGCGCGGCTCGTGGCCGACGCGCCGGAGCTGCAGGCAGGCGCGTCGAGCGCCTACACGATCATCGGACTGCTCGAACCGCACCTGGACAGCCCGATAATCGAAGCAGCGCAGTCGATCACCGTCGCGACCGCCCCGGCATCGGTGGCCGCCGAGGTCGGCTGCGAAGAAGGCCACGCGATGCTCCGCGTCGATCGTCTCTACAGTGACACACAGGGCCGCGCCGACGAGTTGGCGGTGAGCTATTTTCTTCCCGAGCACTACACGTATCGCGTCACGCTCCGAAGGAGCGGGCACGGATAGCACAGAACGCTCCGAAGGAGCGGGCACGGATGATCGAGGAGAGTTGAACCATGCGGGTTTTCGAGAACATCGACGCCGTCGAGGCTGCGGTCGGTGAGAAGCTCGGCCACGGCGAGTGGCTCGAGGTGACTCAGGAGCGGGTGAACCAGTTCGCGGAGGCGACGGGCGATCATCAGTGGATCCATGTCGATCCCGAGCGCGCGGCGGCGGGTCCGTTCGGCGGTCCGATCGCGCACGGCTACCTGACGCTGTCGCTGTTGCCGCTCCTCGGTGGCGATCTGATGAAGGTCGAGAACACGTCGATGACGATCAACTACGGCCTCGGCAAGGTGCGTTTCCCGCAGCCGGTGCTCGTCGGCTCGCGGGTGCGCGCGTCGGGCGAGATCACGTCGTTCGAGAGCACGCCGAAGGGCGCTCGTGTCGTCGTCACGATGACGGTCGAGATCGAGGGCTCGGACAAGCCTGCCTGCCTGGCCGAGACGATCCGCGTGATCGTGCCCTGACAATGCCGCGAGCCCACCGGTCCGGACGGGATCCGTGGGCTCGCACCTTTTCAGCGGGTCTTCTTGTCGTAGAGCGCTGTTGCTCCACATCAGGGTGCGAATGTCGACGCTCGGTGTGCGGGCGAGTCTGGACGCCCCTTCTGTATTGCAGTGCGTCCCACAGATTCCGACGATCGTGGACGGTGGGCGCGATGCGGGCCGCCGGGGTCGGCGAAGCAGAGCTGCCCTCACCTACGTTTGTCCCGGACAGTCAGTCGTCCAAGCGTTCCCGCGCCTCGGCCACAGCGGCTTCGGCGTCACGGACGGCCTTGTCGGCGGCATTGCGAGCCGATACCGCGAACCGCTGTTCCTGTTCCGCCCGGGTGAGTTCGGACTTCAGCTCCCTTATTCGCGTGACGGATTCGTCGACTGCCGCACGGGTCCGGGCGGCGGATTCGCGGGCTCGGCCCAGCGCGCGTTCCGCGTCGACGACGGCCCGGTGCGCGGCTGCGCGCTCCTCGGCCTGCCGTTCCGCCGCGACCCCGGCGTCCGCGCCGTCGTCCGGGTTTTCCGGAGGATCGGGCACCGAGGCGAGGACGGCGCCGTCCCCGAAGCCCCCGTACTCCCCGAAGCCGCTGTAGTCCTCGCCGCGCAGCATGCGCCCGCTTTCGAGACGGTCGCCCACATCGGGGTCGGCGACCGCGGCACCGAGCGTCTGGCCGACTTCGCGCACCACTCCGGCCGACAGCAGGTGGCCGCGTGTCGACGCGGTTTCGGCGACGCGGGTGACGAGTGTGTTGGTGAGCTGGGTGCGCTCGTCGGCGAGGCTGCGCATGCGGGCCGCGTCAAGCGACGATTGAGCACGGCTCAGGGACCGGCCCAACGCGCGGAGGCGCGCGAGCTCGCGCGGCTGTGTGCGGGCGAGCAGGTTGAGCGCCCAGCCGGTCACCGTGGGCTTCTTCAGGCGTGCGATCTCACTCGCGAGCTCGCGATGGCCGGCTTTCTTCGCGGACGCGGCGGCCTTGGTGCGTTCGGCGACGAACTCGGCCGGCCACAGCCCGTACAGGAAGTCCGCGACGCTGTCGAAGTCCACCCACCGATTGTCGCTGTTTCAGTGCCAGGTGTGGTCGACGATCGGCGTGCGCGGGCCGAACTTCGGCAGCACCGCGTGGCCGCTCACGACCAGCAGACGCACCGCACGGTAACGGTGCGGACGTACGTCTTCGAGGTATTCGACCATTTCGTCGTCGTCGAACGGGCGGCCCGCGAGCGACCAGCCGACCATGCGCGCGATGTTGTAGTCGCCGACGGCGAGTGCGTCGGCGTCGCCGAACGCGCGCTGTGCGACTTCCGCCGCCGTCCACACACCGATGCCCGGCAGCGACGTCAGACGGCGCTGTGCGTCGTCGGGCGGCAGGTCGGCGAGGGCTTCGAGTCGATCGGCGACCTCGGCGGCGCGCACGATCGCGCGCGACCGACTCGGGTCGACGTTCGCGCGGTGGTACTCCCACGACGGGATGCGCCGCCACACGTCGGGAGCGGGCGGCACGCGCATGCCGTCCGGCGCGGGCCCGGGTGCGGGCGTGCCGTGCGTGCGGACGAGCCGACGCCACGAGCGGTGCGCCGCGATGGTGTGGACGCGTTGTTCGAGCACCGCGGGCACGAGGGCTTCGAACACCCGCCGCGTGCTGCCGATGCGCAGGTGCGGGTGGGTGCGATGGGCCTCGGCGAGGATGGGGTGGGCGGGTGCGAAGTCGTCGCATGCGTCTTCGTCGCCGAGCAGCGCGGGCAACCGGCTGAGCAGTTCGGCGCCACCCGGCCCCCACACCTGGCAGCGCGCGCTGTGCCGGCCGGTCTGCGTGACCCGATACGTGACCGGCCCCGTGGCCTGCAGGGACGTGCGCCAGATCGAGCCGTCGGCGGCGCGCTGCTGGCACGGATCGCCCGGCCCACGGCCGTGCGGGGCGAGCGTGAGAGCGACGTCCAGTGGGCGTCGGGACGTCAGCGTGGCCTGCATGCCGTCGGACGCCGGAGCGTCGGGAGCGGTGCGTGTGGCCGGGTCGAGCGGAACGGTCATCACGGCGAGCGTAGCGCCGGATCCTGAGCGGGCCCACATCGCGGCCGCCGAAATGTGGTGGGCGTCGCGGGCACGGCCGTGTCGGCCTCACCGCTGTCGGGGCGCGGACG
Source organism: Rhodococcus sp. HNM0569 (assembly GCF_012726205.1). GTDB lineage: Bacteria > Actinomycetota > Actinomycetes > Mycobacteriales > Mycobacteriaceae > Rhodococcus_F. The sequence goes on along the minus strand of NZ_JAASAE010000008.1, from coordinate 192,715 downwards.
TAGAGTCCGAAGGCATGATCATCGTGAGCACCGACGGATCCTGTCTGCGTAACCCCGGTGGGGCGATCGGCTGGGCGTGGGTCAATCACGAGGGTCCCAGCCGCAGCGGTGGCGAGGCGTCCGGTACCAACCAGATCGCCGAACTCCGCGCGCTGCTCGAGGCGATCGAGGCGCACCCGGGGGACGAGCCGCTGCTCATCGAGTCGGACTCGCAGTACGCGATCAAGTGCGCGTCCGAGTGGATCGCCGGATGGCGTCGCAAGAACTGGAAGACCTCCACCGGCTCGCCGGTCAAGAACCTCGCGCTCGTGCAGAGCATCGACGCCGCGATCGCCGAGCGTCCCGGCCCGGTACGTTTCCGATGGGTGCGCGGCCACGTCGGCAACCACTTCAACGAGATGGCCGACACGCTCGCGGGCGACGCCGCGCGTGCGGTGGCGGCGCAGCCGGCGAGTGTGAAGACAGTCGCGAAGCGCGAGACGTCTCCGGAGCCGGTGCGCGCCGAGCTCCGGCCTGCCACCGTTGCCGAGCCTGCCGCCGACGAATCGGCCGACGACGCTCTCACGCTGTTCTGACCATGTGTGCCACCGACTCCGCGAGCCCTGTCCGACCTGACGCCGACATGGCGGAGATCGCGGGCGTCACGCGGTTCTGGCGCGAGCTCGGTCTGCCCGGAATCGTCGACGTGCACACGCATTTCATGCCCCGCAACGTGATGGACAAGGTGTGGGCGTACTTCGACGCGGCAGGCCCGCTCGTCGGGCGTCCGTGGCCGATCACGTACCGAGACGACGAGGACACCCGTGTCGCGCGCCTACGGGAGTTCGGAGTGCGACGCTTCACGTCGATGATCTATCCGCACAAGCCGGGCATGGCCGAGTGGCTCAACGCGTGGGGCGCCGACTTCGCGGCGCGCACACCCGACTGCCTGCACACCGGGACCTTCTATCCCGAGCGCGGGGCCGCCGACTATGTCGGTGCCGCAATCGAATCCGGTGCACGCGTGTTCAAGTCGCACATCCAGGTGGGCGACTATTCGCCGCTCGACCCGTTGCTCGACGACGTGTGGGGCCGACTCGAGGACGCCCGCGTCCCCATCGTCATCCACTGTGGTTCGGGGCCCGCACCCGGCACGTACACCGGACCCGAACCGATCGCGCAGCTGCTGGCGCGGTTCCCGGCGTTGCCACTCGTGGTGGCGCACATGGGGATGCCCGAGTACGGCGCCTTCCTCGATCTCGCCGAGCGTTACCCCGACGTCCGACTCGACACCACCATGGCGTTCACGGACTTCGCCGAGGCCGACGTCCCGTTCCCGCGTACGGACGTGCCGAGGCTCGCCGCGCTGGGCGATCGCATCCTGTTCGGCAGCGATTTCCCCAACATCCCCTATCGCTACCTGCATGCGCTCGAGGCGCTCACCACGCTCGGTCTGGACGAGTCGTGGCTGCGCGGCGTCGTGCACGACAATGCGGCCGCGCTGTTCGACCTTCCGGCGCCGCAGCCTGCATGAACGTCAGCGCGAGTAGTCGCGGAACGTCATGACGAAGCCGACCGCGGCCACCACAGCGGCCACGACGAACACGATCACCTGCACCCACGGCGCGGGATCGGCGCGGTACACGAAGAACGCCGCGAGCAGTGCCGCGATGATCATGACCACCCCGTAGAACGGGGTGCGCTGCGGATGATCGCCTCGGGCCATAAGTCCAGTGTCCGCTCGCCGCGCGGCCGCGGCGTCCGGTTCGGTGATTCCGTCAGGGGCGCGCCGCGAGATAGCCGCGTGTGACGAGTTCGACCTGTGCGGCCAGGTCGGTGAGCACCTCGGCGGCCCCGCCGGTGCTCCTGTGCGCGGCCCGCACGAGCGTCATGTGCAGCGACGTCGACACCGTGCGGGCCGCGATCTCGGGGTCTGGTGGCGACGAGCCGTGCCGCTCGCGCCACGCGTCCGCGAGTGCAGCAGCGATCGCACCGCGCAGTCCGGCGACGATCTCGAGCGCCTCGCCGCGGTACCGGTCGGCCGGGCCGAACAGCACCTCACGCTGATAGGTCGCGACGTTCTCGTCGCCGAGAGACTCGGCGACGACCGGCGACACGAGCGCCATGATCTGCGCGGTGGCGTCGGACCGCGCGTCGTCGCCGCGCGCCTCGGCCAGAGCGTCCAGGCCGTGCGCGACGCGTTCCCGGAATGCCGCGTTGTAGACCATCAGCAGCAGCTCGGGCTTGGTCGACGCGTAGCGGAACACCGTCCCGCTCGCGACCGCGGCGTGGCGCGCGATCGAGTGGGTGGTGACCTCGTCGTAGGGGAGTGCGCGGAAGAGTTCACGTGCCGCGTCGAAGATGCGGACCTCGATCTCGGCCCGTACGTGCGGTCGGTTGCTGTTCGGGCGTCCCGGTCCGCTCATGCCGGCCACCTCCCGAACACGCGCGATCGATGCTCCGAGCGAGCCTACGCGGGGCGCGAGCCGCGCGTCCCTGCATCGGACGCGTTCACACCTCGCCGGTGGCCGTCAGGTAGAGCAGTGCGACATTGAGCGCGACGATGAGCGCCGCCGCCACCCACGCCGCGACCGTGACCGGGCGGCGGTTGACGTGCACGCCCATGACGGCCGGGTCGGACGTGATGCGCACGAGCGGGATCAGCGCGAACGGGATGCACAGGCTGAGCACGACCTGGCTGAGCACGAGTGCGGTCGTGGGGTCGATGCCGATCGCAAGGACCGCGACCGCGGGGATCAGGGTGACGAGGCGGCGCACCACCAGCGGAATGCGCATCGACAGCAGTCCACGCATGATCTCGGCGCCCGCGGCGCTGCCGACGGCGGTGGACGCCAGGCCGGACGCGAGCAGTCCGATCGCGAAGACGACACCGATCGCGGGGCCGAGCGCGTTCTCGATCGCGGCGTGGGCCCCCTCGATCGAGTCGGTGCCGGGTACGTCGCGCAGCGCCGACGCGGCGAGCAGCAGCATGCCGATGTTGACGCTGCCCGCGACGATCAGCGCACCGACGACGTCCCACCGCGTGACGCGCAGCAGACGGTCGAGTGCCCGCCCCGAGGTGTGCCCGTGCCGGTCGCGCGCGAGCGCCGAGTGCAGGTAGATCGCGTGCGGCATGACGGTCGCGCCGAGCATGCTGGCCGCGAGCAGGACGGTCTCGGCGCCTTCGAAGCGCGGCACGAGCCCCCCGACCGTGTCGGTGACCGACACGTCGGTGAACGCGAGCCCGGACAGGAATCCGACCGTGATGATCGCGAGCATCGAGATCACGACGAACTCGAAGGCGCGCTGACCACGGTGATTCTGGATCAGCAGGATCACCATCGAGATCGCGCCGGTGATCAGTCCGCCGACGAACAGCGGGATGCCGAACAGCAGGTGGAGCGCGATCGCACCGCCGATGACCTCCGCGACGTCGGTGGCGATGGCCATCCCCTCGGCCTGCAGCCAGAACGCGCGGCGGTTGTTCGTGCGCAGCCGTGCGCCCATGAGTTGGGGTAGCGATTTGCCGGTGACCAGGCCGGCCTTCGCCGACAGGTACTGCACGAGCACAGCCATCACGTTCGCGAGCACGAGCACCCACACCAGCAGGTAGCCGTACTTGGCACCTGCGGTGAGGTTGGCGGCGACATTGCCCGGGTCGACGTACGCGACCGCGGCGACGAAGGCTGGTCCGAGCAGCGCGACGGCACGCAGCCGTCCGCCGCGACGTCGCCGGGGCATCGTGTCGGTTTCCACGATCCACACTATAGAGTTCGGGTATCCGAACTTCTACTCGCGCCCCTCGGAAACGCGAATGGCCCCGTCGCGGCACCCACCCCCAGAGGGGTGCCGGAACGGGGCCACCGCGTCGCGTCGTCGCCGACGCACAGCCGTGTGCTCTGTCAGAGCAGATGGACCAGCTTGTACAAGCGTTTCGACGGGCCGCCGACGAGGCCGACACTGTCGAGGAACTGCATCAGCTTCGATCCGGACGTGCGGACCATGTCCTTGTAGTGCTGGTTGTTCTTCGCCTCGCGCAGTGCACGCTCGCCGTCGAGACCCGCATTGGTGTAGACGTCCTTGCGGATCATGCTCTTCATCACGAAGAACACGGTGACCGCCGTGTTGAAGCGCTCGAACTGCAGTCGGCCCCAGCTCGCGCCGTCGAGTCGGCGGGCGACTTCCTCGCGGGCGAAGCGGATGTGCCGGGCCTCTTCGAGGACGTGGATCTTGCTGACCGTGCGGGTGATGGGCTGCACGCGCTCGTCACGCAGGAAGTCGCGCTGCATCATGTCGAGGATCTCTTCGGCCGCCATGACCGACGCGTACGCATTGGCACCGCGGTAGAGCGCACCCCACACCTTGCCGAGCTGGTGGATCGGGCCCTTCGGGCCGTAACCGGGCATGCCGAGCTGCTCACCTGCGCGGGCGAACATGACCGAGTGACGGCACTCGTCGCCGACCTCGGTGAGGGCGAACTGCACGTGACGTGAGTGCTTGTCGCGGCTGTAGACGTCGCGCAGCAGCATCTGCATCAGCAGGATCTCGAACCACAGGCCGGTGCCCGACACACTCGCGGCCTCGTGCTTGGTGACCTCGATGCGCTGGGCGTCGGTCATCTCGTCCCAGTACGCGGTGCCGTAGAGCGTGCTCCACTCGGGCGTCATGCCGTACTTGTCGTCGGGGATGGGGGCTTCCCAGTCGACCTCGACCACCGGGTCGTAGGACTTGCGGGCCGACGACGCCAAGAGTCGCTGCGCCGTTTCCTCGCGATCGGAGAGCGCCGGCCGAGCGGCAGAGATGGACGCGGTCATGAACTTCCCTCACTCCTCGGCGGCGCGGCCACCGACTTGTACATGTGACGTTCGGTTACTGGTACCGAACGATACAATGACCACTGTCACAAACGCAACGGAATCCCGATGAGTGGTTGCAGGGGGCGGTCGATTTGTTGCATCCGGTCGATCTACCGCGCGACCGACCGGATGAAGGCATGTGCTGCGTTGTCCACCCGCTCGACGTCGCCAGTTACGAGTCGGTCGAGTAGCAGGCCGCGGAAGGTTGCGGCAGCGATTGTGGCGTCGACCAGCGCCTCTGGCGATTCGCTCCCTGCTCGCACCAATGCGTCTCGAAGTGCGGTCGAGATTGTGTCGAATGCGGCGTTCGCGAACCGGGCGAACGGCTCCGGCCGTGTGAACGCCATGGCCATGACCTGCAGCAGGACTCGCGTGCTTACCGTGTCCTCGCCCGTCGTCATCGAGTTCCACAATTTGCCGAGTGCGTACCGGATTTCCTCGGCATCCTTCACTTGGTCGAACCGGCGCTTCATGTCTGGGTGCTGCAGTTCGAGTGCCTGAACCAGCAATTCTTCTTTGGTTCCGAAGTAGTGGACGAGCATGCGTGAGCTGGTGCCGAGGGCGGTGGCGAGTGGGCGTAGGGACAGGTCGGCGAGACCGTGCGTAGCGATGTAGTCGAGCGCGCCGCGTAGCAGTTCGCGCCGTTTGTCGAGGTCGAGTGGCCTGGCCATGCATTTGACTGTAGCGAATGTTACAGGTATTCACTACCTTATGAATGTAGCGATCGGTTCACAAACCGTGCCGCGGTCCGTGGTTGTAACGGAAATGACGGCGACGACCTCCCTTGCGGATGGTCTCGACGAGACATGGGCCGCGCTGGTCGCCGGCGCGAGCGGTATTCGCGCTCTGATCGACCCGGAACTCGACCGATACGCCCTCCCTGTACGCATCGGCGGAACGCTTCGGAACGATCCGGGAAAGAGCATCACCCGCGTGGAGCGTCGTCGTCTGTCCTTCGTGGAGCAGATGGCGCTGATGCTTGTCCGCAGACTGTGGCCAGCCGAGGACATCGCGGCGACCGACCCCGAGCGGGTGGCGGTGTCTATCGGCACAGGTTTGGGAGGAGGCGAAGTGCTGGTCCGGTCCGTGGACGCTCTGCGTGCCGACGGGTTCCGGAAGGTGCCGCCGCTAGCGGTTCCGATGATCATGCCGAATGGGCCGGCAGCGGTCGTAGGGCTCGAGATTTGCGCGAAAGGTGGAGTGCACACACCTGTCTCGGCATGTTCGTCAGGAAGCGAGGCTGTCGCCCAAGCCTGGCGGCTCGTCGCGACAGGGGAAGCCGATGTAGTCGTCGCAGGCGGTGTCGAAGGGAGAATTGGTGCCGTTCCGCTGGCGAGCTTCTCGAGTATGCGCGCATTGAGTACCCGCAACGATTCGCCGCGAGAAGCAAGTCGCCCGTTCGATCAGGACCGTGACGGATTTGTATTCGGTGAGGCAGGCGCGCTTCTACTGGTCGAAGCCGAAGAGCATGCTCGCGCTCGGGGCGCGGCTATTCGAGGACGACTCCTAGGGGCGGGCATCACCTCCGATGCATACCACCTGGTTGCGCCGACGCCAGACGGCGACGGAATCGCGCGTGCGATGCGCAAGGCGATCCAGGTGGCGGATGTCGACCCCCGTGATATCGGGCATGTGAATGCCCACGCCACCTCGACCCGCATCGGCGATCTTGCCGAAGCATTCGCCATAGCGCAGGTCACCCCGGCCGCTGCGGTGTACGCCCCGAAATCGGCGACCGGCCACTCAATCGGAGCCGCAGGCGCATTGGAGGCAGCCCTGACGCTCCTGACGTTGCGCGACGGCCGCACCCCACCGACACTCAACCTCGATCGCGCCGACCAAAAGATCGAGATCGACGTGTCCGCACGGCTGCGTCGCCTGCAGGGCGTCGAACTGGCGATCAGCAATTCCGTCGGGTTCGGCGGACACAATGTTTCGCTGGTGCTCGGGCGAGCGTGACGTCCGCCAGTCAGCCGCGCTGGCGCTGAGTGCGCATCGCCTTCCGGCCGGGTGCCCAGACGGCGAGGACCACCGCCGTCGCGAGGAGAAGGAAGCCGAGCACGGTCGACGTGTTGTGCATCGCGTCGACGAACGCGGCCCGCGCGAACTCCGCCAGTTGCGGCCCCTGAGTGGGCCCCGCCATGTCCGCGACCTGCAAAGCCGCCGCGAGGGAACTCTCGATCGGCTCCTTCGCGACCTCCGGCGCCGCGTCGACCACCGGTGCGATGTTGCGGCCGTAGCCCGCCGCCAGCAGGCTGCCTGCGAGCGCGATGCCGATCGCCGCGCCCACCTCGCGCGCCGCGTCGTTGACCGCCGACGCGACGCCCTGCTTGTCCGCAGGCGTGTTCTCGACGATCGCCGTCGTCGACGGGGTGGTGCACAGACCCACGCCGAAGGCCGCCACGAGCAGCGGCAGGGCGGCATGCAGATACGACGAGTCGACGTCGAGCCGCACCATCAGCAGGCTGCCCGCGCCGAGCGCGGCGGCGCCGACCGCGAGCAGCACCTTCAGACCGGTCCACCGGATCACGAGCGGCATGAGCACCGACATGATCAGAATCGGCACCGCGATGGGCGCGATCGCGATCGACGACTGCAACGGCGAGTAGTCGAGGACGAGCTGGAAGTACTGGATGACGAAATAGAAGATGCCCATCACCGCGAGGAATTGCACCGCCAGCGAGACCGCGCCCGACGCGAACGCGCGGTTCGCGAACAGCCGCACGTCGAGCAGTGGCTGCGTGCGCCGCAACTCCACGACGACGAACGCGGCCGCGACGACGAGCGACGCAGCGAACAGTGACAGGACGACGACGTCGAGCCACCCACGTTGCGGCGCTTCGATCGTCGCGAGGACGAACAGGGCGACGGCACCCGCGATGAGCACCGTGCCCGGCAGGTCGAGTGGCGTCGTCTCCTCGTCGCGCGACGAGGAGATCGTGAACGACGCGAGGAACAGCAGACCGGACACGGCCGCGAGCGAACCGAAGATCACGGTCCACGACCAGTTCTCCAGGAGCACGCCCGACACCACGATGCCGGCGATACCGCCGGATCCCGCGACACCGGACCAGATGCCGACGGCCCGGCCACGGTGTGCCGCGGGAAAACCGGCGGTGAGCAACGACAGCGTCGCGGGCATCACGAAGGCGGCGCCGATGCCGGCGACGACGCGCGAGGCGATGATCGCGACGGGCTCGTCGTTGAACAACGGAAAGGCATTGGCCACACCGAAGACCGCGAGGCCGAACACGAGCATGCCGCGCCTGCCGTACCGGTCGCCGAGCGCGCCCGCCGGCAACAGCAGCGCGGCGAGGGTGAGCGTGTAGCCGTCGACGATCCACGTCAGCTGGCTCTGGGTGGCGCCGGTATCGCGCGCGAGATCGGGGAGCGCCGTGTTGAGCGCGGCCATCGCCGCGACGACCAGCGCGACGCCGCAGCACGCGACGACGAGCATCCAGATCTGCGCGAACGTCCAGCCGCTCGAGGGTTCGTCGTCACGAGGCGTGACGGTCTCGCGTTCGGTCATGCTGTCCCTCTCCGGTTGCTGGAAACGAGACCGACAGTATCGTTTGTCGTGGGTCGGGTCACTACTTCGTCCGGCGACGGGCGAGTCGGCACTGGTGAGGTGGGTCTTGAAGGATCGGGACGATCCCAGGAAGGTGCGTTCGCGCGCACGGCTGCTCGACGCGGCCACCGAACTACTCGCCTCGGGACGTGCCGAGGCGGTCACGATCGACGCGGTCACCCGGCGGGCCGCCGTCGCACGCGCGACGCTCTACCGGCACTTCTCGAGCAGCACCGAACTCGTCGCGGCCGCGTTCAATCGACTGATCCCGCCCGCTCCGGTCGTCGCCGACACGGGTGACCTGCGGTCACGACTGGTCGAACTGCTCGTCGGGCAGGCGAAGATCATCGAGGACGTGCCGGTGAACGTGGCGGCGATGTGCTGGCTGGGGCTCGGCCCGTCGCTCGGTGACTACTCGAGCTCGGCGTCGGACAATCCCGAGTCGCGTACCTTGCGGAGCACGATCGTCGAGCGCTATCGCTCGGCATTCGACAAGGTGCTGCGGACCCCTGAAGGCGAACGGCTGCTCGGCGACCACGACTACGACCTCGCGCTGTGTCAGCTGATCGGCCCGCTCGTGTTCACCAAACTGCTCACGCTCGATCCGCTGGGACGGGACGCGTGCGAGCGCATCGTCGACGACTTCCTCGCCGCCCGCTCCCGTGCGTGAAAAAGGCGTACCCGGACTCGCAAAGTGCTCACGGTTGGGCGCGGCGGACGGCGTACTGCTCGAGCCTGCGGATGCCCCGGACGCGCCGCGGGCGTAGATGACGGACGTGGTACCGGTCGTCGTCGCCCACGGCGTCCGCGAGATGCGCATCGACGAGGACGGTGCCCGGCCGGGCCGAACTCGTCAGGCGTGCAGCCACATTGACGACGGATCCGTACAGGTCGCCGAATCGTACGAGCACCCGGCCGAGTGCGAGCCCGACGCGGAGCTCGGGATCGGCGTCGTCGACGAGCACAGATTCGTGCAGCCGAAGCGCGATCTCGACGGCGTCGTGCGGGCTCTCGGTCGCGAACATCACCTCGTCGCCGACCGTCTTCACGACCCAGCCGTGATGGCGCGCGATCACGGACGTCGACACCGACTCGAACCGTTCGAGCAGATCGGACAGATCGCGCGCGGCGAGCCTGCGGGTGAGCGAGGTGTACCCCACGATGTCGGCGAAACCCACCACCAGCTCCCGGCTCGCGACGTCGTCGGCGGGATTGCCGACGCTGCGTCCGGTGGTCGACGCGACGTGACGGCGCCACACGTACGACTGGAGTTCCTCGACGGTCGGCACGATCTGCGCAGTGATCGCGAGGACCTGCTCGCGCAGCGCGTCGGGATCGCGGATGTCCGAGCCCGCGAGCACCTCGACGATGTGCGAGCTGACGAGGGACACCTCCCACTCGGCGAGTCGCGACATCGCTTGTCCGAGAGCGCGGGCCGCGGCCACCTCGCCTTCGCGGGGCAGGACGCCGTCCTCGACGAGCTGCGTGATCGACCGCAGCGCGCGGGCGTCGCTGTCGGTGAACATCACGGCGTCCGGGTCGGGATCGAGCGCGAATCCCATCGCGACCCACAACATGTCGGCGCGCTCGCGGCTCACGCCGGCGAACGCCGCCACCTCGTCCTGCGTGTACCGCCGGGGGCCGCCGAGCAGGGATTCCTCGACGTCCGTCTGGACCCGCTGCAGGATCTCCGATGCGACGTCGGCGTCGCGTGGACTCTCGTCGGCCATCGCCCGGGCACCTCCTCACGACACGGTGCGTACAGCGTGCCATGCGCGGTGTGCTGCCGCCGGAACCCGCGCCGCCCGAGCCCGTGCCCCGTTGCCGCGTCCGACCCGTGTGCAAGAGTGTGCACCGCCCGGATCGCGGGGTCGGAGGAGACCTCGGACGGGCCGATCCCTGCACGAGAAAGGATGCGTCTCATGCCGCCCCGCAGACGCGCCGGCGAACCGGCAACGCTCACCGCGGACGACCTCGCCACGCTCACCACCGCTCTCGCCGAAGGGCGAAGGGCCACGGTCTACCTGCGCGACGGCGTCCCGAGCCTGGGCGTCGACCCCGGGGCGTCGGCCAAGGTCGTCTCGATCGACGGCAGTACCGTCACGGTCAGCCCGAAGGGTGTGCACGACGAGCTTCCGTTCGAGGCCGACGAGCTGCACATCAAGCGTCCGCCCGCGCCCAAGCCCGCCGACGCCGCGCCTGCGCCGACCGTCGTGCACCAGGAGATCGAGCCGGCTCCGGCGCCGCGCAAGGCTCCGGCCAAGCCTGCCGCGGCAACCCCGGACAGCGCACCGGTCAAGCCCGCAGCCAAGCCTGCACCGCCACGCTCGGGTAAGCGCAAGCCCGCTGCGGGCGTCGCCGTCACCATCCACGCGGGCGCCGACAACGAATGGACGGTCACCGTGGCGCACGGCGCGAAGCGGCCCGGCAAGGCCGTGCCGGTGTCGCCCGACGCGGTCGAGCGCGCGGTGCGTGAACTGGGCGAACCGACGGCGGTCGACGCCGTCGAGTCGATCCTGGTCGCCGCGCGCACCGCGGCGGCCGCGCGGGTCGAGGAGCTCGCGCGTGAGCTCGAGGAAGCACGCCGCGCGCTCGATTCCCTCGGCGCGCCCGAGTAGCGCGCTGCACACGGGACCTTTCGGGACCGGCGCGTCGGCGGTGCAACCTGCCCAATCGCCGGTACCCGCCCCGGTGCGGCTGCCAGTCTGGTAGGCAGACAGCAACGCACGAACGTGATGTCAGTCACCGGCAGAGGCAAGAGCTCGCCCCGGCTCATTCGAGGCGAGTGCCCGTCCCGAAAGGATCCCCATGCTCAGAAGACTCGCAGCCGCGGCCGCGGCCGCGGCCGTAATGATGACCGGGTTCGTGGCGGGCACGGCGCACGCGGATCCCGGACCGGCGGTCCTGGGCGGAGGTTCGGGCATCGTCATGAACGACGAGCTCGTGTGCTCGATCACCACGATCGGCAACGACTCCGCAGGTCGCCTGGTCGGGCTCACCGCGGGCCACTGCGGCGAGGTCGGGTGGCCGGTGGTGTCCGAGTACAAGCAGGACGCGGGGGTCGTCGGTCATGTCGCGGCGGTCGACCACAGCCTCGACTACGCGGTCGTCGAGTTCGACCGCGCCAAGGTCGTCCCCGTCAACCGGGTCGGCAACGTCACGATCACGCAGATCGGTGCGCCCGCGCAGTTCCCGCAGATCGGATGCAAGGAAGGCCGCACGACGGGCAACACGTGCGGCGTCGTGTGGGGTGACGTGCTGCAGTCTCAGGAGACGTGGACGCAGGCATGCGTCATCGAGGGTGACTCGGGCGCTCCCGTCGTGGTCGGCACCACCCTCGTCGCGATGGTCAACGCCTACCTGCTGGTGCCGTGCCTCGGGCCCGAGGTGGGCACCAACCTGACCCAGATCATGGACGCGATCAATTCGTCGGGCGGCCCGGGCGCGGGCTTCAGACCGATCTGACCCGGTAGGTCCGCGGAGCGGTGCGGTTCAGCTGCGGACAGGTCAACCGCAGACCGCGCCCTCCGATGCCGAACCGACCAGCTTGACGTACTTCGCGAGCACGCCCTTCGTGTAGCGCGGCGGCAACGGCGACCAGCCGTGCTTGCGCGACGCGAGTTCCCGGTCGTCGACGAGCAGGTCGAGCGTGCCCTTGCCGACGTCGAGCCGAATCGGGTCGCCGTCGCGCACGAAGGCGATCGGCCCGCCGTCGACGGCCTCGGGCGCGACGTGCCCGACGCACAGACCCGTGGTGCCGCCCGAGAAGCGACCGTCCGTGAGCAGCAGAACGTCCTTGCCGAGGCCCGCGCCCTTGATCGCGCCGGTGATCGCGAGCATCTCGCGCATCCCGGGCCCGCCCTTGGGGCCCTCGTAGCGGATGACGACGACGTCGCCGTGCGTGATCGTGCCGTCCTCGAGTGCGTCCATCGCGGCGCGTTCGCGGTCGAACACGCGCGCGGTGCCGGTGAACACGTCGGAGTCGAAGCCCGCGGATTTCACGACCGCGCCGCCCGGCGCCAGGGATCCTTCGAGGATCGTGATGCCGCCGGTGGGGTGGATCGGCGACGTCAACGCGCGCAGCACCTTGCCGTCGGGGTCCGGCGGGGCGATGTCGGCGAGGTTCTCGGCCATGGTGCGGCCGGTGACGGTGAGCGCGTCGCCGTGCAGCAGGCCGGCATCGAGCAGTGCCTTCATCACGACGGGCACGCCGCCGATGCGGTCGACGTCGGTCATGACGTGCGCACCGAACGGTTTGACGTCCGCGAGATGCGGGACACGTGCGCCGATGCGCGCGAAGTCGCGCAGGGTGAGGTCGACTTCCACCTCGCGCGCGATCGCGAGCAGGTGAAGCACCGCATTGGTGGACCCACCGAACGCCATGACGACGGCGATCGCGTTCTCGAACGCCTCCTTGGTGAGGATGTCGCCCGTCGTGATGCCCCGTTTCAGCAGTTCGACGACGGCCTCGCCGCTGCGTCGCGCGAATCCGTCGCGCCTGCGGTCGCTCGCGGGCGGCGCGGCACTGCCGGGCAGCGACATGCCGAGGGCCTCGGCGGCGCTGGCCATCGTGTTCGCGGTGTACATGCCGCCGCACGCGCCTTCGACGGGACAGATGACGCGTTCGATGGTGTCCACGTCCTCGCGGCTCATCAGGCCACGCGAGCACGCGCCGACGGCCTCGAACGCGTCGATGATCGTGACCTGCCGCTCGCTGCCGTCGGACAGCTTCGCGACACCGGGCAGTGTCGACCCGGCGTAGAGGAATACCGACGCGAGGTCGAGGCGTGCGGCGGCCATCAGCATGCCGGGCAGCGATTTGTCGCAGCCGGCCATGAGCACCGAGCCGTCGAGCCGTTCGGCCTGCATCACGGTTTCGACGCTGTCGGCGATCACCTCGCGCGACACGAGTGAGAAGTGCATGCCCTCGTGGCCCATCGAGATGCCGTCGGACACCGAGATGGTGCCGAACTCGAGCGGGTAGCCGCCTCCCGCGTGCACGCCTTCTTTCACGGAGCCCGCGAGACGTTCGAGCGACAGATTGCACGGCGTGATCTCGTTCCACGAGGACGCCACGCCGATCTGCGACTTGCCCCAGTCGTCGTCGCCCATGCCGACGGCCCGCAGCATGCCGCGGGCAGCGGTGCGTTCCAGGCCGTCGGTGACGTCGCGGCTTCGGGGTTTCGGATCCGGTGCGGACGAGGTCATGTGCGCAAGCGTAGGCCCACCCGGAGCCGCCGTGGGTGGGTTATCGCCTGCCCTGGTGGGCGGGTCGTCGCGCGGGGTCGCGGCCCGTGAGCGCGACGAGCCGGTCCTGGACCGGCGCCGACTCGGGCACGTCGACCGGCGCGGCGAACAGGCCGCTCGCGGCGAGCATGTCGCGTTGCGGTGCGAGGTCCTCCCACACCGCCTGCACGAGGGTCGCGTCGAGAGTGTCGTCGGTGCCGGTGGCGCGGGCGAGATCCCACGCGTGGATAGTGAGGTCCGAGGTCTGCTGGCGCAGGTAGTAGTCGGCGCGGAAGTCGCCGAACGACAGGTGCACGGTGGCGTCCGGTGCCGTAGCCGCCCACGCGTCCGACGCGGCGCGCGCGTACCGCTGCCACTCCTCGCGCATGTCCCCGTGCAGCGGCGCGATGTCGGCGTCGGCGTCGGCGACGGTGCGGCCCGCGAGCAGGGGCGGCACCCACTGCTGCTCCTCGATCGCGTGGCGCACGAGGTCGGTGACGGTCCACTCGGTATCGGGGGTGGCGGCGTTCCAATCGCCGATCGCGGCGACCCGCCGGCTGAACTCGTCACGCGCGCCCACCTGCAACGCGACCCAGTCGTATCCCATGCGCTCCACGGTAGGAGATCGCACCGGACTCGGGGAAGAAGTCGGGTGCAGGGAAAGACACAGTATCGGCGGACGAACGCGGTAACGGACGACAAGCGCCGAGCAGGGGAGTGCCGCGCAGTAGATTCGGCCTCGATGAAGCGTGTGTGGTGGGTGTGGGGTGTCGGCATCTTCGCGTATGTCGTGGCGGTGCTGCACCGCACGACGTTCGGGGTGTCGGGCCTTGCCGCGGCCGACCGTTTCGGCGTCTCGCCCGGAGTGCTGTCGAGCTTCGTGGTGCTCCAGGTCGTCGTGTACGCGGGCATGCAGATCCCGGCGGGCGTGCTGCTCGACCGGTTCGGCTCGCGCGCGATGGTCGCGGTGGGCGCGCTGGTCATGGCGGCCGCGCAGTGCGTGCTCGCGGTCACCGAGTCGCTGCCGCTCGCGATCGGTGCGCGCGTGTTCGTCGGCGTGGGCGACGCGCTCACCTTCATCTCGGTGCTGCGGCTCGTGCCGCAATGGTTCGCGCCTCGCCGCGTTCCGCTGGTGTCCCAGCTGACCGGCATCTCGGGTCAGCTCGGGCAGATCCTGTCGGCGCTGCCGTTCTCGATGGTGCTCGGCTCGCTCGGGTGGAGTGCGGCGTACGGCTCCGCCGCGGCCCTCGGCGTGCTCGCGTTCGTGTTGTCACTCGCGGTGCTGCGTGACGCGCCGCCCGGGCACCCCGTCGTCGCGGCCCCCGCGGGGCTGAGAGAGGTCGGCAGGCAGGTGCGGGCGGTGTTCGCCAATCACGGCGCCCGGCTCGGCTTCTTCACCCATCTCGGCACGCAGTTCTCGGTGACCACGTTCTCGCTGCTGTGGGGCGTGCCGTATCTGACGACGGCGCAGGGACTGTCGGCGACCGCCGCGGGCGCGATGCTGACGTTGTCGGTGGTCACGGCCATCACGTCGGGCACCGTGATCGGCATCCTCAGCGGGCGCTATCCGATGCGCCGCTCGCTGCTGGTGCTCACGATCATGGTGTCCAACGCGGTGATGTGGACGATCGTGCTCGCCTTGCCGGGCCGCGCCCCGGTGTGGCTGCTGTGCGTGCTGGTCATGGTGATCTCGGTGGGCGGCCCCGGCTCGATGATCGGGTTCGACTTCGCCCGCATGCTCGTGCCGTCGACGAGCATGGGCACCGCTCAGGGCCTGGTCAACAGCGGCGGCTTCCTCGCGACGCTGATCGTCCTCGAATCCATGGGCCTGATCCTCGAAGCGATGGGCGGCTACACCACCGAGGCGTTCCGGGTCGCGTGGTCGGTGCAGTACGTCATCTGGGCCGTCGCGATCACGGGCGTCCTCTTCTTCCGGCGACGGGCTCGCGATCAGCTCGGGGTGACCGTCAGACCGCTCCGTCACGTGATGCGGGAACGCCGTAAATAACGACCCGATCGCATCACCAACGTCTCGAAAAGGCTCGAGATTTTCTTGTGAGGACTGTGTGGGTCGTCACGGACAAGCGTCCGGGAAGCGTCGAAAAGGCGTCTGAACAGGCCTGTTTGGCACGCGCGTGCAACCGGTGGATCACCGCTGTGTGAGTCACCGATTCCGGGGCTCGCGCGGCCACCCCGCACGGGGCGTCACCGGAGGGGTGCCGACCTGCCCGCAGGGCAGCTGATTCTCGGTGTCGGGCGCGGTCTCGTCCGGCATCGAACGGGGCCGTACTTTCGTCGAAAGTTACTGCAGTGCAGCGATTTACGCGCGCACTCCCGGGCCCGTGTCCGCCGGCGTCCGCCCGAGCGCATCGCGCGCGCGAGGGTTTGCCGACCATGTGCCGGCTACCGCCAAGAGGGCTATGACCGAAAAGGTCACAGGTATGTCACGAAGAGGCGTCGGCGGGGACTCGAAGGCGGTGCCACGTGGGGCTTACGAACGTCGGTCCGCGGGCAAGTTGTGACCTGAGTCACCATACGACCGTATTGTGCGAGTCTTCACGATCGCTTGAAGCATCCCCCACCTGGCCCGTTACCTGGTTGTGACCAATTCACGACGTAACGGTGACATGCCCTGCGAGACCCGCTCTCAGTCGGTAACGCCAGCGTCACAGTTCGGAGCCGACACGGCCGATACCCCCATGGAGCACGACCTTGAAGATCTCGAACCAAGCACGTTGCCTCGGCCTCGCAGTTGCCGCCGGAGCGGTGGTCACGGTGAGCAGCGTTGCCATTGCCCCCGACGCCCCTGTCGCGAACGCCGACGGCGCCGCGATGACCGCACAAGCTCCCAATAATGCCAGCACGCTGCTCGCAGCGATCGACGTGCCCCAGGTGGCACAGGACGCGGCGGCCGCCGCAGCGGCCCAGCCCGCCGCCGATGCCGCAGCTCAGGCGGCCGCTCCGGCCGCGGACGCCGCCGCAGCCGCAGCAGCCGCACCCGCCGTCGCAGCGCCCGAGCCGACCCCCGCGCCTGCCGCAGCGCCGGCCCCGCTGCCGACCGACATCAACCTCGACCAGCTCGCCGCGATCGTGCCCCAGGTCTCGCGTGACCAGCTCGCCGGCTACGTCGCGCCGCTCAACGCCGCACTCGCGCACGCAGGCATCGACTCGCCGCTGCGCAAGGCCGCGTTCATCTCGCAGCTGGTCGTCGAGTCCGATTCGTTCCGCACGTTCGAGGAGTACGCGTCCGGCTCGGCCTACGAAGGTCGCTCGGACCTGGGCAACACGCAGCCCGGCGACGGCACCCGGTACAAGGGTCGTGGCGCGATCCAGGTGACCGGCCGCCACAACTACGAGCAGGTCAGCCAGTACACGGGCATCGACTTCATCGCGAACCCCGAGCTGATGGCCAGCCCGGAGAACGCGTTCTCGACGGCCGCGTGGTACTGGACGTCGCGCAACCTCAACGGTGCCGCCGACACCGCGGGCATCGAGAAGGTCTCGCGCCTCGTCAACGGCGGAACCCACGGTCTCGCCCAGCGCATCGACAGCTTCACGCGTGGACTGGCGGTGCTCGGCGCTCCCTGATCGGAGCAACAGACTGGCCGTCCGTGAGGCGGTCGTACGAAAAAGGTCCCGGTGCGGCACTCGGTGGGGGGTGCCGGACCGGGACCTTCGTCGTGTGTCGAGCCCCCTGTGGCGCGCTCAGTAGCCGCGCAGCCGCTCGATCTCGCGGCGTTCGCGCTTCGTCGGCCTGCCCGCGCCGCGATCACGCACCGGGACGGCCGCGCGCAACTCGCGCGGAGGTGGCGGGGGCGACTTGTCGAGGTAGCACTGCACGGCGACCGGCGCGCCGACGCGCTTGGCGATCGGACGGACGACCGTCACGATGCGTTCGCGCTCGCCGCCCCGGATCCGGACCTCGGTGCCCGGACCGACCGGCTGCGACGGTTTCGCCTGTACGCCGTCGACGCGCACGTGGCCCGCGCGGCACGCGGCCGCGGCCGCCGAACGCGTCTTGAACAGGCGCACCGCCCACGTCCAGCTGTCGACGCGGGCGCTCGAGGGGTCGCTCGTCACCACGCGGGTCACTCTACGAGCCCTCGCGCGGCGCCACCGCGGGCCCGGTGACATCGCAGCGCGGAGCCGTCACCACCGGCGCGGGGGGAGGGGCCGTGCGCGGCGAGCGGATCAGCACCGCTGCGATCGCCGCCCCCGCGACGAGCAGACCCACGCAGATCAGCATCGCGACGCGGAAGCCGTCGGAGAACGCGTCGGCGTCGCCCGGTCCGACTCCCGAGATGCCGGCGAGGGCAGGCAAGGCGGCAACCGCGAGCAGTTGGCTCGTACGCGCCACCGCGTTGTTGACGCCCGACGCGATGCCGGACCGGCCGACCGGCACCGATCCCAGGACAGCGGCCGTGAGCGGCGCGACGAGCGCCGACAGGCCGAGACCGAACAGCACGACGCCCGGCAGCACGTCGGTCGGGTACGACGCGTCGTGCCCGATCCGCAACATCGCCACCAGGCCGGCCGCCGCGACGAGCGGTCCCACGGTCATCGGGATGCGCGGGCCGTGTCGCTGCGACCAGCGGCCCGCGCGCGCGGACAGCACCAGCATCAGCAGCGTGACGGGGATCGTCGCCGCACCCGCCTCGATCGGCGAGTAGCCCGCGACGGTCTGCAACTGCAGCACCAGGAGGAAGAACACGCCGCCGAGCGCCGCGTACACCGCGAACGTCACGAGATTCGCGCCGGTGAACATGCGCGACCGGAACAGCGACGGCGGCACGAGCGCGTGTGGCGAGCGTCTTTCGACTTCCACGAACACCGCCATCGCGACGACACCCGCGACCGCCGCGAGCGGCAGTCTCTCGATCAGCCCGAACGTGAGCAGCCCGAGCCCGAGCACCGCGAGTGCCGAGCCCGCGACGTCGAGCCGGTCGGGGGCGTCGGGATCGCGGCTCTCCGGCACGTGCCGCGCGCACACCCACACGACGACGACGGCGAGCGGCAGGTTCAGTAGGAACACGGAGCGCCATCCGACGGCTTCGACGAGCCAACCGCCGACCAGCGGACCGACCGCGCTCGCCACGCCGCCGAGCCCGGACCACAGGCCGATCGCGGCGCCCCGGTCGTCCTCCGCGATCGACGCGTTGATGATCGCGAGGCTGCCCGGCGTCAGCAGCGCGGCACCGATGCCCTGCAGTACGCGCGCGCCGACGAGCACCGTCATGTCCGGCGCCGCGGCGCACAGCGCCGACGCGACTGCGAACCACACCGTCCCGATCACGAACAGACGACGACGGCCGTAGCGGTCGCCGAGGGAGCCGCCGAGCAGGATCAGCGACGCGAGCGCGAGCGTGTAGCCGCTGAGCGTCCACTGCAGACCCGACAGGCCGCCGCCGAGCGACTGACCGATGCGGGGGAGCGCGACGTTGACGATCGTGCTGTCGAGCATCGCGAGCGACGAACCGAGCACCGTCGCCGCGACGATCCATCGTCCCCGCGGCGAATGCAGTGCGATCGGTTGGTCGGCCATTCGTCCATCCTGGCCCGGTTTCCGTCACTTCGGCGTGATTCTCGGGCCGGACCTGTGACGATGGAGCGCGAACCGGCGCAGGTTCAACCGCATGGTCCGTAACCGACGACACGGGGTGGCCCACGTGATCGACAACGACGTGTACAACCGCAAGGGCGCGACGTGGTGGGACGACGACAACCCGCTCAGTTTCCTGCACGGCAGTCTCACTCCGGGACGGTTCGAGTACTTCCGCGATGTGCTGGCCCGCCGCGGCGTGCCCACCGAGCACGGCGCCGGCGCCGTACCCCGCGCGCTCGACGTCGGGTGCGGGGGCGGATTCCTCGCCGAGCGGTTCGCGCGGCTGGGCGTCGACGTCACGGGTGTCGACGTGTCGACCGTGTCGATCGAGACGGCACGGGCGCACGCCGCAGCGAGCGGGCTGCCCATCGAGTACCGCGTCGGCTCGGCCGAGCAGTTGCCGGTCGACGACGCGTCGTTCGACGTCGTGTACTGCTGCGACGTGCTCGAACATGTCGACGACCTCGACGCTGTGCTCGCCGAGGCGAGGCGCGTGCTGCGGCCCGGCGGGGTGTACCTGTTCGACACGATCAACCGCACCTTCGTCAGCCGCGTCGTCACGATCAAGGTGATGCAGGAGTGGCGGCTCACCCGGATGTTCGACACCCCGATCCACGACTGGTCGATGTTCGTGCGACCCAGAGAACTCGAGGCGGCGCTCGCACGGCACGGCATCACGCTCACCCAGACCGTCGGACTCGGCCCCCGCTCGCGCAACCCGATGCGACTGGTCGATCTCGTTCGGGCAGGTCGCGGCCGGCTCACCTACGGCGAATCGAGCAAGCGCATGGACTTCGGGCGGGTCCGGCCGCGGGCACTGTCGTACATGGGTTTCGGAGTGCGCGCCTGAACGGATGTTTGCGGGTCGGTGCGCACGCCCCTAGGATCGCGGGGCGCCCTGTCCGTGCCGGACGGGGTTTCCCGGGATCTGTCGTGGTCGGTCCCGGACGCAGCGCAGGACGCGACGGGCCGCCGCATGCGGTCGAATCCGTTGCGCCCGTCGTCGGGGCTCACACGTTCTGCGATGCCGAGGTGCGCAGGGGGCATCTTCGCCGCGCAGGATCACGACTGCCGCCCCGACCCATCCGTGCCCGGCCCTGCGCGCGGACGATCGGCCGGTCGCATGTGGAAACCGGGATGAAGACGGAGGTCAGTGAGTGGACGACAGAGGTTCCTGTCCGCATACGGGTGCGGTGGCCACCGCACCCGACGCGCCGGCGCTCACCGGTTCGCCGTGCGCGGTGCCGACACCCAGGTGGCGCATCCCCGTGCTCGGTGACCTGCTGAGCGTCGACCCCGCCAAGCCGGTGCAGAAGGAAATGGCGATGGCCGCCGAACTCGGCCCGCTGTTCGAGCGCAAGATCATCGGCTCGCGTCTCACGGTGGTGTCGGGCGTCGACCTCGTCGCGGAGGTGAACGACGAGAAACACTGGGCACGCGCGCTGGGGCGGCCGATCCTGAAGCTGCGTGACGTCGCAGGGGACGGGCTGTTCACCGCGTTCAACTCCGAACCCGCGTGGGCCCGCGCGCACTCCGTGCTCGGCCCCGGATTCAGTCAGTCCGCGCTGCGCACGTACCACGGCTCGATGACGCGTGTGCTCGACGACCTCGTCGCCACCTGGGACGACGCGGCGGCGTCGGGTGCCCGTGTCGACGTCGCCCGTGACATGACGCGACTGACCTTCGACGTCATCGGACGCGCCGGGTTCGGGCGCGATTTCGGCTCGCTGCGTGGCGACGACCTCGATCCGTTCGCTGCCGCGATGGGCCGCGCGCTCGGCTACGTCAACCAGACGTCGAACGACATCCCGTTACTGCGCATGGTGTTCGGCCGCGGCGCCGCCAAGCGTTACCAGACCGACGTCGCCTTCATGCGCGACACGGTCGACGAGCTCGTCGCATCGCGTGCGGGTCGTGCCGAACGCTCCGACGACCTGCTCGACCTGATGCTGCACTCCGCCGATCCGGATACCGGCGAGCGGCTCGACATGGAGAACATCCGCAACCAGGTGCTCACCTTCCTGGTCGCCGGCAACGAGACCACCGCGAGCACGCTCGCGTTCGCGCTGTACTTCCTCGCCCGCGAGCCCGAGGTCGTCGAGCGGGCGCGCGCCGAGATCGCCGACGTCGTGGGCGACGGCGAGATCGCGTTCGAGCAGGTGGCGAAGCTGCGGTATGTGCGCAGGGTCGTCGACGAGACGCTGCGGTTGTGGCCTGCTGCGCCGGGATACTTCCGCAAGGTGCGGCACGACACCGTGCTGGGCGGGCGGTATCCGATGCCGAAGGGCTCGTGGGTGTTCGTGCTGCTTCCTCAACTGCATCGCGACCCGGTGTGGGGCGACGACCCCGAGCGGTTCGATCCCGACCGGTTCGCGCCCGACGCGGTGCGCGCACGGCCGAAGGACGCCTACCGGCCGTTCGGCACGGGCCCGCGCTCGTGTATCGGACGTCAATTCGCCTTGCACGAAGCGGTTCTCGCGCTGGCAACACTCCTGCGGCGATATGACGTCGCACCCGATCCTGCGTACCGGCTCGACATCGTCGAGGCCGTCACGCTCAAGCCGCGTGGGTTCGAACTGACCCTGCAGCGGCGCTGACCCGGCGGCTGAATATCCTCGTGCCATGAACACGTGGTACCTGGTCGAGACCCTGACGGACGATTCGGCGACGGTCGTCGGTGAAGGCGGCAAGGTGCGCGGCTGGACGTCGGTGGCCCGGCTCGCGCCCGCCCCCGACGTCCGCATCGAGCCGGTGATCGACGCGGTGCGCACGTCGCGGCGAGCGTGGACCAAGGTGGTGTCGAGCGCGCGCACCAAGAAGTCGTTCCTGCTCTCGGCGCTGCCCGTGCTCGGGCCGTCGGGCGACACGCACGGTGTGCAGGTGTGGATCGGTGACCCCGACGTGCCGGTGGACCCGCCGCGTATTGCCGCGGGCATCGCGTGGTTGCTCGACCGCACGGTGATCGCCCAGACGGTCGAGGCGTCGATGATGTCGGGGGTGCAGCCCGAAGACCACGTGCCGGAGCGCACACCGGCCGAATACTACGGTAAGGCAGCGAAATTCGACGACTTCGAAGGATTGTTCGCGCTTGCCCTCAACCCGCAGCCGGGCGCGCGATGGGACTCGGAGATGAGCGTCGACCACGCCGACGGCCGCACGATGCGATGGTGGTGCTGGGGCAAGGCGCGCGTCGACGAGGGCAATGTGGGGGCGCGACTGTTGTGGCACGACATCACCGACAGTGGCGAGCCGTCGCGGCCGACCTTCGCGGAACTCGCGATGAAGCAGGGGCTCGCCGCGGCAGGCGTGTACACGGCGGTGCTCGACGTGCAGACGCGGATGCTGGTGGCGTGGCTACCGCGCGAGTCGCCTGCCCCCTGGGTGCAGTGGCGCGACGTCGAATCGGGTAGTGCGGTACTGCATCCCGACGATCACACGGTGCTCGACGACGCGGCAGCGCGCCTCGACGCAGGCGAGGAGACCGTGCGCGTGCGCGCACGGGTGCGCGGTGTCGAGCAGGATTGGGTGGACACCGTGCTGGACGTCAGCAAGCACGCCGGGCCGATGAGCGAACGCATTGTGGTGGCGCGCATGTCCCTCCCCTCGTGAGCACTTTGCGAGTCCTGGTACGCCACAATCACTCACGGTGATTCAGGCCCGCACGAAACCGGTGGAGCGGCAACGCAGGCCCCGAAAACACATGAGCACTGTGCGAGTCTGCGGACTCGCACAGTGCTCATGGTGGGTGGTGCTAGCTGTAGTCGTAGAAGCCCTTGCCCGACTTCTTGCCGAGGCGACCCGCGTCGACCATCCGGCGCAGCAGTGCCGGCGGCGCGTAGTGCGGTTCGGCGAACTCGTCGTAGAGCGACTGCGCCGCGTTGAGCGTGATGTCGAGGCCGACCGTGTCGATCAGCGTGAGCGGGCCCATCGGGTACCCGGCGCCGCCCTTCATCGCGGCGTCGATGTCTTCCTTCGTCGCGTAGCCCGACTCGAGCATGCGCACCGCCGACGTGAGGTACGGGATGAGCAGCGCGTTGACGATGAAGCCCGCGCGATCGCCCGCGCGCACCGTCGTCTTGCCGAGCGTGTTCTTGACGTAGTCGAACACCGCGGTGGCCGTTTCCTCGTCGGTGGTCAGCGCCGACACGACCTCGACGAGCGGCATGACCGGGACGGGGTTGAAGAAGTGCACGCCGACGACCTGGCCGGGGCGCGAGGTGGCCTGAGCCATCTTGACGACGGGCAGCGACGACGTGTTGGTCGCGAGGATGCCCGACGGCTTCACGATCTTGTCGAGCCGCGCGAAGATGTCGGCCTTGATCGACTCGACCTCGGGCGCGGCCTCGATCACGAGATCGCTGTCGGCGAGGTCCTCCATGTCCACCGTGACGGTGACGCGGGCGAGCGCGGCGTCGGCGTCGTCCTGGCTCAGCTTGCCGGACTTGACTCCTCGCGCGATCGACTTCTCGATGCGCGCCTGCGCGGCGTCCGCGAACTCCTGCTTCGTCTCCGCGACGACGACAGTGCTGCCGGCCTTGGCGCACACCTCGGCGATGCCTGCACCCATCGTGCCGCCGCCGACTACTCCAACTTTCTCCACGAATATGCTCCTTCGTCGCACTGTGAGCACTTGACGAGTCTCTGGACTCGTCAAGTGCTCACAGGGGGTTGTTACTTGCCGAGCAGCGCGCGGGACATCACGACGCGCTGAATCTGGTTGGTGCCCTCGTAGATCTGCGTGATCTTGGCGTCGCGCATCATGCGCTCGACCGGGAAGTCGGTGGTGTAGCCGGCGCCGCCGAACAGCTGCACGGCATCGGTGGTGACCTCCATCGCGACGTCCGACGCGAAGCACTTGGCCGCCGACGAGATGAACCCGAGGTTCTTCTCGCCACGCTCGGCACGTGCGGCCGACGTGTAGACCATCAGGCGCGCGGCCTCGACCTTCATCGCCATGTCGGCGAGCATGAACTGCACGCCCTGGAACTTGCTGATCGACTGGCCGAACTGCTTGCGGTCCTTGGTATATTCGATCGCCGCGTCGAGCGCACCCTGTGCGAGGCCGACGGCCTGCGCGCCGATCGTGGGACGCGTGTGGTCGAGAGTCTGCAGCGCGGTCTTGAATCCGCTGCCCTCGGCACCGATGATGCGGTCGCCCGGGATACGGCAGTTCTCGAAGTACAGCTCGGCCGTGGGCGAGCCCTTGATGCCGAGCTTGTGCTCGAGCGGGCCGACGACGAAGCCCTCGTCGTCCTTGTGGACCATGAACGCGGAGATGCCGTTGGCGCCCTTCTCCGGGTCGGTGACGGCCATGACCGTGTACCAGGAGGACTTGCCGCCGTTGGTGATCCAGCACTTGGAGCCGTTGAGGATCCAGTCGTCGCCGTCACGCTTGGCGCGCGTGCGCATCGATGCGGCGTCGGAGCCCGCCTCGCGCTCGGAGAGTGCGTACGACGCCATCGCCTCGCCCGACGCGAGCGACGGCAGCACCTGCTGCTTGAGCTCCTCCGAGCCCTGCAGGATCAGGCCCATCGTGCCGAGCTTGTTGACAGCGGGGATGAGCGACGACGAGCCGCACACTCGCGCGACCTCTTCGATGACGATGCACGTGGCGACCGAGTCGGCACCCTGTCCGCCGTATTCCTCGGGAACGTGGACGGCGTTGAAGCCGGAGTTCACGAGCGCCTTCAGCGCCTCCTCGGGGAAGCGCGAGTTCTCGTCGACGTCCTTCGCGTAGGGGGCGATCTCCTTCTCGGACAGCGAGCGGATCGCGGCGCGCAGTTCGTCGTGCTCTTCGTTCAGCTTGAACAGGTCGAAGTCCGGATTTCCGGCCATGATCGGGATTCACTCCTCGTTCGGTCGAGTGTCGGGCACCGCCGTCGTGATGACACCGAGTGCCAGGGTGGTTCGGGGCTCGCTGCCCGCAGTGGGCACAGTTGGGCCACTCTTCTTCAGTCAAGCACGGCACTGAGTGCCAGTCAAGTGGATCGCTGTCGAGGGTGACGCACGAGACGCGCCGCTGCCTGCACACCGAGGGCGGCGGGCACCAACAGGGCGACGCCCGTCACGTACGGCGCGGAGCCTTCGTCGAGCACACCCTCGCGCCGTAGGCGCGCACGCGCCCACACGCTGTACGGCCACACCAGCACAACCGCGCTGACCACCCCCGTCGAATACCCGCGCAGCACCACCGACGACGCGATGTGTGTGAACACGTGGCCGTGCAAGCCGGCGAGTACTGCCTGGAAGAATCGGTCGCGGCCGTCGGTGCGGGCACCCCGTGCCGCGGCGACCGCGACCACCGGCGCCATGAGGGCGATCGAGACCCGTGCGTCTGTGGCGTCCATCCGTACGTGCGGGGCGAGTGCGCGCAGCGGCCGCACCCGAGAGTGCGCGAGCAACTGTGCGACGCGCCTGCTGGTGTGCGGCATCGTCGCCGCTTCCTCGGCATCGTGCAGCAGCCATGTCGCGAACAGGCCCCATGCGGCGGCCCGGGCGGTCACGACTCGCCCCCGAGCCGCGACCGCACCGCTGCCGCGATGTCGTCGGGTGACGTGCCGGGTGGATAGCGCACCACGACGATCTCGGCCTCCGCTGCATCACCCGTGTCGGGAGCGACGCCGTACGTGCGGCGCAGGTCGAGGAGTGCGTCGGCGAGTGCGTCGGACGTCGCGTCCGGGTCTCCCTTGGTCATGCCCCGCAGCAGATAGTTGTGGCAGGCAGTGACTGCGGCCGCGAACCCGACGACGCGGACGACGCGCTCGCCGGGCAGTGCTCCGCGTAGATACTCCGTGAACAGCCGTTCGTAGCTGTATCCCGTGACGAGTTCGCGTTCGCGCAATGCCGCGACTCGCTGTACGACGCGGAAGCGGCGTACCGAGAGGTCTCGGTTGGCGCGGAAGTGCTCGAACACCATCTTCGCGGCGGTGCACACCGCGGTCCACGGATCGTCGTGCCCCACTGCGAGATACGAGTCCAGCTCGGCGAGCAGGTCGTCGTGATCGGCGAAGATCACGTCCTCCTTGGACCGGAACTGCCGGAAGAACGTGCGCCGCGACACCCCCGCGGCGGCGGCGATCTGGTCGACGGTGGTGGATTCGTAGCCGTTCTCGGCGAACAAATCGATCGCCTGGCGGACCACGTGCACCCGGAATTCGGGGTCCGGGCCTGCGCCCTCGGTCCGTTCGGTCATGCGGCAAGTATGGCACCGGCGGGACGGTCCACGTGCTCATGTCGCTCGCTGCGTCGCACCCGGGACCTTCGACCGCGCGAAGCCCGACGGGACAGCGCGTCGACGGGAGAGTACAGTGACTGGCCGGCCGAGGAGCGGTACACGCTCACGACGACAGGCGTCCGGCGAGGGAAGAAACGGAGGTGTGGCATCGCATGAGTAGCCAGCCTCCGAGTGCCTGCTGAAACCGCGTCTTTCCGTCCGGGCCACGGCTCGTGGGCGGTGTCGGGCGCGGTTTCACCGCGTCCGCTCCCCGTCCTTCCGAGACCGAAAGCCCGTGTGTCATGCGCGAAACCCGTTCCGTCCGTAATCTCCTGCCCCGCCGCGGGGCCGCCATCCCGCTTCGCTCGGCCGACCTGTCCGATCGTGTCGCGGCGCATCCGTCGCGTCGCGGCGAGTGCACTCCCGAGGAGTCGGTGGTCGACCTCGGCGTCTATCGCGGTGGCGTGCGGGTGTGTACTCCACCGTCGCTCGCCGACGCCTTCGCGCGCCGCGCCGAGCCGGGATCGATGGCATGGATCGGCCTCTACCGCCCGACCGACGCGCAACTGTATTCGGTGGCAGAGCATTTCGGCTTGCACGAGCTCGCGGTCGAGGACGCGATCAAGGCGCACCAGCGCCCGAAGCTCGAACGCTACGGCGACACCCTGTTCGTCGTGCTGCGTGCCGCGCGTTACGACGACGAGAGCGAACAGGTGCAGTTCGGCGAGTTGCACGTGTTCGTGGGCCCCGACTTCGTCCTCACGGTGCGGCACAGTGAATCTCCCGACCTGTCGGCGGTGCGCCGAAGGCTCGAGTCGGATCCCGAGCTGCTCGCGCTCGGCCCCGAGGCCGTGCTGTACGCGATCCTGGACACCGTGGTCGACGGCTACGCACCCGTCGTCGCGGGTCTGCAGAACGACATCGACGAGATCGAAACCGAGGTCTTCAGCGGCGATCCCGGGGTCTCCCGGCGTATCTACGAGCTCACACGCGAGGTGATCGAGTTCCAGCGCGCCACCAAGCCGCTCGCGGCCATGCTGCGGGGGCTCACGTCGGGCTTCGACAAG
The DNA here is from genome assembly GCF_012726205.1 of Rhodococcus sp. HNM0569. Taxonomy (GTDB): domain Bacteria; phylum Actinomycetota; class Actinomycetes; order Mycobacteriales; family Mycobacteriaceae; genus Rhodococcus_F. The sequence continues at coordinate 165,204 of NZ_JAASAE010000008.1, read as the reverse complement.
TACGGCACCGACGAAGAGTTGCGCCGGTACCTGCGCGACGTGGGCGATCACGTGACGAGCATCGTCGAACGCGCGGACGGCTTCCGGCAGTTGCTCGGCAACATCCTCACCGTCAACGCGACTCTCGTGTCGCAGGAACAGAACGAGGAGATGCGCAACCTCACGCGCGCGAGCTATGCGCAGAACGAGGAGATCAAGAAGGTGTCGGCGTGGGCGGCGATCCTGTTCGCACCCACTCTGATCGGCACGGTGTACGGCATGAACTTCGACTCGATGCCCGAGTTGCACTGGGCGGGCGGCTATCCGTTCGCGCTGTCGCTCATGCTGTTGATCTGTGTCGGCTTGTACGCGATCTTCAAGCGTCGAGGCTGGCTCTGAACGTCATTCGGCGTCGACGATGCACACGACGAATCGGCGGTCGACGTACTCGAAACCACCATCGGCCGGTCGCGGGCAGTCCTCGGCGGACGTCGTGCCGCTCAGGATGTCGGTGACCTCGACGCGGTCGACGGCGCTGCGGTCGGCGCAGTCGATGCGCCGCGGCTCGTCGCCGCCGAGATCCATGCAGCCGCCCGGCACCCAGTCGATGTCGAGGCACACCGCGCCCTGTTCGACGTCGAAATACATTTCGTAGTAGTAGGAGTCGGCGTCGGGGGAGCACTGGGTCTTCGACGGCGCGGTGGCCACGACACGGTAGTTGGCATCGGCGGCCCCGCACGGCGCCGATCTGATCTCGGCGGCCTCGGCGGCGCCGCCGAGGTGCACGCACTCGCCGACCGTGACGTCGGCGTCCACGTCGCCCGTGTCGTCGCCCAGCTGGTATTCGGAGAAAGGAACGTCCGCGCCGGTGGTGGGCCCGCGGTCGTCCGCTGCTACCGCGCGTGGCGTGATGGTCTGCCCGCAGCCGCTCAGCGCCAGGACCGCGGCAGCGGCGCATACCGCGGCCGCCGCGCGTCCGATCCGCACAGGCACGGTCGTCATCGCTGTTCGTCCTCCCGACACCGCCCTCCCCGACGAAGGACTGCCGCCACCCTAGAGGGCGGTGCGGCCGGGTACCAGACGGGAGGGTCGCGCGTTCGCCCGTGCGTGTCGGCCGGTGCTGTCACTATGGATTCCGTGGATCTCCCGGTGATGCCACCACTGCAACCGATGCTCGCGAAGGCCGCGCAGGCGGTGCCCGCGCAGTCGACGCCGCGTGACGCGTGGTCGTACGAGCCCAAGTGGGACGGATTCCGTTCCCTCGTGTTCCGTGACGGCGACGAGGTCGTCATCGGGTCCCGCGGCGGCAAGGATCTCGCGCGGTACTTCCCGGAGGTGGTCGACGCGGCGCGCGCCGAGTTGCCTGCGCGGTGCGTCGTCGACGGGGAGATCGTGGTGCCCAAGACGGTCGACGGCACCACCCGCCTCGCGTGGGAGTTGCTGTCGGAGCGGATCCATCCCGCCGCGAGCCGCATCCGGATGCTCGCGGAGAGCACGCCCGCGCAGTTCGTCGCGTTCGACCTGATCGCGTCGGGCGACGCGGACCTCACGGCCGAGCCGTTCGAGCGGCGCCGCGCCCTGCTGCTCGACACGGTGGGCACGGGGCCGGTGTGTCACGTGACGGCGGCGACGCGCGACTCCGACCTCGCGATGACGTGGTTCGAGACCTTCGAAGGCGCGGGTCTCGACGGTGTCGTCGCCAAGCGTCTCGACGGCCCGTACGTGCCGGGCAAACGCGAGATGGTCAAGCTCAAGCACGCGCGCACCGCGGACTGTGTGCTCATGGGCTATCGCCTGCACAAGAACGGGCAGGGCGTCGGCTCGCTGCTGCTCGGACTGTACTCGGGCGAGCAGCTCGTCATGGTCGGGGCCGCGTCGGCCTTCACCGACAAGCGCCGCCGCGAACTGCTCGCCGAACTGCAACCGCTGCGCGTGGGCGACGACGTCGTCGCGGCGGGCGAGCCGTCGCGGTGGCGGGCGGCCGGCGACCACAGCTGGGTGCCGCTGCGCCCCGAACGCGTCCTCGAAGTCGCCTACGACCAGATGGAGGGCATGCGGTTCCGGCATTCGGCGCGATTCCTGCGCTGGCGGCCCGACCGCAACCCCGACGAATGCACGTACGACCAGCTCGAGGTGCCGGTGCGGTACGACCTCGCCGACGTCCTCGCGGGAGGTGGCTGACATGGCCGAAGCCGAAGAACTCGACGTCGACGGCACCCCGGTGCGGTTGTCGAATCCGGGCAAGATCTACTACCCACGCCTCGGGCCCGACGGCGGCAGCAAACGTGATCTCGTCGAGTACTACCGCACGGTGGCCACCGCGGGCGCGCTGACGCGGGCGCTCGCCGACCGGCCGACGCACCTGCAACGGTTCCCCGACGGGATCGAAGGCGAAGAGGTCTATCAGAAGAGGGTTCCTGCCAAGCGTCCGGAACACGTGCAGTCGTGTGTCGTCACCTTCCCGTCGGGTCGCACGGCCGACGCGCTGCGCGTCACGTCGCCCGCCGACATCGTGTGGGCCGCCAACCTCGGCACCGTCACCTTCCACCCGTGGGCGGTGCGCTGCCCGGACGTCGACCGTCCCGACGAACTGCGGCTCGATCTCGATCCGCAGCCCGGCACGGATTTCGCCGACGCGCGCGCCGTCGCACTCGACGTCGTGCGCCCGTTGCTCGCCGAGCTCGAGCTCACGGGCTATCCCAAGACCTCCGGCGGCCGCGGCCTGCACGTGTACGTCCCGCTCGTCGCCGACCACGATTTCGTCACCGTGCGACGAGCAGGTATCGCGCTGTGCCGCGAGATCGAACGCCGCAGCGACGGCCGCGCCACCACGGCGTGGTGGAAGGAGGAGCGTGGCGAGCGGCTGTTCCTCGACTACAACCAGAACAATCGCGACAAGACGATCGCATCGGCGTACTCGGCACGCGCGACGCCCATCGCGACCGTCTCGACACCCGTCACGTGGGAGGAGCTGCCCGACGTCGACCCGGACGACTTCACGATCGCGACGGTGCCCGGCCTGCTCGCCGAGCGCGGCGACCCGATGGCGCGGATGCGGGAGACGCTGTGCAGCGTCGAGGCCTTGCTCGAGATGGCCGACCACGACGAAGCCGCTGGTCTCGGCGATCTGCCGTACCCGCCGAACCACCCGAAGATGCCGGGCGAACCCAAACGGGTGCAGCCGAGTCGCGACCGCGACCGCAAGCACCCCACGTAGGCTGCGAGGCGGGTCGGGGTCGGTGCGGGAGTGACGGGAGTGACGGGCGTGAAGCGTGTGACGAGGATGGCTGCGGTCGTCATGGCGGCAGGAGCCGCGGTTCTCGGATCGAGCCTGTTCGCCGCGCCGAGCGCGGAGGCCGCGGTGTGCATCGCGCGGCCCACCACCGACACCACGATCGTCGACGGCCCCGACGCGTGCCGGTCGGTCGCGGACATGTCGAGCGGGGCGGCCGCGTTCAGCGCGGGTGGGGTCGCTGTCGCCGACGCGGCGGGCCGCGGCACCGGTCTCGGTGTCGGGGTCGCGGGTGGCGTCGGCGCGGCCGAGGTGCGCGACGGCACGCTGGTCGCGGTGGCCGTCGGGCCCGCGAGCGTGTCGATCGGGTCCGTGACGGAGCCGCTGTTCGGCGTGGTCGCGAGCGGTCCGTCGGGCCAGGCGCTGGTCACCGACGACCAGGCCGAGTGCGCGGGCACCGGCGTGGCGGTCGCGTGGAATGTCGCGACCGGAGCGGCGTGCGCACACGACGGGTTCCACACGTGGGCGGTGCCGGGGCGTTCGTGACACGCCGCGAATCGGCCGAAAACGGGCTGTTGGCAGAAATGTGAAACACGTTATAGTTTTCGCATGGTGTACGTGATCACACAGCCGTGCTGCAACGACGCGTCGTGCGTCGACGTCTGCCCGGTCAACTGCATTCACCCGAGCCCGGACGAGCCCGAGTTCGCGACCGCGGAAATGCTCTACATCGACCCCGCGACGTGCATCGACTGCGGTGCGTGTGTCGACGAGTGCCCGGTGTCGGCGATCAAGGCCGACAACGAACTCGACGAGGGCGAAGACGTATACCTCACGGCGGCCGAGGAGTTCTACGACCGCCACCCGATCGGCCCCGACTGGCCCGAACCGCCGACGACGGCCAAGATCCCCGCCGACCTCGGCACGCTGCACGTCGCGATCGTCGGCTCCGGACCGTCCGCGTGCTACGCGGCGATGGAACTGGCGTCCAAACCCCGCGTCGAGGTCGACGTCTTCGACCGGCTGCCGACGCCGTACGGCCTCGTGCGCGCGGGCGTCGCCCCCGACCATCCCGGTACCAAGGGCGTCACCGACCAGTTCCGGTCGGCGCTGCGCCGCAAGAACGTCGCCTGCCACTTCGGCGTCGAGGTCGGGCGCGACGTCAGCCACGACGAACTGCTCGCCCACCACCATGCCGTCGTGTACGCGGTCGGTGCGTCCAGCGACCGGCAACTGGGTGTGCCCGGCGAGGAACTCAGCGTCGCTGCCACCGAGTTCGTCGCGTGGTACAACGGCCACCCCGACTACGCCGACCGCACCTTCGATCTGTCGGGTGAGCGCGCCGTCGTCGTCGGCAACGGGAACGTCGCGCTCGACGTCGCCCGCATCCTGCTCGCCGAGCCCGACGAACTCGCTCGCACCGACATCGCCGACCACGCCGTCGAGGCATTGCGCGCGAGCAATATTCGTGAGGTCGTCATCCTCGGCAGGCGCGGTCCCGCGCACGCGGCGTTCACCACGCCCGAGATGATCGCGCTCAGCCGCATGGTCGACATCGTGGTCGACCCCGCCGAAGCCGAGCTCGACCCGGTCAGCGCCGACGAGCTCGAGAAGGCCGAACCGTGGATCCGGCGCAAGGTGTCGATGATCCAGGGTTTCGCCGAGAATCAGGTCGACCCGTCGCGCAAGCGCATCGTGCTGCGCTTCCTCGCGTCGCCCACCGAAATCCTCGGCACCGACGCCGTCGCGGGCGTGCGCGTGGGCCGCAACCGACTCGTTGCGGGCGACGGTCAGGCGCTCGTCGCCGAACCCACCGGCGAGTCCGACACCCTCGACGCCGGCCTCGTGCTGCGCTCGGTCGGTTACCGCGGCGTCGCGGTGCCCGGTGTCCCGTTCGACGAGCGTCGCGGTGTGCTGCCCAACGAGCACGGCCGCGTCGTCGATCCCGACAGCGGCGAGCCGGTGCGCGGCGTATACGCGGCGGGCTGGATCAAGCGTGGCCCCTCCGGAGTCATCGGTACCAACAAGTTCTGTTCGGCGGAAACCGTGTCGATGCTGATCGACGATTTCGTGGCGGGCAGGCTCGACTCACCCGGCGACAGGGAGGGGTGGCCCACGCTGCTCTCCGAGCGCGCCCCGGAGGCCCTCGATTTCGCGGCGTGGGAGCGTATCGACGCCGCCGAACGCTCGGCCGGGGCCGATACCGGCAGGCCGCGTCGGAAGCTCGTCAGCATCGCCGAGATGCTCGCGAGCACACGTAGCTGACCGCTTGCCGGGCAGGGGGCAGCTGCCGTCTGCTCGGCGCACTGTGGCTTAATTGCAGACAAGTGCAGTGCGCGTATGGACGTCGGGGACGCGCGGGCAGAGACGTCGAACGAGAGATGTGGCCATGAGAAGTGGTGCCCGTAGCAAGAGCGGTGTGCGTGGCGGAGGCCGTCCCCGGCGAGTCGCGGTGTGCGTCGCGGTCGCAAGCCTGGCCGCCGCCGCGTTCGCGGCCCCCGCGGCCGCAGCTCCGTTGTTCCCCGGCGGCCCCGAGATCCCGGCCCTGCCGTCCGTTCCGGGTTTGCCCGGCGTGCCCGCCGAGCCGACGATCGGTCCCGCGAACTTCGCGCCGCCGTCGGTGAGTCCCGGCAACGGCGACGTCGTCGGAGTCGCGCAGCCCGTCGCGATCCGTTTCACCGACCCGATCGACGATCGTGCGGTGGCCGAGAAGGCCATCCGCGTCACGGCCGAGCCGCCCGTCGACGGCTCGTTCTACTGGATCAACGACTCGCAGGTGCGTTGGAAACCACACGAGTTCTGGCCGGCGCACACCACCGTCACCGTCGACGCGGGAGACACGCACGTCACGTTCTCGATCGGCGATGCGGTGGTCGCGACGGCCGACGACGAGACGAAGCAGATCACCGTCACCCGCAACGGCGAGGTGGTGCGCACGATGCCGACGTCGATGGGCAAGGCCGGACACGAGACACCCAACGGCACGTACATCGTGGGCGAGAAGTACCGAGACATGTTCATGGACTCGTCGACATACGGTGTCCCGGTCGATTCGCCCGAGGGGTACCGCACGTTCGTCGAGTACGCGACGCGCATGTCCTACAGCGGCATCTTCGTGCACGCCGCACCGTGGTCCGTTGCGCAGCAAGGCTATTCGAACGTGAGCCACGGTTGCCTCAATGTGAGCACCGAGGACGCCGAGTGGTTCTACGAGAACGTCGGCAAGGGCGATGCCGTCGTCGTCCGGGGAACCGCGGGTGGCACGCTCAGCGGTAGCGACGGGCTCGGCGACTGGAATCGCTGACCGCGCCCCCTCGTGAGCACTTTGCGAGTCCAGGCACGCCTGAAATGCTCACGAGGGGAGGGGGCTACCAGATCTTCACTCGCTGCCCCGGCTCCAGGTAGAGCCCGTCGCCGGGTTCGAGTGCGAACGCCGTGTGGAACGAATCGAGATTGCGCACGACGCCGTTGCAGCGGAACTCGGGTGGCGAGTGCGGATCGACGGCGAGCCTCCGGATCGCCTCGGCGTCACGCGCTTTCGTGCGCCACACCTGAGCCCATCCGAAGAACACGCGTTGCAGGCCGGTGAGCCCGTCCAGCTCGGGTGGCTCGGTACCTTCGGTCGCGATCTCGTACGCCGACACCGCGATCGACAGGCCGCCGAGATCGCCGATGTTCTCGCCGATCGTGAAACTGCCGTTGACATGGTGTCCGGGAAGGGACTTCGGCTCGAATGCGTCGTACTGTTCGATCAGTGCGGTGGTCCGCTTGCCGAACTCGGCACGATCGTCGTCGGTCCACCAGTCGTGCAGATTGCCGTCGCCGTCGTACTTGGCACCCTGGTCGTCGAAGCCGTGCCCGATCTCGTGGCCGATGACGGCGCCGATGCCGCCGTAGTTCGCGGCGTCGTCGGCGTCGGGATCGAAGAAGGGTGGCTGCAGGATCGCGGCCGGGAACACGATCTCGTTCATACCCGGGTTGTAGTACGCGTTGACGGTCTGCGGCGTCATGAACCACTCGTCGCGATCGACCGGTCCGCCGAGCTTCGCGAGATCGCGGTCGTACTCGGCGGCGTAGCCGCGCCGGTAGTTGCCGACCAGATCGTGCGCGTTGATCTCGACGGCCGAGTAGTCGCGCCACTTGTCGGGGTACCCGATCTTGGGAGTGAACTTCTCGAGCTTCTCCAGTGCACGCGTGCGCGTGGCCGGGCTCATCCATTCGAGATCGGAGATGTTGCGCCGGTACGCCTCGATCAGGTTGTCGACGAGCTGCTGCATGCGGACCTTCGAGTCCGGCGGAAAGTGCTCCTCGACATAGAGTTTGCCGACGGCTTCGCCGAGCAGCGTCTCGACGAGCGATACGCCGCGCTTCCAGCGTTCGCGGTTCTCCTCAGTGCCGCTGAGCGTCCTGCCGTAGAACGCGAAGTTCTCGTCGACCAGTGCCTCGGTGAGATACGGCGCGCGCGAATGCACCACGCGCCACGACGCCCACGCCTTCCAGTCGTCGAGCGACCGGGATGTCCAGAGCTGAGCGAAGACGTCGAGGTAACTCGGTTGGCGCACCACCACTTCCGCGAACTGGTCGGCGGTGGCCTCGGCGCCCGCGATCCACTCGCCCCACTCGAAGCCGGTCGGCAGCTCGGCGAATCGCACGAGGTTGTAGGTGAGGTCGGCGTCGCGGCGCTTGACGACGTCCCAGTGCCCGGCCGCGAGCTCCTTCTCGACCGCGAACACGGTGTCGGCGTCGTAGTCGAGGCCCGCGAGCGCGAACATCTTCGCGATGTGCGCGACATAGGCGTCGCGGATCTCGGCGTAGTCGTCCTCGCGGTAGTACGACTCGTCGGGCAGCCCGATGCCGGACTGCGCCAGGTGCATCAGATAGCGCGCCGAGTTCTTCGAGTCGGTGTCGACGTAGTGTGCGACGCCCCCACCGACGCCGGTGCGCTGCAGCGACCCGAGCACCCGCGCGAGCGCCGCGGTGTCGGCCGCGCCCCGGATCGCGTCGAGCTCCGCCGCGATGGGGGACGTCCCCAGCGACTCGACCTCGGCAGCGTCCATGAAGCTCGCGTAGAGGTCGCCGATCTTGCGTTCGACCGTGCCCGACGGCGTCGCCTCCTCCGCGGCCCGGACGATGATGTCCTGGACGTCCTGCTCGGCCCGGTCGTAGAGCATGCGGAACGCGCCGTCCACCGCGCGGTCCGCGGGAATCTCGTAGTCGGCGAGCCACCGGCCGTTGACGTGCTCGAACAAGTCGTCCTGCGGCCGGGCGGCGTCGTCGACGTGGGTCAGGTCGATACCGGAGTTCGTGACGGTGGTCATGGCTCCATCCTTACACCGCCCTCGACCTTCGTGCGTCCGTGCGCGGTTATCGCAGTTTGATGCTGCCGCCGTCGACCATGAGCGTCTGACCGGTCATGTAGCTCGCGTCGTCGCTCGCGAGGAAGACCGCGACGCGTCCGATGTCGTGTTCGGGATCGCCGAGCCGATGCATCGGTGTCTTCGAGAGCATCGGCTCCTCGACCTCGGGATTCGCCGCGATGTACGCCTGGATGCCCTCGGTGAGCGCGAGCGGCGAGATCGCGTTGACGTTGATGCCGTCGGTGGCCCACTCGTTGGCCGCGACGCGCGAGATCGCGCGGATCGCTTCCTTCGCCGCCGCGTACGAGCCCTGCGTCGGCAGGCCGTCGATACCGGCACCCGACGCGAAGTTGATCACCGACCCGTTCGTCTCCTTCAGCTGCTCGTAGCAGGCCTGCATGAGCCACAGTGTCGGGTAGAAGCCCGTGCCGAACGACAGGTCGAGCATCTCCTGGGTGACCTCGATCAGCGGGGCCTGCCGCGACGCGTGCGCATTGTTGACCAGCACACTGACCGGGCCGAAGGCCTCGTTCGCGGCATCGCGGATACGCGACGCGTTCTCGTGCTTCGAGATGTCGATGCCGAGATACCGCGCTTCGCCGTCGAATTCGGCCTCGAGTGCCCGGCCGGCCTCGTCGTTGATGTCGACGACGAGCACCCGGGCTCCCTCCTTGACGAACGCGCGGACGATGCCGCGCCCGATTCCGCCCGCGCCACCCGTGACGACGGCAACCTTCCCGTCCAGCCTCATCATGCCCCTCTCGTTCCGCATCGACTCCTTGCCCGTCAGTGTGCGCCTGTCGCGGGGCGTCCGTTGCCACGATGCCACTGGATGGGTGCGACGCGTCGGCGGCGAGCCCCACGGCCCGTGGTCGACTCCTGCGCTTCCCGGTCAGTGGGCGAAGACCCTCTTTCCCGATGTGTGGTCCAGGACACTCTCACGATGTCCCATGACTGCACTCACGGAGCGGGCAGTCGACAACTCGACACGGACAACTCGACACGAAGGGATGTGTGATGACGGAACCGTCGGGCGTGGCCCACCGCACACCGACCGAACGCCGCGCGCTGCGCAGGGTCGCGTTCTCGAGTCTGCTCGGCACCACCATCGAGTACTACGACTTCCTGCTCTACGGCACGATGGCGGCGGTCGTCTTCGGCAAGGTCTTCTTCCCGTCGTCGGATTCGGCGCTCGGCACGATCGCCGCATTCGGCACGCTCGCCGCCGGGTACGTCGCGCGTCCGCTCGGGGGTGTGATCTTCGGCCACTTCGGCGACCGCCTCGGCCGCAAGTCGATGCTCATCGTGACGATGACCGGGATGGGCATCGCGAGCGCGTTGATCGGGGTGCTCCCGACGTACGAGAGCGTCGGGATCGTTGCACCGATACTGCTCGTGACGCTGCGTGTGCTGCAGGGCATCGCGGTGGGCGGCGAGTGGGGCGGCGCAGCACTCATGGTGGTCGAGCACGCGGACCCGCACACGCGTGGCAGGTGGGCCGGGATCATGCAACTCGGCACCCCGTTCGGTTTCCTGCTCTCGACCGGGGTCGTGTCGCTGATGACCTCGTTGCACCCCGAGGCGATGCTCACGTGGGGCTGGCGCGTTCCCTTCCTGTTCAGTGCAGTCCTGCTCGTCATCGGCCTGTACGTGCGTCTGCAGGTCGTCGAGAGCCCGATCTTCGAGGAGGCGGCAGAAAAGCACGAGCAGCGGCGCGTGCCTGCCCTGCAGGTGCTCGCGCGACCCGGGCGCGTGCTGATCGCGATCGCGGCGGGCGTCGGACCGTTCGCGCTGACAGCGCTCACGAGTTCGCACATCATCGCGTACTCCACCAGCATCGGCTACGAGACGGCCGACGTGATGAACTGCCTGATCGCGGTCGTCGCGGTGTCGATCGTGTTCATTCCGCTGTTCGCGGCGTTGTCGGACAAGCTGGGTCGGCGCCGCGTCATGCTGTTCGGCTGCGTCGGCACCATCGCGTTCGCGTTCCCGCTGTACATGCTGGTCAACACCGGGACGATCGCCGGTCTGCTCGGTGGCCTGATGTTCGCTCAGTTCCTGCAGAATGCGATGTACGCCCCGTTGACGCCGCTGCTTTCCGAGCTGTTCCCCACTCGCATCCGCTACAGCGGGGTGTCCATCTCCTACCAGTTCGCGTCGTTGATCGGTGCCGGGTTCACCCCGCTGATCGCGAGCAGCCTCGTCGCCTCCTTCGGCGGCTCGAGTGTGCCGCTGAGCCTGATCGCGGGCGTCACCGCCTTGGTGAGCCTGCTGGCCCTCGCGATCACCCGCGAGACCACGGGCAGGGCGCTCGACTGGGAGGAGGGGGCGGACACTGTGAACGCTCCGGCCCGGTCCGACACCGTGAAGCCGTCGCGAGCATGACCGGTGGGGTGGCGAACTAGGCGCCCTCGCGCCGCCGGACCATCTCGGCGATCCAGGTCGGCGCGTACGGAGACGTGCAACCGGGCGAGGTGGGGTAGTCCTCGAGGACCCGCAGCTCTTCGCCGATCGCGATCGCCCGGGACCGGTGCTCGGGGTGGTGGATTCCGATCGTCGCGAGGCATTCGTTCATGGCCCACTGCAGCGGGTCGGGCGCGTCCTTCATGCCGTCCTCGATCGCGTCGAGCAGGCCCGGCAGGTCGAGGCCGTCGGGAGACTTCGCGACGCGCGTGCTCGTGAGCGCCCATCCCGCCGCGGCGACCGCCGGGTCCGGGTCGTCGAACCATCGGATGCGCAGGTTCTCGGCGTGCGGACTCTTCTTCACGACGTAGCCGGTCAGCCAGTCGCGCACCTTGGGCACTCGGGCGTCGCGGAGCATCGCGTCGAGCTCGTCCTCGGTGAACGCCTTGGGCCGGGCGACGAGGATCGCGACGAGCCGTGCCGACGCGTCGCCCGTCTGCCACAGCTCGCGTGCGAGTTCGTGCTGCGTCTTCAGCCGCTTCGCGACCGCACGCAGCTTCGTGAGATTGACGCCGTGGTCGTCGCCGTGCCGTTCGTTGACCGCGCGGATCTTGGGATCCTCCAGCGCGGCCAACTCGGCCAGTACGTCGTCGACCGTCGTTGCCGGTGAGCCTGTGGGCACACTCGTCTCCTCTACACGTCGATACCGAGGTTGACAGCCGCAAGATACCCGTCGGCGGTCTTGCGCACGGTCAGCAATCCTTCGTCGTGGTAGATCGAGTCGGTGTCGTTGGTGGTGTCGCGGCCGGTGTGCTCGCTGTACGGCGCCACCTGGTACGCCTCGTCGATCACCGATTCCTCGAAGAACAGCTGCGTCGTCAGCACGGTCGTCTTGTCGACGTGCACCTTGAGGTGGATGTGCGGGGTGCGGCCCCTGTACCAGCCGGGGAAGATCGTCGTGAACTGCGCGACGCCGTTGCCGTCGGTGGCCTGCGCGCCGCGCAGATACGTGCCGTCGTCGGTGGTGGTCGCTTCCTGTTCGCCGACGCTGTAGGAGCCGTCCGACGTCTCGCCCGAGCCCGCGCCGTCAGGCCCGCCCATGCCGCCGGGCGGCATACCTTCCGGCGGTTGCCCCATGCCTTCCGGCGGCTGCCCGCCCTGCGGCGGCTGCCCGCCCGGTCCGCCCGGTCCGCCGCCCGGATTCGCGGCTTGCGAACCCGATTCGAAACCCGAGTACACGCCGCCTGCGTCGCAGTGCCAGATCTCGACGACCGCATTGGTCACGGCGGTCCCGGTGCCGGGCGCGCATCCGGTGACGTCCTGCACGCGCAGCGCGAGTTGCAACGTCGTGCCGGGACGGTCCTCGCGGATGTCGCTGCGGATCGAGTCGACGTCGAAGTAGTACGGGCCCTGCGTCTCCTCCACGGCCATGACGCACTGCGGCGCCTCGTCGAGCAGCGCGAGGATGTCGTCGGGTGCGGTGCCGGTCGCCGCCGCCGTGGCCGTCGGCGACGTGGAGGCGGTTGCGGTGGTCGAATTGCCGTTGTCGCCGCCCGCACATGCGGCGAGGAAACCGCCGAGCCCGATCGTGCCGCCGATCGACAGCGCGCGGCGCCGGCTGACCCGCCGCCTGCTGGCCAGTACTTCTTCGTTCATGGAGCCTCCTCGTGACGGTGCGATGAAGCCAGCATGAGGGAGCATCCTGCGCGGCGGATGGAAGTCGGCTGTGAAACGGCTGGGAAGGAAGGGAAACGGCTGGGAACGAGGGAAGGTCGTCAGCCCCCGAGCCGTGAATGCATCTCCCACACGAGGATCTCGGCACCCGCCTCGGTGCTCACCTGTTGGCCGCCGGACGCGGTGAGCCGCACCGCATCACCCTCGGCGAGCGCGCCGACGCCTTCCATCACGACGCTGCCCTGCGCGACGAACACGTGTACGTAGGGCGCGGTGGGCACCGTGACCGGTGCGCCGGGCCGCAGCCGCGCGACGTGCAGGGACGCGTGCGTGTTGTTGATCCGGATCGCGGAGTGGTCGCGGTGCTCGGGCCGTCCCGACGCGACCGGCACAAGCCCGCCCTTCAGGATCTCGTCCTCGATCTCGAGCTGCTCGTAGCCGGGTGTCGCCCCCGCGTCGTCGGGCACGACCCACATCTGTACGAAGCGCACGGGGTCGGTGCCGTCCTCGTCGGGCCGCAGGTCGCGCTCGCCCGAGTGCGTCAGGTGGTCGTACCGGAAGGCATCGTTCTTCTCCGAGTGCAGGATGCCGGTGCCCGCGCTCATGCGCTGCGCGAGGCCCGGGTAGATGACGCCCGCGTGACCCATCGAATCCTGGTGCACGAGCGAACCGCGCAGCACCCACGTCACGATCTCCATGTCGCGGTGCGGGTGCGTGTCGAAGCCCTGCCCGGGGCGGACGGTGTCGTCGTTGTTGACGAGCAGCAGCCCGTGGTGCGTGTTGTCCGGGTCGTAGTGGTGGCCGAACGAGAACGAATGCTTCGAGTCGAGCCAGTCGATCTCGGTTTTCAACCGGTCTCCCGCGCGCCGCACGTCGACGGTCGGAGTGGTCAGCGCAGCCATCGGAAACTCTCCTCGTGAACGTCCTGTCGGGTCTACGACCAGGGTAGAGAGAATCGCTCACCGACGCGGCGGCGCCCAGACGCCCACGAACGACCCGCACGTGACGACGCGTCCGTGCACGCGGTCGAGGACGCCACGGGCGATCCCGGAATCGTCGACGACCTCGGTGCCCGCGAACGCGGTGCGACGCCCGCCGGTGCCGTCGTGCCCCGCACTGCCGTCGTGGGCGATCGTCTGGAAGAGCACGAGGAAGTCGTCGTCGAGAGCATCGGCCGCCGCGTCGAACCGGTCCCGTGAGTCCGCGACGAGCTCGCCGGTCAACGGCCAGTCGAGCGGGAACGGGTTGCGAACACCCAGCGCGGGATACACGAATGCGTTGTCGGGCAACACCGCGACGCGGTCGGCGGGATACCGCTCGACGCACCGCGCGAGGTCGCCGACGTAGTCGGCCGTCTCCGGCGACGTCCGCACCCAGCGCATCGACGGGATCGAGGTACCGAGATCGGCGGTGAGCTCGTCGTACGGCCCGTCCCGGTACGAGTGTTCGGCGCGCTGCACGCCCATCCACGCGAGCGTCACGACGCACACGGTCACGGCCGCAACCACCCCGGCGGCACGGGGAGCGCGCACCGGCGGCATCTCCCGCGTCAGCACGTCGACCGTCAACAGTGCGAGGCTGCCGCCGAGGAGCGTCGGCGAGTCGTAGCCCCACGACAGCGACGCCATGACGCCGAGCGCGAGCAGCCCCGCGGCGCGCCACGGGACGCGCCGGCGGGCGAGCGCGTGCACCGCCACGACCACCGCAAGCACCCACCACAACGTGATGCCCCAGTCGCCCGCGCGTTCGAGCCGGCCCGTCGCGATCACGAGCACGACGGCCGCGCACCCCGCCACGACTGCGGCCGCACGTACCGCCGGCCGGCGCACCGTATGCGCGAGCACCGCGGCCACCGCCACGACCGCGAGCACCGGCAGCGCACCGGGGACCCCCGTCACATCCAGCAGGCGCAGTCCGACGTCCGAGGACGCGCCGCCGAGTTGGGCGAGCATGTCGTGGACGCCACCGCCCGCGGCGACCACCGCGACATAGGCCGCAGGGACGGCGAACAGCACCGCGACGTCGGGGATCAGCTGCGCCGGGCGCCGCCTGCGCACGACGAGCACGACGAGCGTGATCAGGAGCGCGGGCACGAACGACTGTTTGACGATCGCCGCGACACCGATCGCCGGCAGGCCGAGACGCACCACGACGTCACGGTCGCGGCGCATGCCGACGTCGAGCGCCCACCAGCCGGCCGCCACCGCGAGGATGCCGTCGACCGTGTGCCACGCATTCATCGGGAACTGGTGCAGGTTGACCACCGCGGCGGTCGCGACGACCGCGGTACGCGCGACACCCCACCGAGTGGGGCCGACGCCGCTCGTCCATGCCGCGAGCAGCACGGTCGCGGTGACGAGTTGCAGCGTCGCGACGAAGATCGAGGACACCATCAGCGGCGCGGGCAACGCGAAATCGAGCGTGTGCAGATACGCCGAGCCGAGCGGGCGTGCCGACACGACGTCGCTGTGGGGCATTTCGCCGTGCAGGATGCGCCACGACTGCGCGAGCACGAATCCCTGGTCGGTCGGGTCGAAACCGAAGCGTTCGACGAAGGCGGTGAGCGCCGCCGACAGTGCGACGACCCAGCCGACCTGCGCCGCCACGCGACGCCCCGAGGGGTGAACCGCGGCCGGGCGTGCGGGAGTGGTGTCGCGCTGAGCTACCCGAGAAGACGCCACCGATCCGAGTGTCCTGCACCTCGCGGCCCGCGTCAGGCGGTTCACACGAGGTGTCGGTTTTCGCCGAGACGATCCCTACCCGGGGCGTCGCTGACAGCCGTGAGACAGACCCCCTGGTAATTTCGGCTGCGAACGCCCGCCTGCCGAGCATCGACACCCGGGGCGCACGGGAACCGAGGAGACAGCGTGAGGGGGCACGACTCGCCGCCGTCGGACACTCCCGAGGCAGGACACACACGGAAATCTCCGCGGCTCCGGACGCTGCTGATCGTGCTCGCCGGTTGGGCCGCGCTGTCGGTCGTTCTGCTCTTCGCGACTGTCGATCCGCATCTGGACGGGGCAGGCATTCTCGCCGGGGGAGCGGATTTGTACGTGTACCGCGAAGGTGCCTGGCGGACGCTGCACGGGCTGCCGCTCTACACCGAGCGGTTCGTGCTCGACCTGCTGTACACGTATCCGCCGTTCTCCACATTGGCGTTCATTCCTGTCGAGCGGATTCCCGGCGTCTACGTCGATCAGGTCTGGATGATCGTCAACCTCGGGACGCTGTATGCCTGTGTCCTGGCGAGCTGGCGGATGCTCGGTTACCGGCTGACCGCGTCGGTCTGGGCGGTGAGCGCGCTGCTCGCCGCCATGTGCCTGTTCCTCGAACCCGTGCGCACCACGCTGTTCTACGGGCAGATCAATCTGGTGCTGATGTTGTTGGTGCTGTTCGACTTCACTCGCCGCGAGCGAGGGCCGCTCCGGGGCATCGGTATCGGGATCGCCGCCGGGATCAAGCTCACGCCCGCGTATTTCGTGGCGGTGTTCGTCGCGCTGCGTCAGTGGCGTTCGGCGGTGACGGCGGTGGCCGTGTTCACCGCCACGGTCCTGTGCGCCTGGATCGTGGTGCCGGACTCGTCGTTCCGGTACTGGACCACCACATTCTTCGAGTCCACGCGCATCGCCGAGGACACGCACCCGTCGAACCAGTCCCTCCGCGGTGTCGTCGCCCACCTGACGGGCGCCGCCACGCCGCTGTGGTTGTGGCTCCTGCTCGCGGGCCTGGCGACAGCTGTCAGTCTGGTGGTCACGGTCCGGCTGTACCGCAACGGGGAGAAACTGCTCGCCGTCACCCTGTCCGGGTTGACGGCCGCGGCGGTGTCCCCGTTCTCGTGGAGCCATCACTGGGTCTGGTTCGTACCGTTGACGGTGTACCTGGTGCACCGGTCGTTCACCAGGCCGCGGTGGTGGGTGGCGGTCGTGCTGCTCTGGGTCGCGGCCGGGGCGTGGCCGTATCACTGGAGCGAGACCAGCGTGGTGATCGGGCTCTTCCTGTTCCCACCCGAGTGGCCGGTGATGCCGATACTGACGAACATCTACGCTCTCGTCTTCGTCGTCGTACTCGTCGGCGCGGCGCGGCGCGCGTTCGGCAGGAGGCCACCACGATCCCCGGAGGCGGCACGGGACGAGGACGGCGGTGACGACGAAGGCAGCACCGACGGGGAAGCCGGTCTCACGGCGGCGGCGGTCTGAAGGTGGCCCGCCGCCGACTCGCGGCGCGCACCGCGTGCTCGGCTAGGGTGCGGCACAGCAGTTCCACGCGACGTACCGAGGAGAACACGCATGATCCTGAGCCTGGGCGACCAGAAACCCGACGTCGACGACACCGCGTGGGTCGCCGACTCCGCGACGGTCGTCGGCCGCGTCACGATCGGTGCGGGCGTCGGCGTGTTCTATTCGGCCGTCGTGCGCGGTGACATGGACGCGATCGTGATCGGCGACGACAGCAACATCCAGGACGGTGCCGTCCTGCACGCCGATCCGGGCAAGCCGCTCACGATGGGCAAGCGGATTTCGGTGGGACACAACGCCACCCTGCACGGCTGCACGATCGAGGACGACGTGTTGATCGGTATGGGGGCCACCGTGCTCAACGGCGCGAAGATCGGTGCAGGCTCGCTGATCGCGGCCGGTGCCCTCGTCACGGAGGGTGTCGAGGTGCCGCCGGGCTCGCTCGTCGCGGGCGTGCCCGGAAAGGTGCGCCGCGAACTGGGCGACCCCGAGCGTGACGGCATCGTCCTCAACGCGCAGGTCTATCGCGAGCTCACCAAGCAGCACGCCACCGACACGCACTCCTGAGACACGCGCCCGTCCGGCCGCCCGCGGCGATAGCGTGGACGGATGACCGTCGAGGAGATCACGGGAGACGGCGTCCACGGCTGGCTGCACCGCCCGGACGGCGACGTCCTCGGTGGGCTCGCGTTCGCGCACGGTGCGGGCGGCGATGCGGGAAGCGCACTGCTCGTCGCGCTCGCCGAAGCGTTCGCGGAGCGCGGCGTGCTCACCCTGCGCTACGACCTGCCGTACCGGCAACGACGGCCCAAAGGCCCACCGCAGCCGGCGCGCGCCGAGGCCGACCGCGCGGGCGTCGCCGCCGCTCTGGAGGTGGTGCGCGAGCTGTTCGACGGGCCGCTCGTCGCGGGCGGTCAGTCCTACGGCGGCCGACAGACGTCGATGCTCCTCGCCGAACAGCCCGGCCTGATCGACCGACTGACGCTCACCGGCCTGCTGCTCACGTCCTACCCCCTGCACGCGCCGGGCAAGCCCGACAAGCAACGCACGGAGCATCTGCCGGACCTGCGCGTGCCGACGGTCGTCGTGCACGGGTCGAAGGACACGTTCGCCACCACCGACGAGATCGAACGTGCGCTCGCGCTGATCCCGGCACCCACGACGCTCGTCGACATAGCGGGCGGCAGACACGATCTCGCGCCCGGCAAGTCCGACGTCGTCGCTCGAGCCGCCGAAGCGGGTCTGCGCCTGTTCGAGTGACGCGTCAGGCGGGATGCCCGGGCGTCAGGTCGCTGATCGCGGCCGCACCCAGCAGGGTGCCGGAATGCCGCACCTCCGCCTCGATCGGCTGCAGCAGACAGCCCACGTGATCGCCGAGCGGGACGCGTTCGAGGATCGCGCCGCAGAACCATCCCGCCACGTCGTCGAGGATCGGGACTCCACCTGGCCCGGGGCGCCACCTGCACTGCGCGAACTTGTCCATCACGTCGCCGGTGTGCGCGCCGAACAGCTCCGCGAGCTCGCACTGGTCGTCGCGGAGCACGTGCACCGCGAGATACCGTGCCTGCGACGCGACGGTGAACGTGTGGTTGGCCCGTGAGATCGCCGCGAGGAACCGGTGCGGGCCGATGCTCGCCGGCATCGCGTACGTCATGACGCACCCGGCTCGATGTGTGCCGGCGGCGGTCGTCACGATGTACACGGGCGAATCGAGCATGTCGGTGATGCGCTGGTACTCGTCCTCGGCGGGTCCGTGCGCGGTCATCGCGCGGCCACCCGAACGGGGCCGCGTACAGCCGCGGGATAGGTTCGGACGATGAGCGACGACGCACCCCGCTGGTTCACCCGGGCACTCGCAGCCGATGTCGACACGGGAGAGGTGGAGGTCGACGGCGCGACCGTCCGATATCGCGCGTGGGGCCCGGTCGGCGCACCCGGCCTCCTGCTCGTGCACGGCGGTGCGGCCCACAACCGCTGGTGGGACCACATCGCGCCGTATCTCGCGACCGGGCGCCGCGTCGTCGCACCCGACCTCACGGGCCACGGCGACAGCGACCACCGCGGCGCGTACTCGCTCGAGACCTGGGCCGACGAGGTGCTCGCCGCGGCCCACGCAGGCGGCATTGCCGGCCCGCCGACCGTCGTGGGGCACAGCATGGGCGGACTCGTCGCATATGTCGCGGCGCGCACGGTGGGCGAGCAGCTCGGCGGCGTCGTGATCATCGACTCTCCCGTCTTCGGGCGCACCCCCGAGGACGAGGCTGCGCGGAACCATCGGGCCTTCGGCCCGATCAAGGTGTACCCGGACCGCGACGACGCAATCGCCCATTTCCGCTTCGTGCCTGCGCAGGACGCCGCGGTCCCTGCGGTGTTCGCGCACGTCGCGGAGACCTCGCTACAGGCCGTCGACGGTGGATGGTCGTGGAAATTCGATCCGACGATGATGGCGCGCTCGGGCGACGACCACCTGGGCGAGGCGGGCGCTCGCTGCCGGCTCGCGTACTTCCGGGCCGAGCACGGGATCATCGGCGACGACGCCCTCGCCGAGATGCGCACCCGCTTCGGGCCCGCCGCGATCGTCGCGGAACTGCCCGACGCCGGGCATCACGCGATGATCGACCGGCCGCTGTCGCTGATCGCGGCCGTGCGCACGGTGCTCGCGGCGTGGGACGCGGCCGACGCGACGTCCTGACCGGACAAGGTAGCGCGCAAGCCCGGTCCTTCAGGGCCGGGTTAGCGCATCAAGTGTGTCGGTGGTCAGGAATAGGGTTTGCCTGTGCAGTTGCGATACCAGTTCCGCGTCTATCCGACGCCGGGCCAGCAGGACATGCTGGCGCGGTCGGTCGGGTGTGCGCGGGTGGTGTTCAACGATGCGCTGCGCGCACGACAGGATGCGTATGCGGCCGGGGTGACGCTCTCGGATACCGATGTGCAGAAGCGGGTGGTCACCGAGGCGAAGAAGGCCCCGGAGCGGGTGTGGCTTTCCGAGGTGGCGTCGGTGGTGTTGGTGCAGGCGTGCCAGGACGCTCGGCGCGCGTCCCGGAACTGGTTCGACTCGATGTCGGGGAAGCGTAAGGGCCGCAGGGTCGGGGCGCCGCGGTTCCGGTCCCGCAAGGACAATCGGCAGGCGATCCGGCTCACTCGCAACGGCTTCTCGATCCGCCGGAACCGGAAGCTGTATGTCGCGAAGGTCGGCGAGCTGAAGGTGGCGTGGTCGAGGGATCTGCCGTCGGTGCCGTCGTCGGTGACGATCATCAAGGCCTCTGCGGGCCGGTACTTCGCGAGTTTCGTCGTCGAGGTCGACCAACAACCACTGCCGGAGATCAACACCGAAGTGGGTATCGACTTGGGGCTCGCCACGTTCGCTGTCCTGTCGGATGGCAAAACGATCACGTCGCAGAAGTTTCTGCGACGCGCCGAGCGCAAGTTCCGCAAGGCTCAGCGGACCCTTNTTCGCTGTCCTGTCGGATGGCAAAACGATCACGTCGCAGAAGTTTCTGCGACGCGCCGAGCGCAAGTTCCGCAAGGCTCAGCGGACCCTTTCCCGCAAGGAGAAGGGCAGCAACAACCGGGCCAAGGCGCGCCTGCGTGTCGCCAAGGCGCACGCCCGGGTGGCCGATTCGCGTCGCAACTTCGTGCACCAGCGGTCCACGGCGATCATCCGCGACAGCCAAGCGGTGTTCGTCGAGGACCTGGCGGTGTCCGGGTTGGTGCGCACTCGGTTGGCGAAGTCGGTGCACGACGCGGGATGGGGCATGTTCATCCGGATGCTCGAGGAGAAGGCCGCCCGGTATGGGCGGACGTTCGTGAAGGTGGATCGCTGGTTCCCGTCGTCGCAGCTCTGCTCGGCGTGTGGAGTGGTCGACGGGCCGAAGCCGCTCTCGATTCGAGAGTGGACGTGTGCAGCGTGTGGTGCGGTCCACGACCGCGACCTGAACGCCGCGAAGAACATTCTCGCCGCAGGACGTGCGGAGAGGTTAAACGCCTGCGGAGGGACCGTAAGCCCTGCCGCGTAGCGGAAGGCAGGTCCCGGTGAAACAGGAACCCACCGAAGCGGCGCACCGTGCCGCTGTAGGAATCCCGGTCGTTCACGGCCGGGAGGACGTCAATCTGCCGTCCTTGCGGCCGTCAGCGGCTGCGTACCGCGGCGACGAACTTCTCGATCAGTGCGACGTCCTTGACGCCGCGCGCACTCTCGACGCCGCTCGACACGTCGACACCCCACGCGCCGGTCGCGTCGAGTGCGGCGGCCACATTGTCGGCGTCGAGCCCGCCCGCGACGATCCAGCGCCTGCCGGTCGGTGCACCGCTCGACCAGTCCCACGTGCGGCCCGCGCCCGCCACCGCGCCGTCGATCAGCAACTCGTCCGCACCGAAGGCGTCGTGCGCGTCGGGGCTGTGCGCGACGACGGCACGGACGACGTCGAAGCCCGCGTCGTGCAGCCGTGCGACATCGGTGCGGCCGGTCAGGTCGTGCACCTGCACCGTGCGGATTCCGGCGCGCGACGCGACGGCGACGATCTCGTCGACGCCGCTGCCCTTGAACACCCCGACGGCGCGTGTGCGCTCGGGCAGTGCCGCGACCAGCTCCGCGGCGTCGCCGGGATCGATGCGGCGCGCGCTGGCCGCGAACACGAAGCCGACGGCGTCCACCTCGAGCGCCACGGCCGCGTCGACCGACTCGCGGTCGCGTAGGCCGCAGATCTTGATGAACGTCACTCCTCGAGGGTACCGGCGTGCGCCTACCCTTCCGGTTGTGGACTGGCTCACCGCTCTCGACATCCTGTCGGGCCCCGTGCCGGTGGTCGTCGACGTGCTCGGCGTGGCAGGGGGCCTGTGGCTGCTGAGCGGGCGACCCCGGTGGTACCGGGTGAGGGTGCTGCCGGCGTGCCTGGTCGCGTCGGCAGCCGCGACGGCAGCGCTGTACGTGCTCGTCGAGAAGGTGCTGCGCCCCTTTCCCGACCCGATCGCGCCCCGCGTCTACGGGTGGATCGGTCTCGGGATTCTCGCGCTCGCGCTGACCGTCCCCCGTGTCCTGGTGGGGCGCCGCGTGCGGTCGGTGCTCGCCGCGGTACTCGCTGCGGCCGCGGTCGTCGCGTCGTGCGGGCTGCACGTGAACAAGGTGTTCGACGCGTACCCGACGCTCGGGACACTGTGGGGTGCCGAGGCATTCGACCGTCTCGCCCTGTCGGACGTCACGACGCGGATGCCGCAGACCGTGCAGGGTGTACCGCTCGAATCGGTGTGGTCTCCGCCGTCCGATCTGCGCGGCACCGGTGCGGTGGTCACCGCACCGATCCCCGGAGCGGTGTCCGGATTCGCGGCCCGCGAGGCCCAGATCTATTTTCCACCTGCATATTTCGCGGACCCGCGGCCCGAGTTGCCGGTGCTCGTGCTGCTCGCCGGGCAACCGGGCAGCCCCGACGACTGGCTCGTCGGGGGCAAGCTCACCCAGACCATGAGTGAGTTCGCGTCCCGGCACGCCGGTCTCGCGCCCGTCGTGGTGGTCGCCGACGGCACCGGAACGCAGATCGCGAACCCGCTGTGCGTCGACTCGCCGCTCGGCAACGTCGCCACCTACCTCGCGAAGGACGTCCCCGACTGGGTGGCCACCCACCTCCAGGTGGACACCGACCCCCGGGCGTGGGCGATCGGTGGCCTCTCGTACGGCGGCACGTGTTCACTGCAGATGGCCACGAACCATCCCGACGTGTACCCCACCTTCGTCGACATCTCGGGTCAGGAGGAGCCGACGCTCGGCGACCGCCGGCGCACCCTCGATGCGGCATTCGGCGGCGACGAAGCCGCGTTCGAGAGCGTCGACCCGCTGCATGTCATGGCACGCACGCGGTTTCCCGACTCGGCCGGCTTCTTCGTCGTCGGCAGCGACGACCGCGAGTACAAGGCCGGTATGCAGAAGGTCGCCGCGGCCGCGCAGGCCGCGGGAATGCAGGTCGAATACCGTGAACTGCCCGGTGGGCACAGCTTTTCGGTGTGGTCGGCGGGCCTGCGGGAGTCGATGGACTGGCTCGGTGCCAGGCTCGGGCTGACCGACTGAGAAACGCGCGTTCCCCGACTCACGTACGGTTCAGGAATGGCGCGAGCACGCCGAGTACCTCCGCCGAATGCGCAAGAGTCGTAGCATGATCGGCGCCCGGCACGATCGAGAGCACGGCATCGGGAATCGTCGTCGCGAGGTGCTCGCAGTCCGCGAGCCGCTGCCGGTCCCGATCGCCGACGAACACGAGCGTCGGCACGTCGATCGCGGCGAGCGCGTCGTCCGGTATCCCGGGTTCGACGTCGCTGCGGCTCATGTACGCCGCGAGCGCTCGGGAGTCGTTGGCACGGAATGCTGCTCGCGTGCCGGAGTCGATCGGAGCATCACGCACGAGTTCCCAGCGACGCAGGAACTCGTCCATCCCGTCGCGCGCGAGCGCCGCGGCCGCGCCGTCGAAGAACAGCGCGTCGAAGCTGCCGCGCTGCGGGCGGCTGCTCGCCCCGCCGAGCGCGAGGCTGCGCACCCGCTCGGGGTGCGCGACCGCCGTGGTGAGTGCGGTGCGGCCGCCGAACGAGTACCCGCACACGTGCGCGCGCTCGACATTCGCCGCATCCAGCACCGCGACGACATCGGCCGCCACGACATCCATCGCATAGCGTTCCTCGTCGTGCGGCTTGTCGCTGCGCCCGTGCCCACGCTGGTCGACGAGGATCAACCGGTAGGTCTCGCGCAGCGCGCGCACGTAGCCGAACGCACGCCAGACGCCGCGGCTGAGCGCACTGCCGTGCAGCAGCACAAGCGGATCGCCCGATCCGACCACGTCGTAGTCGATCTCGACGCCGTCGAGTGGGTTGATCGCGCGCATGCGACCAGTCTCCTCTCCGGCCGGTGTTCCCGCTGTCACCGGGCGGCTTCGGCCAACCCCTGCTCACTCAGCTCGAGCCCCCGAGTGACGCCGATGTCGGTGAGGAACCGCGGGTCGTGGCTCACGACGACGAGCGCACCCTGGTAGCCGGCGAGCGCATCGGTGAGGTGCGCCAGGCTGGGCAGGTCGAGATTGTTCGTCGGCTCGTCGAGCAACAACAGCCGAGGGGCGGGCTCGGCCAGCAGAAGCGTCGCGAGGGCAGCGCGCAATCGCTCGCCGCCGGACAGCGCCCGCACCGGCACGTCGGCTTCGCGGCCCCGGAACAGGAAGCGAGCGAGATGAGCGCGCACGTGTTCGTCGTCCGCATGCGGCGCCGCCCCGGCGACATTCGCCGCGACCGACGCGTCCTCGTCGAAGACGTCGAGGCGTTGGCGCAGGGTGCGCACCGGAACGAGCGCGGCACGCTCGATCGCGTCGAGCAGAGTCGTCTTGCCGATGCCGTTGGGCCCGACGAGCGCGACCCGTTCCGGGCCTGCGATGGTGAGCGACACCGACTGCCCGGTGCGCAGCACGCAGTCGAGTTCGAGCACGCGCGCACCCGGATGCACATGTGTGCCGGGTAGCACGAGCCGGATCTCGCGGTCGTCACGCACGGCGTCCTCGGTGTCCGACACGCGTGCGCGTGCGTCGTCGAGCTTCGCGACGTGGTTGCCGCGCAGCTTGCCCGCCGACACCTGCGCCTGCCGTTTGCGTTCGTTCATCACCGCCTTCGGTTCGCGGGTGTTCTCGAACATCTTCTTGCCGTAGCGGACCCGCCGGTCGAGCTTGATGCGGGCCTGTTCGAGCTCACGTTTCTGCTTCGCCATGTCCGACCTCGCCTCGCGCACCGCAGCGCGCGCGGCCTCCTGCTCGGCCGCGACGGTGGCCTCGTACGCGTCGAAGTTGCCGCCGAACATGCGGACCCGTCCGTCGCGCACCTCGGCGATCGAATCGACGATCGCGAGCAACTCACGATCGTGACTCACGACGAGCAGGACTCCATCGAACTGCCGCACGATGTCGTAGAGCCGCTCCCGCGCCGCGCTGTCGAGATTGTTGGTCGGTTCGTCGAGCAGCAGTACGTCGGGTCGCGCGATCAGCTGGGCCGCGAGGGCGAGCAGCACGGTCTCGCCACCCGACAGCGTGCCCACCGTGCGGGCGAGCGCATCGACGTCGGGCACCAGATGCTGCAGGCCCAGCCGGTGCAGTAGCGCCACCGACCGCTGGTCGACATCCCAGTCGTCCTGGACCACCTCGAAATCGGCATCCTCGCCGACGCCGCTCTCGATGCGGTGCAGCGCACGACGTGCCCGAGCGATGCCGAGGACGTCGTCGACGCGGCGCATCGTGTCGAGGGTGACGTCCTGTGGCAACAGTGCGACGCGCCCGGCCGCGCGGATCGAACCCGAAGCGGGGACCAGCGTGCCTGCGAGCAGGTGCAGCAGCGTCGTCTTGCCGGAGCCGTTGAGACCGACGACCCCCGTGCGGACGGCGGGGAACCGGATGTCGAGTGCGTCGAAGACCACGGTGCCGTCAGGCCACGAGAACGAGAGATGCGACGCGGTGAGCGAGGAAGAGGGCAGGGATGTGGACATGGCGGTCCTCCGGGAGGGTGCGAACGGATGTGCGCGACTACCTCGCAGAGAGCAACGGTCCGTCTCCTGACACTCGGGAACTGTCGACGTCCGACGGTAGTACCACCGCGGGCCGCGGGCAACGGATTTTCTCGTCACCCCCGCATCCGCGATCTCGGGCATCATCGAGAGCGTGCGCATCAAGGCAGTGACCCTCGTGACCGTGCTCGCCGCGACGCTCACCGCGTGTGGGCTGGGCGGACCCGACCAGCCGGACACCGTCGCCCAGCAGTTCGCGGATGCTCTCGCGGCCGAGGACGTGCCCGCGGCCGCCGCGCTGACGACCGACCCGCAGGCTGCGACCGACGCGATCACGGCATTGTTCGACGGCCTCGGCGACGGCGGCACCTTCACGCCCGCGAACCCGGCGGAGACGGACGGCGGCGGCACCGTCGACTTCGACGTCGCGTGGACTTTCGACGAGCCCCGGCCCGAGGATCAGGCCGAACCGGAGCAACAGGCCGAACCCGCGCCGCAGACCCCGCCGCGCGAATGGACGTACACGACGCGCGCCGATGTCGTCGAGGACGGCGACGACTGGCGCATCGACTGGGATCCCGCGGTGCTCGCACCGGGGCTGACGGCCGACTCGGCGGTGCGGTACACGCCCACCCAGGGCACGCCCGCGGCGGTGCGCTTCGCGTCCGGGCAGCCGCTCATGGAGCAGCAGACGGTCACGGTCGTGCAGTACGACCAGTCCGCCGATGTCGCGGCGCTCGCCGCAACGGTCCAGGGCGTCGCGCCGACGATCACGGCGGACTCGCTGCGCACGCAACTGGCCGAGCACCGGGATGCGCCCGCCACCGCGATCACACTGCGTGCCGACGACTTCGCACCCCTCGAACCGGCACTGAGCGCGATGCCGGGTGTCACGCTCGTACCGCAGACCCGGCTGCTCACGGTGGACAAGTCGCTCACCTCGCCCGTGTTCGGCGGGCTCGTCGAGGACTGGCAACGCAACAACGACGCGGCGGCGGGCTGGGCTGTGCAACTCGTCGGGCCGGACGGCACGGCGGAGACCGTCGCCGGTGCGGACCCGGAAACCGCCCCCGACACGGAGACGACGTTCGACGCGCAGCTGCAGAGCAAGGCGGAGTCCGCACTGGCGGGCATCCCGCAGGACGCGGCGATCGTCGCGCTGCGGCCGTCGACGGGCGAGCTGGTCGCGGCCGCGCAGAACGCGCCCGCCGATGCGCAGGGTGCGCTGGCGCTCACCGGGCTCTACCCGCCGGGATCGACGTTCAAGACGGTCACGACGACGGCCGCGCTCGAATCGGGTGCCGTCACCCCCGACACCGTCCTCCCGTGCCCCGGCACCGAGAACATCGAGGGCAGGCAGATCCCCAACGACGAGGAGTTCGATCTCGGCGAGGTGCCGCTGCACACCGCGTTCGCCCGCTCGTGCAACACGACGATGGGCCGGCTCGCCGTGTCGATGGCCCCGAACCAGCTGCACGACACCGCGCTGCAACTCGGCCTCGGTGTCGATTTCGTGACGCCAGGACTCACGACGGTCACGGGCTCGGTGCCGTCGGCCGACACGCCCGCCGCGCGCGTCGAGTCGGCGATCGGTCAGGGGCAGGTCACCGCGTCGCCGTTCGGGATGGCCGTCGTCGCGGCGTCGATCGCACACGGCTCGGTGCCCGCACCCACGGTGCTGCGCGGTCAGCCCGGCACACCGGACCAGACGCCGCCCGCCGTCGACCCCGCCGTGCTGTCGGACGTGCGGTCGATGATGCGTGAAACAGTCACGGGCGGAACGGCGACTAGTCTTCGGGACGTCCCGGATCTGCTCGGCAAGACCGGCACCGCCGAGGACGGAACCGGTTCGGCGCACGGATGGTTCGTCGGCATCTCCGGCGATCTCGCGTTCGCGGTCTTCGTGGCCGACGCGGACAGCTCGGGGCCCGCTCTGCAGGCAGCAGGGTCGTTCCTGAGATGACGCGGATCGCGCGGTCACGGTCGTGTGCTCGTCGTAGCTCAACCGTGACATCTTCGTAGGCAAAGCGCGCCCGCGCGGCACGGGAGGGGTAGCAAGATAGCCACCATGGGGTACCGACGGCAACGGGGGAACACGCGATCACGGCTTCGCCGCCGTCACGTGTTCGCACTGGTGTCGGTCTCGGTCACCGTTCTCGCGGTCGTCCTCGCGTCGTGCGTCGCGACCGCCAAGCCGGACACCGCCACCGCGCAGTCGGTCGCCGACGCATTCGTCTCCGCGCTCAACGAGGGCGACGTCGACGCGGCAGCCGAGCAGACGTCGTACCCGAACGCCGCCAAGGAAGCGATCGGGCAGATGTTCGACGGGCTCGACCCGAAGGACGCGACCTTCAAGGTCAGCCAGTTCATGGACCTCGGCACCACGACGAGTTTCTTCACGATGAGCGCGAACTGGAACTTCGGTCCGGGCCGCGACTGGGCGTACGAGGTGCAGGGCAGCCTGCGCAATCTGTCCGTGGGCTGGCGAATCTCGTGGGATCCGGCCGTCGTCGCCCCCAACCTGACAGGCGATCGCTCGGTGCGTTACGACCGCACCGACGCCGCGCCGCCCACCGTGCTCGACGCGGGCGGCGGCGTGCTCATGAACGAGCAGATCATCAACACGATCAAACTCGACCCGGCCACCATGCCCGACCCCGCCGACACGACGCGTCGGCTCGCGGACGTGCTCGCGCCGGTCGCGCCGATCATCAACGCCGAGTACATGACGAACGAGATGCGCGCGCATCCGGGCGAACAGGTCGAGGCGGTCAAGCTGCGCGACCAGGACTACAACTATCTCGGGCCCGAGAAGTTCGCGCTGCCGGGCGTGATCGTCGAACGCACGCCCACCCTCATCACCGCCGACCGACGCATCTCGACGCCGCTGGTCGACCCCTACCGCACGGTGTGGCAGGCCAACCGCGACGCGACGGCAGGCTGGGCCGTGCACACCGTCGGCACCGACGGCACCGTCATCCCCGAGGCAGGCTTCCAGGGCCCGCCTGGCCCCGACATCCGCACCACGCTCGACACCCGGGTGCAACTCGCGGCCACCGAGGCCGTCGTCACCGCGGGCACCCCCGCCGCGGTCGTCGCGATCCAGCCGTCGACCGGGGCCGTGCTCGCCGCCGCGCAGAACAACCAGGCCATCGAGAAGGGGCCCATCGCGTTCACCGGGTCCACGCCGTCCGGCAACTCCCTCGACCTCGTACGCAGCGCGGCCGGGTGGTCGCGCGGCGTCGAACCGAAGGACGTGTCGGTCGAGGACGTCGAGGTCACCGGGCACAGTCTCGGTCTCGGCCGCAACTACGACATCCCCGGTCTCGAACAGAAGACGGCGCAGTTCACGTCCGCGCGCGAAGGCATGGACCAGGCGATGTCGCAGCGCGACGACGACCTGCCGGCTGTCACGCCGTTCGGCCTCGCGGTACTCGCCGCGTCGATCGCACGCGGCGCACCGGTCGAGCCGCGGATCGTGCAGGACCAACCCGCCACCACCGACGTGCGGGCCGACGCGCTCGCACCGGACGTCACCGAGCGGCTGCGGGCGGCGATGCGCGAGAGCGCCGCGCGTGGTCCCGAACAGCTCCGCGCCTTCCCGGATCTGATGGGCGGCGGCGCGCAGCGCGACACCGACCGCTGGTACTTCGGGGTGCGCGGCGACCTCGCGTTCGCGGTCTTCGTCGAGAACGCCGACGGCGGCGACCGCGCGGTTCAGATGACCGACAAGTTCATGCAGGAGTTGTCGAAGCCCGCACCGTGACGGCAGCACTCGCGCCGGTAGGTTGATACGACGTGACGCTGCTGGACCTCGGTTTTCTCGTGCTCGCCGGCTATTTCGCGGGCCTGGTCGGGTTCGTCACGGGCCTCGCGTCGATCGTGTCGTATCCCGCGCTGCTCGCGGTCGGGCTCTCGCCGGTCGCGGCGAACGTCACCAACACGGTCGCGCTCGTCGCGGTCGGCGTCGGTGCGCTGGCGAACTCGACGCGCGAGGTGGCCGCGACCGGTCCACGGCTCGTGCCGTGGGCGGTGGTGTCGGCGGCCGGCGGCGTGGTCGGTGCGGTCTTGCTCCTCGTCGCACCGGAAGGCTCGTTCGAGGCGGTCGTGCCGTTCCTCGTGGCGTTCGCGGCGCTCGCACTGCTCGTGCAGCCCCGCATCCGGCGCCTCGCGGGCGGCGGCGAACTGCCTCGCTCGTTCCTGGTGGTGTTGTTCGCGGTCGCCGTGTACGGCGGGTACTTCGGTGCGGGCGCCGGGGTCATCTTCCTGGCCGCGATGCTGATCTTCACGTCCGAGACGGTGTGGCGCGCGACCGTCCTCAAGAGTTTCCTGCTGGGGATCGCGAACCTCGTGGCGGCGCTCGGCTTCGCACTGTTCGGCCCGGTGCACTGGGCTGCGGCGGGTGCGATGGCGGTCGGTGCGCTCGCAGGCGGCTGGAGCGGTCCGCCACTCGTCAGGCGGGTACCGCCGACGCTGCTGCGCTGGGTGATCGCGGCCGCGGGCTTCGGGCTGGCGGCGTGGCTGTGGCTGTCCTCGTGAGCACATCGCGAGTCCAGGTACGCCTTTTTCGCGCACGGTACGTCGTGGCGCCTCGGAAAGTCAGTGCACGCCGCGCATCATGCGGCGGATCCACGGTGACGCGACCGCGATGAGCACACCCACCACGATCGACGCGCCGCCGACCACGACGAAGTAGGTGACCTCGCTGTCCTCGTCGTAGTAGCCCGCGAGGGTGCCTGCGAACGACGTGCCGAGCGCGACGGACAGGAAGAACAGCGCGACCATCTGGGTGTGGAAGACCTTCGGGGCGAGCTTCGTCGACAGCGACAGCCCGACAGGGGAGATCAGCAGCTCGGCGATCGTGAACAGGAGCAGGATGCCGGCGAGCCCGAGCAGTGGCGCACTGTTGGCGCCGCCACCGGACATCGGCACGAACGCGAGGAACGCGAGACCCATCACCACGGTGCCGCCCGCGAACTTCATGGGCGACGACGGCTGACGCGGCCCGAGCCGCGTCCACAACGCCGCGAAGATGCCCGCGAACACGATGATGAACACCGGGTTGATCGACTGCACCCAGGTGGGCGGGAAGTCCCAGCCGAACAGGTCGCGATTCAGCCGCTTGTCGGCGTACACCGCGACGGTCGTGAACTGCTGTTGGAACAGGGACCAGAATGCGGCGCTCGCGACGAACATCGGGATGAACGCGATCACGCGACTGCGTTCGTCGCTGCTCACCCGCGTGCTGGTGAGCATCACCGCGATCAGCACGACCGCGCCGATCACGGTGAGCACCACGACGACGCTCGACATGTTCGACGCGGTGACCAGGCCGGTCAGGCATGCGACGGCGATGACGACGACGGCAACCGCGCCCACCGCGAGCGCGACGGTGCGTTCGCGGCCGGCGAGCGGGTTGGGCACGTGCGAGCCCACCCCGTGCAACTGCCTCCGACCGACCGCGTACTGCGTGAGACCGATCGCCATGCCGATCGCGGCGAGCAGGAAGCCCGCATGGAAGCCGATCTCGCTCTGCGCCCACCCGGTCAGCAGCGGTCCGACGAGCCCGCCGATGTTGATGCCCATGTAGAACAGCGAGAACCCGGCGTCGCGGCGCTCGTCGCCCGCCGCGTAGAGGTCGCCGACGAGGGAGGTCGCATTCGCCTTGACGCCACCGCTGCCGAACGCGACCAGCACCAGGCCCACCCCGACGCCCCACGCGCCGGGCAGCACCGACAGCGCGATATGTCCCGCCATCACGAGGATCGCGCTGTAGAAGAGGGTGCGCTCGGAGCCGAGGACGCGGTCGGCGATCCAGCCGCCGAGGATCGTCGACAGGTAGACGGTGCCGCCGTACGCACCGACGATGCTCGTGGCCGACGCCTCGCTGATCCCGAGGCCGCCGTCGGACGCCGAGTAGTAGAGGTAGTAGATGAGGATGCCCTGCATCCCGTAGAACGAGAAACGTTCCCACATCTCGACTCCGAACAGGTGCGTCAGCGCCCAGGGCTGGCCGAAGAAGCCGCGTTCGCGGACGTCCGGTCCGGTGCCGGACGGCGATTCGGGCTCGCGGGGAGAGTTCGCATCGGGCATGGGAAAACTGTGCCACCGCGCCCGGTGCCGGTGGGGACGATCGGCTACCGCGTGGCGCGGCGGCGCGCGAACGCGGCGGCCACCGCGCGCCAGCCGATCAGGAACAGCCCGGTGAACACTGCCGCCACGATCACGAAGCTGAAGGCCGTGCCCTGCCCGACGACGACACGCGCCAGCATCCCGACCACCAGCGTGCACAGCCACACGATCACACCGGTGGGCACGACACGCAGCGCGTCGAACTTGTCGCGGTACAGCGCGAACGTCGCGCCCCACCCGACGACGGTGCCGAGCAGGAACGGCCATGCGGTGGTCGCGAGCCCGACGAGGGCGTTCGCCTCGCCGTGACTGCGGCGGCCGATCGCCGCGAAGATCACGATCACGACGACGTCGAGCAGGAAGGCGAGGAGGCGCTTGTTCACGAAGACGAGCCTAGGCGTTGCGGGCCGGACGATCAGATGACGCCGAGCGCGGTCATCGCGTCGGCGACCTTGACGAAGCCGGCGATGTTCGCGCCGTGCACGTAGTCGCCCGGCATGCCGTACTCGTCGGCGGTCTCGATCGTGCGCTCGTGGATGCCGACCATGATCTTCGCGAGCCGCTGATCGGTGTACTCGAACGACCACGAGTCGCGCGACGCGTTCTGCTGCATCTCGAGGGCCGACGTCGCGACACCGCCCGCATTGGCGGCCTTGCCCGGGCCGAATGCGACACCCGACTGGCGGAAGGCGGTGACCGCACCCGGCGTCGCGGGCATGTTCGCGCCTTCGGCGACGATGCGCACGCCGTTGCCGATCAGCACCTTCGCGGCGTCCTCGTCGAGCTCGTTCTGAGTCGCGCACGGCAGCGCGACGTCGCACGGCACGTCCCACAGCGACCCGCCGTCCACGTAGGACGCGCTCGGCACCGCGTCGACGTACTCGGAGATGCGGCCGCGGCGGCGTTCCTTGATGTCGCGGACGATCTCGAGGTCGATGCCCTTGTCGTCGACGATGTAGCCGCCCGAGTCGGAGCACGACACGACGAGGGCACCGAGCTGCTGCATCTTCTCGATCGCGTGCACCGCGACGTTGCCGCTGCCCGACACGACGACGCGGCGGCCCTCGAGGCCGTCGTGCGCGGTGCGGGCCATCTCGTCGACGAAGTAGGCGAGGCCGTAGCCGGTCGCCTCGGTGCGCACCTGCGAGCCGCCCCACGCGAGGCCCTTGCCGGTGAGCACGCCCGACTCGTACGAGTTGGTGAGGCGCTTGTACTGGCCGAACAGGTAGCCGATCTCGCGGGCGCCGACACCGATGTCGCCCGCGGGGACGTCGGTGTACTCGCCGACGTGGCGGTGCAGCTCGGTCATGAACGACTGGCAGAAGCGCATGACCTCGGCGTCGGTACGGCCCTTGGGGTCGAAGTCGGAGCCGCCCTTGCCGCCGCCGATGGGCAGGCCGGTGAGCGAGTTCTTGAAGATCTGCTCGAAGCCGAGGAATTTGACGATGCCGAGGTTGACGCTCGGGTGGAATCGCAGGCCGCCCTTGTACGGGCCGAGGGCGCTGTTGAACTGGACGCGGAAACCGCGGTTGACGTGCACCTTGCCGTCGTCGTCCATCCACGGCACGCGGAAGATGATCTGCCGTTCGGGCTCGCACAGCCGCTCGACGAGGCCGGACTCGGCGTAGTGCGGGTGCCGGTCGACGACGATGCGCAGGGAGTCGAAGACCTCGGCTGCGGCCTGGTGGAACTCGGGCTCACCGGCGTTCCGTGCGCGCACCTGCTCGAAAACCGCTTCGATCCATTCGCGCCCGGTCATGCTGTAGGTCCACCTTCCACTCGGCTGTCACGCCTATTCCGGCTGTTGAGCCGTTAACACGTCGTTAACACTTCGACTATAGGGAGCGATCGTGCGCGGCGGTCACCCCGGTACCCGTAACGAGACAGGGCGCGACCGGAACCGGTCGCGCCCCGTCGACGTGAATGTGCAGGTCAGGCCTGCTGAAGTGCCTCGATCTCGAGAGTGATTGTGATCTTGTCGCCGACGACCGCCCCGCCGCCTTCGAGAGGCATGTCGATCGAGATGCCGAAGTCCTTGCGGTCGAGGACCGTGGTGGCCTCGAAACCGGCGACCGGGCCCTGGCCCATTCCCGCGTTGACGCCGTTGAACTCGAGCGACAGTTCGACCTGCTTCGTGACGCCGCGCAGCGTGAAGTCGCCGGTCAGGACGTAGTCGTCACCCTTGGGGGTGACCGACGTCGACGTGAAGGTCGCGGTGGGGAACTCCTCGACGTGGAAGAAGTCGGCCGACTTGATGTGTGCATCGCGGTCGGCGTTCTTGGTGTCGATCGAGTCGACGTCGATCCGGGCCGTGACGGACGGGGTGCCGTCCTCGGCGACGGTGATCGCGCCGGTGAAGTCGTTGAACGTGCCGCGGACCTTGCTGACCACGAGGTGGCGGACCGAGAAGCCGACGGTCGAGTGGACCGGGTCGATCGCCCACGTGCCGGGGGTGAGGTTCGGAAGGGTGGTGGTGGCGGTGGTCATGACGCTCTCCTGCGACGACGGCCGGCGAAAGTCCGCCGGTACTTGAACGTTCAATTTCAACTGCGTGCAACGGAGGCGTCGCCGGGATGCTTCCCGACGGTGATGTGATGTGGGCCACACAGCCGTCTCGGCCTGCACGGAGGCCGGACGAGTGCGGGTCATTCGGTCGCGGGGATCCCCGACGACTCGTCCCGGATGTCGTGCCGAGCCGACTCGTCCGGGACGTCCCGGACGTCCTGCCGCCCGGACGTCGGCGTGCGCTTGCGCCGCGGGAACGGTTCGACGCCGCGGCCGTACTCGAGTTCGATCGCCTCGTCGTCACGGTGCGTGCTGCGGTAGAGCACGAAGAACACGAGCCACCCGGCGACGGCGACGAGGATGTAGCTCGCGATGCGGTACACGAACACCGCGGCCAGGGCCTGCGGCGCCGTCGTGCCCGCGGCCGTGAGGGTCGCGATGAGTGCGCCGTCGACGAAGCCGAGACCGCCGGGCGCGAGCGGCACACTCGCGACGGCCTTCGCGGCGGCGAACGAGATGAGCAGGCCCGCGAACGACGGCTGCGCGCCGATCGCCCAGCACGCGAAGCCCAGGCATGCGAGGTCGGCGACGCGGTGCACCGCCGACCACCCGAACGCGATCGCCGAGTCGCGTCGACGCAGTTCGACCGACTCGAGCTGTTCGAGTACGGCATGCCACGCCGCCATGCCGTGGTCGGGGTCGTTGCCGCGGAGCGCGTTGTACCTGCCGAGGACCCAGCGACCGACGCGGTCGAGCGAATCGGGATTCTGCGACACGTAGCGCAACAGGAAGAACAGGGCGAGCGCCCCCGCCGCGGTGAGCAGCAGGGTCACCGGGCTCACCCGCGTGCCGACGGCGATCGCGCCGATGCCGCCGAGCGCAGCGAGGCTCGCGGTGGAGATGACACCGGACACCGCGAGCTGCCACGACGCGACGACGGGGGTCGCACCCCACTTGCGGGTCTGTTTGTAGGTGAACGCCGTGGAGAACACCTGCCCCGCGGGCAGCGTGACCGCCATCGCGGTGCTCGCGAACACGACCGAGGTCGACTTCGGGTGGCTGATCCGCAGCCCGCCCGCCGCGAGCAGTCGTTGCTGCACCGCGCCGAAACCGGCCAGCGACACGAGCTGTACGCCGATGCACGCCGCGACCCACCCCCAGTGGATCTCGGTGAGTGCACGCCACGACTCGTGCAGAGTCGGCCACAGGTATGCGGCTTCGGCGGCGAGCAGCGCGACGAGCGCACCGACGAGTACCCACCGGAACCACGACCAGCGGAAACCCTTCACACGAAACAGTCGGGCCCGCGATGTCGAGGGAGAATCCTCGACGGGGTCGGGAACCGATCCGGGCGCAGCCACCCGGCCAGCGTAACGAACGCCCGTATGGCTACCCGCGCATCGGGGCGGTGGGTGCTGTCAGGGATGCTCGATCGGCCACGCGAGATGGGTGTCGCGGCTGCGGCCCCGAAGCTGCACGCGGTCGCCCAGATTCCAGTGCGCCTGTTCGTCCTCGTCGGCGAAGTAGAGGGCGCTCGTCGACGCGAGGACTCGGCTCGGTTCGAGTTTCGCGAGCTCGGTGAGCCGGGACGCCTCGTTGACCGGGTCGCCGATCACGGTGTACTCGAAGCGCTCGGACGCGCCGATGTTGCCTGCCACCGCGAGGCCCGCCGAGACGCCGATACCGATGTCGAGGCCGACGATGCCGGCGAGCGCGAACCGCAGCTCGCGGGCCGCGGCGAGCGCGGCCGTCGGCGCGTCGGGCCGATCGAGCGGGGCGCCGAAGATCGCGAGCGCCGCGTCGCCCATGAACTTGTTGACGAACCCGTGGTGCCGATCGACGACGTCGACGACGACGCGGAAGAAGTCGTTGAGCATCGTGACGACCTCGCCCGGAGGCTTCTCGGCCGCGGCCCCCGTCGAGCCGACCATGTCGACGAACAGCACCGCGACGAAGCGTGTCTCGCCGCCGAGCTCGGTGCCGAACTGCAACGCCCGCCGCGCGACGTCCTCGCCGACATGTTGACCGAACAGTTCGCGCAGCAGCTTGCGCTCGTCGGATTCGCGCATCATCCGGTTGAAGCCCACCTGCAACCGGCCGATCTCGCTGCCGTCGAAGACTTCGACGCGCACGTCCGTCGCACCCCGCTGCACGCGTTCGATCGCCCGGCGCAGCTGGCGGATCGGGTCGGAGATCTGGCTCGCGGTGAGCATCGACAGCGCGAACGCCTGCACGACCGTGAGCAGCGCGATGAGCAGGATCGTCCACGCGAGCGCCTCGGGCGACAGCACGAGGTTGGTGGTGAGCTGCGTGACGCACAGCAGGATGATGCCGATGACCGGCATCAGCGTGCCGAGGCCCCACGTCATGCCCATGCGCGTACCGACGCCCGGCGCCATGGTGCGGTCGAACTGGCCCTCGCTGAGCGCTTGTGCCGCGACGGGACGCAGGATGCGTTCGCCGAGCATGTAGGTGAAGCCGAACGTGGTGGTGGCCGCCATGCCCACCGTGACGACGACCGCGATCGCGAGCGACGGCATCTCGGTGACCGTGAGCAGCGTGAAGATGACACCGCCGCCGATCCACAGTGCGAGGTGCACGATCGCCTGGCGCAGCGGCGCGTGCAGTGCGGACATCTGCTCGCTGCGGCGTGGCGGGCCGCCGCGCAACTGCCAGCGCACCACCGAGCGCAGCATCATCGCGGCCGCGGTGAGGCTGACGATGCCCGCGACCGCCAGGTACGCGCCGAAGATGACGACATTGCGGACGTGATCCGCGATGATCGCCTCGGACTCGGGGATGGGCAGGCCGTAGCGGATGAAGGCGAACACCATCAGCGCGCCGAACAGGTTCGCGACTGCCATGGAGAGCATGTACAACGGCCATCGGCTGCGGATGGTGACCGCGATGGCTCGGTATGATCTCCGCACGGCGTTCAATCTAGCGGTGGCCGAGGTCACGACGCTCATGCCGTTCCCACTTTGCCCGTCCGCGCACGGCCCCCGTGACGCGGAGACGCTCGACGAGAGAGTTCCGACGTGCCGTCAGTCCGACTCCGGCCCCGCGCACTCGCCGTCGCCGCCCTGCTGATCGCGGCGACGGGGACAGCCGGGTGCGCAGGCACCGACTCGACCCCTCCGACCCACTCGGACATTCCCTCATCTGTACCCGACACCGCCGCCGAGAGTGCGGTGCCGGCCGGTTCGGGGGAGACCGTGTCGCTCGCGGCAGGCGGGCAGGCGCGCGTGAGCCTGCCG
Source organism: Rhodococcus sp. HNM0569 (assembly GCF_012726205.1). GTDB lineage: Bacteria > Actinomycetota > Actinomycetes > Mycobacteriales > Mycobacteriaceae > Rhodococcus_F. The sequence continues at coordinate 127,915 of NZ_JAASAE010000008.1, read as the reverse complement.
GAGAGTGCCGGCACCGGCTACTCGTGGACGCTCACCGACATGCCTGCCGCGGTGCGAGTGGTGGACGAGCAGTACGAAGACTCGTCGACGGGCGCGGTCGGGGGCGGCGGCACGCGGGTCTTCGTGCTGACCGCGACGGAACCGGGCACCTACGAGGTGGTGGCGTCGCTCGCCCGTCCGTGGGAGCAGACCCCCGCCGAGACCCGCGCGATCGCCGTCGTCGTGTCCTGACGGCGCACGCCTCGCGTCGATCGGGGCGACGCGTGTCGGGTGCGCCACTATTGTTGTGCGTATGGAAGCGAGGAACCTGCGGGTGTCCGATGCCGAGCGCGAACACGTCGGCGAACTGCTGCAACGCGCGGTGGGGCAGGGCATGTTGTCGCTCGGCGAGTTCACCGAACGGATGGACACCGCCCTCGCGGCGCGCACCCGCGGCGAACTCAACGCGGTTCTCGCCGACCTCCCCGGCATGACGATCCAGCCCGAATACCTGCAGAACGAGCACGCCGCGCTGCAGCAGCAGCCGGGCGGCGTTCCCGCCGGGCCGTACCCGGACGCGTCGGCTCAGCCTGCGGGCACCACGATCCGCGGCCGGATGTCCACCATCTCGCGCAAGGGCCAGTGGCAGGTGCCGCCGATGTTCGCGATCGACACGCGCATGTCGAACGTCTCGCTCGACTTCACCCGTGCGGTCATGACGACGCAGGTGGTCCGCATCCGTCTCGACGACGCATTCGGCACCCTGTCACTCGTGCTGCCGCCCGAGGCCACCGCCGATCTCAACGGCATCGAGACCACCGGTGCGAACGTCGACAACAAGGTGAACACCGGCCCGCCGTACGGCCCGCTGCACATCGTCGTCACGGGCCGCACCCGATTCGGCACGGTCACCGCGCGCTACCCGTTCGGCACGCGCATGCGCTGGTTCATGCACGGCTGACGGGGCCGTATCAGCGCTGCCGCTTCTGTCGCGCGAGCAGTTCGCTCACGCTCACTGCGTTGGGGTTCGACGCGTGCCTGCCGGTCGGGTCGTCGTCCTCCGGTTCGGCCGCGCGGCGACGGCGTCGACGCGGCTCGTCGGCAGGCTCCTGACGCGCCGACGGCTGCTCGTCGTGACCGGGCCACGACGGTTCCGGGTGCTGCGCGTCCGGCCGCACCGGTTCGGGCCGCTGTGGTTCGGGCCGCTGTGGTTCCGGCCGCTGTGGTTCCGGCCGCGGGGCGTCGACCCTGCGCTCCGGCGCGGCGGTGGCTTCGCGGCGCGGCAGCGGCGGGCGGGCGACGTCGGCACCGTTCGGGACGCTGCCGTTCGGGACGCTGCCGTTCGGGACACCGCCATTCGTGGGGCCGACGGATCCGTTGCGCGGCCCGGGCGCGTGCGGAGTCGTGCCGTTGTGGCCGGCGCCGTTCGGGCTCGTGCCGTTGGTACCCCGGCGGACGGGGCGGGGCGTCGAATCGGTGTGCGGACCACCCGACGTTCCGCGGTGGCCCGTCGTCGACCGCAGGTCGGCGAGCCAGCTCTCGATCGGCCGCGACTCGGTGGGCGGGCCCGCGGGGCTCGCGGTCTCGTTCGGCACCGGCGGCTGCGGCCCCCCGGACTGCGGCCCCCCGGACTGCGGCCCCGACGGGTGTGGCCCCGACGAGTGCGGAACAGCTGGCTCGGCGGGTGCCTCGTCGAACTGCGCACGTTCCTCGGGGGCACGTGCGGGCCTGCCGGTCGCGGACCGTCGGGCCTCGGTGTCCGCGCGGGTCGCGCGGCGTCGTGCTTCCTGGGCCTGCTTCGAGCCGCCCGTGGTGGCGGCGAGGGGGATCGGTTCGGTGAGCGGTTCGTTGCGGCGAGCGGGCGCCGCCGCGCCGGGCCCGGGCGGAGCCGCGACGGGTGTGAGCTCGGGGACGTCCGCGGGTAGCAGCTCGCTGTCGAGGATCGGCTCGGCGAGACCGATGCGCTGCTGGATGCGCTTCATCCAGCGTGGTGCCCACCAGCAGTCGTCGCCGAGCAGCTTCATGACGGCGGGCACGAGACCCATGCGGATGAGCGTCGCGTCGATGATGAGTGCCGAGATCATGCCGTACGCGATGTACTTCATCATCACGAGCTCGGAGAAACCGAATGCGCCGGTGACGACGATGAGGATGAGCGCGGCGGCGGTGATGATGCGCCCGGTGTGTGCAGTGCCCACCCGCACGGCCTCGGTGGTACTCGCGCCCTGGGCTCTCGCTTCGACCATGCGTGAGAGCAGGAACACCTCGTAGTCCGTGGACAGGCCGTAGACGATCGCGATGATGAGCACGAGCACCGGCGACATGATGGGGCCTGGCGTGAAGTTCAGCAGGCTCGCGCCGTGCCCGTCGACGAAGACCCACGTGAGGATGCCGAGCGTGGAGCCGAGGCCGAGCGCGCTCATCAATGCGGCCTTGATCGGCAGTACGAGCGATCCGAACGTGAGGAACATCAGGATCGTGGTGAGGCCGACGACGAAGACGACCATCATCGGCAGCCGCTCGAGCAGCGCCGCGATGCTGTCGTGCTCGATGGCAGGGGTGCCGCCGACGAGCACCTCGACATCGTCCGGCGTGTCCATGGACCGCAGGTACTCGATCGTCGAATCGGACTCGTTGCGGTCGGTGAGGCCCGCCTTCAGGACGATGATGCCGTCCTTGGACGTGCCCTCGGGACTGAACCGTTCCACCAGGCCGGGCGCGCCGCTCGCTTCGCGGATGACCTGGTTGAGCTCCTTGTTGTCGGCATTCGACACCACGAGCTTGACGGGCTCGGTGCGCATGCCGGGGAACATCTCGTCGAACTGTTCCTGCGCGACACGGGTGTCGCTGTCCGGCGGCAGATAGGTCTCGTTGATGCCGCCGAACTTGATGCCGGTGAGCGGCGTGATGAGCAGCAGCAGGCCGATGACGATCGGGATCGTGACCTTGAGCGGGTTCTTCATGACCCACTGCGTCATGCGGGCCCAGCCGCCCGACTCGATCTCCTCGGTGCTCTTGGTCTGCCGGACGCGGTCGAAGCTGAGGGCGTCGACGCGTTTGCCGAGGATGCCGAGCAGCGCGGGCAGGATCGTGATCGAGCTGAGTGCCGCGAGGCCGACCGTCGCGATCGCGCCGTAGGCGACCGACTTGAGGAAGCCCTGCGGGAACAGCAGCAGGCCGCCGAGGCTCGCGACGATCATCGTCGCCGAGAACACGACGGTGCGGCCCGCGGTCATGACGGCTCTGCGCACCGCGGCAGGTGTGTCGTAGCCGTCGGCGATCTCTTCGCGGAAGCGACTGACGATGAACAGGCCGTAGTCGATCGCGAGACCGAGGCCGACGAGCGACACGACGGGCGCGACGAACGAGTTGACCTCGGTGAAGTTGGTGAACAGCCGCACGATGCCGTTGGCACCGACGACGGTGAGCCCGCCGATCACGAGCGGCAGCGCGGCCGCGACGACGCCGCCGAACACGAAGAACAGCAGGATACCGACGGCGGGGATCGCGAGGATCTCCATGCGGCTGATGTCCTCGGCCATCGTGTCGTTGAGCGCGCCCGCGACGGGTTGCAGGCCCGCCAACTGCACGTCGAGGCCGTCCGCGTAGAAGGCGTCCTTGACGTCACGGAAGTTCTGCGTGACCTCCGTGTCGTTGTCGCCTGCGATCGCGATCGACTCGATCCCGTACTGCTTGTCCGGGCTCGCGAACGCGGCGAGCTTGGGGGCGTCACCGACCTCGAAGAAGCCGCCGTTCGCCTTCAGGATCTTGTCCGGATGCTCCTCGACGACGCGCGTCAGGCTCTCCGAGACCTGGGCCTGGAAGTCCGGGTCGTCGACGGTCTTGCCGTCGGGCGCCTTGTACATCGCGAGGACGTCGCCCTGCGTGTCGCGTCCGAAGGTGGTGTCCGCCAGCTTGGCGGCGGCCACCGACTCCGAGCCCGGATCGTCCCACCCGCTCTGGCTCAGATGATCCTGCAGGGACAGGCCGTACGCAGCGAGCCCGAGCAGCGCCGCCACCATGACGCCGATGACGGTGAATCGAGCTCGGTAGACGAGGCTTCCCCAGCTGGCGAACACTGATCAACTCCTACTCGGCGGCAGTTTTCCGCCCGACGAGCAGGGCGGACAGCGGTCGGAACGGCTGCAACCAGGCGCCTTCGTCAGGCAGCGTGTCGAGCCCGATCCGCGGCAAAGGCTCCCGGAAGACGCCAGGTATGTCCTCGAGATCGACGAAATCGATCACATCGGACGTCACCGCCCAGCTGGCGTGCTCCCGGAAGCCCAGAACCTGGACCGGAATACCGGTTGCCGCGATCTCCTCCAACGGTTCGCGAAACGCTTGACCGTCGGCCGACGCCACCATGACGCCCGCCAGCCCTTCGCGACGCCGCAGCTCGATGTGGGCCAGCATGTCGGAATCGACATCGCTGTCCTCGTCGACCTTCGGCTTGGCGAACACCGCGAAGCCCACATTACGCAAGGCTTCGACCCACGGACGGACGACATCGGCGCTACCAGGGGCGATGTTGGTGAAGACGGTGGCCTCGGGCTCGAGATCGGTTAGTGTCGCCGTCCCGATCTCGGCTGTGCGGCCGAGGAGCCAGCGGCCGAGCGCGTCGAAACGCGGCCGGTACGCGGCGGTGGGGCGGCCGCCGAGGATCGCCCCGAGACCCATGTCGAGATTGGGCGCGTCCCACACCAGCAGCACCCGCTGCGCCGTCGATTCGGGTTCGTCGCGGAGCCCGGGGGTGCGCGGGTACCCGGGGCCGACCTGTTCGCTCACGCTCATGAGGCGATCCTGCCCCAGATCAGCTCGGTGACGCCGCGACCGACGTCGCGCGCCTTGCCTTCGAACTTCGTGACAGGACGTTCGTGCGTCATGGGCGACTCCCAGTCGAGTGTCGTCAGGCGCGGCTCGGCATTGCCGGCCTCGGCGATGGCCTCGGCATATTCGGCGTGGTCGGTGGCGACGTGCAGCACGCCCCTCTCCTTCAGCCGGTCGGCGATCAGCGCGAACGTCGCAGGCTGCAGCAGCCGCCGCTTGTGGTGGCGTGCCTTGGGCCACGGGTCCGGGAAGAACACCCGCACGCCCGTGAGGGACGCCGGCGGCAGCATGTTCTCGAGCACGTCGACTGCGTCGCCCCGCAGGATGCGGATGTTACGGATGTCCTCGCGTTCGATCTGCTGCAGCAGCTGTGCGATGCCCGGGCGGTACACCTCGACGGCGAGCAGGTTGACGTGCGGTTCGGCCTTCGCCATCGCGGCGGTCGCGGTGCCGGTGCCGGAGCCGATCTCCAGGATCAGCGGCGCGTCGCGCCCGAACCACTCGGCGGCGTCGAGGCGGTCGTCCGACACGTCGGCGCCGATCGTGGGCCACAACCGGTCCCACGCGCCCTGCTGTGCGTCGGTGAGCGACCCTCGCCGCGACCGGAAACTCGTGACGCGGGGATAGAGGCGGGAGCCGCGAGATTCGGGGCTCGGCCCGCCCTCGTGTCGAGCCTGGGTTTCCTGGTCTGCGTGGTTCACCGGACCATTGTCACGTATAGCCGCGAGTTCTCACACGCAGCTCTCGACCGGAGGTCGAGACTTCGGGCGGGTACTCCCTGGTCGGCGGGCACTGTGACGCTCCGCGCGTGAGGCAGGTCTGACACAATCTCACCGCGAAAGGGCCCGGAACACGGGCCAGGGGGACACGGGACGTGCGAGAGGGGGAGTCGGCGATGAGCGAGCCGGTGGGCGTCGTGTGCGAGCGGGCCGCGAGCGAACTCGACGCTCTCGCCGCTGCCTTGCCGGGTGCCGACGCGCACGCCGCGGCGCAGGCCGCGCACGTGCTGCGTGCCCCGGTGCGGATCCAGATCGCAGGCCGTGCGGGCGTCGGGCGCACGACTCTCGCCCGCGTGCTCGGAACCCGCCGCGACGCGCACGTCGAGGTGGCCGCGCCGGTCGACGCACCCGGTGCGCCCGATCCCGTGCTCGATGCCGAGGTCGTCGTGTACGTGTTCGTCGACGGTGTGCGCGACGCCGACCGCGCCGCGCTGCGGAAGCTCGATCCCGCGGGCGCGATCACGGTGCTGGGCAAGGTCGACACCATGCCCGATCGTGCCGCGGCCGATGCCGCCGCCGACGCGTGCCGCGCCGACGTGGGAATTCCCGGTTTCGCCCTCGACGCCCGCGGGGCGGGCACGAGCGCCGAGCGCCACGAGTCCGGCTTTTCCGCGGTCGCTGCCGCCGTCGACGTGCGAGTCCGGCGCGCGCTCGCCGCACGCGGTGCGCGGATCGTGCGGGAACTGCGCGCCCGCGCCGTCGCGTCCCGGGCCGGGCGGGACGCGCTCGAATCCTTCGTGGCGGGCGACAGCGCCGTCGAACTCGAGGCTGCCGACGCACGCGGTGCATTCGACACCGACGCGCTGGGGCGGGGGTCCGTGGGTGACGAGCCTTACGACGACGGCACAGCGGATGCGGCGCTGCGCCAGGCCGCATGGTGGCGTGCGCGGGACGCGTCGGCACGGTCGGCGGCCGACGCGATCGTGCGTCAGCGGGTGCGGCTGTGGATGCACCGCATCGCGCCCGCGCCGTCGGTCCGGGTGCGTGGGCGGTGACCGCCCTCGAACCGGTGCCGCCTCCTGCGGTGTTCGACGTCGTCGAAAGATGGAATCCGCGCGCCGCGCGCAGGCTCGCGCGGGGTGACGGCGCCGTCCGGCTGTTCGTCGCCGGGCCACCGGTGCCGTTCACGCACGAGTTGCGCCGCGACCTCGATGCGGCAGGTGGCCGGGGAGTCGAGGTCGTCGACACCGCGGGCCGCGCGGACGTCGTCGTCATGGCACTCGACGGGGGCTCGCCGCTCGGCCGCGAAGAACTGTCGATTCTCGACGCGGCCGCGCCCGCACCGGCGGACGTCGTCTTCGTGCTGACGCGCACCGAGGTGCACGCGAACTGGCGCGACGTCGCCGAACGCGACCGCGCTCTGCTCGCCGGGCACGACGCGCGCTTCGAGCAGGTCGAGCTGCACCCGTTGAGTACCGACTCGGCCGTCGAACGCGTACTCGCCGCGGTCCTGGCGTGCCTGCCCGGATCGGTCGACGACGTCGTCGACGCGACGCGCGCCGCGATCGAGCGGGCGGCACGGCACGTGCGGGCCGACACCGACGCGGCGGCGCTGCGCGACGAGCGGCGCGGTCTCGTCGCGGGCCGCGGCACCGGGCGCTCGGAACACGCGACGGCGCTGCGCAGCCGTGTCCAGATCGCGAAGGTGCGTTTGCTGCACGACGTCGGTGCGCGAGCCCGCACCCTCGCGGCCACCGCGCGTGCCGAGATCGACGGCGCCGACCGCGCGGAACTCGCGGGTTTCCCGAAGCGATGGAACGAGCTGGTCCGCGACGCGACCGTCGACGTCGACGCCGCCGCCACAGCGGGCCTCGCCGAACTCGGCGTGACCGCCGCGGGGTCCGGCCGGCCGCCGACCGAGGCCGAGCCGCCCGAGCCGCGGCATCGCGGCGTCGAGGACAAGCTGACGATCGCCGTCGGTGCGTCCGCGGGGTTCGGGCTCGGCAGGCTCGCGGTGTCGCCCCTGTCCCTCGTGCCGGTGCTCGACCTCGCGACGATGCCCGTCGCGCTCGCACTCGGCGCGTCGGCGGCATGGTGGATCTCGCGAGCGCGCGGCCACCTCGCCGACCGCGCGCACCTGCGGCAGTGGGTCGGCGACTCGTCGGCGCACGCGCGGTCGGAGTGGGAGCAGGCGGTGCTTGCGCGTCTGCTCGAGGCGGAGGCGACGCTCGCGGGCCGCGTCACGAATGCCGCGCGCGAGCAGGCGAGCTCGGTGTCGGCGCGCGTCGCCGAGATCGACGCCGAACTGCGCAGGCTCGAGTCGGTGCGTGCGGGCAAGCTCGCCGCGTGCGAGCGCGACCTGCACACGCTCGCCGCGGGCTGACGACCAGGGGGGCACGCCCGGCGGCACGCCGTGCCGGTATCGGTGGGCACGGAGCGTACTGTTCGGTAAGCTCCCGGATCGGTACGACCACACCGGGGCGCACGCCACACCGAAACAGCGAGAGGGAGACCGATGGCCACCACCGACGACTTCCTGCTCGCCGATCTCGCGGCCGATCCCGAACACTTCGGTCCCGACTCGGGTGTCGTCGGCCTCACCCACCCCACGCTCGACATCGACGGCGACGGCGCGCTCGACAGCGTGGTCGCCGAGGGCGAGCACGCCACGGTGGTGGCGACCGACGTCGACGGGGACGGCGACGCCGACCGCATCACGTTCTTCGCGGACGACGGCGCGTTCGACGCGTGGGAGTTCCACAGCGACGCGCAGGGCAACGCACATTGGGATCGCATCGACGAGGGGTCACTCGACATCTCCTGAGGAACCGTCCGACCTCGCCGCCGGAGGAGCCTCCGACATCTCCCGCGGAACACTCCGGGGTCCCGAACGGTTAACAAGAACGCATCGGATCAGTACAGTCACGATTCCGAACGCACCCGGTTGCCGCAGCAGCGAGCAGCCGGGTTAACCTCTATGAATAGGACACCCGGCGCCGAGTCTTCTGTGCGGTAGCGACGAGCCGTCGTTGCAGGAGGCCAGGCTGGACCCCGACCAGGAGGGGAAATCGGAGCTCGCGGCATCCGCTGACCTAGGCAGCGGCCGTCCGTCGTACTCCGATTCCGGCTCACCCCAGGAGAGTTTGATGACCTCAGCGACCATTCCCGGTCTGAACGGAACTGACGGCACGCCCCCCACGGAGCACAGTGAGCTGCTTGCCTGGGTACAAGAGGTTGCTGAACTCACCCAGCCCGACCGCGTCGTGTGGGCGGACGGGTCCGAGGAAGAGTGGGAGCGCCTCACGACGCAGCTCGTCGAGGCCGGGACGTTCACGAAACTGAACGAGGAGAAGAAACCCAACTCGTTCCTCGCGACGTCCGATCCGTCCGACGTGGCGCGTGTCGAATCGCGCACCTACATCTGCACCGAGACCGAAGAAGGCGCGGGCCCCACCAACAACTGGATGGACCCGGCCGAGATGAAGTCGATCATGACCGACCTCTACCGGGGCTCGATGCGTGGACGCACCATGTACGTCGTCCCGTTCTGCATGGGTCCGCTCGGTGCCGACGACCCGAAGCTCGGCGTCGAGATCACCGACTCCGAGTACGTCGTCGTGTCGATGAAGATCATGACCCGCATGGGCAAGGCCGCGCTCGCGAAGATGGGCAAGGACCGCCCGTTCGTGCGTGCGCTGCACTCGGTGGGCGCGCCGCTCGCCGAGGGCCAGCAGGACGTGCCGTGGCCCTGCAACGACACGAAGTACATCACGCACTTCCCGGAGACCCGTGAGATCTGGAGCTACGGCTCCGGCTACGGCGGCAACGCGCTGCTCGGCAAGAAGTGCTACTCGCTGCGCATCGCCTCGGCCATGGCGCACGACGAGGGCTGGCTCGCCGAGCACATGCTGATCCTCAAGCTCATCTCGCCGGAGGACAAGGCGTACTACATCGCGGCGGCGTTCCCGTCGGCATGTGGCAAGACCAATCTCGCGATGATCCAGCCCACCGTTCCGGGCTGGCGCGCGGAGACCCTCGGCGACGACATCGCGTGGATGCGCTTCGGCAAGGACGGCCGTCTGTACGCGGTCAACCCCGAGTTCGGCTTCTTCGGTGTCGCACCGGGCACCAACCACGCGTCCAACCCGAACGCGATGAAGACGATGGAGGACGGCAACACGCTGTTCACCAACGTCGCGCTCACCGACGACGGCGACGTCTGGTGGGAGGGCCTCGAGGGCGATCCGCAGCACCTGATCGACTGGAAGGGCAACGACTGGACGCCCGAGTCGGGCGAGAAGGCCGCGCATCCCAACTCGCGGTACACGACGCCGATGTCGCAGTGCCCGATCCTCGCCCCCGAGTGGGACGACCCGCAGGGTGTGCCGATCTCCGCGATCCTGTTCGGTGGCCGCCGCAAGACCACCGTTCCGCTCGTCGCCGAGTCGTTCGACTGGCAGCACGGCACCTTCCTCGGCGCCACGCTGTCGTCCGAGCAGACCGCCGCGGCCGAGGGCAAGGTGGGCACCGTCCGCCGCGACCCGATGGCGATGCTGCCGTTCATCGGCTACAGCGCCGGCGACTACATCAACCACTGGATCAACGTGGGCAAGAACGCCGACGCCGAGAAGCTCCCCAAGATCTTCTACGTCAACTGGTTCCGCCGCGGCGAGGACGGCCGGTTCCTGTGGCCCGGCTTCGGCGAGAACTCGCGCGTGCTGGAGTGGATCGTCGACCGTGTCGAGCACAAGGCCGGCGCGCAGACCACGCCCATCGGCTACGTGCCCACCGCTGCCGACCTCGACCTGAACGGTCTCGACGTCGACGCCGCCGATGTCGACGAGGCCCTCGCGGTCGACGTCGACGAGTGGAAGGCCGAGATCCCGGGCATCGAGGAATGGTTCGAGTTCCTCGGCGATCGCCTGCCGTCCGCGGTGCGCGACGAGTTCGAGGCGCTCAAGCAGCGCCTGGGCTGACCGCCTCACAACGAAGATCGGGCCGCGGGGAAACCCGCGGCCCGATTCGTCTTCTCAGGTGTTCTTCCAGGTCAGATCGTGTATCCGGCAGGCATGAGGATCGACTTGGTCTCGCAGAACGCCTCGAGGCCCTCGGGTCCGTTCTCGCGGCCGATGCCCGAGCTCTTGTAGCCACCGAACGGCGAGCCCGGATCGAAGGCGTACCAGTTGATCGCGTAGGTGCCGGTACGCACCTTCTTCGCGACCTCGATGCCGTGCGGCACGTCCGTCGTGTACACCGAGCCGGCGAGCCCGTAGTCGGAGTCGTTGGCGATCTTGATCGCCTCGTCCTCCGAGTCGTACGCGATGACCGACAGCACGGGGCCGAAGATCTCTTCGCGCGCGATGGTCATCGTGTTGTCGACGTCGGCGAAGATCGTGGGGGTGACGTACCAGCCGTCGCCCTCCGGACGCGTGCCGCCGAGGACGACGCGTGCGCCCTCGGACTTGCCCTTCGCGATGTACTCCTCGACGCGGTCACGCTGGCGCTCGTTGATCAGCGGTCCGAGCTGGGTGGCCGGATCCGACGGGTCGCCGACCGCCATCAGGCCCGCGGCCGCGACGAGCGCGTCCACCACCTCGTCGTAACGCGCACGCGGGGCCAGGATGCGGGTCTGCGCGACGCAGGCCTGGCCGGTGTTCATCAGGCCGGACATCGCGAGCATCGGCATCGTCGACGCGAGGTCGGCGTCTTCGAGGATGATCGCGGCCGACTTGCCGCCGAGCTCGAGCGAGCAGCGCTTGAGATTCTGCGCCGCGATCGCACCGATACGACGGCCGACGGCGCTGCTGCCGGTGAACGTGATCTTGTCGATGTCGGGGTGCGACACGAGGTACTCACCGGTCTCGGCACCGCCGGGCAGCACCGAGATGACGCCTTCGGGTACGCCGGCCTCGGCGAAGATCTCGGCGACGGCATGGGTGCTGAGCGGCGCGTCGGGAGCCGGCTTGAGCAGCACGGTGCAGCCGGCGAGCAAGGCGGGCGCGAGCTTGTTGACGGCGAGGAACAGCGGCACATTCCAGGCGAGGACGGCGGCCACGACGCCGACGGGCTCGCGCACCACGAGGGTCTGCCCGAACACGCCGGTGCGGGTCTGCTCCCACTCGAACGTGTCCGCGAGGCCGGCGTAGAAGTTCAGCGTCGCGAGTGCAGGCGTCTGCTGCATCATGTTGACCATCATCGGCGGCTGGCCCATCTCGGCGGAGATGAGTGCGCACAGGCTTTCGCTGCGCTCCTCGATCAGCTTGGCCGCCTTCGCGAGAATCTGGCCACGCTCGGCGTGCGTGGTGCGCGACCACGGGCTGTCGTCGAATGTGCTGCGCGCGATCGCCACTGCGGAGTCGATGTCGGCGTCGGTGGCGACGCGGCAACTGCCCACGACGTCGCCGGTGGCGGGCGAACGCACCTCGAGCACCTCGCTGCCCGCCGGTGCGGCCCATGTGCCGCCGATGTAGAGCTTGTCGTAGTCGGTCATCGCTTCCCATCCCCTTGTCGATTGCTTGGTCGATTGCTTGGTCGGTTGGTGAGTCGGTCGGTTGATGCGGGTGGCTGGTCAGGGTGCCGTGTCGGTGAAACTCTCGAATCCGGACGGCGCGTGTGGCCCGATCGCCGCCACCTCGAAAAGGCCCGTCCCGCCGAATGTGTCGTCACCGTCGCGGAGGGTGAACCGAGCCATGTTGTCGACCGGGCAGAACATGCGGAGCGTCGCGTCGATGTCGGCCACGGCGCGCCGCACCTCCTGCACGACGAGCGGGCCCTGCCACATGCCGTGCCGCCAGTCGGCCTCGAGCCCGTAGCCGGTGCCGATGCCGATGTAGTTGGGCAGCACGAGAGCGACGTCGACGGTGACGGTTTCGCCGGTCGGCCGGTGGAAGGACAGCGACGCGCCGGTCACGTCCCGGGTGCCCGGCGCGAACTCGAGCCGGTGCTCGGGACGTCCGAGCCATTCCGGTTCGCCGCCGTCGCGCGGGATGCGCACGGCCTCCTCGACGAGGCGCCTGCCCTGTTCGTCCTCCTGCAACACGACCGAGACCGTGAAGTCGTCGAACTGCATCACCGAGTAGATCCAGAAGAAGTTCGCGGGGCCGCCGGCGGCGCGGCGGCCGGGCGGCTCGGCTTCGCCGACCGGGCGCACTCCCCACGAGCGATCCCTGTTGCCGCGCAGCGACTGTGCGTCGAGGCTCGTGCCGTCGAGGGTGACCGTGCCGGTCCACGTGCCGGTCTGCACGAAGCGCATCGTGTCGAAAGTGACGCGCTCGAGTTCGCGCCGGAAGTGCCTCGGTTCGAGCGTCGCGGGGACGTTGCCGTCGAAGGTGAGATCGACGGACAGGCCGAGTGCGTCGTCCGGCGCGAGGACGACCCGGAGCCGTTGCAGCCCTTCGAGGATCTCGATGCGGAACGGCCCGACCGTGGTGGCCGAGCGGTCGGCGCCGAGGGCTGCCGAGGCACGGGCGACGACGTGGTCGTCGCCGCGGCGCAGCACCGCGAACGCGTCGGTGACGCCGAGATTGGGGTACTGCCCCATGCCGACGACGAGGAAGAACTCGGGGTCGTCGCCGGACGCGGGCAGCGGGTAGCAGTTGAAGTAGTAGCGATCGTAGAAGTTGCGGTCGGATGTCGCGACGCGGCGCACCGGTTCGGCGACCTGGTGGATCGGCAGGTCGTCCATCGGCGAGAGCGGGCCGGTCATCGCAGCTTCTCCCAGTAGTCGCCCGCGAGCATCTCTTCGAGACTCGCGCGGTGCAGGATCGCGTCGTCGGTGTCGGCGGGCGCGGTGGCCTGCCCGAAATGCACCGAGCGCGTGTGGATTCGGAGCATGATCGTGGCGTGCCGCAGTGCGGCGTACGCGACGTGGAATTCGAGATTGCGCGGTGCGTGGCCCGTGTACTCGGTGTATGTGGTGGCGACATCGGGCAGCCGCAGGAAGTCGGGCAGCCCGTCGAGTCCAGCAGTCTCGGCGAGGTCTTCGAAGAACCTGTGCAGGAAGATCATCCACGCGAGATCCATCTCGCGCGGGCCGAAGGTCGCCATCTCCCAGTCGAGGACCGCGACCGGGCGATGATCGCGGTACATGATGTTGCCGATCCGCGCGTCTCCCCACGAGAACACCGCGGGCGTCGTGTCGTCGGGCATGTTCGCGTCGATCCAGTCGAAACCGCGCTCGATCAGCGGCGAGCGCGGGCCCGTGCGGGTGGTCCACTCGTAGTAGTCGCGTTCGGCGCGCACGTGCCGCGCGAGTGCCTGCGATGCGGTGGCGTCGGCATCGGCGCCGGGCAGGAAAGAGAACGCCGTGGCGGGATCGGCGATCGCGTGCAGGTCGGCGAGGACCCGTACCGACGCGTCCTGCAGATCGCGACGAGCGTCGTCGTCGGCCTCGCTGACCCACGAACCGAAGTTGTAGGGCATGACGTCGGGCGGCGTGATCCCGTCGGCACGGGCCATGACGAAGAACGGAGCACCGAGATGCTCGGGATCGTCTTCCGACCAGTAGACGTCCGGCACCGGAACGCTGGTGCGTGCGCCCACCTCGCGCATCACCCGGAACTGGGTGTTCAGGTCGTACGACGGAAACACCGGCACCGTCGATTCGGCGGGCGCGACGCGCGCGACGAGCGGGTGGTCGGTGCCGTCCCACCGCGCGTCGAACAGCACGGTCTCGCTCGACATGCCGTTCGTGTCGGGCAGTCGGACGTCGGTGACGACGGGCGCGTCGGTGCGCGTGGCGAGCCACGCTTCGAGGCGGCGGCGCAGGTCGTCCGGATGACGCTGCGACACGCTCGGACGCGCGACCTCCGCGTAGTGCTCTCGGTCGGCGGGTGTCGTGCTCACGTCACCTCCCAGATCGATGCCTTGTGACCCAGAACACTAGAACACGTTGCAGATTTAGGGAAGGGGCTGCCCCGTCGCGAGGACTGCCGCGCCCGCGAGGCTCGCGTCGCCGCCCAACTCGGCGGGCACGATCCGCAGCGGACGCGTGAACGACAGTCGTGCGTGCAGACGCGCGGCCTCGCGCATCGGTTGCCACAGCCGCGGCCCGGCGGCCGAGAAGCCGCCGCCCACGACGACCAGGTCCACGTCGAGCAGTGCCGCCGCGGACGCGAAGGCCTCGCCCAGCGCGGTCCCCGCCCGTGCCAGCGCCGCCGTCGCCAGATCCCCGTCGTCGCGGGCGAGGTCGATCCCCGTCTCGCCCGGCCAGCCGCGCTCGCGCGCCCATCGCACCGACGCGGGACCGCTCGCGACCGTCTCGAGGCAACCCCGTCCACCGCACGTGCACGGGGAGTCCTCGCCGTGCACGACGACATGCCCGAGATGGCCCGCATTGCCGGTGCGGCCGAACACGGGACGGCCGCCCAGCACGAGACCGGCGCCGACACCGGTCGACACCACCACGGCGAGCAGATCGCGGGTGCCGCGGCCCGCGCCGTGCCGGTGCTCGCCGAGCGCCGTCGCGGCGCCGTCGCCCACGAGCTGCACGTGTGCGCCGCGAAACAGGCCGCCCGCCGCGTCGGTGATCGCGAAACCGTCTGCCCACTCGGGAATGTTGATCGGGGCGACCGTCCCTGCCGTGGTGTCGACCGGCCCCGCGGAGGCGATCGCGACGGCGTCGACGCGGCGGCCGTCGGCGACCTGGACGAGCAGTCGCGCGCAGGCATCCCACACCCCCGGGTGGCCGGACGGCGTCGGGACCCGCACCGGACGCGTCACCCGGCCGTGCTCGACCACGCCCGCCGCGAGCTTGGTGCCGCCGACGTCGAGTGCGAGTTGCACGCTCATGGAATCCGGGATACCACCCCGGGGGCCGGCCGAGTTCACACTTTGCGGAACACCAGCACCAGATTGCTCACCAGGAACTCGCGCAGCACCGGCACGCGCACCATCCACCACGCCCACCGCGGGTGGTAGCGCGGGAACGCAGCGACGAGTTCGCCCGATGCCGTCGACCGGGCCCAGCGCAGGCCGTCGGCGGCGCCCACCGGGAACAGGGACCTGCCGAAGCGGTTCTTCGGCTCGTGGCCGTGCACGCGCCGGTACCGCCGGGCCGCGTACTCGCCGCCGACGTAGTGCTGCCACAGCCCGGTCTCGTGCCCACCGAACGGGCCGAGCCACACGGTGTAGGACACGACGGTCAGCCCACCCGGCTTGGTGACGCGGAGCATCTCCTCGCCCATGTCCCACGGCCGCGGCACGTGCTCGGCGACATTCGACGAAAAGCACACGTCGACCGACGAGGTGCGGATCGGCAGTTCCATCCCCGATCCCCGGATCGAGTCGCCGGGTGCGCGGCCCGCGGCGTGCATCTCGGTGGGATCGGGTTCGACGGGCACGTACCGCGCGCCCGCGGCGCCGAACGCGTCGGCGAAGTATCCGGGACCGCCACCCACGTCGAGGACGGTCGTGCCGTCGAGCGTGGCACCGGTCAGCCCGGCGTACAGGTCGCCGACGAGTTCGACGGAGTCGCGGGCGAGCGCGCCGTAGAAGATCTCGGGTGCGCTCTGCTCGTAGCGGAAGTCGCCGAGCAGCGCGAACGACCGTTTCAGGGTGGCCCGGCGGGCGAACGGGCGGGCGACGGGAGGCACGGTCACGAGCGGCCACTCTAGTTGTGGCGAGTCTGTGGTTCGGACGAGGATGCTGACCCGTCGGTAACCGACCGTTAGTGTGGTGCCCGGACGTGTCCCGCCTCCCGGGCGCCGGTCCGTCGTCGTTGTCGTCACACAGGGAGTTCACGAACGTGCACGAGGTTCTGCTGCTGTGCTGGCGCGACACCGGCCACCCGCAGGGTGGCGGCAGTGAACGCTATCTCGAACAGGTGGGCGCCGAACTCGCCGCGCGCGGCATCCGCGTCACCTACCGCACCGCACGTTACCCCGGCGCACCGCGTTCGGAGACGATCGACGGGGTGCGTGTCAGCCGCGGTGGCGGACGTTACGGCGTCTACCCGCGCGCGTTGCTCGCGATCGCCGCCGGCAGGTTGGGCTTCGGGCCGCTCAAGGGGATCCGCCCGGACGCCGTGATCGACACGCAGAACGGCATCCCGTTCTTCTCGCGCGTCGTCGCGGGTGCTCCCGTGACCGTGCTGGTGCACCACTGCCATCGCGAGCAGTGGCCGGTCGCGGGCGCGCTCGTCGGACGGCTCGGCTGGTGGGTCGAATCGACGCTTTCGCCGCGCGTGCACGCCCGCAACCAGTACCTGACGGTGTCGCTGCCGTCGGCCGACGAGCTCGTCGACCTCGGTGTCGACCGCGAGCGCATCGCGGTGGTCCGCAACGGTGTGGATCCGACACCCACCGCCGACGCCGACGCGTCGCGCACGCCCTACCCGAGCGTGAGCGTGCTGTCCCGGCTCGTGCCGCACAAGCAGATCGAGGACGCGCTGGACGCGATCGCGTCGCTGCGTACCCAGGTGCGCGATCTGCACCTCGACGTCATCGGCGGCGGCTGGTGGGAGGACAACCTGCGCGAGTACGCGGCGGGCCTCGGTATCAGCGAGTCGGTCACCTTCCACGGGCACGTGAGCGAGGAACGCAAGCACGAGCTGCTCGCCCGCTCGTGGGTGCACGTCATGCCGTCCCGCAAGGAGGGCTGGGGGCTCGCGGTCGTCGAGGCCGCGCAGCACGGCGTGCCCACGATCGGATACCGCAGTTCCAAGGGGCTCACCGACTCGATCGTCGACGGCGTCACGGGGGTGCTGGTCGGCAGCGCGGCCGGTCCCGACGGCCCGGCAGGCCGGGCGGCGGACGTCGCGGAACTCACCGACGCGATCGGCGCGCTCCTGGGCGACACCGACGCGCGGCGCGTGCTGGGCGAGAAGGCCCGCGAGCGGGCCCGCGAGTTCTCGTGGCCGCAGACCGGCCGCGGCGTGCTGAGCGTGCTGGAACAGTCGGCGGCGGGCCGCTTCGTGTCAGGTCTGGTGTCGTCGGCCTTGCCTGCCCGTCAGGACTGATCCCGCCGCACCGCCGACCAGGACGAGCGCCCACAGCACGTGCCCCGATCCGACCGCCGCGCGCGCACTGCGCGTGGCACCGGTCTCGGGCACGTCGCCCGGCACCCGGTACAGCGTGAGGTCGTCGTCGGCGAACCGTTGCTCGAGGCCGGCGAGCGTGCGCGACGACTCGCCGAGCGGCCCCGGCGTGCCGTGCTCGACCAGCACCCAGCGCACCCCCTCGTCGGCGAGAGTGCTCGGGGACGCCCCCGCGAGCAGCGCCTCCTCGACCCGCGCGGCCCGCGCACCTTCACCCGCGACCGATCCGCCCGCGACCGGCAGCGCGCCGGTCTGCAGCACGTCCGACGGCAGCATGCGTGGCGCGGGATCGAGCACCGGGAACTCGCCCCACTGCCGGAACATGCCGCCGGGCAGCACCGCGACGTCCCCCGGTTCGTCGCGCACCGCGGCGGTCACGCCGTTCCATGCGGCCGGATACTGCACGGGCCGCAGCGTCCCGCCGACGCCCCACGCGAGGTCCGGCAGGGCGGCGACCACCGCGAGCGCCGCGACGGCGGACAGCGCGGGCCGGTACACGGCGCGCAGCGCGTGCACGCCCGCGGCAGCGGCGAGCGCGTAGAACGGCACCGCCAGCGCGACCCACTTCTGCGCGTCGCGCAGCAAGCCCGCGCCGGGCACGGACTCGACGGCCCACCGGCCTGCCGCGAGCCCGGGCGGGGTCGCGGCGAGCGCGACCCCGACGATCACGACGACCGCGAGCACCGCGAGCCCCGCGACGACGGGTTCACGCCTGCGCCGCCACAACGACGGCAACCCGCATGCGACGACGCCGAGCAGAACCGCCGTGCCCGCGATCGCGAACAGCGACGTGCGGGTCGCGGGTACCGCGTCGGCGTTCCAGATGCCGCCGAGGCCCGCGAGCGAGCCGAGCGTCGCCAGGCCGGGCTCGGCGCGGGCGGCGAATGCCGCCACTCCGGCGGGGTCGGACGTGCCGCCGCCGGCGACCACCGTCGCGGCGAGCCAGGGCGACGCGCTCGCACACCACAGCACGAATGCGGCGCACAGACCGCGCCACGAGCCGCGGGCCCGGAGGACTGTCGCGGCGACGAACACCGCGGCCGCGGCTGCCGCGACGAGCAGCGAACCCGTCGGCGTGAGCCCCGCCGCCGCGAAGCACACCGCGAGGCTCCACCACGCGCGCCGTTCGCCGCGCACCAGCGCGAGGACCGCGCACACCGTCCACGGCAGCGCGGCGTAGCCGGCGAGCAGGCTCCAGTGGCCCTGCAACAGTCGTTCCGCGACGTACGGGTTCCACAACGTCACGGTCGCCGCGACCAGTTGCGCGCCGACGCCGGCACCGCGCAGCACCGTGCGCGTCAGCACCGCGGCGCCGAGGCCCGCGAGGGTGAGTGCGACGAACATGATCGCCTTGACCACGATCCCGCCGTCGACGACGGTGCTCAGCACTGCGATCGCGGCGTCCTGCGGCACCGCGCGCGCCGCGGCGTCGGTCAGTCCGAGCGCCGAGTCGGTGACGTACGAACGGGGCGTGCTGACCGCGTCGCGCAGCAACAGGTACCCGGGCCCCAGCAGCGGTCCGAGGATCACGGCGGTGAGGACGGCGCTGTAGGCGGCGGCAAGCCACGACTGCCGGTGCGCGCCCGGCTCGCGGCGCACCTGTGTCTCCCGGTGCACCTCCATGGGCCGCCACCCTACGCAGTCCGCACCGCCCGGACCGTCGCGGCCCGCGGCGTTCAGCCGACATGGCGTCCAGCGTTCAGCCGACATGGCGTCCAGCGTTCAGCCGCCAGGGCACCCAGCCGGTCGTACGGCATGCGGCATCATGATCCCCATGGCACCCACGCGTCCTCCCACACAGTGAGCTCGCGCGTCGCACGTCCCGCCGTCGCAGGTATGACGATGGTCACGGCGGGGTCGATGACCGCCAATGTCGCGTCGTACGGGCTGCAACTCGTCGCGAGCTGGTGGCTCGGGCCTGCCGGCTACGGCGAGTTCGCGAGCCTCCTCGCGGCCCAACTCGTGCTCGCGGTGCCCGCGCTCGCGCTGCAGACGGTCGTCGCGCGCGAACAGGTGCACGGTGCGCCGGTGCCTGCGCTGCGCCGGCTCACCTACCGCACGGCGGCAATCGTGGGCGTGCTCGCGCTGGTTGCGGTGCCTGCGGCTGCGTGGGCCCTCGACACCGGCGTCGTCGCCACGGCGGCCGCGCTGCTGAGCGCGCCCGTGCTCGTGCTCCTGGGGGGCGAACAGGGACTGCTGCAGGGTCAGGCGCGGTTCGCGGGGCTCAGCGTGGTGCTCGCGGGTGCGGGTGTCGCCAAGGTCGTGCCTGCGGTGGTTCTGCTCGCCCTCACGTCGTCGGCGGGGCCTGCACTGCTCGCGAGCACGCTGGGCACCGCGCTGCTCGTCGTCCTCACCCGCGTGTTCGCGCACACCGAGCACGCAGGCTCGACGGCGGGCCACGTCGTCGGTGCGACGGCCGTGCTGCGCGCGTCGCAGGTGCAGCTCGCGCTCATCGCGATGTCGTCGGTCGACCTGTTGATCGCCCGCATCGTGCTCCCGGTCGACGACGCGGGGCTGTACGCGCTCGGCGCGGTCGCGACGAAGGCCGCGTTCTGGCTGCCGCAGGCCGTCGGCGTCGTGTTGTATCCGCGGATGGCCGATCCGGCGCAGTCCGGGCGTGCCGTCCGCTCGGCGCTCACCGTGCTGTGCGGTATCGGCGCGCTCGTCGTCGCGGGCGCCGCGATCGCGGCGCCGCTGCTCCCGCTCGTGGTGGGAGACGCCTATCGCCCCGTGCAGTCGCTGCTGTGGGCGTTCGCACTGCAGGGCGCGTGCCTCGCGGTCGTTCAGGGCGCGCTGCTGTCGGCCATCGCCGGTGGGCGCACGCGGCTCGCGGCTGTCGCGTGGGCCGCGCTCGCCGTCGAGGTCGCCGTCATGTTCGCCGTCGCGGGCACCGTGGGGCAGCTGATCGCGATCGCCGCCGTCGCGGCCGCGCTCACGGCGGTCGCGGCGAGCGTCCTCGCGCTCCGCGCGGCACGCTGACCCGCCCCCGTGAGCGATTTCGGCGCACCTGGACTCGCAAAGTGCGCACAGCGGGGTGGGTACCGAGCGGGCACCGAGCGACGACGAACGAGTCTCGAGTCCCCGGAAACACCGATGCCCCCGTCCCATGAGGGACGGGGGCATCGGTGAGTGCTGTTACCGGTCGCGATCGGGATCGGTACGCGGGATCTGCTGAGTCGTCTCGGAGTCGCTCGCACCGTTCCAGTCGCGCGGGATCTCGGTGGTCTCGGCGTCCGAGTCCGCGGAACCGTAGTTGCGGTCGGCGTAGTCGGAGCGGCCGAACTGCTCGGTGGGTGCTGCCGCGGTGTCGTCGCCACCGTTCGGCGGAACCGGGCCACCCGCGGGGACGGGCTCGCCGTCGCGGCCTCGGCCACTGCGCAGGCCGAGCACGACGCCGCCGATCAGGGCGATGACGCCGACGATGCCCGCGACGATCGGCAGCGTGCGTGCGAACGTGTTGAGCTGGTCGATGCCGTCGCGTGCCTGCTGCGCCTGGAACTCGATGGTCTCTTCGTTGAACGGCAGCGAGACGTCGAGCACGTCGATCTCGGGCCGCGCCTTATTGCGCGCGTAGTACTGGTGGATCTGTTCCTGGCCCTTGACGACGACGCCCGTCTCCGGCTCGACCCACAGGTCACGCGTGTTGGTGTACCAGCGGGTCATCGTGATCGGCAGCTCGCCACCCTCGACGCCCCACGCCGATGCTGGCAGCTGCAGCTTGTTCGTGGGAGCCGACGGATCGGCCTTCGACAGGTCGAACGGGCCCACTTCCTGGCTGTAGTGGTAGACCTTCAGGCCGTTGATCTCGGTCTCCTCGACGAAGTCGATGGGCGACGATTCGCGGGCGTTGAGATCCCAGTACGGGTAGGTCTCCTGCTTGGAGTCGAACGGGAACTTGTACTGAAGGCCGTCGCGCTCGACCTCGAGCGCGGGCGCGTCGGCGGACGTCTGCACCGTGCCGACCGGATCGTTCGTCGGCATCGACGACTTGCGGTCCATCGTGACGCGGTCGACCGACGCCGTCAGCAGGCCGGTGTCGCCCTGCTTGTCGGTGCGGCGCACCGTCTGGCCCGCCTGCACCGTGATGTCGTCGGCGTTCGACGGGTCCTCGGTGGTGACATAGCGCTGCGCGATGATCGGGACGTCCTCGTCGACCTTCGGGCCGGGCTCCTGGTCGGTGAGAGACTTGGCGTCGAGGACCTTGCCCGTACCTTCGGCGATCGTGGTGACCTCCAGGTCGAGCGGTGTCTTCGCGAGTTTGCCCTTGCTGTATACGGGTACAAGAATTGCAACGGCCAACAGGAAGACACCGAGGCCAACCAGGATCAGCGCGATTACCCGGCTCGGCCCAGAGCGCTCCGCCATGCTGTCTCTCCTTAACATCAGGGTTGTCGATATCGACGTTTCCTCACCGGCAGCCGGGCCGCACGGCTCGCATGGAGCCCACATCGACGCCACGTGAGGCAGAACACTAACAGCCGACAGGCTGCACGCTCCCTACCGGATAGTAAACGGACGAGCGTGACGATGGTGATCCAGCCGGGGTGGGCCCCGGCTGACCGGCGGTTACGGGCACACTGGTGCGGTGACCGCTACCGACGTCGTCGACGCCCGCGACGCGGGCCGCGTCCCCGCGGGGGCGCGCGAGTTCGTGCCCGCGCTCGAGGGGATGCGCGGTCTCGCGGCCCTCGGCGTCGTCGTCACGCACGTGGCGTTCCAGACGGCGACGCACGACCCCGCCGTCGTCGGGCGCGTCCTCGGCCGGTTCGACCTCGCGGTGGCACTGTTCTTCGCGCTGTCGGGTTACCTGTTGTGGCGGCCGCACGCCGCCGCGGCCCGCGGCATGGGCACGCCGCGTCCGATACTGCGCTACTGGCTCTCGCGCGCCACGCGAATCCTGCCCGCGTACTGGGTGTGCGTCACGCTCGTGCTGCTGTTCCTGCCGAACGCGAACGGCGGCAGCCTGCGCACGTGGGCCGCGAATCTCGGTCTGCTGCAGGTGTTCGTGCCGCTCACCCTCACCGACGGCCTGACACAGATGTGGAGCCTGTCGGTCGAGGTGGCTTTCTATCTCGTGTTGCCGTTCATCGCGCTCGCATTCGTCCGGCTGCGCGGGCCGGCCGCCCGATGGCGCATCCCGGTGATGCTCGCCGTGATGGCCGCGAGCCTCGTGTGGGGTTACCTGCCGATCCCGACGCCCGAGCACATCACGCACCACAACTGGCTGCCCGGCTACCTGCCGTGGTTCGGCGCGGGCATGGTGCTCGCCGAGCTGGTCGTGAGCGCGCCCGGATTCGTGCACCGCATCGGGTCGCATCGCGCGGTGATGACGCTCGTGGCGGCGGTCGCCTTCGGCCTCGCCGCCACCGAGCTCGCGGGCCCGCCGGGGCTCGCGGACCCGGAGCCGTGGCAGTACTCGATCAAGATCGCGCTCGGTGCGGTGATGAGCTTCACACTGCTCGCGCCGCTCGTGCTGGGCGAGGGCACGCACCGTTTCCTCGCGAGCCCGGCCGCGCTCGCGATCGGCCGTTGGTCCTACGGCATCTTCGTGTGGCATCTCGCGGTGCTCGCGGTCGTCTTCCCGATGTTCGGGGTGCGCGCGTTCGGCGGCAACTTCGTGGTGGTCCTGGCCGGCACGGTGGTGCTGAGCATCGCCGTCGCGTCCGCGAGCTACGCCTTGGTCGAGGAACCGGCCCGCCGCGCCGTCAACCGCTGGATCAGCAGGCGGGATGCGGGCGCGACGGCGACGCCGAGTGCGGCGAGCGCGACGAGCAACGGGAACTGAACCCAGAACGAGTGCCCGACGTACCCGTCGGACGACCGCCACGGACCGGTCGAGAGCACCGCGAAGCCGGCGCCCCCTGCGAGCCCGGTGAGCACGACGAGCCCTCGCGCCGCGACCGCCTTACCGCGGGTGCGGGCCACGAGCGCCGCGCCCGCGGCCACCACGAGTGTCGTCACGACCCCGGGGACGCCCGCGACGATTCCGGTCGTCGCGAGCACGCCGAGCAGTGCGACGAGAGTGCTGCGCCACGGCCGCGGCGCAGCGCCGTGACCGCGCGGCCTGCGCGACGGCCACAGCGCCGACACGAGCAGCGGGATCAGGAGCGCGAGACCACCGAAGACCGTGCCGCGATACCACGTGTCGGCCGTGTACTCGAGCGTCACGGTGCCGTGCGTGCCTGCGGGCAGCACCCAGCCCTGCTGCCAGCCGTCGACGACGACCGGTACGAGTTCGCTGCCGTCCGGTGCGGATGCCTTCCATCCGACATTGGTCGATTCGGGCACCACGAGCAGTTGGTCGCGTTGCGCGTCGACCGTCACCTCGCGGTGCTGGTTGCTCCACGTGGTGGTGTCCGCCGGGACACGCTGCGCGCCCGTGCCGGAGACGGCGCCGCCGTCGGGGCGAAGGTCGAGTGCGTCGACGAAGAATGCGGGCGTCGGGTCGACCGACACGTCGACGCGGCCCTGGGCGAGCGCGAGCGGGGCCGGATCGCACGCGGTGGCGGCGACCGGACGGCCCGCGAGGAGGTCGTCGACCGTGCCGCTCACCGACAGCCGCACGGTCTGCTCGCCGACCCGGAGCGTCGGCCCGGTCTCGCACGGCACCGTGACGACACGCGCGCCTGCGTCGGCACGCGGGCCCGAGCCCGCGACGGGCTGCCCGTCCGGACCGAGCACGGTGACCTCGGCGACGCCACCGGGCTGGCGCTCGTTGTAGCCGAACGGGTTCGGTCCCCACACCTCTTCCGACGACACGAGGCTGAGCACGATGCGCTGCGTCACGTGCGGCTCGAGGTCGACTCGGTCGTCCTCGACGTCGCGCACCTGCGTCCCGGAGCCGAGGTCGACCGCGACACGGGTGGGTGCGGCGGGCAGCTTGCCGAGACTCGGGGCGAGGTCGAGCGCGGCGACCTCGGTGGGTTCGGGTAGTTCGATCGTGAGGGTCGGCAGTGGTCCGCTGCCGCCGACGGTCTTCTGCTGCGCCGTCCACGCGGTGCGCACGTCGCCGTCCGTCGCGGCGAATGCGGCGCCCCGCAGGTCGGCGACGTCGCTCGGTCCGGTTGCGCTCGCGCGGGACGGATCGGCGAGCAGTTCTTCGAGGCGGGCACCCGCATGTGCGCGCACGGTCAGCCCTGGCGAGACCGTCGTCGCGTCGGGCACCGACAGCGTGCGTTC
Source organism: Rhodococcus sp. HNM0569 (assembly GCF_012726205.1). Classification (GTDB taxonomy): domain Bacteria; phylum Actinomycetota; class Actinomycetes; order Mycobacteriales; family Mycobacteriaceae; genus Rhodococcus_F. The sequence goes on along the minus strand of NZ_JAASAE010000008.1, from coordinate 103,177 downwards.
GAACGTGCCGCCCTCTTCCGGGGGCATCGGGAAGGCGCCGCCGCACCGCACCCGGTCGGGTGCGTCGGCACACGCGCGCCTGCCCGGGAACTCCTGCGAGAGGTGCCAGCCGTCGACGCGGGCGCCGTCGGGCGTCGGTGGCAGCGCCGTGCGGTGCTCGATCGGCACCATGACCGGTGCGGCCCGGTCCGAGAAGTCCTCGACCTGCACGTCGCTGATGCCGAATTGCACGCCCGCCGACCCGTTCTCGGTGCGCATCGCGGTGATCTGCACCCACGGCGTCGAACCGCCGGGCAGCGACACGGTGACCGGTTCGCCGGGCTTGTCGATCTTGACGGCGGTCGACCCGTTCGGTGTCGACACCTCCATCCACTTGACGGGTGGGCCGAGCGCGTTCGGGCTCGTCGTGATGTGCAGGAGCCCGCTGGGCACCGGATGGTCGAGGTCGACACGCAGCCACTGGCCGCGTGCGGTCTCGCTGAGATTGCTGAACCACCCGGTCGCGGGGTCGCCGTCGACGGTTGCCGCGGCGCTCGCGCCGGGTGCGGCGCCACCGAGCTGGGTCGCGTCGGAAGCCGAACTGGACGTCGTGATCGTCGCGCCGCTCCACTCGCCCTCGACGCGGGGAGTGTCCGGGACCGCATAGTCCGGGACCTCGTTGAACGTGCGGCGCGGTTCGTCCGGCGAGCGCAGCCCCGAGCTGTGGTTGTCGACCTGCCCGTAGTCCGTCTCGCGGTTGCGGGGAGTGTCCGTGACGAGGACGTCGTCGACGGGCAGTCCCGCGCGGGCCGCATCGGCGGCGGTCAGGACGGGACCGGCTATCGCGTCGCTCTCGTGCAGCCGCAGCAGCGACTCGGGCCCGCCCTGCACGCGCGCCACGTCCGCGAGCTCGCTCGTGTAGGGACCCACGGTCGCCGTCTCGCCGGAGACCGGATCGCCGACGCGATAGATCTCGACGGCCGGATAGGCGGGCCGCAGGTCGCCGTCCTCGACGACGTCGTGGGGTTCCTGTCCGTCGACGGGGTCCCCGAATTCGGCGACCTTCTCGAACCCGGGAGAACCGTTCACGGCCTGGTGCACGAGCATCGGCCGCGCCGACCGGGAGGTCTCCGGGTCGAGGTCGTTACGGACGACGAGGTAGGAGATGCCCTGGCCGAGCAGGGTGCGCGCGAGGCCGTCGGAGGGACGGCCGTCGACGAGCAGGCGCTGCACCGAGTCCATCGCCCGGATCGCGCCGGGCGGCGTGAGCGGCACCGAGTCGCGCACCGTCCACGGTGTCGACGCGAGCGCCTGCAGGGGTTCGTCGCGCGTGAGCCCCCACGTCTGGATGCCGAACGGCGCGCCCGGTGCGACGAGGGCGCGCTGGGAGGTCGCAGGAGAGTCGCCCGACGCGTGGTCCTCGAGCCACTGCGCCGCGTCGTGCCAGTGCTGGGGTACCTCGGTGTAGGTGCCGCGCGGCGCGAGCTTGCCGGTCCACACGAGCGACGTCGACAGCACGAGCGCGACGAGTACGAGCGTCGCGAAGGCCACCGACTTCTCGCGTTCGGGATGCGCGAGCGCGCTGCGCCACCGCTGTGTGGGCACCGAACCGGGCAGCGGCACCCGCGCGAGCAGGTGCGCGAGGCCGAGTGCGATCGGCAACCGCACGAGCGGTTCGAGCTTGTGCACATTGCGCAGCGGCGCGCCCGCTCCGTCGAGGAAGACGCGGACGCTCTCCGCGAACGGCCCCGCGAGCTCGCCGACATAGCCGATGGACAGGCCGGCGAGCCCCACGAACAGGACGAACACGAGCCGGCCGCGGGCGGGCATCGCCCGCATCGCGAGACCGGCCAGACCCGCCGCTGCGACGACACCCGTCGCGACCACCGCGGCGGGTTGCGTGACGAGCACCGCGCCCGCGATCCGTTCGGGGGACACGAACGGCGTCCAGCTGCCGGTGCCGCGCAGGATCTCGCCGAGAGAGGCCCACTGCGTCGTGACACCCGACGACTCGATGTAGTCGAGGAACGGCGGCGACACCGACCCGAGCAGCAGCAGCGGCACGATCCACCAGGCGACAGCGAGCGCGACGAACAGCGCCCACCACCCGGTGAACACCCACCAGCGACGGCTCGGGCGGTGCGCGAGCCACCACACGACGGCGACGAGGCACGCAGCGAGCGTCGCGACCGCGTTGACCGCGCCCATCAGTGCGACCGCGACCGCCGACCGCGCGGCGAGGCTGCGCATCGACCGGGGCGGCTCGCCCGGCCGCAGCGCCACGACGACGGGCAGCAGCACCCAGGGCGCGAGCATCATCGGGAGCGTCTCGGACGAGATCGAACCGAGCGTCGTCACGACCCGCGGCGACAACGCGAACGCGGCCGCGGCGACGACACGGGACGTGCGGCTGCCGACGCCGATCGCTTCCGCGAGGCGGACGATGCCCCAGAATCCGACGATCAGCAGGACAGCCCACCACGCGCGCTGGGTGATCCACGCCGGGATCGACAGCAGATCACCGAGCGCGAAGAACGCGCCGTGCGGGAAGAAGTAGCCGTACGCCTGGTTCTGCACCTGGCCCGTCGGGGCCTGGCTGCTCCACAGGTGCGCGGCACGCCCCAGGAAGCCGAGCGGATTCTCGGTGAGGTCGTACTTGGTGTCGGCCGCGATGCGGCCGGGTGACTGCGCGAACGAGACGACGAACGCGATCACACTCGCCGCGGCGAGCCAGCGCCTGCTCAGCGGGCGTCGGTCGATCCGAGCCCGCAGCGGGCGGGAGGGAACGTGTTCTGCGCCGTCAGCGGCTGCCGTATTCAACCTGGTTCAGCAGCGACGAGTCGGCGTTGCCGCTGCGGTCGATCTCCGGGCGGGTGTTGTCGGATGCAGCCGCGGTCACGCCGAAGACGGCGACGACGCCGAGGACCGCTCCCACCGCAGCGCTGACCACACCGGGCATCAGGAACTTCGGCATTCGTGTCTCCCACCGTATTGCTCATCGGCGTGCGCGGAGGAGCCGCGCACGAAATATCACGGCCAAGGTATCACCCGTTGACGAATCCGTGACTGCGCGGTGTGGCCCACGCCTCGCCCCGGCGCACGAAGCGAGGTGGTGGGCGGCAGGCGCAGGTGCCATCAGTCGTCGCGGCCCGGCGGCACGATCAGGACCGGCCGATGGCTGTGTTTGAGCACGTGGTCGGCGACGCTGCTCTGCAGCAGCGCGCGGAGCCCGGTGAGCCCGCGCGTGCCGCTCACCACCAGATCGGCATCGATCTCGTCGGCCGCTTCGACCAGCGCATTCCAGATGGTCGTGCTGCATTCGGTGCACTTGCCCTCGGCATCGAGGCCCTCGGCCCGTGCGAGTGCGACGCCCTCGTCGTTGAGGGCGCGGGCGTCGGTGAGAGCGACGTCCTCGGCTTCCTCGTCGGGCACCCATTCGGGCTGCAGTACGCCGGAGAGTCCCGACATGCGCGCGGCCTGGCGGACCATGGGCTCCCATGCGGTGACGACGACGACGCGACGGGTGCCGAGAAAACGGGCGGCGTACCGAACGGCGCGCTTCGCGTTGTCCGTTCCGTCGTAGGCGATCATCGCCAGATCGGCGGGCATGACGACACCTCCCGGTGGTTCCAGCCGGTGCGGCCGGTGGTTCGCGGCCGGCAGGGGAACCGGCCCGACGACACGCTCAGATTAACAACAGAAGGCCCGGTCACCAACGATCTCAGGCGCGCACGGCGAGCCGGTTCGGTCCGGCGTCGACGGTGTGGGCGGGGTGACGCGGGTCTCCCCGGCGCGGCGCGTCGTTATCTTTCCGATACCGTCGGAGTACATGAGGTTCAAGTACGCGCTCGCCCTGTCCGCGTGCGCCGGTCTGTTGGCGGGCTGTTCGGCAGGTGGCGCTCAGACGCCCGACCCGCAGCCTTCGTCCGACGCGCCGCCGTCGCGCACCGGCGACGCGGCGACCAGCGCGGCGGCCCCCGAGCAGTGCGGCGCCGACCTGCTGTCCTCGCTCACCCGGCGCCAGCAGCTCGCGCAGATGCTCACCGTCGGTGTCACCGACACCGACGACGCGGTGTCGGTGGTGCGCGACGAAGGAGTGGGCGGCGTGTTCGTCGGCAGCTGGACCGACGAGTCGATGCTCGCGAACCGCGAGGTGCCCCGGGTGCAGGCGGCGTCCGAGCTGCCCGTCATGGTGACGATCGACGAGGAGGGCGGACGCGTGTCGCGCGTCGAGGACCTACTCGGGGCCGACCCGTCGGCCCGCGAAGCGGCGCGCACGATGTCCGCGGACGAGGTGTACGAGATGGCGCTCGAACGGGGACGCGGACTCGCGAGCCTCGGTATCACCGTCGACTTCGCGCCCGACGTCGACGTCAGTGCGCAGCCCGACGACGCGGTCATCGGCGACCGTTCGTTCTCCGACGATCCCGCGCTCGTGACGCACTACGCAGGCGCCTACGCGCAGGGTCTGCGCGATGCGGGAATCTTCCCCGTCATCAAGCACTTCCCGGGCCACGGCTCGGGTTCCGGTGACTCGCACCGTGGTTCGGTCACGACGCCGCCGATCGACGAACTGGTCGAGAAGGACCTGCTGCCGTTCCGTGAGCTGGCTCATACCGGGGTCGGGGTCATGGTCGGCCACCTCGAGGTGCCCGGGCTTACCGAACCGGGCACCCCTGCGAGCATCAGTCCTTCGGCGATGTCGTTGCTGCGTAACGGTTCCGGCTACGGCGCCGACCCCTACGACGGCATCGTGTTCACCGACGACCTGAGTGGCATGCAGGCGATCACCGACCGGTACGACATCACCGAGGCGGTGTCGGCGGCGCTCGAGGCCGGGGCCGACTCGGCGCTCTGGCTCACCACCGAGGACGTGCCGCGCGTGCTCGATCATCTCGAGGCGGAGATGGACTCCGGCCGGCTCTCGCAGCAGCGCGTCACGGACGCTGTGACGAGTATCGCAAGGACGAAAGGGCTGTTGTCCTGCTAACGTCCTCTGCGCAGAATTTGTTGCGTAGGGGAGGTTTTCGTGTCGGTACGTGCAATCACGGCTAGCCGTGTCGTTGCCCGCGTCGCTGCCGGAGGAACGCTGGCGGCGGGTGCGCTCGTGGTGGGCGCGGTCGGGCTCGCGGCACCCGCGGCCGCCGTCACGGCCACCTGCCCGGAGGGTCACGTGTGCGCGCCGCAGCCGCCCGAGTGCCCGTACGAGTGGAAGTTCGATTGGGGCACCGGCACGTTCGCGTGGACTCAGAAGGGCTACTGCCTCGATCCCACTGCCGTTCCGGACGCGAACACGCAGGCCTACATGGAGCGTCAGTACGCGTACAACGCGGGCAATCCGTACTGAATCGTTTCTGCCCTCGGCGTCGTTCCTGCTCTCGGCGGCGACCGCACCCGTGCTGACCAGGCCTTTCCTACCGTAGGGTAAGATCGAGTGGTTCACTACGGTTTGGAGGGCGAATGGCAGGCGGTACCAAGCGATTGCCGCGCGCAGTCCGCGAGCAGCAGATGCTCGACGCTGCCGTCGCAGTGTTCTCCGAACGCGGCTTCCACGAGACGTCCATGGACGCGATCGCGGCCCGCGCCGAGATCTCGAAGCCGATGCTGTATCTGTACTACGGCTCGAAGGACGAACTGTTCGCCGCGTGCATTCAGCGCGAGGCCGCGCGATTCGTCGAGGCCCTCTCGCCCGCAGGCGATCCCACGCTCACGCCGCGCGAACAGTTGCGAGTCGCGCTCGAGTCGTTCCTCGGCTTCGTCGGCGAGAACCGCGATTCGTGGATGGTGCTCTACCGGCAGGCACTCGGGCAGCAGGCGTTCGTCGGCACGGTGCAGACCAGCCGCGACCGCCTCGTCGAGCTCACCGCGCACCTCATCGAGTCGAGCACCAAGGAGCCGTCGCCCGACCAGGACTTCCGCATCTTCGGTGTGGCCCTGGTGGGCGCGGGTGAGGCGGTCGCCGACCGGGTCGCGGGTGGCGAGATCTCCGTCGAGCACGCCGCCGATCTCCTCGAACAGCTCGCGTGGCGTGGCCTCGCGGGCAGCAAGAAGAAGTCCGACTGATCCCCGGCCGCAGGCCGCAATGTCACCCCTCGGCCGCAGGCCGCAATGTCACCCCCCGGCCGCAGGCCGCAATGTCACCCCTCGGCCGCAGGCCGCAATGTCACACCGTGTGCATCGAGCGCACACGGTGTGACATCGTGCCCGGCCGGCTGGGTCAGCGCAGCGTCGCCGTGAGGTGCGGATAGCCCTTCTTCGGGTGCCGCACAGCCAGATTCCACCCGTCCGACGTCTGATCGGCGTACAGGTTGAGGGTCGCAGGCAGGACGATCGGCTTGCCGAACCGCACGCTGTAGGTCACGGCATCGGGCACGCGGCCCTCGACGGTCGACAGCACCGCGGCGGCGGTCCACATGCCGTGTGCGATGGTCTTCGGGAATCCGAATGCCTTGGCGCCCAGGGAAGACACGTGGATCGGGTTGCGGTCGCCCGACACCGCGGCGTAGCGGCCGATCGTCGTCTGGTCCACTCGCAGGGTGCGCAGCGGAGGCGGCGGCAGCTCGTCGGCCTTGGGCTCGGGGCGCGGCGCGTCGGACAGTGACGTGCGTTGCTGCCGAAGGAAACTCGACGTCTGTCGCCACACGAGCTCGCGGCCGACGCTCACCTCGCTCACGACGTCGATGAGCATGCCCTTGCGGTGCTCACGCAGGTTCTCGGCGTGCACCCGCACATCCAGCGGCTCACTCGACGAGATGGGGCGCAGCTGCTCGATCACGTTCTCCGCGTGCACCGAACCGATCGCGGGGAACGGGAAGCCTTCGGACACCATGAGTTTCATGACCACGGGGAACACGAGCGTGAACGGATAGGTGATCGGCAGCGAGTCCGACAGCCGTAGCCCGGTCACCTTGGTGTAGCCGGCGAGGTTGTCGGGGTCGACGCGCAGCCCGTCCACCGCGATCGTGGTGGACGGGGCCGTGGTGCCGTGGGCGCCGACGACGGGCAGCGCGCTGCGCACCGCGCGCGCGTAGATGTCGAGCGTGCTGGGGAGCCGGTCGAGGTGGACCGTGTCGCGTGCCATCACGCGCCCAGGAAGCCCTGTCCGCACACGCGGACGATCTGGCCGGTGACGGCATTCGATGCGGGGCTGGCGAAGTACGCGACGGTCTCGGCGACGTCGACGGTCTGGCCGCCCTGCAACAGCGAGCTCATGCGGCGTCCGGCCTCGCGCGTCGCGAACGGGATGGCCGCGGTCATCGCGGTTTCGATGAAGCCGGGAGCGACGGCGTTGATGGTGATCTTCTTGTCGGCGAGCACCGGAGCCTCGGCCTGCACGAGACCGATGACGCCTGCCTTGGACGCGCCGTAGTTGGTCTGGCCGCGGTTGCCCGCGATGCCTGCGATCGACGACACGTCGATCACTCGGCCGTTCTCGCGCAGCACGCCCTTCTCGACGAGCGCGTTGGTGATGCGGTGCGGTGCAGCGAGGTTGACGCCGATGACCGAGTTCCAACGGCCCTCGTCCATGTTGGCGAGCAGCTTGTCGCGCGTGATGCCCGCATTGTGCACGATGATGTCGATGCCGCCGTGGCGTTCCGTGGCGTGCTCGGCCAGCTTGTCGGCCGCGTCGGGCGCGGTGACGTCGAGTGCGAGCGCCGTGCCGCCCACCTTGTTCGCGGTCTGCGACAGCGCTTCTCCCGCGGCGGGGATGTCGGCGCAGATGACGTGTGCGCCGTCGCGCGAGAGCACCTCGGCGATGGTCGCTCCGATGCCGCGCGCCGCACCGGTCACGACGGCGATCTTGCCGTCGAGCGGCTTGTCCCAGCTCGCGGGGGCGACCGAGTCCTTGTCGTCGGCGTGGATCACCTGGCCGTCGACGAAGGCGGACTTGGCGGACAGCACGAACCGGAGCGTCGACTCGAGGCCCGACGCGCCGGGGGTGGCGGCGGGCGACTGGTAGACGAGCTGGACAGTCGCACCGCGGCGCAGTTCCTTGCCGACGCTGCGGGTGAAGCCTTCGAGTGCGCGCTGCGCGATGTGTGCGTCGACGCTGCCTGCCTGGTCGGGCGTGGTGCCGACGACGACGAGACGCGCGCACGGTGCGAGGCTGCGCATGTGCGGCTGGAAGAACTCGAACAGCTGCACGAGGTCGTCGATCGTCTCGATGCCGGTCGCGTCGAACAGGAGCCCGCCGAGCTTGGTGTCGTGCGGCTGCGCAGCCGGGTAGTCGGACAGCATCTCGCGCAGCGGCTCGACGAGCCGTCCGCTGCCGCCGATCAGCAGCGGGCCGGGCAGTGCCGGCTCGCCTGCCCGGTAGCGGCGCAGCGGCTCGGGCTTGGGCAGGCCCGCCTTGTCGGCGAGGAAGCCGCCGGGGCCGGAGGAGAGGAATTGCGAGTACAGGTCGGGCGCTTGTTTCGCTGCCACGTTCCCACCTTTACGTTTCGAGACTGCGTGTGGTGTCGAGCGGAGTGGTGTCGACAAGTAACTTACTGCTGAGTAAGAATAGTAGCGGACCACGTGCCACACCACCCGCCTCAGTTTCGGAAACCGATGGAGACACCAGTGACCAGCAAAGCTCGCGCGACCACGAAGAACACGGCCTCCGCGGCCACGGGCAAAGCCGGCAGGCAGCTGCGTCCCGTCGCCATCGTCGGTGGCAACCGCATCCCCTTCGCTCGGTCCGACCGCAAGTACGCGCACGCGTCCAACCAGGACATGTTCACCGCCACGCTCGACGGCCTGGTGAGCCGGTTCAACCTGCAGGGCGAGCGGCTCGGCATGGTCGGCGGCGGCGCGGTGCTCAAGCACAGCCGCGACTTCAACCTGATCCGCGAATGCGTCCTCGGCAGTGCGCTCAGCCCCTACACCCCTGCATTCGACATGCAGCAGGCGTGTGGCACTGGTCTGCAGTCGATCATCGCGGTGGGTGACGCGATCGCGTCGGGCCGCATCGACTCGGGCGTCGGCGGCGGCGTCGACACGACGTCGGACGCGCCGATCGGTGTCGGCAACGACCTGCGCGAATTCCTGCTGTCGCTCAACCGCGCGAAGTCGACGGGCGAGCGCGTCAAGCTGCTCGGCAATGTGCGTCCGTCGATGCTCGGCATCGAGATCCCGCGCAACGGCGAGCCGCGCACGGGCCTGTCGATGGGCGAGCACGCCGCGATCACGGCGAAGGAGTTCGGCGTCTCGCGCCAGGCGCAGGACGAACTGGCCGCCGCGAGCCACCAGAACATGGCGAAGGCGTACGACAGCGGCTTCTTCGACGACCTGGTCACGCCGTTCCTCGGGCTCACCCGCGACGACAACCTGCGCGCCGACTCGACGGCCGAGAAGCTGGCCAAGCTCAAGCCGGTTTTCGGCACCAAGCTCGGCGACGCGACGATGACGGCGGGCAACTCCACGCCCCTCACCGACGGTGCGTCGGCGGTCCTGCTGTCGACCGACGAGTGGGCCGCCGAGCGCAGCCTCCCGGTGCTCGCGCATCTCGTCGATTCGGAGACCGCAGCCGTCGACTACGTGCACGGCAAGGACGGCCTGCTCATGGCCCCCACCTACGCCATCCCGCGCCTGCTGCAGCGCAACGGCCTCACGCTGCAGGACTTCGACTACTACGAGATCCACGAGGCGTTCGCGTCCGTCGTGCTCGCGACGCTGCAGGCGTTCGAGGACGACGCGTACTGCAAGGAGCGCCTCGGTCTCGACGGCGCGCTCGGCTCGATCGACCGCAGCAAGCTCAACGTGCACGGTTCGTCGCTCGCGGCGGGGCACCCGTTCGCCGCGACCGGCGGCCGCATTGTGGCGTCGCTCGCGAAAACGCTCGCCGAAAAGGGCTCGGGACGCGGCCTCGTGTCGATCTGCGCGGCAGGCGGCATCGGCGTCACCGCGATCATCGAGCGCTGACCTCCCGCATCGGACGCGGTTTCCGTTTCAGGACGGAAACCGCGTCCGAACTGCGGTTCTTCGGGGACCCGGCAACGAGGGGTGGCCGGGTCCCCCGCTTTTTTCCGTGAGGGTGTAACGCCTTGCGCGTCGCTCCGATACACCTCATAGCCCCGTGTTGCTGCCTGACCCCCGACCTGGCAGCAGCACGGGGCTCTTTCGTGTCGACCGGTATGGTTGCAGGCGGGGTGGGTTCCGTGAGGCGTGCCGTCTCGGCTGCACGCTGCGCGCGACCGCGTGTCGCGTCGCCAACCGACGATCCGCTGAGAGGTCCAGATTTTGACTGAGGACGACGGCGAGAGCCGCACGCCCGACAACACGCCGCGCGCGTCCGACGCGCCGCGCGACGACACCGAGGCGCAGACGCCGCACGAGGCCGCCGAGGCGCAGACCGAGCCGGTCCACCGCACCGAGCAGCACCGACAGTCCACCGGGGACGGCAGCGAGGACGATACCCGCGTCATTCCGGTGGTGCCGAGCGACGCTCCACTCGCTTACTCCGAAGCGCCGACCGCGGGCGCGCCGAGTGCAGGCGTGCCGGGCGCCGACGCGACCCAGCAGTACGCCGCGCCTGCCGAGCCGCAGACGCCGGACACGGCACCGGGCCGGCTCGGCGCCGCGCCGTGGGCCAAGGTCGCGGCCGTCGCGGGTGGTGTCGTGGCGCTGCTCGGCATCGGCTACGCGGTCGACGTCATCGCGTCGTCCGGCAAGCTTCCCCGCGGTGCCACGGTTGCCGGGGTCGACGTCGGCGGGCAGTCGCGCGAGGCCGCCGAGGCCACGCTGCGTGCCGCGATCGACCCGCGCGCCGACCAGCCGGTCGCGGTGCACGCGGGCGACGTCGACGGCGAGATCGTGCCGTCGGCCGCGGGCCTCGCGGTCGACTGGGACGCCACGATCGACCATGTGTCCTCGCAGCCGCTCAACCCGTTCACCCGTCTTGCGTCGTTCTTCACCACCACCGAGCAGGGCGTCGTGTCGTCGCGCGACGACATCGCGCTCGCCGCGTCGATCGACACGCTCCGCGGGACGGCCGACCGCGCGCCGCGCGAAGGCACCATCGTGTTCGAAGGTGCGAACCCCGTCCCGGTGTCGCCGGCCCCGGGCCAGAGCATCGACGCCGCAGCGGCCGCCGACGCCTTCGCCGACGAGTGGGCCTTCGGCCGCGCCGTCGAGCTGCCCGTCGAGTCGGTCGACGTCACCGTGTCCCAGGACGCCGTCGACCGCGCGCTGCACGACGTCGCGATCCCGGCCACGTCGGCCGACCTCGTCGCACACGGCCGCGACGGCCTCGAAGCCCGCATCCCACGCGAGCAGATCGGCGCGGTGCTCTCGTTCGCGCCGGACGGCGACGGTGGGCTCGCGCCGGCGTTCGACGCGGAGGCGGCCACCGGGATCCTCGCGCCGCAGCTGAAACCGAGCGAGGTCGAGCCGCGTGACGCGAAGATCGAACTGTCGGGCGGGGCGCCCACCGTGGTGCCGTCGATCGACGGCAACCTCGTCGCGTGGCCCAGGACTCTCGAGCAGCTGCCGCAGGCCGTCGTCGACACGCATCGTCTCGACGTCGTGTACGAACCGAAGCCCGCCGCCCTCACCACGGATGCCGCGAACAAGCTCGGCGTGCGCGAGGTGATCGGCGAGTTCACGACGGGTGGCTTCGCGGCGGAGTCGGGTGTCAACATCCGGCTCGCGGCGAGCGAGATCGACGGTGCGTTGATCAAGCCGGGAGAAACGTTCTCGCTCAACGGTTACACGGGTCCGCGCGGCACCGCCGAGGGCTACGTCGACGCAGGCATCATCAACAACGGCAGACCGGACACCGCGGTCGGCGGTGGCGTCAGCCAGGTTGCGACCACCCTCTACAACGCCGCGTACTTCTCGGGCATGGAGGACGTCGACCACACCGAGCACTCGTACTACATCTCGCGCTACCCCGAGGCGCGCGAGGCCACGGTCTTCGAGGGCGCGATCGATCTGAAGTTCCGCAATCCCTCCGACACCGGCGTTCTCGTGCAGGCGATCGGTGGCAGCTCGGAACTGACGATCCGGTTCTGGGGCACCAAGACCGTCGACGTGCAGTCGATCACCGGCGAACGCTCGAAGTTCACCGAGCCCAAGACGATCCGTCTGCCCGCGGGTCCCGACTGCGCGGCATCGTCGGGCGCGCAGGGTTTCACGACGAGCGACACCCGCGTTGTCTCGGATCATGCGACGGGCCGCGAGATCTCACGCGACACTCGCACCGTCCGCTACGACCAGCAGCCGACGGTCGTGTGCGAGGAGCCCGACAAGCCCGCCGCGGCAGCCGAATCCGCGTCGGAAACGACGTCCGCGGCACCGACGTCGTCGTCGGCACGACCCACCACGACACGCCGCTCGAGCCGCGACGACGGTGAGTAGCCGCGCCGCGTCATAGCCGGGTGTCGCCCACAGACGCACCCGTTCTTGCCACACGCACCCCGATTCGCCCGGCGAGTCGGGGTGCGTGTGCATAGCCGGGGTGCGTCTGGCGGAGGTTGTCCACAGATCGCCCGACGGGGGTGGTGCGCTGCGTCGGCGCCACGCATGATCTGCACGTGCATCCGATCAGGCGCGAGAGCGCGCTCGCAGGTGGGTTGTCCGACGCGGAGATCCGCCGCGAGTACACGCGGGGACGGTGGCGCAGGCTCGGGCACGGCGCCTACCTCGACGAGGCCGTGTACCGGACTCTCGACGTGGACGGCAGACACCGCGCCGCGATCGACGCAGTGCTACCCGCGATGTCCGGCGAGGCCGTCGTGAGCCACCAGTCCGCGGCCGTGGTGTTCGGCCTGCCGCTCTGGGGCGTGCCACTCGGCAAGGTGCACGTCAGCAGGCACCGCAAGGGTGGCGGGCGGGTCAAGAGGGGGCTCGTGGTGCACTGCACGGCGCTGGACGGCGACGTCATGTCCTTCGGCGGCGTCCGCGTCACGACACCCGCACGTACGGTAGTCGACCTCGCGTGCACTGTGCCGTTCGAGCAGGCGCTCGTGACGGCCGACGCCGCTGCGTCGCGTTTCGGTCTGTCACAAGCGGAGTTCGATCCCGTGCCGGCGGCGGCGAGGGGCAGACGGGGCGTCGCGGCCGCGCGTCGCGTCGCCGTGCACGTCGATCCCGCGAGCGAGAGCGTCGGCGAATCCCGTAGTCGGGCGCTGTTCGCGTCCCGCGGGCTGCCGCCACCTCGCACGCAGTGGGAGATCCGCGATCCTGACGGCGCGTTCGTCGGTCGTGTCGACTTCCTGTGGGAGAGCGCGGGCGTCGTCGGCGAGTTCGACGGGCGCGTCGAGTACGGCCGGTTGCTGCGTCCCGGCCAGGTACCGGGCGACGTCGTGTTCGCGGAGAAGGTCCGGGAAGACGCGATCCGCGATCTGGGCTATCGCGTGGTGCGCTGGACGTGGGCGGATCTCGACGAGCCGGAGCCGTTTCTCACCCGCCTCGCATCGGCTCTTGCGGGTATCCGCACCCGCACTGTGCAGCCGCACCCCTGATCGTCGACGGCCACGCGTGCGTCTGCACAGCAGGGGTGCGGATACGGGAAACGCCCCGGACCGTGACGGTCCGGGGCGTTCCCGCGTGGTGCTCAGGCGATCAGAATGCCGCTTCGTCGAGCTCCATGATGTCGTTGTCGATGTTCGCCAGCACACCCTTGGTGGCGGTGAGCTCGGGCAGGACGTTCTTCGCGAACCAGGACGCGACGGCGACCTTGCCCTCGTAGAACGGCTTGTCCTTGTCCGATGCGCCCGCGTCGAGGGCCGCGATCGCGATCTCGGCGCCGCGCAGCAACTGCCAGCCGACGAGCAGGTCGCCGACCGAGAGCAGGAAGCGCACCGAGCCGAGGCCGACCTTGTACAGCTCGGACGGCTGCTCCTGCGCACCCATGAGGTACTGGGTGAGCGTCGCAGCCATGCCCTGGACGTCCTCGAGCGCCGTGTTCAGCAGGGCACGCTCGCTCTTGAGACGACCGTTGCCCGCCTCGCTGTCGATGAACTTCTTGACCTCGCCTGCGACGTGCGCCAGCGCGACACCGCGATCGCGAGCGATCTTGCGGAAGAAGAAGTCCTGCGCCTGGATGGCGGTGGTGCCCTCGTACAGCGAGTCGATCTTCGAGTCGCGGATGTACTGCTCGATCGGGTAGTCCTGCAGGAAGCCCGAGCCACCGAACGTCTGGAGGGACTCGGTGAGCTTGCCGTAGGCCTGCTCGGAGCCGACACCCTTGACGATGGGGAGCAGCAGATCGTTGACGCGGTGCGCCATCTCGGCGTCGGCGCCCGACACGAGCTTGGCGGTCGCGGCGTCCTGGTGCGCGGCGGTGTAGAGGTACACCGAACGCAGGCCTTCCGCGTACGCCTTCTGGATCATGAGCGCGCGGCGCACGTCCGGGTGGTGCGTGATGGTGACGCGCGGCGCGGTCTTGTCGGTCATCTGCGTCAGGTCGGCGCCCTGGACGCGCTCCTTGGCGTAGTCGAGCGCATTGAGGTAGCCGGTGGACAGCGTCGCGATGGCCTTGGTGCCCACCATCATGCGTGCGTGCTCGATGACGTCGAACATCTGGCGGATACCGTCGTGGACCTCGCCGACGAGCCAGCCCTTGGCGGGCACGCCGTGGCCGCCGAAGGTGACCTCACACGTGGCCGAGACCTTCAGGCCCATCTTGTGCTCGACGTTGGTGACGAACACGCCGTTACGGTCGCCGAACTCCTCGGTCTCGAAGTCGAAGTGGATCTTCGGGACGAAGAACAGCGACAGGCCCTTGGTGCCCTGCTTCGCGCCCTCGGGGCGCGCGAGCACGAGGTGGAAGATGTTCTCGAACAGGTCGTCCGAATCGGCCGACGTGATGAAGCGCTTGACGCCCTCGATGTGCCACGAGCCGTCGTCCTGCTGGATGGCCTTGGTGCGGCCCGCGCCGACGTCGGAGCCCGCGTCGGGCTCGGTGAGGACCATCGTGGCGCCCCAGCCGCGTTCGACGAGAGTCGCGGCCCACTTCTTCTGCTCGTCGGTGCCGTTCTTGTACAGGACGTCGGCGAACGCCGGGCCCGCCTGGTACATGTGCGCGGCCGGCTGTGCGCCGAGGATCATCTCGCCGATGGCCCACACGAGGGCGCGCGGCACGGAGACGCCGCCGATCTCCTCGGTGAGGCCCATGCGGTACCACTCGGCGTCCCACATCGCGCGGAACGACTTCTTGAACGACTCGGGGAGCGTGACGGTGTGGGTTTCGGGATCGAAGACCGGCGGGTTGCGGTCGGCGTCGGCGAACGACTCACCGAGAGGGCCCTCGGCCAGTCGCGCGACCTCGCTCAGCATGTTGCGCACGGTGTCGGCGTCGAGGTCACTCCACTCGCCTTCGCCCAGCAGCTGCTCCAGTCCCAGGACCTCGAAGAGGTTGAACTCGAGGTCGCGGACGTTGCTCTTGTAATGGCCCATTTCTCAGTGATCTCCCGGTGAGAGGTGCGGTCTGTCCAACGAGTACCGCCCAAGTTTATTACTCGTCGGTAACATCTATCGATATTACGCCCGAAATCTGCGGGTGCCAAGAAGGGGGCCGTCGCGGGGCGGCGGCCCGCGTGGCGCCTCGTCGCGCGCCTCGTGTGGCGCGTTCTCGGGGCGGGCGCGTGGCCATGACGGATGTGATGAAAAATGTTGCAGCAAGGGAGATTCGAGTAAACATGTGGGCTCCCTCATGTTTGCCCGCGTGGGCAAGAATCATGAGGATTTCGTCAGGTTTGCGGTGGAGCTTATGGCGCTCTTCACACCGCTTCCCGAGCGCGTCGCGGGGCGCTGCAGTGGTGCCGCCGTGGACGCGCGGCAACACACAGGCCCGGCCGGGGATGTACTCCCCGGCCGGGCCTGTGGACTACTCGTACGACTTCTCGTCGACGGTGACTAGCGCGCGAGCGACGTGTGCATCAGCAGCACGTTGTAGTTGCTGTGCACCGTGGTGAGGAAGTAGAGATCGGGGCCCGACGACCACGGGTGGATGTACGCGCCGTACGCGCTGGGCAGCTCCCGCGTGTCGACGAGTACCTCCGGCGGGCCCCACGGCCCGGTCGGGCTGGGCGAGCGGCGCATGACGACCGAGTTGTTGTGGTCGGTGGTGAGCATCAGGTACTGGCCGAGGAACTCGTTGTAGGCCACCGAGATCTCGCCGACGCCCTGGTCGGTGACGGGCTTGGCGACGTCCGGGTTGCCTCGCTCCCACTTGCCGCCGTCCCAGTACTCGTAGGCACCGAGGTCGGACATCTTGTCGGCGGGCACACGCGCGACGTGGACCATGCTGCCGCGGCCGGACGGCGTGCCGTACTGGTAGACGTAGCCGCCGTCCTTCATGAACGCGCTCATCTGGAAGTTGGCGTTGCCGCCCGCGTTGGGCCGTTCCGTCTCGGGCGCGAGGGTCCAGTTCTCGCCGTTGTCGTGCGAGAACGCGAGCTGCGACCAGTTGGTCTCCCACGTGCCCGCAGGGCCCCAGTTCTTGACCGACATGACACTCATGACCTGGGTGTCGCCGACGGCGACGCCCGCGGTGGGGATCTTGCTGATCTCGACGCCCGGGATCTTGGGGCTCGGCAGCAATTCCTTCGACGCACCGAGGTCGTCGCGCGGCGTGGTGGTGAAGTTCATGCCGTCGGCGAGGTTGCCGTCATTGCTGCGGAACAGCACATTGCTCTTCCACGCCCACACACTGCCCGACAGCAGGTTGGGGAAGCCGAGGCCCGCGGAGTCGCCGAACGCGGTGAGCACTTCGCCCCGGCCGTTGTCCCACATGACGCCGAGGTCGGTGCCGAGGACGTTCGTGTCCTGCGTGTGATTGTCGGAGAGCATGCCCGTCATCTGTGACACGGCGCGAGCCGGGCCGGTGAGATTCGGCAGGCCCGTCGTGCCGTTGAGACCTGGGATGGGGTTGACGGCGTTCGGATTGGCCGATGCCGGATTGGTGAAGACGAGAAGTGCCGCACCGACTGCGGCAGCGACGACGACGGCTCGGGTTCGTTTCACCAGTGCATTTCCCATTCTCTCGGCAGTGTGCAGGGGGCCCGGACCGAAATCCCCACGGCCGGACCTGATTCTGCTTCGAAATCACGCATTCGAAACGTCGAAATAGTAGCAATACGTGACCGCGGGCACACAAAGATCCGTACCTGCGGGTCTGCTTTTCGTGAGACTCCACAGCGGCCGCGGTGCGCGCCCGGCCGTGTTACCGCTGGGTAGACGGCCCACCCTGAGGCCGCGGATCACGGCCGACGTACCGTGTCGGTAACGACGCGACCTCGGTGAGAGGCGCAGCACCGAGAGGGAGACCGAACGATGGGAACGCAGATCACGATGCCCGCCGGCGTCCGGCAGGCCGCGATGCTCGGACTCGGCGTCCACCGGCCCGAGCGGGTCGTGTCGAACGACGAGATCTGCGAGCTGATCGACTCGAACGACGAGTGGATCCGCACGCGCACCGGCATCCGCAACCGCCGCTTCGCCGAGCCGAAGGAATCGGTCATCGACATGTCCGTCCCGGCGGCGCAGAAGGCGCTGGAGGCGGCGGGCGTCGAGCCCGAGCAGATCGGCGCGGTGATCGTCGCGACGTCGACGTACGTGATGCAGACGCCTCCCGCCGCGGCCGTCGTCGCGGACCGGCTCGGCACGAAGGGCCCCGCGGCATTCGACCTCGGCGGCGGCTGCGCGGGCTTCTGCACCGCGCTCGCGCTCGCGTCCGACATGGTGCGTGGCGGGTCGTCCGACAAGGTGCTCGTCATCGGTGTCGAGCAGATGAGCGTCACCACCGACCCGTACGACCGCTCGACGCGCTTCATCTTCGGCGACGGCGCGGGTGCCGTCGTCGTCGGTGCCACCGACGCCGCAGGTATCGGCCCGGTGTCGTGGGGTTCGGACGGATCGCAGGCCGACGCGATCGTGCAGGAACCGGGCTGGCTCGATTTCATCGACAACCCGACCGGTCCGCGTCCGTTCATCAAGATGGCGGGCACTGCGGTGTTCCGCTGGGCGGCCTTCGAGATGGGCAAGGTCGCGCTCGATGCCGTCGAGAAGGCCGGGCTCTCGGTCGACGACCTCGACGCCTTCGTGCCGCACCAGGCCAACGCGCGCATCACCGAGGTCATCGCGCGCAGCATGAAGCTGCCCGAGACGGTGCCGGTCGCCGACGACATCGAGGAGACCGGCAACACGTCGGCCGCGTCCGTGCCGCTCGCGATGGAAGCGATGCTGCGCAAGGGCGAGGCGAAGGCCGGCGACACCGCGCTGTTGCTCGCGTTCGGCGCGGGCCTGTCGTACGCGGCCCAGGTGGTCACGCTTCCGCCGCTGCAGTCCTGATCGTCCCCGAACGGGCGGTTTCCCAGACGGTCACTCGACCGATGGCTGGGAAACCGCCCGTTCGGCGTCTACGACGACAGGAGTGGGAGCAGCAGGCTGCGCGCGAACTGCTCCAGGTGCTCGCGCGTCGCGAGGGGTACGAGCGCGTGCGGGGTCAGGATCACCGAGTGCGCGACGCGCACCAGCACCTCGGCCTTGCCGGGTAGGTCCCGCGTGTCGGTGAGCAGGCCCGCGTCGGCGGCGTCTTCGAGTATCGCGACGGTCGCGGCGATGGACGCGACGAGGATGTCCTGGCCGTCGACGGTGAGCCGCAGCAGCGAACTCTCGGGTTCGAGGGCGAGCATCCGGTTCCACACGGGGTGCTCGCGCATGCGCTCGACGGTGGTGGCGAAGACCGACCCGATCATGGTGTCCAGCGTGTCCGCCTGGTGCGCGACGGTCCGGATCTCGTCGATGAGCCGCGCCGCGCTGCGTGCCGACACCGCGTGTGCGATCTCGTCGCGGCCGCCTACACGTCGGTAGATCGTGACGCGCCCGACGCCCGCGCGGCGCGCGATGTCCCCGACGGTCGTGAGCTTGAGGCCGACGTCGGCGAACTGCGCTTCCGCCGCGTCGAGGATCGTCTCGACCTCGGGGGGATTGGACGCGCCGACGTGGAGCGCGCGGGACGCGTCCTGCGCGCCGGCACCGACTGACATGTGCTCAGCCTAACGGTCCCGGAGTGTCCGCCCGTCGAAACTCTGAAACACTGAAACATTGATACTCCCACTGTTTCGCAGTACCGTTCGATCATCGGCGTGGCCATGGGCCACCCGGCGTTCGCACCGACAGTCGCCACACGCTCGAGACGAGGGAGACGGGCATGACCACCGGAGTTCCGGCCACCTACCGCGACGAGGCGCTCGCCATCACGGCACGCAACGTCCGCTTCGACTGGGCGGGCGTGCCCGTGCAGTACATCCCCGGCGACGCGTACGCGACGCAGTTCTGGAACGTCATGCACCTCGTGCTGCCCGAGGGCGAGCGGGCGATGGCCGACGTGTTCGCGCGCGCCCTCCCACTCGTCGACGATCCGCGCCTGCACGAAGAGGTCGTCGGCTTCGTCGGCCAGGAGGCGACGCACGCCGGCGCACACGAGAGTTTCCGCAGGTACCTCCAGGCGCACGACGTCGACGTCGCGGCGCATGTCTCCCGTATCGAATACATCGTCGGCCAGGTGTTCGGCGATCACGGGCTCACCGGCCGCGCCGGCCGGTTCTGGTTGCGCGAGCGGCTCGGCCTGTACGCGGCTGCCGAGCATTTCACCGCAGTCGTCGGCGAATGGCTGCTCGACAACGAGCCGTTCGACCGCCGCGGCGTCGATCCCACGATGCTCGACCTGCTGCGCTGGCACGGCGCCGAAGAACTCGAGCACCGCAATGTCGCGTACGACGCATTCCAGTACGTCGACGGCAGTTACGCGCGCCGCGTGCGGACGGCGTTCGTCGCGTTCGCGGGCCTGGCCACGCTGTGGTTCAGCACCACCGCCCGGCTCTACCGCGACGACCCGGGCCGGACGCGGCGGTGGTGGCCGCTCGCGTACCTCGGGTCCGCTCGCACCTCGATGATCCCGAGCCTGACCTTCCTCGCGAAACAGATTCCGCCATACCTGCATCCGCGATTCCACCCGTCGTCGATGGGTGACATCGGCAAGGCGGTGCGCTATCTCGCGCAGTCGCCCGCGGCTCGGGCGGCGCAGTCGTGACCGCGACGACGGCGGGTCCGGCCCCGTCACGCACCCTGGGACTGCTGATGCAGGCTGCACGGGGATATTCACGAGTGTTCTCGGAAAGCCCGGTGGCACCGCTGTTGTCGAGACCGAGCCCGGTGCGGCGCACCGGCTTCGAGCGCGACGTCCGGGTCGAGCGGCGCGTCGACGAGGCGGAAGGCGTCGTGTCCCTCACGTTCGCCGACACGTCGGGTGGTGTACTGCCGCGCTGGGAACCCGGTGCGCATCTCGACGTCCGACTGCCGTCGGGCGCATGGCGGCAGTACTCGCTGTGCGGCGATCCGGCCGACGCCTTCCGCTATCGCATCGCGGTGCGCCGGATCGCGGACGGCAGCGGCTCGGGCGAAATCCACGACGCTGTCGGCGAGGGCGCGGTGCTGCGGATCCGAGGACCACGCAATGCGTTTCCGTTCGCGACCGCGCGGTCGTACGTGTTCGTGGCCGCAGGCATCGGCATCACCCCGATCCTGCCGATGGTGCGGGCAGCCACCGCGGCCGGGTCGCGATGGCGACTCGTGTACACCGGGCGCTCGCGTGCGAGCATGCCGTTTCTGGACGAACTGGGGGAACTCGGGGGCGACGTCCGCATCCGGCCCGACGACGAGTACGGCACGCCCACCGCCTCGGACCTTCTGGGCGACGTGCCGCGCGACGCGCAGATCTACGTGTGCGGCCCGCCGCCGCTGCTCGACGCGGCCCGCGCCCACGCCGGATCCGGTGCGCTGCACACCGAACGGTTCTCGCCGCCGCCCGTCGTCGGCGGGTCGCCGTTCGAGGTGCACCTCGCCCGCACGCGCACGACCGTGCGGGTCGCGCCCGACGAGTCGGCGCTCGACGCGATCCGTCGCGCGGTGCCCGGCACCGTGTACTCGTGCCGGCAGGGCTTCTGCGGCACTTGCAAGGTGCGCGTGCTCGACGGGGCCGTCGATCACCGGGACACCATGCTGCCGCCGGACGAGCGCGCCGATTCGATGCTCGTGTGCGTCTCACGCGCACGCGATTCCACACTCACGATCGATCTCTGAGGAAGGCCGGACATGACGACTCATCTGCGCGTCGGGATCATCGGCGCCGGATTCGGTGGGCTCGGCACCGCGATCCGGCTGCGGCAGGAAGGGATCGACGACTTCCTGGTCTTCGAGCGGGCCGACGAGATCGGCGGCACGTGGCAGGCGAACACCTATCCCGGTGCGCAGTGCGACATCCCGTCGATCCTGTATTCGTTCTCCTTTGCCCCCGAACCTCGGTGGAGTCGGCTGTACCCGCTGCAGGCCGAGATCAAGAGCTATCTCGAGATGTGCACCGACCGCTTCGGGATCCGGTCGCGGCTACGGCTCGGGCACGAGGTCACGCGCGCCGCGTGGGACGACGACGCGCAGCGCTGGTGCATCGACACCGACCGCGGGTCGTGGACCGCGGACGTGCTCGTCGCGGCGATGGGACCGTTCAGCGAACCCGCCGTGCCCAAGCTGCCGGGTCTGGACACCTTCGCGGGCACCGTCTTCCACTCGGCGCAGTGGAACCACGAGCACGACGTGACGGACCGCCGCGTCGGCGTCGTCGGTACCGGAGCGTCCGCGGTGCAGTTCATTCCGCGGCTGCAGCCGAAGGCCGGGCACCTGACGGTGTTCCAGCGGACTCCGACGTGGATCATGCCGCATCCCGACCGGCCGATCCACCGAGCGGTGCAGCGACTGTTCGCCCGCGTACCCGGGGTGCAGAAGGCCGCGCGAAGAGCACTCGATCTGGTGCAGGAATCGCTGGTGCCCGGCCTCGTGTACCGGCCCGCGCTGCTCACCGGCGCGGCGGCGGTCGGGCGCAGGCACCTGCGGCGTCAGGTGTCCGATCCCGCACTGCGCGAGGCGCTCACGCCGTCGTACTCGTTCGGGTGCAAGCGCCCGACCTTCTCGAATGCCTACTATCCCGCGCTCGCGGCGGACAATGTCGACGTCGTGACGTCGGGCATCGCCTCGGTCGAGGAGAACGCGGTCGTGACGGACGACGGCCGGAGACACGAGATCGACACTCTCGTGTTCGGCACCGGGTTCGAGCTCACCGGCAACAGCGGATTCGGCACACTCGTGGGGCGCGACGGCCGCACGCTCGCCGAACAGTGGGCGGGCGGTGAGATGAAGGCGTATCTGGGTACCACGATCGAGAACTTCCCCAACATGTTCATGCTGCTCGGCCCCAACTCGGTCGTGTACACGTCCCAGGTGGTCACCATCGAGGCGCAGATCGACTACGTGCTGTCGGCGCTCGCGGTGCTCGGCGAGCACGACCTCGGCAGCCTCGAGGTTCGGGCCGACGTGCAACAGGATTTCGTCGAGCGCACCGACGACGTCCTCGCGGGGTCGGTGTGGAACTCGGGCGGGTGCAGCAGCTACTACCTGAGCCCGTCCGGCCGCAATTTCACATTCTGGCCGGGCTTCAACGCGTCGTTCCGCAGACGCATGCGCGCCCTCGACGTCGCCGACTATCGCGTCCGGCCGCGCAGCCACGCGGATGCGGTGGTGCGCGGATGAGCCGGCGGTGGCCCGTCGCGGGCAGCGTCGTGCTGGTCACCGGTGCGGCACAGGGAGTCGGGCGTGCACTGGCGCACGAATTGCATGCTCGTGGTGCGCGACTGGTGCTGACCGACCTCGACGACGACGGGCTGGCGGCGGTCGCGGCCGAACTGAGGGGTGATGCCCTGACGGTGCCGGCGGATGTGCGGGACCGTGACGCGATGGCGAGCGTCGTCGACCGTGCGCTCGCGCGGTTCGGGCGGCTCGACGGGATCGTCGCCAATGCGGGTATCACTCCGCCGCCCGCCACCATTCGGCGCATCGATCCCGCCGACTTCGACCGCGTGATCGACGTCAACCTGACCGGTGTGCTCAACACCGTGCACCCCGGGCTCGACGAGGTGATCCGAAACCGCGGCCATGTCGTGGTGGTCGCGTCGGCGGCGGCGTTCTGCCCCGGGATGGGCGGGTCCGCGTACATGGCGAGCAAAGCGGCCGCCGAGCAGTTCGGTCGCGCCCTCGCGCTCGAACTCGCGCCGTACGGGGCGAGCGCGGGCGTCGCGTACTTCGGTTTCGTCGACACCGCGCTCGCCCGCGCGACGCTCGACCTCGACCCGCTCGGTGCGCGGGTCGGCGCGCTGTTGCCGTGGCCGTTCGCGCGCCGCGTCAGCGCCGAGCACGCCGCGCGCGTAGTGGTGCGCGGCCTCGACCGCCGCGCGGCACGCACCGTGACACCGCGAGTGTGGTGGGGTTATTCGCTCGCACGTGGCATTCTGAATCCCGTGATCGACGCGGTGGTCCGCCGTCGACGGTCCGTGCTCACGCTCGTCCGTGACCTCGATGCGCGCTCGGCAGCCGCGAAACCCGGATCCCACGAACAGGAGTCGGCATGACGCCCGGAAAGCACCGTCTCGCCCCCGTGGACGACGCATTCTTCGCACGCGCGCGCGTCGCCGCCACGGTCGTCACGGAGTTCTCGGTGCCCCGGGAGACCGTGTGGCGCGCACTCGTCGCCGACGACTCCGTGCAGGCATGGAGTCGCGTCGCGACCCGGGCACGCTGGCACGGCTCTCTGCGCGAGGTGGGCGCGGTCCGCGACGTCACCCTCGCGGGAGCGGTCACGCTCACCGAGGAGTTCTACCGGTGGGACGACGGGCACCGGCTCACCTTCGGTGTGCCGTCGGTCAACCTGCCGTTGTTCTCGCGATTCGGCGAGGATTTCGTTCTCGACGGCACTCCCGCGGGCTCGCGGCTCACGTGGACCGTGGCGACCGATCCGCGTGGCCCGCGGTTCGTCGACCCGGTTCTGCGGGCGATCCTCGCGACGAGTCTGCGTGATCTGTCGCGTGGTCTCGTGCGCGTCGTGCGTGACTCAGGCGACGGTGTGCAGAGCGGGCACGAGTAGTTCGTCGTCGGTCAACGCACCGTGCTGCCCGACGAGCGACGACATTCCCGGCTCGGTGCTGCGGCGCACCAGCGCGAGGCCGTCGCGGGCGACGACCACGAGATCGCCTATGCGCCTGACTGTCTCGGCAGAAACCGACGGCCCGTACAGCCCCGACGCGATCGCCTCGGCACGAGTCGTGATCCACACCCGGTCGCCCAGCGCGGCCCGCCACCGCGCCGCGACGTCGGCTTCCGCGCCGGACGCGACGTGCAGTGCGCGGCATCGCGGCTCGCCTGCCACGGCCTGCACGCCGTCGAGTAGGTCGGGCCGGTCGTCGAGGTCGATCTTGTCGTCGTCGGCGACGGTCACCATGCCGTGATCGGCCGTCACCAGCAGCCCGGTGCCGGTGGGCAACTCGGCGCGCAGCGTCGCGACGAGCTCGTCCACCGCGGCCAGTTGGTACCGCCAGCCCGCGGTGCCCGGGCCGTACACGTGGCCGACGGTGTCGAGCTCGCTCACGTAGGTGTAGACAAGACCCGGCGTGCGCGCCGCGTCGACCGCGTGCGCGACGAGGTCGCCGTACGCGATGCGGGCGCGGAACTCGGCGCCGCGCAGCGCCGCGCGGGTGAGGCCGCTGCCTGCGAAGTCGCCCGGAAGCACCGTCGTCGCCGCGACCCCGTGCGACACGGCCCGCTCGAACACGGTCTCGTGCGGCTGCACGTCCTCCGGCACGATGCGCGCGCGCTCGTCGCGGCCGCTCTCGCCGCGCCACGACAGCCAGTTGAGGACGTCGTCGGCCTCCGAGAGGTAGGTGCGGTAGCCGGTCACCCCGTGCACCCCCGACGCGGCACCCACACCGATGCTCGTGATGCTCGTGGCCGTCGTCGTCGGGAAGCCCGCCGCGATCGGCCCGCCGGCGAGCGCGGCGAGCGTGGGCGCCGCGTCGGCATGCGAGCGCAGCAGGTTCCAGCCGAGACCGTCGACGACGAGAACGACCCACCGCGACGCATCGGGTAGGCCGAGGGCGTCGTGCGTGCCGGGGACACCGAGGACCGCGAGCGTGGACGGCAGGACGTCGGCGAGGGTGGTGCGCGAATACACGTCCGGGTGCGGTGCGGCCATGACTCCACTGTATTGACCGATGCGGGGTCGCGCGGGCGTGTGGAATGCTCTCGGCAGTCGAAGTGGAGGGATGAGCGATGTCGGTCGGCCTCGAACGTCAGAACGTGATCTACCGGGACGGAGTCCACGGGAGGGCGCCGCGCGTCCCCACCGACTTCCCGTCACTCGAGCGTGCCGCGCGCAAGGTGATGTCGCGCAAGGCGTGGGCGTACGTGCACGGCGGCGCGGGCATCGGGCGCACGATGGACGCCAACCGCGCCGCCTTCGACCGCTGGCACATCGTGCCGCGGGTGCTGCGTGACGTGTCGCAGCGCGACATCTCGATCGACCTGTTCGGCCGGACCCTGCCCGCACCGGTGCTGCTCGCGCCGGTCGGTGCGAGCGAACTCGCAGGCCCGGGCGCCGACGTCGACATCGCGTCGGCTGCTGCGGAACTCGGTGTGCCGTACATCTTCTCGAACCAGGGCTGCACGCCGATGGAGGACAGTGCGGCCGCGATGGGCTCCGCGCCGCGCTGGTTCCAGCTGTACTGGAGCAAGGACGACGACCTCGTCGACAGCCTGCTGGCGCGCGCCGAGGCGATCTCTGCCGACGCCGTCGTCGTCACCCTCGACACCACGATGCTCGGCTGGCGCCCGGAAGACCTCAACCTCGGGTCGTTGCCGTTCGCGCGCGGGCAGGGGATCGCGCAGTACACGTCCGACCCGGTGTTCCGGCGCATCGTGCGCGAACGCGTCGCGGCGGCGGGGGAGAAGGCCCGCGACGAGGTGTCCGTCGCGGCGGTCAAAGCGCTCGTGTCGATGACCAGGCGCTTCCCGGGGCGGTTCCTCGACAACATCCGTTCCCCCGAGCCGCGCGCGGCCGTCGAGACGTTCCTCGACATCTATTCGCGTCCGTCGCTCGCGTGGAGCGACATCGCGTCCTTGCGTGAGCGCACGTCGCTGCCCGTGCTGCTCAAGGGCGTCCTGCACCCCGACGACGCGGTGCGCGCGCTCGACGCGGGCGTCGACGGCCTGATCGTGTCGAACCACGGCGGAAGGCAGGTCGACGGCGCGGTGTCGTCGCTCGACGCGCTCACCGACATCGCGCCCGTGGTCGGCGGCCGCATGCCACTGATTCTCGACAGCGGGATCCGCACGGGCGCAGACGTCTTCAAGGCGCTTGCACTCGGTGCGTCGGCGGTCACGCTCGGCCGGCCGCACCTGTACGGGCTTGCCCTCGCGGGCCGCGACGGTGTGCGCGACGTGACCGCGAATCTGATCGCCGAGTTCGATCTGACGCTGGGGTTGAGCGGGTTCACGTCGGTCGCCGAGATCGACCGCACCGCCCTCCGCTCGTGAGCACCCAGCGAGTACAGGTACGCCTCTTTCGCGCACAGCGGTGCGGGGCTTTACCCGAGCGACCCGATGCCGCTAGCGTGACGTGCATGACGACCGGGACGGCCTCAGGCCACGAGCGGACGGGTGACCCGGCGGGCACCTGAGCGCCCGCGCGCCTCCTGGCGGGACAGACCACATCGGCCCTGTTCCACCACAACACCCGGGAGGTTTCGTGCCTGCACAGTTCAACCACACCATCATCGCGGCCAGGGACGCCGCCGAATCCGCACGCTTCCACCGCGACATCCTCGAAGCCGAGGACGCGCCGTCGTGGGGAGTGTTCACCAACCTGCTGATAGGACACGGCGTGCTGCTGCAGTTCGCCGAGCCACCCGTCGAACACATCCAGATGCAGCACTATGCATTTCTCGTCGACGAGGACCACTTCGATCGTGCGTACCGGTTGCTGGTCGACCGGGACATCGCGCATTCGGCGGACCCCTTCGGCGAGCAGCCGGGACAGATCAATCACGGCCACGGTGGTCGGGGCGTGTACTTCCACGACCCGGCGGGCCACGGTATCGAGCTGCTCACCAGCCCCTACGTGTAAGGGGCGTTACTCGCACGCGATTCCGTCGCCGTCTCGGTCGAGATGAGTGCCGTAGCCGGGGTCGCCCGCGTGCACGGGTGCCGCGCCCGCGGCGCGCGCGGCGGCGCAGTTCGCGAAGGACACCGGCGCGGATGCGGCGGGTGCCGGTGCCGGTGCGGGTGCCGGCGCGGGTGCCGGTTCCTCGACGGGCGCAGGTGCGGCCGCGGCCTGGCCGCCGCAGTCGCCGAGGATCGCGGCGATCGCGTCGTGCTCTGCCTGCGTCACCCACAGCCCGTACGTGGACTTCACCGCCACCTGGTCGGCGACGTACGTGCAACGGAACGCCTTGTTCGGCGGCAGCCACGTCGCGGCGTCGCCGTCGCCCTTCCGCGAGTTGGTCGGGCCGTCGACTGCGCGCAGATTGCGCGGGTCGTTGGCGAGGTCGGTACGGGTCTGCGTGTCGAGCTGCTGCGCGCCCTTCTGCCACGCGTCGGACAGCGCGACCACGTGGTCGATCTGCACTGCGGTCGACGTGTCCTGCCCACGCACGAACGCGATCTCGGTGCCGGTGTACGGGTCGTGCAGAGTTCCGGTGGCGACGACGCAGTCGCGCGTGCCCGGCTTGTAGGTGACGTCGACGAGGTCGCGGCGCAGGATGTCGTTACGCGTGTCGCAGCCGTTGTGACCACCGCCGACGCGCACGTCGTCGGCCCACGCCTGTCCGAACAGATCGCGACTGTAGCCGGTCTTGGGCGCGCGGCCCTTGATTGCGAGCGTGTCCAGTTGCGTCAACGCGGCCGACGCGGCATCGACGGTGCCGACGTCGGTATCGGCGATCAGGTCGGGCGACGACGGCGCCGAGTCGCCCGGGGCGGCCGCGTCGCCCGTCTCCGCGGAGGCGACCGAGCCGGGCACCGTCGTGTCGGTCGCGGCGCCATTCGTGTCCGTGCCGCAGCCCGCGAGGGCAACGGCGACTGCGGCGGCGAGTACGCCCGCGCCGTAGAGACGTCGGCAGTGAGGGTGGGTGCCCCGGCGGTTCATGCTGTTCCTCTTCGGTCCGTCGCGCCTCCCGCATCGGCGGGCGCCTGTGCAGCGTACCGCCGGCGGATTGCCCGGACTTCCGGCTCCGCCTGTGACACGGTTGACAGACGGTTCCGGTCCGCGAGCTCGACGAGGGGGCTTCCATGTCGCACACGATCGTGATGACGGGCGCGAGCCGCGGGATCGGGCGAGTCGCCGCCGACCAGCTCCTGCATCGGTCGCGAGGCGCCCACCTCGTCGCCGTGGTGCGCGACGCCGCCGGGTTACGGTTGGGCGGCAACGCCTCGTCTGTGGTGGCGGATCTGAACTCGCTCAGCAGTATCCGTGCGGCAGCCACCGAGATCTGCGAGAGACTGGACCGGGGCGATCTGCCGCCGCTGAGATATTTCGTCGGCAATGCCGGCATCCAGCACACCGACGACCTCACCGCCGGACCAGACGGGCTCGAGTCGACGTTCACCGTCAACGTGCTCGCCAACCACATGTTCGTCCGCGCCTTCCGAGACCGTTTCACCGCCGGTGGCCGGATCGCCATCACCACCAGCGACACGCATTTCGGCGATCTCAGGCACAACATGGCGATGGTGCCTGCGCCTGTCTGGCGGGAGCCCGAGGTCCTCGCCCGCACCGCAGCCTTCCCGAGGCCGGAGACCACCCGCGCAGGCCGCACCGCGTACTCGACGAGCAAGCTGGCCGTCCTCTACCTGGTGCACGAGTACGCGCGCCGGCTACCAGCAGGCGTCGACGTCGTCGCCTTCAACCCCGGCTTCGTCCCCGGTACCGAACTCGCGCGCAATGCGGGAGTGATCGATCGCTTCCTGATGCGCAACATCCTTCCGCTGCTGACACATACCCCGTTCGGAAGCAGCCCCGAAGACGCCGGCCGCCGGCTTGCGGACGCGGTGCTGGGCGACGCCGTCACCGGCTCGTACATCGACCGGGACCGCCCGGCACGCTCGTCCCCCGAGTCCACCGACGTGCAGCGCGAACGGAAACTGTGGGAGGCCGTCGAACGCCTCGTCGCGTCGGACCCGGCGATGTGACCGGTGCCGACTCACGCGCGGTGGGCGGGCAGCAGTGCACGCACGGCGTCGATCGTGTCGGCTTCGCGCGGGTCCTTGTCGGGGCGATAGCGCAACACCCGCGCGAACCGCAGCGCGAGACCGCCGGGGTAGCGCGAGCTGACCTGCACACCGTCGAGTTCGATCTCGACGACCAGTTCCGGGCGCAGGTACACGGTGTGCGCGTCGCGATGCGACTCGTGGCGCGGGAACTCCTCGGTTTGCCACCGCAACAGTGCGTCGGTGAGCCCCTTGAACGTCTTGCCCACCATGATCGGTGGACCGCCGTCCGGATCACGTGCTCCCAGATGCAGATTCGACAGATAGCCGGTGCGGCGCCCGTAACCCCATTCGGCACCGAGCACGACCAGGTCGAGGGTGTGCTCGGGCTTCACCTTCTGCCAACTGCGTCCGCGCCGCCCCGCCGCGTACGGCGACGCGAGCGACTTGATCACGACGCCTTCGTGACCGTGTGCGAGAGCATCGCCGAGTTGCGCTTCGGCACCGGCGAGGTCGGGCGAGAGGGCTGTCGGAATGCGGTGCTGCGCGGCGACCGACTCGAGCGCGTCGAGGCGCTCGGTGAGCGGACGGTCGAGCAGATCGTTGCCGTCGAGGTGTAGGCAGTCGAAAAAGTATGGCCGTAAGAGCAGTTCGCGCTCGCTGGACGCGCCGAACCGGCTCATCGTCTCCTGGAAGGGGCGCGGCCGGCCCGCATCGGTGAGGGCGAGCGTCTCGCCGTCGAGTACAACGCTGCGGCACGGCAATGCCTTTGCGAGCTCGACGAGTTCCGGTACCCGAGAGGTGATCTCACGAAGAGTGCGAGTGAAGATGCGGACGTCGTCGCCGTCGCGGTGCACCTGGATGCGGGCTCCGTCGAGCTTGTACTCGACCGTCACCTCGTGGCCCAGTTCGTCGAGGGCGGCGGACGTCGACTCGGCCGGCGACGCGAGCATCGGCCGGATCGGGCGGCCCACCTCGAGTCGGAACGCCGCCAGGGCGTCGGCACCACCACTGAGCGCGGCGGCCGCGGTGACGGGCAGCCGGCCCGACAGCATGAACGCGCGCCGCACCACATCCAGCGGCTGCGCCGACGCCGCCGCGATGGCTTCGGTCATGATCCCCTCCAGCGCGCCCTGGCGCAGCTCGCCACCCAGAATCTGGACGAGAAAGCGCTGCTCGTCCTGGGTTGCGCGCGCGAACAGCGACTCGAGGAGGCCGCGGCGCGCGGCCGTCGAGCCCGACCCGGTGGTGACCGCGAGTTGCCCGAAGACACTGTCGATTTCCGGCACAGTGAGTGTCCCCGTCGCGCTCGGTGGGACGTCCGCGCCGGACAGAGTGCGCCAGCCCACCCCGATGCGCCCCTGCAACAGCTCGCCCGACAGCCACGCCACGACCGGCTCGACCTCGTCGGCGGCAGCGTCACGCAGCAGCCCGTCGAGCACTGCGACCTTGGTCTTGCGTGAACGGGTGGCCGCGACCGCGCCGGACGCCTCGACCACCCGCGACAGCAACATGTCTCGACCCTAGCCCCGGGATACGACAGAGTGTGGCGGGTTGCAGTGGGCGGATACTCACGATGCCCGACCGGCAGCCGCGATGTGACGGTGTGTGCGTTGGGTGCACGCGATGTGACATTGTGACCGCGGGGTGGGGGTTGTGTTGGGCGGCAGTGTGGTTGGCGTGGGTGTGGTTTCTGAAGATTGTTTCGCGGAACCGTTGACTTCGAATCTGTGTTCGAACTAAGGTTCGTTCATGGGGTCGGGGGAATCAGTAGTAGACGCATCTGGCGGTGAGCCGTGGCGGTCGAGGGACGCCGAGTTGCTCGCGGAGGCGGTCGAGTTGTCGCGGGTGATTGCGGGGTTGCAGGCGCGGCGTGTCGCGGGGAGGGGGGAGGTCGAGGTGCGCCGCGTGGCGGTCGAGGCCGGGTATCGCGACGGTGCGGCGTGGTTGGCAGCGCACACTCTGTTGGAGATCGGCGAGGCACGCGCAATCGTGGCCCTGGCGGGGTCGTTGTTGCGGGAGCCGGAGATCGCCGAGGCGGTCGCCGGCGGTTCGGTGTCGGCGCGGCACGCACAGATCATGTGTTCGTTCTTCGAGAGTCTTCCTGGCGGGTTCCCCAACGCAGTGGACGAGCCGGAGGCGTACGCCGAGGCGCGTCGGGAATGCCGCGAGGCGTTCTTCCTCGCCTCCGGCATCCGCGGGACAGTGGGTGGGATGCGGCGGGTGAAGGACCCCCTGGACGCGACGTTCGACACCGGCGAGGTCCGGCATTGTGAACGCACCGATCTGAATCGGTTCGACCTCTCACGGACATTGAACGGCCGGTATGTGTTGCGGGGTGATCTGGATGCCGAGTCGGGTGAGTTGCTGCAGGCGGCGTTGTCGAAGCTGTCGGCGCCGCGTCCTGCCGAGGACGGCACCCGTGATCCTCGGCCGCCGGCGCAGCGGCGTGCCGACGCCCTGACCGAGGTGGTACGCCGGTTCCTCGGTGCGGGGCTCACGGGTGACGAGGCCGGCGAACGCCCACACCTGACGGTCGTCATCCGGGAACGAGACCTCCGCGAACAGGGCGTGCACATTCGGTCGGAAGACGATGGACCCGAGGACACCAGAGACAGCGACAGACACAGCGGCAGACACAGAGACAGACACAGAGACGGCGGCGTACGTGTGCCCTGGACACCGTGGGGCGGAACTCTGTCGATCGCGGCTGCCCGGAAGACCGCGTGCGATTCCGACGTGACACCGGTCGTGGTCGACGACGCGGGGGTGCCGTTGTGGATGGGCCGCACCACCCGCCTCGTCACACAGTCCCAGCGTCGGGCACTGCGGGTGCGGGACCGTGGGTGCGCCTTCCCGGGGTGCGGGGCACCGACCGGGTGGACCGAAGCGCATCACGTCGTGCCGTGGATCGACGGCGGACCCACCGACCTCGACAACCTGGTGCTGCTCTGCACGCATCATCACCGGTTCGTGCATCACAGCGGCTGGAGGGTCGATATCCACGACGACGACAAGATGCCGTGGTTCACGCCACCACCGACACCGCTCGGGCCGAGTGAACCACTCCCGGCACACCGCAATTCGATACCGATGCTGGCATGAGGGGCAGCACCTGGGGTCAACCGAACACCGATTCCAGGATCGTCTGATGCGCCACGAACCATGCCGGCGACATCGCGTTGCCGAAGTCGCCGTGCCCGGCGAACGGCAGAATCTGCACCGACGCGGGATCGCCCGCGATCCGTGCGGCGTCGACGAATCGTGTGCTCTGGTCGGCAGGCACCGTCAGGTCGAGTGCACCGTGTAATGCGTTGACGCGCAGCCCGAGTGGCAGGTGCAGGATCGGTGATGCGACGGCATATCGGTCGGGCACGTCGGCGGGTGCACCCAGGAAGGCGGGCAGGAAGCGGTCGCCTGCCGAGTATGCGCGCGACAGATCGAAAACGCCTGCCATCGTCGTCAGGCTCACGGCGCGGATATTCGGTTGTGCCCCCGGCGCACTCGTCGGCAGGTTGTGACGCGACGCGACGTACGCCGCGAGCTGCCCGCCCGCCGAGTGACCGGCGAGGTGCACACGTGCCAGATCGAGGCGTCCGCCCGCCGCACCTTGCACGGTGCCGGCGAGCGCCTCGACGGCGTCGTTCGCGTCGGCAAGCGTCATCGGCCATCCACCCGCCCCGCCCGTCCGTCGGTACTCGATGTTCCACACCGCCACGCCACGGTCGACGAGCGACTGTGCGAGCGGCGCAAAGTACGTCAGGTCGCGCTTCTGGTGCCAGCCGCCGCCGTGGATCATCACGACGACCGGGATCGCGCGTGCACTCGTCGCAGGCAGGTAGAGGTCGCCGAACTGGTCGGGCTCGGTACCGTACGCGACGCGCACCGTGCTCGCGGGGACGACCGGCGCGGGCGTGGACGCGGCCGAACTCTCGGTGAGTGAGGCGCACCCGGACACGAGAGCGGCGGACATGAGCACAGCGCAGGTCGTCGTCAGCACGAGAGCGGCCCACCGCAGGCTTGTCATCGCTCGTGATGATGCCAAAATCGCGACGACCACGGTGAGTATTCAGCGTCGTGCGATTCGCCACTGCCTCGGACTACTGTGCGCGTTTTCGGCGTGCCGGGACTCGTGAAGTGCTCACAGTGCCCGCGAGCAAGCTCACGACACCAACACGACGTCGAGATTGCGCGGCCCGTGAACACCGGCCACGCGCACGAGTTCGATGTCGACTGTTGCGGACGGCCCCGACACGAAGGTCATCGGGCGCCTGCCGTCGAGCCGCGCGATACCGGCGGGCAGGTTGCGCACCACCTGATCGGCCGTCACGACGACCACCATCGAGTCGGGCACGAGCGACAACGCACGTCTGCCCTGTCCGGAGGACCCGTCGAGGACGAGAGTGCCCGAGTCGGCGACCGCAACGGCCGCGGTCGTGACGACGCCGTCGACGGCATCGAGCTCGCCGACGGTCAGCGGCGGTTCGTCGCGCACCCACTCGGCTCCTTCGGCGGGCAGGTGATCGTCGGGAAATCCGGGCGGCACGACGACCCGCCGCGCCCCGCGTTCGCGCAGCGCCGCCGCCACCGCTTCCCGGACGCCGTCGCCGGACACACGGCGTACGACGGCGTCGTAGCCGCCGAGGCGCTGTGCGAAGAGGTCGAGGACGTCGGCCGACCCGGTGTCGTCGCTCGGCGGCTCGTAGTCGCGGGGAATCGAGATCTCGGCGGGATCGGCCTGCGCCAGCGCTTTCCGTACCCGGCCGAGAATGATGTCGCGACCGGACTGCGCGGTGGTCGGCTGGTCGGCAGTCATCAGTGGTCGCCTCCCGGGACCTCGCCGGGGCGGTGCCCGTGGCGCGGCTTGTCGTGGTCGTCGCGTCCGCCGTCGGTGCGCTCCCACCAGCCGCGGAAACTCTCGGCAGGCGGCTCGCCGATGTCGCGCGTCGAGAACCAGCTGCCGAATCCGGGCACATTCGTGATTCCACGCTCGCCCCTGATCACTTTGTGCGACAGGCCTGCCAGCTTCTCACCGAGCCCGAGCCGACCGGGGGAGTCGAACATCGCGGCCGCGGCCTTCATCGCGACCCGTTCGGGTGACGGCGGGAAGGTGCGTTCGCGGTCGACGACGTCGGCGCGCAGTTGCACGAGCACCCGCGGAATGTTGATCTCCATCGGGCACGCCTCGTAGCACGCACCGCACAGCGACGACGCGTACGGCAGTTCCTGGTCGACCTTGTCGCCGAGTCCACGCAGCATCGGTGTGAGTATCGCCCCGATCGGCCCGGGATAGACGGAGCCGTAGGCATGCCCGCCCGCGCGCTCGTACACCGGGCACACGTTGAGGCACGCGGCGCACCGGATGCACCGCAGCGCTTGACGTCCCACTTCGTCGGCGAGAACGTCGGTGCGATTGTTGTCCAGCAGGACGATGTGGACGTTCTGCGGGCCGTCGCCGTCGTGTACCCCGCTCCACACCGACGTGTACGGGTTCATGCGCTCACCCGTCGCCGATCGCGCGAGCAGTTGCAGATAGATCTCGAGGTCGCGCCACGTCGGCACGAGCTTCTCGATGCCGACGACGCTGACCAGGGTCTCGGGCATCGTGACGCACATGCGGCCGTTGCCCTCGGATTCGACGAGCAGCAGCGCGCCCGACTCGGCGACAGCGAAATTAGCCCCACTGACCGCCATTTTCGCGCTCAGGAACTTCTCGCGCAGGTGCCTGCGTGCCGCGTCGGCGAGTTCGCGCGGCTCGTCGCCGAGGTCGTCGGGCGCGGGTCTGCCGAAGTTCTTCATGTTGCGGGTGAAGATCTCGCGGATCTCCGACCGGTTGCGGTGGATCGCGGGAACCACGATGTGCGACGGGATGTCGCCGGACAGCTGGACGATGAGCTCGGCGAGATCGGTTTCGTAGGCGTCGATGCCCGCGGCCGCGAGCGCTTCGACGAGCCCGATCTCCTCGGTGGCCATCGACTTCGCCTTCACCACCTCGGTGACGCCCTGTTCGATCGCGATCTCGGTGACGATGCGGTTCGCTGCATGCGCGTCGGGGGCCCAATGCACGGTCGCGCCCGCCGCGGTCGCAGCATCCTCGAACTGCTGCAGGTACGTGTCGAGATGCAGGAGCACCTCGTTCTTCGCGGCGGCGCCTGCGGTGCGCAGGGCGTCCCAGTCGTCTTTCTCGGCGACGAGCCGGTTGCGTTTGCCGCGAATCGTGTGCGTCGCGTGCTCGAGGTTGATGCGCTGCTGGCTGTTGCGTAGTTGTGCGGGTGCGGCTTCCGGGAACGGCGGCATCCCGAGGTACTGCTGCTGCGGCGGGATGACGGCGGCGGCGCGGTCGGCGGGGCCGGTGCCCGCGCGCGGCTTTTCGGCGAATGTGGTCATCGCGTGCCCCTCGCGTATTCCTGCACGGGGCGTTCGACGGTGGGGATCGGCTCGCCCGTGTCGTACGGCTCTTCTTCGGTGGACGCGAGGATCTCGGCGTAGTGCAGCGGCCGCAACCCGGCCCGCGACCGCGACAGGATGCCGCCCATGTGCATGAGGCACGAATTGTCGGCGGCCGTGACGATCTCGGCCTTCGTCGCCATGACGTTGGCGATCTTGTCGGTGCCCATCGCGGACGACGTGTCGCCGTTCTTGATCGAGAACGTGCCGCCGAAGCCGCAACATTCCTCGGCATCCGGGAGGTCGACGAGGTCGATCTCGGAGACATTGCGCAGCAACCGGATCGGCCGGTCGCCGATCTTCAGCATCCGCAGCGTGTGGCAGGTCGGGTGGTAGGTGACGGTGTGTGGGAAGTACGAGCCGGTGTCGGTGACGTCGAGGACGTCGATCAGCAGCTCGGACAGCTCGTAGACCCGCGAGCCCACCGAGTCGACGCGATTCGCGAGCGCCGTCGAGTGCTTCCGCTGCGCGAGGGCCGGGTAGTACTCCTTGACCATCGACGCGCACGACCCCGATGCGGCGAGCACGACGTCGTACTCGTCGAAGGTGTCGCAGAACCGTTCGGCGAGGGGGATGCAGTCGTCCTGGTAGCCGGTGTTGAAGTGCATCTGGCCGCAGCATGTCTGGGACGTCGGGAACACCACCTCGTGGCCGAGTCGCCGTAGCAGCCGCACCATGGCTTTGCCGGTCGTCGGATACATGACGTCGTTGAAGCATGCGATGAACAGGGCGATGCGCATCGGCGATCCTCTCGACCGGTGGTGCGAGTGGTGACGACAGTCAGTATGGCCCCGTCGACGGGCGGTGCATCGCGGTTTCGCGAGGCCCACCGTGCGTGAAAAGGGCGTGCCCGGACTCGTCAAGTGCTCACGAGACCCGTCGAGTGTTCACAAGGAGGCGGAGTTGAGCCGCGCCAGCAGCGTCGCGAGCAGTTCGATGTCGTCGGTCGGCCAGCCGGCGAGGCGCTCGCGCAGGCCGGCCTCGTGCGCCGACCGCGACGACCGGAGCGCACGCCTGCCTGCGTCGGTGACGTGCAGGCCCTGCGCGCGGCCGCGCTCGTGGACGGCCTCGACGAGCCCGCGCGAGCGCAGCCCGCCGAGCTGGCGCGAGATGGTCGAGCGGTCGAGGTGCAGATGCCGCGCGATGTCGGCCGCGGTGACTCCCGGGTGTTTGGTGACGAGGTCGACGAGCGAGTGGTCGACGAGCGTCAGGGTCGCGTCGCCACCGCGGGCGCGGACGGCGGCACGTCGATTGACGACGGCGAGCTCGCTGAGCACCGCCCGGATCGCGTCGCCGTGGTCGGGTGATTCGCTCGTCGCACGCCCGTCACCAGCAGGTTCACCGTCCATTTGCGCAGAATACCGCCGCGGCGAGTATGTTGCAGTTTGCAACATAGATCAGCGTGCACCGCCCGGAGGCTCGATGACCCAGCACGACACCGTCCGAACCCGCAGTCCGTGGGTGCTCTCCCTCGTCCGCAGTTACGGTTCGCACATCCTCGTGCCGCTCTTCCTCGCCGCGGGCATGGCGCTCGCGTACCTCGGCGCGTTCCACCACCCGCAGCCCCGGCACCTCGAGGTCGCGGTGGTCGGCGAGGGGCCGCAGACGCAGGTACTCGCGCAGACCCTCACCGACGGCTCGGACGGCGCGCTGATCGTGCACGCCGTCGGCAGCGTCGACGACGCCCGCGCACAGATCGCCGACCGCACTCTCGCGGCCGCCTACTCGGCCGACGCCGACCACGCCGAACTGCTCGTCGCGTCCGCGTCGTCCGAGACGACGGCGCAGATCGCGGGCCGCGTGTTCCAGCAACTCGCGTTCGATCAGAATCTGCCCTTCCGCACGGTCGACGTCGTGCCGACGGGCGCCGAGGATCCCACGAACCAGGGCCTGTTCTTCCTCCTCGTCGCGCTCAGCGTCGGCGGCTACTCGAGCGCGCTCGCCCTCGCGGTGTACGCCGAGAAGCTCAGGCCGTGGGTCACCGCGGTCCTCGGCATCGCGACGAGTGCGGCCGTCGCCGCGATCGGTGTGCTGGTCGCGGGACCGCTGTACGGCGTGATCGACCACGGTGTGTGGCGCATCTTCGGCCTCGCGTGGCTGTACGTCGCGGCGATCCTCGCTATCGGTGTCGCGCTGCACCCGGTCCTGGGTCGTTGGACGACACCGACTCTCACGTTGCTGTTCGTGATGCTCAACTTCACGTCGTCGGGCGGCATCTTCCAGACCGAACTCCAGCCGCGGCTGTTCGCGGGCCTCGAGTCGTTCTGGAACGGCGCGGCGTGGCTCGACGCGGCGAAGTCGGTCGCGTATTTCCCGGCGGCGGGCATCGGTGGCGACGTCGTGCAGCTCGTGGCGTGGCTCGTCGTCGGTGTCGTCGCGGCCGGCGTGACGCGCGTGCTGGTGCGCAGGCACCGACCGGCCGCCGAACTTCGCGGGCCGCTCAGCGAGGAGGAAGAAGTGGTGGCCGCGTAAACGTGCCATAGCAGCCCGCATCCCCGGAAATCTTCGATTCGCGCGAAACGCCGCGAGATTTCGTGGTTAGCGGTTCCATGAGTGGGTGACGTCGGGAACCCGGATCGCCGCCAGTTCAGGGCAGCAGACATTCAACCTCGTCCTCGCGACGTGGGTGTCTGCCATCAACTTCTGGGCGTGGAACATGATCGGCCCCCTGTCCACGTCGTACGCCGAGGGGATGTCGCTCAGCAGTGCGAAGGCGTCGTCGCTCGTGGCGATGCCGATCCTCGTCGGGTCGATCGGCCGCATCGTCGTCGGCGCCCTCACCGATCGCTACGGCGGGCGTGCGATGTTCATCGCTATCTCGCTCGCGTCGATCCTGCCGGTTCTCGCCGTGGGCGTCGCGGGCGAGGCCGACTCCTATGTGCTGCTGCTCGTGTTCGGCTTCTTCCTCGGCATCGCCGGCACGATCTTCGCCGTGGGTATCCCGTTCGCCAACAACTGGTACGACGCGTCGCGCCGCGGTTTCGCGACGGGCGTGTTCGGCATGGGCATGGTGGGTACCGCGCTGTCGGCGTTCTTCACACCGCGTTTCGTCGACTGGTTCGGTCTGCTGGCGACGCACATCGTCATCGCCGTCGCGCTGGCCCTGACGGCGCTGCTGTGTGTGTTCTTCATGAAGAACGCGCCGCTGTTCGAGCCCAACCACGACCCGGTGGTGCCGAAGTTCGTGTCGGCGCTGAAACTGAAGGTGACGTGGGAGATCTCGATCCTGTACGCGATCGTGTTCGGCGGGTTCGTCGCGTTCAGCAACTATCTGCCCACGTACATCAAGAACATCTACGACTTCTCGCAGGTCGATGCGGGCACGCGCACTGCCGCGTTCGCGCTCGCGGCGGTTCTCGCCCGCCCGATCGGCGGCACGATCGCCGACCGCATCGCACCCAAGTACGTCGTCCTGTTCTCGCTCGCGGGCACCGCGGTCATGGCCGCGATCGCGATCACGCAACCACCCGCGGACGTGTGGTCGGCCGCCACGTTCATCGCGCTCGCCCTGTTCCTCGGCGTCGGCACCGGCGGCGTGTTCGCATGGGTGTCCCGGCGCTCGCCCGCGTCGGAGGTGGGCAGCGTGACGGGCATCGTGTCGGCCGCGGGCGGTCTCGGCGGCTACTTCCCGCCGCTCGTGATGGGCGCGACCTACAACCAGACCGACAACAACTACACGATCGGTCTGCTGCTGCTCGTGATCGTCGCGGCGGTTGCGTTCCTGTACACCGCCTTCCGGATGGGGGCGAAGGAGAAGCCCGATCCACCGGGCCCCAAGGCACCGGTGAGCGCGTAGGAGATCTGCCAGCAAGTAGGAGAGTGCATGCCCGACAACAAGACCGGCGGAACCCTCGAAGACCTCATCTACACCAGCGGGCGCTTCTTCACCCCGGGCACGATCTCGCCCGACGGCCGAGTCGTCGAACGTCGCGGCGGACGCGAGGGCGACGTGTTCTACCGCGACCGGTGGAGCCACGACAAGGTCGTCCGGTCGACGCACGGCGTCAACTGCACCGGATCCTGTTCGTGGAAGATCTACGTCAAGGACGGGATCATCACGTGGGAGACACAGGAAACCGACTACCCCAGTGTGGGTCCCGACCGCCCCGAGTACGAGCCGCGCGGGTGTCCGCGTGGTGCGGCATTCTCGTGGTACACGTATTCGCCGACGCGCGTGCGCTATCCGTACGCGCGCGGCGTGCTCGTCGAGATGTACCGCGAGGCACGGCGCCGTACCGGCGATCCCGTGCTCGCGTGGGCCGACATCCAGGCAGATCCCGAGCGTCGCCGCCGCTACCAGCAGGCGCGCGGCAAGGGTGGCCTGATGCGGATCTCGTGGGACGAAGCCACCGAGATGATCGCGGCGGCGCACGTGCACACGATCAAGGAGTACGGGCCGGACCGGCTCGTCGGCTTCTCCCCGATCCCCGCGATGTCGATGGTGTCTTTCGCGGCGGGGTCGCGGTTCGTCGAGTTGCTCGGCGGCGCGATGACGTCCTTCTACGACTGGTATGCCGACCTGCCCGTCGCGTCGCCGCAGGTCTTCGGCGACCAGACCGACGTGCCCGAGTCGGGCGACTGGTGGGACGCCGCGTACCTGCTGGTGTGGGGTTCGAACGTGCCGGTCACCCGCACGCCCGACGCGCACTGGATGGCCGAGGTGCGTTATCGGGGAACGAAAGTGGTCAACGTCAGCCCCGACTACGCGGACTCGACGAAGTTCGCCGACGAGTGGATGCCGTGCGCCGCGGGCACCGACGGTGCGATGGCGATGGCGATGGGGCACGTGATCCTGAAGGAGTTCTTCACCGACCACGAGCAGCCGTTCTTCGCCGACTTCGTGCGCCGCTACACCGATCTGCCGTTCCTGATCGAGGTCGAGGAGCGCGACGGGCACGTCGTGCCCGGCAAGTTCGTCAGCGCGGCCGATCTGGGTGACGAATCGGAGAACGCCGCGTTCAAGCCGGTCGTGTTCGACGCGGCGACGGGCGCGACGGCCGTGCCGAACGGCTCGCTCGGCTTCCGGTTCGGCGAGGAGGGCGAGGGCAAGTGGAACCTCGACCTCGGCGATCTCGCTCCCGCACTCACGATGAGCGGCCCCGACGGGGCGCCCACCGAGGTCGAGCTGCCCACCTTCGACACGGTCGACGGGCACGGCACCACGGTGCGGCGCGGCGTGCCGGTACGCACGGTCGCAGGTCGCAGGGTCACCACGGTGTTCGACCTGATGATGGCGCAGTACGGCGTGCAGCGCTCGGGCCTGCCGGGTGACTGGCCCACCGGCTACGACGACGCGTCGATCGGCTGCACGCCTGCGTGGCAGGAACCCATCACGGGGGTGTCCGCCGAGCAGGTCGTCCGCATCGCGCGCGAGTTCGCGCAGAACTCGATCGACTCGGGCGGCCGGTCGATGATCATCATGGGTGCGGGCATCTGCCAGTGGTTCCACGGCGACGCGACCTACCGGGCAGTCCTCGCGCTGCTCATGCTGACCGGCGCGATGGGCCGCAACGGCGGCGGCTGGGCGCACTACGTCGGGCAGGAGAAGTGCCGTCCCGTCACGGGGTGGACGGCCGTCGCGATGGGCACCGACTGGAGCCGTCCACCGCGGCACATGGCAGGCACGTCGTACTGGTACGTGCACACCGACCAGTGGCGCTACGACGGCTACCGCGCCGACGCGCTCGCGAGCCCGATCGGGCGTGGCAACTTCCGCGGCAAGCACACGATGGACGTCATGGCGTCGGCGGTGTCGATGGGCTGGACGCCGTTCTACCCGCAGTTCGACCGGTCGAGCCTCGCGCTCGCCGACGAGGCCGAGCAGGCGGGCAAGGACGTGAAGGAGTACGTCGCGGACGAGCTCGGCTCGGGCAGAATGAAACTCGCGATCACCGATCCCGACGACCAGCGCAACTGGCCGCGCGTGCTCAGCGTGTGGCGCGCCAACCTGCTCGGCTCGTCGAGCAAGGGCAACGAGTACTTCCTGCGCCATCTGCTGGGCACGTCGTCGAATCTGCAGGCGTCGCCGACGCCGGAGGACACCCGCCCCACCGACGTCCGGTGGCGCGACGACATCCCGGAGGGCAAGCTCGACCTGCTGATGTCGGTCGACTTCCGCATGACGTCCACGACGTTGCTGTCGGACGTCGTGCTGCCCGCCGCGACGTGGTACGAGAAGTACGACCTGTCGAGCACCGACATGCACCCTTATCTGCACGCGTTCAACGCCGCGGTCGACCCGCCGTGGGAGACACGATCGGATTTCGCGGCGTTCGGCGCGATCGCGCGCACGTTCAGCCGGCTCGCACGCACCCACCTGCCGGGCGTGTACAAGGACGTCGTCGCGACGCCCTTCCAGCACGACACCCCCGGCGCCATGGCGTACCGGTCGGGCCGCCAACAGGATTGGCGTGCCACCGGCGACGACCCGGTGCCGGGCAAGACGATGGGCCCGCTCGCGGTCGTCGAGCGCGACTACAGCGCGATCTACGACAAGTGGTGTGCGCTCGGGCCGCTCGTCGAGAAGGCGGGGCTCGGGACGAAGGGCGTCACGTACAAGCCCGACCGGGAGGTCGAGCGGCTCGCGGCACTGCACGGCGTGTGGGACACCGGCGCGGCGGCCGGGCGCCCGGTGCTGGACTCGGCGCAGAAGATGGCCGAGACGATCCTCGAACTGTCCGGCACGTCGAACGGCAGGCTCGCGGTGCAGGGTTACCGGCAGCTCGAAAAACGCACCGGGCAGCCGCTCGCGCACCTCGCGGAGGGCAACGAAGAGCGGCGGATCACCTTCGCGGACACGCAGGCCCAGCCGACGCCGGTGATCAGCAGCCCCGAGTGGTCGGGCAGTGAGCACGGCGGCAGACGGTACGCACCGTTCACCGTCAACATCGAGAACCTCAAACCGTTCCACACGCTCACCGGACGCATGCACTTCTATCTCGACCACGACTGGCTGGAAGAGCTCGGCGAACAGCTGCCGGTGTACCGGCCGCCGCTCGACATGGCGCGCCTGTTCGGCGAACCCGAGATCGGCAGCGCGCGCGACGGCGTCGGCCTGACGGTGCGGTACCTCACGCCGCACAACAAGTGGTCGATCCACTCGGAATACCAGGACAACCTGCTGATGTTGTCCCTCTCCCGAGGCGGGCCCACGATGTGGATGAGCCCGGCCGACGCGCAGAAGATCTCGGTGCACGACAACGACTGGGTCGAGTCGGTCAACCGCAACGGCGTCGTGGTGTGCCGCGCCGTCGTGTCGCACCGCATCCCGGAAGGTGTGGTGTTCGTGCACCACGCGCAGGAGCGCACGATCGACGTGCCGCTCACCGAAACCACCGGAAAACGCGGCGGCATCCACAACTCGCTT
Organism: Rhodococcus sp. HNM0569; assembly: GCF_012726205.1. Classification (GTDB taxonomy): domain Bacteria; phylum Actinomycetota; class Actinomycetes; order Mycobacteriales; family Mycobacteriaceae; genus Rhodococcus_F. The sequence continues at coordinate 60,315 of NZ_JAASAE010000008.1, read as the reverse complement.
ACGCGCCTGCTCGTCAAACCGTCCCATCTCGCAGGCGGATACGCGCAGACGTCGTTCGCGTTCAACTACCTCGGCCCGACGGGAAACCAGCGCGACGAGGTGACGGTGGTCCGCCGTCGCTCGCAGGAGGTGACGTACTGATGCGTGTCATGGCCCAGATGTCGATGGTGATGAACCTCGACAAGTGCATCGGATGCCACACGTGCTCGGTGACGTGCAAGCAGGCGTGGACCAACCGCGCCGGCACCGAGTACGTGTGGTTCAACAACGTCGAAACCCGTCCCGGACAGGGCTATCCGCGCACCTACGAGGACCAGGACAAGTGGCACGGCGGCTGGGTGCGGGACAGCAAGGGCAGGCTCCGGCTGCGTGACGGCGGCCGGCTGGCGAAACTGTTCAAGATCTTCGCGAGCCCCAAGATGCCGTCGATCCAGGACTACTACGAGCCGTGGACCTACGACTACGAAAATCTGACCAACGCACCCGCGTCCGAGCACTTTCCGGTGGCCCAGCCGCGCAGCCTCATCAGCGGCGAGCCGATGAAGGTCGAGTGGTCGGCCAACTGGGACGACGACCTCGGCGGCAGTCCCGAACTGCTGTCGGAAGACCCGATCCTGAAGAAGGTCAACGACGACATCAAGCTCGAGCTCGAGCAGACGTTCATGTTCTACCTGCCGCGCATCTGCGAGCACTGCCTCAACCCGTCGTGCGTCGCATCGTGCCCGTCGGGCGCGATGTACAAGCGGAGCGAGGACGGCATCGTGCTCGTCGATCAGGACAAGTGCCGAGGCTGGCGCATGTGCGTCACGGGCTGCCCGTACAAGAAGGTCTACTTCAACCACAAGACCGGCAAGGCCGAGAAGTGCACGTTCTGCTATCCGCGCGTCGAGGTCGGGTTGCCGACGGTCTGTTCGGAGACCTGCGTCGGGCGGCTGCGCTACATCGGTCTCATGCTGTACGACGTCGACAAGGTGGCCGACGCCGCCGCGACCGAGAACGAGCAGGATCTGTACGAGGCGCAGCTGGATGCGCTGCTCGACCCGTTCGACCCCGAGGTCGTCGCGAACGCACGGCAGCAAGGCATCTCGGACGAGTGGCTCGACGCGGCACAGCGTTCGCCCACCTACGCGCTCATCAAGAGGTGGCGGGTCGCGTTGCCGCTGCATCCGGAATTCCGCACGATGCCGATGGTCTGGTACGTGCCGCCGCTCTCTCCCGTCGTCGACGCCGTGGCGCGGGACGGCGGCGACGCCGAGGATCTCGGGAACCTCTTCGGGGCCCTGGACGCGCTGCGTATCCCACGGGAGTATCTCGCGGGGCTGTTCACCGCGGGCGACGTCGGGGTGATCGATTCGGTGTTGCAGAAGCTCGCGGCGATGCGGTCGTACATGCGCGACATCAACCTCGGCCGCGAGCCGCAGGAGTCGATTCCGCTCGCGGTCGGGATGAGCGAGTTCGACATCTATGCGATGTACCGTTTGCTCGCGCTCGCGAAGTACGAAGAGCGGTACGTCATCCCGACGGCCTACGCCACCGAGGGGCACCGGCTCGAGGAGACCGTCACCGACTGCCCGCTGGACTTCGACGGCGGCCCCGGCCTGTACGAGTCGGGTCCTCTCGGCGAGGCGAGCGGCACGCCGGTGCCCGTCGCGGTCGAGACCTTCCACGCGCTCAAACAGCGGCAGACGTCGGAGGGTCAGTCGGCCAACAGTACGCAGCCCTCTCGGGTCAACCTGCTCAACTGGGACGGACAGGGTGTCCCGACCGGCATGTTCCCCGAACGTGAACCAGCCGATCGCGACCCGTCCGGGCACACGGGGGACGCACGCTCATGAGACTGTTCCGCTCGGCACCCGACACGCGCGTGACCGACCGCGCGACATGGGCTGCGTGCGCGCTGCTGCTCGACTACCCGGGCGCCGACCTCGACGATCGTCTCGCACAGGTGGACCTGCTGTGCGGGCATCTGCCGCGCACCACGCGCGACGCACTCGCACCGCTGCGCGACCATCTCGTGGGTGAACGGGCGCTCGTCGAGCAGCGGTACGTCGAGACCTTCGACCTGCGCAGGCGCACCACGCTCTACCTCACCTACTGGACGGCGGGAGACACCCGCAATCGCGGCGCCGAGATGCTCACCTTCGTGCGCACCTATCGTGCGCACGGCGCGGACGCGCCGCGCGGCGAATCACCCGACCATCTCGCCGTCGTCCTCGATTTCGCGGCCACCGTCGACGCCGACGCGGGGCGCACCCTGCTCGACGACAATCGCGTCGGGCTCGAACTGTTGCGGTCGGCACTGCGCGACGACGCCTCGCCCTATGCAGGCGCGCTCGACGCGGTGTGCGCCACGCTGCCGCCCGTCACCGATCAGCAGTCCCGGCGGGCGGCGCGGCTCGCCGCGGCCGGCCCACCGGGCGAGGCCGTCGGCCTGCAGCCGTTCACGTTGACCGTGCCGCCGCGTCGTGAGGCCGCGGCCGCCCGACAGGAGGGTGCGTGATGTCCGCCGCCGAAATCTACTGGGACATCGTCCCGTACGTCGTCCTCGCGATCGTGGTGATCGGCACGTGGTGGCGCTACAAGTACGACAAGTTCGGTTGGACCACACGCAGTTCCGAGCTGTACGAGAAGCGGATCCTGCGGGTCGCGAGCCCGCTGTTCCATTTCGGCATCCTCGTCGTCATCGTCGGCCATGTCATCGGTCTCGTCATCCCGGAGTCGTGGACCGACGCGATCGGCATCTCGGAGCACGCGTACCACATCCAGGCCGGGGTGCTCGGCGCGATCGCGGGCGTCGCGACCCTCGTCGGAGCGGGTCTGCTCGTCTACCGGCGGCGCACGCGCGGCCCGGTGTTCATGGCGACGACGCTCAACGACAAGATCATGTATCTCGTACTCATCGCGGCGATCGTCGCGGGATTGGCCACCACCTTCCTCGGAATCGACGGCAGCCAGGGCAACTACCGCGAGACGGTCTCGCCGTGGTTCCGGTCGATCTGGATCCTGCAGCCGCGCGGCGACCTGATGGCCGAGGCGGCCCTGTCGTACCACGTCCACGTCACGATCGCGCTCGTGCTCTTCGCGCTGTGGCCGTTCACGCGGCTGGTGCACGTGTTCAGCGCGCCCGTCGCATACCTGTTCCGCCCGTACATCGTGTACCGCTCGCGCGAGGACGCCCGCCCCGGCGAGCTGATCGGCTCGGAGCCGCGCCGCCGCGGGTGGTGAGCGCGTTCAGTCGAGGTCGACGGCTGCGTCGGGTCCGGATTCGCCCGCGGCCTCGTCGCGTTCGGCCCACTCGAGCAGTTCCTCGAACGAGAAGACGGCATCGTCGATGCCTGCGTGCAGGTCGCCGAGTTCCGCGAACCGTGCGGGCACGGTCGCGATCGTGAAGTCGTGGGGGTCGACGTCGGGGATCTCGTTCCACCGCACGGGCGTCGACACGCGCGCATCCGGCACCCCGCGTACCGAGTAGGCGCTCGCGATGGTGTGGTCGCGCGCGTTCTGGTTGTAGTCGACGAACAGCTTCGACGCGTCCCGGTCCTTGCGCCACCACGTCGTCGTCACGTCGGACGGTGTGCGACGCTCGATTTCGCGCGCGAACGCGAGTGCTCCCCGGCGGACGTCGTGGAAACCCCAGCGCGGCGGGATGCGGACGTACACGTGCATGCCTTTGCCGCCGGACGTCTTCGGCCACCCGACGGCACCGAGTTCGTCGAGCACCTCGTGCACGACGCCCGCGACGCGCTGCACGGTCGAGAACGGGCATTCGTCGCCCGGGTCGAGGTCGATGCGCCACTCGTCGGGCGATTCGACGTCGGCGCGCCGCGAGTTCCAGGGGTGGAACTCGACGGCGGACATCTGCACCGACCAGACGACGTCCGCGAGTTTGGTGACGCACAGTTCGTCGGCGGTGCGGTGGAACCGTGGGAAGGTGACGTGCGCGGTCTCGACCCAGTCGGGTGCGCCCCGCGGGAGGCGCTTCTGGTGCACCTTGTCGCCTGCGAGGCCTTCGGGGAAGCGGTGCGTCATGCACGGGCGTTCGCGGAGTGCGCGCACGATGCCGTCGCCGACGGCGAGATAGTACTGGGCGAGATCGAGTTTCGTGGCCCCGGTTTCGGGGAAGTACACGCGGTCGGGGTGGGTCACGCGCACGGTGTGTTCACCGACGTCGAGTTCGACGGCGGACGCGGCGTTCTTGTCTCCGGCCATCGGCTCCCAGCGTAGCCAGCGCGGATCGTCGCCACGGTCGAAAGCCGCGAAACGCCCGAACTTCCGGACGTACCGGACGCAACGGACGTGCACGTCGGCGGGGTTCGGTACCGGCGTCTACGGTGCCGAGTAGAGCAGTCGGGGAGAGGAGTGCACGTGGCCGCAGCCGCGACGCAGCAGCCGGACGAACCGCCGTCGCTGGGCAAGAGCCTCGAGCCGCGGCACATCACGATGATCTCGATCGCGGGTGTCATCGGCGCGGGGCTGTTCGTGGGGTCGGCGACGGCGATCGAGCAGGCCGGTCCCGCGGTGCTCGTGTCCTACGCGCTCGCGGGCACGCTGGTCGTGATGGTCATGCGGATGCTCGGCGAGATGGCCACCGCGAACCCGGACACGGGCTCGTTCTCGGTGTACTCCGAACGCGCACTCGGACATTGGGCCGGGTTCACCGTCGGCTGGCTGTACTGGTGGTTCTGGGTGCTCGTCATCCCGGTGGAGGCGACGGCGGCCGCCACGATCCTGGACAGCCTGATCGGCGGCGAACAATGGATGTGGGCGCTCGCGGTCACATTGCTGCTCACCGTCACCAACCTCGCGAGCGTCGGCAACTACGGCGAGTTCGAGTTCTGGTTCGCGCTGATCAAGGTCGTCGCGATCGTCGCCTTCCTCGTGATCGGCGTCCTCGCGATCCTCGGCGTCTTCCCGGGCTCCGACGTCAGCGGCGTCGAGCACCTGTGGCAGCCCGACGGTTTCCTCCCCAACGGGTACACCGCGGTGATCGCGGCGATGCTCACCACGATGTTCTCGTTCATGGGCACCGAGATCGTCACGATCGCGGCGGCCGAATCACCCGATCCGAAGCGCGGTATCACGCGCGCCGTCAACTCGGTGATCTGGCGGATCTCGCTGTTCTACCTGGGCTCGATCTTCGTCGTCGTGGCGTTGCTGCCGTACGATCGGCTCGACAACGGCTCCTACCAGAGCGTGCTCGACGCGATCGGCATCCCGCACTCGGCGCGCATCATGGACGTCGTGATCCTCACGGCCGTCGCGTCGTGTCTCAACTCCGCGCTGTACACGGCGTCGCGGATGTTGTTCTCGCTCGGCGTGCGCCGCGACGCACCGCAGGTGGTGCGCAAGCTGAGCCGGCAGGGGGTGCCGCGCGTCGCGGTGTCGGCGTCGATGATCGTCGGATTCGTCGCGGTGATCGGCAACTACGTTCTGCCCGACCGCATCTTCACGTGGTTGTTGTCGACGAGCGGTGCCGTCGCGCTGTTCGTGTACCTCGCGATCGCGGCGAGCCAGCTGCGGCTCGGTCGTCGGATGCGCGAGCAGGGCGAACGTCCGCCGGTGCGGATGTGGCTGTTCCCGGGTCTGACCGTCGTGGTGATCGCGTTCGTCGTCGCCGTGCTCGTGCTCATGGCGTTCGATCCCGCGCAACAGCAGGCGATCGGCTTCTCGGTGGCATCGGCGCTCGTGATCGTCGCGATCGGGCTCACCGTGCAGCGCAGGCGTCGCGCCGAACGTCAGTCCTTGTCCTGAGCGGTCTCGTCGGGGTGCGCGATGCCCTCCTGGATCCGCGCGCGATCGACGAGCTCGGCGACCGTGCGCGACACGTCCTCGATCTGCGTCACGACGTCGCGCGACAGGTTCTCGCGTTCGGTGTCCCCGAGTTCGGGGCCGTTCGGTTCGCTCGCCGACACGAGCAGTTCGAGGTTGGTGCGCAAGGCGGTGAGCGGTGTGAGCAGCTCGTCTCCCGCGTCGGCGACCAGCGCGCGTTGCCGCTCGCGGGAGTTGCCGAGCGACGCGAGCATCGTGTTGTAGCGCTCGGACAGCTGGGCGAGTTCGTCGTGTCCCACGACCGGCACCGGGTCGAGGAGGTCGGTGCGGGCGACGCGTTGCATTCCCGCGGTGAGGCGCCGCACCGGCCGCAGTCCCGTGCGGGCGACGGCCGAGCCCGCGAGGATCGCGCACGCCGTCACGATGCCGCCGAGGACCGTGAGCGCGACGAGCAGTTTGCGCAGCAGCGACGCGGTGGGTGCCATCGCCTCCGCCGCGACGACGACGCCGCTGCCCGGCGACTGCTTCGCAAGCAGCTGGTAGCCGTCGAGCACCGTGGTCGCGGGCCCGGCCGACAGGTCCGCGTCCGCGAGCCACGACGTGATGTCCTGCGGGTCGTCGAACGGCTCGCCCCACGCGCCGACGGCGGTGACGATCTGGTTGTTGGGGGTCACCACGGCGACCTTCGACGACACCGCGGGCGAGAACACCCACGGCGGCCCGCCGTACGACGCGGTCCCGATCACGGCGTCGGCGGTGCGCGCGAGCCGGTCGTTGGTCTGCATGTGCAGCGAGCGTTCGGTGACGAGGTAGATCGCCGCCGTCGACGCGACGACGGCGACCGCGGCGACGAGCGCGGTGACCGTGACGATGCGGGCGTGCAGCGACTGCCGCGACAGCATGATCAGGTGCGTCACGGCCGTCTCCCCGTCGTCGCAGTCCCTGCCTCCACCGCTTCAGTATCCAGCGGGCGGCTGAGAACCTCCTGAGCACGCGCTGCGGCCTGGGCGCGGGTGTGCTTCACTGCCGCGAGTGAGTCGGGTTCAGCAGGTACACCGCGGTCATGTCTTCCACGTCGCGGGTGCGCCGTCGCTCGCCGATGCCGCGTCGTCACTCGTGTCGATTCCCGACGGCGCGCTCGTGGTCGACGAGGCAGGCGTCGTCGCCTGGTGTGGTCGGTTCGCGGACCTGCCCGACGCCCTCCGCACGGCCGATGTGCGCGACCACCGGCCCGGTTTCCTGTTGCCCGGTTTCGTCGACACCCACGTGCACTTTCCGCAGACCTTCTCGTACGACGCGTACGGCGGCGAGCAACTGCTCGAATGGCTCGACAGGTGCATCTTCCCGGCCGAGGCGCGGCTGCGCGACCCCGAGTTCGCGGAGCTCGCGGCGGGCGCCTTCTGCGATCGCCGGATCGCGGCGGGCACGACGTCGGCGATGGTGTTCGGGTCGGCGTTCCCGGACGCGCAGGACGCGCTGTTCCGGGAGACGCGGCGACGCGGGCTGCGGATCGTCAGCGGCCGCGGCATCCAGACCGACGGTCCCGAGGCCGCATCGGCGCTCGTGACGAGCGAGGACGACGCGCTCGCGCTGACCCGCGACGAGATCGACCGGTGGCACGCCGTCGACACGGGGGACCCGGCCACCGCGCGTCTCCAGGTGGCGGTGGTGCCGCGTTTCGCGCTGTCGGTCACCTCACGCACGCTGCGCGGGCTCGGCGAGCTGTACGACGACGTCCGTGGGCGCGGCGTGTACTTCCACACGCACCTGAGCGAGAACGATCGGCCCGGCACCGGCGAGATCGCGCAGACGACGCAGAAGTTCGGGTGCCGACGCTATCTCGACGCATACGACGGGCGGTTCCTGCCGGACTCGGCGCTCGGCGGCGCGAGTCTGCTCGGAAGGCGCAGCATCTTCGCGCACGCGGTGCACTGCTCCGACGGCGAACTCGCCAGGCTCGCCGCGACGGGGTCGTCGATCGCGCACTGCCCGACGTCGCAACAGTTCCTCGGTTCGGGCACGATGCCGTGGCGGCGCACCGCGCGCTCGGGCGTCACGATCGCGATCGGCACCGACGTCGGCGGCGGCGACGAATGGCTGATCCCGCAGGTGCTCGCCGATGCCTACAAGGTGCACATGTCCGAGCCTGCCGCCGTGGCCCTGCACCCGGCGCAGCTGTTGTTCTCCGGCACGCTCGCCGGTGCGCGGGCTCTCGACCAGGAATCGCGCATCGGCAACTTCGACGTCGGCAAGGACGCCGACTTCGTGGTCGTCGACCCCAGCCGCTGGCCACCGTTGGACGCTGCCCTCGACTACGGAATCCGTTCGTCGGATGCCGAACTCGCACGCGATCAGACGCTGTTCACCCTCCTCACCGCGATGCGCGAGCCGGCGATCGCCGAGGTGTACGTCGCGGGCTCGCTCGTGGCGTGAGCGCGTCCCGGCCGCATGCGCTGCGGGCGGCCGCTGCGTCGGCTAGCTTGACCGTTCATGCTGACCTTGCAGGGAGCGCTTGCCGTGTTCGCGGGCGACGGGCGCGAGTTCCCCGGTGCGCACCCCGGCGACGTCCACACCGGCGGCGGCCGTATCCAGGCCGAGCGGGCCGAGGGGTCTGCGGTGCTCGACGTGTCCGGGTGCGTCGTCACGCCGGGGCTGGTCAACGCGCACCATCATCTGTTCCAGACCGCGTTTCGCACCCTGCCCGACGCCAAGGGCGTGCCGATGGCGCAGTGGCTGCCGACGATGGCCGCCGCGTACTCCCGCGCCGGGGTCGATCCCGAGATCGGGAATGCCGCTGCGCGAGCGGGACTCGCGGAAGCACTGCTGTGCGGCGTGACGACGGTCGCCGACCATCACCTCACGTGGCCGGGCCTCACGCCGGCGGCGGGTGTCGAGTTCGCGGACGCGGTGCGCTCGGCCGCGGCGGAGCTCGGTGCGCGGCTCGTGTTCGTCCGCGGCAGCGCGAACGACGACCCGCAGATCGTGGGTGAGTCCGCCGAAGCGATTGCGGCGCAGTGGTTCGTACCCGAGGACGGTGGTGTCACGCTCGACGGCATGGTGCAGCTCGCGGTGGGGCCCGCGGGCGTGCACAGCGACCGGCGCGAGACCTTCGACGCGCTCGCCGACGTCGCGCGCCGGTACGGGTTGCGCAGACGTACGCAAGCGAACGAGCAGGTCGACGTCGCGGTCGCCGCGCAACGGTACGGTCGTCGTCCGATCGAGTTGCTCGACGAATGGGGCTGGCTCGCACCGGATGTCACGCTCGCGCACCTGTGCGCTGTCACCGACGGCGAGATCGCACGGCTCGCATCGGCGGGAGTGAGTGCCACCCACGCACCGGGTTGCGACCTGCCGATGGGGTGGGGTGTCGCCCCGGTCGGGGCACTGCTCGACGCGGGCGTGCCGGTCGGGATGGGGACGAGCGGCGGCGGCAGCAACGACGCCGGTCACCTGCTCGCGGACGGGCGCACCGCGATGCAGGTCGCGCCGCTCGCGGGGCGGGAGCTGCCGGCGCGCGACGTGCTCACGGCGCTCACGCGCGGTGGTGCGGTGGGCCTCGGCCGTCCCGAACTGGGCATCGTCGAGGTCGGCGCGGCCGCGGACCTGTGCGTGTGGGACGTCACCGGCGTCGCGGACGCGGGCGTCGCCGATCCCGTGGCGGGTCTGCTGTGGGCGTCGCCGGGCCGTCGGCCCCGACATGTGCTGGTGGGCGGCGAACTGGTGGTCCGCGACTACCGGCTCGTGACGGCCGACGAGCGTGCCGTCGCCACGCACCTGCGTGGCGTTCTGGCCGACCGCGGGTGAAACCGTCGCCGAGCGGGCTGTTTTCGGGAAAACCACTCGGGCGATGGTCGCGAAATCGCCCATTCGACGGCTACGAGCGCACCGCCCGCGCGGTACACGCGGCGACGACGGCGAGCGCGATCACGAACCACGCGAGCGCATTCCACCCGAAGGACTGGAACACGAGACCGCCGAGCCAGCCGATCACGCTCGACCCCGCATAGTAGAAGAGGTTGTAGAGCGACGTCGCCTGCGCGCGGCCGACCGTCGCACGCGCCCCGGTCCAGCCCGACGCGATCGAGTGGGCACCGAAGAATCCGAAGGTGAGGACGACGAGGCCGGCCAGCGCCGCGATCAGTGACGGGATCATCGTCACGAGGAGTCCGGCGATCATCACGGCGGTCGACGCGGCCAGCACGCGACCGCGTCCGACGCGCGTCGCGGCGTGCCCCGCGAGGCGCGACGACACGGTGCCCGCGAGGTACGCGAGGAAGATCAGGCTGATCACCGACTGTGGCAGCCCGAACGGCGCGCCTTCGAGTCGGAAGCCGAGATAGTTGTAGACGGCGACGAATCCGCCCATCAGCAGGAAACCCTGCGCGAAGAGCGCCAGCATCGCCGGATCGGACAGGTTGTGGCGCAGCCTCTCTCGCAGTGACGTCATCGGTTTGCCGGGGCGTACCGCGCGCGGCGCCGGGACGAGCGAGACGAACACGACGGCGGCGGCGAGTGCGACCAGCGAGACAGTGAGCGACCCGATCCGCCAGTTGCTGTGTTCGGCAACGGGTCCCGCGACGATGCGGCCGAGCAGCCCGCCGAGCGTCGTGCCGGACACGTACGTACCGGCAGCGAGGGCGGCGTGCCGCGCGTGCACTTCCTCGCTCAGGTAGGCCATCGCGATCGCCGGTAGGCCCCCGAGCGCGAGACCTTCGGCGAAGCGGATCCCGACGAGCATCGGCAGCGACGTACTGAGCGGAACGACGAGGCCGAGCACGGTGGCAGCGACGATCGAGGCCGTCATCGCGCGCACCCGGCCGATCCGGTCGGCGGCCACCGACCACGGGATGACGGCGACCGCGATGCCGACCGTCGCCGCCGACACCGCGAGGCTCGACTGCGACGGGCTCACGCCGAGACCGCTCGAGATGAGCGGCAGAATCCCCTGTACCGAGTACAACTGGGCAAATGTCGCAATCCCGGCGCACAGCAGCGCGACGAGGATGCGGCGGTACTCGCGCGACCCACGCGGGTGTCCGGTCCATTCGGCGACGCCCGTACGCGTCGCGGCTGCATCCATGCGGACGACCGTAAGGTTGCGCGATCCGGGGCAACCAATGACGTCGCGGGATGAGGTTATGCCTCACGTGCATGAATGCAGGTCGTCTGTGCTGCGGCGGTCTTGTTCTGTGAGCTTCTGCACCCACGGGCGCCACGGTTTCGTCCGATTCATGCGTCCGGCGCATAAGCTCGGGCGCATGGAGGTGCGCGATCTGCGATGGTTCCTGGTGCTCGCGGAGTACGAGCACGTCACCGACGCGGCCGCGGTGGTGTCGGTGGGGCAGCCGACGCTCTCCCGGGCGATCGGCCGGCTCGAGCGCGAGCTCGGCGTCGCGTTGTTCGATCGCGTGCACGGCCGGGTACGCCTGAACAAGTACGGCGAGGTGTTCCGTGCGCACGCGGTGCGTGCGGTGGGTGAGCTCGACAGTGCGAGCGAACGCATCGCCTCGCTCGTCGACCCCTCGACGGGGACGGTGGTGCTCGGCTTCACCCAGTCCTACGGCACATGGCTCGTCCCCGAGCTCGTCGCGGGCTACAAGGAGCTGGCACCCGGCGTCGACTTCGAACTGCACAGCGACGCGGCCGACCGCGTCGTCGACGACCTTCGGCACGACCGTGTCGACATCGCGTTCGTCAGCCCGCAACCCGCGGGCAACGATGTCGTGTGGGCCGAGCTCGCGGAAGAAGAGCTGTTCGTGCTGTTGCCGTCGTCGCACTCGCTCGCACGAAGGAGCGAGATCGCGCTCACCGACGTCGCGGCCGAGCGGTTCGTGGGCCTCAGCCCCGAGTACGGACTACGCCAGATCGCCGACCGGCTTTGTGCGGATGCGGGTTTCGCGCCGCACTGGACGACTACGTGTTCGGAACTGCCCACTCTTCGGGCGCTCGTCGCGGCCGGGCAGGGCATCAGTATCGTGCCTGCCGCGCACGGCGAACAGTCCTCGCGGGATACGGTTCTCGTCCGCATCGGCGGGGTGCGGGCACGACGGTCGATCGGCATGCTCACGACGGCCGGGCGTCCCTACCCGCCCGCAGTGCAACGTTTCCGCGACTACGTGCTCGCGCGGGCCGGGTCGGCAGCGAGGTGATCGCGCGGCACGCGGCGGCGGCGTCCCGGCTGTACCTCTGCGCGCGAACAGGGTAGAAAGATCGGGCAGGGCACCCGGCTCGGCGGCATGTACCTCTCGTGGGCGTCCGAATTCGCTACGAAAGTGCTCGTTGCCGCCGTTTCGCGACACTCCGATGCCGGTTTCCCCGCGATCGACCGATGTGGTCTACGTTCCCAGAGAAGACCGAACCCGTCACACGAGGAGCTTTGTAATGGCACTGCCGACTTTGACCCCGGAACAGCGCGCTGCCGCGCTCGAGAAAGCAGCCATCGCCCGGCGTACTCGCGCGGAGCTTCGCGACGAACTCAAGGCGGGCAACCAGTCGCTCGCCGACGTGCTCGAGCGTGCCGACAAGGACGAGCTGATCGGCAAGACGAAGGTGCTCTACGTGCTCGAGTCGCTGCCCAAGGTGGGCAAGATCAAGGCGCGCACGATCATCGAGGATCTGGGCATCGCCGAGACCCGCCGCCTGTCGGGTCTGGGCCCGCGTCAGCGCACGGATCTGCTGGCTCGCCTGTCCTGAGTCTTTCGACACCGCCGGTGTGGCGGGCCTTCGGGTCCGCGGCACCGGCGGTGTCGTGTGTGCAGGGTGACGCGAAAGATCTTGGTGTGACGGCGATCTTGTTCTGATCCCTGCGCAGCTGCTACGCGAAGATGCCGCGTGTGAGGATGCCGGCCAGTTCGCGGTACGCGTCGGCGTCCGCGAGCCCTGTCGAGGCGCGTACGCCGCGGGTCTGGATACGCGCCATCATCGTGGCCGTCAGGTCGGCCGCGAACGACGCGTCGACGTCGCGGAACTCGCCCGCGCGCACGCCGTCGTCGATCAGTGCCTCGACGCGCAGTGCGGCCAACCGCGTGTTCTGCTCGTAGACCTCGCGTGCGGGCGCGAACCCCGCGAGGTCGGTCATGAACTGTTCCGACGCGGGAGTGAGCGCGACGCCCACCGCGGTCAGGTACGCGGTGATACGGGCACGGGGGTCGTCCTCGCGTGCCACCGCCGCCTCGACGTCGTCGGTGGCACGCCGGAAGAAGTGCACGGTCGCGGCGCGGACCAGCTGTTCCTTGCTCCCCGCGAGCGTGTAGAGAGTCGACTTCGAGCAGCGCAGCCGCGACGCGATGCCGTCGAGCGTGAGGTGCGCGAACCCCTCGGCGAGCAGCAGCGCCACGAGGGCGTCGAACAACTCGGTACGACGCGACGTCGCGAATGCGCCGCGGGTGCTCTCGGGAGTCGCCATACGCTTGACAGTACTGCAGGCTGGTCGATAGTACTGTCGGACGTACGGCTCGTGCGGTGCGAGCCGGTCCGTGCGAGAAGAGGTCCCTGGTGCCCGTCGACCGTCTGTTGCCCACTCCCGAGGCGCGCGAGCTGATCGAGCTCACGCGCGACATCGCCGACAAGGTGCTCGCACCGATCGTCGACGAGTGCGAGAAGACCGAGACCTACCCGGACGGCGTGTTCGCGACGCTCGGCGACGCCGGCCTGCTGAGCCTGCCGTACCCCGAGGAGTGGGGCGGCGGCGGTCAGCCCTACGAGGTGTACCTGCAGGTGCTCGAGGAGATCGCCGCGCGATGGGCCGCGGTGGGCGTCGCGGTCAGCGTGCACAGCCTCTCGTGCCACCCGCTCATGACATTCGGCACCGAGGAGCAGAAGCAGCGGTGGTTGCCCGACATGCTCGGCGGCGCCACCATCGGCGCGTACAGCCTGTCCGAGCCGCAGGCCGGGTCCGACGCGGCCGCGCTCGCATGCCGTGCCCGCCGTGACGGCGACGATTACGTGATCGACGGGACGAAGGCGTGGATCACCCACGGTGGCGTCGCGGACTTCTACAACCTGTTCGCGCGTACCGGCGAAGGCTCCAAGGGCATTTCGTGCTTCCTCGTGCCGAAGGACACCGAGGGACTCGAGTTCGGCAAGCCCGAGGAGAAGATGGGTCTACGCGGCGTGCCCACCACGTCGGCGTTCTACGACGGCGCGCGTGTGCCTGTCGAACGGCGCGTCGGCGAAGAAGGGCAGGGTCTCCAGATCGCTTTCAGTGCACTCGATTCCGGTCGTCTCGGTATCGCCGCGGTCGCGACGGGCATCGCGCAGGCCGCGCTCGACGAGGCCGTCCGGTACGCACACGAGCGCGAGACCTTCGGCAAGAAGATCGCCGATCACCAGGGCCTCGGCTTCCTGCTGGCCGACATGGCGGCGGCCGTCGACTCGGCCCGCGCCACCTACCTCGACGCCGCCCGCCGACGCGACGCGGGCCTGCCGTACTCGCGTCACGCGTCGGTCGCGAAGCTCGTCGCGACCGACGCCGCGATGAAGGTCACGACCGACGCGGTGCAGGTGTTCGGCGGCTACGGGTACACCACCGACTTCCGTGTCGAGAGGTTCATGCGCGAAGCCAAGATCACCCAGATCTTCGAGGGCACCAACCAGATTCAGCGTTTGGTCATCAGCCGCGCCCTGTGAGCACTTAACGAGTCCCTGTACGCCTTTTTCACGCACAGGGTGGCGCGGTCAGCGGATCGTGGCGCCCGCGTCGACCGGGAACGCGGTTCCGGTCACGTAGCGGGCTTCGTCGGACGCGAGGAACATCAGCGCGTGGGTGACGTCGATGCTCTCGATCCGGGAGACGGGCAGGCTGTTCGTGAACACGGCGCCGAGGTCGGGCCGTCGGTCGAGCAGCGACGGCAGCACCGTCGAATGTCCTTGCGGCGTATCCACCCCGGTCGGGAGAACGAGGTTCACGCGCACGTTCCGGTCGGACAGTTCGAGTGCGAGCGAGCGGCACACCCCGACGAGGGCGTGTTTCGCGGCGACATACGGCAGGTAGAACGGCAGGCCGACGACGCTGCCCGTCGAGCCGGTGATCACGATGCTGCCGCCGCCGGCCGAGACGAGGTGCGGGATGGCGACGGCGCACGTGTTCCACACGCCGGTCAGGTTGACGTCGAGTGTCGTGTCCCAGATCTCGGGTGTGACCTCCTCGAGCGGTTGCACCGAGCAGATCGACGCGTTGGCGCTCACGATGTCGAGCCGCCCGAACCGTGCGACGCCCTCGTCGACGACGGCGCGCAGGGCGTCGCGGTCGCGGACGTCGCAGCGGGCCGCGTGGATCCGGCCGCCGACGGCGTCGACCTGCCGCACCGTCTCGGCGAGCCCGTCGCCGTCGCCCATCGGGTACGGCACGAAGTCGATCTGCTCGCAGATGTCGACCGCGATCACGTCGGCGCCTTCCTCTGCGAAACGTACCGCGTGGCAGCGTCCTTGACTCTGGGCCGCACCGGTGACGAACACGACCTTGCCGGAGAACCTCACACGCTTCCTCTCCCGCGAGCCGGGTGGGGAAAGTCGATCCGTGTCATCGAGGGCCTTCCGTCGTCGGTCCCGCGAGTCAACGTCCGTTCGGGCGCGTGTTCAACACCGCGTCCCGATGGGCGGGAGGCATTCCTCTCGTGAGTGATTCAGGCGTACGGAGACTCGTCAAGTGCTCACAGGGTGCCGCCGGCCGCGAGCCGCATCAGGTCGGTGTCGAGCGCGATGTCGTCGACGCCTTGCTCCGCGCGCGTCGCGTTGCCGCCGAAGGTGTGCTGGTAGCTGCCCCAGGACTGGTCGAGGATGCGGGTGCGCACGCGCGCCGTCATCATCGTCACGAGTTCGCCCGCGACGCGCTCGATGCGCTCCGACAGCGACGTGTGCCCCCAGTCGTCGGGCGCCGCGAACACGGACGTCGGTACCGGCATCGCCCGCATGTACGCGAACAGCGGCCGCAGTTGTTCGTCGGGCACGAGCGCGTGCCGCGCGGTGCCTGCCGTGGCGGCGAGCGCGATGGGCGTCGCGAGCAGCAGGTCGTTGTCGAGCACGTCGACGAACGACTTGAACAGCCCGCTCACGCCCGCCTTGTAGACGGGCGTGCTGACGACGACGCCGTCCGCGGCGGCAAGCGTGTCGATCGCCGCCTGCAGCTTCTCGCCGGCGAAACCAGACACGATCGCGCCCGCGATGTCGCCTGCGAGCGAGCGCAGTTCGATCACGTGGATGTCGACTTTCTCGTCCGCGTCGGCGGCGAGGTCACGCGTCTTCGCCGCGATCTTGTCGGCGAGCATGCGACTCGACGACGGGTCGCTCGTACCCGCGTTGACGACGACGAGGCGCATCGGCCCGGTCTCGGGTGTAGTCATGTCCGTCTCCAGTTCAGTTCGGTGCGGCGATGCGTTCGCACAGCTCCCGCAGCGTCTCGAGCTCGTCGGCCGTCAGGCCCGCGAGCGCGTCGTCCACTTCGCGGGCGTGCCTGCGGCCCAGTGTCTTCTGCACGGAGCGACCCTCGTCGGTCATGCACACGACGACGCCGCGTCCGTCGCCGGGCGCCGGCTTGCGCTCGAGCAGACCGCGCTCGGTGAGCCGGTCGACGAGCCGTGACAAGGCCGGCTGGCTCAGCAACACACTGCGGTTGAGCTTCGAAAGGCGAATGCCGTCAGGATGTTTCGCGACGGTGTAGAGGACGTCGTATTCGCGGATCGAGAACTCGCCCCAGATGTCGTCGTCCGTGAACCGCCGCGTGAGGGCGACCTGCGCGTGCAGGAGCGCCTCCCACGCGGCGTTCGCGGCCTTGACGGTGCCCGCCATCAGAGCGTCGGGTACTGGGCTGCGGATTCGCTGTCCTGGTAGGGCGACGAGCCCGTGACGTTGTCGCCGCGGTTCGCGTTCGGGCGGGGCTGACGCACCTCGCCGTCGCCGTACTTGGCGCGCACCAGGCTTTCGTGCGTCGGCGCGTCGGGTGTGCCGGGGGCCTTGTGCGCCTCGGTCTCCTTGCGCAGCACCGGCACCACCTCTTCGCCGAGCAGGTCGAGCTGCTTCAGCACCGTCTTCAGCGGCAGGCCGGAGTGGTCTTCGAGGAACAGCTGACGCTGGTAATCGCCGAATGTCTCACGGAAGGTGAGGGTCTTGTCGATGACTTCCTGAGGGCTGCCGACCGTCAGCGGCGTCGCCTTCGTGTACTCCTCGAGCGACGGGCCGCCGCCGTAGACGGGGGACTCGTCGAAGTACGGCCGGAACTCGTTCACGGCGTCCTGCGAGTTCTTCGCCATGTACACCTGGCCGCCGAGGCCGATGATCGCTTCCTGCTTGGTGCCGTGGCCGTAGTGCTCGTAGCGCTGACGGTAGAACTCGATGAGCCGCTTGAAGTGCTCCTTCGGCCAGAAGATGTTGTTGGCGAAGAAGCCGTTGCCGTAGTACGCGGCCTGTTCGGCGATCTCGGGGCTGCGGATCGAGCCGTGCCACACGAAAGGCGGCACGTCGTCGAGTGGACGCGGGATGGACGTGAAGCCCTGCAGCGGCGTGCGGAAGTTGCCTTCCCAGTCGACGACGTCTTCGCGCCACAACCGGTGCAGCAGGTTGTAGTTCTCGAGAGCGAGTTCGAGACCCTTGCGGATGTCCTGGCCGAACCACGGATACACGGGTGCGGTGTTGCCGCGGCCGAGCATGAGGTCCATGCGGCCGTTCGACAGGTGCTGGAGCATCGCGTACTCCTCGGCGAGCCGCACCGGATCGTTCGTCGTGATGAGGGTGGTCGACGTCGTGACGATCAGTTTTTCCGTCTTGGCCGCGATGTGCGAGAGCAGGGTCGTCGGCGACGACGAGAAGAACGGCGGGTTGTGGTGTTCCCCGATGGCGAAGACGTCGAGGCCCACTTCCTCGGCGTGCTCCGCGATCGTGACGATGTCCTTGATCCGCTCGGCCTCGCTCGGTGTGTAGCCCGTCACCGGGTCGCGCGTGACGTCGCTGACGGAGAAGATTCCGAACTGCATGAGCGTGTGCCTCCGTGTCGTGCTGTCGACGGCGCCGGGCGGGTGCGCGGCGCCTACACAGGGACACAACCATCATGCGTTTGCATGTATTCCCGCGGGTTTGCCCAGGCTGACCTGGGTGTCGGAGGATATGCGTACGCCCCGGGTCGCGCCGTCACCCCAGCGCGTTCGGTGCGTGGGTTGACGGCGCGCCCCCAGGGCTGGGGTGGGCTCACCAGGGCATCGGGACCCACCAGTTCCAGAACCAGAAGCCGTGGCCGTTCTGCTGAGGCTGCCATTGCTGATGGGGCTGGGGCTGCTGCGGGGCCTGCTGCTGGGCGGGAGCCGGCTGGTTCGGAACCGGCCCGGGATTCGCGCTTGCAACGCCCGCGCCGAGCCCGAGAGCTGCGACGCCGATCGTTCCGGCTGCGGCACCGCGCACCAAAAGCTTCTTCATGGGTGTCCCTTCGTTCCGGCGACCGGTCTTCCGGCCGCACAGAGAAGGCTGCGACCGAAACCTGTTCTGCACTTGATGTTTCGCTGGCAGTGCGCTGACAAGGACGCTGTACCGTCCGGCTGGTACAGTGCCGGGCATGCGTCGCATCCGCGCCTCCGGGACCACGAAGTGGGGGCTGCTCGCGCTCGCCATCGTGTGCGAGGTGACCGCCACCCTGTCGCTGCGGCAGAGCCTCGACCATCCGGCGTGGCTCGTGGTCGTCGTCACCGGCTACGCCGGCGCCTTCGTCGCGCTCGCGCTGGTGCTGCGTACGGGTGTCCCCATCGGCGTCGCGTACGGCGTGTGGGCCGCCATCGGTGTCGCGGCCACCGCCGTGCTCGCCGCCGTCCTGTTCGACGACCCGCTGACGGTGCAGATCGGCATCGGCATCGCCCTGGTCATCGTGGGTGTGCTGCTCGTCGAACTCGGCTCGCATCCCCCGGGGACGGAGCCTCTGGACGCGCCGGAGCGGGACGTGTCATGAGCTGGGTGTTCCTGATCGGCGCGATCCTGTTCGAGGTGTCCGGCACGCTCGCGATGCGCGCGTCCGAAGGTTTCCGCAAGAAGGCGTGGGTCGCGCCCGTCGCCGTGTCCTATCTCGTCGCGTTCGCGTGCCTCGCCGCGAGCCTCGGGCAGGGCATGCCGGTGGGCATCGCCTACGGCATCTGGGCCGCCGCGGGCGTCGCGCTCACCGCGGTGCTCGCGCGCATCCTCTTCCGCGACCCGCTCACCTGGGTGATGGGCCTCGGCATCGTCGTCATCATGGCCGGTGTGCTGGTCATCGAGACCGCCGCACAGCACTGATCACGCGTACGCGCACGACAGATCCCACTGCGCCAGCCGTTCGGGATCGGCCACGATGTTCATCGCGACGACCCGCCCGTCGGCGACCGCGAACGCGGCGACCGACGCCACCCGCCCGCCCTTGAAGGACACGACGCCGATGCCGTCGTTGAGGCGCAGCATGCGGGTGCGCTCGACGAACTGCTGGAATGTGACCGCGCCCCGCGCCGCCGCGTCGGCGCCGACGATGCGCCGCGGAAGCTCGTCGCGTGCGTTGTCGGTACGGATGACCATGTCCGGAGCGAGGACGCTCATCAACTCGTCGAGGTCGCCGCCGCGTGCCGCCGACAGGAAAGCGTCCACGACGCGGCGTTGTTCGGCGAGTGGTACCGGCGCGGGCGCGCCCGACTGCACGCGGGCGCGCGCCCGACTGGCGAGCTTGCGGGTCGCGGCGGGAGTGCGTTCGACGATCGGTGCGATCTCCTCGAACGGCATCGCGAACAGATCGTGCAGCACGAACACGAGCCGCTCGGTGGGCGAAAGAGTTTCCAGGACGACGAGCAGCGCGACGCTCACCGAATCGGCCTGCACCGCATCGTGTTCGGGTCCGTGCGTGTCGAGCGGTGCGAGGACCGGATCGGGCACGTGCACGTCGTCGAGCGACTGTTCCGGATGGGTGCGTCGAGTGCGCAGCATGTTCAGGCACACGCGCGAGGTGACCGTGGTGAGCCAGCCCGCGAGGTTCTCGACGCCGTCGACGCTCGCTGTCGACGCCCGCACCCACGCATCCTGTACCGCGTCCTCGGCATCCGCGAGGGAACCGAGCATGCGGTAGGCGACCGCACGAAGGTGATCGCGGTTCTGCTCGAACGTGCTGGTCAGCGGATCGGTTGTGCTCATCGGTCACATTTCCTCTCGCGGGGGTGTCGTAGTGGTGAACCGCACGAACCGTCGACGTGACAGTACGTCGACGCACCGACAGGAGGACCCATGTCTGCACGGATGACCAATCCCGCCCAACTGCTGCCCGACGCGATGACGGCGATCCCGCACCTGCTCGGTGCGGCCGAACAGGGCGGTTTGTCGAAGGAACTGCGCGAACTGGTGTGCCTGCGCGTCAGCCAGATCAACGGCTGCTCGGCGTGCGTGCACGCGCACGCGAAGACACTGCAGGCCGAGGGCGTGGCCGACGAGAAGATCTTCGGCGTCACGGCGTGGCACGAGTCGCCGTTCTTCGGCGAGGAGGAACGTGCGGCCCTGCGTCTCGCCGAGGCAGCGACCCGGCTCGCCGACGCGCCACGCGAAGCCGTGTCCGATGCGGTGTGGAACGAGGCGGCCGACCTGTTCGACGAGAAGGCGCTCGCGTCGCTCGTGCTCACGGTCGCGACCATCAACTTCTTCAACCGCATCAACGTGACGATCCAGGAGCCCGCGGGCACCGTGTGGTGAGTGCACGCCGAACGTGGCCTCCCCATCCGCGAGCCGCCGAATATAGCCTTGCCTGATTCGACAGGTGGGAAGGGTGGCACGCGGATGGAGACGGCGGTACCGGCGGCGTTGGCTGGCCATTCGTTGCTGGTGCTGCTCGTGCAGCTCGCGGTGCTTCTCGCCGCCGCGGTCGCGCTGGGCCGGCTCGCCGTGCGGGTCGGACTGCCCGCGATCACCGGAGAGTTGTTCGCGGGCGTCGTGCTCGGCCCGTCGCTGCTCGGGCAGTTGCGGCCCGGGATGCACGCCTGGCTGTTCCCGTCCGACACCGCGCAATTCCATCTGCTCGACGCGGTCACGCAGGTGGGGCTGTACCTGTTCGTCGGGCTCGCGGCCGCGCAACTCGACGTCGAGTTCCTCGGCAGGCACCGGCGCACCGTCGCGCTGGTGAGCGTGTGCGCGTTCGCGGTGCCACTCGCGCTCGGTATCGCCACCGGGACGGTGTTGCCCGATTCTCTCGCGGGCGAGGGCATTCCGACGCTCGTGTTCGCGCTGTTCCTCGGCACGGCGATGTCGGTGAGCGCCGTGCCCGTCATCGCCAAGACGCTCGCTGAGCTGAACCTGTTGCACCGCAATGTCGGTCAGCTCACCTTGATTTCGGGTGCCACCAACGACGCGATGGCGTGGATTCTGCTCGCCGTCACCGCCGCGGCGGCCGCGTCGGCGACGGCAGGCGGCTCCGGTGAGGGGTCTGCATCGCACGTCGCGGTGACGGTGGTCGCGATCGTGGGCGTCGCCGTCGCGGCCCTCGTGGTGCGCAAGCCGGTCGGCCAGCTGGTCACGGCCCTGCACAGCCGCGCCGACGACTCGCCGACGCTCGTGCTGCCCGTCGTCGTCGCGCTCGTCCTCGGGTGCGCGGCGGGCACCCAGGCGCTCGGTGTCGAGGCGGTGCTCGGCGCGTTCGCGGCCGGCTTCGTGCTCAGTTCGGTGCCCGCCGCCGCCCTCGCGCCGTTGCGCACCGTCGTGCTCGCGGTCTTCGCGCCGCTGTTCCTCGCGTCGGCGGGGCTGCGCGTCGACCTGTCGGTGTTCCGGCACGGCGAGATCCTCGTCGCCGCACTGGTCGTCCTCGTCGTCGCCGTGATCGGCAAGTTCGCCGGGGCCTACGCGGGCGCCCGGCTCGCTCGCATGCCGCGGTGGGAATCGTTCGCCCTCGGCGCGGGCCTCAAC
Organism: Rhodococcus sp. HNM0569; assembly: GCF_012726205.1. Taxonomy (GTDB): domain Bacteria; phylum Actinomycetota; class Actinomycetes; order Mycobacteriales; family Mycobacteriaceae; genus Rhodococcus_F. Next base: position 38,670 of record NZ_JAASAE010000008.1, on the reverse strand, counting down.
GCGCGCGGTGCGGTCGAGATCGTCATCGCCCTCATCGGTGTGAGCCTCGGTGTCCTCACCGACGAGTCGTACGCGATCATCGTGTTCGTCGCCGTCGCGACGTCCGTCATGGCCGCGCCGTTCCTGCGCGCCGCGATGAAACGCGTCGACGTCACCGTCCTCGAACAACAACGCCTCGAACTCATGGACGGCCCGAATGAACCCGCAGCCGACGACCGCAGCAGCGGCGAGCGGCACTGACTCCACCGGCGAGATTCACGGGCGCCGTCGCGCGCCCGTACGTAGGCTCGGCATCGTGACGATTCTGGTGACGGGCGCGACGGGAAACATCGGCCGAATGGTCGTCGACCATCTGCTCGCACGCGGTGCGACCGACGTGCGGGCACTGAGCAACAAACCCGACCGGGCACGCCTTCCCGACGGTGTGGCGGTGCACAAGGGTTACCTGCGCAATCTCGACAGTCTTGACGGGGTGTTCGACGGGATCGACTCGATGTATCTCGCTCCGACACCCGAGACCACAGCCGAGGTACTGGCGCTCGCGAAGGCGGCGGGCGTGCGCTACGTCGTGGACCTGTCGGGCGAACACGAGAGCCACTGGGGTGACGTGACCCGTGCGGTGGAGGACTCGGGTATCGCGTGGACCCATCTGTGGCCGGGTGAGTTCATGGAGAACAGCACCATGCTGGCCGAGCAGATCGCGAATCACGGTGTCGTGCGCGAGCCCTTTCCCGATGCCGCGGATCCGCTGATCACCATGAACGACATCGCCGAGGTGGCTGCGGCTCTCCTCCTCGACGGCGACGGCACCCACGTCGGGGAGGCGCTGACGCTCACCGGGCCCGAGTCGCTCAGCCGACGCGAGTTGGTGCGTCGCATCGGAACTGCACTGGGTCGTGATCTCGAGTTCCGGCAGGTCTCGGTGGCGGAGGGTATCGAGGCCCTCACGCCCGCGATGGGCGACTACGCGCGCTGGTACGTGGAGCTCAGAGAAGGTGGCGCGTACAGCCTGCCCGCCAACGACCTGGTGCAGCAGATCACCGGGCGCCCGGCCACGAGCATCGACGCGTGGCTGGCGACGCACGCCGACCAATTCCGCTGAGACGTAACGGATCAGCCTGCGAGGACTTCGTTGAAGGCCTCGGTGGTCGAGGGATGCGTGAAGATGGTGTCGCGCAGTTCGGTGGCAGTCACGTGATGCCGCATCGCAAGCGCCACCGTGTTGATCACCTCCTGCGAGTCCACACACAGCAGGGTCGCGCCGAGGATCTCGTCGGTTTCGGCGTCGACCACGGCCTTGATGATTCCCTCCGTGCGGCCCACGATCTTCGGGCGCGGCATCGTCGCGATGTCGGCCACCTTCTTCGCAGTCACCCGAACGGTTCGGCCGGCGTCACGTGCGGCCCGCTCGGTGAGTCCCACCTGGGACAGCGGGGGCGTCACGAACGTGGTGGTCGGCACCGCGACCCGATCGCTCACTCGACGCGTCCCGTCGCCGAGCAGGGTGTCGGCGACGATGCGGTAGTCGTCGAGCGAGAGATAGGTGAACTTCGGCCCGGTGTGGACATCGCCGATCGCGTAGATGTGGGGGGCGGACGTGCGGAGCTGGTCGTCGACGACGATCGCGCCACCCGGGTCGGTGTCCACACCCGCCGCGTCGAGCGCGAGACCGTCGGTCGCCGGAATCCGGCCGGTGGCGACGAGAACGGCGTCGGCGGTCCACGTCCGCTGAGTGCCACTCGACGACGCTGTCACGACGACGCGTTCGCCGTCGTCGTCGAAGCGCGTCACCTCGGTGCTCTCCACGATGTCCACCCCCGCGACGGTCAGGACGTCACGCAGGGCCTCCGCGACGTCCGCGTCGTCGTGGGGTGCGATCCGTGTGTGGTGGCTCAGCAGTGTCACCTGCGAGCCGAAATGCGCGAACAGGGAGGCGAATTCGAGACCGATCGGGCCGTCGCCGAGCACGACCAGATGTTTGGGGAGCGGGTCCACATGCTGGATCGTCGTCGAGTCGTGGATGCGGGGGCCGTCCGCACCGGGCACGGTCGAGCGCGCGGGCCGCGATCCGGTGTTGATCACGATCGTCTCGGCGGAAACCTCGACCGGGCCCTCTGCGGTGGCGACGGAGACGTGGGTGGGGCCGGTGAAGACCGCGCGACCGTCGAGCAGCGTGATGCCCGGTTCGCTGTCGAGCATGTCGTAGTTCTTTTTCCGCATCGCCGCGGTCAAGGCATCCCGTCGCTGCACCGCCGCGGAGAACGCGGCCACGGGAGTATCCGACGGCGACCGGGTTTCGCCGTCGTGCACGAGGGCCTTCGTGGGAACACAGCCGATGTTGATGCACGTGCCCCCGTACATGAGCGCCGACTCCTCGACGACGACCACACTGCGCCCCGCCTTCGCCAGTGCGCGTGCGAGTGTCTTGCCGCCTTTGCCCCATCCCACGATCAGGACGTCGGTCATCGATCCACCTCTCTCCGGTCGGCACCAACGTACCCGGCTGTTCGCTGCGGCACGCTCGGAAACGGGTTATGTGGCTGCGGGTTCCGACAATGCGGTGTGATGGGGAATGGGCCACGAAATCGGGCAAAACGGCGTCCGCGACACGGCTGCGGCCCTAGCCTCGAAGTCACGAGCGGCGTTGCTCCCGGCCTTCGCCGCGTGCACCTGAGGAGTCCCGATGGGCCAGCTCGACGGCAAGGTCGTTTTCGTCACCGGTGCGGCGCGAGGGCAGGGACGAAGTCACGCGGTGCGGCTCGCGCAGGAGGGCGCCGACGTGATCGCCGTCGACGTGTGCCGTCAGGTCGAGACGGTGCCGTATCCGACGGCCACGTCCGACGACCTCGAGGGCACCGTCCGGCAGGTGGAGGCGCTCGGCCGTCGCATCGTCGCGGCGGAGATCGACGTGCGCGACCTCGCGGGTCTGAAGAAGACGGTCGACGCGGCCGTGGACGAGCTGGGCCGGCTCGACATCGTGCTCGCGAACGCAGGGATCTCGGTGCCCGCCCCGACGCTGGAGATGTCCGAGGAAACCTGGTCGACGATGATCGACATCAACCTGACCGGCGTGTGGAAGACGTGCGCGGCGGCGGTGCCGCACGTCGTCGCGGGCGGTCGCGGCGGTTCGGTGGTGCTCACCAGTTCGCTTGCCGCGCTGAAAGCGAACGCCAACACGGCGCACTACACGGCCGCGAAAGCGGGACTGGTGGGGCTTATGCGGGTACTCGCGCTCGAACTCGCACCGCACAACATTCGCGTCAACACCGTGCATCCCACGGCCGTCGCCACCGAGATGATCCTCAACGAACCCACCTACAAGCTGTTCCGGCCGGACCTCGAATCGCCCACCCGCGCCGACTTCGAGGAAGCCGCATTCACCCTCAACAAGCTGCCCATCGCGGCACTCGAGGCATCCGACGTCACGGATGCGGTGCTGTATCTCGTCGGAGACAGCGGCCGGTACGTCACCGGCACGACACACGTCGTCGACGCGGGTGGTCAGCTCTGAGCGTCGGCGTCGGTTAGTCTTCCCGCGGCCGTACCGGCCGACGACAGGGGGAGGACGACATGATTCCGGAGCAGAAACTGGTCGACGAAGCGCGCGAGCGGGCGGTTCAGCTCGTGATGCCGGGCTTCACCACGTTCGACGACGTGCACGCGTCCGTCGCGGAGGTGTTCGTGGACGCGTCCCGCGACGAGGCGCTGCGGCACGCGTACCCGATCGCGCTCGGGGTGTGGGACGCGAAGCTCGCGACCGAGGCCGCGCACGTCGGCCAGGGCGACTACGACCGGCTGGTGGCCGCATTCGACGCCCTCGACGAGCGGGGCATCGTGACACGCATGAACTTCTCGTGCTGCGCCACATGCAGTTTCGAGGAGATCGACGACGAACGCACACCCGCGCAGCCGGACGAGTACGGCTACCCGTGGAAACACTGGGGGTACGCGTACTTTCACGGCCAGGACACGCAGGGTGTCGCGTCCCGCCCGGGTTCGCTGTGGCTCGCGTTCGGTGCGTTCGTGCCGCGTCGTGAGTTCGACGCCGCCGCCTACGACACGGCCCGCGCCGGCTCGCACGAGGCGAACGACCGGGTGTGGGCGCTCGCCGAGGAAGCGGCCGGCCGACTCGTCGTCGAGGCGCTCGAGGCACAGGGCCTGAGGGTCGAGTGGTCGGGCAGCCGCCGCGACCGCATTTCCGTCGTCGACCTCGACTGGCGTAAGCACGTGCCGCGCTGATCCCTCCCCGCCCCCGCCGGTCACGATGTGACACGAAGTGCATCGAACGCACTCGATGTGACATCGTGACCGCCCGAGTTCGCGGCTCTCGTCACCGAACACATCTGCTGAGAGCCGCGAGCGCAGCGGACAGTTCGACTATCCCGACCCGTACACCGTCCTGAGCACCAGCTCGAGTTGTGCGTCGATGTATTCGTCGATGGTGAAGCGTTCGGCGAAGTGCCAGTGTTTGAGCGCCCAGCCGTGGGCGAGCATCATGGCGTCGAACACGACGAGGTCGACGTCGAGGGCCTTCGACACCACACCGGCGTCGACGGCGGCGTCGAGTTCGCGGCGGATCGGCTCCGACGTCTCCACCTCGAGGGTCTTGATGCGTCCGCGGCCTTCGGCGTCGAGGGTGCGGGACTCGCGGTAGGTGAGGACGACGGCGTCGAGGTTTTCGTCGACGATCTGGAAGTAGCGGCGCAGGCCGGCGACGAACCGCTCGATCGGGTCGTCGCCTGCCGCGTCGATGGCGGGTTCGAGCTGGTCGCGGAACGCTTCGAGGATGTCGACGATGGTGGCTTGCAGCACGTCCTCTTTGCCGCCGAAGTACTTGTAGATGAGTCCGACGCTCACCTTGGCTTCGTCGGCGAGGGCCTGCATCGACATCTGGTGGAAGCCGGTGCGCTCCATGACGCGCACTGCGGCATTGAGCACCTGACGGCGCCGCGAGTTGGTGCGGGCCACCCGCACTGCTTCGTCGACGGGCAGGGCCTCACGCTCGACGGACATCACCGACCTCCTTCTTTCTGCCGCTCGGGTCACAGTACGCGTCAGATTCCGAGGTCTTTCGCGACGATCGTCTTCATGATCTCGGTGGTGCCGCCGTAGATCGTCTGGATGCGGGCGTCGACGAACGCCCGCGACACCGGGTACTCGCGCATGTAGCCGTAGCCGCCGTGCAGTTGCAGGCACCGGTCGGCGGTGCGGACCTGCAGTTCGGTGGCCCACCACTTGAGCTTCGCGGCGCGGGCGGCGGTGAGTTCGCCGCGCACGTGTTCGGCGATGCAGTCGTCGAGGAAGGTGCGGGCGATGTCGAGTTCGGTGGCGAGTTCGGCGAGCACGAACTGCGAGTTCTGGAAGCTCGCGACGGGCCGCCCGAACGCCTTGCGTTCGCGCACGTACTCGAGGGTCTTCTCGAACACGCCTTCCGCGGCGGCGACGGCACCGACGGCGAGCGAGAGCCGCTCCTGCGGCAGGTTGTGCACCAGCTGGTAGAAGCCGCGACCTTCGTCGCCGAGCCGGTTGGCGACGGGCACCCGCATGTCGGTGAAGGTGAGCTCGCTGGTGTCCTGCGCGTGCAGCCCGATCTTGTCGAGGTTGCGGCCGCGTGCGAAGCCGGGGGTGTCGGCGTGGACGACGAGCAGCGTGAGGCCCTTGTGCTTGTCGGTTCCGGTGCGGACGGCGACGACGAAAGTGGTGCCGTTCTGGCCGTTGGAGATGAACGTCTTGGAGCCGTTGACGACGTAGTCGTCGCCGTCGCGGACGGCGGTGGTGCGGATGCCGGTGAGGTCGCTGCCGGTGCCGGGTTCGGTCATCGCGATGCCGAGGATCGTGTCGCCGGTGACGGTGCCGGGCAGCCACCGCGCCTTCTGCTCGTCGTTCGCCATGTCCGTCAGGTAGGGCAGGACGACGTCGTTCTGCAGCGAGAAGGCGATCGCGGCGGACGCGGCGCCCGCACGGCTGACCTCGTCGACGACGATCGCGTGGTAGCGGAAGTCGTCGACGCCGGGCCCGCCGAACTGTTCGGGCACGGGGAACCCGAGCAGGCCCTGCTTCCCGGCTTCGGTGAACAGGGCCGAGTCGAGGCGGCCCGCCTGCTCCCACTCCTCGTGCAGCGGAAGGACTTTGTCGCGGACGAAAGCGCGGACGGCGTCGCGGAACTGGATGTGCTCGGGGTCGAGGACGAGCGAACTCATGGCGTGGCTCCTGTCAGCGGAAGGCGTTCTCGCCGGTGAATTTCTGGCCCAGCACGAGCTGATGCATCTCGGGGGTGCCTTCGTACGTGAGCACCGACTCGAGGTTCACCATGTGCCGGATGACGGGGTATTCGAGGGAGATGCCGTTGCCGCCGAGGATGGTTCGGGCGGTGCGGCAGATCTCGATCGCTTCGCGGGTGTTGTTGAGTTTGCCGAAGCTCACCTGTTCGGGCCGCAGCCCCACGGCGTCCTTGAGCCGGCCGAGGTGCACCGACACGAGCTGGCCTTTGTGCAGTTCGACGGCCATGTCGGTGAGTTTGGCCTGGGTGAGCTGGAATCCGGCGAGCGGTTTGCCGAATTGGACGCGCTGCATCGAGTAGTCGCGCGCGGCCTGCCACGCGCTCCGTGCGGCGCCCATCGCGCCCCACACGATGCCGTAGCGGGCTTCGGACAGGCTCGACAGCGGCGCCTTGAGCCCGATCGCGTCGGGCATGCGCAGCCGCTCCGGGATGCGGACGTCGTCGAGGACGATCTCGCCGGTCACCGACGCGCGCAGCGACAGCTTGTGGTGGATCGTGGGCGCCGAGAAGCCCGGTGTGTCGGTGGGGACGACGAATCCGCGGATGCCGTCGTCGGTGTTCGCCCACACGACCGCGACGTCGGCGATGGGGGCGTTGGTGATCCACATCTTGCGGCCGTTGAGGATCCAGTCGTCGCCGTCGCGTTTGGCGAAGGTCTTCATCGACGCGGGATCGGAGCCGGCGTCGGGTTCGGTGAGGCCGAAGCAGCCGATGGTCTCGCCCGCGGCCATGCCGGGCAGCCATTCCTGTTTCTGCTCTTCCGATCCGCAGTTCCAGAGGGAGAACATCGCGAGCGAGCCCTGCACGGACACGAGCGAGCGGATGCCCGAGTCGCACGCCTCGAGTTCGAGGCACGCGAGGCCGTAGTGCACGGCGGACGAGCCGCCGCACCCGTAGCCGTCGAGGTGCATGCCGAGGACACCCAGCTTGCCGAACTCGCGGGCCAGCTCGCGCGCGGTGGGCAGGTCGCCCGCCTCGAACCAGTCGGCGATGTGCGGGGTGACGTGTTCGGCGCAGAAGCCGCGCACCGAGTCGCGCACCGCGATCTCATCGTCGGAGTAGAGGGCGTCGATGTCGAGCGGGTCGAGAGCGTCGAACCGCCGCGGTTTTCCGGTCGTAGTCATGGTCTGATCCTCACGCGGTGGGGGAGGCGAGTGAACTCGGGGTGGTGAATCCGCCGGACGCCATCTCCTCGCGCGCCGACGCGCTCGCCTTGTAGTGCAGTTTCTTGCCGGTGGCCGAGACCGGCAGCGAGTCGACGAACCGGTAGGCGCGGGGCCGCTTGAACGTCGAGAGCATCGGGTGCCGACGGCAGTGCGCGTCGAGGGTGTCGGCGTCGCCGGTGCTCTCGGGGTCGGCCGGCACGATGTAGGCGACGACCAGCTGACCCCACTTGTCGTCGGGCACGCCGACCACGAGGCTGTCGGCGACCGACGGGTGCGCGTTGAGCGCCTCCTCCACCTGCACGGGGTGCACGTTCTCGCCGCCGGAGATGAGCATGTCGTCCTTGCGGCCGACGATCGTGACGAACTCGTTCTCGTCCCACGTCGCGAGGTCGCCGATGTGCAGCCACCCGTCGTGGTACTTCGCCTTCTCCTGCTCGGGCGAGTCGACATAGGCGAGAGCACCTTTGGGGGAGCGGATCGCGACCTCGCCGACGGTGGTGCCGTCGCGCGGCACCGTCTCGTGCGGGTGCGCGAGCCGGTCGCCGAACACCTCGAGTACGAGGACGTCGTCGTCGATGCACGCGCGGCCCGCGGTGCCCGCCATGTCCGGCAGGTCCGACGGCCGCAGGAAGGTGCTCCAGAAGCCTTCGGTGCTGCCGTAGCCGTTGAAGATCCGCGGGTTGAGCACCTGCTGATAACGCAGTGCCGCTTCGCGTTCGAGCGGTGCGCCCATTGTGACGATGCCGCGTAGACTCGACAAGTCTCGTGCCTTCGCCTCCTGCGCGGCGGCGAGCATCGCGAGGTTGGTGGGCGCGCCGATCAGGAACGTGATGCCGTACTCCTGCACCCAGTCGAGCGTCGTCTCGGGGTCGAAGGTGCGCATCGGCACGAGCGACGACCCCAGGTAGAAGGTCGGATTGGGGCCCGCGCAGTACAGGCCGCCGCGGTGGAACCACGGCGTCATGTTCAGCGTCGTGTCCTCGGGGGCGAGGGGGACGTGCATGATGACGTCGTGCGCACTGAGGATCTCGGCAGTGCTGTTGAGTGGCACACCTTTCGGCATGCCCGTCGTGCCCGACGTGAAGAGGCGGGTGGTCTCGTCCCACGCCGTGTGCGGCACCTCCGGCGGGGGAGTCGACGACGCCAGCTCGTCCCAGCGGAGTGACTGTGCGCCCGGTGCGGTGACGGGTTCGCCGTCACCGACCGCGACGAGCACGGCAGGGGTGTGCGACGCGCGCGCGAGCGCGTCCGACACCATCGGCGTCAGATCGGTGTCGTAGACGAACACCGTCGGGGTGTTCGCTTCGAGGATGAACGCCGTCTCGCCCGCCGCGAGACGGAAGTTCATCGGCGACCCGACGGCCGCCGCGGCCTGCGTCGCGAGATAGAGCTGCGCGAACTCGGGCCCGTTGAACAGCTGGTAGGCGACGACGTCGCCGGGGCGCACGCCGCGTTCGGCCAGGCCCGCGGCGATCGCATCGACGCGGTCGCCGAGCTGCCCGTACGTCCACGTCTCGCCCGTGTCGGGCGACGTCATCGCGACGCGGCCCCGGTACCGATGCGTGTTGCGGCGGAAACCGTTGATGTAGGTGAAGTCGTTCTCGAAGTAGGCGCGGTACGCGCGCGCGTCGTACGTCATTGTTCGACCCTGTCTGTGGGTATGAACGAAAGGGGGATGACGAGTCGGCCGGTCAGCCGGCCATCGTGAGGCCGCCGCTGACGCTGAGCACCTGACCGGTGATGAACGACGCGGCATCGGATGCGAAGAACACGACGGGCGCGGCCACTTCTTCCGGCTGCGCGAGTCGGCGGAACGGGATCGCCCGGGTGAGAGCCGCTTTCAGCTTCTCGTCCTGGGCCTGGAACAGCGGTGTGTCGGTCGGGCCGGGGCACACGCAGTTGACGGTGATCTGGTGGCGGGCCATCTCGCGGGCGAGCGACTTCGACAGTGCGATGACGCCGCCCTTCGCGCCCGCATAGATACTCTCGCCCGCGCTGCCGACGCGTCCGGCGTCGGACGCGAGGTTGACGATGCGACCGCCGCCCGCCTCGGTCATCGCAGGAAGGAACGCGCTGCACATGTGGACCGGGCCGAGATAGTTGATCGCGACGACCTTCTCGGCGAATTCGGTGGTGGCGTTGAGAAACTGGTCGGTGCGGTCCCACCCCGCCGCGTTGACGAGGATGTTCGGCGTGCCGACCTCGTTGGCCACCTGCTCGCGCAGTGCGTCGACGGCCGCGCGGTCCGCGACGTCGACCTGCATCGCGACGATGTGATCGGGGTCGACGGCCGCGGTGTTCTTCGCCGCCTCGAGGTCGAGATCGGCGGCGACGACGCGGTCGCCGCGCGCGGCGAGGGCAAGGGTGATCGCCTTGCCGATGCCGGACCCGGCGCCGGTGACGACGGCGATGTTCTGCTGCTCGGTCATGTCGGGTCTCCTTATGCGCGAACGAACTTGCCGAAGTTGGCCGGACGCTTCTCGGCGAAGGCGGCAGCGCCTTCTTCACCTTCGGGCGAGTGCGTGAACAGGTCGAGTGCGCTCATTGCGAGGTTGCTCAGGCCGGCCTGGTGGTCGGTGTCGGCGTTGAACGACTGCTTGAGGAAGCGCAGTGCCGTCGGGCTCTTCGCCGCGATCTCCTCGGCGACCGACTTCGCTTCCGTCAGAAGCTGATCGGCGTGAACGACCCAGTTGACGAGGCCCCAGCGTTCGGCGGTGGCGGCGTCGTACTGCCGGCACAGGAACCACATTTCGCGGGCGCGCTTCTCGCCGACGACGCGCGCGAGGTAGGCGGAGCCGAAGCCGGCGTCGAACGAGCCGACGCGCGGGCCTGCCTGACCGAACTTGGCGGTCTCGGACGCGATCGACAGGTCGCACAGCACGTGCAGCACGTGACCGCCGCCGACGGCGATGCCGTTGACCGCCGCGATGACCGGCTTGGGGATGTCGCGGATGAGCTTGTGCAGGTTGCCGATCTCGAACATGCCCGACTCGGTGGGGCCGTAGTCGCCGGTCTCGGCGCGCTGCTTGACGTCGCCGCCGGTGCAGAAGGCCTTCTCGCCTGCGCCGGTGAGGATGACGGCCTGAACCGAGTTGTCGGCCCACGCGGAGCGGAACGCCTTGATCAGCTCCTCGACCGTCTTACCGCGGAACGCGTTGTAGCGGTGCGGCCGGTTGATGGTGATGACGGCGGCGGCCTTGTCGACCTCGTAGGTGATGTCTTCGTACGTGCTCATCGTGGACTCCTCCAGACGGTGCTCGAACGAGCGGTGAGTGAATGTGTGTTCTGAATAGAATGAACGTACATTCACGCCGGAAGGGGTGTCAAGGGTCACAGCCGGGGAAAGTTCGGGTGCGCGGCCGTGGTGTGCTTCGGCGGAGTGACGCTCCGCCGCGATTTCTGTCATGCAGGATGCATGAAATGTGTTGACGCGCTGTGATACCCAGGCGATTCTGGGCTGATCCGGTTGTGAAACGCTGCGGCCTGTGGCGGCGATCATCGGGCTACAACCTTCACACTCTCGAGAAAACCGGAGAAGCCCATGAGCGGACACGATGTCCAGCCGGGTTCCAAGTCCCCACTCGGTCGGGGCAAGAAAATCGCGATCGGTGTCGGTGGCGCACTCGTCGGCCTGATGGCCATCGGTGCGGTCACGGGCAACGACGACGAGTCGACCCCCGCATCGGTCGAGACGGTCGTGAGCGCGACGTCTCCGGCGCCGACGCGGACCACGATCGTCGCGCCGGTCAAGGCGACCACGACCACTGCCGCCGCGACCACTACTACGACAGTGGCGGTCGTGGAGGTGCCCGTTGCGCCCACCTCGACATACATCGCCCCGGTGGTGTCGGAGGTCGCTCCCGCCCCGGCGCCAGCTCCTGCCCCGGCGCCTGCTCCGGCACCCGAACCGGAGTACGAGGCGCCGCACAGCTCCTCGGTCTACTATCAGAACTGCTCGGCAGTGCGCGCTGCCGGCGCGGCGCCGCTGTACCGGGGCGACCCCGGGTACAGCAGCAAGCTCGACAGGGACAACGACGGCGTCGCATGCGAATGACACCGGTCGCGATGCGCGCGGGGTACGAACATCAGCAGTACATGCAGGGCAACTCGGTCGGGCTCTACGGCAGGTACCAGCCGCCGCACGTGTGATCGAAGATCCGGGTGGGGCAGCGCGTCGCGATCAGCGCTCTCGCTGCTCCACCCGGATCGCGCGGTATCGGAAGGGCGGCGTACTCGACGCCGCCGACGCCCCGGGCGGCTGTTCCTCAGTGTCCCAGCTGTGCAAGATTCCTTGGCTCGGCATCGGGCCATTATGTCCGCTGAGCTGGGATGAAACGTTTCGACGACCCCCGGCGATCTAATGTGATGTACATCACTACCTAGTTCGTCGGAGAAGCCCATGAGCGGATACACGCCGCCGGGTCCCCAGCCTCCGCCTGATGGCGGCACGCCATCACTCGACCGGGGAAAGAAAATCGCGATCGCCGTCGGCGGTGGTGTCGTCGCGTTGGCGGCGATCACCGCGTTCTTGCCGGAGAGCGAGCCCACGCCGGTTCCGGCCGACGCAGAGCAATCGTCGACGCAGACGACTGCCCGCGCCCCGACCACGTCTCGCGCCGACCCGACCACGACACCCGAAGCAGCGACGACGACTCCCGAAGCCGCCGTCACCACGCCGCCCGCTGGGCAGCCCCCGCCGCCGCAATCGACGACGCCGTTCGTCGTGCCCAGCCCGCCCGAGATCCCGTCGACGTCGCCGTTGCCGCTGCCTACGATGCCGGACACGAGCTACCCGACGTACGAGGCGCCGACGTTCACGACACCCGAGCTGACGCCGTATGTGCCGCCACCGCCTGCACCGCCGTCGTCTGTCTATTACGAGAACTGCGATGCCGTGCGAGAAGCCGGCGCTGCACCGCTCTTCATCGGGCAAGACGGATACGACGCAAGCCTCGACCGAGACGGAGATGGGGTGGCCTGCGAATGGACCGGATGAAGCCTCCGAATCCTGGCCTCTGGTACCTGTGGTTCGGCCTGATTATCTTCGGATTGCTCGGCGTCATCGGATTTCTCGACGACGGCGACGTCGGCGGCGCCCTCTTCGCCCTGGTGTGGGCCGCAGCCTTCGGTTACCTGCTCTACCGGCACGGTCGAAAGACGAAGGAAGCCGCAGCCGCGCAACTCGCGGCACGCGCCGAACACGACCACTGGCGGTACGTCTGGGGCAACGGCACCGGACCGTACGGTCCGCCCCGGCCGCCTGCGGGGTAGTGGCGCCGCGTCGCGAGCGCTCAATGATGCGGCCGCTCGGCAGATTACGGGGCTCATCGGCTCGCTCGGACCGCGGGTGACGTTCATGTCGATGAGCAGCTCCGGCACGGAGGGTGACGGACTGTTGACGATCCTTCTCGCCGCGGTCGCGGCAGCTACGCTCGCCGGCTTGCTCATTCGCGGAAAGACGAAGCTCGGCGACCGATGGGCCCCGCCGATCGCGGGAGTGCTGGTGTCGATCATCGCGATCTACGACTTCAACGAGGTCGGCAATCGCAGCGTCGAGATCTTCGAACGCACCGCCTACGCGAGCCTTGGATGGGGGCTGGTGCTCACGCTCGTCGGTGGCGTCACCCTCGCCGTTTCGGGCGGGCTCGTCTTCACGGCTGCGAAGTAGGCCTTCGACACCCGGCAGTCAGACTGGCCGGTCCCACCCGAAGGCGCGGTGGCGGGCCTCGGCGCGCCGGGTGCGCCAGTCGTGTACGAGCCACATTTCGACGAGCTCGGCGGTGGTGTGCGCCTGTGTCGCCCAGCAGTACAGCGACAGCAACGCCGGGCCGACGCCCGGCGCCTTCGGCCACCCGGACCATTCGCGGAACGGGCCGCTGTCGACCGGCCTCGGTGAAGTACTACGCCGCAACCTCGCCAACGGGAGGCTTTGCTCTTCGGTCTCGCCTACACGACGCGCTCGAATCGTGCGAAGGAGCTGACGTCGTACCTGTGCAGCCCGAATCGAACGTGTTCGCGCTCGATCCGAAGCTGGTTGTCGGGGTTGTACGTCAGCAGGCCGTCATCGTCGGCCGCGACTGCCTCGACCCTGATGCATGGCGCTCGGCTGGTTGGTAGCACCGGGAGCCGGGTCGGTCGTAGAGACGTCGCCCCGGTCTGGCACCGCGGGCCTGGGAGCCGATCATCGGTTGCTACGAGACTTGCACGCTGAACGCAACGGCAAGGAGTACCACCGTTGCTACGCAGCAGAGTAGGGACACGATCGCGTACTTCAATGCCTGCGGATCATCGTCGAGGTACCGCGATCCGGACCGAACCGGTCGCCTGGTCCCAGGCGCCGCAGCTCTGTTGCGGACCGCAGTCTTGCGGCTTTGGAGATGCGTCACCACGCACAGAGCGAGGCCGAGTAGAAGCGCGACGGCTCCGATGCACACCAGCCACAGGCCCCAGCCGACAGAGCCAAGAATCTGACCCTCGGCATCGAACATTGCCTGGCCTCGGATCAGGTCGGTGATTCCACCTACCGCGCACAGGCTGCCCGCCAGGGCGGCGATGAGCAGCGGCAGTATGGAGTTCCATGCCGTGCGGAGCAGCAGTGAGGCGCCGGCCACGCACCCGGCGATCAGAATGATCTTGCCGTCGGGAGTATCGGTTCCGCTGACGGCAGCAGACGAGGGGGCCTGGACCACTCCCCACGGGCCGAGGCTGCCCACGATGATCGCGAGGCTCGCCAAGCAGGCGACGCTGAACCCCGCGATGTTCAGGGTGGACATCGGCGATCTGGGAACCGCTGTGGGTGCGCTCATCTCATCCTCCGGGGAGCCGTAGTTGCGAGGATCTTAACGGTTGGCGCAGACCCGTTTTCGGTAGATCAGCGGTCAGAATTGTCCGACCGTCGCGTGTTGGGGCCGCTACGATGACGCGCGGTCGAGGCCGTCGTCATCGTCAGGCTTGTCCCGAGGGTCGGGTCGCCGTGCCTCCGAAGGTTTGTTGCATTGGCGGGCGCGAGTGGGGGGCGCACGGCTCGTAGGTTTCGCCGGTTGCGCCGGTCGACACCGAACGGCGACCGAAGTCGGGATCGTATGCAGGGGGAGATGAGCCGATGAAGCTGAAGACGACGAGGCGGTCGCGACACGAACCGCAGATTCTTCCGCCCGACCCGGACCGTCGAATGATCGCGTTCCTCGTCGACCTCGTGATCCATGCGGCGGGGGCGGCGATCGGCTTCGGCGCCGTGTATCTGGCGATGGCAGACGCCGAGTCCGCCTCCTCCGTACCGATTAACACACTCTGGGGCGCGCTCGGCGGATGGATCGTCGCGTCCTTCGTTCATCGCTGCATCTATCAAGCCGTCTACCAACAGACAGTGGGGAAGCGGATCACCAGTCTGAGAGTGGTTCATCCCCGCACCGGCAGTCGAGTCGGGTTCTGGTACCTCGTAAGGAGTTGGGTCGTCGGGGTGGTCGTGCTGCCGATCGACGGCTGGACAGGTGACGGCCAGGTTGGGATGCCCGCCGTGACGCCTCGACGGATCTGAATCGTTGCGTCGCGGCGAGTGCTCCCCGCGGGAACGGGGCGAGACGTGGTGCAGCTGTCGGACCTGCGGGGCACCATCTACTCGGTGGTACGCGACAGGCGTTGCGCTGGATGCATCGGCACGCCACCGCTGTATGTGTATGAGAAACAAGCATGATGAGCGAACGTAGTCTCGAAGCGATCTTCCCGATGGTCGAGAACGGCGACCGCACAGTTGTTTTCATGCCTTCGCCGAATGGATGCTATGTGCGGGTCATGTGGGCCGTTACGCACGAGCCGGTGGGTTCCTTCCCGTCGATCGAGTCGGCGGTCGCCGCCGGCTTCGCAGCCGTCGGCGCGACCGTGGACGACGAACTGATCGCCGCCGAGACCGCGCGCGTCAGGCGCGCTTTCGCCAGTGGAGACGCCGACATGTGGGG
This sequence comes from Rhodococcus sp. HNM0569, assembly GCF_012726205.1. Classification (GTDB taxonomy): domain Bacteria; phylum Actinomycetota; class Actinomycetes; order Mycobacteriales; family Mycobacteriaceae; genus Rhodococcus_F. The sequence goes on along the minus strand of NZ_JAASAE010000008.1, from coordinate 23,269 downwards.
ATGAGTCCTGTTCCGACTCGCCGACCGAGTCGGCGAATCGATCTGGTCGGCGGTGTCGGATAAGCGTGCGCGGTTGCACTACGTGGCAGTTGGCGACGATGTCTCGACTTTGTTCCAAGCGCGTCGCTGAGACTGTGGTCGTGCCTACTCAGTAGCTCGATTCGCTACAACCCACTAGATAGGAAGGCCCGGTACGGATGCCCAAGAGTGCGAAGCGGCGTACCAAAGATTCGCGGCACCAGTCTGGAAACCGTCGGACTCGCGCTCAGCGACTTGATCTTGCAGCACCAGAGGTTGTGGCAGTGCGGGCAATCTTCACGCGCGCGCTGATTCCGTCGCGCGGACGTGTCGACAGCGGGATCGAGACCGCCCGCACATTCGCGCAACGGCGTACGAGTCCGAGCCAACCCGAACCAGGGAGTTCGATCGTCCGAGACGACACTGGCTTTTCTCGGCGACAGTCTCCCAGCACGCATCTTCGGCTCCAGTGCTAGACCATTCGCTATTCCCAGCGATGGCTGCGGCCGAAAACCTAACCACGGTTGTCCGTCTGGCCGAAGACATCGACAGGAACGGTCGGACTCGCTTGTTATCACTGGCGACGCTGTGTCGAGCGGCCCTTGAAGCTTCGAGCCGAGCCGTATGGGTACTGTCGCCGACAGACCGCGATGAGCGGCGTAATCGTGCGCTTCGTATGACGAAGTCGGAGGTGCAAGCTAAGAAGAGGTACGTCGCAAAGGGGAAGGCAGCTCTCGAATCGCAGAGTGCTCCGGGTTTCAGTGAACGTCTAGTGCATCTAACAGCTGACCTTGAGCAGGCAACAACGATCCTGAGCAGTCTGGCCGGGGTGACTGGTGTTCCGACAATCGAGCAACTCATCGAACAGGCGTCGGCATGGGTAGACAGATCGGCTGTGAATCCGCAGCACACGCCGATGGCGGAATTCGCCAAGCCAATGTACTCGATCTCGTCGGGTTTTGCGCACGGATACACGTGGACTACTCATTATGTGCGTGAGCCAAACGACCTCTTCGCAATCTTGGCTGACCTTCTCTACGCGTCGACTTCGATGCTTGGTGCTGCCGTCGTCCTCTATGAAGCCCAAGCCAGCGTCTCGAGCCGAATCGGCAAGGGCTGTCCCGATCATTTGCGCCCGGTTGCGGCCAGGTTTCATGAGCTATACGTCGACTAGACCACCTCTAACTGACTCGCCACCACGGGGCCCGTTCGAAACCACGCGTCGCCCGTGTCTCGGCACCCGTTGCGGTCGCCGCCGCGACGTAATCCGGGTGTGGGGCGTGGACGACGAGGTACTCGCCGTGGTCGGTGACGGACACGCGGCTGAACCGTTCGGCCCAACGCAGTCTCGCGAGGCTGTAGACGACGGCAGCTGCGCCGGGCACCAACAGCGTCACCGCGGCTTCGCCGTACTCGGTGTCGGCCAGCAGTACCGGCAGGCCGATCATCACGAAGAGGCTCACCGCCAACCGGAGAAACCCACGTCCACGATGTGCGCGCAGCCATCGGTGGCAGTCGTCGCAGCCGTGGATGGTCCGTCTCGTCTGGTGTGCCGTCGCCACCCGCTCGAGGAGTCGGCCGAGCCCCGCCCACTTGTTCGTCAGGTCGTGCCAGATCTGCCGGCGTGACGACCAACGATCGAATTCGGTCTCCGGCTTGGCATAGACGTAGAAGCGACGCGACCACGTTCCGGGCCTGCCGTGCGCGACACACACCGCCGGCGGGTCGACGGCCGGGAACCGCCGCAGCGTCGAGATCGGCTCCTTGCCCGCGAACCGGCCGAGTTCGCTCACCGTCCCGGCGCGCAGCGGAAACAACACGTCGACGGTTGCGGTCTCGGACATGAGAGGTATGGATAGCGGCCTGGCCGTGGGCTTGGCAAATTGATCCAGTCGGGAGCCGTCCTGCCGCGTCGAATGTGCAGGTCACGAGGTTTCTCGAGTCTCGGGGAGGTAGTCGCACCGTGCGTCTGGGGGCGGCTCCTGCCCGGCTTGATACCTTTGGACCGGTACCAGACGAGTCGTGGCGACGGTAAGGGTGGCCGCGTACGTACGCACGGGGGGACTGATGGCGGATTCGTGGGCGGCACTCGCCGAAGCAGCGATCGCGAGCGGGCAGCTCGATTTCGATCCCGACAAGATGGATGGGTGCATCAGGTATTGCGATGACTTCATCCAGGAGCTGACGCTCCTGCGTAAACGAGCTGACCTGGAACTGTATCGGGAGACGCTCGGGATCGGCGAGCCGGACATTCAGACCGCGCAAGCAATCGTGAAGAAGTTCCAGGAGAAGGCCCGCGGTGGTGACGGTATCCCGCAGGAAAGCTCTGCGGTGGGCTACATCGACTCACACATCGACTATGTAACCCAGATTCGCGATGCTCTGCAGAAGGTGCGCGACAACTACCAGACGACCGATGCGGATTCAGCAGCCAATCTTGGCGCAGTGGAGGTACAGCAGTGAGAACATATGCGCGAGGCGTGGCAGTTGTGGCATCGGCCGTGGCGTTGGTTTCCGGCGTGGCGGCGTGCGGAGGCTCAGAATCAGGCGCATCTGAATCCACGACGACAGTGGCGCCGATCCAGGTTTCGTATCATCCATGCGATCAGCTACCTCCCGACGTCATGTCCAGGTTGGGCTTTGACATGGCCGCTGCTTATCGGCAGGAGCGTACGGACCCGGTCTCGCTCGAATGTACGTTCGCGCATAGCAACCCCCGCTATGGGGCCAGCGTGGTTGCAATGGGTCAGGAGTTCGACGAGGTTGTTGGGGATCAGCGACTCGTCGAGAAGGAACGGACATCCATTGCGGGGCGCGATGTATCCGTTGCCGACTTCACCGGCGGCGTTTCTTGTCGCGCGAGCATCGACATTCCACCAGGCACGCTGCAGGTGTCGGTTGACTATCGAGAGAACTCTCCTCGTCCCGAAGATGAACTGAACAATGTCGACGAGGCATGCGCCGAGGCGATGAATATTGTTAATGCGCTGGGCCCGTACCTGCCTGAACGGCTGTGAGTCTGACCCGCACGCTCGCGTTGGTAGTAGGCACACTGTCGCTGGTCGCGGGCCTCGCCGCGTGTGGTGACACGGAATCCGATGTTGCGAACGAGACTACGAGTACACAGCCGATCGAGATTTCGTATCACCCGTGTGATGAATTGCCGCCGGACGTGATGGCAGGTTTCGGCTTGGACTTGTCGAAGGCGTACCGCGAAGAACGGATGGGACCAGTCTCTTTCAATTGCATAATCGCCCACAGGGCTCCGCGGTACGGGGCTGGCTTCTATGCCATGGGGCAAACCTTCGACGACGTAGTAGCCGACGAAAGGCTTGTCGAGAAGGAGCGATTGACAGTCGCGGGGCACACCACCTCGCTCGCCGACTTCACCTCCGGATTCTCGTGTATGGCCACCATCGATATCGCGCCGGAAGTGCTACAGGTGTCTGTCGACTATACGGAGAGAGAATCTCTCAGCGGAGAATGGCTCAGCACCGTCGATCAGGCCTGTGCCGAGGCGAAGAAGATTGTGAACGCACTTGGGCCATACCTGCCTGAACGGTTGTAAGCCCGTCGTATCAACCCTCGAAATGCATTGCCCTGCAACTGTGCCGATATCTCAACCGACTTTCCACCATGGCGGTCGTTCAGAGCCTTGTTCGGCCCGGGTATCGGCACCAGTTGTGCGTGCACCCACGACATAGTCCGGGTGTGGTGCGCGAAGTACGAGCCAGTCGCCGTCGTCGCTGACGGTTGCTCGAGTGAACTGATCGGCCCAGCGTGCCTTCGCTGCGCTGTAGGTGAAGAAAAACAATCCGACGAACATCAAGATCGACCCAAGGACCTGTAGCGAGGTGCCGCCGAGAATCAGCGGAAGGCCGATCATCAAGAAGATGCTCACCGCGAACCGGAGCAGCGCGCGTATGCGGTGGCCACGCAGCCACGCGCGGCAATCGCTGCAACCGTAGAACGTCCATTGCGTCGAGGGGGCGGTTCCGATTCTCTTGATGACACGCCCGAGTTCGGTCCAGGAAAACACCAGGTCATGGAGTATCTGGCGGCGCGGCGACTTGCGATCGTGTTCGGTTTCCGGCCTGGCATAGATGCGGAATCGCCGTGACCACGTGCCGGCCCTGCCGTGCGCGGCGCACAGCTCGGGTCCGTGCGCGGCCGGAAGCCGCATCAGCGTCGCAGCCGGTTCCTTGCCTGCCCATCGGCCGGGCTCACTCTCCGTTCCCGCACGCAGCGGAAACAGCACGTCGACGGTTCCGGGTTCTGGCACGAGAGGTATGCATAGCGCCCGCGGCGGGTGCTGGGCAAATCGCTGCGACGCCCGCGCAGCGTGCCCCATGAGCGGGAGGTGCGCGGCCATCTTGCGGCCGGTGGCGCCCGGGTTGATATCTTGGGGCGCGATACGGTACGGACGAGTCGTGGTGATGGCAGCGGTGGCCACGCACGCACGGGGGGACAGATGGCGGATTCGTGGGCAGCGCTAGCCGACGCAGCGATCGCAAGCGGACAACTCGACTTTGATCCCGAAAAGATGGACGGCTGCATCAGGTACTGCGATGACTTTGTCGACAAGCTCCAGCAACTCCGAAATCGGGCCTATCGGGAGCTCTACATGGAAAAGCTGGCAATCGGAGAGCCTGATATCGAGACCGCACAGGCGATCGTGAAGAAGTTCCAGGAAAAGGCCCGCGGTGGAGGGTCGATCGCGCAGGAGAGCTCGGCGGTCGGGTACATCGATTCGCATATCGAGTATGTGAGACAGATCCGCGATGCCCTGCAGAAGGTGCGTGACAACTACCAAGCGACCGACGATGAGTCGGCAACTAACCTCGGCGCAGTGGAGGTCCAACAGTGAATACGCGGCTGCGGGGAATAGTGATCGTGGCGGCAGCGTCGTCGCTGGCTGCGGGCCTCACCGCCTGTGGTGACTCGGCGTCTGATACATCGGAACCGACCACGAGTGCTCAAGAGGTGCAGATTTCCTACCATCCGTGCGACCAGTTGCCAGCAGAAGCGATGGGCGCCCTTGGATTGGACCTGTCCACGGCAGACAGGTACGAGCGGACTAACCCGGTATCGTTGGAATGCACTCTTGCGCATCGGGATCCGTCTTACGGCGTCGGGATCTATGCCCTCGCTCAGAGCTACGATGCTGCGATCGCTGACAGTCGGCTTCGCGAAAAGGAGAGCTTTACCGTCGCTGGCCGCGATGTCTCGATCGCGGAGTTCACGGACGGAGAGCTGTGCATGGCCAACATCGACATTCCGCCCGGAGTGCTCCAGGTCTCGGTGGACTACAAAGCACAATCCACGCGCCCCAACGAGGACCTCACCACAGTCGATCAAGCCTGTGCCGAGGCGAAGAACATCGTGAACGCACTCGGCCCGCACCTGCCGCAACGGTTGTGAGCGGAGTTCGGTATCTGGCCGTGACTGCAGCGGCGGCGTTGCTGGTGGCCGGTCTCACGGGGTGCGGCGACTCAGAGTCCGACGCCTCGGAGTCGACGACGACCGCCGAGCCGATTCAGATCTCGTATCATCCGTGCGATCAGTTGCCGATGTCGGTGATGGAAGACCTCGGCTTGCGGAATATGAGTCGCGACGAAAGAACCAATCCGGTATCGCTGGACTGCGTATTCGTGCATCGCAATCCTCGATTCGGTGCCGGCGTTCATGCTATGGGGCAATCGTTTGAGGATGTCGTCGGCGACCCGAGGCTCGTCGAGAAGGAACGAATGACGGTATCCGGGCGCACCGTGTCCGTCTCGGATTTCACGGCCGGTGTCTCTTGCATGGCCAGCATCGATATCGAGCCCGGGGTGCTGCAGATCGGTGTGGACTACAACGAGGGATCGAGCCGTCCTCAAGATGAACTGAACAACGTCGACGAGGCGTGCGCCGAGGCGAAGAAGATTGTGAACGCCGTCGGTCCGTATTTGCCTGACCGGCTGTGAGCCGTACTCGCAGGGCCGCATTGGTAGCAGGCGCATGTCGTTGGTCGGGGGTCTCACTGCTGTGGTGACATGGAATCCGATGCTGCAGACGAGCGGCAGCGGCGGCGGGAGACCAGCCGCAAGAACGTACCGACCTGATCGCTGCGGAGGTAGATGGTGGTTCGGGAAAACTCCCTCGAGTACGAGAGGCGTTCCTTCATCAACTTCCGAGCCTTCAGCTTCGGAGAGGGAAGCCATCATCGTAATCAATGGATCGACGTGAAGTGCTTTCGGATGCTCGATCGCGAGCTTGATGATCGGTCAATTTTGGCCGCGATGATCGGTCAGGTCGAGTTCCGCGACGATTACGTCGGCGGTGGTGCTGATCCCGCAGGAACCCGGCACGGACCCTACTGGCTGCACTCGATCACCCCTGACCAGTATCGACCGACTGACGGTGCAGACACGATCCAACTCCTCCGCCGGTGGACTGCGCCGTGCGGGGTCCTGCCCGATGCGTTCGAGGATGCGATAGAACGTGCGTTTCGTGTACTTGTGCGAGGCGCGGCCCGCGTGTACACGCTCGCGCAACTCCATGGACCATGGGTGCACGACTACGGAGACATTCACACCGAGTTTCATGAAATCGTCGTCATCGGCAGGAAACTCGGCCAAGTGGTTCTCGCTGTTGCTGCCGATGATTGAACTCGACGGCCTGGGTGATCCTGGTGATCCTGCTCCCGCGCCGTCGATATCGGCTGCCTTCCGGATTCGGAGGGCAACTGTGTCGAGCCGCACCGTCGGGACGGTGTCAGAGCTGGCGACCGCAGCGGCCGCGTCGTGAATCCGCACTGGTTTCGGCATCACATCGAATGAAACGGCGCGCCAATGCCGGTGTGGTGGCGCTGAAACGTGTGAACTCGACGGGAGCCCGATACGCCGTGGCGCTGCCCTCGGTTTCGGCGGGCATCGCGCCTCGTCACCGCTCGTTCACCAAGACTTTCGTTCTCGTATCACCGTTCTCGTAATTGCGCGTCACCTCGCTTCGGTCTGATGGTTCGTGCCCGCCCAGGATCGCCCTCGGGCAGGCCACGACCGCACCGAAAGGTCCCTCGCCCATGCGTACTCGCGTCCCCGCCGTTGCAGGCGCGCTCGCTGCTGCCTCCGCTGTGCTCCTGAGCGGATGTGCCGGCAGCGGATCCGCGTCCAGCGACGACGTCATCCGCTTCGCGACGCTGCCGCTCACCGACGATCCCAACGCCGCCACGCCCGTCGACACCATCGCCGACCTACTCGAAGCCGAGACCGGCTACCGCGTCGAGGTCACCGACGTCCCCAACTACTCGGCCGTCATCGAAGCGATCCGCGCCGGTCACGAAGACATCGGCATCATGAGCGGCTTCCCGTCGGCGCTCGCCGTGAACACCGGCGAAGTCGACTCGCTCGTCGCCTGGCCCGGCAACGACGATCCGGTGTCCACCTGCCTCGTGCTGAATTCGTCGCCACTGCACTCGCTCGCCGACATCACCGCCGACACCACCGTCGCCTTCGCCGACCCCGCATCGAGCTCCGGCTATTTCATGCCGGTCCACATGCTGCACGAAGCGGGTCTCGAGAAGGACACCGACTACACGGTGCTCGTGTCCGGCGGGCACGATCGGAGCCTCCTCGCACTGAAGAACGGTCAGGCCGACGTCGCGTGCACCTCGACGATATTCCCGGCGATGGCGGGGCAAGGCAACCCGATGTTCCCGTTCGAGGAAGGCGAGACGCGCTCGCTCGGCGACAGCATCTCGATGCCGGTGTCGTCGTCGATCCTCGGCAACCCCCGGATGAGCGACGACAAGCGCCGCGCCCTGATCGATGCGCTCCCCAAGGTGTTCTCCGCCGAGAACAAGGACGAGCTCGGCCTCTACGGCGAGGCGATCGGCGACGGCATCGAGCCCGTCGTCGAACCCGACCCGAGTCTGTTCCAGCCGTTCGTCGACGTCGCCGCCGTCGCGGACGTCGACATCTCCGACCTCGAATGATGCAGTCGGAAAGGACAAGATGATGAGCACACCGCTCGATATCCGCTCCACGGAACTGTCGCAGCGCATCGGCGCACCGGCACCCGCCGATGCGCGCGTGAGCGTACGTGGGCTGCGCGTCCGGTATGCGCCCGATGCGCCGTTCGTCCTCGACGGCGTCGACCTCGACGTACACGCGGGCGAGGTGGTGGCACTGCTCGGCTCGTCGGGCTCCGGCAAGTCGACACTGATGAAAGCCATGACAGGTTTCGCGCCGATCGTGTCCGGCACCGCCACGGTGGGCGACGTCGACGTCGCCCACGTGCGCGGCCGCCGGCTGCGGGCATTGCGCGCCCAGGTCGGCCAAGTGTTCCAGCAGTTCAACCTCATCGGCCGACTTCCGGTGCTCACCAACGTGCTCACCGGATCACTGCACGACGCGGGGCCGCTGAACCTGCTCGGCACTTTCCGCAGCGCGGACCGCGCGCGTGCACTGGAGCTGCTCGACCGAGTCGGCATCGCACACAAGGCGAACGACGAAGCCCGGTCGCTGTCCGGCGGCCAGCAGCAGCGCGTCGCCATCGCGCGCGCACTGATGCAGAACCCTCGCGTCATCCTCGCCGACGAGCCTGTCGCATCGCTCGACCCCGCGATGAGCCGCACCGTTCTCGAACTGCTGCAGTCCATCGCGCGCGACGAAGGGATACCCGTGCTCGTCAGCCTGCACGTCGTACCTCTCGCCCTCGCGCACTCCGACCGGATCGTCGGATTGCGCGCGGGTCGAGTCGAGATCGAAGGATGCACAGCCGATCTCGACGAGAGCGAGCTCGCGTCCGTCTACACCGATCCCGCTCGGAGGTCGTGATGGCCGTCCGGTACCAGCCCCGGGACAGCGTGGGGCGCAGCGGGCGCACGGACAGCGTCGACGGTCTGGATCCTGCCGAGCGCGACCGCCTCGGGCGTGCCTTCTCCGTCCCGCGCGCCCGCGTCGGCCTCGGCGCCGTGGTGGCCGTCGCACTGTTCCTGTGGTCGGCGAACGGCGCCCAGTTCGACTTCCTGCGACTCGGCGAAGGTGCCTCCAACATGGGCGAATTCGTCAGCCGCCTTTTTCCGCCGGACTTCGGGAAACTCCCGCTGATCGTCGAACTTCTCGTCGAAACCCTGCAGATGGCGATCGTCGGCACCGTCCTCGGTGCAGCACTGTCGCTCGTCGTCGCCTTCGGCGCCGCGAGCACCATCGCGCCTCGGTGGCTCTACTACCCGTCCCGATGGGCGATGAACGTCATCCGCTCGGTGCCCGACCTCGTGATCGCGCTGATGTTCGTCTCCGCGGTCGGTCTCGGACCGTTCGCAGGCATCCTCGCGATGACGATCGGCTCCATCGGATCGATCGGCAAGATCTTCGCCGAGGCGATGGAATCCGTCGACCGAGGCCCGATCGTCGCGATGAACGCCGTCGGCGCCTCCCAACGCCAGGTGATCCGCTACGGCATTCTGCCGCAAGCGATGCCGATGCTCACTAGCTACACCTTGCTGCTCTTCGAAGGCAACGTCCGCGGCGCCACCATCCTCGGACTCGTCGGTGCCGGAGGCATCGGCCTCGAACTCACCACAGCCATGAACCGATACGACTACGGCCATCTCAGCGCGATGGTCCTGTGCATCATCCTGCTCGTCACCGTCATCGACCAAACCAGCGCCGTCATCCGAAAGAAGATCACGTGACCCTCGACGTCCTCACCGAACTCACCCTCTCGCCGCCGGTCAACCTGCGTGACCTCGGCGGAATCGCGACCCGTACCGGCACCGTGCGGCCCGGCGTCGTGATCCGTGCCGACGACCTGTCGCTCGCCGACTCCGAGTCCGCCGCCCGGCTCGCCGACGACGGACTCACCGCCGTCGTGGACCTTCGCACCGCCGACGAGGTGCGGCTCACCGGTCGCGGGCCGCTCGGTGCGCTGCCCGTCACCTACCATCACGTGCCGTTCATCGCGTCGGTCGCGGCCACCACGCGCGACGTCGTCGGCGGGGCCGCGTTCGACCAGTCGCGGTTCGCGGCAATGTACATCGACATGTTCGAAAGCGCCGCGCCGAGGATCGTGACGGCACTGTCGATCATCGCGCACAGCCGCGGTACCGTCGCCTTCCACTGCGCCGCCGGGCAGGACCGCACCGGGGTGCTCGCGGCGTCGCTGCTCCTCGCGCTCGACGCCGAGAGCGACACCATCGTCGCGGATTACCTTGCCACCGGGCCCAATTCCGACGCCGTCATGGCGCGGACGCGTCAGGTGATCGCGCCGCTGCTCGCGCAAACTGGCGTCGACCTCGACGAACTGGGGCAGCGCGCCGGGAATGCCGAGTTCTCACCCGCGCCCATGCACGGACTGCTCACGTATCTCGACGAGACCTACACCGATCCGCTCGAGCCGCTGCGCCGCGCCGGGCTCACCGACGGCCTGCTCGCGAGCCTGCGCGAGCGGGCGATCGCCTCGTGACGGTCACCGTCGACCGGCGCGGCCCCGGACGGCCACGTGCCGAAGGGCACGACGAGAAGATCCTCGACGCCGTGCTCACCCTGATCGACAAGGACGAGCCGGTGACGGTGAAGGCGGTGGTGGAACTCAGCGGCCTCTCGCGCGCGGCGCTCTACCGCCGCTGGCCCAGCGTGACCGACCTCGTGGCCGCGGCCCTCGACCGCGGGCGCGTCCCCGTCGAGATCGATGCGTCCGGAGATCTCGAAGAGACGATCGTCGGACTGCTGTTCGCCGACCCGGACGCCACACGCGGGCGCGACTACAGCGAACGGCGCTTCCGTAAGCGGATCGCGCTCGTGATGGAGAACGCCGAACTGCAACGTGCGTACTGGTCGTCGCACGTCCGGCGGCGACGGCGAGCGATGGTCCACGCGCTGCACGTGGGGATGGAGCGCGGCGAATTGCGCGCCGACCTCGACGTCGACGCGAGCATCGACGCGATCAACGGGATCTTCTACTACCAACTCGTGGCGCGCGGCACGAGCCTCGACGACCCCGATACCGTGCGACGGTGCCGCACCGCGTTCGAGATCGTGTGGCGGGGAATGACCAGCGGCAGCTGACGGCCCCGTGCGCGGCGGCTACGCCCAGCCGAGCTTCTGCACGGCACCCATCAGTGCGGGTTCCGCACGCTGGCACCAGGTTTCGCCGTCGCTCAGCGGGTTCGCCTGTGCCGTCGGCGTGTCCGGGGTGGCGAGGAGCATGAGCGTCTTGTCCTCGTTCGGCGCCGGCACGTAGGCGGTGCAGAAGTCGCCGACACTGCCGTCGGCGAACGCGTCGATACCGGCGAGGGTGAGCTTGCTCTCCGGACGGAACCGGCTCGGGTCGGTCTTCGTGTTCTGCAGCGTGACGGTGAGGACCGTCTTGTCGGCGCCCTCCCACGCGCAGCTCGACGAGATCTTGTCGTTGCCGGCCTGCGGCTCGGCATCCGGGTTCGACGAGAAGACACCCACCTCGGCGGGACCGAGCAGCGCGCAGGGATCGCTCGTCGTGGCCGGTGCCGCCGCGTCGGAATCCGACCCGCACCCCGCCAGCGCGGCCACCACCGCGAGAGACAACACCGACACACTCGCCGCACGCACACGCATGGCCACCGACTCCTTCTCCGAACACACCGGGCGGAAAGGACGGTAGCTCGAGCCGCCGCGGTGCGGGCGGTCAGCTTCAGCGGCCGGGAGGGAACCGTTTCGACATGCAGCGCGTCAAACCTGATTGGTAACGTGCACGCTGCTTTGAAAAGGGGGGGTCCGTATGGCCGATCAGCACACCGAACAGCTCCGCGCCCAGAACGACGCACTCGAGCGACAGGTGGGGGAGATGCTTGCCCAGCTCGAGGACCAGCAGCGCGAGTTCGCCGACGCGCAGCGCCGCGTCGCCGAACTGCGCGTATGGGGCGAATCCGACGACCGCATGGTGCGGGTCCAGGTGGACGCGACGGGCACCGTGCTCGACGTCGTCGTCGCGCCCGAGGCGACGCGTCGGTCCACGCCCGAACTGCTCGGGTCCGCCATGACGCAGGCCGCGCGCCGCGCCGCCGACAGCGCGCGCACCCAGGCGAACGACGCGATGGCGTCGGTGCTGGCGATCGGCGACCGGATGCCCGATCTGCCCGACCTCGTCCCCGGCGCACCGAGCCTGCGCAGCATGTTCGACGACTTCCAGTTCGCGCAGCCCGACGGACCCGCGCAGTCGCCGTCGCCTTCGCCGTCGCCGGAGCCCGAGGCGGACGACGACTGGGGCCAGTCGTCCTTCCTGAAGGACCCGCTCCGATGAGCCAGCCGCTGTGGATCGACCCCGCGCACGTGCGCAGCGTCGCGCCGCACCTCGACCGGATCGCCGACCGCGCGGCCGCGGCCCTGCAGCAACTCGACGGCGTGCTCGCCGGCGAAGGCGAATGCTGGGGAGCCGACGAGACCGGCGCCAACATCGCCCAGATGTACGTGCCGCGCGCCGAGGCCAACCTGCGTGAGCTCGCCGCGACACCGCAGATCTTCGAACGGACCGGCGCCGCGCTGCGGCAGACCGCCGACTCGCTCGAAGCGCAGGACCAGGGCAACGCCGACGCACTGCGCTGGGGGTCGTAAATGGGCATCGAAATCCCCGGCGCCCTCCGCTGGGTGTCCGAGCACGTCGTCGGCCAGGACTGGCCCGACGCCGACGAGACGGCCATGGAACGCGTCGCCTCCGGCTGGCGCGAGAACGGCAACGAGTTCAGCGACATCCTCGAAGACGCCAAGACCCAGATCAACTCGGCACGCAACGGCATCGACGGCAGCCTCGACCCCGCGATCCAGCAGTACTGGGACCGAATAGACGCCGCCCTCGCCGCCGCCACCGAGCTGAGTTTCCAACTCTCCCAGGACATGGACGGTGCGGCCGAAGAAGTCCGCAACGCCAAACTGAAGATCATCCAGGCCCTCGTCGCCCTCGCCGCGCAGCTCGCCGCGATCGCGGCATGGGCCGTCGTCACCGCAGGCCTCGCCAGCCCCGCCGCCCTCGGCGCACAAGCCGCCACGAGGTTCGTGGTCCAGATGATCATGCGGTGGCTACAAACCGAGTTGGTGAAGAGGATTGCGGTTGGTGCTGCGAAGGGAGCGGGCAAGGGCGCGCTCGAAGCGGCTCTGCAGGAGGGTGCGCTGCAGTGGCTGGAGGAGCGGGACGGGCGCCGCGCGTCTTTCGATTTCGGCGACATCGCCGAAGCAGGTCTTCAAGGCGGCTTCAAGGGCGGTTTGGAGGGCGCTGTGGACGGTGCAATCGAAGGGCTCGGGCCTGCTGCGGACAACAGGTTGGTTCAGACCGTCAAAGACGAAACGGTGGGCAAGGCAGCAGACGCAGCTCAGGAGCATTTGGTCGGCAAACCGCGTGCTGCGGATGAGTTGAAGGAAGAGTTGGATCGACTGACCGGTGTAGATGGCGCTGGTGAAGTACTCGACAAAGCCATGGAGTTGGGGCCGAGGCTCGGACGGGCGACAGACCATGCAGAGGAGCGGGGGGTCGCGCGTTGAGCGCCGACGGCGAACGCGAGTACCGCTCGTTCATGGACATCAGGTACGGCGTCGACAAAATGCTCGAGGAGGCCGAGCGTCGGCAACGTGAACTCGACGCGCGGCCGATTCCGCATGGTGCGCGGCCCGACGAGCGTTATCCGTCGCCGCGCACCGCTCGTCGGATCGGTGCCTTCTTCGTCGACTGGGCTCTGCACCTCGCGGTGTTGTGTGTGATGGCGACGCTCATGTTCCGAATGGGCCCGGAGGGCATCGTTCTGCCGGTTGTCGGGTGGATCGCGGTGTCCTTCGTGCACCGTGTCGTCGTACAGTCGGTGACGCGCGCGACGCTCGGGAAGGCGATCTTCGGCCTTCGCATCGTCCGTCGCGAGGACGGGGGAGCGCCGGACTTCGGCTACCTCCTGAAGTGGTGGCTGCGGGGTGTTCCGGCGTCGCTGGTGGCATTTCGCGTCGGAGCCCGCGGCTTCGACTTCTACGACGAGGTCTTCGCCAAGCACCCGGTGTTCCCATGCTCGGTGCGCACGATCGATCTGAAGGAAACTGCCGACCCGCTGCGCGCGTGAGCGCGGTCAGCAGCCGCCGAGTACGCCGAGCGAATCGAGTTCCGCTCCGAGCTTCGCCGCGAACGTGCTGTGGCCCTGCTGGTTCGGGAGCACGCCGTTGTCGTCGTACTCGGTGGGCGCGAGCCATTCGGCAGTTGCGGGATCGACGAACGTGACACCCGCGGCCTCGGTCCCGGCCGCCACGGCGTCACGCGATGCCCGCACGGTCGCGGCGTTCACACCGGGTGCCGCAGCGGGACCGACTGCGACGATCTTCGTATCCGGCAGCGCACTCGTCAGCTGCGTGAAAAGCTCTGTCGCAGCCTGCTCTTGAGTAATGCCGCCGGGATCGATCGTGCTGCCCTGCACGATGACGACGTCCGGCTGCGCGGCGATCGCGTCCTCGACACGGTCCACGAACGGCGTCGTCGCATCGGTGGCCGTCGCTGGCACCGTGTATCCCGTGCCCGCTTGCCCGAGTACAGTCGTCGCCCAACAGCGCGCCTGACCGAGCAAATGCGCGTAGCCGCGCTCCGGCGAGTCGGCACCTGCACCTGCCGCATACGCATCGCCGATCACCACAGCGCGAACCTCGTCGGCGGCCGGAGCCACCGCCGTCGCCGAGTACGACGACACGTATTCGCTGTCGGGTACCGCACGATTCTGGACGTAGACGTACCCCACCACGATCGCGACCATCGACACCAACACGAAGGCCCAGAACGCAACGTTCTTCGGCTTCAGCTCGGTCGCACGCGGACCATTCGGATACGGCATTGCGCAATTATGCACGAGGCAAAGTCGGCTCCAGCACCGCGCTTGGATTGCCTTGACCTGGGTGAACCGTGTGGGCGCCGGGCAAGTGTCGCGGTATGTGTGTTTGTGGGTAGCGAAATTCGAGGGGCGTGACCTCGACCACAAAGTAGTGAGGTCACGGTCCGGTCACGCTAGGGTTGCCGACAGCACTGACCGCAGCTGACTCGACTCGCTGCGGTCAGTAGTCATTTCTGGGCCTGTGCTACCCGGTCATCTCCACGGCCGAGGTTTTCGGTTGATGCGACAGGCCGGTTCCGGCGGACTTCGACGCTGCTGCTCCGCGCCTGGGCGGATGCCCCAGCGAAACCGTCTCGGTCGTTCGAATTTCCTGTGGCCTCCTGTTCAGGCATTCGAACATCGTGTACTGCACCGGAACTGGGTATATGTGGCGCTATGGGCTGAGTGGCGACTTGTGCGGTTGTGCGGTGGGTGGGTGCGCGAAATTACTCGGTCGTGGCTATTGATTCGAATCTGTGTTCGAACTAGGCTTCGTTCATGGGGCTGGGGGATTCATTAGAGACGACGCGCGGTGAGCCGTGGCAGTTGAGCGACGGCGAGTTGCTCGCGGGGGTCATCGATGTTTCGCGCACGATCGCCGAATTACAGGCGACGCGTGTCGCGATGATGGGGGAGGTCGAGGTCCGCCGCGTGGCGGTCGACGCCGGGTATCGCGACAGTGCCGCGTGGTTGGCAGCGCACACGCTGTTGGAGATCGGGGAAGCACGCGCAATCGTGGGTCTCGCGGGGTCGTTGTTGCGGGAGCCGGAGATCGCAGAAACGGTTGCCTCGGTGGAGGTGTCGGCGAAGCATGCGCAGATCATGTGCGACTTCTTCGAACACCTTCCCGGTGGTTTTCCGAACGCTGTCGAGGAGCCGGAGGCTTTTGTCGAAGCGAAGCGGGAGTGCCGCGAGGCGTTCTTCCTGGCGTCGGGAGTTCGGGGTACGGTCCGCGGGATGCAGCGGGTGAAGGCGACCCTCGAGGCGACGTTCGAGACCGACGAGGCACCGCACAGCGAACGTGCCGACCTCAACCGGTTCGACCTCTCGCGCACCCTCAACGGCCGATACGCGCTGCGCGGTGACCTGGACGCCGAATCGGGGGAGATGCTGCAGGCGGCGTTGTCGAAACTGTCGGCACCGCGCCCCGCCGACGACGGGACCCGGGATCCACGACCACCGTCGCAGCGCCGCGCCGACGCCCTGGTCGAGGTGGGGCGCAGGTTCCTCGGCGCCGGGCTCACCGGTGACGAGGCCGGCGAACGCCCACACCTGACCGTCGTCATCCGGGAACGCGACCTGCGTGAGCAGGGCGTGGACGTGGGGTTGGGAGTCGGTGAGACGTCACGAGCCAGTGATGGCGTACGTGTGCCCTGGACACCGTGGGGTGGAACCTTGTCGATCGCGGCTGCCCGGAAGACCGCGTGTGATTCCGACGTGACGCCGGTGGTGGTCGACGAGGCAGGGGTGCCGCTCGCGATGGGCCGCACCACCCGCCTGGTCACCCAGTCCCAGCGTCGTGCACTGCGGGTACGGGACCGTGGCTGCGCCTTCCCGGGGTGCGGGGCACCGACCGGATGGACCGAAGCACATCACATCGTGCCGTGGATCGACGGTGGGCCCACCGATCTCGACAACCTAGTGTTGCTGTGCGGGCATCATCATCGATTCCTGCATCACAGCAAATGGAGAGTCGAGATCCACGAAGACGACAAGATGCCGTGGTTCACGCCACCACCCACACCACTCGGGCCGGGCGAACCACTCCCGGCACACCGTAATTCGATACCGCTGCTGGCCTAGCTGTACGGCCTGGCCGACAGGTGTGGAGCCGAGTGCACCCGCCCCGGGCGGGCGATTCGGCATGCCCTCACCCGCATCTCACCCGCACACCGGCACGTCGACAGTGACGGACGGGTCGTCGACGAGCGGCTGCACCGGAACGCGCGCCTCGTCCGGCTGCCCGCAGGCATGATCGACGCCGACACGATCCAACGAGATCTATCAGGGCAACCTGTTCTCGCAGCAGCGCGTCACCTCGTACACGCAGCTCATCACCGGCGAGACCCTCGCGCAGCGCACGATCGACAAGCTCGAGCTCGACGAGAGCGCCGCCGACCTCGCGTCGCACGTGAGTGCCAACTCGGCGCCGGACACGGTGCTCGTCAACCTGAAGGTGCAGGACCCGTCGCCCGAGCGGGCCCGCGACATCGCGAACGCGATGTCCGACGAGTTCGTCGTCATGGTGCGTGAGCTCGAGACTCCCGAGTTCGGCGGTGCGCCCGCCGCGCGTGTCGTCGTCGAACAGCGCGCGGACGCGCCGTCGACGCCCGTGTCGCCGAAGGTCAAGCGCAATCTCGCGCTCGGTTTCGCGGTCGGCCTGCTGCTCGGCATCGCGCTCGCCGTGCTGCGCGACCGCCTCGACAACACGGTCAAGGACCGGCGCACCGCCGAGGACGTCACCGGCGCCGCGATGATCGGCACCATTCCGTTCGACAAGGAACGCCAGGTCACCCAGTCGATCGACTTCGCGTCCGGCAACTCCGCGAGCGCCGAGTCGTTCCGCGAACTGCGCACCAACCTGCAGTTCCTCGAGGTCGACAACCCGCCGCGCGTCATCGTCGTCACCAGTTCGCTGCCCGAGGAAGGCAAGACGACCACCGCGATCAACCTCGCGCGCGTCCTCGCCGAGAGCGGCAAGAGCGTGTGCCTCGTCGAAGGCGACCTGCGCAAGCCGCGCGTGTCCAAGTACCTCGGCGTCGTCGGATCGGTCGGGCTGTCGAGCGTGCTCGCCGGTCGCGCGCGCCTCGACGAGGTGATGCAGCAGTCCGACGCCGGCACCATGCAGATCCTCGCGTCCGGGCCGATCCCGCCGAACCCGAGCGAGCTGCTCGGGTCGGACGCCGCGCGGCACGTCATCGCGTCGCTGCGGGAGCGGTTCGACTACGTGATCGTCGACGCGTCGCCGCTGCTGCCCGTCACCGACGCCGCGGTGCTGTCTGCGATGGCAGACGGGGCGCTGCTCATCGCGCGGCACGGCACCACGAGGAAGGACCAGCTCACGCGGGCCACCGGTAACCTCGCGGCTGTCGGGGCACGCGTACTCGGCACGATCATCACGATGACCCCGGCCCGGCGCAAGGGCGTCTACGAGTACAAGTACTACTACGAGTCGGACGCCGTGACGCCCCCCGCGCCCGCCCCGGTGCCTGCCGCCCGGCCGGTCGGCGAGGCGGTGCCGCGGCACCGCAGCGAGCCGTCCAGCTACGAACGCTGAGGCCGGTGGCACCCGCCGGGCTGCCGGTCACAATGTCACAGTGTGTGCGCTCGATGCACACGGTGCGACATCGTGACCGCTCCGGCGAGGTGTGACCGGGGGTGTCGGGCTTCTAGCTGGTGACGGGGGAGTCCGCCGTGAGCAGCGGCATCAACCGGCCCACGGTCTCGGCGATCTCGTCGCCGACCCCCACGAACACCTCTTCCTCCTGGCCGATCGGGTCGACGATGTCTTCGGGATCGCCGGTGTTGCGGTGTGCGGTGCGCGCCGACGCGAGCGAGTCGGGGTCGGTGGCATCGGAGGCTTCGACGAGGCGCAGCGCTTCGCGCAGGGTGAACGTGCGGTGCAGTGCCGACGGGGCCGTCTCCAGCACCTTCTCGCGCTGACGTTCGCTCATCGTGAGGACGAGATCGGCGGCGCCGACCATGTCCGCGGTCACCATGCGCGCGGTGAAGCCCTCGGGGTCTCCGCCCAGGCTCTCGAGCACCTGCGCGGCCGTCGGGTCCATCGCGTGGCCGACGACGGCCTGGACCCCGGCACTGCGTGCCTCGAACGATTCGGTCCCCGACTCCTGCGCGTATGCGACCGCGAGCCGCTCGGCGATGGGGGACCGGCAGATGTTGCCGGTACAGACGAATAGGACACGCATGCGTGCAACCCTAATTCCTGCGAGCAGGCGCGCACGAATTGCACCGAGATACCGGCCGCCCGGCCCGGTGTGGTAACAGTCACAGTTCGCGTCGTCGGGACGGCTCGCGCAGCATGCGTGGCGGCGGCTCCCGAGGCCGCGGTTTCGTGACGGAGCACAGGGTCGGCGCGGTCAGTAGCCCGGATGCGCGACGGCGAGCCGCGCCGCTACCGCATGCCGGATCGCGCGCGCGACGCGCGGATCGTCGGCCGAGCACGAACCTGCGCGCAGCCCGAGTGCGAGATCGGCCTCCGAGTCGAAACCTGCTTGCGTGACGAGATTTTCGTGCTGTCCGCGGAGAACGGGTCCGACCGTCGCCTCGCGGCGCACGACGTCGAGTACGCCCGATGCGACGCGCGCGAGATAGCGCCCCCGGGGATCGGGCTCGTCGCGGTCGCGGAGGAACGCACGTACCGCGTCGACGAGCTCGCTCAGCGCCGGTTGCCCGAACAGGTCGCCGGACGATTCTTCCGGCAGGTCGAGCGGTGGATCCTCGCCGTCCGCATCGTGGCCGAGCAGTGCGAGCAGGTCGTGTTCGCATTCGGCGATGCGCCTGCCGATCGCGAGCAGTTCCAGCGGGTTCGTCGCATCGGGCGCGCGGCCGCGCTGTGTCTGCATCCGGCACATCACGGCCCAGCGCAGCGTGCCGTAGACCTCCCACCAGTGCACGGCCTCGGCGTCGGGCGCGGTCCCGGATTCGTCGTGGTAGCCGCGGAACAACTCGTCTCGTGAGCCGAAACCCCCGACCGGATGAGGAGATCCGAACCGCCACGTCTTGACGCACAGCCAGCCCAGGTCTTCCATCGGGTCGCCGCGGTGGACGAGTTCCCAGTCGAGCACCGCGGTGATGCCGTCCTCGTCCACCAGGACGTTCCCGTTCCGGAAGTCACCGTGCACCACCGTGTCTCGCGACTCCGACGGCCGGTGCGCGCGCAGCCACGCGAACGCGATCTCGAGGACCGGAAGCGGCGGACCCGTCCGGGTGTACTCGTCGAACAGCTCCTGCACCTGGTCGCCGCCCGCCAGTCCGGGAAGCGCGGACGGGTCCATGCGGTGGATGCGCGCCGCGACCCGCCCCAGCTCGTACGGCAGCGTCGTGCGCACGCGGGCGTAGTGGTCGTCGCGCAGCAGCCGTTGTGGCAGCGCCTCGCCGTTCACCTTGTGCATCAACAGGTATGCCGAACCGATGTCGTCAGCGGTGCCCGGCGAGGCAACCTCGACGACCTGCGGTACCGGCACCCCCGCCGCGCCTGCCGCGCCGAAAGCTGCACCCTCGAGGGCGATGCGGGCGGGATCTTCGCTGCCGGGCGGGTCGCGGCGCAGCACCAGCGCGCGGTCGTCGGCGGTGAACGACCACGTCTCGCGGCTCGCCCCGCCGGTGAGCCGCGCGAGCCCCGACACCGTGCACGCATCGCCACTGAGCGCGCTGAGCCGACGCTCGAGCGCCTCCTGCAGGGCCGCGCTCACCGTGCGCCCAGGTAGCCGACCGCCGCCAGTGCGATCTCCTGGTAGCGCGCCGTCACCTCGTCGGCGCCGAGCGGGCCGTCGGCGCGGTACCACGTGGCGACGGCGGTGCACGCGGACACGACGAAGCGCGCCGCGTCGACCGGCGTGGGCGTCGTGAAGGCGCCCCGTCGGGCCCCGTCCGCGACCACTCGGTCGAACATGCGCTGCTGCACATCACGTTTCGTGACCACGACGGCCCGCGCGTGCGGCGTGAGGCTCCGCAGTTCCGAGTTGCCGAGCAGGCTCTCGCGTGGTGCCGCGGTATGCCTGCCGACGTGCACGCCGACGATCGCGCGCAGTCGGTCGGCCGGGTCGGTCCCGGCCCGCAGCAGTGCGTCCTCGGTGGCGGTCACCAGGTCGTCGAGTCCGCGATCGAGGATCAGCGCCAGCAGATCGTGCTTCGAGCCGAAGTAGTTGTAGAGCGAGCCGACCGAGACCCCCGCGGCCGACGCGATGTCGCGCACGGACGTGCCGTGGTAGCCCTTCGCGGCCATGGTCTCGACCGCGGCCGCGATGAGGGCCGCGGCGGTGGGGTCGTCCGTGGCGCGGACCACCGCCGACGGGGCGAGGGTAGTGGGTGCTGCGGGCATACTCCCCCCGTCCGGTCGTGGAGCGCTCATCCGGTGATGAACAGGCGTTCAGCGGTGGTGGCCGATGGTGGGTCTCCGTGTCGGCAAAGCGAACGGTAACACCCGAAGTGGTTGAAATCACAGCGTCGCGGCCTTAATGTCTCGCTCTGAACGATCGTTCACAGGCCCGACGGAGGGGAACGCCCATGGACCTCGACACGCCGGACATCCGGCAGTTGCTCGTCGACCTCGACGAGTTCATCGACGACGAGATCGTGCCACTGCAGGCGCAGGACGACAACGAGCGTTTCTTCGATCACCGGCGGGAGTGGGCCCGCACCGACTTCGAGGCGGGCGGGCTGCCGCGCGCCGAGTGGCACGAGTTGCTCGGCGAGATGCGCAGGCGTGCCGACAAGGCCGGGTTCCTGCGCCGCGACCTGCCGCGCGAGCTCGGCGGCGCCGACGCGAGCAATCTCGAGATGGCCGTCGTGCGTGAACACCTCGCGCACCGCGGGCTCGGCCTGCACAACGACCTGCAGGACGAGTCGTCGGTCGTCGGCAACTTCCCGGCAGTGCACCTGGTGTGGCAGTTCGGCACCGACGCGCAGAAGGACGAGTTCGCACAGGCCCTCGTCGCGGGCGACAAGCTCATGGGCTTCGGGCTCACCGAACCGGACCACGGCTCGGACGCGACATGGATGGAGACCACTGCGGTCCGCTCGGGTGGCGACTGGCTGCTGCGCGGCGCGAAGCGGTGGAACACCGGAATGCATGTCGCGACGCACGATCTCGTGTTCGCACGCACGTCCGGCAAGCCGGGCGACGCGCTCGGCATCACCGCGTTCGCCGTCCCCGTCGACGCGCCGGGGTTCTCGATCGACCAGTTCCGGTGGACGCTCAACATGCCCACCGATCACGCCGACGTGACACTGCGGGACGTCCGTGTCCCCGATACGGCGATCCTCGGCGAGGAAGGCAAGGGCCTGGTGCTCGCGCAGGCGTTCGTGCACGAGAACCGGATCCGGCAGGCGGCGTCGAGTCTCGGTGCCGCGCAGTACTGCATCGACCGGTCCGTCGAGTTCGCGCGCGAGCGCGTCACCTTCGGCCAGCCGCTCGCACACCGGCAGGCCGTGCAGTGGCCGCTCGTCGAGCTGCACACCGACGCCGCGATGATCCGGTCCCTCACCCGCGAGACCGCACGCGATCTCGACACCCGGGCGCACATGGAAGTGTCCGATCGCGTGTCCATGTGCAACTACCGTGCCAACCGGCTGGTGTGCGACGCGGCCGATCGCGCGATGCAGGTGCACGGCGGCATGGGCTACAGCAGGCACCTGCCGTTCGAGCACATCTACCGGCACCACCGGCGGTACCGCATCACGGAGGGCGCCGAGGAGATCCAGATCCGCAAGGTCGCCGGTCACCTGTTCGGTTTCACCGGAGGGCGTGCGTCGTGACCGCGGGCGGCGAGGATCAGGTCCTGCTCGAGCGCGACGGTGAGATCGCGATAGTGCGGTTGCACCGGCCCGACCGGTTGAACGCGTTCACCTACGAGATGTGCGATCGGCTCGTCGAGATCATGGACACGTGCGAGGCCGACGACACGATCCGCGCGATCGTGCTCACCGGTTCCGGGCGCGCATTCTGTGCAGGCGCCGATCTCGGCGGCGGCGGTGCGACATTCGTGCTCGAGGACGACCCGGACACGGGCGGTGCGCCTGCCGACCGCGGTGGCGTCGTCGCGCTGCGCTTCTACCGCTCCACCAAGCCGCTGATCGTGGCGGTCAACGGGCCCGCGGCAGGCGTCGGTGTCACGATGACGCTACCCGCCGACGTCCGTATCGCCGCCGACACCGCCCGATTCGGTTTCGTGTTCACCAAACGGGGCATCGTGCCCGAGGCATGCTCGTCGTGGTTCCTGCCGCGCCTGGTCGGCATCTCCACCGCACTGCGCTGGACGATGGGCGGGCACACCGTCTCCGCGGGCGAGGCGCTCGAGCACGGGCTCGTCGACGAGATCGTCCCCGCCGGCGACATCCTTGCGCGGGCGGTGGCGATCGCCCGCGACATGGTGGCCGAAACCGCGCCCGTCTCCGTCGCGCTCACGCGGCAGTTGATGTGGCGCATGCTCGGTGCGCCGTCGCCCGAGGACGCGCACCGGGCCGACTCGCTCGGCGTGTACGTGCGCGGGGCCTCGGCCGACGCGCGCGAGGGCGTCGAATCGTTCCTGGAGAAGCGCCCGGCGCAGTTCCCGGACCGGCTCTCCGACGGCCTGCCCGTCCTCTTCCCCCTGTGAGCACTTTGCGAGTCCAGGCACGCTGTTGAGTCTGGGTTGATGTGAGACACGAGATGTCTACCCAGAT
>NZ_JAASAE010000007.1 GCF_012726205.1 Rhodococcus sp. HNM0569 | reverse complement strand
GTCTGGGGGTGGAGTCGGATTTCTTCGCGCTCGGCGGCGACAGCATCGTGTCGATGACCCTCGTGCGCCGCGCGGCGAAGCGAGGAATCACCTTCACGGCCCGGGATGTCTTCGAACACCGCACGATCGGTGCGCTCGCAGCGCACGCCGTCGTCGACACCGACGCGGCGGAACCGGATTCCGCCCACGCCGACGCAGCCCGAACCGAAGCCGATCAGGATCCTGTCGACGTGGCTCCGTGGCCGCTGGTGCACCGCGCGCGGCGGTCCGGTGTCGATCCGTCGAGTCTCGTTCTCACCGAGTCGGTTCCGGTCCCGGATGGGCTCGACCCGGACACCGTGGCGCAGCGACTCGCGGCCGTCGTCGAGGCGACACCGGCGCTACGCGTGCGCGTCACCCCGAAGAGCCGCCTGCGGTGGAAGGTCGAGGTGTGCCCGCCCGGGGCGGCGCCCGCACCCGGCCGGCTCGACTCCGTGTCCGTCGCGGACGCTCTCGACGTGACGGAGGCGCGCACCGTCGCCTTCGCGCTGCGCGACGGTGAGTTGATCCTCGCGGCACACGGGCTGTGCCTCGATCGGTGGTCTCTTCACGAGCTCGCCGTCGCCGTGGCTGCCGGTACCGAGCCGTTCGCCTCGACAGCGGGTGTGGTCGAGGTGGGGGCGCGCCTCGACGAGTCGGCGCGCAGCGACGACGCCGACACTCACGCCCGCGAGTACGCCGACACCGTCGCGCAGTTCCCGTCACGCGACGACGGCTCTGCCGCCGTGCCGGAGCGCACCCAGCACTGGGAGCGAACACTGACGGACGTGCCGGTCGAGCCCGGCGCGGTGCGCGACGTCGTCGTACACGCGTTGTCGGAGGCCGTCCACCCCGGCGCGATCGATGTCGAGGTCGACCTCCGGCCGCTCGCGGCAGGCGACGGGGCGGCGGGTGCGTGGACTGCGTCGGCGCCGGTCCCGGTCGCCGGTGACGCATGGTTTCCGCTCGTCGGGTTCGGCAACTCGACGGGCCGGAAACTGCTCGGCAAGATGCCGTCGGCGTCGGCGTTCGTGACCCGCGCGTACGGCGAACAGGTGGATGCGACGCGGCGTGAGGGCGTCGAGTCGCTGTATCCCGTGGTCGTGCGCTACACGGTGCCGGGCGGGGAGAGCGTGGGCAGGCGGAGCGTGCGGTTCGACGTGTTCGGCCCCGCGACACTCGACGGCGACGCGCTGCTCGACCGGGTCGCAGGCGAACTGGGCGCGCCGGTCGCCGTTCGCTGACACGGCGCGGTCGGACGGGCACAATCGGTGAGGTAGGCGCTCACCGAACGGAGGGCCCCGTCATGACGCGAACCGGCGAGGGCGTCGTCACACCACTGACTGCCGACGACGAGCTGGCAGTCGAGGTCGTCGCGCTCGTCCGCCGGTGGCTCGTGCAGGCCGCGGAGCTTCCGGTCGACCGGTCGGCCGCGCGCCTGTCGGACATGCTGCGCGATCCCGACGGGCTCGCGTTCACCGTCGCGTTCGTCGACGACGTCATCCGGCCCGAGGATCCCGCCGTCGCCGCGCGGGCGCTCGCGCGCCTCGGCGCCCAGCCGCCCGCATTCCTGCCACCGACACTGCGCACCGCGCTCCGCACCGGAGCGTTGGCGGGACGCGTCGCGCCCGCACTCGTCGTGCCCGTGGTGCGGCGGGTTCTGCGGGGGCTGGTCGGGCATCTCGTCGTCGACGCGACCGATGCACGGCTCGCGAAGTCGATCCGAGCGCTCACCCGCCGAGGCGACGCCGCCGCGCCGGTGCGCCTCAACGTGAACCTGCTGGGTGAGGCCGTACTCGGCGACGGCGAGGCGGCGCGTCGGCTCGACGGCACCGTCCGGCTGCTCGCCCGGCCCGATGTCGACTACGTGTCGATCAAGGTGTCCGCGACTGTCGCGCCGCACTCGCCGTGGGCGTTCGACGAGGCCGTCGAGGACGTCACCCGCCGTCTCGCACCGCTGTACGAGCTCGCGGCCGCGTCGGACCCGCCCAAGTTCGTCAACCTCGACATGGAGGAATACCACGACCTCGATCTGACCGTCGCGGTGTTCACCGCGCTGCTCGACCGGCCCGAGTTCGCCGGTCTCGGTGCCGGAATCGTGCTGCAGGCGTACCTTCCGGATTCGCTCGGCGCGCTGATGCGACTGCAGGAGTGGGCACGCGAGCGTCGGGCGCGCGGCGGCGCTCCGATCAAGGTGCGGCTCGTGAAGGGGGCGAACCTGCCGATGGAGCACGTCGAGGCCGCGGTCCGCGGCTGGCCCCTCGCCACGTGGAACACGAAGCAGGACACCGACACCCATTACAAACGCCTCCTCGACCGCGCAATCCGGCCGGAGCACGTCGACGCCGTCCGGGTGGGCGTCGCGGGCCACAATCTGTTCGACGTCGCTCTCGGACGCATCCTCGCCCGTCGTCGCGGCGTCGAGCATGCCGTCGACTTCGAGATGCTGCTCGGGATGGCGCAGAACCAGGCCGACGTCGTGCGGAGAGACGTGGGCGGCCTGTTGCTGTACACGCCGGTGGTGCATCCGGGCGAATTCGACGTCGCGATCTCGTATCTCGTGCGGCGGCTCGAAGAGGGCGCGAGTACCGACAACTACATGTCGGCTGCGTTCGATCTCGCACCGAGCGGCGGACCGGGCGACGACGTCCTGTTCGAGCGCGAACGCGATCGGTTCCTGTGTTCGCTGCGCGGACTCAACGGTGGCCCGGTGCCCGACAGTCATCGCGTCCAGGACCGCCGCGCCGAACTTCCGGTGCTTGCCGAACGGTTCGCCAACATCCCCGACACCGATCCGTCCACTCCGGGCAATCGTGCGTGGGCCGCGTCGGTACTCGCCGCGGCGCGCACGTCCGAACGCGGCGCGGATCTCGTCGAGTCGTCCACCCTCGACACGCGTGCCGATCTCGACACGCTGCTCGACGCGGCCCGGGCTACGGGCGCCGCATGGGCAGCGGTACCGAACCGGGAGCGGGCCGACGTACTTCGGCGGTGCTCGAGCGAATTGCAGCGCCGCCGTGGGGAGCTCGCCGAGGTCATGGCCGCCGAATGCGGCAAGACGCTCGACCAGTCCGACCCCGAGGTGTCGGAGGCTGCGGATTTCGCGTCGTACTACGCCGAGTGCGCCGATCGGCTCGGCGATGTCGACGGCGCCCGGCCGGTGCCGCGTGCGCTCACCGTCGTCACGCCGCCGTGGAACTTTCCCGTCGCGATACCCGCCGGCGGCGTGCTCGCCGCGCTCGCGGCGGGTTCCGCGGTGATCCTCAAACCCGCACCGCAGGCGAAGCGGTGCGGCTCGCTGGTCGCCGACGCCTTGTGGGCCGCGGGCGTGCCGCGCTCGGTGCTCACGCTGCTGCACGTCGACGAGGCGGGGCTCGGCCGGGCACTCGTGTCCGACCCCCGCGTCGACCAGGTGATCCTCACCGGGGCCTACGACACCGCGGCGACATTCCGCTCGCTGCGGCCCGATCTGCGCCTGCTCGCCGAAACCAGTGGCAAGAACGCGATCGTCGTCGCCCCGAGCGCCGACATGGATCTCGCGGTGCGCGACGTCGTTGCGTCGGCATTCGGTCACGCGGGCCAGAAGTGTTCGGCCGCATCGCTCGTCGTGCTGGTCGGCGAAGCGGCGCGCTCGCGGCGGTTCCGCGACCAGCTGGTCGACGCCACCGGTTCGCTGGTCGTCGGCCCGGCCACCGACCCGCGCAGCCGGATGGGACCGCTGATCGAACCCCCGTCGGGCACACTCGCAAGCGTCCTCCACCGTGAGCACTCGAGGAGTCCAGAGACTCGCACAGTGCTCACAGGGGCGAGGTGGCTGGTTCGGCCACGGCAGCTGAGTGACGACGGACGCCTGTGGTCGCCGGGAATCCTCGACGGCGTCCGGCCGGGTTCGGAGTTCCACCGCACCGAATACTTCGGCCCCGTGCTCGGCATCATGACGGCCGACGACCTGCCCGCCGCGGTCGATCTCGTGAACCAGGTCGAGTACGGGCTCACATCGGGCCTGCACACACTCGACGCGGCCGACATCGCGTACTGGGTCGAGCACGTGGAGGCGGGCAACCTGTATGTCAACCGGGGGATCACCGGTGCGATCGTGCGCCGCCAGCCGTTCGGGGGATGGAAGAAGTCGTCGGTCGGGCCGGGCGCCAAGGCCGGTGGGCCCCAGTACGTTCGTGCGCTGACCGGTTGGTCGAGCGCCCCGGCTCGGGCGCAGGTCGAGCCGGACGAGTTCACCCGCGACATCCTCGCCGCCGCGCCGGCCGACGGCCTCGACAGCGGCTTCCTCTCCCGTGCGCTCGCGAGCGACCAGGTCGCGTGGCGCCGCGAGTTCGGGGTCTGCCGCGACGTGTCCGCTCTCGACGTCGAGCGCAACGTCTTCCGCTACCTCCCGGTTCCCGTCACGGTCCGTGCGTGCACGGGTACGAGCGCCGCGTCGGTGCTGCGGGTCGTCGCCGCGGGCGTGCGCGCGGGCTCCCCCGTCACGGTGTCGGTCGCCGACCCGCTCCCGCGTGCAGTCGCCGACCTGCTGAGCGGCCACGCAGTGTCGGTCACGACCGAGGACGACGGTCGATGGCGCGCGCGGCTCCGCGCTGCCGACGGCGGCCGCGTGCGCGTGCTCGGCGGCGACCGACGCACCTTCGCCCACGACACCGGCGGCGACGTCGCCTTCGCGCTGTACGACGGCGAGGTCACCGAGGCAGGCGACATCGAAATGCTGCCGTTCCTGCGGGAGCAGGCAGTGAGCATGACGGCGCACAGATTCGGCACCCTCGACCGGCTCACCGAAGGGATCCTCGACACCTGACCGTGCGGCGCCCTCAGGGGCGCAGCCCGCGGAGGTATACGTCGACGAGCCAGCGTTCGTGCTCTTCGGCGCCCGGGAACTCGTCGGCGTCGAAGGGTGGTGCGTCCAGGTCGACGGGGAGCGGCCGGGTGATGCGTGCGAGGCCGAGCTGGAAGTGGACGGGCGTCACGTCGTCGCGCGCGAGTCCGCGTTGCTTCGCCAGGGCGAGCACCGAGTCGACGGCCGCGAGCATGTCTGCGCGCACGCGTCCCAACGTCTCGAGCTCGGTGCCGGCCGGCTGCGCGCCCGCAGCCTCGGCGATGAACACGCCGGGACGCAGCGCAGCGAGAGCGCGCACGCACGACTCCCACCACTCGATCGGGTGCGTGTCCGCGCGAGCGGCGTGCTCACTCGTGATGGCCACGATGCGGTCGCGGGCGTCGACGGCGAGCGCGTACAGCAGATCCTCACGGGTGGGGAAGTGCCGGTAGAGGGTCGCGATGCCCACTCCCGCTTCCTCCGCGATGGCGG
This sequence comes from Rhodococcus sp. HNM0569, assembly GCF_012726205.1. Lineage (GTDB taxonomy): Bacteria > Actinomycetota > Actinomycetes > Mycobacteriales > Mycobacteriaceae > Rhodococcus_F. The sequence continues at coordinate 256,559 of NZ_JAASAE010000007.1, read as the reverse complement.
TCAGCGACGCTCCTGCGCCCTGCGCCGCGATGAGCCGTCGTGCCGCCGCGACCACGGCCGCTCGGTTGGCTCGCGCGTCGGCTCGCACAGGTCCTCCTACAAGAACGTGGTTGAGGGCATCTAAACGGAGTATTACACTCCGAATGAAACGGAGCCAATCCCTCCACTCAGGAGTTTCCCGTGACCGATTCGACGTCCGACCCCACCACCGACCGTCCGTCGCCGACACCCGTACGGGACATGCGCAAGCTGGTCGGGATCGTCCTCGGCCTCACCGTGGCGCTGGGGCTGATGCTGCTGGCATTTGCGACGCCCGCGATCCACTCGGGGCCGCACGACGTGCCGCTCGCGGTGTCCGGGCCCGAGCCCGCGGTGGCGCGACTCACCACGATGCTGGACGAGCAGCGGCCGGGTGCATTCGTGGTGACCCCCTACGCGTATGCAGACGACGTGACCGCCGCGATCGAGAAGCGCGACGCGGTCGGTGGCGTGTCCGTCACGCCGGACGGCGTCACGGTGCAGACCGCCTCCGCTGCGGGCGCGCCCTACGCGACCCTGCTGCAGGGTGTCGGATCCGCGCTTGCAGCGCAGGGGCAGAACGTGACCTACGTCGACGTCGTTCCGCTCACCGCCGACGACCCGACCGGCGCCGGTCTGAGTGCCCTTGCACTGCCACTTGCATTCGGCGGACTGGCGTCGGCCGTCGGGCTCGTCACCGCCTTCCGGCACAGTCGCGGTCTGCGGGTGGCGGGGGCGATCGGCTTCGCGGTCGTCGCAGGCATCGCGGTGACCGCGGTCCTGCAGTTCTGGCTCGGCACCCTCGACGGCCCTTTCTGGTCCACTGCCGCCGCCTTCGCGCTCGGCATCGGTGCGATCTCGCTCGCGGTACTCGGGCTCGAATCATTGCTCGGCTACCCGGGACTCGGGCTCGGCGCCGTCGTCATGATGTTCGTCGCCAATCCGCTCTCCGGTATCGCGACCGGACCGGCGTGGCTTCCGCAGCCGTGGGGTGAGATCGGGCAGTTCCTCCCGATCGGTGCCGCCGGCACCGCCATCCGGTCCGCGGCGTTCTTCGACGGCGGCGCCGGACGTGCGGTGGTCGTGCTCGCGGTCTGGGCTGCGGCAGGTATCGCGCTGGTCGGTATCTCGGCGGTGCGTGCGTCGCGTCGTGCGACTGCTGGTCCGTCGTGATCCCGATCATCTACTACGCCCCGTAGAAGAGGCCGGTCGCGGCGGGTAGAGTGCGCGCCATGACGGCGACGACGGACGTGGCTGCGCGGGTGCGTGGCGCTTCGGTCGGTGCGCTGTCCGGCGCGGTCACAGTGGCCGCGCACGGCGCAGGCGGCGGAGCGGTTCCCTCGGACGGCCCGCTCGCACTCCTGGTCGCCGTGTGCGCCGGGGCGGGCATGGTCGCAGGCTCGTCGCGGTCGACCCTGCGGGCGTTGATGCTCGTACTCGCCGTCGCCCAACTCGTCGGCCACGCCGTCCTCACGTTCGCCGACACCCACCAGCACGGCTCCGGAATCGACGGCCGCATGATCGCGGCCCACACCGTCGCCGTCGCCGTCGGCGCGTGGGTGATCCGCGGAGCCGAGCGCGGTCTCCGCGTCGCGGCGTCCGCGGTTCGGCGCATCGTCCCGACGGTCTGGATCCTCGTCGCCGACGACGAGGCCGTCCCGGCTCCCGAACCCGTGCGCCGAGTGCGCTTTTCGACGCGTCTGCTCGACCTGTCCGGTCGTGGCACACGCGGACCACCGCTCGTGGCCTGACGCAGACACACCGCCGTGCGCGCCGTCGCGCGTGCCGGTGAGCTGCGTCCTCACTTCCCACTCACGCGGGCGCGATCGTCGAATGCCCGTGTGCCACATCGCCGACGCCCGGGCGACGCGCATCGCCGCGAGGCCGGGTCGTCGTGTGCCGACACGAAGCGAGTACCCACGTGCCCGTCACCGAGAACAGTGCCGTCGTCGACGGCTCCCCGCCGCGCGAGCGGCCACCCGTCCAGGCAGGCAGTCTCCGGCCGCTGATCCTGCGCCTGCACTTCTACGCCGGAGTCCTCGTCGCTCCGTTCATCGTGATCGCCACGATCAGCGGCGGCCTGTACGCGCTCGCGCCGAGCATCGAGCAGGTCGTCTACCGTGAGTATCTGCACGTCGACGCCACCGGACCCGCGGTTCCGGTCGCCGAACAGATCGCCGCGGCGCAGGCCGCCCGGCCCGACCTGACACTCGACGCCGTGCAGCCCGCCGGCGACCCCGGCGAGACGACCCGTGTCCTGTTCACCGATCCGGCACTCGGCGACTCCGAGCGTCGTGCCGTGTTCGTCGACCCGGTGCACGGCCGCGCGATCGGCGATCTCACCGTCTACGGATCGTCGAACGCGCTGCCGATGCGGACCTGGATCGGCCAGCTCCATCGCAGCCTGCACCTCGGCGAACCAGGACGGCTCTACAGCGAACTCGCCGCGTCGTGGCTGTGGGTCGTCGCGCTCGGCGGCCTCTACCTGTGGATCGAGCGATACCGCACGACGAAGCGCACGCGCCGTGCCCACCTGCTCACCGTAGACCGCACACGCGCCGGCCGGGACCGCACGGTGAGCCGGCACGGCGCGCTCGGTGCCTGGCTCGTCGCGGGGCTCCTGTTCCTGTCCGCCACCGGCCTGACCTGGTCGGCCCATGCCGGTGCGAATGTGACCGCGCTCAGGTCTGCGCTGAACTGGACCACACCCGCGGTGACCGCCACCGCCGCCGAGCACGCCGACCACGCGGGCAGTGAGACGCACCGCGATACGGTCGCACCCGACGTCACCCGCGTCGACGACGTCCTCGAGGTCGCGCGGGCACACGGCGTCGACGGCAAGGTCGAGGTGACTCTCCCCGCCGCGCACGGCGACGCGTTCGTCGTGCAGCAGACGCGGCAACCATGGGTGATGTCGAACAATGCGATCGCGATCGACAGCGGCGGCACGGTGACCGACACGTCCTGGTTCGCGGATTGGCCGCTCGCGGCGAAGCTTTCGGCGTGGGGAGTCCAGGCGCACATGGGCACGTTGTTCGGTCTGCCGAACCAGCTCGCGCTGGCCGCGCTCGCCGCTGCGCTCACGGCGGTGGTCGTGTGCGGCTACGTCATGTGGTGGCAACGACGAGGCGACCGCACGGTCGGTCGCGCACCTGCGCGGGGCGCGCTCCGCAGGATTCACCCCGCGACCGCCGTCGTCGTGCTCGTGCTCGCCGCCGCGGTCGGATGGTTCGTCCCGCTACTCGGGGCGAGCCTGCTCCTCTTCCTCGTCGTCGACCTCGCTGTCGCGACGGTACGGCGGCGCACTCACGGAAAGCAGATCTCATGAAAGCCCGTACTCGTCTCGTCTCGACGGCCGTCGCGTCGTTCGCCGCGCTCACCCTCGGCAGCTGTGCGCCGGATGCCTCTTCCGCACAGTCGGATTCGCTCGTGGTGCGTGAGCAGTGGGTCAAGGCCGCCGGATCCGGGGCCACTGCGGCGTTCGCCGAATTGCAGAACACCGGTGACGACGACGTCCGCATCGTCGGGGCGTCGTCGCCCGCCGCAGGCCACGTCGAACTGCACGAGGTGGCCGACGACGGCAGCGGCACCCCGGTCATGCGGGAGAAGGACGGAGGTTTCGTCGTGCCCGCGGGCGAAACCCACCTTCTCGCACCGGGGGCCGATCACGTGATGCTGATGGACGTCACGTCGGTCTCGAGCCCGGGGGTCGACGTCGAGCTCACTCTCGAGTTCGAGGACGGCTCGCGGGTCACATTCACCGCACAGGCCCGCGATTTCGCGGGCGCGCAGGAACACTACGCGCCCGCCGCGTCGACCCCGTCGCACGGTGGCTGACCAGCATGCCGGCCGCGTGAGCAGGCGGCACCTCCTACGCGGAGGTGCCGCCGTGCTGGGCGCTGCCGGAATCGGTGCGGTGGCGGGCCGTGCCTCCGATGCGGAGCCGCAGGTGCTCGGCAAGGACGTCGTGGGTTGGGGCGGTGCGCACCAGGCCGGCATCGAGACCGATCCGCCTCAGGCGCACGCCGCTTTCGTGGCGCTGGATCTGCTTCCCCACGTGGGTCGTCCGGAGTTGGCGGGGATCATGAAAGTCTGGACCGACGACATCGCGCGGCTCACCTCCGGCCGCCCGGCGCTCGGCGACACCGAGCCCGAACTCGCGGCGAGTCCCGCCCGGCTCACCGTCACGATCGGTTACGGGCCGGGTCTGTTCGCCGCGAGCGGCCTCGTGCACCGTGCTCCCACGTGGCTCGCGCCGCTGCCACCGTTCGGGATCGACCGACTCGATCCGGCGTTCACGGGCGGCGACCTGCTGTTGCAGGTGTGTGCCGACGACGCCGTTGCCGTCGCGCACGCGGTGCGGGTGCTGACGAAGAATGTGCGCTCGCTTGCCGCCGTCAGGTGGGCGCAACGTGGGTTCCGCAGTGCCCGTGGGACGCAGTCGCCCGGAACGACGATGCGTAACCTCATGGGGCAGCTGGACGGCACGGTCAACCCTGCGCCCGGCACGACCGACTTCGACGCGCTCGTGTGGGACGACGGTGCGGACCAGTCGTGGATGGCCGGTGGAACGTCGATGGTGTTGCGGCGCATACGTATCGAACTCGACACGTGGGACGAACTGGATCGCCCCGCGCGCGAAGTGGTGATGGGAAGGCGTCTCGATACGGGGGCGCCGCTCACCGGCGCAAGGGAATTCGACGAGGCCGACTTCGGCGCCGTCGACGGCTACGGCATACCCGTCATCTCGCCGACCGCGCACATCGCACGCGCCCACCACGCACACCCCGGGGAGCGAATCTTCCGTCGTGCCTACAACTACGACGATCCACCCCTGCCGGGCGAGACGTCGAACAGCGGACTGCTGTTCGCATCCTTCCAGCGCGACGTCACGGCCCAGTTCGTCCCCATCCAGCGCCGTCTCGACGAGATGGACGCACTCAACGAATGGACCACCCCGGTCGGATCGGCCGTGTTCGCGATCCCGCCGGGCACCGTCGACGGGTTCGTCGGTGAGGGGTTGCTGGGCTGACGGCCAACGGCGATCGCGCCGAATGGTACGTCGGACGCGTCCAAGCGCTGTTCGCTCGCATCCTCACCTTCCCGCTGCCCACCATCGCCGCGGTCAACGGTCACGCTTTCGGCGCCGGCGCCATGCTGGCCATCGCGCACGACTACCGCGTCATGCGTGAGGACCGCGGCTACTACTGCTTCCCCGAGGTCGACATCGACATCCCCTTCACCCCCGGAATGGCCGCGCTCATCCAAGCCAAGCTCAGCCCCCAGACTGCGGGTCACCGCGATGACCACCGGTCACCGCTTCAACGGACCCGATGCACTGGCTGCCGGACTCGTCGACGCCACCGCCACCGAAACCGAGGTGCTCGCCACCGCCGTCGCCCGGCTCACGCCCATCCTCGGCAAGAACCCCGGCACTCTCGCCGCCATCAAGAACACCATGTACAGCGCCGCCACGTCGGCCCTGCGCTGACACCGTGCGCACCGAGGAGGGCCGTCCCGGTGCCCGCGGCTGCGGGAGGGTCAGTTCGGTGGGCCCTCGGCCAAGGTCAGTCGTGCTGTACGGCTCGCGCCTGCCTCGTCGATCCAGCCCAGCGTCACGGCGTCGCCGGGCGCGAGAAGGTTGAGCCGGCTCCGCATCTCGTCCGAGGTGCGTACCGCGGCGCCGTCGAAGGTCGTCACGACATCGCCGATCCGCAGGCCTGCCCCGTCGGCTGGACTGTCGAAGGACACCCAACGCACCTCGGCGCCCCGTCGCGTGTCGCGCACCGTCACGCCGAGTACGGGAGTCGGCCCCACGTGCACGGTGTCGGTACTCACGCCCGCGTTCACCACGTCGAGCACCTCGAGGGCGTCTTCGACCGGCACCGCGTACGAACGTGGCGGTCCCTCTTGGGGTCTCGCGGGATCGGCCGCCGCATTGCCCGCGGTGTTGATGCCCACCACGGTGCCGTCCTCCGTCACGAGCGGACCACCCGAATCGCCGGGGCGGACCGGCGCGTCCACTTCGATCAGCCCGCCCAACCGGTTGACGGTGCCGTCGATGCTGCTGCGCGCCACGATGCGCTGATCGAGGTCGATCACCGTGCCGCGCACGGTGGCCGCCCTGCCGGTGCCCTCCGCATTGCCCACCGCGGTCACGGACTCGCCGCCCTGCAGCGCCGCGTCGGGTCCGAGCGAGAGCGTCGGCATGTTCTGCGCGTCGCGCAAGCGCACCACCGCGATGTCACGCGTGCGGTCGTAGCCGAGTACGTCGACTGGGTAACGCGCGCCCGTGCCCTGATGGGTTGCCGAGATCGTTCGTCCGCCGCTCACGACATGGTGATTCGTGAGCACGAGGCCGTCCGGGCTGAGGACCACACCGGTGCCCGCCGTCTGTGCCGACGGCGTCTGGGAGTCGATCATCACGATCCCGTCCTTGACCTGTGCTTCCAGCGTCGCCGGGTCGAGAACCGCAGGTGGGGCGCTCGCCGGGCTCGCCTCGGCGACCGCCGGGCCGCCGTCGGGTGCGGTGGTGTCGGCGAGCGGCGGGGCGGCGAGCAGCAGCGTGCCCGCCGTGACGACGAGCGCGAACAGCGCCGAGAAGCTGTAGGACCGCATGCGTGCGCCCCCGGTCAGTCCTGTTTCAGGGCACCCCAACCGTGCCAGGTCTCGATCTCGATCCACGCGGACACGCGCGGCCGGTCGCGTACCGCGTACGGCTTGCCCGTGTAGTGGACGGCGATGCGGTCGATGTCCGCCAGGTCGGTGTCGTCCACCAGTTCGGTGACGCGCCCCTGGACACTCAGATGGGTGATCCAGTTGTCGGGGTCGAGCGCAGTGAGGCTCACCCGCGGGTCGTGCCGGAGGTAGGCGAGCCGCCGTCGCGCCGCGTCCATGTTGACGAGGATCCGATTGCCTTCGTACATGTACCACGTGGCCACCGACACCGGCTGCCCGTCGGGGCGCACGGTCGTGATGGTCGCGTAGTTGGGGCGTTTCAGCATCTCGACGGCGTCGGGCGGCAGCGGCGGCTTCGGCACGGCGGCCCCTCCTTCCCGCACCGGTGGCGCCCGGACGAGCATCCGCACGCAGGCCCGACGCGATCGCTCTCGGCAGGTCTGTCCTCGGTGGTCACGCTACCGAGCGCGCGGGCTCCGCCGGGGTGGTTCGCGCAAACGCGCCGAACGTCACCCGCGGTGGTACACGGGCAACACGCCCGAGTGCAGGGCATCGCCCAAACGAGGTGCAGCCGAGTCCTTCTCGGACAGCTGGTAGTCGAGCGGCGATCCGTCGCGTGCACGGGTGGGCCAGTCGATGCCGAGCTCGGGATCGAACGGATGCACGCCGTGGTCGATCGACGGTGCGTACTCGATCGAGCACAGGTACATGACGGTCGAGCCGTCCTCGAGCGACAGGATCGCGTGCCCCAGCCCGGGCGAGAGGTACACGGCGCGGCGGTCGGCGTCGTCGATGAGCACCGAATCCCACGTGCCGTAGGTGGGCGACCCGACCCGCAGGTCGACGACGACATCGAGGAATGCGCCCTTGACGCAGGTCACGTACTTCGCCTGCCCCGGGGGAGTCTCGGTGAAGTGGATGCCGCGCAGCACGCCCGCCGCGGACACCGAACAGTTGGCCTGTTCGAGCGCGAGCTTGTGCCCGACGCGCGCCTCGAACTCGGTGCCCTTGAACCATTCGAGGAACACGCCGCGGTCGTCGCCGTGCTGGACGGGGGTGAACTCGAACGCACCCGCGATCGACAGTTCCCGGATGTGCATGGTCAGTCGTCCTTCCCGCGCAGCAGGATCTCGCGCAGGTAGCTGCCGTAGCCGGACTTGCCGAGGCGGTCGGCGTGCGCGGCGAGGTCGTCGTCGGTGATGAATCCGCGCCGCCACGCGACCTCTTCGGGGGCGCCGATCTTGAGGCCTTGCCGCTGTTCGATGGTGCGGACGAAGTTGGACGCCTCGAGCAGCGAGTCGAAGGTGCCGGTGTCGAGCCATGCGGTGCCGCGCGGCAGCACCTCGACCTGCAGCCTGCCCTGTTCGAGGTAGGTGCGGTTGACGTCGGTGATCTCGTATTCGCCGCGGTCGGACGGGCGCAGCGACTTGGCGATCTCGACGACGTCGTTGTCGTAGAAGTACAGGCCCGGGATCGAGTAGTTCGACTTCGGTGTGGCGGGCTTCTCCTCGAGGGAGACGGCGCGGCCGGTGTCGTCGAACTCGACGACGCCGTACGCGGACGGGTCCGACACCCTGTACGCGAACACCGCGCCACCGTCGATCTGTTCGAAACGCGAGAGCTGGGTGCCGAGGCCGGGGCCGTAGAAGATGTTGTCGCCGAGCACGAGGGCCGCGGCGTCGTGGCCGATGTGTTCGGCGCCGAGTACGAAGGCCTGCGCGAGGCCGTTCGGTTCGTGCTGCACGGCGTAGGTGATCGACACGCCGAACTGCGAGCCGTCGCCGAGCAGCCGCATGAACGCTTCGGCGTCGTGCGGCGTGGTGACCACCAGGACGTCGCGGATGCCGGCGAGCATGAGCGTCGACAGCGGGTAGTAGATCATCGGCTTGTCGTAGACGGGCAGCAGCTGCTTGCTCACTCCGAGAGTGATCGGGTGCAGCCGGGAGCCCGTCCCACCGGCCAGAATGATTCCACGCATGCGCGAATCTTCCTGCACTCCGTAGGAGACTGTCCAACCGGGGTTCGGTACTGTGGCGCTCTTCGAGCGGTCGAGAGGATGGTTGTGAAGGTACTGGTCACCGGCGGTGCCGGGTTCATCGGCGCGAACTTCGTCGCGCAGACCGTCGCCGAACGCCCGGATGCGCGGGTCACGGTGCTCGACGCGCTCACCTACGCGGGCAGCCGCGACTCGCTCGCGCCGGTCGCCGACCGCGTCGAGTTCGTGCACGGCGACATCGCCGACGCCGATCTGGTGGACCGGTTGGTGCGCGAGAGCGACCTGGTGGTGCATTTCGCTGCCGAGTCGCACAACGACAACTCGCTCGCCGACCCGACGCCGTTCGTGCACACGAACGTAGTGGGCACGTTCACCCTGCTCGAGGCGGTGCGCCGGCACGACGTGCGGTATCACCACATCTCGACCGACGAGGTGTACGGGGATCTCGAGCTCGACGACCCGGCGCGCTTCACCGAGGCCACCGCGTACAACCCGTCGAGTCCGTATTCGTCGACGAAGGCGTCGAGCGACCTGCTGGTGCGGGCGTGGGTGCGCTCGTTCGGGGTGCGGGCGACGCTGTCGAACTGTTCGAACAACTACGGCCCGTACCAGCATGTGGAGAAGTTCATTCCGCGGCAGATCACGAACCTGATCGACGGGCATCGTCCGCGGCTGTACGGCGGGGGCCGCAATGTGCGGGACTGGATCCACGTCGACGACCACAACCGGGCGGTGTGGACGATCGTCGACAAGGGCGAGCTGGGCCGCACGTACCTGATCGGTGCGGACGGGGAGAAGAACAACCGCGAGGTCGTCGAGACGCTGCTCGAGATCTTCGGTCGCGACCGCGGCGATCTCGACTTCGTCACCGACCGTCCGGGGCACGACCTGCGTTACGCGATCGACGCGACGCCGTTGCGCACCGAGCTCGGGTGGGAGCCGCGCTACCGCGACTTCCGCGCCGGGCTGGAGGCGACGGTGCGCTGGTACCGCGACCACGAGGCGTGGTGGCGTCCGCACAAGGACGCCGTCGAAGCCAAGTACGCGCAGGTCGAACGCGTCACCGGGGAGTAGCTGCCACCCCGGCCAGTCGATAGACGGCGCTGACGTTGAGCAGCCACACGTGGTCGACGCGGTAGCCGACGTGCTCGATCGCGTGCAGCAGCTCGGAGTCCTGCGCGCCGTGTGAACCGTCGGTGACGAGCCATACCGTGGGGCAGCCGCGGGCCGCGTCCGCGACGTCCACCGGCGGTGTCCACGCGTCCCACAGCTGGTCGAGTTCCGCGCCCGAACGGTTGCGCGAGACGTCGACGAGGTCGTCGACCGCGTCGGGATCGGTCACGGCGATCACGCGCATCGGCGCCGGATTCCACCCGTTGCTTCCGTCGTAGGCGACGCAGTCGCCCGCCGCGGCGTGGTCGGCGAGTACCTGCGCGGTCTGCGCGTAGTCCATGCCGTACTTCGCGTACGGTCCGCGCTGTTCGAGGTACTGCGGCAGCGACGCGGCGGCGAGGGCGACGAGCAGTGCCGCCGTGGTGGCCGCCCGGCCGCGCCGGCCGCCTACGCGGGCGGCGATCCACACGACGCACTGGCCGACGAGCAGCGCGAACGCGGGCGCGGTGTAGGTGAAGTAGCGCCCGAGGTAGACGTCGTGGTCGACAGCCGAGTAGACGAGGATCGCCGCGGGCCCGAGCACGATCCACGGCAGCGTCACGGCGAGGACGCGCGCGGACCCGCGCGCACCGAATCCGCACACGGCACCGCCGACCAGCACGAGCGCCGTGACGATCGCCGGGGCGAGCGCGTCGTCGAAGTACTGGTCGAGCAGTACCAGACTCCAGTTGTCCGGGTCGGTGCCGGAGATCCAGTCGATCTGTGACGACTGGCCTGCGGCGACCGCGAGCACCGGTGCCGCGAGACCCACTCCGACCGCGCCCGCGACGGCGAACGCCGGCAGCGCGCGCCGCGCGCCGCGCGTGCACGCGAGCAGCACGAGATGCGCGGGCAGCAGGAATGCCGTGTACACGAAGAACGTGATCGACACGGCCGTGACCAGTGCATACAGGATCCAGTCGGCTGCATTGCGCCGCCGCGACGCGGCGATCACGAGCACCGTCAGCCACACGGCGAGCGCCGCCGACAGCGCGTACTGACGGGCCTCGATGCCCGCGAACGTCATGCGCGGCAGGATCGCGAGGCACACCGCGGCGACCCAGCCGACGCGACGGCTCGCGACCTGTTTGCCGAGGACGACGACGCCCGCGGCCGCGGCCGCCGTCGCGATCAGGCTCGGCAGCCGCACCCAGAATTCGGTGAGCGGCACGACCAGCAGCCAGAAGTGCATCGCGAGGTAGTACGCGCCGTGCACCCCGTCGACCTGGCCGAGCAGTCCGAACAGGTCGGCGACCGAGCGGTCGGCCGCGCTGAGCGTCGCGGCTTCGTCGTGCCACAGCGACGGCGTGCCGACCCGCCACCCGACGACGACGAAGGTGAAGGAGAACGCGGCGAGCGGGTCGAGCCAGCGCGCCGACCGGTCGACTGCCTGCGCCGCCCGGCGCCGAAGTGTCTGCGCGTCGCCGCGCGAGGGCGTCACGGCGTCACGGCGCAGCGGGCAGCGGGGTCAGCACGAGATGACCCGCGCCGCGCCCTTCGGAGTACACGTCCCAGGACGTCTCGCCCGGAACGCTCGGCGCGGGAGCCGCGCCGTTGCCGTAGGAGAGGGCGTAACCGGGCACGAGGGGCGCGCGCTCGTAGTCGAGGAATGCGTAGTTCGCGCGCAGCAGCACCCGGGCGAGCCCGTCCGTCTCGGCGAGCCGCGGCTGCAGTCGCTCCGCGACGACGATGCCGCGGTCGGAGAACTCGTCGACGATGTGGCACTCGCAGTAGTAGGCGAGCGCGCCGATCTCGCCGGGGGACCGCACGGGCACGTCGCCCACGATCGCACCGACCTCGCGGCCCACCCGCTCGTAGTCGGCGGCGGACGCCCAGTTGCCGAACACCGGCGGCGACGTCCACGGAACACCGCGTTCGACGGTGAACCACGCCGTGCCCGCGCCCGCGGCGACCAGTGCGGCGCCCGTGACGGCGGCGAGCGGTCGGAACCAGCGACTCGCGACCGGGGTGCACCAGTACCCGGCGGCCAGTGCGGCGAACGCGGACAGTGTGGTGAGCGGCGTGACGTAGTACCAGTGGTACGGCACGGTGTCGAGGACGACATAGGCCGCGTAGTACGCGACGCCCGCGACGCCGAGGCCCAGCAGCGGGCCGGGCAGCGCGCCGTGCCGGCGCAGCACGCCCGCGACGGAGGCGACGACGAGGGCGACGACCCCCAGGACCGCGGGCCCGAACGCCGCGACGGTCATCCACGGATCGCCGTGGAAGAACATGATCGGCCCGTCGAGATAGCCGTACCCCCCGACGTCGGACGCCTGGCCCTGCTTGATGAGGAAGGTGTCCGGGATCGCCGATCCGAGTGCGAGCCAGCTGAACAGGTACCACGGGACGGTCACCGCGGCGAAGGCAGCGGCGGTGCGCACCAGCGCGTGCCGGATGGCGGGGGTGAAGAGCGCGAGCACGACGACCACGACGGCGAGGTCGAGTCGTACGAGCACGGCGGCGCCCGCCGCGACGCCGAACAGCAGGGGCCTGCGTTCGAGGCCCGCGCTGACGACGACGAGCACAACCGCCGGAATCAGCAGGACCTCGAGCCCGAGCGCCGAGGTGACGAACGGGTTGAGAATCACCAGCACCGCCGCGCCCGCGGCCCACCACACCGTGATGCCGAGGGTGCGGATGATGCGTGCGAGGGCCCACCCGACGACCGCGGCCGACACGATGCACGCGAGGGCGAGCGCGACGAGCGGGTCTCCCGGCCCCCACACGCGGGTGACGAGGGTGAGCAGTGCCAGGGTCAGGACGTTGAGCGGGGATGTCGAGGTGTTGGCGGTGAGGCCTTCGACGATCGACCACTCGCCGTGCAGCGCGAGGTTTCGTGCCGCGGACAGGCTGATGTATGCGTCGTCGGTGAGGCTCGTGCGGGCGACGAGGAAGGCCGCGAGCCCGAGAAGCGCGCCGAGGACGGTGACGAGCGGTACGCGCAGGTCGCGGCGCGTCGCGCCGGCGCCTGGGGTAGCCGCAACGGCGGCATTGGTGAGCATCGCAGGTCATCCTAGAGCGATGCCGGATACTGCGCGCGAGGCGTCCGGGCGACGTGTCGGTGCTGCTAGCCGGACTCGGGTCGCAGGGCGGGAGCCGCCCGCGAGCGTTCGTGGACCAACGCGTTACGCAGGCCACGCGAGCCGGACACCGCGGCGGTGACGCCGGCAGCCACCTCGCACAGCGTGAACACGAGGCGCGAGGCGAGGGCGAGCCCGAGCGCCGGGCCGCTGCCGGTGAACGGCGTGAGCGCGGCGACGACGACGGCCTCGCGCACACCGATGCCGGACGGGGCGACGAACACGAGCACGCCTGCACACATGCCGAGGGCGAGGGCGCCGATGCACTGCGGGATCGACGACAATCGCACCCCGTCGACGCTCGACACGAGCAGCCACAGGTGAATGCCGTACAGCACCCAGCTGACGGCGCACCACGCGAGCGCGAGCCCGATCTTGTGCATCGTGAGCGGGTGTTCGAGTGGCGGGCGGCGCAGCACGCGCAGTACGAGGTCGACGAGGCGCGTGAGGATCGGCGGGTACGCGCACACGAGTGAGATCGGCACGAGCACGAGGACGCCGATCGCGGCGGCCCGCGAGACGTCGAACAGTGCGGGCAACCCCAGCAGGCCGACGACGAGCGCGGCGGTCGTGCTGAGCCCGACGGTGACGAGGACGGCGACGAACCCGGCCGCCCGCGAGACGCCCGCGCGGCGCACGAGTTCGGTCTGCAACACGAACGCCCACACGCTGCCCGGCAGGTACTTGCCGAGCTGCCCGACGAGATAGCAGCGCGCGGCGTCGAACGCGGGGATCGGGTATCCGATCGCACCGAGCGCGTGCTGCCATGCCCGCACCGCGGCGCCCATCCCGACGAATACGCACGCCGCCGACATCAGCAGCGCCCACAGTTGCAGGCTCGTGATCGTGTCGCGGACCGCCGTCCACTGCGCCCGAACCGCGACCGCGACGGCGACGACGATCGCGAGCGTCACGAGCACCCGCACGGCGCGCGCGAGCAGGACGCGTCGCCGGGCGCCTGCGACGCGTTCCACCGGCGGGTGCGACTGCACGTCTCCGGAGTCCGATCGGGTGCTCACCAGATCGACGCTAGCGGCGCGCGTGTGCCGCGCGTCCGGAAACGGCGATCTGGTCTCAGGCGAGGAGAGGTTTGGTGGCGCGCGACTGCCACCAGTCGAACTCCTCGGCCAGCGACGGCGGCAGCGTGCCGTCGCCCGCGTAGAACCGTTCGGCGAGCGCGATGTCGTCCGCGGGGATGCCCGCGCGTTCCATTCCGACGCGGTTGAGGCCGTGCACGTCGGCCGGGTTGCCGTATGCCTTCGCGAACGGCGGGACGTCCTTCGTGACGACCGAGTTCATGCCGATCATCGCGCGCGACCCGATCACGCGACGCTGATGGATGACCGTGTTGATACCGAGGGTGACGCCTTCGCCGAGGGTGACGTGGCCGCCGAAGGTGGTGGACGGCGCGACGGTGCAGCCCGGCCCGGTCTGCACGTCGTGGCCTACCGACGTGCCGTTCATGATGAACGCGCCCGGTCCGATGACGGTGGGTCGCTCGCCGCCTTGGTGGACGGTGGTGTGTTCGCGCAGCACCGAGCCCGCGCCCACCACCACACCCTGGTGTGGGCTCGCCTCCGTCCACGTCGGCGGGTGCACCTTGCCGATCCACTCGGGTGGCTGGCCGAGCGTGCAGTGCGGTCCGATCCAGCAGTCGTCGCCGATCTCGAGCGGCCCGGTGAGTACGGCGTACGGGCCGATCGACACTCGGCTCCCGATGCGCACGTCGTCGCCCACGACGACCGTCGGGTGGATGTGCGAGTTCGGGCCGCCAGACATGAATGTCACCAATCCCTCCAAGACAGGGTCCGGTTCGTGGTTACGTCTTCTTACGCGATTCGCGGCAGCGCGGCCGGTTCGGATCAATGTATCGGAGGAACAATCAGGTGATACCGATCTCGAAGATCTCGTTCGGTGAGGACGTCGAAGCCGAGGTCCTCGACACTCTGCGGTCCGGCCGTGTCGCGCAGGGTCCCAAGGTGGAGCGGCTCGAAGAAGGGTTCGCCGAGCTCGTCGGGGTGCGGCACGCGATCGCGGTCACGAGCGGCACGACGGCGCTCGTCGCGGCGTTGCGCGTGCAGGATCTGCAGCCGGGGGACGAGGTGCTGACGTCGCCGTTCACCTTCGTCGCGACGCTCAACGCGATCCTCGACGCCGGCGCGACGGCACGCTTCGCCGACGTCGGCGAGCACGACTTCTGTCTCGATCCCGCGTCGGTCGGGCAGCGCGTCGGCGAGCGCACGAAGGTGCTGCTGCCGGTGCACCTGTACGGGCAGGCCGCCGACATGGGCGCGCTCACCGCGCTCGCCACCGAGCACGACGCCACGATCGTCGAGGATGCCGCACAGGCGCACGGCGCGACGTTCGAGGGCCGCGGAGTCGGCGGGTTCGGGCTCGGGTGTTTCTCGATGTACGCGACGAAGAACCTCACGACCGGCGAGGGCGGCAGGCTCACGACGGACGACGACGAGCTCGCGCAGCGCCTGCGCACGCTGCGCAACCAGGGCATGCGCGAACGCTATGTGTACGACATGGCGGGGCAGAACTACCGCATGACCGATCTGCAGGCGTCGCTCGGTCTCCCGCAGCTTCCGGTGTACCGCGAGCAGGTCGAGGCGCGCCGCCGCAACGCGAAGATGCTCGGCGAGGGACTCGGCGACGTCGCGGGGCTCACGCTGCCCGGCGAGTTGCCCGGCCGCGGGCACGTGTGGCACCAGTACACGCTGCTGTTGCGCGACGACGCACCCGTCGACCGCGAGGAGTTCGTGGCGCGGCTCGGTGAACGCGGCGTCGGCAGCGGTGTGTACTACCCGCGGCTCGTCCACGACTACGACGTCTTCCGTGCCCATCCGCGGGTGGTCGCCGATCCCACGCCGGTCGCCGAGTCGATCGCGCAACGTTGCGTGAGCATCCCGGTGCACGCCGCGCTCTCCCAGTCCGACGTCGACCACATCGTGCAATCCGTACGCGAGGTGATGAGCCCATGACCACATCGACGGCCGCAACGCGTCACGCACCGACCCGGTTCGCGCTCATGGGAACCGGCAAGATGGGATCGCTGCATGCGCGCGTCCTCGCGCAGCATCCCGGTACCGAACTGGTCCGCGTCGTGGAACCCCGCGAAACGCAGGGCCGCGAGATCGCCGAACGCTTCGGTGCGTCATGGCAACCCGACTTCGACGGCCTCGACGACGTCGACGCGGTGGTGGTCGCCGCGACCACACCGGCGCACCACGAGCTCGCGGCGCGCATTCTCGAGCGCGGCAAGCCGGTGCTCGTGGAGAAGCCGCTCGCCGCCACGTACTCGCAGACGAAGGATCTGGTGAAAAGGTCCGAGGCCGCCGACGTGCCGGTGATGTGCGGGCTGCTCGAACGGTTCAACCCCGCGGTGCGCACGGCGCGCGAGTTCGTCGGTGACGTGTGGCAGATCAACGGAACCCGCCACTCGCCGTTCGTGTCCCGCATCCCGACCGGCGTCGCCACCGATCTGCTGATCCACGACGTCGACCTCGCGATCGGCTTCGTCCACGGTGATCTCGCAGGTGCGAAGGGCAACTTCGGGTATTTCCACGACACGTCGATCGAGGGGCACGCGGAGGACTGCGCCGAGGCCGTGTTGCGCTTCGCGACCGGCGCCGTCGCGACCATCTCGGCGAGCCGCATCAGCCAGCGCAAGGTGCGCTCGCTTTCGCTGCTCGAGCCCGAGCGGCTCATCGAGATCGACCTGCTGCGCCGCGACATCACGGTGTACCGGCACGTCGACGACGACGTCCCGGCCGACCGCGACGGCTACAGCCAGCAGACCGTCATCGAGATCCCCACCATCCGGTACAGCGAGGAGCCGCTGGCAGCGCAACTGTCGCACTTCCTGGGCCTCGTCGACGGCAGCGCCGACGCCGACGCCGAACGCGCCTCGATCCTGCCGCCGCATCGCGTCGTGCACGATGTCACGATGTCGGCGGGTGGGTGAACCGTCGGGGCACCGTAAACGGTTGCGCTAGCGGGCAGTTCGCCGGCTCCGTCCGCGCCACGACAGCACACCCGAGCCGGCGCCGACGACCACCATCACTGCCGCGGCCAGCGCGAATGCGGCGCCCGAGAGGCGTTGCCGTGGCGGAGTGAAGTGTAGTTCGACCTCGTGTTCTCCTGGTGGAACGGTGATTTCGAGCAGACCGTGCCAGCCTTCCACTGCGGGGATCGGGGTGCCGTCGACGGTGGCGGTGTAGCCGGGCCACGCGAGCCGTGCGAGGCGCACGGCCCCGCCGTCGCCGCGCACGTGCAGCGTCTCGGTGGTCGTGTCGTTCTCCGCCGCGTCCACGGTCACTCCCGGCGCGGTGTGCGCGACGTCGCCGGGCAGCGGTAACGGGTCGTCGCGCACGAGGACGGTGCGCACGTCGTCCCGTTCGAGCACCGACCATCCCTCGGGCGCGGGCTCCTCGTCGACCTCGGGGACCAGTTCGTGCTGCACGACGAGCGTCGAAACCCGCAGGTAGTCGACGAGCGGGATGTCGATGTCGGGGTTGACCGGCTCCCACAGCGCGGGATACAGCTCGGCGCACACCTCGCCGCGATAGTCCATGCACAGCGCGGTCTGGGACGTGAGGAACCCGATCCCGCTGTAGGTGTTGATCGACGCCTCGACGGGGGTCGACATGATCTCGTTGCCGAACAGCAGCCGCCCCGACGACAGGTCGCTCGGTGCGGCGAGTTCGCGGTCGGCGAGTTGCAGCACCGTGCCGCGGTAGCCGGACGTCGCGTCGGCGAGGGTGTCGGTGCTCGACGGGTCAGGCCCGCCGCTCGAGTCGGTGTCCTTCGTGAGCGAGTAGACCTGGCCCGCGGTGACCGCGACGGTGACGGCGACGGCGACGGCGGCGAGGCCACCGGGGCCCCACGCACGCGCGGCGAAGTATGCGGCGACACAGCCCAGCGCGACACCGAGCGCGAACAGTGCGTGCCGCCCGACGATCTCGGGCGTCGCCGACCACGCGAGATAGAAGCCGAGGGCGATCGTCGCGGCGCTGAGGGCCGCGCGCACGCGGACCCGGTCGCGCGCGAGACCGAGCGACACCGCGAGTGCGAGCCACACCATCAGCGCCAGGTAGAGGTACTCGACGAGCCGGATCGGCCACCGGAACATCCCGATGTCGGACGGGCCGAAGGTGAACACGAAGAACACGAGCGTCACGACCGCGAGACCGACGAGCGCGCGTCCGCGGCCGCGCCGGAAGGACGGCGAGCGCACGAGCCTGCCGAGGCGATCCCAGCGCAGCCACGGCAGCAGCGGCAGCACGAACCACGCCAGGTACAGCGACGGCAGCACCTCGACCGCCCCGCCGAACGTCATGATGACGGGCAGATGGCTGGGACTGCTCATCGACGCGAGCCCGCCGATCTGCGGCTGCAGGAAGGTGTTGTTCGTGATCCCGGTCGAGTCGGCGCGGGTGGTCACGTCGACGCTCAGATACAGCGGAAGGAAGGTGGCGAGGGCCGCGGTGCCCGCGCACGCGCCGGTCACGACCAGCAGCACGAGCCGCCGGACCCGGCGCCGCGTCGCGAGTTCGATCGCGAGCCCGAGCAGCACGATCACGGCACCGAGCGCCGCGTACGGATTGCCCATCGACACGGTGAGCGCGCCGATCACGAAGGTCGTGAACGGGTTGGCGCGGCCGTGCGCGAGCCGCAGCGCCGACCACCAGAACAGGGTGACCCACGCGACGGCCATCATCCCGGACGGCCAGCCGCCCGCCTCGTAGAACAAGGTGAAGCCGCTGAACGGCATCGCGAAGGCGGCGACGACGGACGGCAGCCTGCGGGCGCCGTACTCGCGGCACAGCAGGTAGGTGGCGGCCGCGAAGAGGGCGAGGAACTCGGTCATCACGACGAACGCCGCGACCGACAGATTCTCGAACCACGACGTCAGGATGTAGTTCGCCAGGTTGACCGGGTTGTAGAGGCCGTACGCGGCTTCGCCCGCGTAGTTGCCGCCCACCCACGCGTCGGGGTCGAGGACGAGCCAGTTGCCGTCGCGCAGCTCGGTTCCCAGGTGGTACCACGACGGAATGAACGACTCGAGCATGTCGCCGCTGTAGTAGAAGCTGTCGTGGATCAGCCGCGGCACGCACGCCGCGATCGCGGTGCCGAGCGCAACGCACACGGCCACAATCCATTCCGGCAGCCGGCGGCGGCGACTGCGCCGCGACGGACGCTGGATCGGCGGGCCGGTCCGCCGCACCTCGGTGGACGTCACGTGTGGACCATACGAGATCCGGCTCCGCCCTACAGGCGATATCGCACACCGCCCACGGGCACACGACGGCGGTGGCATGATCCGAGACGGCAGTCGGTGTCGAGGTGTCGGGAGACCGGAGTGGCGGCGAACTCGGATCGAGCGCGATCGGATCACGAACACGAAGACCGTCCTGCGCTCACCGTCGTCGTGCCCGCGCACAACTCCGCAGACGTGATCGACGACACCGTCGAGCGGCTGTGGCAGCACCTGGACGGGCGGCGCGCCGAGATCATCGCCGGCCCCTGGGCCGAAATCGTCGTCGTCGAGAACGGGTCGACCGACGACACCGCGGAACGCTGCGCGCACCTCGCGTCCCGCGCCCCCGGCACGTGCCCGGTGCGGGTGCTGTCGAGTCCCAAGGGGATGGGCAATGCGCTCCGCGCCGGCATCGAGGCGAGCCGGGGCGGCGTCGTCGTGCTGACGGCCGACGACCTGCCGTTCGGTTTCGACGACCTCGACGCGTTCGACGCGCTGGCGGCGTCGCCGGGCGGGGCGCCCGCGGTGCTGATCGGCTCGAAGGCCCACCCCGAGTCGCGGGTCGACCGCGACCGACTGCGGCGGGTGCTCACGCGGGGTTTCGCGATGCTGCGCCGCATCGTCCTCGGCATGCGGACGGGCGACCCCCAGGGCACGTTGATCGTCGACGGTGCGCTCGCCCGTGAACTGGCGCCGCAGCTCGTCGAGCCCGGGTTCCTCTTCACCACCGAGCTCGTCTACCTGGCCGAACAGCGTGGAATCCGGCCCGTCGAGGTGCCGGTACGGCTGCGCGGCGATCACGGCGCGCACGGGTCACGGGTGTCGGTGGGTGACGTCGCCGACATGGGCGCCGGGCTGCTGCGACTGCGTGCGCGACATCGTGGTGGGCAGCTACCGCCTCGGGTCGCGTAACGGTTTCGATTCCGTAGCCAAGATCGGCGTCTCGCCGAGCGTGCAGCCCGCCATTGGTAGCCTCGGTTCATTCCATCGCCGCCGCAGGGCGCGGCACAACAGGAGAATCGGACGATCCGCGAGGAGAACAACCACATGAGCAAGCCTGCGCCGGTGCAACCCGTCGAGGAGACGACTGCCGCCGTCCGCAGCGCTCTCGTCGACCATGCCGCTCCCGAACGGTTCGTCGTCCACCGCGGTGTCTTCACCGGTCCCACGCCGCGCGTCAAGGACGACATGTACGCGCGCATCGTCAAGGGCAAGGCGCATCGTCAGCGGTTCACACTGCACCTCGAGAAGGGTGCGACGGTCGACACCGACACCTACTTCGGCCGGTTCGCGGCGAGCTACTTCCAGCGGTGGACGACGGTCACGGACGTGCAGGTCCGCTTCCGCCACGACACCGCCGGTCCCGCGCGTGTGCTGCTGCGCGCCTCCGACTCGTTCGGCAGCGTCCGCACCGTGTCGACCGCCGACTTCGACGGTGCGGGCGAGTGCGTTCTCGACGCGACCCTCGACACCTTCCTCGACGGCGGTTCGCTGTGGGTCGAGTTCACGGCGATCGACGCCCCCCTCGACATCAGCGATCTCGCGTGGACAGTCGACGCGCCCGAGGTCGTGCGGCCCGCCGCCATCGCCATCTGCACGTTCAACCGCGCCGACGACTGCACCGACACACTCGCCTCGATCGCAGGCGACGACGTCCTCGCCTCCACCGTCGACGCCGTCTACGTCGTCGATCAAGGCACCGACCACGTGTCCGACCGTCCGCTGTTCAACCGCGTCGCGCAGTCGCTGGGCGACAAGCTCGTCTACCTCCGCCAGCCCAATCTCGGTGGCGCGGGCGGTTTCACGCGCGGCATGTACGAGGTGTCCGCCGTCAACGACCGGGCGAACGTCATCCTGATGGACGACGACATCCTGTGCGAGCCCGAGTCGATCCTGCGAATGAACGCGTTCGCGAATCTCACGCCCGAGCCCACGCTCGTCGGCGCGCAGATGCTGTATCTGATGAACCCGGATCGGCTGCACGTCAGCGCCGAGGAAGCCGACCTGTCGAAGCTCAAGGCCGGTCGGTGGGCCGTCGGTGCGCGCGCCAACGCCAACATGGTCAAGAAGCGTCAAGACAAGCGTGTCGACGCCGGATACAACGCGTGGTGGTCGTGCCTGATCCCGGCCGAGGTGATCTCGAAGATCGGTCTGCCGCTGCCGCTGTTCTTCCAGTGGGACGACATCGAATACGGCATCCGCGCACGCGCGGCCGGGTATGTCACCGTCACGCTGCCCAATGCCGGTGTGTGGCATGCGGACTTCCACTGGAAGGACCGTGACGACTGGGCGAAGTACTTCAGCATCCGCAACTCGCTCATCGCCGCCGCGCTGCACAGCGACATCGAGCCGAAGGCGATGGGTAAGCTGCTCGCGCGCGAGATCTCGCAGTACGTCGTGTCCATGCAGTACGGCTTGGCGTACACCATGATTCGCGGAATCGAGGACTTCCTCGCCGGGCCCGACGTCCTCGTCGACGGCGGCCAGTCGGTGCTGAAGTCGATCCGCGACGAGCGCAGCCGGTTCCCCGAGACCGTCAAGCACGCACCGGGTGACCTGCCGGGTATCCGCGGCGCCGACCTCGTCGTGCGCCCTGCCGGATTCCCGCCCCGCAAGGACCGTCTCGACCTCGTCCTCGCGAAGCGCGTCGCCTTCCAGCTGGCCGGCCGCACCCGCCGCGAGATCGCCAGCATCCCTGCCGCCGAGGCGCAATGGTGGCACGTGTCGCTCTTCGAGACGGCCGTCGTCACCGACGCGTCGCAGTCCGGTGTGCGCATCCGGCGGCGCGACGTGGCGCAGGCCAAGGAACTCGGCGAGCGCACCGCGCGGCTGATCAAGCGATTCCGCGACGAGGTGGGCGCGGTGTCGGGCCGTTACCGTGCCGCGGTCCCACAGCTCACGAGCCGCGACAACTGGGCCCGGCTGTACGGGCTGGACGAGAGCGAGTAGCAGGCCGGCCGTCCGTCAGGAGATGCGGACGACCACCTGCTCGTTGTCCGCCGCGTAGCCGAGGTACTCGAATGCCACCCCGGTCTTCTCGGCGAACTCGCTCCACGCGAGGAACTCGTGCCGTTGCCAGCCGGGGAAGTTGAAGAACTCGTCCATCAGCACGATCGAGCCGGTCTGCAGGCGTGGCCCGACGAGTTCGAGGACGGTGCGTGTCGACGAGTACAGGTCGGCGTCGAGGTGCAGGAACGCGACCGGCTCGGGATGTTCGTCGAGGAAGTCCGGCAGGGTTTCTTCGAACAGGCCCGCGACGATGCCCGCACCCGGGATCTCGGGAATCTCGTCCTGGGCGAACACGCCCTCCTCGAAGCCGGTGCGCCACGTCTCGGGCAGCCCGGTGAACACGTCGAAGCCGTAGACGGGGAGCGTCGGTGCCAGGGTCTGGGCGACGACGTCGAGGGTGGCACCGGACGCGACACCGAATTCGAGCGCGAGACCGACGACACTCACCTCGCGCAGCGCGAACTCGAGCGCGTCGCGCGGGTTCGCGAAGCGTTCCGCGGTGGGCATGTGCTCGGCGACGAACGCCGCGGTCTGCTCGGTCGCCAGCCGGTCGGCTGCTGCCGTGATGTCGCGCCGCTCGCGGTACTCGACGCCGAGCACCTCGGCGCGCATGTCGTCGACCGCGGCGTGCGCCTCCGCGAGTTCGCCGCGCGCGGCCGCGAGAGTCCTTAGCGTGCGGGCCAATTCCGTCTCGACGGTGTCGAGCCGTGCGACCAGATCGTCGTGTCGATCCTGCGCTTCCTCGCGCGCGCGGATCTCGGAATCGTGGATCACTTCGGCGACGGCCCGCTGCACTCGCAGCCGCGCCCCGGCGCGGAGACGCTCGAACATGCACTCAAGGTACCGGCGGGTGTGTCCGGAGTGTGTGACTTCGCCGAATCACCGTGTGTCACGCGTGCGGTCACCGCCGCCGCAGCGCACGCGACGACACCGAGCGCGCCGACCACGACCGACGCCCCGATCGTTTCGTGCAGAACGAGGGCCGACCAGGTGATCGTCATGACGGGCTGCAGCAACTGGATCTGGCCGACGGTGGCGACGGGACCGATCGCGAGCCCGCGGTACCACGCGAAGAAGCCGAGGAACATGCTGACGAGCGCGAGATACGCGAAGGACGCCCATTCGGTGCCCGTCGCGTGGCGCGGCACGCCGGCGGCGGCCGTCACGAGCAGCATGGCGGGCAGCGACACGACGAGGGCCCAGCAGATCGTCTGCCACGAGCCGAGGGTCCGCGACAGTACGCCACCCTCCGCGTAGCCGAATGCGGCGGCGACGACGGCCGCGACGAGCAGCAGATCCGCCGCGCCTGGTCGCTCGACACCCCCCGACGACGCGGTCACGAACAGGGTGACGACGAGGGCTCCTGCCGTCGCCGCGACCCAGAACAGCGGCGAGGGCCGCTCCCCGCCGCGGACGACGGCGACGATCGCGGTGGCTGCGGGCAGGATGCCGATCACCACCGCGGCGTGGGAGGCAGGCACCGACGTCAGGGCGAACGAGGTGAACAACGGGAAGCCGGCGACGACTCCGAGTGCCACGACGACGACGCCGAGCCACTGACGGCCGCGGGGGAGTGGGCTGCGGGTGACGGCGAGCAGGGCCGCCGCCGCAGCGCCCGCGACGACGGCACGGCCACCGGCGACGAACAGGGGTGTCATACCGCCCGTCGCGATGCGGGTGAACGGGACGGTGAACGAGAACGCCAGCACGCCGAGGAAGCCCCACCCGAGTCCGGCCGGTGTCACCGATAGCGGAAGGCTTCGGGGAGCGATAGCGCTATTATTGTCTTTCATGAACAACGATAGCAGTGCGGCGCGTGTGGCGGGCTCGGTGCGCGCATGGATCGCGAGCAATCCATCGGCCACCACGCTGCCGTCGACGCGCACGCTCGCCCGCGAGCACGGCGTCGGGCCGGTGACCGTCCAGCACGCCGTGCAGCTGCTGGTAGCCGACGGAGTCGTCGAAACCAAGCCGGGCGCGGGTACTTTCGTCGTTCGCGCGGAGCCGCGCCGCACGGGCGACGTGTCGTGGCAGTCCACCGCACTCGGGCCGTCTCCCGCCGTCGACTTTCCGGGTTCGGGAGTCCGTTCGGTCCCGGACGGCACCACCGCACTGCACACCGGCTACCCGTCCCCGGCACTGCTCCCGGGCGCGCTCGTTCGTTCGGCGCTGCAGCGCGTCGCCCGCGAGCCGGACGCGTATCTCGGATCCTCGGCCCCCGCAGGCGAACCGGCGCTGCGCTCGTGGTTCGCGCGCGAACTCGACCGCGGTGGCCCGGGCGGGCTGTTCGACGCCGACGACGTCGTCGTGACATCGGGTGGGCAGGCGGCGATCTCGGCGGTGCTGCGGGCGCTGACGGCGCCGGGCGACACGATCGTGATGGAGTCGCCGACGTACTGGGGTGCGATCGCCGCGGCCCGCGCGCAGGGCCTGCGCATCGTCCCGGTCGCCCGCAGCCGCGACGGCATCGACCCCGCCGACCTCGACGCCGCGCTCACCATGCACGACGCGCGGGTGTTCTACGCGCAGCCGACCTACGCCAATCCGACCGGCTCGGTGTGGACCGCGGACGTGCGGGCGGGCGTGCGTGACGTGCTGGTGCGTCGCAAGGCGTTCATGCTCGAGGACGACTGGGCACGCGATCTGTTTCTCGGTGCGCAACCGCCGCCCCCGATGGCGGCTGGCGACGTGGACGGCCACATCCTGTACGTACGATCGCTGACCAAGAGCGTGTCGCCGTCGGTCCGGGTCGCGGCGCTCGTGTCCCGGGGGCCGGTGCTCGCGCGCATCCGCGCGACCCGCTGGGTCGGTGAGCTCCTCGTTCCGCGACTGACCCAGCGCATCGCCCTCGACGTGGTGTCGAGCGCCGGTTGGGCACGGGGCGGCGCTGGCCTACGCCGCGGTCTGCGCGCGCGCCGTGACGCGCTCGTGTCGGCGGTGCGCGATGCATCTCACCTCACCGTGGAGGCCGTCCCGGACGGCGGGGTGGGCCTGTGGGTCGCGCTGCCGAAGCGCGTCGACCCTGCCGAGCTGACCGCGGTGTGCCTCGATCGGGGCGTCGCGCTCTCGCCCGGACACGAATGGTTCCCGGCCGAGCAGCCGGGGCCGTTCGTGCGGCTGGCGTTCGCGGGAGAATCCGAGGATCGCTACGTCGAGGCCGTCCAGGTCGTGGAAGACGCGGTGCGCGAATCGATGTGAGCGTTCACCCGTCACGCATCGCGGCTGCGAGGAGCGTGACGGATCGCCCTGCCGCGAGGATCGGTTCGGGATCGCGCATCGCGCGGGCGAGCACGAACGCGCCTTCGAGCGCGCACACCACCGCCGTCGCGAGATCACGTGCACTGTCCGGGTCGTCGACGACCACACGGCACCACGCCGCCAGGACGTCGAGCCACGACGCGAATACATCCGCCGTGGCCTGCCGCAGCGGCTCGTTGGTGCTGGCGACCTCGAGCGCCACGGTCGCGATGGGGCACGCGTCGGCGTAGTCGGTGAGGGCGATGTCGACGGCCGCCTGCTCGAACGCGGCGCCGAGCGCGTCGACCGGATCGTCCGGGCCGCCGTCGAGCAGTGCCAGCACCATCGCGCCGTATGCGGCGCCGCCGGTGCGGACGACCTCCTCGGTGAGTGCGTCCTTGCCGTCGAAGAAGTGATAGATCGAGCCGACGCGGGCGCGGGATTCGGCGGCGATCTGCTTCAGACCGGTTCCGGTGTAGCCCTGCCGGCGGAACAGCGCGGCGGCCGCCGTGAGGATGCGCTCGCGCGTGCCCGTGCCGTTGGATTCGCCGCTGCCGTTGGATTCCCCGCCGCCGTTCGAATTCACCGTAACCCCTTCCGCTCGCACCCGTCGTCATGGTAAGCCTGATTTGAGTGATCGTTCAAACCGCACGATCCTGGAGGTACCCGAATGCCCACCGTCGAACTGGCCGCGGGACCGATCGACTACGTCGACACGGGCGGCGACGGCCCGGTGCTCGTGTTCACGCACGGCTTCCCGATGAATCATCTTCAGTGGCGCAAGGTCGTTCCATTGCTGACCGGGATGCGCTGCGTGCTGCCGACACTGCCCCTCGGCGCACACCACACGGCGATGCGCCCCGGCACCGACCTGTCCCAGGGCGGGCAGGCGCACATCCTCGCCGACTTCCTCGACGCCCTCGATCTGCACGACGTGACACTCGTGATGAACGACTGGGGCGGACCGCAATTCGTCGTCGCCTTCGATCGCGCGCAGCGTATCGGCCGCATGGTCTTCGTGGCGTGCGAGGCGTTCGACAACTTCCCGCCGGGCCCCGCGCGGCCTGCTGCGGCGCTCATGCGTGTCCCGGGCGGCGCGTGGTTGCAGACCCAGATGCTGCGGACGTCGCTGTTCCGGCATCACCCCAAGGCGTGGGGAGCGATGAGTAACAACAGGATCCCCGAGGACGTACTCGACTCGTGGTTCACCCCCGCTCTTCACGACTCCGCGATCCGTCACGACCTCGCGACCTTCGCAACCGGCGCCCCGGACCGGGAGACACTGCTCGAATGGGGTTCCGCGCTCGGCACATTCGACCGGCCCGCCCTCGTGGTGTGGGCCGAGGACGACCGCATGATGCCGGCCGATCACGGCCGCCGGCTCGCCGAACTGCTACCGCAGGGCCGTCTGGTGACGGTCGCCGACTCCGCCACCCTCGTGCCGGAGGACCAGCCCGACGAACTCGCCCGCATCCTCGGCGAATTCGTGCGTCAGGATGCCCCTGCGGGGCGGTGACCCGGCGCGTCGCGCGCCGGAAGTTCCGTCCGGAATGGATATCCTCACGCAACCACGCCGCGCCTGGTGCGGGGTGGAGAAGGGGAGATCGGGGTGGCGGACGGGTGAGACGGACGGCCGGTGCGGCGCTGGTGGCGGGCGGGATCGCCGCGGGCAGCGCGGCCGCGGACCCGGGCGAGGCGAGAGGCGCGTCGCTCGACTCCGCGTGGTTCGACCACCTGACGAGCAGCACCGCAGGCGGGGTCTTCGCGGCGGTCCTCGGTTTCACGTGCGCGCTCGTGCTCACCCGGACACGTCCGACGGTCGGTGTCGGGCTGTGCGGGGCGGCCGCGCTCGTCGTCGCTGCGCTCCCACTCTCCGGCACTGCGACGTTCGTGCTGAGCATCGTCGGTGCCGGTCTGGTGCTGGGTGCCCTCGCGCGGCTCGCGACCGGACCCGCCGTCCGGGCGGATCAGGCGCACCTGGTCGCCGGTGTGCTGATCGGCGTCCTGTGCGCACCGCTCGTGTCGTGGGCTGCAGACTTTCCGGTACCGCGTCGGTACGCCGATTATCTCGATGAGGCGAGCGCACTCGAACCGTCGTGGTGGTTGCTGATCTGGGCGCTGCTCGCGGTGGCGGCGCTCGCGACTGCGGCGAACAGACGCGAGTTCGCCGTCGACGCCGCACGATCGGGCACCGTCGACGGCCGGGCCGCGATCATCGGAATCGCCGCGCCGCTGGTCGCTCTCGGGCTCTACGTGTGGTTCGTCGAGGCCGTCACGGGCGCGTCCGGTCTCCTCGCCGAGCCGTTGCCGTCGCAGTGGCTGGGCTATGTGCTCGCCGCGGCCGTCGCCGCCGTGGCGGTGTGGGTACCCGGGCGGGTCGGGGCGGTCGTCGTGCTCGCGGTCGCTCTCCTCGCCGCGAGGTCCGTGCTCGGTAGCTGGACACCGAACTCGTTGTGGTGGTTGCTCGTTCCGATCGCCGGAGTCGGTGTCGGTGCGTGGGCCGGATACGCTCGGCCGAACTCGCGGGCCGCGTTCGCCGTGGTGGTCCTGTGCGCGGCGGCGGGCCTGCTGCGTGAGCCTCCGCTCGACAATGTGCAGGCGATCGTCGCGATGATCGTGTTCCCCGCCGCTGCCGCCTACGCGATCGCCTCGGTACTGCCCACCGCGCCCACCACGCTGACCACCGCGCTCGCGGTCCCGTTCGCGACCGCGGCCGCCGTCGGCAACACGTTCGGGTGGACGGCCTGGAACGGCGAATCACCGCAGTGGGCGTTCGTGCCCCACCAGTCCGGCTGGTGGCAGTGGGTCGCGGTCGGCGCCCTGCTGGTCGTGTGTGCGCTCGCCCTGCACCTCGTGCGCCGACGGCCCGTGCCCGAGTGAACCGAGCGCGCTACGTTCACCTCGGGTGGCCTGGTCACTGCATACGTGGGTCCCGGGTGGGGTCGGCGTACATGTGGGGGCAGCGGTAGCCGACGGCGTCGGGGCGCAGCTCGAAGTGCCACGGCTCGTTGGTGTAGATCTGGCACAGGCCGTGCCCTGCCCCGTGCCGGGCGAGCCACGCCGCGGCGTCGGCAGGTCCGATGTCGACCGCGTCGCCCGACACATGAGCAGACGTCTCGGGGGTGGCGACCCAGCGGGCAGCTGCGGCATTCGACCCGTACTCGGCTACCGCTTCGCGGAGGAGCTGATCCTGATACTCCGGGGACCGCCACCCGCTGTTGACGTGGAACTCGATGCCCTGCTCGGCGGCGGCGTCCGCTGCGTCACGCAACGCCCCGATCAGCTCGGGGTCCAGATTGCCCACCCCGGCGTATTCGTCGTCGAAGACCGTCACGCCGACCGGGAGGTCCCCGTCGGCACCGTGCTCGGCGTCGCTGTACGGAGCAGGCAACGGTACCGATCGACAGGCCTGGATCGCGACGAGCCCGACGACGACGGCCAGGCCGAGCGCGGCGGCTCGGGAAGCTGTGCGGACCGTCCCCCGTGTTGCGGTTCTGTTCATGCCGCCAGTCAAGGCAGCGTGCTGTTGCGAGGGTGTAAGCACTTTTCCATACGCAGGCGATATCCCTTCGCTCCTACGATGGAGGGCATGCGAGTGTTGGTCGTCGAGGACGAGCCGTACATGGCCGAGGCGGTCCGCGACGGACTACGCCTCGCCGCGATCGCCGCGGACATCGCAGGCGACGGCGACACCGCATTGGAGATGCTGAGCGTCAACGCGTACGACATCGCGGTGCTGGACCGCGACATTCCCGGGCCTTCCGGCGACCAGGTCGCCGAACACATCGTCGCGTCGGGAAGCGGAATGCCGATCCTGATGCTCACGGCGGCCGACCGGCTCGACGACAAGACCTCCGGCTTCGAGCTCGGCGCGGACGACTACCTCACCAAGCCGTTCGAGCTGCAGGAACTAGTGCTCCGATTGAGAGCGCTGGACCGCAGACGGGCTCACAACAGGCCCCCGATCAGGGAACTCGCCGGCGTGCGGCTCGATCCGTTCCGCCGTGAGGTCTACCGGGACGGCCGGTACGTTGCGCTCACCCGAAAGCAGTTCGCGGTGCTCGAGGTGCTGCTGGCCGCAGAAGGCGGTGTCATCAGCTCCGAAGAGATCCTCGAGCGGGCCTGGGACGAGAACGCGGATCCGTTCACGAATGCCGTACGGATCACGGTGTCCGCGTTGCGTAAACGGCTCGGCGAACCGTGGTTGATCGCGACGGTTCCCGGCGTCGGTTATCGCATCGACACCGAGGTAGCCGAGAGTGGATAGAAGACCTGGGTTGAGCGTTCGGCTCAAACTCACCTTCAGTTACGCAGGCTTTCTCCTGCTGGCGGGCACCGTACTGCTCGGGGCCTTCGCGGTGTTCCTGGGCGACTACCGGGAGCGGGCGCAGGACGCGGGCAAGGTGGTCATCGCGCCGTCGGGGCCCGAGTTGCTTCGTGAGTTCGCGCCGCTCGCGGCGGGCGCAATCGTGTTCCTGCTGGTCTTCGGTCTCGCAGGAGGGTGGCTTCTCGCCGGGCGGGTGCTCGCGCCGATGAGTCGCATCACCGATGCCACCCGCGCGGCGGCACGAGGGTCGCTGTCACACCGCATCGAATTGGACGGGCGCCAGGACGAGTTCCGCGAGCTGGCCGATGCGTTCGACGCCATGCTCGCGCGCCTCGAAGCGCATGTCGTCGAGCAGCAACGCTTCGCCGCCAACGCCTCACACGAACTTCGTACCCCACTCGCGATCACCCAGGCACTGCTCGACGTCGGCCGCAACGATCCGAACCGGGAAGACAGCGAGCTCGACGAAAGGCTGCGCGCCGTCAATGCTCGCGCAATCGATCTGACGGAAGCGTTGCTCCTTCTCGGCCGCGTCGACCGGCAATCCTTCGCCCGCGAGGAAGTCGATTTGTCGCTCGTCGCGGAAGAGGCCGTCGAAACCCTGTTTCCACTCGCTGCGAAACACGGCGTCGCCGTCGACACCGTCGGGGACGTCACCCCGGTCCTCGGTTCGCACGCGCTCCTGCTGCAGTTGACGACGAACCTCGTGCACAACGCGATCGTCCACAACGTGCCCGACGGCACCGTCCGGATCGGAACCTCCATGGACTCGGTGGGGGCCGTGCTCAGAATCGAGAACACCGGCGATCGGCTCGATCCCCACGTGGTCGCCACCCTCACCGAGCCGTTCCAGCGCGGCACCGAACGGGTCCGCAGCGATCACGTGGGCGCCGGGCTCGGTTTGGCGATTGCCAAGAGCATCACCGAAGCACACGAGGGAACGCTGTCACTCGGTCCACGGGCGGAGGGCGGGCTGTGCGTCACCGTCCGACTGCCGCCGCTCACCCGGCGGGCGTCGTAGGGGCTCTCGCCGCGGGCGGCCGACCGGTTCGGCACCGGAAGTGTCGGGCGGCAGCGTCTCCGGACGGGAAGCATGGACGACGTCGGAAAGGGAGGAGTCGCCCGTGCTGGAGCGGTTGAACGACGCGATCGATGTGCTCGAGGCAGCGCTGGCCCGCGGTGAAGAGCCGGACCTGAGCAGGGCATATCGGGTGTCGGGCACGTCCGAACACCATTTTCGCCGGATGTTCGCGTCGCTGGCAGGCATGCCGATCTCGGTGTACGTGCGACGACGGCGGCTCACGCTGGCCGCGCGCGATGTCGTCGACGGAGACATGAGCCTGCTCGACGTCGCGGTGCGGCACGGCTACGGGTCCACCGAGGCGTTCAACAGGGCGTTCAGGTCGGTGCACGGTGTCACCGCGGGGCAGGCCCGACGCGAGGACACCCGCTTGGTGTCCCAGCCGCGCATCTCCTTCCAGTTGGTCGTCGAAGGGAGCACGAGCATGCAGTACCGGATCGTCCGCAAGGAGGGCTTCTCGATCGTCGGTCGCAAGACCAGGGTGCCGTTGGTGCATGTCGGCCCGAACGACGCGATCGTGGAGTTCGAGCGAAGCCTGGACCCGGAGGTCAGGGCCGTGGTGTCGTCGTTGTCGGACCAGGAACCGCACGGTGCGGTGGCCGTCACCGACGCCGTCGACGACTCCCGGGCGGAGGGCACCGAACTGGACTACTGGCATGCGGCCGCCACCTGGGCGTCCGCGCCGGAGGGCTTGGACACCCTCGAGGTGCCCGCGGGGACCTGGGTCGTCTTCACCACGTCCGGGCGGTACCCCGAGGCGATGCAGAACATGTGGCGCGACGCGTACGGCGACTGGTTTCCGTCGAACCCGTGGCGCACACGCCCGGGCCCGGAGATGCTGCGGACGACGTTCGTCGACGAAGGGCACGCGGAGGCGGAACTGTGGCTGCCGGTGGAGGCGGACGGTTCGCCGGAGTGAACTGCTCGGGTGGGCCCGACTAGCGTTCGAAGCGCTCGCGTCGACCGAGCCGCCGCAGGCGGACCCACTCGAGCAGGCCCTTCGGGTCGCGGCGGGTCACGAGGAAGTACCAGCCGAAGCGCACCCATTCCTGGGGCAGCAGCCTGCGCAGGCCGGGCTGCGACAGCAGGTAGCCGCGGTTGCGGTAGGTGAAGAACCGTTTGGTGTCGTTGTCCGGGTACTGCGTGTGCATGCGGCCGCCGAGGATCGGCTTGAACTCGTCGGCGCCGTCGGGATGCAGGTACGCCGTCGTGAGGCACGTGCCGAACGGCAGCCCCGAGCGCACGAGCCTGCGGTGCACCTCCACCTCGTCGCCGCGCACGAACAGCCGCAGGTCCGGCACTCCCACCGCGTCGATCGTCGACGCACGGAACAGCGCGCCGTTGAACAGCGACGCGATGCCCGGCAACAGGTTCTCGTTCGGATCGTCGGCGTCGGTGAACAGTTCGGACCGCAGGCGCCGCCACACGACGCCGCGGCGCAGCGGGAACGCGAGCCGGTCCGGATCGGCGATGTCCGCGACGACCGGGGACACCTCGGCGAGCCGGTGCTCGCGCGCACACGCCAGGAGGGTCGCGAGCACGTCGGGTCCCTCGGGGCGACCGTCGTCGTCGGCGAGCCACACCCAGTCTGCGCCGAGCGACAGCGCGTACAGGATGCCGAGCGCGAAACCGCCTGCGCCGCCGAGATTGTGCTTGGAACCGAGATAAGTGGCAGGCACGTCCGCGCCGTCGACGAGTGCACGCACCGCGTCCTCGTCGCCGTTGTCGACGACCACGAGATGGTCGAGCGGGCGGGACTGTGTCGCGAGGACCTTCAGCGACTCCGCGAGCAGTTCGCGGCGCTTGTGGGTGACGACGACGCCGACGATCGTGCCTGCCCCGTCGTTCACAGCCCCGTCCCGTGCGGCGCCGTCGCTCACGCGGCGCCGTCCTGCCGCGCGTCCTCGCGCTTCATGTCGGCGATGGTGCGCGCGACCTGCTTGGCGGCGTCCTTGCCTTCGTACGCACCGACGACCTCTTCGATGCCACCGGTCATCCGGATCTGTCCGTGATCGATCCACATGGCGCTCTCGCACAGTTGCGCGAGGAACTCGTTGGAGTGCGACGCGAACACGAGGATGCCGGACCGTTCGACGAGCGCCTGCAAACGGGTGCGAGCCTTCTTCATGAACTCTGCGTCGACCGCGCCGATGCCCTCGTCGAGCAGCAGGATCTCCGGGTCGATGCTCGTGACCACGCCCATCGCGACGCGCACCCGCATGCCGGTCGAGTAGGTGCGCAGCGGCATGTCGAGGTAGTCGCCGAGCTCGGTGAACTCGGCGATCTCGTCCATCTTCGCGAGCATCTGCTTGCGCGTCTGACCGAGGAACAGGCCGCGGATGATGATGTTCTCGTAGCCGGAGATCTCCGGGTCCATCCCCACGCCGAGGTCGAACACGGGCGCGACGCGGCCACGGATGGTCGCCGTGCCGCGGGTGGGTTCGTAGATTCCCGACAGCAGCCGCAGCAGCGTCGACTTGCCCGCGCCGTTGTGGCCGACGAGGCCGATGCGGTCGCCTTCCTTGAGCGACATCGTGATGTCGCGCAGCGCCTCGACGACGACGACGTCGGACGAGTTGCGGGAGATCGACCCCCCGGCCTTGCCGAGGAAGGCCTTCTTCAGCGACCGCGACTTGGCGTCGAAGATGGGAAAGTCGACGCACGCGTCGCGGGTTTCGATACTCACGCTCATAGGTGACTCCTAGACCCAGTATGCGACGCGGGAACGGTACTTGCGCAGCGCGAACAGCGCGAGCGTCCACCCCACGACGGTGATCGCGATGACGATGTACCAATGGTATTTCTGCTGGTCCGCGCCGATCATCGGCGCGCGGACGATGTCGAGGAAGTGGAACAGGGGGTTGATCTCGGCGATGCGGGCACGCTCGGCGATCTGCCCGCCCTGCGCCTCGAGGGCCTCGGTGGTCCACATGATGGGCGTGAGCACGAACAGCATCAGGGTGAGCGAGCTCAGGATCGGCGCGATGTCGCGGAAACGGGTGGCGACGATGCCGAACAGCAGCGACACCCACACCGCATTGAGCGCGATCAAGCCGAGGGCAGGTACCACCGCGATCGCCGTCCACGAGATCTCCCGCCACACCCCGAACGCGACGAGCAGGATGAAGTAGATCAGCAGGTTGTGCGCGAACAGGAGCGTCTGCCGCCACACGAGCCGATAGATGTGCACGCTCAGCGGAGCGGGGAGCTGCTTGATCAGCCCCTCGTTCGCGACGAACACCTCGGAACCTTCGAGGATGCTCGCGCTGATCACGTTCCACACGATCAGGCCGACGGTGACGTACGGCAGGAATTCCTTGAGCGGCATGTTCAGCAGCGCCGAGTACAGGATGCCGAAGGCGGTGGCCTGCAGACCCGTCGCGATCGTGATCCAGAACGGGCCGATGACCGACCGGCGGTAGCGCTGCTTGATGTCCTGCCAGCCGAGGCTCAGCCACAGTTCGCGTTGCGCGAAGCCGTCGCGGAGGTCCTTGAAGGCCCGGCGGAACGTCTGCGAATCGGACGCCGGAGGCTCGTCGCCCACCGGCGGACGTTCGATGGCTGAAGCTGACACGGAGACCGAGCCTACCGGTCCGCGCCGAAAGAGGGCCCGAGCCCGTCCCCGTGCCCTGGCGTCATGCGGGCATCACAGGTAGTTGCCGGTGCCCCCGCTCGGCCCCTGCATGGTGCCCGGTTGACCGGGCACGGCGATGCCGGGCGGAAGGGCGCCCTGACGCATGTGGTCGAGCTGGGCGCGCGCCGCCATCTGCTGCGCGAACAGCGCGGTCTGGATGCCGTGGAACAGGCCCTCCAGCCACCCGACGAGCTGCGCCTGTGCGACGCGGAGCTCGGCATCGGACGGTACGGAGTCGTCGGTGAACGGCAGCGCGAGCCGCTCGAGCTCTTCGCGCAGCTCGGGCGCGAGACCATCCTCGAGCTCCTTGATCGAACGCTGATGGATCTCCTTGAGCCGCGATCGGCTGGCATCGTCGAGCGGTGCGGACTTCACCTCGTCGAGCAGCTGCTTGATCATCGTGCCGACACGCATGACCTTGGCGGGCTGCTCGACCATCTCGGTGACCTTCTCCGAGTCGGTGCCCGGTCCGTCGTCCCCCTCGGAGTCCTTCGAGTGCGACTGCGGTCGGGCGTCCAACCGGGTGGGCTGTCCGTCGGGTCCGATCACGACGACATGTTCGTTGTCAGCATTGGTCATGTCTCCATCTTGACTGGTGTTGCACCTCACGCGTGAAGATCCGCCGCGATCGGCCCACACCGTGCGGCGATACGTTTCGCCGTTACCTGTAACGCGATCCTGACGCGCACCGAAAAGACGATGGGTCCTAGAGTGTCGGTCATGGCTTTCGACGTGGCTCGCGTACGGGGACTCATCCCGTCGCTGGGCGACGGCTGGATCCACCTCGATCCACAGGCCGGAATGCAGACTCCCGACGCGGTGTCGCGCGCCGTCTCCACGGCGTTCCGGGCGTCCGCCGCGAGCATCCACGGCAGGCACGTCTCCAACCGGCGCAGCGCCGCCGTGCTCGACGCGGCGCGCTCGGCGGTCGCTGATCTCGTGGGCGGCGATCCCGCGGGCGTCGTCCTCGGTCCCGACCGCGCGATCCTGCTGGGATGGCTCGCCGAATCGCTCAGCACCCGGCTCGGGCTCGGCACCGGCCTCGTGCTGTCGCGTCTCGACGAAGAGGCGAACGTCGCGCCGTGGCTGCGCATCGCCAACCGGTACGGCGCCGCGGTGCGCTGGGCGGAGGTCGACATCGAGACGTGCGAGCTGCCCAGCTGGCAGTTCGGCGAGCTCGTCACGTCCACCACGCGTCTCGTCGCGCTCACCGCCGCGTCGCCCATCGTGGGATCGGCGCCGGACGTGCGGGTCGCGGCCGACAAGGTGCACGATGTCGGCGGCATGGTGGTCGTCGACGCGGTCGGCGCGGCACCCTACGCGCACGTCGACATCGCCGAACTCGGCGCCGACATCGTCGCTGTCAACGCTCCGGCCTGGGGTGGGCCGCAGGTGGGCGCGCTCGTGTTCCGCGATCCCGCGCTGCTCGACCGCATCCCGTCGATGTCGCTCAACCCGTTCGCGCGTGGTCCCGAACGGCTCGAGGTGGGCGGCCACCAGTTCGCGCAGCTCGCCGGGCTCACGGCGTCGATCGACTTCCTCGCCGGCCTCGACGAAGGCGCGAACGGCTCGCGCCGCGAGCGGCTCGAGACGTCGATCAGCTCGCTGCAGCACTACCACGACGGCCTGTTCGACCATCTGATGAGCGCGCTCGGCCGACTCTCGCACGTCATGATCATCGGCCGCTCGCCGAGTCGCGTGCCGACCGTCAGCTTCACCGTCGACGGCGTGTCCGCCGACAAGGTCGCGTCGCACCTGGCCGACCGTCGCATCGCCACGGTCAGCGGCACACACGGTGGGTCGCGACTGCTCGACTCGCTCGGCGTCAACGACGAGGGTGGCGCCGTCACCGTCGGCCTCGCGCCCTACACGACGCGCTTCGAGATCGATCAGCTCGTCAACGAGGTCGCCGCTCTCGCGTGAGCCCGCTCAGCGCACGCGCAGCACCACCTTGCCCACCGAGTCGGGCGAGTCGAGCAACTCGTGTCCGCGCGGTGCTTCGGCGATGGGGAGTTCGGCGCTCACGACGGGAGCGACGAGACCCTGCTCGATCAGCGGCCACAACCGCGTGCGCACCTGTTCGACGATCTCGGCCTTGCTGTGCTCGCCGGTCACCGGGCGTCCACGCAGACCCGTCGCGAACACGTGCCCGCGCTTGAGGAGCAGCTTGCCGAGGTTCAACTCGCCCGTGCGGCCGCCCTGCATACCGATCACGGAGAGCCTGCCGTCGAACGCGAGCACGTCGAGGTTGCGGTCGAGGTACTTCGCGCCCATGTTGTCGAGCACGACGTCGGCGCCGTGCCCGTCGGTCGCGTTGCGCACCGCCTCGACGAAGTCGTCCTTCTTGTAGTCGATCAGGATGTCCGCGCCCAGTTCGCGGCATCGCTCGAGCTTCGACGGCGATCCCGCCGTGGTGGCGACGGTCGCGCCGAGCGCCTTGCCCACCTGGATCGCGTGGGTGCCGATCCCGCCCGCGCCACCGTGCACGAGCAGCACGTCGCCGTGCCCGAGACCCGCTTCCATCACGACGTTCGACCACACGGTGCACGCGACCTCGGGCAGCGCGGCGGCGGTCGCGACGTCCATGCCGTCGGGTACCGGCAGGACCTGCGCGGCCGGAACGACCACCTGTTCGGCGTACCCGCCGCCCGCGAGGAGCGCGCACACCTCGTCGCCGATCGACCATTGGGTGACGCCTTCGCCGAGCGCCGCGATCGTGCCCGAGCATTCGAGGCCGAGAACCTCGCTCGCGCCGGGCGGCGGCGGGTAGTTGCCCTGCCGCTGCAGGACGTCGGCGCGGTTGACGGCCGTCGCGACGACGTCGATGAGCACATGGCCCGGTGCGAGCTGTGGATCCGCGTGCTCGCGCCAGACCATGACGTCGGGTCCACCGGGTTCGGTCAGCGTGATCGCGTGCATGTGTTCGACCGTAGCGGACCGCACACCCGGCCCGCGGCGTGTGCCATCGCACGCTACTCGGCGGTAAGTCGAGCGGCGAAGGACACTATTGTGGTTCGAGTGCCGACACGTGACAGCGCTTCCGGGACCGCACGAGAGTCCGAGACCCCGTGGCTTTCGGACGACGAACAGCGCGCGTGGCGCTATTACATGGACGGCAGCCAACGCCTCATGGCCGCGCTCAACCGTGAACTGCAGGAAGCGCATCGACTCTCGTTCGCCGACTACCGCATTCTCGTGCTGCTCAGCGAGTCACCGGACGGCGCGTTGCGCATGAGCGATCTCGCCGACGGGGTGCTGTCGTCGCGCAGCAGGCTCACGCACCAGATCCGGCGGATGGAACGTGAGGACATGGTCGAGCGCGATTCGTGCGTCGAGGACGGCAGGGGAGTGCGCGCGCTCATCACCGAGGAGGGCAGGCGGCGCCTGGCGGAAGCCGCGCCGACCCATGTGCGTGGGGTGCGCACGTACCTGATCGACGTGCTCAACAAGAACCAGCTGCGCATGCTCGGCGACGTCTTCGAGCGGATCGACGCGGCGGTGGGCGAACGCTGACGCGGCGGCCCGGGTTCGCCGCCTCGTGTGCGCGGCGGTTACGATCGCGGTCTGGAAGCGTGGCAGAGCGGCCGAATGCACTCGCCTTGAAAGCGAGCGTACCGAGAGGTACCGGGGGTTCAAATCCCTCCGCTTCCGCCAACTCCCCGTGAGTACTTTGCGAGTCCAGGTACGCCTGAAACGCGCACAGCGGACGTCAGTGCCCGTCGTCGCGCCGCCGGTCCGTGTCGCCGAACGCGTCGCGCGGGGCGGGGTCGTCGAGCGGCCTCGGTCGCTCGTGCTCGTCGCGTGCGCGGATGACGCGGCCCAGCACCACGGCCACCGCGACGGAGAGAACCAGCCACCCGGCGATTCCCAGCGCGATCCACTGCATGACACCGATTATCCCCCGCGACGGCGATGCGGTGTCCACTTGCGTCCCCCGGAAGGTCCCGACCGTGCATCGGGCTTGTTCGGGAACCGGGCGCGACGAGGCAATTTGTGACCGGATCGAGTCTGCGCGCGCGTATTCGGGGACGGCTCACGAACGCCTCGGGCTGATCCGGCGGCAGCTGACCTGTACTGTGCAAGCGTCGTCAGGGGCCGCACCTACCGGGTCCATCGCCGTACACGTCAGGGAGAGAAGTCTGTTGAGAATGCGCCGATCGACGTGTACCGCCGCAGCGACGGCCTTGGTGCTGTCCCTTTCCGGGGCCGCCTACACCGCCACCGCGCAGCCCGCCGAGGCGCCGTCCGCATCGGACTCCGCGAAGCCCCGCACTGCCGCGAAGCCGCACATCGCGCGCATCGAAAAGCTCACGCCCACACGCACAGCGCTGTTCATCGAGTCCGTCGCGATGAAGCAGACGGTGCAGGTGCAGGTGCTGCACCCCGAGGGCAGCGCACCGCGTCCGTCGCTGTACCTGCTGGACGGTGTCGGAGCGGGCGAGGAATCGGATTACTCCGAAAGCACGTGGACGCTCAAGACGGACGCCGTCGACTTCTTCGCCGACAAGGACGTCAATGTCGTGATGCCGGTCGGCGGCACCGCCGGGTACTACACGGACTGGCTGCGTCCCGACCCCAAGCTCGGCCACTACCAATGGGAAACCTTCCTCACCGAGGAGTTGCCGCAGATCGTCGACGACGACTTCCACGGCAACGGCACGAACGCGGTGGCCGGCGTGTCGATGGGCGCCATGGGGGCGGCCAACCTCGCGACGCGCCACCCGTCGCTGTACGTCGGGCTCACGTCGTTCAGCGGTTGCCTCGACAACAGCGACCCGACTTCGCGCGACTCGGTGCGTGGCACCGTCGCCTACAAGGGCGGCGATCCCGCGAACATGTGGGGCGTCGACGGCGATCCTGCGTGGAACGCACACAACCCCACCGTCAATGCGGAAGCACTGCGCGGCAAGCAGGTCTACATCTCGACGGGCAACGGTGCGCCCGGTCCGTACGAGGCGGCGTCGGGCGGCGACGTGCTGTCGACGGTCGCCGTCGGTGGCCCGCTCGAAGCGGCGGCGAATGTGTGCACCAAGCTCTTCCAGTCCCGGCTCGACGAGCTCCGCATCCCCGCCACCGTCGTCTACCACCCGTACGGCACGCACTCGTGGCCGTACTGGCAGGACGAGATGCACCGTGCGTGGCCGGAAATTGCTGCGGCACTGAAGGTCTGACAAGTCAATCGATCAGCGTGATCCGGTCCCTCTCGGGCGGTCGGATCGGTGACGCCTTCGCGAGATAGTCGACGAACGCCGCGAGATCGGTTTCGGTGTTCGAATGATCAGTGGCGTAAGTGAATTCGGTGAACCCGTCGCCGCCGCGCGCGAGGAACCGGTTGATCGCGACGCGATAGGGCGCGTTCGGATCGATCTCGACGCCGTCGATCTCGACGTGGGAGATGCGCCCGCCGACCGGAGCGGATCGGTCGATCGAGTAGGTGAGCGAACGCGACGGCGCGAGGATGCGCTCGAGGAGCTGGCCGTCGTCGCGGGGCTGGAACTGCTGCTCGAGCACGCGCGTGAGCTGAGCCCCCGTCAGAGTGACGACGTCGAGGGGGTTGTCGAAGGGCTGCACGCGGTGCGCGGCTCCGTAGTCGACGATGCCGTCGGAGGACGGGGCGAGGTCGGCACGCAGACCGCCCGGGTTGGTGAGTGCGACCTGGGCGCCCAGCGCGTGCCCGGCGGCGAGTTGTGCGTCGGCCACCAGGTTGCCGAGCGCGGATTCGCCGGTCGACGACGGGGTACGCGTGATGGGCGATGCGGCGACGCCCACCGCCTGCCCACTGCGATCGGCCGTCATGCTCACGGCGCGGTCGGTGAGGGCGGCGGCCTCGACATCGGGTGAAATGTCGTGTGTGACTGTCTGATTGAAGCTCGTCGTCTGGTCGCGCACGATGTCGCGCGTCGCCCGGTCGAGCGTCACATCGGCCACCGAGATGCCGCGCCCCAGTGCGGCCGGGTTCATCACGGTGCGTGGATGGCCGTCCGGATCCGCGTAGGTGCAGTCGTAGCGATCGGCGTTGTCGGCGGTGAACACGATGTCGACGAGCGGCGACGCCTCGGTCGCGATCGTGTGGCCCGGCCCGGCGCGTTCGCCGCACGACGGCGCGTCGCCTGCCGCGTAGTCGTCGCCCTGGTGCAGCAACAGCACGATCGCGTGTACGCCGAGGAAGTCGAGCAGTCCCGCGGTGCGGTCGATGGTGGCGAGTTCGTCCGCGAAGCGCACCTGGTCGCGCACGCCGGGGCCGAGGGCGTCGCCGGTGTCGGCGGCGAGTGCGGACACGACACCCACCGGGATGCCGTCGACGTAATCGACCGAGAACGGCATCGTCGCGGGTATTCCGTTGGGCATCAGCATGTTCGACGACAGCAGTGGGAACTGCGCGCCGTCGAAGGTGGCGCCGAACCGGCACCCGTCGGACGGGTGACAGCCGCCGCTCTGCAGCCTGCGGAACTCGTCGATCCCCCGGTCGAGTTCGTGGTTGCCCACGCCCGATGCCGAGATGCCGAGGTGGTTGAGGAATTCGACGGTCGGCTCGTCGCGGAACATCGCAGATTCGAGTGGCGAGACTCCCCAGTTGTCGCCCACCGAGTACAGCAGCGAGTGTGCCGCCGAGTCGCGCAGTTGATCGACATACGCAGAGAGGTAGGCGGCGCCGCCCGCGGGGACGACCGCGCCGTTGGGTTCGGTGATCGCACTGCGGTCGCCGTCGGGCGGCGAGAGGGTGCCGTGCAGGTCGGCGATCGCGAGGAGCCGCACGGTCAGCTGGGAGTCCGACGCGGCGCGCTGGGGACCGGCCGCGGCGGGGCCTGCGGCGGCGAGCGTCAACAACGCGCATGCGGCGGTGGCGAGCGCGGCGCGGGCCGACAGGCGAACCCGTCGAACGCGGCCCCGACCGTGCACCCGTGCTCCCTTTCCACCCGCAGTAGCCGCCGTCTGCGGCGGACTCGACGAGTCTGGCAAGAAGAGGTCACGGTCCGTCTACCCACGCGTAACGGTCGGGTCTCGGTGCATCGACGCAGGTCACGGCTGCGGCGCAGGTCACAGTCGTGAGCACTGTGCGAGTCCCGGTACGCCTTTTTCGCGCACAGGGTCAGGCAGGCACTCCGGCGAGCGTGAGCGCCGCGTCGGTGCACGCGAACGCGACGAAGCGGTCGTTCT
Source organism: Rhodococcus sp. HNM0569 (assembly GCF_012726205.1). Taxonomy (GTDB): domain Bacteria; phylum Actinomycetota; class Actinomycetes; order Mycobacteriales; family Mycobacteriaceae; genus Rhodococcus_F. The sequence goes on along the minus strand of NZ_JAASAE010000007.1, from coordinate 214,921 downwards.
CGTGCGCGTCGCCCACCGTGACGCGCACCCCGTCGGTGCCGTACGGACGCAGCAGTAGTCCTTCTGCCTCCGCGGCAGCCGCATAGTCGGCCGAGCGGTCGCCGAGCGGCAGGTACACGAAGTTCGCGGCCGTCTGCGGCACGGTGTATCCGGCGGTCAGCAGGGCGTCGCGGACGCGGTCGCGTTCGGCGATCACGGCGTCGGTGCGGGCCAGCAACTCGTCCGTCGCCGCGAGCGACGCGAGCGCCGCGGCCTGCGCGAGGGTGCTGACCGCGAACGGGATGTGCACCTTGCCGAGAGTGGTCGCGATCGCCGGATCGGCGACGGCATAGCCGACGCGCACGCCGGCGAGGCCGTACGCCTTGGAGAACGTGCGCAGGACGACGACATTCGGGCGGTTGCGGAAGATCTCGATACCGTCGACGTCGGACCGGTTGTACTCGAAGTACGCCTCGTCGAGCGCCACGACGACGTGTTCGGGGACCTTCGCGAGGAAGTCGTCGATCTCGGCGCGCGTGAGGGACCGGCCCGTCGGGTTGTTCGGATTGCACACGAACACCACGCGGGTGCGGTCGGTGATCGCCGCCGCCATCGCGTCGAGGTCGTGCGCATAGTCGGCGGTGAGCGGCACCTTGACGGCCACCGCACCCGCGACCTGCGTCACCACCGGGTACGCCTCGAACGAGCGCCACGCGAACACGACCTCGTCGCCCGCATCGCACGTCGCCTGCACGAGTTCCTGGCACAGGCTCACCGAACCGCAGCCCACCGCGATGGTCGCGACGTCGACACCAAGGAAGTCGGCGAGCGCGGCCGGCAGCACCCGCGAGCCGTTGTCCGGGTACCGGTTGGCACCCGCCGCGGCGTCGGTGATCGCGTCGAGCACGCTGGGCAGCGGGCCGAGTGTCGTCTCGTTGCTCGCGAGCTTGATCGCGCCGGGAAAGTCACGTCCGGGGACGTAGGCGGGGATGGTCTCCAGATCGGGGCGCGTACGAGGAGTCACACGGCGATTATGCGCTCCGCCGCTGCACGCCCGGTGGGAGGCCTGTTCGAGACCTCCCAGGCAGTGGCGGTATCAGTGCGGTATCCGGTTGCGCGCAATCGGTGCGCGGCGCCCGCGGCCGGTGGCAGCATGAGTTTATGCCGGGGACCTTCACCGTGAATGTGCCGCTGCATCCGGAGAGTGCGGAGGCGGCGGTCGGCGACGCAGGCCGGATCCCGCTGACCGTCGCCGAGCCGGACGGCCGGCCGGTGCGGGGCGGCATCGTCGTGCTGCACGAGAGCCGCGCGTTCGGCGACGCGGTGCAGGACCTGCTGGGTTCGCTCGCCGCGGAGGGCTGGGTCGCCGTCGCGCCCGACCTGTTCCACAGCGCGAGTCCCACGGACGACGGCGTGTACGGCGACGACCTGTTCGCGGCCTTCGACGCGGCCTGCGCATGGGTGGCCGACCGGTACGGCATCGAGGCCGACCGCGTGGGTGTTCTCGGCTTCGACAACGCGGGTACCGGTGCGGTCACCGTCGCGGTGCATCGCCCGGTCGGGGCCGCGGTGAGCGTCGCCGCACGCGGCGTGCTCGAGCCGCTGTCGCCCGACGCGCCGCGTCTGGTCGATGCGGTGCGATCGCTGCGGTCGCCGTGGCTCGGCCTCTACGGCGACGACGACGCGGACTCGCCGCCCGATCACGTCGAGCAACTGCGCGATGCCGCGGCGGGGGCCGAGGTGGCCGCGCTCGTCGTGTCGTACCCGAGGCTGGTGCACCGGCGGTCGGAACCGTCGATCATCGCGGAACCGAACCCCGAGGACGAGACCGTCCTCGACGCGCAGGAACGCGTCTTCGAGTGGTTCGACGGCAACCTCCGCTGAGCACCCCGTTATGCGCTCTGACCACCCGTTTTGCCATTGGAGGGTAAACCTGTGTAATCTTTCCGCTCGGCGGTTCGAGAGAATCGAAACCCCCCAGGGAGGCGTGCCAGAGCGGCCGAATGGGACTCACTGCTAATGAGTTGTCCCCTTTGCGGGGGACCGGAGGTTCAAATCCTCTCGCCTCCGCCACGCCGGTCCAGCAATGGATCGGCGAGTGAAGAAAACTGAACACATGCGCCCGTAGCTCAACGGATAGAGCATCTGACTACGGATCAGAAGGTTAGGGGTTCGAATCCCTTCGGGCGCACATTCGAGAAGCCCCGGAGTTCGCGATATGCGATTCCGGGGCTTCTTCGTGCGTCGAACGGGCGGTTTTGCAGCCATCGCCCGAGTAGCTCTCTGCGAAACCGCCCGTTCGACGCGTCAGTGGCCTCGTCGCCGCCAGTGGACGCGGGCCGCAACAGCGCCGCCCCCGCCGATGCCCGGGGCTAACGTGGACGGCACGAGCCGGTGCGCACGCTGCTGGGAGGTGAGCGATGCTGCGCTTCGTCCCTGTCGGTGCCGTGGCGCTGGCGTTCATGGCGGCCTTGGTGGCAGCGCTCCTCGGCGGCTGGGGCTGGTGGCTCGTGGTCGCGGTGCTCGCATCGCTGCTCGCGGTGGGGGCGTACGACGTCGTGCAGACCCGGCACTCGGTGCTGCGGAACTATCCGGTGCTCGGGCACCTGCGATTCCTGCTCGAGCGGCTGCGTCCCGAGTTGCAGCAGTATTTCGTCGAGCGGGATGTCGACGGCCGCCCGTTCGATCGGGACGTCCGTACCGTCGTGTACGAGCGGGCGAAGAACATCCACGGCGAGCTGTCGTTCGGAACCGAACGCGACATAGGCGACGTCGGATACGAGTATCTCGTCCACTCGGCCGCACCCGTGCCGGAGCCCGACGACGCGCCGCGCGTCACGATCGGCGGCCCCGACTGCAGCAAGCCGTATTCGATGTCGCTGCTGAATGTGTCGTCGATGAGTTTCGGTGCGCTGTCGGGCAATGCGTTGCGCGCGCTCAACCGGGGCGCGGCGCTCGGCGGGTTCGCGCACGACACCGGGGAAGGCGGGCTGACGCCGCACCACCTCGACGGCGGCGGCGACATCGTGTGGGAGATCGGATCGGGTTATTTCGGCACCCGCACCGACGACGGCCGCTTCGATCCCGCGGTGTTCGAGTACAAGTCGGCGCACGAGCACGTCAAGGCGATCTCGATCAAACTCAGTCAGGGCGCGAAACCCGGAGTCGGCGGCGTTCTTCCGGCCGCGAAGGTGAGCGACGAGATCGCACGCTATCGCGGCGTACCCGCGCACGAGAAATGTGTCAGTCCCGCAGCGCATTCCGCATTCCACACACCGCGCGAGCTCGTGAGGTTCGTCGCGCGCTTGCGCGAGCTGTCCACCGGCAAGCCGGTCGGTTTCAAACTGTGTGTCGGCTCGCGCGTCGAATTCCTCGCGATCTGCAAAGCGATGCTCGAGGAAGGCACGACACCGGATTTCGTGATCGTCGACGGCGCGGAGGGCGGTACGGCCGCCGCGCCCCTCGAATACGAGGACAATGTGGGCCTGCCGCTCACCGACGGCCTCATGACGGTGCACAACGCGCTTGTCGCGACCGGTCTACGCGACCGCATCACGATCGGTGCGAGCGGCAAGGTGGCCACCGGCACGGACATCGTCAAACGGCTGATCCAGGGCGCCGACTACACCAACTCGGCCCGCGCGATGATGATGGCCGTCGGCTGCATCCAGGCGCAACGGTGCCACACCAACACGTGCCCGGTGGGCGTCGCGACGCAGGACCCGCGGCGCGCCCGCGCCCTCGACGTCGACGACAAGTCGGTCCGCGCGTACCGGTACCACGAGAACACGGTGCGTCAGGCGGTGCAGATCATGGCGTCGATGGGCGTGAGCGATCCCGCGACGCTGACGACGGACATGCTGCGCAAGAAGATCGACCCGACGACCATCCGCTCCTACACCGAACTCTACGAATGGCTCGAGCCCGGCGCCCTGCTGGCCGACCCACCCGCGAGTTGGCAAGCCGACTGGCTTGCCGCGTCGCCCGACTCGTTCCGGCCGGGTGCCGTGTAGTGGGCCGGTTTCGCGAGATCGTCCGTCGGGTACCTCCCCGAGCGTTCCAGCCCACCCGCAGTTCCAACCCACCGCACTCGCATGCCGTGCCAGTATCGAGAGCGGAGACGGGAGAGACATGCTGCGAATCCCCCAGGGCCGAGTGCCCCTGATGCGACTTCCCGGAGTGTATCGGCCGCAAGACGATACGCAGCTGATGCGCGACGCGATCTCGGCGCATTCGGTGCCACCCGATGCCCGCGTGATCGACCTGTGCACCGGGACCGGCGCGTTGGCGATCCATGCCGCCCAGTGCGGCGCCGAGAGTGTGACGGCCGTCGACGTCTCGCGCCGGGCGGTGGCGACGGCACGCCTCAACGCGCGCCTCGCGAACACGTCGATCGACGTCCGGCGTGGCGATCTCACCGAACCCGTCGCGGGTAACCGCTACCACCTCGTCGTCTCCAATCCGCCTTATGTGCCCGCGGTGCGCGACCGCCTGCCTGCAGCCGGCAGGCAGCGGGCGTGGGACGCGGGCGTGGACGGCCGTGCCCTGCTCGATCGGGTGTGTGCTGCCGCGGCCGACCTGCTCGAACCCGGCGGCACGGTCCTCGTCGCGCAGTCGGCGCTCAGTGACGTCGAGAAGACCCTGGTGATGCTCGAGGAGCACGGCCTGCGTGCCGACGTCCGGTTGCGCCGCGAGATCCCGTTCGGACCGGTGCTGTCGAGCAGGAGAGGAATGCTCGAGAACCGTGGATTCCTCGACGCCGGCCAGACGACCGAGGAGATCGTGGTGGTCGGCGGGGTGCGTCCGGCATGAGCCCGCAGCGCGACTGCCGCCGTGTGCGACTGGTTCCCGGTGGACCGGCGCTCATCGACGGGCCGGTCGAGATCGTCACCGAGGACGGCGCCACGGTCCGCTCGGACCGGTTCACCGTCGCGATGTGCCGCTGCAAGCGCAGCGGCATCTATCCGTTGTGCGACACGAGTCATCGTCGACGGAAGCCGGTGGAGCGCAGCGAGGGCGGCTAGCGTTCACACGCCGACCGGCGCAGGGAGAAGGGAACTTTCGGCGCGCCGCCAGCTGCCGATCAGCCGATCGGCGAGCCGTTGCTCGAGCAGTTCGGTTGCCTCGATCCCGAATACGACGTCCGGCTCGAGATGCGGCTCGCGCGCGAGCAGATCTCCGACGACGTCATGTCGCACGATCTGCTCGTGCACCGCGTCGGCTTCGACGTGTTCGGCGTAGAAGTGCACGCATGCGTCGGGTGCCGACATGCGTTGCAGCGCTTCGACCATCGTGCGTGATCCGGGCGACGACGTGGTCTCGACGTCGGCGAAATGCCCGACGAGAGCGCCGCGCAGCGACCGGTGCAGTCCGCACATCGACATGAAGTTCACGATCGCGAGCGGCTCGGCCGGCACCCGGTCGAGATAGGCGAGGTAGCCGTCGTCGAGGCCGGCCGCGGCCATGAGGTCGGCGAACAGCTGCGCGTGCATGCGGTCGCCGCGGCCGCCGCCGAACTCGTCGAACTCGACAGCCACCATCGCGGCCTTGGCATTGCCTTGCAGGCGTGGGATGACCCACGCGTGCGGATCGGCCTCCTTGAGGTGGTACAGCGAACGGTGCGCGAACGTCTCGCGCATCTGCTCCCACGTGCCCTCGGCGCGCAGATGACCGCCCAGCCCGCCCGGTGACGGGGACACGTAGGTGAGCGCGGCGAGCGCGGCGTCGGCGTCCCTGCCGCCGGGCACGTGCGCGCGCAGGTCCTCCAGGAACGCCTGTTCCAGGTGGTGCCGGAATGCGAGCAGTGCCGGGGCCCACTCCCACGCGTCGTCGACGTCGGTGAAACCGCGGTAGTGCAGCTCGTACGCGCAGTACAACGCCGAATGCAGGTCCTCGGGGTCGAGCGCACCACGCTCGACGACCCGCACGTCCGGCCCGGGAGATGCCTCCGGGGATCGGCGCAGCGCGTCGAACAGCGCCTCGCCTGCCGGCCCGCGCGCGGAGGGCAACGGCACGGACACGGCGCTCACGTCACCCCTCCTCGCCCCGCGGGTTGGGGGCATCGTCGCGCTCGGCGTCGACCTCCACGGTGACGTCGGGGGAGTCCGGCGTGTACACGATCGTCGACGCGCGCTTGCGGCGTCGTCCGTCGACGAACACGGCGATCGTGACCACTGCGAACACGAGTGTGACGATTCCCGCGATCAGGCTCCACCCCTCGTAACCGCCCGCGAGGGCGACGAGGAAGACGCCCGCCGCCGCGACGGTGACGAGCACGAGCACGAGCGTCAGGAAGCTCTCCGCGGCCTTGGCGCGGCCGCGTTCTCCTCGGTCCGTCATGGGGACTCCTTTCGTGCCGTGTGGTGCGCAGGAGGCGATTTCGATCAGTCGGGGGTGCCTTCGGTGTCGTCGAAGAAGGACCAGCCGCTGTCCCCTCCGGCCGCATCGTCGCTGCGGACTTCCATGCGCCAGCCGAGTTCGGTGTTGTCGGCGCGGACGTCGACGAACCAGGCGTGCGCGTCCTCGGCGCTGGTGATCTCGCGTGTCTCGACGACCGTTCCGGTCGGATCGATCACTCGGTATTCGGCCATCACTACCTCCTCGATGGGTGGTTGTCGTGCCGGCGCGGCGGTGTGGATCGCCGTGCACCCTCCAGTGTGCCCCGGATCCGGCTCGCCGTGGGCCGGGCGCACGCGAATGTCGGCAGCCGCTATGTGCTTTCGCGTCCGTCGGCGATGTCCGTCGCATCGGGCGCGAGCGCCGAGCGCATCTCGGACAGCGACGACCGCAACTCGCGCGAGATCTGCATCTGCGAGCATCCGACGCGTTTCGCGATCTGCGACTGGGTCAGATCCTCGACGAATCGGAGGTACACGATCTTCTTGCGTTGCGGCGTGAGCGTGCGGATCGCGTGCTGCAGCATGACGCGCGATTCGGCGTCGATCGTGTCGTGCGCGTCGTCCGCGATCGTGTCGCCCACCGGGGTCGGCGAATCGACGTGTGCGGGGGTGTCGAGCGACTCGACGCGGTACGTGTCGCACGCCAGCAGCAGGTCCGACGTCTCGTCGTGCGGCATGCCGAGGTGCTCGGCGAGCTCGGAGACGCGCGGCGCGCGGCCGAGCTCGTTGCACAGCGTGTCGACGGCCCGGCCGACTCGCGCGTGCATGTCGCGCACGTGCCGGCTGACGTGCACGGGCCAGGTGCAGTCCCGGAAGAACCTGCGGATCTCGCCGCGGATGGTGGGGACCGCGTACGCGACGAAGGGGGTGCCCTGGCTCGTGTCGAACCGGAGCACCGCCTGCACGAGGCCCAGATAGGCGACCTGACGCAGTTCCTCGGCCGACTGGCCGCGTCCCGCGTATCCCATCGCGATGCGGTCGGACAGCGGCAGGGCGCACTCGACGGCGTTCCGGAACGCGGCGCTGCCGAGCCGGTGCTCACGAGGTACCGCGGCCAGAGCTTCCAGAGCGGCGTCGATGACGGCACCCTCCTCGTCGTGGCGCCGTCCGCGCGGCGCTGCCAGGGTGACACCACGTGTCGTATCGGCCACAGGCTCACTCCTTCCGTTGCGGGTGTGTCGGAAGAGAACAGCTGTCGTCTCGCGTGGTAGCAGGCCCGATCAACGGCCTCCGTTCCGACGGTAGACCGCTCGTGGGCGCCCGTGGGGTGGCGCAGGCGAGCCCGCTAGGGTTGCCGCATTGTGGTGGCTCTGCTGGTGGCGTTGCTCGGCTTCGCATTCCTCGATTCGCTCGATGTGCTGCTGGTCGGCGTCACGGTCGCGGTCGTGTACGACGCCCGCGCGGCGCGCCGTTCCGCGGTGCCGCGTGCTCTCGCGTTCCTCGGCGGCGTGTTCGTCTCCACCACGACCTTCGGCATCCTCACGGTGCTCGGTCTCGGGTTCCTGTCCGACTGGTTCGGCTTCACGCTCACCGACGCGACCCGCTATCGCGGTGAGCTCGCGATCGGCGTGGTGCTCGTGGTGCTCGCGTTGCTGCCGTCCGGCAGCCGGACGCCACCGGAATGGGCGACGCGGATGCGCTCGAAGCCGTGGGTGCTCGCGGCCGCGGGCGCGGTCATCGGCATCGTGCAGGCGCCGACGGCGGTGCCTTATCTGGCGGGCCTCGCGTTGCTGTCGACTCAGCGACCGGTGCTGTGGCCACTGATCGTCGTCGTGTACTGCGCTCTCGCGCTGATTCCGCCGGTCCTCGTCCTCGTGTTGTCGACGCGGCGCACGCGCGGCGCGGTGCGCCGCTATCTCGCGGTGGTGCGCGTGTTCACGCGGTACGGCCCGCGGGCGGTGCGTGTGATCTTCTTTGTGATCGGCGCGCTGCTCGTCGTCGACGCGCTCGTCCACCACACCGCCGTGTGGTGACCTTCGGAGCTGACGACGGGCGCCGCGCGCGACACGCGGGTTCGTAACGGTGCGGGCGCAGGCGGCGTGTCGCCGGAAGCATTCCGGTCACGAGCGCTCGACGCGAAACACGCATGTAGCGGCGGGTTTCCGGTGCTCCATGACGGCCGCCGCGTGGCGCCGGCGAGTGCGCAACGGTACGGTAACGAAAGGGTGTCGGCCCAACTCTGTGAATGTTGACAGTCCTTGCGTGTGCCCCTCGGCGATCGGCGTGCGGACGTGTTCAATCTGTGGTCGGGGTGGGAATCGAAGTCCGAAGCGGGGAGCAAACCGAACCGGGTGCCGGTGTCCGCGATCTCGTGCGGCCGCCGCGCCTTTGCGGAGGAATCGTCGAATGTCTTTGTCAGTATCGGTACGGCCGCGTCCGTCCACGTACGCCGAACGGTCGTTCACTTCTCGCGGGCGGTGGTCGTCGTGATGAGCACCGCGATAGCCGTGAGCCTCACGGTGGGCACCTTGGTCATGGCTGTCGCGACGCTGGTCGCCACGCCGCGTGGGCGCTGGAGCGCCGGCGAAGCGGCGGCGCGGGCCGACGGCACCACGGGCCCGATCTTCCAGTCGGTGTGCGTGATGGACACCCGCGAGCTCGAGATGCTCGTCGAATCGCTGTTCGCCCGCGAACGCGAGCTGAGGGCGAGCGATCAGGTGGAGGCAGCCCGCGAGGTCGGCGTCCACAAGTTCATCTGCATTTCCGAACTGCGCTCGCGTCGCGCCTGACGCCCACGCACCGGCGCCGTCCTCGACGGGGACGGCGCCGCCTTGTGAGAAGTCACGAGTGCCCGTTTACGGCACGATCACCGCGCGACCACGCAGCTCGTTCGCCGAGAGCCTGCGATACGCCTCCGGGGCGTCGTCCAGCGAGAACGTCTCGGTCGCGACGTCGAGAACGCCCTCGTGGGCGAGTGCGATCAGCTCGATCAGCTCGGGCCTGCTGCCCCAGTACGGGGTGCGCGCGGCCACCTCGTAGGGCTGTCCGAAGAAGCCGATCCGGGCGTGTGCGACGCCGTCGCCGATACCCACGATCGTGACGTCGCCCTGCGTGCCCACGACGCCGAGCGCGGTGTCGATCGTGGGCTGGTAGCCGACGAAGTCGAACACCGCGCGTGCACCCGCCGGGCCGGTGATCTTGCGGACCGCCTCGACCGCATTGGCGTCGGACAACACTGCCTCGTGTGCGCCCACCGACTTCGCGAACTCGAGCTTCTCCTCGGTGACGTCGAGCGCGATCACCCGCGCGGGCGTCAGATGGCGCAGCAACTGGATCGCGACGTGGCCGAGGCCGCCGGAGCCGATCACGACGACGTCGGTGCCCGCCACGATCTTCGGCAGCGACAGCTTGATCGCGTGGTACGGCGTCAGGCCCGCGTCGGTGAGCGGCACCGTCGCGACCGGGTCGAGGTCGCCGATCGGCACGAGATGCCGAGGCGAGTCGACGATCATGTACTCGGCCATCGCGCCGGGCGAGCCCAGGCCGGGCGGGTAGATGCCCAGGTCCGCCGCGCGCGAGCAGTAGTTCTCGAGGCCCTGGGCGCAGAACCAGCACGTGCCGCAGCCCCACGGTCCGTAGACGACGACATTCGCACCCACCTCGATGCCCGCGACGCCCTCGGTGCCCTCACCGAGTTCGACGACCCGCCCGGCGCCTTCGTGGCCCAGTGTCATCGGGAGCGGATACGGGAACTGGCCTTCCGGCGCCTTGAGGACGAAGTCGTCGGAATGGCACGCGCCGGCGGCGGTGACCTGCAGCAGCACCTGGCCCGGTCCGGGCTTCGGCTTGTCGATCTCCACGATCTCCGGGGGCTCGCCCACCTTGCGGTACTGCAGTGCCTTCATGCTCAGCCCTTCCCGTTCGGGGATCCTGTCCCGATCACGGATACCCCCCAGGTCTGCAGTTCATGCGTCGGCTGCTTCTCCGGTGCCGCGCACGGCGGCCTCGACGCGATCGGCGGCGCCCTGCGGCGCCTCGTGCTCCCACACGCGGACGACCTGCCAGCCCTGCTCACGCAGCCGCGCATCCGTGTCGCGGTCGCGCGTGACATTCGCCGCGAGCTTGTCGGTCCACCACTGCGCGTTGTTCTTGGGGTGCGTCGCGTGCTGCGGGCAGCTGTGCCAGAAACAGCCGTCGACGAACACCGCGACCTTGCGTCCGGGGAAGACGACGTCCGCGCGCCTGCGCACACCCCGGATCGGCGCGCGGTCGACGAAATAGCGCAGCCCCCGGCGGTGCAGTTCGCGGCGGAGGGCGACCTCGGGCGCGGTGTCGCGGCGGCGCTGACGCGCCATGCGCGCGCTCGTGGCGGGGTCGGTGGACGGCATGCGGCGCCCCCGCTACGCGGCCGCTTCCGGGAAGCCGCCCATCCGCGCGAGGTGGCTCTCGACGTCGTCGATGAAGCCGGGCGCGAAACGGAGATTGCCCATGCGGGCGCGCTTGAGGAAGCCGGCCGTCGCGCGCGCCGACAGCAGTCGCGCATCCCCGAGGAAACCCGCGAGGTCTTCGTACGGTTCCTGCACGGGCCACGTCGACGTGTGCACGCGGAAGGCGACCCGGTCGCGGCCCCACGCCGCGCTCGGCCACGGATCGCCCGGCGCGAGCGGCGACTGGTAGTCGGCGGTGAACTCGCGCGGCGCGTCGAGCCGCGAACCCACCCAGCTCGCCATGCGCACGCTCACGGCGTTGCCCACGAGCTTCCAGCGGTGCCCCGCGCGCAGGCCGCCGTCGGTGGTCGCGGGCAGCGTCCATTCGGGGTCGAAGCCCTGCAGCCGCTCGGCGCCGACAATGCCGGGAGTGACGATCTCGCCCGACGGCAGACGCACCGCGGGCGGGCTCGCGATGCCGACCGACGAACCGCCTTTGAGGGTCGGGACGGCGTTGACGGCCCAGCCGAGCCCGCGGGTGCCCTCGGTCCAGTAGAAGCCGCACGGGTGATCGGCGGCGTCGCCCTCGGGCCGTTCCCCCGCGTCCTCGCCGAACAGCACCGTGCGCGGATCGTCGGTGCGCGACGCGAGCATCAGCACCCGCTGACGCCGCTGCGGCAGGCCGAACGCGCGCGCGTCGACCACCCGGTACGCCCACGCGTAGCCGAGGTCTTCCAGCGCGGACGTGATGTGCCGCATCGCCGCGCCGCGGCCGAGTTGCAGCATGAACGGCACGTTCTCGATCAGCAGCCAGCGCGGGCCCTTCTTGCGCCGCACGAGCCGGAACACCTCGTCGACGAGGCTCGAGCGCGTGCCCGTGATGCCCGCGGTGCGGCCCGCCTGCGACAGGTCCTGGCACGGGAACCCGGCCGCGACCAGGTCGATCGAGCCGGGCAGCGACCGCAGCCGCGTCACATCGGTGTGCAGGGGGGTGTCGGCGAACCGGTTGCGCAGCACCGCCTGCGCGCCGGGGTCGATCTCGCACAGCAGTTCCGTGGTCCACCCGTGGTCGCGGAGGCCGAGCTCGAGTCCGCCGATGCCGGCGAACAAGCCCACCATGCTCCCGGTCGACGTCACGGCACCCTCTCTCACGAACCGATGGGCCATTCCCCAATCGGGAATTGAACGTTACTCGAGAATCGGGCCGTTCCCGACCACGACCCGCGACGCGGCGGGCACCGATCGCCGGATTGTCCGGATGTGAAAAGCTCGTCCGGCGGTCGACCTGCGTGGGAGGACGCGGGACAGGAGGGAAACGCCAGTGGATCAGCTTCTCGTGGTGATCGGGCTCATGCTCGTCACGGTGCTCGTCGTCGGTCTCGGCGACCGGTTCGACGTGCCGTGGCCGGTGCTGCTCACGCTCGTCGCGGGCGCCGCGGCGTTCCTGCCGGGCATCCCGCACGTCGCCCTCGAACCCGAGCTGATCCTCCCGATCTTCCTGCCGCCGCTGTTGTGGGCGCTCGCGCGCCGCACGTCGTGGTCGATGTTCCGCGCGCACTGGCAGGTCATCGCATTCCACTCCATCGGTCTCGTCGTGCTCACCACGGTCGCCGTCACGTGGACCGCGTGGATCCTGCTGCCCGGCATCGCCGTGGCCGCCGCGATCGCGATCGGCGCGATGGCCGCACCGCCCGACCCGGTCGCCGTCGAGGCCGTCGCCGAGCCCGTCGGCATCCCGCGCCGCATCGTCAGCGCACTGCAGACCGAAGGCCTGTTCAACGACGCGGCCGCGCTCGTCGCATTCCAGGCGGCGATCGCCGCAACCGTCGCAGGCCGCGACGTCGACTACGGGCTCGAAGGGCTCGAGTTCCTCTACACCGCGGGCGCCGCGGTCGTGCTGGGCTTCGTCGCGGGCTGGCTCGCGAACTGGGTCACCGTGCACATCGTCGACGGCATCGGCCGGGCCGGCTTCACGCTCGTCGTGCCGTTCGTCGTCTACCTGCTCGCCGAGGAGATCCACGCGTCGGGCGTCATCGCGGTCGTCATCGCGGCGGTGCAGGTCGCGTCGTCCGAGGCGGCGCTCGACCCCGAGGACCGGCTCGCGTCGTCGTCCTTCTGGGGTGTCGCCGAACTGATGGTGACGGGGCTCGCGTTCGGGCTCATCGGCCTCGACTTCCGGCAGATCATCGAGGATGCGGGCGCCGACGTGTGGACCATGGTCTGGCACGGCGTGATCGTCGGGCTCGTGCTGCTGGCCGTGCGATTCGTGTGGATGTGGCTCACGAGCGTGTACCTGCGCAAACGCGGCGACGGCACCGCGGCGCCCGCGTCGATGCGGGAGGTGGTCGTGATGACGTGGTGCGGCATGCGCGGTCTCGTCACGCTGGCGCTCGCGCTCAGCCTCCCCGCGGATTTCCCGTACCGGTCGGAGGCGGTGGTGATCGCGGCGATGGTGCTCGTGATGAGCATGATCCTGCCGGGCCTGACGCTGCCGTGGCTCGTGCGCACACTCGGCGTCTCCGATGTCGCCGACGCCGAGGCGAAGGCCGAGGCGGGCCTCGCGCACCGGGCCCGCACCGCCGCCCTCGGCGTCGTCGCGGGCGCGTCGGATTCGCTGCCGCCCGAGGTCGTCACGCGCGTGCGCGCGCTGTACGAGCGGATGACCGACGAAGACCACGTCGCGCACGGCGACCCCGAGGGAAGGGCGGGCGATCACACCCAGGAGTACAACGAGCACGTGCAGGCGCTCGTGCGCAGGCGCCGCGAGATGCTCGAACTCCAGCAGTCCGCGCTCGAAGCGGCACGGGCCGAGGTGGTGCGGGCCCGCAGCGAACGCGGCCAGGATCCGCAGGTGGCCGATCGCGTCCTGGAACGGCTCGACCGCCTCGCGTCCGCGAACGACACCTTCACGGCGCGGCACTGACGACACACGTGCCTGTATCGGCGGCCCGGCCCCACGCACGGGCTCGGGTTCGCATACCGTAGAGCAGGTGAGCATCCCAGCCCCCGGTGCCCCGAACTTTCCCGCCGTCCTGACCTGGCGGGCCCACACGGTGCCGCGTATGGAGTCGGTCCGCGTCCAGCTCGTCGGCAAGCGCATCAAAGCCGCGGGCCGCATCATCGGTGCCGAGAGCAGCGAGCACCCCGCGTTCAGCGCGTCCTACGACCTGGTCACCGACGAGGCGGGCGTCACGCGCAGGCTCTCGTTGCGGCTCGCCGTCGCGGCGGGCGAACGGCAGATGTCGATCAGCCGCGACGAAGAGGGCACGTGGATGGTCGAGAACGGCGCCAACCACCAGCGCTCACGGTTCGACGGCGCGCTCGACGTCGACGTCGTGCTCAGCCCGTTGTTCAACACGCTGCCCATCCGGCGCCTCGGCCTGCACGAGCAGTCCGAGGACGTCCAGGTGCCCGTCGTCTACGTCAACCTGCTCGACCTGCGCGTCGAGGGTGCAGCGCTCACCTACAGCAGCGGCGCCGACGGCATCCACGTCCTGTCGCCCGTGTCGAGTTCGTCGGTCACGGTCGACTCGGCGGGCTTCGTCGTCGACTACCCGGGCTTGGCCCAGCGCATCTGACCCCACCGGTCCGCGAATCACCTCGGCCGGTGACGCGGCCCCGGTAGTCTCGTGGCGATGAGCGGATCGTCACGTGCGCGCGGAGGCAAGCCCGATCGCGGAGACAAGCCCGATTTCGAGATGGCGACGCCCGAGCAGATCGACGTCACGCCCGAGATCGACGAGATCGGCGAGCTGCTGCGCAAGAAGGGCCCGAAACGTTCCGACGACGGGCCCGAAGCGCCGTGGCGGCAGGGCTATCCGTACGACACCAGGATGAGCAGGCGCCAGTACGAGCGGCGCAAGCGCGCATTGCAGATCGAGATGCTCAAGCTGCAGGCGTGGGTCAAGGAGCACGGCGAGAAGATCGTCCTGATCTTCGAAGGTCGCGACGCGGCGGGCAAGGGCGGTGCCATCAAGAGGTTCACCGAGCATCTCAATCCCCGCGGTGCGCGCGTCGTCGCGCTCGAGAAGCCCACCGAACGCGAACGCACCCAGTGGTACTTCCAGCGATACGTCGCGCACCTGCCCGCAGCCGGGGAGATCGTGTTGATGGACCGCTCGTGGTACAACCGGGCAGGCGTCGAACGCGTCATGGGTTACTGCACACCCAGCGAATATCTCGAATTCACGCGCTCGGCACCGGAGTTCGAGCGCATGCTCGTCAACTCCGGCATCCACCTGATCAAGTTCTGGTTCTCGGTGGGCCGCGAAGAACAGCATGCGCGTTTCCTCGCGCGCAGCACCGATCCCGTCAAGCAGTGGAAGCTCTCGCCCACCGACCTCGCGTCGCTCGACAAGTGGGACGAGTACACCGACGCCAAGGACGCGATGCTGTTCTACACCGACACCCCCCATGCGCCGTGGACGATCGTGAAGTCCAACGACAAGAAGCGGTCCCGGCTCGAGGCGATGCGCTGGGTGCTCGACCAGTTCGCCTACACCAACAAGGATCAGCGCGTGGTCGGCACGCCCGATCCGCTCATCATCGGCTCACCCGACACCGTCTACGACGAGGGCGAGCGGCCGATGAACCGGTTCCCCGACCTGTCGCTCGAGGTACGCAGGCACGCCGGATCCTGACGGGAACGGCCTCGTTCACAGGCGGCGGATGCGCCCGCCGCGCCTGCCTGCATCCTGGAGTCGCTTGGCCCAGTCGTCGCTGCCGGGTTCGATGCCGACGATCTCCCAGTGGGTCTGTTCGTCGTAGCGCCCTCGGGCGGCGTGCCCGGCGTCGACCAGATCGGCGACGCTGGCCTCGGCGTCGAGACTCGCGCGGGTGGCGGTGAGCAGCGCGAGTGCTTCGTCGAGCGCCACGAGCAGGGCGTCCCTGTTCCCCTCGCACATCGCGCGCACGAGGGTCGGCGAGCTGCCGGCGACACGGGTGCCGTCGCGGAACGAGCCCGCCGCGAGGCCGAGTGCCAGCGGGCCGCCCGCGTCGCCCGTCACGGCGAGGGTCTCGGCCAGCAGGTGTGGCAGGTGCGAGATGCGGGCGACGACGCTGTCGTGTTCGACCGGTTCGGCGGGCACGACGACGGCGCCGCAGTCGAGGGCGAGTTGCGCGACCTGCCGCCAGATGTGCGGGTCGACGTCGTGCCGCGTGTCGACCACCCACACGGCCTCGCGGAACAGGTTGACCGACCCGACGGTCCAGCCCGACGCGGACGTCCCCGCCATCGGATGCCCGCCGACATATTTCGGCGACATGCCGTGCGCGGAAACTGCTTCGAGCACTGCCGCTTTCACGCTCACGACGTCGGTGATGGGGCAGCTGGGCGCGTACTCGGCGATGGCGTCGAGGGTCGCGTCGACCGCGGGCATCGGCACGGCGATCACGATGAGCGCAGACTCCGCTTCGGCGCGCCCGAGCACGGCCCTCAGGTCGGTGCTCGCATCGAATCCGTCCTCACGTGCGGCCGCCGCGGTGGCGTCCGAACGGTTGTAGCCCCAGCCCTTTCGCCCGGCGCGGACCGCGGCGCGCAGTAGTGATCCGCCGATCAGGCCGAGTCCGAGGACGCAGACGGGAGGGGTGGTGGAAGCGACGGAACGCGGATTCGACACGGCTTCAGGTTGACACATTCGGTGATCGACTTCATCAACTGCCGTCCCGGCGGCTACCGTTGCGCCCATGAGTGCACAACGGGCGGGTCGCGAAGACGAACTGGACGGGTTCGCGGTCGCAGTCGTGTTCGAGGACAGCCGCTGGAAGGTCAAGGCTCTCGGTGCCCGTGCGCTGGACGGTCTGGAGAACGCCGAACGCGAACTGCTGGGCCTGCGCAGCCCGGGGGCATTCTTCGGCCTGCTCGACGTCGACGAGGAGTTCTTCGTCATCGTGCGCCCTGCTCCCGGAGGCACGCGGCTGCTGTTGTCGGACGCCACGGCGGCCGTCGACTACGACATCGCCGCGGACGTCCTCGAACGCCTCAACGTCGACATCCCCGATCTGGACCCGGACGAGATCGACGACACCGAGCCGTGGGAGGAAGGCGACCTGACCATCCTCGCCGACCTCGGCCTGCCGGAGCCCGTGCTCGCGGTCATCGTCGGCGACACCGATCTGTACCCCGACGAGCAGTTCTCCATGATCGCGCAGCGGCTCGGGTTCGACGCCGAACTGTCGGCCGTGCTCGACGCGCAGGAGTGAGGTCGGCGCGCCGATGAGCCGCGACGACGAGCGCATGATCCGTGCCGCGATCGCTGCCGCGCGCACCGCCGACGACGCCGACGTCCCCGTCGGGGCGGTCGTGTTCGACGAGTTCGGCACCGAACTCGCCCGCGCCGCGAACGCTCGCGAACAGTACGGCGATCCCACCGCGCACGCCGAGATCCTCGCGCTGCGGGAGGCTGCGCGTCGTCACGGCGACGGGTGGCGTCTGGAAAACGCGACCCTCGCCGTCACTCTCGAGCCGTGCACGATGTGCGCGGGCGCCCTCGTCCTCGCGCGCGTCGACCGCGTCGTGTTCGGGGCGTGGGAGCCGAAGACGGGGGCCGTCGGGTCGCTGTGGGACGTCGTGCGCGACCGGCGGCTCGTGCACCGGCCCAAGGTCCGCGGCGGCGTCCTCGAAGACGAGTGCGCCGCGCTGCTCGAAGAGTTCTTCTGGAGCCATCGGGGCGCGTGAGTTTCGTGCACGTCTGCGCGGATCGTGGTTGCCTGGAAAGTGGCCACCGACGATCCGTCGACATGCCACCGACGATCAGGAGGACTCGTATGGGACTCGACGACAAGGCGCAGAACAAGGCCGACGACGTGGCGGGCAAGGCCAAGGAGGCCGTCGGCAGCGCAACGGACGACAAAGACCTCGAGAACGAGGGCAAGGGCGACCAGGTGAAGTCGTCGGTGAAGGATGCCGGCGAGAAGATCAAGGACGCTGCACGCGACGCCAAGGACAAGCTGTCCTGACCCGCTCCCAGGCCCTCTGACCAGCCGATTTCGAGGAACGGCCTGCCACCTGGTAATTTTTGTTGCGGTGGCGTGTCCGAGCGGCCTAAGGAGCACGCCTCGAAAGCGTGTGACGGGTAACCCCCGTCCGAGGGTTCGAATCCCTCCGCCACCGCCAAGAGTCCCTCACCTGTTTCGGCAGGTGGGGGACTTTTCTTTGTGCACGCCCCCTCGTGAGCACTTTGCGAGTCCAGGTACGCCGGTTTCACGCACGGTGGCCGGCGTCGCTGAGCACCCACCAGAAGGAGTGGCATCACTGTGGAAGGGTGACGCAGTGCTGCACACCGTCCTCACCCTCTTGTTCTTCCTGTCGGCAGGTGTGTCCGCGTTGGCCGCCTACACGGGCATGAGGGGGTGGGCCACGTGCCCGGACAAGGGTTATCGCACACCGGCGAGGGTCCGGGACGATCCCGAGCTCGCGAGGGCCGCCAACCGGCTCGTCGCCCACTGGTGCGCCGTCTCCTCGGTGATGGCCCTGGTCCCGGCGTTCACGTTTCTCGCCCAGGACCTGTCAGCGTTCTCCACCGACCCCAGTACGCGAATGCTCGTCGCCACGGCCGGGTACGCACTGGTGGTCACCGCGGTCGGCGGGTATCCGTTCGCGCGCATCCGCCGGTGGTGACTGCGACCCACTCCTCGTGAGCACTTTGCGAGTCCAGGTACGCCGGTTTCGCGCACGGTGCTACCCGCCGCCGGTTCCGAGGATCTCACCGGTGCGTGCGTCCACGCGGTAGGTGACGTCGATGCCGTCGTCGCGTATCAGCTCCACCTGCCAGACGACTACGCCGGAGTGGTCGGTGTCGATCTCCATCTCGTCGAATTGCGCGCCGGGCTCCCGCTCGCCCGCGGCGCGCAGCGCGTCGGCCGCGTCGACGGTGGCGGAATCGAGCTTCGCGATGTCGTCGCTGGGGTTGTCCACCTGTCGCTGCGAACGCACGTTCTCGCCGTCGGCGTCGACCAACACCTGGAACTCGTCGGCTCCCGACGCGACCGCAGTGTCGAACACCGATTCGGTGCCCTCCTCCTCCCGTTCGAGATCGAACGGACGCCCCTCGGACACCGCGCCCGCCGCGGTGCGCAGTGCGGCGATCGCGTCGTCGACGGAGGTGCCGTCGTTCGGGATGGCAGCGGTGCTCGACGTGGGGGTACCGGCCCCCGACGGGGCGCCGGGTTTCGTGCCGGACAGCGTGCCACCGGTCGAATCGGAGCTGTCGTCACCGCACGCCACGAGTGCGAGCAGCGCGCACCCGGCGACCACGATGCTCGCCGACGACCGCTTGACCCTCATGTGTCCTCCCACGTGTTTCTCGGACGGGTACCCGGAAAGTCGGGAGTGAATCGGCCGACTTCCGAACCCGCAACACCCGGCCGTCCACATGTCGTTTGCTGTCTGGCAATGAGCAGCAAGCATCTCAGCAAAAACGTTGGAAAAAGTGATCTTTGAGGTCTGGTGGAAGTTGCTGGAAAGATGCTTGAATACGCTAACCGATCAGGAGGGTGGTGGGTCCATGGGTTTCGCCGAAAGCCTCAATGCGCTCGCATCGAAGGTTCGTGAAAAGAAGTCGGAGATCGAGACCGAGGAGGCGACGAAGAACGCGTTCATCATGCCCTTCATCTCGTCGGTGCTCGGCTACGACGTCTTCGATCCCGCCGAAGTTGTACCGGAATTCGTTGCGGATGTGGGGGTGAAGAAAGGCGAGAAGATCGACTATGCCGTCAAGAAGGACGGGGGCGTGCAGATCCTGGTCGAGTGCAAGAAGGTGGGTGAGCCGCTGAACGTCCACCACGCATCGCAGTTGTTCCGGTACTTCGCCGTCACTTCGGCCCGTATCGCGGTGCTCACGAACGGACAGGTGTACCAGGTGTACACCGACGGCGATGCTCCCAACCGGATGGACGAGAAGCCGTTCCTCGTTTTCGATCTTCTGGACATGGACAGAACTCTTGTTCCGGAGTTGCAGAAGCTGTCCAAGGAGTCGTTCGATCTCGATTCGGTGGTCAGCGCAGCCGAAGAACTCAAGTACATAGGCATGATCAAGCGGGTGCTGGCGGGTGAGGTGAAGGAGCCGTCCGACGAGTGGGTTCGCTTCTTCACATCACGTGTCTACGAGGGCAAGGCGACTCAGCGCGTCGTCGACCAATTCCGTGGTCTGGTAGCGAAAGCATCCACGCAGTACATCGGTGACCAGGTCAACGACCGTTTGAAGAATGCTCTGGGCGGCGAAGCGCCCGCCGTGATCGCGGATACCGCCGTAGCGCCGCAGCCGGAATCACAAGTCGGTCCGGACACCGAGATCGCCCTGGAGGTCGATTCCGACGTGGTGACGACCGAAGAAGAGCTCGAGGGCTTCAACATCGTTCGGGCGATCGGCGTGTCAGAAGTGGCCCCCGATCGCATCGTTCACCGCGATGCCAAAAGCTACTTCGCGGTTCTTCTCGACGACAACAATCGCAAGCCGATCATTCGCCTCCACCTGAACGGGAAGAGCACGAAGTTCGTGACCGTGTTCGAGGAGGGCGACCGGACGGGCGTCCGGCGCGACATCGCGACGGTCGTAGACATCTACCAGTTCGCCGACCAGATCAGGAAAACGATTCGCGGCTACATCGACGAGTAGGTTCCGAGGTGCGAGCGCAAACGGGTCCCTGTGCGCGAAAAAGGCGTACAGGGACTCGTTAAGTGCTCACGGGTCAGTCGTCCTCGTCGACGGCGTGGTGATCGTGATCGGCGGCGCCGCGTCGCCAGTACCCGTCGACCTTGACCTGTCCCTTGGGGAGGCCGAGTTCGCGAGTGAGATAGCGCCGGATCGGCTTGAGCGAGCCCGCTTCGCCTGCCACCCAGGCGAACACTTCGCCGTCGAGGAAGTCGGCGGCACGGACGGCGTCGTCGAGCAGCGTCGTGGTACCGGGTTCGGAGGTCCCGCGGTGCAGGTAGGTGACGGTGGCTCCGGGACGGCCGGACAGGTCGATCTCGGACGAGGCGTCGGCCACCTCGGCGAAGGCCAGCACCTGCTTGTCCGCGGGCAACTCCTCGAGCCACCGGGACAGCGCGGGCAGGGCGGTCTCGTCGGCCGCAAGCAGGTACCAGTCGTAGTCCGCCGGATACTTGTGCGAGCCGCGCGGCCCGAGCACACCGACGCGGTCACCGGGCTCGGCGGCCGCGGCCCAGTTGCCTGCGATGCCGTGCGTGTGCAGCACGAAGTCGAGCGTGAGTTCGAGTGCGTCGGCGTCGAATGCGCGGATCGTGTAGTCGCGCGACTGCGGGCGCGGCGCACCGGGGACGAGGCGCATGCCGTCCGGTCCGATCTCGGGCATCGTGATCTCGCCGGTCTCGGCGTCGGGGAAGAACAGTTTCACGTGGTCGTCGGGCGCCATCGTGAGGAAGGGGAACCCCTCGAGATCGCTGCCGCCGAGGACGACGCGGCGCATCGTCGGCGTCAGGCTCTCGGCGCGCACGACCTCGAGGCGACGCGGCTTCAGGTCGTACATCACGATTTCGACTTCGCCCCTGGCGGCGGGTCGGGTTTCGGGTGCCGTCGATTCGGTCATGCGATCTCTGGTCCTTTCGTAGTGCAATGCGAAGCCGTCCAACAGGATTCGTAGTTGACGGTCGAAATGCTGCCGGGGATGGTGGGCGCGGTCTCGCTCGACATCGGCCGAGGCGCGGCCGAGCACCGCGAGCCGCGCCTCGAGTGCCGCCTCGGCGCTCGGCAGACACGCTTGTGCGATCAGGAAGCCGTACTCTGCTGCCGTCGCGGCGATCGTGGACACGACGCTACGCGCGTCCGCGAGTTCGAAGCCGGCATCCACCAACCGCAACGCGACCCACTCGTTGCGCTGCACCGACGCGATCGACAGCCGGCGGCTGGCCGACCACGCCGAGAACAGTCCCGAGTGTCGTTCGTAGAGTCCCCAGCGGATGTCGCACTCCTCTTCGAGGAAGCGGCGCCAGCCCGCGGCGGGATCGGGACGCCGGGTGCGCGCAATGACGAGATCGATCGCCCCGACGACGATGTCGTCGAGTCCCTCGACGTGCCGGTACAGCGACGCGGTCGAACAGCCGAGGTCGTCGGCGATGCCGGTGATCGACACGACGCCGCCGGCGGCGACGGCGGCCGCGAGGATCGATTCGCGCGACAGGCGAGGCTTGGGGCCGGGTTTGCGCCGCGCGGGCCGGGTCACGACCGCCTCGCGATCCATCCGACCGTCACCCCGCGACCTGTGCCGAGCCGTTGCCGATGCGCCACGTGCGCGCCTGTTCCTGTTCGCGCCAGAACGCCGCATAGCGCCCGTCGGCAGCGAGGAGCGCGTCGTGTGTGCCGGATTCGGCGACACGTCCGGACTCGACGAAGCAGATGAGGTCGGCGCCCGCCACCGTGCCGAGCCGATGCGCGATCATGAGGACGGTGCGGCCGCGCGTGAGTTCGTCGATCGCGGCCTGCACTGCGGCCTCGCTGTCGCCGTCGAGGGCCGACGTCGGTTCGTCGAGCAGCACGACCGGCGCATCGCTCAGGAATGCGCGGGCCAGCGAGACACGTTGGCGCTCACCGCCGGACAGTGCGGCACCGTGCTCGCCGACACGCGTGTCCCACCCGTCGGGGAGTCGCGCGACGATCTCGTCGACGCGGGCGTGGCGTGCGGCGCGTGCGAGCGCGTCGTCGTCGGCCGCCGGATCCGCGACGAGGACGTTCTCGCGGATGGTGCCGTCGAACAGGTACACGTCCTGGAACACCATCGAGATGCGCGACATCAGGTCGTCGCTGCTCATGTCGCGCACGTCGACGTCGCCGAGGCACACGCTCCCGGCGTCGACGTCCCAGAACCGCGCGACCAGGCGCGCGAGCGTCGTCTTGCCGGAACCGGACGGGCCGACGACCGCGCACGTCGTGCCCGCGGGGACGTGCAGCGACACCGAGTCGAGGACCGCACGTTCGCGGGTGTACCCGAAGGACACGTCGTCGAAGGTCAGCGACGAGTCGCGCGGTGGTGCGTGCGGCGGCGACGGCACTGCCAGCGGCGGCGTCGCGAGCAACTCCTCGACCTCGCCGAGCGTGCGTTCGGCGGCCCAGATGACGCTGCCGCTACGGCCGAGCGCGGCGAGCGCATCGACCAGCAGCGCCGAGAACAGCACGACGCACACCGCGGCGGCCGTGGTCGTCGCGCCGTCCTCGGCTCGGGTGACGGCGACGAGCAGCACCGCGGTGGAGAAGAACGCACAGCCGACGACGAATGCGGACACTCCGACGATCGCGCCACGGAAGTACGCCGACGCGCCCTTGCGGACCTGCACGAGAGCGTCGACGAGTTCGGTGTTCGCGTCGCCGACGCGTCCGTGCGCGCGCAACACCGGTTGGTTCTGCGCGAATTCGACGAGCTGGCCGTTGATGCGGTCGGAGGCGGCGTCGCCCGTGACGGTCGCGCCGCGCAGCATCCGGACCGCGAGCCGGTAGAGCAGCGCGACGAACGCGAGGCCGACCGCGCCTACGAGTGCGGTCGGCAGATCGACGATCGCGAGCACGATCCACAGCGCCGCGCCGAGCGCGACGGCACGCAGGTTGATCGAGACGACGCCGTTGATCGTGAGCGACAACGCGTCGGCGGCATCCGACAGCAGCCGGGTGAGCCGGTCCTGATTCGCGGGGCCGAACCACCCGAGCGGCAGCGTGGTGGCGTGGTCGGTGACCTTGCGTTGCAGCACCGAGACGGCGGCGCTGGTGACAGCGCGCCGGCGTGCGTTGACGATCGTCTGCACCACGATCGACGCCGCGACGATCACGACGAGCAGCGCCGTCCACAACCACACGCGTGGAAACCGTTCGGCGAGCAGGTCGGTGACGAGAGGCACGAGCATCGCCAGGCCGACGGCCTCGAGCACGGCGGTGCCCGCGGTCGCGGCGAACGCGCCGCGCACGCGCGCGGCAGGCCCTTCGCCGACGACGACTGCCAGGGCGCGGAGCATCAGCACACTCCTTCACGGTCGGAAACGGCGGTGTGGGCCAGGTCGGGAGAAGCCTCACCCTGCTCCCACTGCCGTGCGTACCTGCCCCCGGCGGCCATCAGCTCGTCGTGGGTGCCGCGTTCGACGACGCGTCCGGCGTCGAGCACGACGATCGAGTCCGCATCGGCGACGGTCGCGAGCCGGTGTGCGATCACGAGCACCGTCTTGTCGCGCGCCAGGTCCGAGACCGCTTGCTGCACGCGAGCTTCCGACTCCGGGTCGGCAGCGGACGTCGGCTCGTCGAGGACCAGGACGGGCGCGTCCGCGAGGATCGCGCGCGCGATCGAGATGCGTTGGGCCTCGCCGCCGGAGAACGACACGTCGACACCGACCACGGCGTCGTATCCGCGGGGCTCGGCGGCGATCCGGTCGTGGATGCGTGCGGCCTTCGCAGCGGCGACGACGCGGTCGTCGCTCGCGTCGGGGTCGGCGAGCCGGATGTTGTCGGCGACCGAGCGGCGGAGCAGCCGCACGTCCTGGAACACGAAGCCGACCGTGCGGTACAGCTCGGCGGGGTCGAGATCGCGCACGTCGACGCCGTTCACCGTGATCGCGCCGGCGTCGACGTCCCAGAACCGCGGCAGCAGACGCGCGGTGGTCGACTTGCCGGAGCCCGAACGTCCGACGAGCGCGGTGATCGTGCCGGGCCGCAGTTCGAGGTCGACGCCGTCGAGGACCCTGGCGTCGGGGGAGTAGCCGAATCCGACGCCGTCGTAGCGCACGGTGACGCCGCCCTCGGTGGGGACGGTCGAGCCGCCCGCGGTGAGTTCGGGTTCGGCGAACACGCGCGCGACGGCGTCGGCGGTGGTGCGGCCGCGGCGCACGAGATTGCGCAGCGTCGGCACGAGCCACACCGAGCGCGACACGGTCCACGACAGCAGCAGGAACGGGATCAGGTCGATCGGCTCCGTGACACCGAGCGCGACGAGCCCGACACCGCACGCGGTGGTCCACGCGAGCATGAACGACCACGACGCGAGCACCGTGGGGGCTCGTGACGCGCGGTCGCGGGCGTCCTCGCGCGCGGCGTACGTGGCGGCGTACGCGTCGACGGCGGTGTCGACGCGACGGCCGGCGCCTGCGGTCTGCCCGAAGACCTTCCACACCGCCATGCCCTGGCCGAGTTCGGTGACGCGTTCGCTGAGCAGGCGGGCCGCGTCGCGATGGGCGGCTTCGGCTTCGGGCTCGCCCGGCCGCCCGCGCATCAGCAGCACGGTCGCGATGACGACGGGCACGACCATCGCGACGGCGAGCAGCGGAGCGACCCACGCGAGGTAGGCGAGCGCGAGGACGGACACGGTGAAGAACCGCGGCGCGAGCGGGATGCCTTCGCCGACGAGCCCGGTGAAGCCGCCGACGTCGCCCGCGACCATGCGGCGCAGCGCGCCCGCACTCGTGTGCGAGAACCAGCCCATCGGGACGCGCGTGAGGTGCGCGACGAGGCGACGGCGCGTGTCGAACTCGACCGCGCGTGCGGACGCGAAGCTGGTGGCGAACGACACGGCGTGGACGAGCGGCACGCCGAACCACGAGGCGACGGCCGCGATCACCCAGCCCCACGGTGTGGGATCGCCCGCGGCGAGTGCGCGGACCACCTCCGCTACCGCGACGAGGGCGAGGACGACGCCGAACCCGCACACGACCTGCAGTGCACCGGCGAACACGAGTCGCCCGCGTACCGGACGGAGCAGCCCCGCGAGCGCGGAACCCCCGGGCGATTCGTGCACGTCACGGGGTGCCTGCCCTGCGGGAAGTGACATCGAAAGCGGATCTCTTTCCTCTCGGGGCATCGATAAGGTAAACCTTACTCAATTGCGAATCAGTGTCGCAATTGTCGCGGCTCGTGCTCGCGGCATGTTCACCAACCCCGAGAAGGACCCATGTCTCCCTCACGCCCAGGCCGCAGGCTTCGCCGCGGCATGATCGCCCTCACCGCCGGGCTCGCGCTCGCGCTCACCGGTTGCAGCTCGTCCGACAGCGGTAGCGACGCGTCGACCGACACGTCCGCGGCCGACCGCACGGTCACCGACAGCGTCGGTGAAGTGGTGATCCCCGCCGACGCCGAGCGCATCGTCACGGTGCACCACATCGCGACGCAGCCGCTGATCAACCTGGGTGTCGTTCCGGTGGGCCGAGGCAAGGTCAAGGAGACCGACGTGGCGCCCGAGACGTGGGAGAAGATCAAGGACGTGCCCGTCGTGTCCGACGGCGCGTCGCCCAACGTGGAGCAGGTCGCGCAGCTGCAGCCCGACCTGATCATCGCGCACAACCGCATCGACGAGGCCGCGCTGAACTCGATGCGCGAGATCGCCCCGGTGCTCGTGATCGACATCGCCGGCCCGGGCCGCGCCGACTGGCAGGGCCGCGTGCACCTCGTCGCGGAGGCGCTCGGCAAGGAAGACGTCTTCGACGATCTCGTCGCGAAGTACGACGCACGTGCCGAGGAGGTCGCGAACGAGCATCGCGACGTGCTCGGCCGCGAGAAGTTCTCGCTGGTCGGTTCGTGGAATCCGGGTGTCTTCTCGGCGTACGGCTCGCAGAGCCACTTCGGCAGCGTCTTCGCCAAGGCGGGAGCGACCATCTCGCCCGCCGAGGAAGCGGCCACCGCGGACATCCCCGAGTTCGAGCTCGAGACGAGCACCGAACGCATGCCCGAACTCCTCGACGGCACCGTGCTGCTGCACGTCACCGACCTGCGCGGTCAGCCCAACGCCCAGCTCGCGACCGTGATGGCCGAGCCGATCTTCCAGTCGGTGCCCGCGGTGCAGGCCGATCGCGTCTTCCCCGGCGGCAAGGACACCGTCGGTGGTTTCGAGGACGCCAACTACAACCTCGACCAGTTCGACCAGGTGCTGACGCAGCTCGAATCACAGCAGTAGTCACGCACGCATGCGGCGGTGGACGGCTCAGCCGTCCACCGCCGCAGTGCAACGGAATGCCGAGGTGCGCACCGGCGCCGCGAATCGGGTGGTCACCTTGCCGCGGATCGATCCCCCGCAGTGCCGTCGCTGTGGCAGTCTCGGAGAGGGAAACTGCCCGTCGACGCACGGAAAAGGGGGTTGTCATGCCCACGAGTGGAAGCAACGACGAACCGCAGTTGAAAGATCAGGAAATGTACGAGGAATTGCGCAAAGAGGGCAATTCGAAGGAGAAGGCGGCGCGCATCTCGAATGCCGCGGCCGCGCGCGGCCGGTCGAATGTCGGCAAGTCGGGCGGCGAGTCCGGCTCGTACGAGGACTGGACGGTGGACGAACTGAAGGACCGCGCCAAGGAACTCGGCATCACCGGTTACTCGGATCTGAAAAAGGACGAGCTGATCGACGAGTTGCGCAACCACTGACAGTGGTCACTCGGCGCACTTCACCGGTGCACGAACGCGAAGTACGCGTCGCGGTCCGAGCCGGCCAGGTCGCTGTCGGCGGCGGTGTGGACGAATGCGAGCCGCTCGTCGTCGAAGATCGCGAACCAGTCGTCCCACGTGAGGTGTTCGATGTCTTCCGTGGGCGCACCGCCCGTGAAATCGAGGCGCAGCACGCCACCCGGGCCGCTCGCTTCGGCGGCGGGCACGCGGGCCGGGAAGCCGTCGTTGCTCTCGACCCAGCGGCGGATCGCGTCGTGATCCGTCGTCGTGACGCGCTCGTTCTCGGCCATGGTCACCGAATCTACCGTGAGAAGGAGCCCCGATGGCGCGAGTAGCAACCACCACCCGAGTCGGTCTCGAAGACCTGCTCGACTTCCTCCGCCCCCGTCACCGCATGATCCTGTCGACGCGACGCGCCGACGGATCGCCGCAGATGTCTCCGGTGTCCGGAGGTGTCGACGCGGACGGCCGGATCGTGATCTCGTCGTACCCCGAGCGGGCGAAGACCCGCAATGCGCGGGCGCGTCCACACGTCGACGTCCTCGTGCTGTCGGACGACTTCGACGCCGGGTGGGTGCAGATCTCCGGCACCGCCGAGATATTGGATGCACTCGACAGCGACGCCGACCCGTCGGTGCTCGACGCGTTCGAGGAGTACTACCGCTCGATCGCGGGTGAGCATCCGGACTGGGCGGAGTACCGTCAGGCGATGGTCGACCAGAAGAAGTCGCTGCTGCGGATCGAGCCGCAGTCCTGGGGTCCGATCGCGACCGGAGGATTCCCCCCGCGCGACAGCTGAGATCCCGCCCTGCCTCGTCGGATCAGGGCGACTGTAGGGTGAGCAACGGTGTGCCGGGAAGTCTGGTCGGCGGGTAATCGTCGACGGCTGAGGGGGACATGTGGTCCTGGTCTGGGTGCTTCTGGCGCTGGTAGCGTGCGCTGCGGTCGCGCCGGTGCTCGACCGGTGGGTCGGGCGCCTGACCGGCTGGGTGCTGGCCGGGGTCTTCGTGGTGCTCGGCGCGGTCCTGGCCGTGACGGTGGTTCCGGACTTGCAGGACGACGGCGTCCGCACGGTGAGCCTGCCGTGGATCCCGTCGGCCGGGATCGAGTTCTCGTTCCGGCTCGACGGCACCGCACTGCTCTTCCTGGTGCTGGTCATCGGCGTCGGCGCCTTGGTCATGGCCTATTCGGCCGGCTACTTCTCGCGCGGTCGTCACGGCAGCTTCTACGTCCTGATGTCGCTGTTCGCCGCGGCGATGTTCGGTCTCGTCCTCGCCGACGACATCGTGTTACTCGCAGTCTTCTGGGAGTTCACCACAATCTGCTCGTTCCTGCTCATCGGCAGATCGGGCGCCTACGCGGCGCCGCCGGCGGTCCGGACTTTCCTACTCACCGGCGCCGGCGGTCTCGCGCTGATCGCCGCAGTCGCCGTCATGTGGGCCTTCACCGGCACCACCAGCCTCAGCGCCATCCTCGCCGACCCGGTCTGGCATGAGAACAACGCGTTTTCCACTGCGGTGGCGGTGCTGATCATTCTCGCGGTTTTCACGAAATCGGCGCAGTTCCCGTTCCACTACTGGCTTCCCGACGCGATGGCCGCGGCGACACCGGTCAGCGCGTACCTGCACGCGGCCGCGATGGTGAAGGCAGGCATCTACCTGCTCATGCGCTTCTCGCCGGCGCTCAGCAGCAATACCGTCTGGCAGTCCACGCTCATCGCCGGTGGTTTGCTGACCGCCGTCATCGGTGCTGTTTTCGCCCTGCAGCGGCACGATCTGAAAGAACTGCTGGCGTACTCGACCGTGAGTCAGTTGGGCTTCCTGGTCGCGGTGATCGGAGTGGGGACCCCCACCGCGCTCGCTGCTGCCGGTGTGCACACTCTTGCCCACGCACTGTTCAAGGCGACGTTGTTCATGCTGGTCGGTGTGATCGATCGCGAGGTCGGTAGTCGCGACATCAGGGAGATGACCGGGTTGTGGCGGGTCATGCCGTTCACCGCGGTCCTGGCCGGGCTGTCGGCGGCGTCGATGGCAGGTCTGCCGCCCCTGCTCGGCTTCGTGTCCAAGGAAAACCTGTTCGGCGCCTACCTGGAGGCGCCGGGTCCTGCATGGGTGGGCCCCGCGGTCGGTGCCGTCGCGGTGGGGGCGGCTGT
Source organism: Rhodococcus sp. HNM0569 (assembly GCF_012726205.1). GTDB lineage: Bacteria > Actinomycetota > Actinomycetes > Mycobacteriales > Mycobacteriaceae > Rhodococcus_F. The sequence goes on along the minus strand of NZ_JAASAE010000007.1, from coordinate 185,670 downwards.
ACTGACGTTCGCGTACTCCTTCCGCATCGTGTACGGCGCGTTCGGTGGGCCTACCGAACAGGTGCGCCTGTACGAGCAGAGGTCGATAGGATTCCGCCTCCCGGCCGCGGTCTCGTCGCTCGCCGGCCTCGTCCTGGGACTGCGGTCGGACTGGCTGGCACCGCTCGTCGACCGGATCGCGCTGGACACGCAGGGCGCGATCGGACACGTTCATCTGACGCTCTGGTACGGGTTCACTCCTGCATTGTGGATGTCCGTGATCACCATCGGACTCGGCGTCGTCGCCTTCTGGCAGCGCAGCCGGATCGACCGCCTGCTGGACCGCCGGCTGTTCCCGGTGGAGGGAACCCGTATGTTCGAGGCGGTCCTGACCGGATCGCGCTTCGCGGGTGGCTTCGTGGCGGACTACTCCCGTTCCCAGTCTCCGACACGGCACCTCGCCGCACCGCTGGTCGTCCTGGTGCTGGCCGGCGTGGCGATCGTCTCGACCGGCGTCGACGTTCCCCCTGTCGCCGGGGCGATCACCCGGCCGATCGACTGGCTCTTCCTGCTGTTGATCGCGGCGGGCGTGCTGGGCACGGTGATGATCCCGTCGCGTCTGGGGGCGCTGGCCGTCGTCGGCATCGTCGGCTTCTCCGTGGCTCTGGTGTTCTTCGAGCTCGGGGCCCCCGACGTCGGGCTCACTCAGATGCTGGTGGAAGTGCTCACCGTGGTGGTCGCCGTACTGGTGCTCCGCAGGCTGCCCCGCCGGTTCCGGAAGCCGTCGCAGATGCGGCGCTGGAGCGCGGCGGCGTTCGCCGTCGTCGCGGGCGTCGCGGCCTTCGCTGCCGTTTATCTCCTGACGGGTCGCCGGGATCGGTCGCCCGCGGCCGAATACTTCCTCACACAGACGGAGGACACCACCGGCGCGACGAACATCGTCAATTCGATCCTCGTCGACTTCCGTGCTCTGGACACGCTCGGCGAGTTGACCGTCCTCGGCGTCGCGGGCTTCATCGTTGTCGCGGTGCTGGACTCGTCGGATCTGCTGCCCACCCGCGCCCACCACGGTGGTGCCGCTCGTCGCGCGGTCGTCGATCCGACGGACAATTCCGTGCTCGCACGCACGGTCGGTCGCTGGGTGACGCCGGTACTGATCGTGCTCTCCGCATACCTGTTCTTGCGCGGACACTACGACCCCGGCGGCGGGTTCATCGCGGCGCTCGTCGGCGGCGCCGCATTCGCGCTCGCCTACTTGGCTGCGCCCAGCTCCGACCAGGCACCGATCAAGCTGCCGTATATCGGCTTGATCTGTGCGGGTGTCGCGGTCGCCACCGTGACCGGACTGCTCGGGTTCGTCGACGGTGGCTTCCTCACGCCGCTGCACGCGGAAATCCCGCTGCCGTGGGGTGGCTACTACCACTTCACCACTGCGATGGTGTTCGACGTCGGCGTGTACCTCGCCGTCATCGGCGTGATCCTGACATCGCTGAACAGGCTCGGCACGGACCCGACACCCGACCGCGAGGAGAACAGGGCGGTGTCCGCATGAGTATTGCCGTGATGATCGGTGTCCTTGTCGCCGGTGGCGTCTACCTGATTCTCCAGCGTGGAATGGTGCGGATCGTGTTCGGCTTCGTGCTGATCAGCCACGCAGCCAACCTGACTCTGATGGTGACCGGGGTGACCGCGAACCGTGACGCTCCGCTGCTTCACCTCTCCGACATCGCGAACATGGCCGATCCGTTGCCGCACGCATTCACGTTGACCGCCATCGTCATCTCGTTCGCGATCACCGTGTACATGCTCACTCTTGCCGCCGTGCGTCGCGGCCGGAGCACCGATGACGACACCGGCGACGACGAGGCCGACGCCGACGAGCAGGAGGAGCAGAGATGACGGAAACGTTCCTGCCTTTGGCCGTCGCGGTTCCGCTCTTGGCGGCCGCGGCCGCTGCCGCCACCGGCCGCGCTCTCGTGCGCACGATGCTGTTGATCGTGGTCGAGGCACTGGCTGCGGTGTTCGGAATTCTCCTCGTGATCGCGACATGGGACGGCGTCGTGTTGTCCGCCCAGGTCGGGCTGTGGGCGACGGGGATCGCGATCCCCTTCGTCGCCGACACCTTCGCCGCGGTGATGATCACGCTGACTGCGTTGTTGGGTCTGGTGTGCTCCGCCTACGGCATCGCTGCCGGTGACGGCGTCAACCGATACTTCAGCCCGCTCGTTCTGGTGCTGTCCGGTGGCGTGTTCGGCGCTCTGCTCACCGGTGATCTGTTCAATCTGTTCGTGTTCATCGAAGTGATGATCATGCCGTCGTACGGCTTGATTGCGGTCTTCGGTGGCCGCAAGCGACTCACCGCCGGACGTCTGTACGTGACCACCAACCTGCTCACGTCGACGATCTTCCTGTTCGGTGTCGGACTCGTGTATGGAACCGCAGGTACCGTCAACCTCGCCGAACTTGCCGGCGCCGCCCAAGAGGACGGCGCCGTCGCGGCCGGTGCCGCGGTGGTGCTGATCGCCCTGTCGGTGAAGGCGGCGACGATCCCGGTGCACGGATGGCTCACCAACAGCTACCCGCACGCGTCACCGGCGGTTCGCGCGTTGTTCTCCGGGCTGCACACCAAGGTCGCGGTGTATGCCGTCTACCGCATCTACTCGGTGGTGTTCGACGGCGACCGCACTTATCTGTGGATCTTCGTCGTGGTCGCGTGCATCACGATGACGCTCGGCGTGCTCGGTGGGATGGGCGAGCAGCGGGCGGGCCAGATCCTCGGCTTCCACATGGTCAGCCAGATGGGATACATCGTGCTCGGCGTCGGCCTGTTCGGTCCGATCGGCCTGGCGGCAGGCATCGCCTATCTGCTTCACCACATGGTGGTGAAGGCGGCGCTGTTCATGACGACCGGCGCCGTGCAGATCACCTACGGCTCCGACGAACTCGGCAAGGTTCGCGGACTCGCCCGCCGTGAGCCCTGGCTGGCGGTGGCGTTCTTCGGCGCGGCCCTGTCTGCGGCGGGTCTGCCGATCTTCTCCGGATTCGTGGCCAAACTCCTGATCACTCGTGCCGCCGTACTCGACGGCCAGTACGCTGCGGCCGGAATCGGTATCGCGGTCAGCTTCTTCACCCTGGTGCTCATGGTCACGATCTGGCGGAACATGTTCATGGGCACCTACACTCCGGTCTCGTCGCCCGAGTCCGCGACCGGCTCGCCGGAGGATTCCCGGCGCGTCGCGGTCCAAGAGAAGACCGATTCGCAGCCGAAGGCGGCTCGGCGCGTCCCGTGGATGCTCGTTGCTCCCCCTCTCCTGCTGACGCTCGTCTCGTTCGCGCTCGGCGTGGGGGCCGAAGGATTCCTCACGCTCGCCGACCAGGCTGCGGCCGGACTGGTCGACACCAGCGCCTACGTCGAGGCGGTGCGCGGATGACCTGGTTGACGTGGCCTCTGCGGCTGATCGGATTTGCCGGCTACTTCCTGTGGCTGCTGGTGAAATCCAATGCCGAGGTAATCACCGACGTGGTGACTCCGGCCGGTCGAATGGCGGCGGGCATCGCAAAGGTCCCGGTTCGGTGCCGCACGAACCTCGAGATCACGATGCTCGCAAACCTCATCTCCCTGACGCCGGGCACACTCACCCTTGCGGTGCATACCGGCGACGAGCCTGCGCTGTACGTGCACGGGATGTATGCGCCCGACCCGGACGAGTTCCGTGCGGAGATTCACGAGCTCGAAGACAGGATGCTGCACGCGATGCGCCGCGACGGTGATGGCGGAGCTCGTCGCGCTCCGAGATCGGAGGCACTGTGAACACTGTTGTCTGGATCGTCCTCGCGGTCGTCGCGCTGACGATGCTGCCCGCTGCGCACCGAATCCTGAAGGGGCCCACCGACGCCGATCGGGGTGCGGCCGCCGACATGATCTTCTTCGCCTTCGTCGGTGCGCTGGCGGTTCTCGGTCTGCAGATGGTGGAGGGACTGGTATTCGACTTGATGCTGATTGCGAGCGTGGTCGGCTTCCTGTCCACCATGTCCCTTGCGCGACTGATCACGAGGGGGCAGCGATGACAGTCGTCGGAACGGTCCTGTTGGTGCTCGGTGCGCTCGTTTTCGCGGCGGGCGCGATCGGTTTGGTACGCCTGCCCGACATGTACTCGCGCGTCAGTGCCATCACCACCGCGTCCGGTCTCGGCATCTCGCTGATCATCATCGGGGTGCTGTTCCTGGACCCGGGCTGGGGCAATGCCGTCAAGGCGCTCGCGGCGGTGGTGATCAACCTTGCGACTTCCGCGGTCGGAGGCAACGCGATCGGGCGTGCCGGGTACCTCGCGGGTGCGCCGTTGAGCGATCGCACCCGCTACGACGAGCTCGCGCGCTGAGCCGCAGCGGCCCAGCCTGGAGAGTCCCGCATTACCGGTTCAACGCCGCCCGGTGGGCCATAGGCTGGATTCATGAGCAGGCTCTGGTGGCTGATCGGAGCGGTGGTGGCGGTGCTCGCCGTCGCGGTGGTCGGCCCGTGGGCATACGACGAGTACGTCGCAGGCGAGGACGACTCGGCGTTCACGCTGTCGGATCCGGCTACCGAGCTGCCCGCGAACGCCCCGCCCGGCAGCTGGCCGGTCACGCACGGCACCGGAATCGACCAGACGGCGGCGGGCTACACGGTGCACGAAACGCTTGTGGGCGCGCAGTCCACGGTTTCGGGCAGTACCGGCGAGGTCACGGGGTGGGCTCTCGTCAACGGCGATATTGTGCGTAATGGCGAAGTGCACGTGAAGGTTTCGGGCATCCGCACCGATTCGGCGCAGCGCGACGAGTACTTCGCGAACACGCTGATGCGTGCACCCGACTTCCCCGACGCGTTGTTCGCGCTCGTCGAACCCGTCGACATCTCGAGCGTGCCCGCCGACGGCGCGCTCGGAACCGTCACGACGCGAGGCGAATTGACGCTCAAGGGGCAGACGGTTCCGGTTACGGTCAACATGCAGGTGCGCAAGGAGCCCGCGGGACTGATCGTTGCCGCGAACGTGCCGGTGTGGTGGCGCGATTTCGGCATCGAACCGCCGTCGCTCGGTTTCGTGAGCGTCGCGCCCAACGGAACCCTCGATTTCGTCGTCAACTTCGCGCGGCGGTGAGGGTGCGACGGCAATGCGCTTGTCAGCATCCCTGTCGACACGGTAGGGATTGGCGGTGCACATCACTGCCCGCGTGGACTACGCCGTCCGGGCTCTCGTCGAACTCGCGGCGGCGGCGCCCGAACCGCGGAAGGCCGACGCGGTCGCCAAGGCGCAGCACGTGCCGTTCAAGTTCTTGGAGACGGTCCTGTCGGATCTGCGACGCGGCGAGCTCGTGCGGAGCAGGCGCGGCCCGGACGGTGGCTACTGGCTCGCGCGGCCGGCGGAGCAGATCAGCGTCGCCGACGTCATCCGCACCGTGGAGGGGCCGTTGGCGTCGGTGCGGGGTGAGCGGCCGGAGGACGTGACGTACGACGCACCCGCCGAGCGGCTCGTCGACGTGTGGATCGCGGTGCGCGTGAACCTGCGTGCGGTGCTCGAGAACGTCAGCGTCGCCGACATCGCGTCGGGCGCGCTGCCGGAGTTCGTGTCGACGCTCATTGCCGACCCGGGCGCGTGGAAACGTCGGTAGGCTGGAGTTCGGCAGGCGGCCGCGTGACCTGGGCAACATTCGTGCCGCTGGTGTGGGAGATCCCATAAACTTTCCCTCCTCTGAAAAATTTCAGAGTGCTGCAACTTCAGTACGCTCGACACAGTGGACGCACCTTCCCGACTCTTCGACTGCCAGAAGGCGGTCGCCGATCACCTCCGTGACAAGAAGACCGGTCTGCGTGACAAGAAGAAGGCCGCGACGCGCGCCGCGCTGAGCGAGGCGACGGTGCGGCTCTCGCGTCAGTTCGGAATCGACCATGTCACCGCCGACGCCATCGCGGCCGAGGCGGGCGTGTCGACCCGGACCTTCCACAACTATTTCTCCAACAAGGAGGAAGCGGTTCTCACCGCGCTGGAGGACAACGTGCGGAGCTGGGTGGACACGCTGCGTGCACGCCCGGCAGACGAGCCGATCTGGGATTCGATCGAGGCGGTCGTGGTCGACATGCTCAACGACCCCGAGAAGCGGATAGACGAAACCGTCGACATGCTGCAGGGCCTGCAGTCGTCGCCGGTGCTGCTGGCCAAGCAGACCGACGAGTTGCAGAGCCGGATCTCGCGGCTGCTCGGCGAAGCCATCGCCGAGCGCACCGGCACGAACGCCGAGACCGACCTGTATCCGCATGTCCTCCACCACGCGGTCGGCGGCGCCTGCAAGGCGGCGCTCGACCTGTGGATCAGCGGCCGCTCCGGGGCCTCGGGCCCGGACGAACTGGTCCGCCGGGCATTCGCTCAGCTCAAGAGCGGACTGCCGCAGCCGTAGCGCTCCCGCGTCACGGCACAGCACTGAAGGAACACGAAACACCGAGGAGCCTGCATGGCCACCTATCTCTATCGGATCGGCAGATTCGCCTTTCGGCGAAAAGGCCTGGTCCTGACCGCATGGCTCGCCATCCTCGTGCTGGTGGGCGTCGGGGCGGCGACGCTGTCCGGGCCGACGAAGGACTCGTTCGAGATCCCCGGCACACCCGCGCAGCAGGCGCAGGACCTGATGGCCGAGCGCTTCCCGGAAGCGGCCGGAAGTGACCCCATGAACGCCCTGTCGGCGCGATTCGTGTTCGAGGCGCCGGACGGGCAGACACTCGACACCCCCGAGAACCTCGCTGCGATGGACGCCGTGCTCGACAACGTGCGCCACATCGACCAGGTGTCCGACGCCGCTCAGGTCCCGCCGACCGAAACTGGTCCTCCCGGGGCGCTGGTCAACCCGGTCGTCGGCGCTGAGCAGCTCACCGCGATGGCGGACGCGACCGCCGAGCAGTCCGGAACGCCGGCCGACGTCGCGCTGGACAATGCGAACGCCCTGTCGCCGCTCAACTCCGACAAGACCGTCGGTTACGTCGAGGTGCCCTTCGACGGCGAATGGGCCGACGTCACGCCCGAACTGCGTGACCAGGTCAAGGCCGCCGCACAGCCGGGCACCGACGCGGGGTTGAACGTACAGCTCAGTGGCTCGGTCGCGCAGGAAGCGGAGATGCCCGGTGGCACCGCCGAGCTGATCGGTATCGCCATCGCGGCTGTCGTCCTCGTCATCACCTTCGGTGCGCTCGTCGCCGCGGGCCTCCCGCTGATCACCGCGATCATCGGTATCGCGATCGGCAGCATGGGCATCACGATCGCCACCGGCTTCACCGATCTCAGCTCGATGACGCCGACGCTCGCGATCATGATCGGTCTCGCCGTCGCGATCGACTACTCGCTGTTCATCGTGTCCCGCTACAAACACGAGATCACCGTCACCGACGACCGCTCCGAGGCCGCGGGACGTGCCGTCGGCACCGCCGGTTCGGCGGTCGTGTTCGCGGGCCTCACGGTCATCATCGCGCTCACCGCACTGCGCGTCGTCGGCATCCCGTTCCTGTCGGACATGGGCGCCGCGGCCGCCTTCACGGTGCTCATCGCGGTGCTGATCGCCCTGACGCTGCTGCCCGCGCTCCTCGGCCTGTTCGGCAAGAAGGCCTTCGCGGGTCGGGTGAAATTCCTGTCCGGCCGCGATCCCGAGGACCCGAATGCCAAGCCGGGCTTCGCGGCGCGCTACATCGGGAAGGTCGTCGAGCGGCCGCTGATCCCGCTCGTCGGCGGCGTCGTGGTGCTCGCACTGCTCGCACTGCCCGCGATGGGGCTCAAGCTCGCGCTGCCCACCGAGGCGACCGGCGACCCCGCGACCAGTTCGCGGCAGGCGTACGACCTCGTGTCCGACGGCTTCGGTCCCGGCAAGAACGGGCCGCTGCTCGTCGTCGTCGACGCGCAGGACGCCTCGGTGCCCGCCGAGCAGGCGTTCGCCGAGGTCAACCAGATGATCTCCGCCGAGGAGGACGTCGTCAACGCGCAGGTCATCGGCGTCAACGAGGCAGGCGACACCGCGCAGATCATGGTGACGCCCGCCAGCGGGCCGACCGACGACGCCACGATCGACGTCGTGCACAGCATCCGCGACGCGGAGTCCGGACTGAACGACAGCATCGGCGTCTCGTACGGAGTCACCGGCCAGACGGCGATGGAGCTCGACGTGTCCGAGACGCTGCAGGACGCGCTCGTGCCGTACCTCGCCGTGGTCATCGGTCTGGCGTTCGTGCTGCTGATGCTCGTGTTCCGTTCGATCCTGGTGCCGCTCACCGCGACCCTCGGCTTCTTGCTGAGTGTGCTCGCGACGTTCGGTGCGACCGTCGCGATCTTCCAGGAGGGCTGGCTGGGCCTCATCACCAATCCGCAGCCGATCGTGAGCTTCATGCCGATCTTCCTGATCGGTGTCGTGTTCGGCCTCGCGATGGACTACCAGGTGTTCCTGGTGACCCGTATGCGTGAGGAGTACGTGCACGGCTCCGATGCGAAGGCCGCGGTCACGTCGGGCTTCACGCACGGCGCCCGCGTCGTCACGGCGGCGGCGATCATCATGATGTCGGTGTTCGCGGCGTTCATCTTCGAGTCGGACACGCTGATCAAGTCGATGGGCTTCGCCCTCGCCGCGGCGGTGTTCTTCGACGCCTTCCTCGTCCGCATGGTGATCATCCCGTCGGTGATGGCGCTGCTCGGCGACAAGGCGTGGTGGCTGCCGAAGTGGCTCGACCGGATCATGCCGAATGTCGACATCGAAGGCGAGAAGCTGCGCAAGCAGCTGCCCGCCGAGGAAACCCGGAGCGACGTCCCGGTCGGCTGACCGTCTCGCACCACCGCGACAGGCCCTTCCCGACAAATCGGGAGGGGCCTGTCGTGTGTTGGGAAAACCCGGTGCTCGCAGGCGCCCGACGCGGGTAGTTTCGATCACCATGAGCATGCGACGGTGCCGATGCTGATCCCCCTGCTGACGCGCTTCCTGCGGAACTATCGCGGGCCGCTGCTGGGCGTGCTGGTGTTCCAGCTCGTCGCGACCGGCGCGGCGCTGTACCTGCCGAGCCTCAACGCCGACCTGATCGACAAGGGCGTCACGCAGGGCGACACCGGATACATCATGACGGCGGGCGGGCGCATGCTCGCGGTCACGCTCGTGCAGATCGTGTGCTCGATCGGCTCGGTGTACTTCGGTGCGCGCGCCGCGATGGGCTTCGGCCGCGACGTGCGCGACGCCCTCGTCGCACGCGTCGGCGCGTTCTCGGCCCGCGAGATCGGCCAGTTCGGTGCGCCGTCGCTCATCACCCGCAACACCAACGACGTGCAGCAGGTGCAGATGCTCGTCGTGATGAGCTGCACGATCCTCGTGATGGCGCCCATCATGTGCATCGGCGGGATCGTGATGGCGATCCGTCAGGACGCGGGTCTCGCGCTCGTCCTCGCGGTCACCGTGCCGGTCCTCGCGATCGCGATGGCCGTCGTCATCGCGAAGATGATTCCCGCCTTCCGGCAGATGCAGCAGCGCATCGACGGCGTCAACCGCGTACTGCGCGAACAGATCACCGGCATCCGCGTCGTGCGGGCGTTCGTGCGTGAGCCGCTCGAACATCGCCGTTTCGACGCAGCCAACGACGCACTCACCGACACCGCACTGCGCGTCGGCAGGTTGTCGGCGCTCATGTTCCCCACCGTCATGGGCATTGCGAATGTCACGAGCGTCGCGGTCATCTGGTTCGGCGGCCACCGCATCGACACCGGATCGATGCAGGTGGGTGCCCTCACCGCGATGCTCGCGTACATCATGCAGATCCTGATGTCGGTCATGATGGCGTCGTTCATCGCGATGATGGCGCCGCGCGCCGCGGTGTGCGCCGACCGGATCGGCGAGGTCCTCGGCGCCGTGCCCACCGTCGCCCAGCCCGACGACGCGGTGCGCACCCTCGACGCGCCGGGAGTCGTCGAGTTCCGAGGCGCCGAATTCAAGTTCCCCGGCGCCGATCAACCCGTGTTGCGCGACATCACCTTTCGCGCCGAACCGGGCAAGACCACGGCGATCGTCGGCGGCACGGGCGCGGGCAAGACGACGCTGATCAACTTGGTGCCCAGACTCATGGACGTCACCGCGGGCGCCGTGCTCGTGTCTCACACGGACGTGCGTCGCCTCGACCTCGACCTGCTGCGTGCCGGTATCGGTCTCGTGCCGCAGCGGCCGTACCTGTTCAGCGGCACCGTCGCGAGCAACCTGCGCTACGGCGACCCCGACGCGACCGACGAACATCTATGGCACGCGCTCGAAGTCGCGCAGGCGGCCGACTTCGTACGACGGATGCCCGAAGGGCTCGACACCCCGATCGCGCAGGGCGGCACGACCGTCTCGGGCGGCCAGCGGCAACGGCTCGCGATCGCGCGGGCCCTCGTGCGGCGGCCGTCGATCTACCTGTTCGACGACTCGTTCTCGGCACTCGATCTCGCGACCGACGCACGGTTGCGCGCCGCCCTCGCACCCGAGACGCGCGACGCGACGGTGATCGTGGTCGCACAACGCGTGTCCACGATCGTCGACGCCGAACAGATCGTCGTCCTCGAGGACGGCGAGATCGTCGGCAAGGGCACACACCGCGAACTGCTCGACACGTGCCCGTGTTACGTCGAGATCGTCGAGTCCCAGCGCTCGGTACAGGAGGTGTCGTGACGCGTCCGGGAGGGGGCGGTCCGCCGGGGACACCGCCCACACAGAAGCCGAAGGCGTTGTGGCCGTCGACGAAACGCCTGCTCGGCCGGTTGCGGCCGCATCGGGTCGGCCTCGTCGCGGTGTTGCTGTCGACCGTCGCGTCGGTCACGTTGCTCGCGATCGCACCGCGGCTGCTCGGCCAGGGCACCAACATCATCTTCGACGGCGTCGTGGGTGCGCAGCTGCCCGACGGGCTCACCAAGGACGAGGCCGTCGCGGGCCTGCGCGAAAGCGGCCGGGGCCAGATGGCGGACATGGTGTCCGGCATGGCCGTCGTGCCCGGGCAGGGCATCGACTTCGGGGCGCTCGGCCGGCTGCTGCTTCTGGTGCTCGTGCTGTATCTCCTGTCGTCGGTGTTCGCGTGGCTCGCGGCGTACGTCCTCAACATCGTGGTGCAGGCCGTCATCCGCCGGTTGCGCACCGAGGTCGAACGCAAGATCCACCGGCTCCCGTTGCGGTACTTCGATTCCCACTCGCGTGGCGATCTGCTCAGCCGCGTCACCAACGACATCGACAATCTGTCGCAGGCGATGCAGCAGACGATGAGCCAGCTCATCCAGTCGGTCTTCACGGTCGTCGCGATCCTGATCGTCATGCTGCTCATCTCGCCGCTGCTCGCGCTCATCGCCGTGCTCACGGTGCCGGTGTCGATCGTCGTCACCGCGGTCATCGCACGACGGTCGAAGCGGCACTTCGTCAACCAGTGGCGGTCCACCGGGCTCGTCAACGGCCAGGTCGAGGAGGCGTACTCGGGGCACGAGATCGTCACCGCCTTCGGCCGCACCCAGCAGGTCCGCGAGCGTTTCGCCGCCGAGAACGACCGCCTGTACCAGTCGAGCTATCGCGCGCAGTTCGTGTCGGGTCTCGTGATGCCGGCGATCATGTTCCTCGGCAACCTCAACTACGTCGCGGTCGCCGTCATCGGCGGGATGCGCGTCGCGTCGGGCACCATGAGCCTCGGCGACGTGCAGGCATTCATCCAGTACTCGCGCCAGTTCACGCAGCCGCTGTCGCAGATCGGGTCGATGGTCAACCTGCTGCAGTCCGGCGTCGCGTCGGCCGAGCGCGTGTTCGCTGTGCTCGACGAGGACGAGGAAGTGCCCGATCGGGCGGACGCGCGTACGCCGCGCGAGCACAAGGGCCGCGTCGTGTTCGACCACGTCACCTTCCGCTACGACCCCGACGTGCCGCTCATCGAAGGCCTGTCGCTCGTCGCGGAGCCCGGGCAGATGGTGGCCATCGTCGGGCCGACGGGCGCGGGCAAGACCACGCTCGTCAACCTGATCCTGCGGTTCTACGAACTCGACGCCGGTCGCATCACGCTCGACGGCGTCGACATCAGCGACATGACCCGAGACGACCTGCGCTCGCGCATCGGCATGGTGTTGCAGGACGCGTGGCTGTTCGGCGGCACGATCCGAGACAACATCGCGTACGGCAATCCGGACGCCACCGAGGACGACATCCACGAGGCCGCGCGGGTGAGCTTCGTCGACCGGTTCGTGCACTCGCTGCCCGACGGCTACGACACCGTGATCGACGAGGAAGGCGGCAACATCAGTGCGGGCGAGAAGCAGCTCGTCACGATCGCGCGAGCTTTCCTCGCCAAGCCGTCGCTGCTGATCCTCGACGAGGCGACGAGCTCGGTCGACACCCGCACCGAACTGCTCGTCCAGCAGGCCACCGCGGCGCTGCGCACGGACCGCACGAGTTTCGTGATCGCGCACCGGCTCTCGACCATCCGCGAGGCCGACCTGATCGTCGTGATGGAACACGGGCAGATCGTCGAGAAGGGCAGCCACGACGAACTGCTCGCCGTCAAGGGCGCGTACTTCCGGCTCTACAACAGTCAGTTCGTCGGGGCGGACGTATAACCGAGGCGTCGATCTCGGGGGTCAATCGGTGGTGAGCATCCCGCGGAGGACTCGCCGCACGACGGTCTCGAACAGGTCGCCGGCACGGGCGTCGACACCGTCCGAGGGGGTGATCGCGGCGGCGAGACAGGGATGTGCGCCCGCACCGACGACCCTGCCCAGATATGCAGCTTGCGCAGCATGTCGGCCTGCCGTGCCGTCGCCGATCTCGGTGCGAGCGAACTGCTGGACGAGGGTGTTCAGCACGGCGATCACCTGCAGCTTCGCCGGGCCCGGCAGATCGGCATCGGCCATCGCTCGGAGCGCGAACTCGAGGTAGTCGATGCCGCGCGGGCCGACGCGCAGGGCTTCGACGGGTATCGCCAGCAGCCATGAGCGCCGCACGTGGACGGCTTTCGCGCGACGTGCGAGTGCAACGAGATCGTCGATCACCGTGCCGGACAGGGGAACGTCGAGGTCGATCTCGCCTGCCGCCGCATCGACCATGAGGTCGAACACCTCGTCGTGGCTGGTCACGTAGCGGTACAGCGCGGACTGGCTCATCCCGAGTGCCTTGGCGATCCGGCGAGTGGAAACAGCGGGCAATCCGCCTTCCTCGGCAAGGTCGATCGCGACAGCAGCGATGTCCGCCAAACCGAAAGTCGGTGCGGGTCCGCGGGTGCCGTGCGGACGCTCCCACACGGTCGTGGCAGGTCGGTCCTGTTCGGACGGCGTCACTTGCGATGCCCTTCTGTCCGTCGTCTGGTCGTCCGGTCTACAGTAGAACTGCGTTCGGTGAACTCTGTATTGGAGGCAGGTATGTCAGGCGACGAGACATGGGGCCCGCGGCGCTGGGCGGTGAATGGGCCGGTGCGGCTCGCGTTCGATCGCTACCAGCCGGGATCCGACGGTGAACCGCTGCTCGTCGCCACCGGCCTCGGCGTCGACCGTCACGCCGTCCCCGCCGGCTTCTGCAGGCAACTGGCCGAGTACGGGTTCGCCGTCGCCCGGTACGACCAGCGCGACGGCGGCGAATCGACGCACCTTCCGCCCGTCCGCACTCGGAATCCCGTCGCCGCACTGGCCGCCCGCCGGGGCGAGGCGTATACCGCCGAAGACATGGCCGACGACGCGCTCGCCGTCCTCGACGAGCTGGGTTGGGCTTCGGCACACGTTCTCGGCGTCTCCCTCGGAGGAGCTCTCATGCAGCGTGTCGCCCTGCGCCGCCCCGAACGGGTGCGCACTCTCACCACGATTGCCGCCGTGCCCGGGGACGTCACCGGTCTCCGCACCTTTCGGTTCATCCGGTTGCGCACGCTCGCGAAGCTGGCGCGCGGAAAGTACCCGGACACCCGCCAAGGCGCTGTCGACGCGGGCGTTGCGGTAGCCCGGTTGCTGGCCTCTCCGCGCCGACGCTTCGACGAGGCTCCGGTTCGCGCCGCGCTCGAGGCACGCCCCGATCCGGGAGTGCACGACGGCGCCGCGCAGAGTCGGCAGATCGGTGCCCAGTGGAACGGCCGTCCGATCAGTGCGATCACGCGTCCGACGCTCGTGGTGCACGGTGAAGACGATCCGTTGATCAAGACACGGGCCGCGCACGTCATCGCGGCCGAGATCGCCGGCTCGCGCACTCTCGTGTTGCCCGGTGTCGGCCACGACCTGCCCGAGCACGCGTGGCAGCCGCTCGCGCGGGCGATCCGGGAGCTTGCCGACGCGCACGCGTAAGGGCCGATGCGGCGATAATGGCCCGGTGCGATCGCGAACGAAGGTGCTGGAGGCGACCAAGGAGGTCGTCGTGTCCGAGGGCTTCGCGGGGGTCACGATCGCGGCCGTCGCGAAGCGTGCGGGTGTCACCCGTCAGACCGTGTACTCGATCTTCGGCACGCGCGAGGACCTCGTATCGCAGGCGATGGTCGACCACCTCGGGGGCGTCGTCGCGTGCTTCCACACGCGCTTGGCCGAGACGGCGACGCCCGCGGAGTACGTCGTGGAACTGATCGTCGAATGCCGACGCATATTCCGCACCGATCCGCTGCTCGGGGCGTTGCTGCGGGCAGGCACGGGCAACCCGGTCTTCGACGCGGGCGCACTCGAACGCGCGCATGTCGTGGGTCTCGAACTGCTCGCGCCGCTGCGCACGCGCTTCCCGGGGACTGCCCCGCGGCTCGACGACATCGTCGAACTCTGCGTGCATCTCGGCTGGTCGGTGGTGTGTTTCGGTGACCACGAGTCGCGCAGCGACGACGACCTGCGGGCCTTTCTCCACCGCTGGATCGGTCCCGCATTCGCGAACCGGTGATCGGCGCCTTGTGACACATCACGACGCTCGGTGTGAAGATTGACACTCTCGTTGGATCTGTCTAGTTTTTGCTCCCGTTGGGCAGAACAGTTCTCGCGACGAGCCGGGGCCGTCCTGCAACCGTGACGTCGCGATGCGTCCCGACGCGTCGCCGGGAGGGGCAAGTGCGTGCCGAGCATCAGTCGTAGGGCATTCCTGAGCGGTGTCGCCGCGGGCGGGGTCGCAGCAACGGGCATCGCGCTGGGGTCGGGCGCCGCGGCGCATGCGGCACCCGTCGGTGCGCGGGTCCGCCAGGTCCCGGTCACCCGCCAGGACCACCGCGTCGTCGTGATCGGCTCGGGCTTCGGCGGCGGCGTCAGCGCGCTGCGATTTGCTCAGGCGGGCGTGCCCGTCGTGGTGCTCGAGCGCGGCATCCGGTGGCCGTCCGGTCCCGATGCCGACACCTTCCCGAGCGCGTCGGCCCCCGACAAGCGCGCGCTGTGGTGCCGCTCCAATCCGCAGCTGTTCGGTCGTCCCGTCGCCTTCGACCCGTACCCGGGCCTGTTCGAGGCGGTCGTCGGAGACAACATGACGGCGATGTGTGCGGCAGGCCTCGGCGGCGGATCACTCGTCTACCAGGGCATGTCGCTGCAGCCTTCCGAAGAAGTGTTCGCGCAGTGGTTTCCCGGCGAGATCGACTGGGCCACCATGGACAGCGAGTACTACCCGCGGGTCTCGCGCATGCTCGGCCTCGAGGTCGCGCCGGACGAGCTCGTCGAGTCGCCCAACTACCAGCCGGCCCGCGTTTTCGCGCGCCGCGTCCGCGACGCCGGGCTACCGCTCGAGAAGATCCCGATGCCGATCGACTGGGACTACGCGCTCGCCGAACTCCGCGGCGAGATGGCGCCGTCGTACACCAACGGCGACTGCGCGATCGGAGTCAACAACGGCGGCAAGAACTCGGTGGATGTCACCTACCTCGCACAAGCCGAGGCGACCGGCCTCGTCGACGTCCGCACGTGCCACGAGGTGCGTGCCGTCGAACGCGCCGCCGACGGCCGGTGGGTCGTGCACGTCGACCGCATCGACATGACCGGTGCCGTGGTCGAGAACCTGATCCTCACGACCGGTGCGCTCGTGATGGCCGCAGGCAGCGTCAACACCACCAAGCTCCTGGTCCGGGCCGCCGCGACCGGCGCGATCCCCGACCTGCCCGACCGGCTCGGCGAAGGCTGGGGCACCAATGCCGACCGCATCTACGTGTGGTCCGATCCCACCGAGCCGTTCGGTGTCGAACAGGGCGGGCCCGTCGTCTACGGCAGCCTCAACTGGTCGGACCCCGCTACGGCGCACACGGTCATCCAGGCGTCGATCCCGTCGATGTCGCTCGACATGCACAGCACGATGCTCGTCGGCTACGGCGTCAGCAACGGCCGCGGCAGCATTCGCTACGACGCGGGCGCCGACCAGGGCGTCATCGCGTGGCCTCGCGAGGGCGATGACGCGATCCAGGACGGCAGCATCGGACCCACCGCCCAGGCGATCGTGGGACCGACGGGGATGCTCACCGACACCAACAAGATCGTGCCGTCGACGTGGCATCCACTCGGCGGAGCCAACATGGGCGACGTGTGCGACGTCGACGGACGCGTGCACGGCCAGCGCGGTCTGTACGTCCTCGACGGTGCGCTCATGCCTGGCAACACAGCCGCGTGCAATCCGTCGATGACGATCGCCGCGGTGGCTGAGCGCGCGCTGGACAACCTGGTGCGCACCGATGTGGGGAGGACGATCTGATGAGCGCCACCAAATTCCGGAGGGGGGTCGTGGCGGCCGCGGCATGCTGTGTCGCGGTCGCCACGGCGAGTACGGCAGGTGCCGCACCCGCGCCCGAAGCTGTCGACACGGTCGTCGACGGCTTCCACCGGCCGCCCGCGAGCCTGCCCGCCGAGCCGGGCGCAGTGGTGAAGACCGAGCCGATCGACGCGCTCGCCGTCGCGCCCGGGTCCGATGGCGCGTGGCCCGCGTCTGCGCAGCAGGTCATGTTCACCTCACGGACGCAGGACGACGAACCGGTTGCTGTCACCGGCACATTCGTCGATTCGACCGGCCCGTGGAACGGCCCGGGGGAGCGGCCGACCGTCGTCATCGCACCGGGCACGACCGGCCAGGCCGACCACTGCGCGCCGTCGGCCGCGTTCGCGAACGGCATGTACGCGACGACGACGCCCGAGCCGTCGTTCTCGGTCAACCAGGAGGCCGTGTCCGCGAGCCGCTGGTCGCAGCTCGGGGCGCGGGTGTTCCTCACCGACTACATCGGGCTCGGTACACCCGGCATCCACACGTACGCCAACCGCGCCGAGACGGGCCACGCCGTGCTCGACGCCGCACGCGCCGCGAACGACATCGCCGGGGACAGCGACGCGCCCGTGCTGCTGTGGGGTTATTCGCAGGGCGGCGGCGCCACGGCCGCCGCGGCCGAGCTGGC
This sequence comes from Rhodococcus sp. HNM0569, assembly GCF_012726205.1. Classification (GTDB taxonomy): domain Bacteria; phylum Actinomycetota; class Actinomycetes; order Mycobacteriales; family Mycobacteriaceae; genus Rhodococcus_F. The sequence goes on along the minus strand of NZ_JAASAE010000007.1, from coordinate 168,347 downwards.
GCCGTCGTACGCCCCGGATGTGAACCTGAAGGGCGTGTGGGCAGGTGCCCCGGTCGCGGATCTGACGTCGGTGCTGGGGCAGGTCGACGGCACCCTGATCGGCGGCGTCATCGGCTACGCGCTCAACGGATTCGTCGACCGCAATCCGGAGCTGCGCGCACGCGTCGACCAGATCGTCACGCCGGAAGGCCGCGCGACACTGGACCGGCTTGCCACCGGATGCATCGGCGACGTCATCCTGAAGCAGCCGTTCCTGAACACCAGCGACCTCACGGTCGACGGCCGCAGCATGCTCGACTGGCTCGGCGAGATTCCCGAGGCCGGACCGGTTCTCGCGGACCAGAAGATCGGCAAGCGGGTGCCCACCGCGCCCGTGCTGATCACGAACGGCGTCAACGACGACACGATCCCGTACGAGCAGTCGCGTCGCCTCGCCGACGACTGGTGCGGTCAGGGCGGCGACATCACGTTCGACACCAACGACATGCCGGCGATCGCGCCCGGGCTCACGATTCCCGACCACTTCGGGCCGCAGATCGTCGACGCCTACGCGCAGGACAAGGTGATGCCGTTCCTGCTGGAGTCGCTCTCCGGAGAGCACGCCGACGGGTGCCGCATCGGCTGAGCCGCACCCGGCGGGCCGCACCGCCACCCTTCGGTCGCGATGTCACATTGTGTGCGGTGGATGCACACAATGTGACATCGTGCCCGCTCGGGCCTGCACTAGATTCACGCTATGGACACCGAGACGCTCGTCAACATCGCGCTCGTCCTGGTATTCGTCCTGATCGGAGGCGTGTTCGCGGGTACCGAGCTGGCCATGGTGTCGCTGCGCGAAAGCCAGATCAAGCAGTTCGAAGGCGAAGGTTCGCGCGGCGAGAAGCTGGCCGCGCTCGCACGTAATCCCAACCGCTTCCTGTCGGCGGTGCAGATCGGCGTCACCCTCGCAGGCTTCTTCTCGGCGGCGTACGGTGCCTCGACGATCGCTCCGGACCTCGCCCCGATCCTGTCGGGTTGGGGACTGTCGGAGTCGGCCGCGGACACGGTCGCCTTTCTGGTGCTGACGCTGATCATCGCGTACCTGTCGCTCGTGCTCGGCGAGCTCGTGCCCAAACGGCTCGCGATGCAGCGCGCGGTCGGCTTCGCGAGGCTGCTCGGGCCGCCGCTGGGCGCGTTCGCCAACCTGATGCGCCCCGTCATCTGGTTCCTGTCGGTGTCGACGAATGCCGTCGTGCGTCTTCTCGGCGGCGATCCCGAGGCGAAGACCGAGGAGATGAGCGCCGACGAACTCGCGTACGCGGTGGGTGATACGCAGGGCCTCGCGTACGGCAGCCGCGCGATCCTCACGGACGTGCTCGGTGCGGGCGACCGGTCGCTGCGCGAGGTGATGAGACCGCGCACCGAGGTGTTCTTCCTCGACGCGGACGCCACGCTCGACGACGCCCGCGAGACCGTGCACGACCTCGCGTACTCGCGGTACCCGGTGATCGGCGAATCCGTCGACGACGTCGTTGGATTCGTGCACATCCGGGATCTGCTCGACAGCCCGACCAGCGGCGCGGTGCGCGAGGTCGTACGCCCGATCCTCGCGTTGCCGCTCACCAATCGCGTGCTCGAGACGCTGTCGATGATGCGCCGCGGAAACCACCACATCACGCTCGTACTCGACGAATACGGCGGCACCGCGGGCATCGTGACGCTCGAGGACATCGTCGAAGAAGTCGTCGGCGAGATCTACGACGAGTACGACTCCCGCATCGAGCCCGAGGACGCGGTGGTGCGCAGCGGCGACACGATTCGGGTGGACGGCGGGCTGATCCTGCAGGAGTTCGCGCGCGTCACCGGAATCGAACTGCCCGAAGGAGATTACGAAACCGTCGCGGGTTTCGTGCTCGACCGGCTCGGCCGCATCCCCGACGCAGGCGACGTCGTCGACATCCGCGGCTACCGCCTCGAGGTTCTCGACGTCACGCGGCGCCGCGTCGGGCACATCCTGCTCAGGCCGCGACCCGAGGAGCAGTAGCTTCCGAACGTCGGTGGTACGCACGCATGATCGCCTTGCGGATCTCCTCGACCCACAACACCGACGACGCGACGGCCACCGCGAACAGCCACTCGTTGCCGCTCAGTGCAGTGGTGTCGAACAGCGACTCGAAGAAGCCCACGTTGACCACCGCGATCTGCAGCAGCACGACGCCCGTGAGGGCGATCCAGATGGTGTGATTGGTGAAGGTCTGCATCGAGAACACCGATGCCGTGTCCGAGCGCACGTTGAGCAGGTTGAACACCTGGTAGAACACGAACGTCGTGAACGCGAGAGTGGTCGCGAACAGCGGATCGGTTGCGCTGTCGGGGAAGACGTCGTCAGCGAACTCGAGGACCAGGATCGTGCCGGTGGCCATCACGACGCCGAAAGCCAGGATCCGGCCGAGGCGGAAGCGGTTGAGCAGCGGCTCGTTCGGCGGGCGCGGCGGTTTGCGCATCGTGTCCCGTTCGGTGGGGTCGACGCCGAGGGCGAGCGCGGGTGGTCCGTCCATGATGATGTTGACCCACAGGATCTGCAGCGCCGTGAACGGCGCGCCGCCGGCCAGCCCCAGCACGCCCGCGGTGAGGAAGATCAGCACGAAACCCCATGCAGTGGTGAGCTGGAACTTCACGAACTTGAGGATGTTCGCGTAGATGCCGCGGCCCTCTTCTACGGCCGCGACGATCGTGGCGAAGTTGTCGTCCGTGAGGATCATCTTCGCGGCGCCCTTGGACACGTCGGTGCCGGTGATGCCCATCGCGATACCGATGTCGGCCTGCTTGAGGGCGGGCGCGTCGTTGACGCCGTCGCCCGTCATCGCGACCACCTCGCCGTCGGCCTGCAGGGCTTTGACGTACCGGATCTTGTGTTCGGGGGCGACGCGGGCGAGCACGCCGTAATGGGCGGCACGCGTGCGCAGTTCGTCGTCGTCGACGTCGTCGAGTGCGCTGCCCGACACCGACTCGCCGCTGATACCGAGGTCGTGTGCGATGGCCGAGGCGGTGGTGAGGTGGTCGCCGGTGATCATGTGGACGCGAATGCCCGCGGCGTCCGCCACCGCGATCGCGTCCTTCGCCTCGGGGCGCGGAGGGTCGAGGATGCCGACGATCGCGTACACCGTCAGCTCCTGCACGCTCTCCTCGAGCACCGACTGGCCCGCGGGCAGCTCGCCCGTGAACGTGCGTCCCGCGATCATCAACGTCCGAAGGCCGTCCGACGCAAGCTCTTCGACGACGCCCATGATGCGATCGCGGTCGGCGTCGCCGAGCGGCCTGGTACCGCCGTCCTCGGTGCGCATCGACGTGGCGCGGGCGAGCAGCACGCCCGGCGCACCCTTGGCGTAGCAGCGGATGCCGTTCTCGCCGCCCGCGTTGGTCGTGCGGTGGAAGGTCGCCATGAACTTGTAGTCGGAGTCGAACGGGACCTCCGCGATACGCGGATGCGTGCGCCGCGCGCCCCCGACGTCGATGCCGCCCTTCTCCGCGAGCACGACGAGCGCGCCCTCGGTGGGGTCGCCGACGAGCGTGCCGTCGGCCACCGACGCGTCGTTGCACAGCGACATCGCGAGAAAGGTGCGCCGCAGATCCGGAATGGGCCGGTCGTCGGTGGCGAGCAGCTTGCCGTCGGTGCCGTAGCCCTCGCCCGTGATGCGAAAGGCGTGGCCGTCGGTTTCGAGGCGGCGCACGGTCATCTCGTTGAGGGTGAGGGTGCCGGTCTTGTCGGTCGCGATCTGCGTCGTGCTACCGAGCGTCTCGACCGCCGACAGCTGTTTGATGATCGCGCCCTGCTTCGCGAGGCGCGACGCACCCATCGCGAGGGTGAACGCGACGACGGCGGTGAGCCCCTCCGGGATCGTCGCGACCGCGAGGGACACCGCGGTGATGAGCAGCTCCGACCACGACTGGCCGCGCAGCAGACCGAGGACGAACACGATGACGACCACGACGAGCGCGACGACGGTGAGGAAACCCGCGAGCTGGTCGATGCGGCGTTGCAACGGCGTCTTGTCGGTGCCCGCGCCGCCGAGGAGTGTCGCGATCGTGCCGATCTGCGTCCCCATGCCGGTGCCGGTGACGACCATCGTCGCGCGGCCCCGCGTCACCTCGGTGTTCATGAACAGCATGTTGGTGCGGTCGCCGATCGGCGGATCCACCTCGTCGAGCGTCTCGACCGTCTTGTCGACGGGCTGTGATTCGCCGGTGAGTGCCGACTCGGCGACCTGCAGCCGCGCGGCCTCGAGCACGCGGCCGTCGGCGGGCACCGCGTCGCCCGCCTCGAGTAGCACGATGTCGCCCGGCACGAGATCGACCCGGTCTATCTCCTGTTCGCGCCCGTCGCGACGCACGCGCGAATGCGCGACGGACAGATCTCGCAGCGCCTGCAGGCTCGACTCGGCGCGGCTCTCCTGCACGTAGTTGAGGATCGTGTTGAGCGTGATGACCGCGAGGATGACGACCGGCGTTTCCCATTCGTGCGAGACGGCGGCGCTGACGACCGCGGCGATCACCAGCACGATCGTCATCTTGTCGGCCAGCAGCTGCGCCACCTTGCGCCATGCAGGCACCCGGCCCGCCTCCGCGAGGCGGTTGAGTCCGTACTCGGACAACCGGCGCTCCACCTGCGCCGCGCCCAACCCGCGGGCAGGGTCCACGTCGAACCGCTGCGCGACGTCGTCGGCAGAGTGGAGGTACCAGGCTTCGCGAGGTTCGGTGGCCTCGGGAGATTCCGGGGCCCGTGTCGACCTACCGGACTGTTCTGGGTCGGCCACGCATCACTCCTTCGATCGGTGCGGCGGAATCACCCCCGTCGCGGCGTCAGCCTTCCCAGAGGTCCTTCTCGCTCAGTCCCGTGTCCTCGAGTGCGTCGGTGAGCGTCGGATGCCGGAACACCGACACCACCTGGTCGTCGACCACGCGGAACGCGAGCGCACCCGCACTGTCCGGGTGGTCCTCGGTGCCCCACGTCTCGGTTTCCTCCACCACGACGATGCCGTCGTACTCGAACATGCGGCCCGACTCGAGGGTGAGTCCGCCTTCGGCGGCCCAGTCGCGCAGCGTGTCGAGGCCCTGGTAGGCGCCGCTCGCGTCGCCGATCGCGATGTCGGTGCTCGACAGATCGAGCAGCGTGCCGATGTCGTTCGCGTTCACCGCGTCCTGCCAGGCCAGGACCGTCGCGATCTCGGAGATGCTCATGCCGTAACGCTAGCGCCGAATCACAATTCGGACAGGCGAAGCGAACTGCGGGTTTCGCCGCGTGACAAGATGCACGGGTGACCGATCCCGCTCCACCTGCTCCCGCCGACCCCTTCTTCACCGTCGGGACCAGGCTCGAGGACCGGCCGGGCCGCACCGGCGTCATCCACACCCCGCACGGCGACATCCGGACTCCGTCGTTCGTCGCGGTCGGGACCAAGGCCACGGTCAAGGCCGTCCTGCCGGAGTCGATGAAGGAACTCGGCGCGCAGTCGCTGCTCGCGAACGCCTACCACCTGTACCTGCAGCCGGGCCCCGACATCGTCGACGAGGCGGGCGGGCTGGGCAGGTTCATGAACTGGGACGGGCCGACCTTCACCGACAGCGGCGGCTTCCAGGTCATGTCGCTCGGTGTCGGATTCAAGAAGGTCCTCGCGATGGAGGCCGTCGGTGTGCGTTCCGACGACGTCATCGCGAAAGGAAAAGAACGTCTCGCCACCGTCGACGACGACGGCGTCACCTTCAAGTCGCACCTCGACGGCTCGCGGCATCGGTTCACCCCGGAAGTGTCGATGCAGATCCAGCATCAGCTCGGCGCCGACATCATCTTCGCGTTCGACGAGCTCACCACGCTCATGAACACGCGCGGTTACCAGGAGCAGTCGGTCGAACGCACGCAGGCGTGGGCGGTGCGGTGCATCGCCGAACACGAGAAACTCACCGCCGAGCGTGCGCATCGCCCCTACCAGGCTCTGTTCGGCGTCGTGCAGGGCGCGCAGTACGAAGACCTGCGCAGGCAGGCGTGCCGCGGTCTCGAGTCGATCGTCGGCGAGACCGGCCGCGGATTCGACGGCTACGGCATCGGCGGCGCGCTCGAGAAACAGAACCTCGGCACCATCGTCGGCTGGTGCACCGACGAACTGCCCGAGCACAAGCCGCGGCACCTGCTCGGCATCAGCGAGCCCGACGACTTCTTCACCGCCGTCGAGAACGGAGCCGACACGTTCGACTGCGTCAACCCGTCGCGTGTGGCCCGCAACGCCGCGATCTACCACCCCGACGGCCGGTTCAACATCAACACCAGCCGTTTCCGGCGCGACTTCACACCCATCGACGACACGTGCGACTGCTACACGTGCCGTCACTACACCCGCGCCTACCTCCACCACCTGTTCAAGGCGAAGGAGATGCTCGCCGCGACACTGTGCACGATCCACAACGAACGCTTCACGGTGCGGCTCGTCGACGACATCCGCGCCTCGATCGAGCAGGGCCGATTCGACGAGTTCAAAGCCGAGATGCTGGGACGCTTCTACCGCTGAACCCGCTCAGGCGGGGTTGTACGTCGGTTCGTGCTTCTTGACGTACGCGATCACACGGTAGGTCACCGGCAGCACGACGATCTCCACGAGCGTCTTCCACACGAACCCGACCACCACGTAGTTCACGAAGTCGTCCCACGTCGAGATGCCGATCGCGCCCGCCGCGATCGAGCAGAAGATCAGCGTGTCCGCGATCTCGCCCACCACGGTCGACCCGATGAGCCGCGCCCACAGGTGCTTCTCCTTGGTGCGCTCCTTGATGAGCACGAGAGTCGCGGAATTGAGCAGCTGACCGACGAGATAACCCGCGAGGCCTGCCGCGAGGAGCCGCGGATACACACCGACGACGGTGCGCAGCGCCTCCTGGTTCTCGTAGAACTCGGCCGACGGCAACTCCACCAGGATCCAGAAGCACAGTGCGGCGAGGATCAGCGCGCCGAAACCGAGGTAGATCGCGCGTCGCGCGGCTTTGAAGCCGTACACCTCGCTCAGCACGTCGCCCAGGATGTACGCGAGCGGAAACAGGAAGAACCCGCCGTCGGTGATGATCGGCAGGATCTGGACAGGGCCGAGCGAGAGATCCTCGCCGGGGAAGAAAGCGACGCCCTTCGTGGCGCAGATGTTGGAGATCAACAGCGTCGCGGTGAACAGGGCCACCAGGATGGGGTAGTAGCTGCGGCCTACGTGCGCGAACGTGGCGTGCTCGCGGTCGGTGTCGTGCGGTGCGCTCACGCCCGCCATCCAAGCATCAGACCGCGCTGCCGCGCGAATCCGGGCATCAGACCGCGCTGCCGCGCGCCATCCAAGCATCAGACCGCGCTGCCGCGCGAATCCGGGCACCCGCTGCCCGACGGCGCGCATCCGGTGCGCACCGCCGGGCACGTCGTCACGCCTGGGTGACCTGTGTGCCGCCTGCGAAGCGGTCGTGCAGTCCCTGCTTGGTGGGCGACTGGCTGATCGTCACCGCGATCACGATGTACAGGATCGTCACGACGATGTTGCCGATCACGCCGAGGGCCGGGACCAGTCCGAGCAACGCCACCAGGTAGAACGCATTGCGCTGCAGCGACTGCTGAGGCGTCGGATTCTCACCGTTCGGGCCGGTGACGCTCAACCCCATGACCTGCTTGCCGAGGGTCGCGCCGCGCGAGGTCTCGAGCGCGACGAAGTAGGCGACCGGCACCAGCGCGGTCAGCAGCGCGGCGATCGCGACGCCTGCATACGACCCGCCGGTGGCGATGACGATCAAGCCGCCGACGATGCCGCTGGGCAGGCCGGTGATCAGACCGTCGATGAAACGTGCGACGAAGCGCTTGCCGAGGTCGGCGGGACGGCGGCCGAACTGCTGATCGAACTGCGGCGGCATCGAGAACTGTTGCGTCATGCCCGGCCCGTACCCGGGCGGGGTGCCGTACTGCTGCCCGCCCTGCGGCTGGCTCGGGTACTGCGGGTACGGGGACTGCTGGTTCTGGTACTGCGGCTGTGGTGCCTGCGCGCCGAACTGCGGCTGGCCCCCGTACTGCTGGTCACCGTACGGCTGCTGTCCGTACGGTGCGGTCCCCCCGGACTGCGGCGTCTGCTGATGGCTCTGGTTTGGATCGAACCCACCCGTGGTCATCTTTTCCCCTCGGTTTCCAGTCGCCCGTGTCTCGAACGACAACCGTGCACTCTACGCAGACAGATCACATCTGCACGAGTGCACGGTCGTCGTTCGGCCGGGCGGTGTGGGAAAACGATTGTGCCGTGAGGAAAGAGGACCGAATCAGCCGGTTCAGTCGGGGACCGACACGTAACGGCCGGTGACGACGCGGTACGCGTAGGTCGACGCGATGAGTGTGACCGGCACGGTGACGAGCAGGCCGATCAGCAGCAGGATCGCGCCGGCGATGTTGAGCAGCACCAGCACGGCGGCGAGCCCGAGCAAGGGGCCGAAGTGGCTCCAGATGGTGCGGAAGCTCGACCGGATCGCGGTGAGCGCGTCCTGGTTCTGGTCCATCACGAATTGCACTGTCCACCAGGACAGGAACACCAGCACGATGCCGGGGATGACGAAGACGAAGAAGCCGATCGTCGTCATGATGCCGACCAGGAAGCACGCGAGGATGACGGCACCGACGTTGTTGAACTGGAAGAACGACCCGATGTTCGGGCGGTTGCCGTCGAGCTCGAACAGTGCGCCGCGCACCAGTGCAGCCTGGATGAGCCAGCCCACGATGGTGGTGACGAGGGCGCCCACGATGCCCCAGAAGGTGTACGACGCCGTGACGGCCGCCGACCAGTCACTGGTGTCGGCCTCACCGTTCGGGAAAACCAGTGCGAGGATCGCCTGGATCACGAATGCGATCAACAGGATGCCGACCCACACCGTCCAGTTCTTGCCGAACTTCTTGAAGCCGTAGCTCACTGCCGCGCCGACGCCCAGCTGAGGCGAGTTCATCTGTGCCGCAGGCCCGGCACCGTACTCGCCCGAAATGGGCGGGGGCGGTGGGTAGTTGCCGGGGGGAGGTGGATATCCGCCGGGCGGCGGTACGTTCCCGCCGGGAGGGGGCGGGTAGTTGCCCGGTGGCGGGGGATATCCGCCGGGCGGGGGAGTGCTGCCGGCGGGTGGGGGTGGCGGGTAGCCGCTCTCCGAACCGGGGCCACCCTGTTGCGGTTCGCCGCCGGGCCGATTGCCGCCTTCCGGCCCGTTGCTGCCGCGGGGCTGGTTGCCTTCGCTCTTGTCGTCTGGGTCGAAACCGCCGGTGGTCATGTGGATCTCCTCGGTCGAGACGAGCGCGCATGATTCCTGTGCACACAGGCTACGTGCGGAGAGCGTTGTTCCGGGGAGAATCGGGGCGCGCGTACCGCGGACGCGAATTCAGGGGTGTGCTCGGCCCGCGGTGACCTCGGCGCCGACCACCCACGGGTCGCGGGGAAGCCGAGTGGGATCGAAACGTGCCCGCAGGTCCTCCGCCGACACCGACTCACCCTCGCTCGCGAGGCCGAGCGACCGTGCGAGCAGCGTGACGACCTCCGCGGGAGTGCGGCCCAGTGACCGCTGGTCGGCGAGGGTGACGGCGCCGTCGCGCTTCGCGAGTCGTCTGCCGTCGGGGCCCAGTGCGAGCGGCACGTGCGCGTACGTCGGAGCCGACAGCCCGAGGATGCTCGCGAGGAAGGCCTGCCTGGGCGCCGACGACAGCAGGTCGTCGCCGCGGACCACCTGGTCGATTCCCTGATCGGCGTCGTCGACGACGACAGCGAGGTTGTAGGCGGGTGTGCCGTCGTTGCGGCGCAGCACGAGATCGTCCACCACGCCGGTGAATTCGCCGTGCAGCAGGTCGTGCACCGTGAACGAGTGGGCATCGGAACGTAGTCGCAGCGCCGGTGGCCTGCCGGCCGCGATGCGCTCGGCCCGTTCGGCGGCGGTGAGGTCGCGGCACGTCCCCGGGTACGCGCCCTGCGGCGCGTGCGGCGCCGACGCGGCCTCGAGAATCTCCCGCCGCGTGCAGAAGCACTTGTAGACGAGACCCCGGTCGCGCAGCCGGTCGATCGCGGCGTCGTAGAGCGCCACGCGTTCGCTCTGGTGGACGACGGGCCCGTCCCACGTGAGACCGAGCGCCCGCAGGTCGTCGAGCTGACGCTCTTCGGCGCCGGGGCGGACGCGGTCGAGGTCGTCGACGCGCAGGACGAAGGTGCGGCCGGAGGTGCGGGCGAACAGCCATGCGAGCAGCGCGGTGCGCAGATTTCCCAGGTGCAGGTCGCCCGACGGGCTTGGCGCGAAGCGGCCCGCCGTCAACTGGCGAGCTCGATCGTGCGGGCGCCGCCCCGCGGGCCGCGCACGGCGAGTTCGATCTGGTGGTCGAGTGCGTGCCGCAGGTAGTCGTGCGAGTGCGGCGGCGTGCCCGACAGGGCGTCGAGCGCGAGCCCCTCGACCGCGCCGAGCAGCAGCGCGGCGCTGATCTCGACCTCGTCGGCGCCCAACTCGAGGAGATACGCGGACACGCGGCTGCGCAGCGCGAACATCGCACCTCGGCGGATCTCGGCGAGCGACACAGACGTGACGGCGCGCACCGCGAACGCGGTGCGCACGTGCGCCTCGCGCGTGCGGCGCTCGTCGAGCGGCAGCAGCTCGCCGAGCAGTGCGGTGAGACCGGTGCGGGCATCGGTGTCGTCGGGCAGGTCCGCGACGTGGTGCAGCAGGCGGTCGAGCAGCCCGCGCAGCGTGTAGTCGAGCATCGCGTCCTTGGTCGCGAAGTGATGCTGAACGGCGCCGATCGACACCCCTGCACGCTTCGCCACTTCCCGCACGCTCGCGTTGTCCAGCCCCTGCTCGGCAGCGACGTCGAACACTGCCGTGGCCAGCTGTTCAGGACTGGTGGAGGAGTAGCGGCGCGCCGTCATGCCGAAGACCTTATATGTGTATGGACGAAGGTCTCCACGCTCCCCCCGTGAGTGAAACAAGCGTGCGGAGACTCGCAAAGTGCTCACAGGGGGAGTTCAGTCGTCGTCCTGCGACGCGCGTACCTGCATGCCGATCTGCACCGAGTCGAGCCGGCGTAGCGCACGGGCGAGTGCCTGCGAGCTGTAGGTGCCGACGTCGCGGAGCCGGAGCAGTTCGCGGCGCTCGTTGTCGATCAGGTCCGCGAACAGGTCACGAAGCTCGGCCACTTCCGCGTGGGTGCCCGCATCCTCCGGGATCTCGTCCGCACGCGCCCCGACCCGTTCCGACACCCGCGCGACGACGTCGGGCGAATACGCGGAGCCGTCGGCTCTGCGCAGCGACGGGTCGTCGAGCCGGGCACGGGCGAGGTCCGCGAGATGCCTGCGCAGCTCGCGGTCGTCGTCGGGGGCTCCGTTGCCTGCGTCGGCGAGGCCGAGGCGGCGCACGAGTCGCCGGAGTGTGCCGCCCTGCACGATCAGCGTGCCGGCCGCGACGACGAATGCGACGAGGATGAGCACCGAGCGTTGGGTCGTATCGGGTGGCAGGGATTGCGCCGCGGCGAGCGTGACGGCGCCGCGCATCCCCGCCCACAACAGCACGACGCCCTCGCGCGGGCCGAGCGCCTGCTGGGTGAGGTAGTCGATATCCGAGATGCGTTGTGACGTGCGTATCCGGGCATGGCGCAGCCGCTTCCGGTAGGCGTCGTGGACGCGCTCGTCGGCGCCGTCCGCGGGCTTGCGGAAGGTCCCGCGGTCGAGGTCGGCGCGTATCTCTTCGAGCTTCTCGCGTACGACGGGGCCGCGCCGGGCGCGCCGGGCGAGGAGCCACAGCGACACCGTGATGAACGCCGCCCGCACCGCCAGGACGAGCAGCGCCGTCACACCACCCAAGCCGAGTGCGAGCCACAGGCTGCCGTGCTGATCGCGGACGTCCTCGACGAGCGCGTAGAGCTCGACGCCCATCACGAGGAACACCGTGCCCTCGAGCAGCATCTCGATAGTGCGCCACACGATGCGTTCGTTGATGCGGTCTTCGGCCCTGAGGTATCGCGGGGAGCCGTGCCCTGTCACGAGACCCGCGGTGACGGCCGCGACCAGGCCCGATGCGCCGAGATGTTCGGCGGGTGCGAACGCCACGAACGGCACGACGAAGGACACCGCGACACTCGCCGGTGCCTCCGAAAGTTTGCTCCGGACCAGCAGATTGACGCGGCCCACCGCGAAACCGATCGCCACCGCGACGACCACCGCGAACACGAAGTCCCCGGCGACACCCCACAGCGACACCGCCCCCGCGGTCGCCGCCACCGCCGAGCGCAGCAGCACCAGCGCCGACGCGTCGTTGAGCAGGCTTTCCCCTTCGAGCACCGTGACGACCCGCGGTGAAACGCCGGACTTGCGGACGATCGCCGTCGCGACCGCGTCCGTGGGGCTCACGATGGCACCGAGCGCGATGCCGGTGGCGAGGCCCACGTCGGGCACGAGGAAGTGGATCGTGTACCCGACGACGAGCGCCGACACCACGACGAGGATCACCGAGAACGCCGAGATCGTGCGGAAATCGCGCCGGAAGTCCATCGTCGGCATGTTCACGGCCGACGAATACAGCAGCGGAGGAAGCAGTCCCGCGAGAATCCATTCCGGGTCGACATCCACCTCGGGGACGAACGGCAGGAACCCGATCGCGACGCCTGCCGCGACGAGCAGCAGCGGCGCGGCGACGCCCACGCGCGGCGCGAACGCCGTGACCGCGACGATCACCAGGACACCGATCGTGCTGATCACCATGACGTCCATCGGCCACCACCCTTCCCGCGGACCGCCCGCCGCCTGCTCACGAGCCCGCCATCACCGCGCGGGGCAGATCGCCCCGCAACTGCACCGGTGCGACGAACTCCCCGTCGTCCGCGCCGTAGCGGCGCTGTGGGTCGTAGTCTTCGACGGCGAAGCTGTCGAGCGCAGGCGAATGCGTGTCGACCGCGACCCGCCCGCCGTCCAGGTCGAACTGCAACAGCCGTTGGAAGTCGGCGCGCCGTTCGCCGTCGACGAGGAAGCCCTGGTAGTCGGCGAGCATCTCGACGACGCGGCGGTCGGTGCCGGGAATCGGTCGATCGGTGACGGTCGTCTGCCCGTCGACGTGCCCGGAGAGCACCATCACGACCGACTCGTAGGGCACCACGAGGCGGTTCCAGATCTGTTGCCCCGCGCTGCCGGTGTCGCCGAATCCGCTCATGCGGAGCCGTCCGTCGTCGTCGAGGTAGTAGTGGGCTCCGATGACGACATTGCGGTCGGGATAGCGGTCGAGGACGTCTTCGGCCCAGCGCAGCACGTGCTCGGGTGGGTTGAATCCGATGCTCAACATGAGGAATTCGGCATCCGCGAGCTCGACGAGATCGAAGTGCGCGAAATTGTCGTCGGGGGCGACCGAGCCACCCCACCACGGCCGGGAATCGAACTCGTGCGGTCCGAAGTACTCGTTGAAGAGCGCGTTGTTCTCGTCGTGCATGCCGGGAACGAGTCGCCCCGCGACGTTCCACTTGTTGTCGTGATTGCCCGGTAGAACGCCGAACGGCACGCCCGCGTTCGTGAGTGTCGACATCGCGTCGTGGGCGAGCGCGAACTCGCGACGCGCGGCATCGTCGGTGCCGTTCAAGCGGATCCACGACTGGATCAGGTCGCCCGTGTGCATCACGTAGTCGATCTTGCGGTCGGCGGCGTTGTCCGCGGTCCACCGCGTCATGCCCGTGAACAGTTCGGGGGCGCGCTGCGCGAGGTACTGCGTGTCCGTCATGTGCAACAGTGCGGCGTCGTACGTGCCGGGATCGGCGAACGCGCGGTCCGGCTCGGACGCGAAGACGTCGTGCGCGCGTGGCTCGTCGATCACGAGCACCTGAAGCGCCTCACCGTCGGTGGCGACGGTGCCCGACAACGTGATCNGTGTAGAGAGCGAGATCGTTGAGGTTGACCGACCTGCCGTGCCACGAGATCTCGACGGGGCCGGGCGCGTCGGCGAGTGCGAGGTCGTATCGCACGTAAGGATATTCGTCGAAACGACGACTGGTCGACGAGTTCCCGCCGTACTCGTGTTCGGCGGCGGTGACCGGCACCTGTGTCGTCGTCCCCGCTGCCGCGACGACGCTCTCGATCGGGACCGAAGCCGACACGCCCTCGCCCGGCGCGGACCGCGACACGGCGGTGGCCGCGGCAGGCGGCGAGTTCGGGATCTCGGGCGCGCATCCAGTGGCGGCCACGAGAACGAGCGCGACCGCGGCCACCGGGGATGCCGTCGCGCTCGCCCTCGCCTCCGCCATGCGCCGACACTACAAGCGCACGCGGCTTCCGTCAGGCAGTCCTGCCGAGGTAGGCGAGAACGCGTGTCTGCAGGTCGGCGCCCTCTCGTGTCGAGATCTCGGGACCGCATACGCCGTCCATGCGGATGTTGTCGCCCATCACGCCGCGCAGCGAATCGATCCATTCGAGGTCCGCGTCGTCGATCGTGTCGTCGATGCCCGCGCCGTGCGCGACGTCCCAGCCGTGGACGACGAGATCGAAACAGTAGAAATTCGCGATCGTGTCGCCGAGCGTCGTCCGGCCGAAGTGCCCGTCGTACTCGCGGGCCGCGTGCTCGGGGTCGTCGAGGACGGCCTGCATCGCGTCGCGCGTCTCGCGCCATGCCGCGACCGGGTCGGTGTCGGGGGACGTGGCGTCGGGCAGGGCGAGACCGACGACGGTGACGATGTAATGCTGCGTGTCGACGACATGCCGCACGACGTCGCGCACCGTCCACTCACTGCACGGCGACTGGTTGTCCCACGCGTCCGCGGGGACCGCCTCGACACGGTCGGTGAATTTCGCGGCAAGTGTGCGGTAGCGGCCGGGGGCGTTCAGGGCGGCTGGTGAGCCGACGGATTCGGTGGAGTTCATGGGGTCGAGTGTCGTCGGCCATGTCGGCGAACGCTTGAACAAAACCGACACTCACGCAACGTGCTCGCGGCGCGTGGCCGCGACCGCCGAGCCGACACCGTGCCAGTGGGGCGCCTCGCTCGCCAGCAGGGCGCTGGGCGTCATGCCCGCGATGCGCCTGCAGTCGCGCGCGAGATGGGCCTGATCGCTGTATCCGGCGACATACGACAGGTCGGCGAGCGTGGCGTGCGGCTGCGCCCCGGCCGACGCCATGAACCGCTGCAGACGCAGGATGCCGCGCAGCGTCGCCGGGCCGTACCCGAAGAGGTCGTGGCAGCGGCGCTGCAGTCGGCGCTCGGTGAGCGCGTGCGCCTCCGCGAGCGCACCGACCGTCCAGTTGCGCGTCGCGAGTGCCGTCCGGACGCTCGCCGCGAGTGGATCGTCGCCGCGCGTGTGCCAGTGCCGCACCGCGTGCTCGAAGTGCGTGATGCGCTCCGCGGGGGTCGTGGCGTTGTCGAGCCGATCGGTGAGCCTGCGCGCGACGGCCGACCCGAGAACGTCGTCGACGCCCACCCGGACGTCGGTGATGTCCGACGTGCGCACGTCGAGCGCCGCGGCCGCGACCCCCGGCCGGAAACGCACCCCGACCGCTTCGGTGCCGGGCGGCAGCGCGAACGACCACGCCGTGGTCTCGGGCCCGCACACCCGCAGACCGACCCCGCGGATCCATAGGACATCGACGCACCCGTCGGGAACCAGCAGGTGCGTGCCCTCGGTGGCGGCCGTCCACGTGCACACGAGCGCGTCGTGCAGATCGGGAGCGGCCGGGGCCGGCCGATACCAGCTCATGATGCCGAGCGTAGGCGCGCACCCCGACACGGCGCGGCATGTCGCGCGCTGCGGCAGCCGGTGGGACCTGCGAAAGCGCTGCGGCAGGTAGCCGCGGAGGAGTGCACTGGAACACAGAGTGTGGGGCGGGCCCGGACCGCCCCGGTGCGCCAGCGCGCGCCAGGTCGAGTGCGGAAGGAGCGCGTCATGTCGACAAGGCAGAGGCTGCGGAACTCGTCGCTCGTGGCGGTCGCGGCGGCGGGACTCGTGTGCGCCGGGTGCGCGTACGACATCTCGTCGGGTGCGAAGCCCGAACCGACCACGGCGCCGACGTCACCGCCCGCGCCCGTCGGGCAACCCGTCGTCCAGGTCGGCGACTCGGCCTTGGGCCCGGTCGAGACCGACTCACAGGGATTCACGCTCTACGCGCAACTGGAGGACGAGGCGGCGCCGGCGCCGCCGGGCGACTGCAACGACGTGTGCCGACGCTCGTGGGTGCCGGTCACGTCCGCGACCGAAGACCCCGCGACAGCCGGACTGACCGGTGCGGCCGTCGACACCGTGCGCCTCGACGACGGCGGCTATCAGGTGGTCGTCAACGGGATGGCGCTGTACCGCAACCGGCTCGACGACGCCGCAGGGGAAACCAACGGGCAGGGCGCCGAGGAACATTGGTGGGCGCTGGATCCGTCGGGAACGCCGATCCTCACGACGCTCGACGAGTGAACACGACGAGAGCGGACCGCTCGATCGCTGAGGCTGGGGCCCGCTATCGGGGGAGGAAGCCGTCGAAGAACAACGTGGTCAGCAGTTCGGCGAAGTCGTCGGTGCTGTAGTCGTCGCGCCCCGGCCAGTGCATGGTGGCCCAGAGAGAGTCGCGCACGGCCCGGTAGAAGATCTCCACCGGCAGATCCGACCGGAAGGTGCCGTCCGCGACACCGGCGTGCAATGCGTCGATCCAGTAGCTGCGCACCTCGCGGGACGCGGTGTCCACGGCGTCGAGTAGTCCGTGCTCGCGCAGGTACTGCCGATCGTGCTGGTAGATGGCCGTCGGATGGGGATGGGAGTCGATCACGAGCAGCGTCTGACGGATCAGGCCGCGGATCGTCTCCCGCGGCGAACGGGACCGCTCGACCACCTCGCCGAACCTGCGGTGGATGTCCGACATGTACCCCGCCAGGATCTCCTGTACCAGCGCGTCCTTGCTGCGGAAATAGTGATAGAGACTGCCCGAGAACACGCCGGCGCGCTCGCCGATCTCCCGGACCGACGTCGCCCCCACTCCCTTTTCTGCGAACAACTCGGCCGCCAGGGTCATGATCTCGTTGCGTCGACCAGGCGTGCGAACCACATGTTCCTCCTCGATTGAGCGAAAGCTGTTCGGACGTTCGCTGGTCCAACCCAATGGGACTTGGGCACCACCGCGGTCGCCGCCCGCCCTAATTTACTTTGCCAAGCGCTTGCTCAAGAAGGGTGGTTGGAGTGCAGACCTTGGAACAGCAGCTCGAGCGGTTCGTCGGGCAGGAGGCCGAACCGCCGCGCGTGGCCCGGTACGCAGTCAACGAGGCGATGATCCGCAACTGGGTCGAGGCGCACGACGACGTCAACCCGGTCTACGTCGACGGCGAGGCCGCTCGCGCCACCGGCCGTGAGGACGTGATCTGCCCGCCGGCCATGATCTCGACCTGGGTGATGTCGGGATACCGGCGCTGGCGGGAGGTACACCGCCTGCGTGCGGAGAAGGCAGTCGAGGATTGCGCCTACTCCCGGCTGCTGGCATTGCTCGACGAGGAGGGATTCACCTCGGTCGTCGCCACCGATGTCGAGCAGGACTATCACCGCGAACTCGTGCCCGGTGACCACGTCACCGCGCGCTTCACCCTCGAGTCGATCTCCCCGTTCAAGCGCACCGCGCTCGGGGAGGGGTGCTTCCTGACGCTCCACAAGTCGTACGAGAACCAGCACGGCGACCTCGTCGCCGAGGAGCGCTTCCGGCTGCTCCGCTTCCGGCCCAGGACCGGCGAGAACGAGCAGACCACCGACACCGACACGAAGGAGGACGCGTGAGCACCGCGGTACCCAGGCTGATCATCACGCAGGACAACAAGTTCTGGTTCGACGCGGCGCGGGACGGCCGGCTCGAGATCCAGCGCTGCAGCGACTGCGACACCCTGCGCCACCCGCCGGCTCCGGCGTGCCCGGCCTGCCGGTCCTTCTCCTGGAACACCGTCGAGTCCACGCGCCGCGGCACCCTGCACAGCTGGACGGTCGTGCACCACCCGAAGGACCCGGCGTTCGACTACCCGCTCGCGGTCGGGCTGATCGACCTCGAGGAAGGCATCCGGCTCGTCGCGGACATCGCAGGCGTCGACCACGACGACCTGGAACTCGGCATGGAGCTCGAGGTCGGCTTCGCGGAACACGCACACGGCGACGTCCTGCCGCAGCTTCGTCGGCCCGCAGCGGAACAGGGGAGCGCCGAATGAACCTGTCGGACTGCGTGATCGGCACACAGCTTCCTGCGCTGGACATCCCGCTCGACCGCACCACCATCGTGGCGACCGCGATGGCGTCGCAGGACTTCGAGGACGTGCACCACGACCCCGGCGCCGCGAAGAAGCGGGGTACACCGGACATCTTCATGAGCATCAACTCGACGAACGGCTTCGTCGACCGGTTCGTCACGGACTGGGCCGGTCCGGCATCGCGGATCCGGCGGGTCTCGCTGCGCCTGGGTGTGCCGAACTTCCCCGGCGACACCATGCGGATGACCGGTGAAGTCTCCGCCGTCGACGGCGACGCCGTCACGATCGAGGTCACCGGCCGTAACAAGCGGGGCGCGCACGTGACCGCCCAGGTCGTCGTCGCGCCGTACGAAGGAGGAACACGATGAGCGCCAAGGGATTTTCGCGGGGCTTCTCACGCGGGGCCGCCATCGCAGGCATCGGCGCCACCGAGTTCTCCAAGGACTCCGGGCGCAGCGAATGGCAGTTGGCGTGCGAGTCGGTCGTCGCCGCGCTCGCCGACGCCCGGATCGGTGTCGAGGAAGTCGACGGTTTCGCGCTGTTCACGATGGAGACCAACCCCGAGATCGCCGTGGCCCGCGCGCTGGGGATCCCGCAGCTGAAGTTCTTCAGCCGGATCCCGCACGGCGGTGGCGGCGCGTGTGCCCCGGTGCAGCAGGCCGCGCTCGCGGTCTCGAGCGGAGTCGCGGACGTCGTGGTGGTCTACCGGGCCTTCAACGAGCGCTCGGGACACCGCTTCGGCGCCGGCCCACCGCCCTTCGCGTACACGGCCAACACCGACCAGGAATACCGCAACTGGATCAACCCGTACGGATTGCTCACGCCCGCACAGCAAGAGGCATTCCTCGCGCGCCGCTACATGCACAAGTACGGCGCGACCAGCGCCGATTTCGGGCAGATCTCGGTGCTCTCGCGCAAGCACGCGGCGAACAATCCGAAGGCCTGGTTCTACGAGCGCCCGATCACCATCGAAGACCACCAGAACTCGAAGATGATCGCCGACCCGCTGCGGCTGCTCGACTGCTGCCAGGAATCCGACGGCGGTCAGGCGCTGGTCGTCGTCAGCGCCGAGCGCGCCCGCGACCTCCCGCACCCGCCCGCGATCGTCTCCGGTGCGGCACAGGGCGTCGGCCCCCAGCAGATCTCGATGAGCAGCTACTACCGTGACGACATCGACGAGATGCCCGAGGTCGAGCTGGTGGCGCAGCAGCTGTGGAGCCAGGCCGGGATCGGGCCCGGCGACGTCGACGCCGCGATCCTCTACGACGCGTTCACCCCGATGGTGCTGCTCCAGTTGGAGGAGTACGGCTTCTGCGGCCGCGGCGAGGCGAAGGACTTCATCGCCGACGGCAACCTGGAACTGGACGGCCGGCTGCCGATCAACACCAACGGCGGCCAGCTCGGCGAGGGGTACATCCACGGTGTCAACGGCATCGCCGAGGGTGTGCGCCTGATCCGCGGCACCTCGGTGAACCAGCCCGCCAAGACCCTCGACAACGTGCTCGTCACCGGTGGCTCGCCGGTGCCGCACAGCGCGATCGTGCTGTCCGCCGACCGCTGAGTGAGATTTGCGACAGTCGCTGAGCGACAACACTTTCCCACAGAAGAAGGCAAACCGATATGACCGAACGCATCACCTACGCCCGCGCCACCCACGGTGAGGAAGAGATCCAGGCCGTCGTCGACGTGCTCCGCAGCGGCCACCAGGGCCTGCGGATCGGCAAGAACGTCTTCGAGCTCGAGCGCCGTGTTCCGGAGCTGACCGGCAAGAAGTTCGGCGTCATGTGCAACTCGGGGTCCTCGGGCCTGTACCTCGCCGTCGAATTGCTCGACCTGCCCAGGGGCACCGAGGTGATCACCTCGCCGCTGACCTTCTCGACGGACGTCGCGCCGATCGTGCGGGCAGGCCTCGTCCCGGTGTTCGTCGACGTCGAACCGAACACCTTCAACGTCGACGTGAGCAAGATCGAGGCGATGGTCACCGAGAAGACCGGTGCCATCTTGATCCCGAATCTCGCGGGCAACTGTCCGGACTGGGACGCGATCCGCGAGATCGCCGACCGGCACGGGCTCGCCGTCGTCGAGGACACCTGCGACGCTCTCGGCCCCACCCTGCGCGGAACCCCCACGGGCGCACGGGCCGACATCAGCGTGACCAGCTTCTCGATGGCGCACATCATCACCTGCGCCGGTACCGGCGGCATGGTCATGATGGACGACGAGAGACTGCGCGATCGGGCATTGCTGCTGCGCCGCTGGGGCCGTCGTTCCGAGCCGAACCTCTTCGGCAACGGCACGGGCCGCGTCTTCCGCGAGGACCTGGACGGCGTCGACTACGACAACGACTTCATCTTCGATCTCGTGCCGTGGAACTTCGAGCCGTCCGAGCTCGGTGCCTCCTACGGCGTCGTGCAGCTGAACAAGCTGAGCCAGAACTACGAGCGGCGCAAGAAGACCTTCGCCGCATACACGGCGGCCTACGGCGCGCATCCCGAGTTCTTCACCACCCCGGTGGAGACCGACGGGCTCGACACCGCGTGGCTGTGCTACCCGGTGATGGTGAACGCCGACGCGCCCTTCTCCCGCAGCGACCTGCAGGAGTTCATCGAGGGCGAAGGCATCGACACGCGAACGGTGTGGAGCGGCAACATCACTCGGCACCCGATGATGCGCGGCGTCGAGCACCGCGTGCCCGCCGAGGGTCTCCCCGAGGCGGACGCCGTCTTCGAGCGGGGCATGACGCTCGGCATGAGCCACGGCCTGAACGACGACGAGGTCGCGCGCATCGGCAAGGCCGTCGACGACTTCGCGAAGAAGTGGAAGTGAGTTCGCCGATGTCTCGATTCACCGGGCTGCGCGCCGTGGTCACCGGTGCCAGCCGTGGCATCGGTGCAGGCGTGGCGGAGCGACTCGCTGCCGAAGGCGCCGACCTGCTCCTGGTGGCGCGCACCCTCGAGAGTCACCCGTCGTTGCCGGGCAGCCTCACCGAGACGGCGCAACGGCTCGCGCGTCACGGAACCCGGGTGGAGGTGCTCGCCGCGAACCTGGGCGACGAGCAGGACCGCGCCCGGATCGTCCCCGAGGCGATCGATCGGCTCGGCGGCCCCGTCGACATCCTGGTCAACAACGCAGCCGCGGCGATCTACCAGCCGCTCGCGGACTTCCCGCTGCGCCGCCGACGTCTGACCTTCGAGGTCAACGTCCACGCGCCGCTCGACCTGATGCAGGCGGTGATCCCCGGCATGCGCGAGGCCGGCCGCGGCTGGATCGTGAACATCACCAGCGCCAGCTCGCGGCTCTTCGACGGGCCCCCGTTCGAGTTGGTGCCGCCCGGAACGGATCTCGCGGTCTACGCGGCGTCGAAGGCGGCGCTGAGCCGGATCTCCAACGGCATGGCGGCGGAACTGTGCGACGACGCCATCCGCGTCAACGCGGTCCAGCCGAAGGCAGCAGTGCTCAGCGAGGGCGCGGCGCGGCTCGTCGGCGACACGATCCGTCCCGATCAGGTCGAGGCACTCGAGGAGATGGTGGAGGCCGTCACCACGCTGTGCGCGGCGCCCGAGCAGCTCACCGGCCGAGTCTGCGCCAGTCTCGATCTGATCGACGAGCTGGGTGTGCAGGTCCGCGGCCTCGACAACCGTCCCTGGAGTCGACTGGAGGCACGAGCATGAAACCGGTGATCGTGGATGCGGCACGCACCCCGTTCGGCAAGCGTGAGGGCTGGGTGTCCGGGCTGCACGCGGCCGAACTGCTGGGGCTCGCCCAGCGGGGCGTGCTCGACCGCCTCGACCTGGACCCCTCGCTGGTGGAGCAGGCGATCGGTGGCTGTGTCACCCCGATCGGCGAGCAGTACGGGAACATCACCCGTACCTCGTGGATGCATGCGGGCCTGCCCGCCGAGACCGGTGCGACGACGATCGACGCGCAGTGCAGCACCGCCCTGCAGTCGACGATGCTCGTCGCCGGCCAGATTGCGCTTGGCACCCTCGAGATCGGCATGGCCTGCGGGGTCGAGCTGATGTCGCGCGTGCCGCTGACCGCGAAGGTCGGCGTCGGGCTCGGCACGCCGCGCCCGTCGAGCTGGTCGCTCGACATGCCCGACCAGTACACCGGCGCTGACCGCATCGCCCGCGACCGCGGCTTCACCCGCGAGGACCTCGACGCCTTCGGCCTACGGTCCCAGCAGCGCGCCCGCGTGGCGTGGGACGAGGGCCGGTTCGACCGGCAGCTGATCCCGGTGACCGTGCCCAGCGCAGACGGCGACACGATGATCACCCGCGACCAGGGCCTGCGCGAGACCAGCACAGAGGCGCTCGCTCGCCTCCGGACGGTCAAGGAGGACGGCCTGCACACCGCGGGCACCTCGTCCCAGGTGTCGGACGGCGCAGGCGCCGCCGTGCTGATGAGTGAGGACCGCGCACGGGCTCTCGGGTTCGCGTCACGGGCCCGGTTGCTGGCCCAGTGCGTGATCGGCGGCGACACCGAGTATCTGCTGGACGGTCCCCAGGCCGCGGCGCAGCAGCTCTTCGACCGCACCGGCATGACCGTCGGCGACATCGACCTGTTCGAGGTCAACGAGGCGTTCGCGTCGGTCCCGATGTCGTTCGCACAGGTCCATGACATCGACCCGGACACCCTCAACGTCAACGGCGGCGCGATCGCGATCGGTCACCCCGCCGGGGCCACGGGCATCCGCCTGCTCGCCACCGCCGTCGACGAACTCGAGCGCCGCGACGAGCAGGTCGCCATGATCGCGATCTGCGCCTCGGCGGCGACGTCCTGCCTGATCCTGGAGCGTTGCTGATGCCCATTCCACTCGACGACGACCATCGCGCACTCGCCGATGCGGTAGCCGGTCTGGCCGCCCGATACGCGCCTCTCGAGAAGACCCGGGCCGCGTTCGCCGACCTCGCCGTCGGCAAGACACCCGACGTGTGGGGCGAACTGGTCGCGACGGGGCTGCACGCCCTCCACCTGCCGGAGCATCACGGGGGCTCGGCGGCAGGACTGACCGAGCTGGCCGTCGTGGCGGAGCAACTCGGCAACGCGCTGGTGCCCGGGCCGTGGCTGCCGACCGTGATCACCAGTTCGGTGCTCGCCGCGCTACCCACCGAGGGGCCGGTCGCGGGACTGCTCGACGAGTTCGGCGCGGGCGCCACGGGCGCGGTCGTCGCAGGCCCCGGGCTCGTCGCGACGACCGCCGACGCGGGGTGGACGGTCGCGGGGACCTCGGGGCCGGTGCTCGGCCTGCCCGGTGCGGACCGGGTGATCGTCCGGGCCGATCTGGGCGGCGAGCCGCTGTGGTTCCACCTGACGCCCTCGGGCGCCGAGGTGGACATCGCCGACGGAGTCGACCTGACGAGGCCGGTCGGGATGCTCCGGCTGGACGGCCACGTCGTCGAACCCGGGGCGATGCTGCCGGCACCCGATGCGGACCGGCTGGACCTGGTGGTCAACGCCCTGCTCGCGGCCGAAGCCGCGGGCGTGTGCTCGTGGGCGCTGCACACCGCGGTCGAGTATGTGCGCAACCGAGTGCAGTTCGACCGCCCGATCGGCAGCTTCCAGGCCGTGCAGCACAAGGCCGCAATGATGCTGGTTCGCACCGAAACTGCGTGTGCGGCAGCGTGGGACGCCGCTCGGGCGGCGGAGCAGCCGGCCGACCAGCAGCGGCTCGCCGCGGCACAGGCCGCGCTGACGGCCCTGCCCGCCGGTGTCGACGTCGCCTACGAATGCGTCACCCTCCTCGGCGGCGTCGGGTTCACCTGGGAGCACGACGCCCACCTGTACTGGCGTCGCGCGGTCGGCATCGCGTCGGCCGCCGGGCCCGAGGACGGCTGGGCACGCCGGCTCGGCGACGCCGCGCTCACCGGCACCCGCGACTACTCGTTCGTCGGCGAGCAGGCGCTGCCCGAACTGCGCGCGCGGGTCGCCGCGGTGCTCGACGAGGCGGTGGCGCTGCCCGACGACGCCGTCCGCAGCGACGGGTGGGCCCCGGAGCGTGGCGGCTCCCGCCGCGCACGGCTCGCCGAGACCGGGCTGGTCGCGCCGCACTACCCGGCGCCCTACGGGCTGGGCGCGGGCCCTGAGGAACAGGCGGTGATCGCCGACGAGTTCGCTCGGCGCGGGTTCGCGCAGCCGACCACCGTCATCGGCGAGTGGGTGCTGCCCACCCTGCTCGTCCACGGCACCGAGGAGCAGCGGCAACGGTTCATCGGTCCGACCCTGCGTGGCGAGATCGTGTGGTGCCAGCTGTTCAGCGAGCCCGGTGCGGGGTCCGACCTGGCGAGCCTGGTCACCCGCGCCCGCAAGGTCGAGGGCGGCTGGTCGCTGAGCGGCCAGAAGGTCTGGACGTCGATGGCGCACGAGGCGGACTGGGCGGTGTGCCTGGCTCGCACCGACCGCGACGTGCCGAAGCACCGCGGGCTGTCGTACTTCCTGGTGGACATGCGCAGTGAGGGCGTCGACGTGCGCCCGCTGCGGCAGGCGACGGGCCGTTCGGAGTTCAACGAGGTGTTCCTCGACGACGTCTTCGTGCCCGACGCATGCCTCGTCGCGGAGCCGGGCGACGGCTGGCGGCTGGCGGTCACGACCCTGTCGAACGAGCGGCTGAACATGGGGGCCACGCTGTCCCACGGTTCGGCTGCACGAGTACGGGAGCTGATCGAGTCCGGCCGGTGCGCCGCGCAGCGGGACGACGCGATCCGCGTCCTCGGCCACAACACCGGTCGCGAGATGGCCCTGTCTGCGCTCAACCTGCGCAGCGTGCTGGGCCGGATGTCGAATCTGGACGTGGGAGCGGAGATCAGCGTGCAGAAGGTGTTCAGCGCGATCGCCCAGCGCGACGGTTCGCGCGCGCTGGTGTCGTTGCTCGGCCCGGCCGGAACAACCCTCGACGGCGGTCATGTCGTCGACTACATCGGCCTGCCCGCAGTGCTTTTCGGTGGCGGCACCATCGAGATCCAGCTCAACGTCATCGCTCAGCGCGTGCTGGGCCTGCCGCGCTGAGCCACCACCGACAAAACCGAGGAGACCACATGCAACCCGAGTTGTCCGAGAAGTCGCGACGGCTACGCACCGAACTGCGGGAGTACTTCGCGCGCACCATCGACGACGAGGACCGACGCGCCCTCGTCGACCAGACGGAGGGCGGCCCCGTCTTCGACCGCATCCTGCGCCGGATGGGCGCCGACGGCTGGCTCGGCCTCGGCTGGCCGGAGGAATACGGCGGCCGCGGTGAGGATCCCGAAGCGCTGTACGTGTTCTACGACGAGGTGATCCGCGCCGGTGCGCCGCTCTCGCTCGTCACGCTCAACACCGTCGCACCGGCGTTGATGAAGCACGGCACGCAGGAGCAGAAGGACTACTTTCTGCCGAAGATCCTCACCGGCGAGCTGATCTTCGCCATCGGCTACACCGAGCCGAGCGCCGGTACCGATCTCGCGTCGCTGCAGACGCGGGCACGGATCGACGGCGACGAACTCGTCGTCAACGGCAACAAGATCTTCACCAGCGCAGGTGTTTTCGCCGACTGGATCTGGCTGGCCGTGCGCACCGACCCGGATGCGCCTCGGCACAAGGGCATTTCGGTCGTTCTGGTGCCGACCTCGGCGCCGGGCTTCTCCGTCACCGAGATCCACACGGTCGGCGGCATCAGTACCTCCGCGACGTATTACGAGGACGTGCGGGTGCCGATCGGCAACATCGTCGGGACGTTGAACGAGGGCTGGGGCCTGATCACGAACCAGCTCAACCACGAGCGGGTCGCGCTCGCCGCACGGGGCGGGATCGCGAACGAACTCTACGACGCGGTTCTCGAATGGGCGCAGCACGAGCCGGTCGGCCCGGGCGTGCTCTACGACATGCCGTGGGTGCGCAGCACCCTGGCCGAGGTGTATGCGTTGCTGAGCGCCGCCGACCTGATCAACCTGCGGCTGGTCGCCGACGTCGCGGCCAACACCCTGGGTGGAGGCGATTCGGCGGCCGCCAAGATCCTCGGCACCGAGGCCGTCGTGACCGCGTACGGGCGGCTGCAGGAGGTGCTGGGCGCCAAGGGGCTGCTTCGACCGGGCAGTGCGGGCGCGCCGGTCGAGGGACGCGTCGAAACCCTCGCCCGCCGGGCACAGAACAACACCTTCGGCGGCGGGACCAACGAGGTGATGCGCGAGATCGTCGCGAGCAAGTGTCTCGGCATGACACTTTCCGCCCGCCGACGCCCCGAGGCTCAGAAGACCGAAGTGAGGAACTGACAATGGATTTCGCGCGCAATGAGGACCTCGAGGCGATAGCCGGCCTGGCCGGCCAGATCTTCGGCTCACTCGCCGAGCCGGAGCGGGTGGTGCAGGTCGAGACCGGCGAGAACGGCTTCGACCGCACACTGTGGACGACCCTGGCGGAGTCCGGTCTGCTCGGGATCGCCCTGCCCGAGTCGGTCGGCGGTGCCGAGCAGGGCATGCTCGGTCTGGTGGCCCTGCTCGAGGAGCAGGGCAAACGGGTGGCCCCGGTCCCGCTGTGGCCGGTACTCGCAGGCGCCGCGCTGCCGCTCGCGCACTTCGGCAGCGAGGACCAGATCTCGCGCTGGCTGCCCGGACTGGTCGAAGGGACCTCGCTGCTGATCGCGGCGTTCGAAACCGCTCCGGGGCAGGACATTCCGGTGCTCGCCCTCCGCAAGGGCGACACTCTCGTCGTCAGCGGAGAGATCGCCGCCGTGCCCTCGGCGGCCGTGGCCGACGGCATCGTCATGCCGGTTCGCTGCGAAGACGGCTCGGTCGTGGTGGCAGTGGTCCCCACCGGCGCAGCCGGACTCACCGTGATCCCGCTGGACGTGACCAGCCACGAGAGTGCAGGCGTGGTGCGCTTCGACGAGGTCGAGATCCCGGTCACCGATCAGCTGGCCGGCGACGGCGACGAGATCACGGCATGGGTCCGTCGGCGCCTGCGCATCGCCGTCGCCGCACTGCAACTGGGGGTCTGCGAGGAGGCGCTGCGGATGACCGCGGCCTACACCTCCGAGCGGGTGCAGTTCGGCCGGCCGCTGTCGACCAACCAGGCGGTCGCCGTCCGGGCCGCCGATGCCTATCTCGACACCGAGTCGATCCGGCTCACGACGCAGCGTGCCGCGTGGCTGCTCGACGAGGGCCGCGAAGACGAGGCGGAATCGGCGAGCCTGGTGGCGAAGTGGTGGGCGGCGCGCGGCGGTCTGCGGGTGGTGCACGCGACGCAGCATCTGCACGGCGGCATCGGCGCCGACGTCGACTACCCGATCCACCGCTACTTCCTCTGGGGCCGGCAGTGCGCGTTCACCCTCGGCAGCGCCGATGCCGTCGCCGCGGAGCTCGGCGCGCAGCTCCACACGGCGCCGCCGATCGGCGCTCCGACGTGAGCCGGGGCCGTGACGAGATCGTCGCCCGGCTCACCGCCCCAGGGCAGCCGTTCGAGATCCGCTACGAGGACGTGCACGGCCGGTCGCTCGAGGTCTTCGCGCACCGGCACCGCTGCCTCGGTGACCTGGTGCGGGCCTCGCGCGATCACGGCGAGAACGAGTACCTGGTCACCGAGAGCGCGCGGTGGACGTATGCCGAACACCACGAGGCGGTGGCAGCGCTCGCGACCGCGCTGCGTGAGCGGTACGGCGTTGCGGAGGGCGACCGGGTCGCGCTGTGCGCCGCCAACTCCGCGGAGTGGATCATCGCGTTCTGGGCGGCGGTCTCGATCGGCGCGATCGCCGTCGGGGTGAACGCCATGTGGGCCGGAGCGGAGATCGGATACGGGATCGCCCTGACTGAACCGGCAGTGCTGATCGCCGATCGGGCGCGGTCCGAACGTGCAGGGCCACAATCTATCCCGGTTCTGTCGATCGAAACCGATGTACCGGAGCTGGTCGCCGAGTACCGCGGTGCGCCGCTTCCGGACGTGGAGGTGGGCGAGGACGCCCCGGCGGTCATCCTGTTCACCAGCGGCACCACCGGCCGGCCCAAGGCGGCGACGCACTCGCACCGTAACGTGCTGGCGGCCGTCTGGTTCCACCTGCTGAACGACGCGGTCTCCACGGAGTCGGGACAGCCCCCGAGCGACCGGCGGTACCTGCTCGTGTCCCCGCTGTTCCACATCGCGTCCCTGCACAATCTCGCGGTCGTCCGGCTCGCAGTCGGGGACACCGCGGTCCTCTACCAGGGCAAGTTCGAGATCCACGCGGTCCTGCGGCTCATCGAGCGGGAACGGGTGACGAACTGGGGCGCGGTGCCCACGATGCTCTCCCGGCTGGTCGACACCGACCTGTCGGGATACGACCTCGACTCGCTGCGGACCGTCTCGATCAGCAGCGCGCCGTCGTCCCCGACGCTCAAGGCGCGGTTCCGGGACGCGCTGCCCGCGGCGGCGGGCTCGTTCGGGACGAGCTACGGCCTCACCGAGTCCTCGACCGCGGCCACACTGGCGTCGCCGGCCGAGTTGCTCGCGGACCCGGACACGGTCGGCCGTCCGGTCCCGACGATGCGCGTCGAGGTGCGGGACGCGTCGGGCGAGCGGGTCCCCGACGGCACCGAGGGCGAGATCTGGCTGCGCGGCCCGCAGGTGATGCTCGGGTACTGGGGAGATAGCAGTGCCGACGAGGCCTCGAGCACCCCGGACGGCTGGTTCCGGACCGGCGACCTCGGTGTCTTCTCCGGTGGGTACCTGCGCATGGCGAGCCGGCGTTCGGACCTGATCCTGCGCGGCGGGGAGAACGTCTATCCGGCCGAAGTCGAGAACCGGCTGGCGCTCCATCCCGATGTGCGCGAGTGCCTCGTGGTCGGGGTGTCGGACGAGGACATGGGCCAGGCGGTCGCGGCGGTCGTCGTCGTCCGCCCCGGGTCGGCGCTGACCGAGCAGGAGCTGCACGGCCACGTGGTCGCCGCGCTCGCGCGCTACAAGGTGCCGACGCGCTGGGTGATCGGCACCGAGGCGTTGCCGCGCAACGCCACCGGCAAGGTCGACCGGCGCCGCGTGACGGAGCACGTCGCCGGCGACGGCGCGCAGTCCTCGTGTGGGCCGACGCGGGAGCCGTCGGCACAGTTCGGATGACAGGAGTGACGGAGTGACGATGAACGACACCGATCTGACCGGCCGCACCGCGGTGGTCACCGGCGCGGGCGCCGGGTTGGGGCGCAGCGAGGCGCTCGCCCTCGCTGCCGGCGGAGCGAACGTGGTGGTCAACGACCTCGGTGACGGTGCGGACGGGGTGGTCGCCGAGATCGAGGCAGCGGGCGGTCGTGCGATCGCGATCCGGGGCGATGTCGGCCGGTGGGCGCTCGGACAGGAGCTGGTCGGCGCGGCCGTCGACGCCTTCGGATCGCTGGACATCGTCGTCAACAACGCCGGGATCACCAGGGACGCAATGCTGTTCAACATGACCGAGCAGGGCTGGGATGACGTGATCCGGGTCCATCTGAAGGGCCATGCCGCGCTCTCACAGGCCGCCGCCGCGCACTGGCGCGCTGCGTCGAAGTCGGCGGGTGGTCCGGTGTACGGCCGGATCGTCAACACGACCTCGGAGGCGTTCTTGTTGGGCGGACCGGGGCAGGCGAATTACGCCGCCGCGAAATCGGGCATCGTCGCGCTGACGCTCGCCGCCGCGCGCGGGCTCTCCCGCTACGGCGTCACCGCGAACGCGATCGCGCCACGCGCCCGGACGGACATGACGGCGCAGGTGTTCGAGGCGGACCCACGCGGCACCGGGCTGGACATCCTCGCGCCCGAACGTGTGGCGACGTTCGTCCGCTACCTCGCGTCCCCCGGTGCTGCCGCGGTCAACGGGCAGGTCTTCGTCGTCTACGGCGACATGGTGGCGCTGATGGCGCCCCCGACCGTCGAGCGCACGTTCGTGGCCGCCGACGGGGTGTTCACCGCCGACGAACTCGACGACCGGGTGTCGACCTACTTCGCGGAGCGAGGTGCCGCCCGGACTTTCGCCGCCGACGGCGTCGCGGCACTGGACACGACGGGTGTGGGCACCACGGCCGGCTGACGGCCCGTGGTACTGGATCGGAAGGCGGTACACGCGTAAACTTCGGCACCAAGCAAGTGCTAGGTAAAGAAGGGAGCGGGTCGCGATGACGACAATGCAGACGGACGCGGTCGTATCGGAGTCGTCGTCGCGTGTGCCCCGCCCGAGCGTGGTCGAACGCTTGACGCAGATCCTCGACGTCTTCGCGGGCAACGAACTGCACCCTCTGCGACTCGAGGACATCGCCCGCAAGAGCGGGCTGCCGCGATCGACCGCCTTCCGCCTGCTGACCCAGCTGGTCGACCTGCACTGGCTCGAGCACACGTCGCGGGGCTACCGCCTGGGAATCCGGTTGCAGGGAGTCGGCGGCGGCGCCGACGGTCACACCGAGTTGCGCGCGGCGGCGTCGGGGATTCTCAACGAGGTGCACCTGCGGACCGGGGCCGTCGCCCACCTCACCGTCCTCGAGGGACGCACCGTGCACTTCCTGGACAAGGTCGGCGGCGCCGCCAGCAGCCGGGTCCCGTCGCAGGTGGCGGCGCGAATGCCCGCGGCGAGCGTGGTCAGCGGTCGCGCGCTGCTCGCCTGCCTGGCTCCCGAACGCGTCGACGTACTCATGTCCCTTGGGCCCGATCCCACCGGCGACGCCGACCTGTCGGCGCTGCACGCGCAGCTGAGCCGGATTCGGCAGCGCCGCGGGATCGCCTTCGCGCCCGGCGAGAAGTGCCCGCTGCGGATCAGTGCGGTCGCGGCCCCGGTCATCGGGCCCGACGGGGCGGTGGGGGCGGTGTCGGTGGCCAGCTGTGGCGTTGTCGAGCTCGGCATGCTGGCGCCGCTGGTCTTCTCGGCGGCGCGGCACATCGCCCGGACGCTCTTCCCGGGGCGCCGGCAGAACCGCCTGCTGGCGGTCAGGTAGCCCGGTCAGGTAGTCGCTGACAGGCGGACCGACGCCCGAGCGGTCCCGCTGTACGGGCCGGACACGACGAAGCCCCCGATCCGAAGATCGGGGGCTTCGTCAGCGCGGAGGATAGGGGATTTGAACCCCTGAGGGCGTTAACCCAACCCGCGTTCCAGGCGAGCGCCATAGGCCACTAGGCGAATCCTCCGCGTCGGAGCATACCGAACGATCGAGGGGGAGCGCTAAACGTGCTGGTCTCGTGCCTTTTCGGGTGGCAGTTCTATGCCTCCCACGACAGATTCGTCAGGGCCTGTTCGGCGCTGGGCGCCACCCGGTCGCACGACGTGTCCGGGTTGACGATCGCGTCGATACCGAACTTGGTCTCGATCGACAGGGTGCCCGAGTCGTCGGTCGCGAACTCGACGACACATTGGTATTTGTTCTCGCCGATCACCTTGCCCTCGCGACCCGCGGCGGTGATCGACCGCAGCGGGTCGTGCGACTGCGGCGCCGAGGTCAGGGTGACCGTGACGGTGTTGAAGCTGTCCGCCTCACCCCAGCGGCAGGCATTGCGTCCCGACGACTCGAGTGGGGCCGATGCCGGCAACGCGCCCGGGAAGAGCGGGGTCAGCGTCGAGTCGTCGACGAGCGTGCACGGGTCTGCCGTGTCCCACTTGGCGGCGTCTGCGGACTCGCCGTCGCTGCCGCTCGCATTGCCGCACGCGGCGAGGGACGCCGCTGCTGCCAGGGCCCCTGCACCCGCTGCGAGCCTCGTGAGCAGTCGCGGTGCAGAAGGTCCTGCCTCGATCGATGTGGTCTTGATTTTCATGCACGAACCCCTTGCCCGACGACCCAGAACTTCGGGGGGCGACGTTAACACCGGCTCGCAGCGCGGGCGTGCGCCGTCTCGGTGGCGGTGCAGCGGTGGAAGGGGCGGCTCGGCGCGTTCGGTGCGTCCCGTCTACACTCGTTGATGGATCCCGCGCGGCGCGCATCCTGTGAACTCCCCCAGGGCCGGAAGGCAGCAAGGGTCAACGGGCTCTGCCGGGTGCGCGGGGTCCCCTTACTTCCTGCTCCTAACCCGACCGACGTCGGTGAAAGGCCGTTCCGGATGCCCAGCCAAACCCAGTACGGGTTGATGAGCCCAGAGGAACTCCGCTCCGAGAACGAGCGCCAACAAGCGAAGTACTCGCAACTCCAGGCCGAGAAACTCGCTCTCGATCTCACGCGTGGCAAGCCGTCGCCGGAACAACTCGATCTGTCGGACGGGCTGCTGTCGCTTCCCGGTTCGGGCGAATACCGCGACGACGCCGGCACCGACACGCGCAACTACGGCGGCCTCACGGGCCTGCCCGAACTGCGCGCGATCTTCGGCGAGCTCCTCGGCATCCCGGTGTCGAACATCTTCGCGCAGGGCAACGCCAGCCTCGAGATCATGTACGACACCGTCGTCTTCTCGCTGCTGCACGGCACTCCCGATTCGGAGACACCGTGGGGTCGCGAGCCGATCAAGTTCCTGTGCCCGGTGCCCGGGTACGACCGGCACTTCGCACTCACCGAGAACCTCGGCATCGAGATGATCCCGGTGCCGCTGCTGCCCGACGGACCCGACCTGGTCACCGTCACGCGACTCGTGGCCGAGGATCCGCAGATCAAGGGCCTGTGGGCGATCCCGAACTACTCGAACCCCACCGGGGCCGTGTACTCGGAGGAGGTCGTGCGGACGCTCGCGACGATGCCCACCGCAGCGCCCGATTTCCGGCTGTACTGGGACAATGCGTACGCCGTCCACCCGGTCGTCGGGCCCATCGCGCCGTCCTACGACGTGCTGGGCATGGCCGCCGCCGCGGGTGTGCCGAACCGGCCGCTCGTGTTCGCGTCGACGTCGAAGATCACGTTCGCGGGCGCGGGCGTGAGCTTCCTCGCCTCGTCGGACGCGAACCTGGCGTGGTACCAGAACCATCTCGGGAAGAAGAGCATCGGCCCGGACAAGGTGAACCAGCTGCGGCATGCACGCTTCTTCGGCGACGCCGACGGCGTGCGCGCCCACATGGAGAAGCACCGCGAGATCCTCGCGCCCAAGTTCGCTCTCGTGCTGCGCATCCTCGAGGATCGGCTGGGTTCGTCGAAGGTCGCGTCGTGGACGGAACCCAAGGGCGGCTACTTCATCAGCCTCGACGTTCTCGACGGCACGGCGCGTCGTGTCATCGAGCTCGCGAAGAACGCGGGCATTTCGCTCACTGCGGCCGGCTCGGCCTTCCCGTACTCGAAGGATCCGCACGACCGCAACATCCGGCTCGCCCCGAGCTTCCCGTCGCTCGACGACCTGGAGAAGTCGATGGACGGTGTCGCGACGTGCGTGCTGCTCGCGGCCAGTGAGGCACTGCTCGCACGCTGAGTCGAGCGTTTCCGCGCACCGCTGCAACTCGGCGGGCAGCGGGTCTCTGCCTGCACCCACAGCCTGGCCTTCCCTGGTCGGCTCGGCACCATCTCCTGCTGCTCATGCGCCGACGGCTTCGCGGCCGTATCTATCCGTCGCTTCGGGTGAGCGCCGCGAGCCACAGCGCAATCGTGGCCTGTAACGCGCCGGAAGAAGGCGGCTCAGAGCCTCGTGAGCCTGCGGTGTACTGAAACACCAGGCCTTCGAGCAGGCCGATCAGGTCGTGGGCGGCGAGTTCCGGGGTCGACGAGCCCAGTGCATCCATGAGTTCGCACGCGGGCGTTGGGGAGAAGAGGCAGGCGCCGAGGCGAACTCGAAGTTCGTCGTCCTTCGCGGCGTCGGTCACGAGCGCGTAGCGCGCCAGCAGGTCGCGGCGCCGCTCGGCGAACAGGGCCTCCAGGTAGCCGGCAATGAAGTGGGCCGCCTCGTCGGCGGAGGCAGGCGGTTGCGAGGGAACGGTGGCCGCGAACCGCTCGGCGGATGTTCGCGTCAGGTGGGTGACCGCAGCGGACACCAAGGCGTGCCGGGTTCGGTAGTAATACGAGGTCGAGCCGCGGGGGAGTGCGAGTCGGGTATCTATCGCCTGGTGTGTGAGTGCGTGGTTGCCGCCTTCGGCCGCGAGATCGAGCGCGGCCTCGCAGATGAGGCCGCGACGTGAGCTGCGCTGCTGCCGCGGCATGACGCCTCCTTTCCGGTCCGCCGAGATCTACGACACGACGGCGTCGATCTGAAACTCTACATTGCTAGAGTTTCGTCATGCGCTGGCAACGACGACGTGGGCGTGCACGACCGGTGCCCACCGTGGACCGCGGAATGCTGGAGAGCGCAGCGACGGATGCGGGCTTCGTTCTCGACGCCGCGCAGCGCCGCGCCGTGGATGCGCTGAGCGCGGTGGACGCGGGGGTGTACGCGTGGGGGCCGCCCGGACGCGGCAAGAGTTGGCTGATGGCGGCGTACTTCGCGGCGTTGCCCACCGAGCGGAAACTTCGCGTGCACTTCCACGCCTTCTTTCGTGATCTGCACGCGGCAATCCGGGAGTGCGGCAACGATATCGAGGCGGCATTGGACAGTCTCGTCGGTGACGCCGATGTCGTGTGCTTCGACGAGTTCCATGTGCACGACCCCGCCGACGCCAAGTTCATCGCGCGGCTGATGCCCGTGCTCTACGCGCGTAGTGCGCGGGTGATCCTCACATCGAACTATCCGCCGCGCTCGTTGCTGCCGAATCCGTTGTTTCATGCCGACTTCGTGCCCACCATCGAGTTGATCGAGCGTATGTCGGCGGTCGTCGCCGTCGACGGGCCGGTCGACTACCGGACGCGCTCGCGGCACGAGGACGGCTTTGCCGCGGGCTGGTGGGTGGCGCCAGGGACGGCGGAGCAACTGGCAGCGCTGAGCCTCGTGCGGCCGCCGCAGAATCGATGCGAAACGCTATTCCCTGCAGGGCATCCCGTGCGAATCCGGGGTGCCGAGGGTCGGCGCCTGTGGGTCGATTTCGCCGACCTCTGTGGTGGCACGACTGCCCCGGTGGACTATCTCGCCCTCGCCGAGGGCTTCTCGTCGTGGGTGATCGACGGCATTCCGGATCTGCGATCCGCCGGTCGCGAACCGGCTCAGCGATTCGCGAATGTCGTCGACGTGTTGTGCGACCGGGGTGTGACGCCGGTGCTCGTCGCAGCTACGACCCTCGCTCGGGCCACCGCAGGTGGCGCAATACCGATCGACGCGGCACGCATCGTGAGCCGGCTCGGCCAGCTTCGGGAGGTTGGCACGGAGACGCCTTTCCTATAACCTTTAGCTAGTTGGCGATCTTCCTTAGGGAGCTGGTGTGGTGCGTGCGGGTCTGACGACCGATCGGGTCGTGCGAGCGGCCGCCGAGCTGGCCGACGACATCGGGTTCGACGCCGTCACCCTGTCCGAGGTCGCGCGACGGTTCGGAGTCAGGGTTGCGAGCCTGTACTCCCATGTCGCGAGCCTGCACGATCTGCGCAGCAGGATCGCCGTGCTCGCGCTTGCGGAGGTTGCCGCACGTGCGTCGGACGCCGTCGCCGGGCGGTCCGGCAAGGAAGCGCTCGTCGGCCTCGCCGATGTCTACCGCGACTACGCGGGCGCACATCCGGGCCGATACGCCGCCATGCAGTATCGGCTCGATCCGGAAGTCGCGGTGGCGAGTGCAGGGCCCGCGCTGGCGAATCTCACGCGCGCAGTACTGCGCGGATACGACATCGCCGAACCCGATGCGACACACGCG
Organism: Rhodococcus sp. HNM0569; assembly: GCF_012726205.1. Lineage (GTDB taxonomy): Bacteria > Actinomycetota > Actinomycetes > Mycobacteriales > Mycobacteriaceae > Rhodococcus_F. The sequence continues at coordinate 132,564 of NZ_JAASAE010000007.1, read as the reverse complement.
GTTCGGCTACTGGGGAGCGTGTTCCACGGCTACGTGTCACTGGAGGGCAGTGGCGGATTCGCGCACAGCATGCCCGACAGCAGTGAATCGTGGGCACGCAGCCTGGACGCGCTCGACGCGCTGCTCCGCAACTGGCCGACGCAGGCCACGACGACAACAGACAGCACTACCCGATGGGAATCCTCGTGACAGACCTCGCAACCGTTTCCGGCACCGTGCCGATTTCGCCCGACATGGTCCGTGGCGCCGTCGAGCTCGAACACACCGAGCGCGGACTTCTGCCCCATCGCCTGCCGGCCCGGGCGCGGGCGCAGTATCACGACGACCGGCTGGCAGCGGCGGAGACGCAGCCCGCCGGGGTGCGCGTGGTGTTCCGAACGTCGGCGACGTCCGTCGAACTCGACGTTATCGCCACCAAGCAGGTCTATCCGGGAGCGCCGCCGCGGCCCGACGGCGTGTACGACCTCGTCGTCGATGGGCGGCTCGTCGGGCAGGCGAGCGCCGAGAGCGGCGATGTGGTCACGATCGACATGGCCACAGGGCACGGCGACCGCACCGAGGGTGCGCCCGAGACCCTGCGGTTCGACGGCCTGCCGGGTGAGGACAAGGAAGTCCAGATCTGGTTGCCGCACAACGAACGTACGGAACTCGTCGGGTTGCGTGCCGACGCGCCGATCGCGCAGGCACTCGAGTCCGGCCGACCGCGCTGGCTGCATCACGGCAGTTCCATCAGTCAAGGCTCCAATGCCGTCAGCCCCACCGGCACGTGGCTCGTGACCGCCGCCATGGAAGGCGCGGTCGATCCGGTCAATCTGGGCTTCTCGGGGAGTGCACTGCTCGATCCGTTCGTGGCGCGCGCAATGCGTGACATTCCGGCCGACGTCGTGAGCGTCGCGATCGGAATCAACGTCGTCAATGCCGATCTCATGCGCCGCCGGGCGTTCGGGCCCGCGGTGCACGGTTTCCTCGACACCCTGCGCGACGGCCACCCCGACACGCCCCTGCTGATCGTCTCGCCCATCCAGTGCCCGATCCACGAGGACACGCCGGGTCCTGGCGCGTTCGACCTGGACGCGCTGCGCGCGGGCACCGTCCGGTTCCGTGCGACGGGCGATCCCGACGAGATCAGGGACGGCAAGCTCACCCTGAGCATCGTGCGCGACGAACTCGCGAGCATCGTCGCGCAGCGTGCGGTGGACGATCCTCGACTGTTCCATCTCGACGGCCGGGAGCTGTACGGCGAGAGCGACTACGCCAGGTTGCCGCTGCCCGACGAGCTGCATCCGGACGCCGAAACCCACCGGCTGATGGGAGAACGCTTCGCGCGGTTGGTGTTCGACGACAACGGCCCGCTCGCGATGCGAGCGGGCCGTCCGGGGCGGTGACGCGTCAGGTGAGCACGTCGACCACGCGGTCGATCATGTCGCTCGCCGAGTAGTAGTCGAGCCGGAAGCTGGTGGTGCCGAGGGCGTACACGTGGCCGGCGACGACCGACGGCGTCTCGCGCAGGGTCGCGTCGGAGAGCAGACGTTCGGCAGCGTCGTCCTCGGCGGCGATGACGAAGGTGGTGTTGCCGGGTAGTGCGCGCGACAGGTTCTCCTGAGCCACCGACACGATGTCGGAGCGCTTGCCCATCGCTCCGCCGGGGCCGGCGGCGGCGATCTCGGCGGGCAGCTCGGCCGTCGTCAGACCCAGCCGGGCCAGCAGTTCGCCCTGCGCCGACTCCGCGGTGAAGATCTTCGACTCCTTCGGCGAGTTGTACGTCAGGGTGTTGACCGGGTTCGCGCTGGAGAGCACCTCGGGGCCGAGGGCTTCCTTGGCCTTGTCGATCTTGTCGTCGAACGACGCGAGCAGGTCGTCTGCCTGCTGCTCGGCGCCGATGGCCGCCGCGACCTGCTCCGTGGTTTCCTCCCACGACTTGTCGTCGTACCGCACCACCACGACGGGCGCGATCTTGCTGAGCACGTCGTACTGGTCGAGAGCCGAGTCGGCTCCGCTGGCCGAGACGAAGATCAGGTCGGGTTCCGCGGCCGTGATCGCCTCGACATTCGGCTGTCCCTGATAAAGCACGTCGAGGTTGCGATCGGTCGCGACGTCAGCCCACTGTGTGAACAGGCCGCGGTCGTCGGTCACCGTGGACGGCGGCTGCGCGGCGGTGCCTGCCAGCGGCGCGTCGAGCGCGAGCAGGCTGCCGGTGAGGGTGACGCTGGTCGACACGATACGTTCGGGCTGCTGCTCGATGGTGATGTCGCCGCGCTCGGTCGACACCGTGCGCGGCCAGTCTCCGGTCGAGGTGGAAACCGCGGTGTCGTCCGCGGACTCGTCGGACGACGAGCATGCGGCGACACCGCCGGCGAGAGTGAGTGCGGCGAGAACCGCGATTGTCCTACGAAGCATCGACGTGCTCCCTTTCTGGGATCAAGATAAACAAGCTTAGGCTAACTTAATGTCCGAATCGGGAGGTGACGAGGTGGCCGACAATGCAGCGCCGGGCCGACAGCGTGCGAGACGAGTGCGAGTGCCGGGGCCGGAACGCAGGACCGCGACGTCCCCGCTGATCGCAAGCCTGGACGCGTCGGATCCCGACGGGATCCGACGGACCATCGCCGCGACCGGTGGCCCGATCGCCGAACCGTCGGATCGCCCGGACTCGGTCTTCGCGACGTTCTGCTGGTGGGACCCGGACGGCGACGAGTCGACGTCGTCGACGCGCTGCGTCTACCTCGACGCGAACGGGATCACCGACCGTGCCCGCCCCGAGCGCGCCGCCCTCACGAGGCTGCCGTCGACACCACTGTGGCACGTGTCGATCGAGGTGCCCGCGCGGTGGCGTGGCGCGTACCGTTTCCTGCCGCGGCGTGACGAGCTCGCTCCGCCGGCGTCGGGCGGGCCCGGCTGGCAGTGGTGGCGTGATGTGCTCTCCGCCGCGGTCGTCGACCCGTTCAACAGCGACCGTTTGGCGCGTGCGGAATGGCCCGGTTCGGTCGCGGCGATGCCCGCGGCGCCCGAGCAGCGGTGGTGGACGCCGTCGGTGGGGCAGGGGCGGCTGTGGCGTGAGCAGTGGACGCTCGCCGGGATCGACCGGGCGGTGTGGCTGTACGAGCCGGCGGGCGCCCAGGTGACAGCCGACCGGCCCGTCGCGATCCTGTTCGACGGGCGCACGTGGGCCGTCGAGAACCCGATCCTCGCCGGGCTCGACCGGGTCGCCGCACATGTCGGCACGTCGCCGCTCGTCGTGATGATCGACAGCGTCGACACCGACGTGCGGATGCGTGAACTGGGGTGCGACGACCGGTTCGCACATGCCGTGACCGACGAGCTGCTGCCCGCCCTGCGTCGTCGCTTCGGCGTGACGGCCGATCCCGCGCGCACCGTCGTCGCCGGGTCGAGCCTCGGCGGTCTCGCAGCGGCCTACCTCACGGCGACGCGGCCCGACGACATCGGCGTCGGGGTGAGTCTGTCGGGCTCGTTCTGGTGGCCCGGCAACGGTCCAGGAGGGTCGTTCCAGCAGGTGGTGAAGGGCGGCACAGGCCGGTTCTTCCTCGCGCCCGGCGAACTCGAGTGGATGCTTCTCGACGAGAACCGCGAGGTCGACACGTTGCTGCGCGCGCACGGCCACGACGTGCACTACGCCGAGTTCTGTGGTGGGCACGACGTCGTGCAGTGGCGCGAGCAGATCCTCGCGGGCCTGGCGTGGGCGCTCGCCCCCGTGCGTGAAACAGGCGTACCTGGACTCGCAAAGTACTCACGAGCGACGGAGGAGCACGTGGGAGGATGAGCGCATGGCTGTGACGCTGCACCTCGCCGGAAACCGGACCGCGGACGCGCTGCTCGAACGTGATCCGCTCGCGCTTTTGCTGGGTATGTTGCTCGACCAGCAGGTCCCGATGGAGACCGCGTTCGCCGGCCCCGAGAAGATCGCCTCGCGCATGAGCGTGGGTGACGGGGTACTCGACGCCGCGAGTATCGCCGACACCGATCCCGAACAGTTCGCGGCGCTGTGCGCGACGCCCCCCGCGGTGCACCGGTTCCCGGGGTCGATGGCCGGGCGCATCCAGTCGCTGTGCCGCACGATCGTCGACGAGTACGACGGCGACGCGTCGCGCATCTGGACCGACGGCGACCCGGACGGGAAGCAGGTGTTGAAGAGGCTGAAGGCATTGCCGGGATACGGCGATCAGAAGGCGCGCATCTTCCTGGCGTTGCTGGGCAAGCAGATCGGGGTCTCTCCTGCCGGCTGGCGCGAGGCGGCCGGTGCCTATGGAGACGACGGCGCGCGCCGGTCGATCGCCGACGTCGTCGACGACACGACGCTGCTCGAGGTGCGCGAGTTCAAGAAGGCCGCCAAAGCGAAGGCGGCACAGGAGAAGGCAGCGAAAGCACAGGGCAAGAGCTGAGCCGGGTCCTCAGCGGCGCGGGAACCCGGTCGCGGGCGACGGCAGACGCAGTCCCGGCCACGCCACGTGCGCGGACGCGTCCGGCTCGCGTCGGGTGCGTGCGTAGCGGGCGGCGATGCTCGAGCACAGTCCGGCCGCGTCGAGCCCGTGCAGACGATGTACGTCCGACCGTTCCCGGGCCTCGACGAATCCGTCGGCCAGTCCGAGCGTGAGCAGCGGTGTCGTGCGGCCGAGGGTGCGCAGGCTACGGGCGAGCGCGTCGCCGAAGCCGCCCGGCACGGCGTTGTCCTCCACGGTCACGACGAGCCGGAAGCGAGCCGCCGCGCGGGTGAGCGCCGGATCGACGGGCACGATCCACATCGGGTCGGCCACCGCGGTGGGGATGCCTTCCGCGCGCAGCAGCGCGGCGGCGTCGAGTGCGGCGTGGGCGAGTGGGCCGACCGGAAGGATCAGCACCTCCCGTGCCGGGTCGGGTGGCGTCAGCAGATCGGCCGAGCCCAGCGTTCCGTAGGTCGGAATCTGCTCGGGTGTCCGGCCGCTCGGGTAGCGCACGGCGGTCGGCCCGCGTCGCTCGGCGACGGCGTCCGCGAGCAGGCTGCGCAGTCGCACCGCATCCCGAGGCGCGGCGACGCGCATGCCCGGGATCTGGCCCAGCATCGACACGTCCCACATCCCGTGGTGAGACGGCCCGTCGACGCCGGTGATTCCGGCGCGGTCGAGCACGAAGGTCACCGGAAGCCGGTGCAGCGCAACGTCCATCAACAGCTGGTCGAACGCGCGGTTGAGGAAGGTCGCGTACAGCGCGACGACAGGGTCGAGTCCCGCCATCGCGAGGCCCGCCGCCGACGTGACGGCATGCTGTTCGGCGATGCCGGCGTCGAACACGCGGTCCGGGAAGGCCTGCGCGAAGGAGAACAATCCGGTGGGACGCAGCATCGCGGCAGTGACCGCGACGAGACGCTCGTTGTGCGCGCCGAGTTCGGTGAGCTCGACACCGAAGACGTCGGTCCATGCCGGGTCGGCGGCCTTCTTCGTGCCGCGTGTCCGGGGCCGGACGGTGTGCATACAGTCGGCTTCGTCGTTCTCGGCAGGCCGGTAGCCCGCGCCCTTGACCGTGAGGCAGTGCACGACGACCGGACCGGAGTGCTCGCGCGCAGCAGCGAACGCATCTTCGAGCGCTTCTGCGTCGTGGCCGTCGACCGGCCCGACATAGCCGAAGCCCAAGGTGGCGAACAGATTCGAGTCGGCGGTACCTTCACGCAATGCGCGCAGGTGTGCCGCGACCGCACCGACCGTGGGTGAATACGAACGGCCGTTGTCGTTGACCACGACGACCACGGGGCAACCCGACACCCCGATGTTGTTGAGCGCCTCCCAGCACATTCCACCGGTGAGTGCGCCGTCGCCGACCACCGCCACCGCGCGGCGTGTCGGGTCGCCCAGCCGGAACCCCTTGGCAAGGCCGTCGACGTACGACAGTGCGGCCGATGCGTGCGAGTTCTCGACGTGGTCGTGCGGGCTCTCGGCACGTGCGGGATAGCCGGAAAGGCCTTCCGCGCCACGCAACCGGTCGAGAAGGTGCGCACGGCCGGTGAGCATCTTGTGCACATAGGACTGGTGCCCCGTGTCCCACACGATCGCGTCGCGCGGCGACTCGAACACGCGGTGGAGCGCGATGGTCAGCTCGACGACACCCAGATTGGGGCCGAGATGCCCACCGCGGTCGACGACTGTTCCGACGAGTGCCGACCGGATCTCGTCGGCGAGGGCGGGCAGCTCGGCCCTCGGCAAGCGGCGCAGGTCGTCGGGGCCGCGCAGCTCGCCGAGCAGGCCGCCCGCGGTCATGACGAGACCGCGGCGCGCAGGGTCTCCCGCAGTGAACCGAGCGTCGCGACGACGGCCGTCGGCTCGTATCCGCAGTGGGCCATGCAGTTCGAGCAGCGGTCGTCCTTGCCACGCCCGTACGCGTCCCAGTCGGTGTCGTCGATCAGCTCCCGGTAGGTGTCGACGTACCCGTCCTCGAGCAGGTAGCAGGGCTTCTGCCAGCCCTTGATCGAGTAGGACGGCACCGCCCACGCCGTGCAGTCGAAATCCCGTTTGCCTTCGAGGAAGTCGAGGAACAGCGGGGAGTGGTTGAGCCGCCACTTCTTGCGCCTGCCGTCGGCGAACGACTTGCGGAACAGCTCGCGGGTCTGCTCGACACCGAGCCAGTGCTCCTGGTCGGGCGCCTTCTCGTAGGCGAAGCCGGGCGAGATCTGCATGTTGTCGACCTTCAGGTCGTCGTTGAGGAAGTCGAGGACGTCGATCACGTCCTGCGGAGTGTCGGTGTCGAAGAAGGTCGTGTTCGTCATGACCCGGAAGCCCGCCGCCTGGGCCTGTTTGATCGCGTCGACGGCCTGATCGAAGACCCCTTCCTTCGACACGGACGCGTCGTGCCGCTCCCGGAGCCCGTCGATGTGCACCATGAACGCGAAATTGCGGTGCGGCGTGAACCGGTGCAGATGCTTGGGCAGCAGTACGGCATTGGTGCACAGGAAGACGATCTTCTTCTTGTCGAGCAGGCGCTGCACGATCTCGTCGATCTGCTTGTGCATGAGCGGTTCGCCGCCCGCGATCGACACCATGGGGGCGCCGCACTCGTCGATCGCCCCGACCGCCTGCTCGACGGGCATGCGCTGCTTGAGGACCGACGCGGGGTGCGCGATCTTGCCGCAGCCGGCGCACGCGAGGTTGCACGCGAACAGAGGTTCGAGCTCGACGATGATGGGGTACTTCTCGCGACGCAGCATCTTCTGCTTGAACAGGTAGGTGCCGAGCCGAAGTGTCTGGTGCCAGGGCATGTCCATGTCAGCTCACCTCTCGGGGGACTGTGAATCGAACGTCTTCGTCTACCGTGTGGACCTCGCGGACGGTGGTCGTACCGAGCCCGGAGAAACACCGGACCAGCTCGTCCACGAGCCGCGGGGGCGCGGATGCTCCCGCGGTGATACCGATCCGTTCGGTGCCCGCGAGCCACGCCAGGTCGACGGACTTCGCGTCGTCGACGAGATGCGCCGGGGTGCCGCACTTCTCGGAAACCTCCACCAGCCGGAGCGAGTTGGAGGAGTTCTGCGAACCGAGCACGAGAACGAGGTCGGATTCGCGGGCCACCGCGCGGATCGCCGACTGGCGATTGGTGGTGGCGTAGCAGATGTCGTCGCGCCGCGGCGCGGACAGCGACGGAAAGCGCTGCCGCAGTACAGCGGCCGTCTCCTCGGCCTCGTCGACCGAGAGTGTCGTCTGCATGACGTACGACACGCGTTCCGGATCGGGCACGGTGACCTGCTCGGCCGCCTTCGGATCGGCGACCACCACGACATTGTCGGCGGCCTCGCCGCGGGTGCCCTCGACCTCTTCGTGGTCCTCGTGCCCGATGAGGAACACCGTCGAACCACGCGATGCGAACCGCTTGACCTCGGTGTGCACCTTCGCGACGAGCGGGCACGTCGCATCGACGACGCGCAGGTCGCGTTCGGCCGCGGCCGCGCGCACGGCAGGGGACACGCCGTGCGCGGCGAACACGACCAGCGCACCGGGCGGGATCTCGTCCACTTCTTCGACGAAGACCGCGCCACGCTCTTCGAGATCATGTACGACATGCGCATTGTGCACGATCTGGCGACGCACGTAGACCGGCGCACCGAACCGTTCGAGTGCGATCTCGACCGTGTCGATCGCGCGTTCGACACCCGCACAGAACGAGCGTGGCGAGGCGAGCAGCACCTCTCGATCACCGGTCGCGGCGGCCCACTGGTCGAAGGCCGGGGCGGCCGCGCGCAGGGTCCGCAGTGCGGAGACGCCGCGCAGTGCGGTGCCCGGGTGTACCAGGGGCGCGTCGGGCCCGTCGACGATCGCGCGGACCGCGACGGTGCCGCCTGCGGGCGCGTGCGCCGCGAGATAACCCGACTCGGTGTCGACGGCGACGGCACCGCCCTCGGCCGCGGAGACGCGTGCGGACCCGTCGACCACGGCGGGCGCCGACAGCAGCGGGCCCGTGCGCACCGGGAGCCCGAGCCGCTCGAGCGCGCCGTACACGAACGGTGCCGCGTGGCTCGCGTAGGTCTCGCCCGCGGTCGTGCGAATCTCGCTCGCCACCAGCAGTTCTCCAGGAGAGAGTGTCGCGCCGAGTGCCCCGCCGACGCCCGCGACGAGGATCGGCCCGTCGGCATCGCACCGCCCCGAGGGGCCGCGACCGGTGCGCTGCATCGGCGCGCCGAGCGACCCGCGCAGCGCATAGTGTTCGGCGCGCAGCGGTGTGCACACGACGCCGGGAGGTGCGGCCGCGCGTGTCATGTGCGGTCCTCGAGGTATCGGCCGAGCGCCCACATCGGGAACACCTGCCGGTACAGGTGGTAGTTGATGTAGAAGTCGCCCGGGAATCCGGTGCCGGTGAAGTACTCCTCGTCCCAGTGGCCGTCGGGCCGTTGGGTCCGGACCAGCCACGCGATGCCGCGTTCGACGGCGGCGGACCGCTCGCCTGCGGCGAGCAGCGCGACGAGCGCCCAGCCGGTCTGCGACGCCGTGGATTCGCCGCGTCCGGACCACGCCGAGTCGACGTACGAGCGCATGTCCTCGCCCCACCCGCCGTCGTCGTTCTGGTGCTCTTCGAGCCACCGCACGGCCCGGCGGATCGACAGGTCGTCGGTCCCGACGCCTGCCGCGACGAGCGCGGGGACCGCGGCGGCGGTGCCGTAGATGTAGTTGGTGCCCCAACGGCCGAACCACGAGCCGTCGGGTTCCTGGTTGTCCCGCAGCCACGTCACACCACGCGCGACCCGGCCCGCGTGCGCGGGACCCTCGCCTGCGAGCATCTCGACGACGTGCGCCGTGACGTCGGCCGACGGCGGATCGATCACGGCACCGAAATCGCAGAAGGGCAGCTTCGTCGGGACGGTGCTCGTGTTGTCGGCGTCGAACGCGCCCCATCCGCCGTCCTTCGACTGCATGCCTGCGGTCCACGCGACGGCGCGCTCGAGCGCGCCGTCCAACCGTGCGGAATCCGAGTGCCGGATGCGCCGTAGCGCGAGGACGATCTCGGCGGTGTCGTCGGTGTCGGGGTAGATGTCGTTCGCGAATTCGAACGCCCAGCCGCCCGACGGCACGTCGGGCCGGCGCACCTTCCAGTCGCCGTCGCTCGTGATCTGCTCGTCCAGCAGCCAGTCGGTCGCGGTGCGCAGTGCCGGATCGTCGGCGGGTACCCCGGAGTCGAGCAGCGCGGCCACCGACAGCGCGGTGTCCCACACGGGCGACTGGCACGCTTCGAGCCGCCGCGTCGGGCCCTCGGGGCCGTCCGCGTACAGCACGAAGCCTTCGAGGCCGTCGAGCGCCGCCCGTAGTGCCGGATGATCCAGCGGATAGCCCATGAGGTGCAGCGCGAGAATCGAATACACCCATGGCGGCTGGATGCCGCCCCACCCGCCGTCGGCTTCCTGCCGCGCGAGGATCCACTCGGTCGCCTGCTTCATCGCGAGCGTGCGCAGCGGCCCGACCGGGTGCTTCGCGTATCCGTGCAGCACCTTGTCGAGACGCTGGAAGAAGCCCGACGCCGTGCGGGGCGAGTCGAGTGCGGGCGCCGGACGGCCGGATCGCAACTCGTCGATGCCGAACGGCAACGGGCGCACCGGCTTGACCGTGCCGACGATCGTGAGCGGCACGATCGTCTGGCGCGCCCAGCAGCCCCAGTCGTAGATGTTCAGCGGGGCCCACTTGGGCAGGAACATGATCTCGGGCGGCATCTCCGGGCAGTCGTCCCACGACCACAACCCGAACAGCGACAACCAGATCCGCGTGAACACGCGCGTCGACTCGATGCCGCCGTTCGCGAGCACGAACTCGGCCGCGGCCTTCATGTGCGGTGCGTCCGGCTCGTCGCCCGCGAGCCGCAACGCCACCCAGGCCTCGACGGTCGTCGAGATCTCGCCCGGGCCGCCGTGGAAGGTGGCCCATGTTCCGTCTTCGCGTTGCTGCGAACGGATCCAGCGTGCCGCGGGTTCGGTGACCTCCTGGCTCGAAATGCCGAGGAAGGCGCGCATCATCAAGTCCTCGGCGTCCATCGTGACGTTGGTGTCGAGATCGCCTTTCCACCACCCGGTGCCGTCCTGACGGCCGCGCAACCACGTGATAGCACGGTCGAGCGCGGCCTCGGCAGGCGTCGCCTCCAGGTCGTCGGGCGCGCGATCGGCTGTCGTCGTCATGCAATCCTCCTGTCGGGTAGGCGAACTCGATATCTCAGGCGTCGCGCTCCACGATGAAGCGGGCCAGGGACTTCAGGTGAGCGACCGGCTCGGACGCGAGGGACGCCGACGCGAGCGCCGCGTCGGCGGCGTCGATGCGGCGCCTGGCCTCGGCCTCGGTCCACGCCCGGCCGCCACCCGCCTCGACGAGTGCCGCGACCTCGGCCAGTTCCGCGTCGTCGGCACGATCGGCGCGCGTGCCGTCCGCCAGCCACGCCGCGAGCTCGCGACCGTGCTCGCCGCCGTTGTCGATCGTCCACGTGATCGGCAGCGACTTCTTACGTGAGCGCAGGTCGGAGAACACGGGTTTGCCGGTGACGTCCGGCAGGCCCCAGATACCGAGCAGGTCGTCGACCAACTGGAACGCGAGGCCGACGTGCGCGCCGTAGGCGGACAGCGCGGCGCGCGTGGCCGTGGGTGCGCCAGCGAGGACGGCGCCGATCGCGGCGCTCGCAGCCAGCAACGAGCCGGTCTTGGCGGACGCCATGTCGAGGCACTCCGCGAGCGACACGTCGTCGCGTTGCTCGAACGCGGTGTCCTGGACCTGACCGCGGATGAGTTCGCGCGTCGCGGTGGTGACGACCGAACCCGCGTCGGAGGCGAACTCGGAACCGCTGTCGAGGAGCACCTCGTGCGCGAGCGAGAGCATCGCGTCGCCCGCGAGCACCGCGGTCGCGTCGCCCCAGAGTGCCCACACCGTGGTGCGGTGACGACGCCGCGTGTCCCGATCCATCAGGTCGTCGTGTACGAGCGAGAAGTTGTGGATCAGTTCGACGGCCACCGCGCCCGGCAGCGCGTCCGCAGGCGTGCCACCCGCCGCTTCGGCGGCGAGCATCGCGAGCCCCGGGCGTACGGCCTTGCCGCCGTTGCCCGCCAGCGGCGTCCCCGTCTCGTCGCACCACCCGAAGTGGTACGACACGACCATGCGCGTGTGCGGGTCGAGCCGCGAGACGGCCGCGCGGAGCGCGGGAGTCACCAGTTCGCGGCTGCGGCCCAGTGTTTCGAGCGTCGCGGTCATGCTGCCTCCCTCGTGTCACTGTCCCGGGCGTCCTCGAGTAGCGCGTCGGCGGCGGCATCGCCGCTGCGCACAGCGCTTTCCATGGTTGCGGGCCAGCCCGTCGCGGTCCACGCGCCCGCGACGTACAGGCCCGGCGCGCGCGTGCGATTGCCCGGCCGAAGCCGCGCGGTGCCGGGCGCTGCGCGGAAGGTCGCCTCGCGTTCGCGGGTGACGAAGAACTCGTGCACGTGCGCGTCGCGCAGCCGGGGCAGGACGGCCTGCAGCTGGGGTGCGAAGTGTGTGCGCAGCGCGGCAGTCGGGGCATCGACGAACTCGTCGGCAGCCGAGACGGACACCGCGAGGTACTGCCCGGACGTCAGCGACGACTGGTCGGTGCGATCGAACACCCACTGCACGTCGCTGCCCGCGGTTGCCACGAACGGCGTGTCGAGGACGCGGCGGTCGGTGACGACGTGCAGGTTGACGATCGGGGAGACACCGAGTTCGCGCGACCAGCCCGCAGGCACGTCGAGCGCGCCGTGGGGCACGAGCGATTCGGTGACGGCAGGCGGGGCCGCGACCACCACGTCGTCGACGTCTTCGCGGCCGTCGTCGGTGACGACCGTCCAGCCGGAGCCGACCGGGTGCAGTGCGCGCACCTTGCTGCGGGTGTGCACGTCGGCGCCCGCATCGGCAAGCGCCGAACCCGCGGCGTCGCCGTGCAGTTGCTGCAAAGGCACACGCGCCCACCCAATGTCGCCGCCAGCGCGGTCGGTGAGCATCCCGATCTGGAACACCGTGGCGGCGAGCGCGAGCGACGCGTCGTCGGCGCGGACGTTGAGGGTTGCGACACCCACGAGATCCCACAGCGACCCGACCGCTGCGGGATCCTGGCCGCGGCTGCGCAGCCACCGGCCGAACGACAGATCGTCGGTACGAGGGTCGTCGCGGTCGACGGCACGCAGCGCGAGCGCGGCACGCACGAAACGCGCACGATCGAGCGTGGTGAGCCACGGGTAACGCGCCAGCGATGCCGCGAGATGCAGCGGCGCGGGCATCCGTCCACGACGCAGCCGCGCCTCGGCGGTGTCGCTGCGCACCGGGATGTCTAGCCGGTCCTGAAGAGTCGTCAGCTCGGTGACGCCGAGCCGGTCGAGGAACGCGCGGTAGGACGTGCAGCAGCGCAGGAAGACGTGCTGCCCGTTGTCGACCCACAGCTCGCCGCGCCGGAACGACGAGGTGAGCCCGCCGAGCCGTGGTTTCGCCTCGTGCAGCGTGACGGCGGCGCCTGCGTCGGCGAGACGCAGCGCCGCGGTGAGCCCCGCGAGTCCGCCGCCCACGACGGCGACGCGCCGCGGGCCTGCGACTCCGCCGGGCGTCACAGGGCCGCCCTGGTGAGTGCGGTGGCCGCGACCCGGGCCTTCTCGATGCCCGACAGCGACAGCCTCCGGTCGTAGACGCACGCGGGCGAGTCGTGGATGCGCACCAGCAGGTGCCGGTAGATTCCGGCCATCGCGAGAGTGCACGCGGCGCTGCGCTTGTCGAGGTGCGGAATCAGTCGCAGTCCCAGCGAATACCAGTCCTGTGCGCGCGTAGCCGAGAAGCGCAGCAGCGCCGCGAGGCCGCCGTCCGGGTCGTCGAGTTCGCCGTTCTCGTCGACGGCGAGCCGCACGCCGAACCGGTCGAGTTCGTCCTGCGGCAGGTACACGCGGCCGTTCATGAGGTCTTCGCGCACGTCGCGCAGAATGTTGGTCTGTTGCAGGGCGATCCCGAGCTGATCGGCGTATCGGGACGCACGCGGGTCGAGGCCGCCGTCGCGACCGTTTCCCGCGTCGTCGCTGCCGAAGATCGCGAGACACAGCCGTCCGACGGCGCCCGCGACACGGCGGCAGTACAGGACGAGTTCGGGGAAGGTCGCGTAGGTGACCTCGTCGAGGTCCATCTGCACGCCGTCGATGAGTTCGCCGAAGGCCGAGATCGGGATCGGATACCGCCGAGCCGCGTCGCCGACCGCGGCGAGCACCGGGTCGGGCGAATCGGTCAGGGTGTCGAGCGATTTGCGGACGCCTGCGAGGTCGGTGACCTTCTGCGCGGGCGGCAGGTCGCCGTCGCCGATGTCGTCGATGCGCCGCGCGAGCGCATACACCGCGCACAGCGCGGACCGCTTGGGCGGTGGCAGCAGCCGGATGCCGTAGTAGAAGTTCTTGGCCTCGGTGCGGGTCACGTCCTCCGCGGTGCGGTATGCGTCGTCGATCGTGGTCATGCGACAGCCTCTTTCGCGCTCGGCGGACGTAACGACAGTGCGCACGCTGATCGGAATACGTCGCGTTTGCGGGTGATCGCCTCGATCCCGAGCACGTCGCCGCCGGTGCGTCTCAGGCCGTGTGCGGCGGCGCGCCCGCCCGCGACGTAGCCGGCGACGGCGACGCGCGCCCAGCCACGCAACATGCCCACGAGCGGCGCGCCGGACTCGAGCAGTTCCGACGCGCGGTCGATCTCGAAGCGCATCAACCGCCGCACAGCGTCGTTCGCGTGCGCCGCGTCGAGGTCGGTGCCGGTGACGCCGAACCGCACCATGTCCTCGCGCGGCAGGTAGACGCGGCCCGCCCGCCGGTCCTCGGCGACGTCCTGCCAGTGTTCGAGCAGTTGCAGTGCGCGGCACACGGTGTCGGACAGTGCGCGTGCCGGTGGTGTGTCCTGGTCGAACACCGCAAGGACCAGCCGTCCGATCGGATCCGCCGACAGCGTGCAGTAGCCGATCAACTCGTCGAACGTGTCGTACGTGTGGGTGTGCTGGTCCGCGAGGTTCGCGTCGATCAGTCGGTCGAACGGTGTCGCCTCGAGCTCGTGTGCGCGCACCGTGGGGACGAGCGACCGCAGCACGGCGCGGCGCGGTGTCCGGCCCGCCCAGACGCGGTGCAGGTCGGTGCGGAAGTCGGCGAGTGCGGCCGTGCGGTCGCCCGGTGCGCTGTCGCCCAGCTCGTCGATCGTGCGCGCGACGGCGTACACCGCGCGCAGGTCGGCGCGCACGGACCGGGGGAGCACGCGCAGCGCGACGGGAAAGTTCTCCGCGTGCGCGAGCTGGTCCAGCGTGGCGGTGCTCGGCTCGCGGCCGTCGCCGCGCCCCGGCGTCGTGTTCTGCACACGCGGGGACTCGAAACCGCTGAAGGGCATGCTCGCTATTCTCCCGCCGCAATTCGTGTGAAATCTGCAACGACGCGAGTAGTTCTCCATCCCCGAATTTGTCATTTCGGAACAAGTTCCGGGAGAACGGTGCGGGTGAATGGTGTATTGCTGTAAAGGTGACCGACGCCGACACAGCGCGGATCGACACCGAACTCGACGCGCTCGAGCAGGCTCTCAACGGCCGACTTCCCCGGTTACTGGTGGAAGTCGGTGATCTGCTGCGGCCCGATTGGCCCGATTACGCCGAATTTCTCGACGAGAACAACATCGATGTCGCCGAGGCCGCGAATGTGTTCATCCACCGGTTGCGTGTCGTCGCCGCGCGGGCGTTGGCGCACCTCGAACCCGAGTCGCTCGAGGCCGAACCGACCGCGCAACTCGTGTTCGAACAGATCGGCCGGATGCAGTGGGTGCACGGACGCGAGTTGACGGAACTGCTGTCGGCCTATCAGGTGGGGGCGCGGACGGCGTGGCGGCAGGTCTCCGACACGGCGCTCGAGATGCACTTGCAGTCGGACGTGCTCGCGGCGCTCGCCGAAGCGGTGTTCGTGTTCGTCGACCAACTCTCCTCCGCGTCTGCCCACGGATACGTGCTCGAGCAGTCCGAATCGAGCGCGGAACGTGAGCGGCTGCGGCGCGAGCTGTCGGATCTGCTGCTGTCGAGCCGATCGGACACGCTCGCGGTGCAGTCGGCGGCCGAGCGTGCGCGCTGGCCGCTGCCGCAGGAGGCGGCACTCGTGCTCGTCGATCCCTCGGATCTCGCGGCGCGCGCGATCGTCGAACGCCTCGACTACCGGTGCCTGCCGGTGCGGCAGTCGGCGATGTACGGGGCGATCGTGCCCGGTCCGCTCACCCCGGTCCGCGCCGAACAGATCAGTCGCATGCTGCGCGGCGCGAATGCCGTCGTGGGACACACGGTTCCGCTCGACAAGCTGCCCGCGAGCACTCGGATCCCGCAGAGTGCGATGGAACTCCAGGGACGCGGCCTGCTGCGCGGCGACCCGCTGTTCGTGCACGATCACCTCGACACGATCATCGTCCACCGCGACGGCCGCATCATCGCGGCGCTGCGCGAACAGATCCTCGCGCCGCTCGACGGGCTGCCCGCGGGCACACGGAACAGGCTCGTCGAGACGCTTGCGTCGTGGTTGCGGAACATGGGCGACCGGCACGCCGTCGCCGACGAGTTGTTCATCCACCCGCAGACGGTGCGCTATCGAGTCACTCAGTTGCGCAAGTACTTCGGTTCGGCGCTCGACTCCCCGCGGGAGAGGGCCCGCATGTTGCTCGCACTCGAGTGGGGCCCCGAGTAGCCGACGCCTGCCTGCGCTCCCTCGTCGGCGAGTGCGTCGACCACGTCGCTCATCGCCGCCGTCAGGGCCGTGGCGTCGAGGACGTGCCCGTCCACCGCGAGGCCGATACCGAGTTCGCCGTTCCAGCTGAGGGCGCCGAGCGCGAGCGGTGCGTCCGGTGCGAGCGGCAGGATCGGCACCACCCGGTCGAGCGGTGCGTCCATGAACGTCATCGGCACCGTCGGGCCCGGCATGTTCGACACGACGGCCTGCAGGAACGACGGCCCGTACACGGTGCGCGCGAACCAGCGTTGTACAGGCACGGGTAGCGCGGCGAGGACGTGCGCCATCACGAAGCGTGACGCGAGCGCACGCGTGGGCGTGCGCAGTCGCGTGCTCACGCGGGAGATGCGGGCGAGCCGCTCGCGCACCGGCATGTCGCCGAGCGGCAGATCGAGCATGACCGCCGCCGTGACATTGCCCTCCGCGGCGGAGTCGGGTTCGCGCAACATGATCGGTACCGACGCGCGCATCTTGCCGCGCAGCGACGACTCCGCGAACTCCGGATGCGTGCGCTCGACGGCTTCGGCGACGACGGTCAGCACGACGTCGGTGACGCGCGCACCGTTGCTCTTCGCGATCGCACGCACCGACGCGAGGTCGAGTGCGGCGGTCGAGAATCCGCGCGCCGCCGACCCCGGCGGGAGTTTCGCGGCGGGCTTGCCGTCGGTTGCGAGCTGCGCGAGCCCGGCGACGGTCGCGGCCGCGGTCTTCAGCGCTCCGGGGCCGGCATGGCCGCTCGGCAGCTCGATGCGCGGTCGCAGCAACTCCATCGCCTGCACGACCGTGCCGATGCCGTCGGCGACGCAGTGGTGCACGAGGAAAGCGAGTCCGGTTCGTCCGGGCGAGATCTCGCGCACGAGCACGATGCGCCACAGTGGCCGGTCGAGCGGCAGCCGCTCGGCGGCGAGATCAGCGATTGCCCGGGACAGCGCCGCCGACGCGTGCTCGACACCGTTCTTCTCGCCGGGGTCGGTCGCCGTGCGTTCGGTGACATGCCAGGTCCAGTCGATGTCGTCGGCCGCGACCCAGCGTGGTCGACGCCACGTGGTGAGCGGTGCGAGCTGCTGCGTGAACCGCGGAAGGTTGCCCAGCTGGTCGCGCACGTGCGCGCGCACCTCGTCGACCGTGGGGGAGCCGGTACCGGTGGGTGCGAGCACCACCATGCCGCCGACATGCTGCGGCGCGGTGTCCGACTCGACGTGCAGGAAGAACGCGTCGGCCGACGGCACGCGCGCGGCGCGTCGTCGCCCGTGGTGCCAGTCGACGAGCGCGACGCTCGCCCACACGAACGGGACAGCCGCGACCGCGTCGACGAGATAGTGGTTGGCGGTCACGACGATCACGAGCACCGTGATCGCGACGTGGATCGCACTGACGATCTGCACCGTGATGCCGCGCGAGAGCCGCGCGAGGACGACGCTGACCCACAACGCCCACGCGACGTGCAGTGACGGCATCGCCGCGAGCTGATTGGCATGCGACACCAGCGGCGAGCCCCACGACCCGACGGTCGCACCCTGCGCGACGGTGTCGACGTAGCCGAGCTCGGGCAGCAGCCGCGGCGGTGTGACCGGGAACAGCGCGAAGCACGCGATCGAGAGGAGGTTGAGCACGATGAACGAGCTGCGTGCGCGGCGATAGTCGTCGGGATGTTTGACGTAGAGCCACGCGAGCAGCAGGAACGCGCTCAGTACGTACGTGAACGCGTACTCGTAGTTCGCGAGCACGGTCAGCAGTGCATGCGGCTCCATCCATTCGTTGAGGGCCTTCTCGACGTCGATGTGCAGCCACTGTTCGAAGTGCAGCAGCGCCTCGGCGTTGCGATCGGCGACCGCTCGCCTGCCGGGACCGGCGAGCAGTTCCACCAGCAGATAGACCGCGAATACCGCGAGGCCGGCGGCGAGCTCACGCCCGATCGGGGGGCGCGTCGCCGGTCGATCCGTGTCGACGCTCACGCGTCTGTCATAGCACCTACGGGATCGGTTCCGCGCCGCAATCGCCGCTGCGCGCTGCGCACCGTGTGCTGCGTCGCAGTATGCGGGGGTTGAGTGCCTGGTCGGCCGTCGCGCGGCTACGCTGGCCGACCGTGCCTGTCGTGAATCCTCAGATCGTCGGTCGCGTGTTCACCGACCCCAGCCGTTATGCCGTGGGGCGGGAGAAGGTGGCCGAGTTCGCGCGCGCCGTGTCCGCGACGTCCGACATCCACTTCGACGTCGATGCGGCCCGCGCCGCGGGGCATCGTGATGTGGTCGCGCCGCCGACGTTCGTCAAGGTCGTCCAGACCGAGGCCGTGCACGCGCTCGTGTCCGATCCCGACAGCGGCATCGACCTCACGCGGCACGTGCCGGTGCACACCACGGAGAAGCTCGAGTTCTCGCGGCACGTCGTCGCCGGCGACGAACTCGCGACGACCATCACCGTCAGCGGTGTCAGCGAACGCGGCGGCGTGTCCTTCATGAACCTCGTCAGCGACGTCCACGACCAGGCAGGCGAGCACGTCGTCACGGTCACGTCGTCGCTCCTGATCGGAGAACAGCAATGACTGCCGTGCTCGACACCGACCTGGATGGCCTGTCGAAAGGCGACATCGTGCTCGACACGTCGGTCCGCGTGACGCGCGAGAGTCTCGTGCGGTACGCGGGCGCGGCGATCGACTTCAACCCGATCCACTTCAGCGACCGCGCCGCCGCGGACGCGGGGCTGCCCGGTGTGCTGGCGCACGGGATGCTGACCGCGGCGCTCGCCTTGCAGGCCGTCGTCGACTGGGCGGGCGGCGACTCCACGGTCGTCCGCGCCTACGAGACACGCTTCACGCGTCCCGTCGTCGTGCCGGACGGCACCGGCGTCGAACTGTTCGTGACCGGCAAGGTGGGTCTCGTGGCCGACGACGCGCTACGCGTCGATCTCACGGTCAAGGCGGACGGCGCGACGGTGCTCGGCAAGACGCAGGTCACGCTCGCCCGCTCGTGAGCACTTCACGAGTCTCCGTACGCCTTTTTCGCGCACGGGGACTTCGCGCACGGGGGCTCAGCCGAGCCGGAAGCTGATCCCCGGCATCCGCCGCAGCCTGCTCCAGCCCCACCACGTGCACACGCCGATCGTGACGATGGTGAGCCCGGTGCTCAGGATGCCGCGTGACAGCAGTCCCGCGTCGAGACCGAAGTGCAGGCTGCCGACGCTCATCCCGGCGTCGATGAGCCGCGACGCGCCCCACAACAGTGCGACCTGTACGAACATCTTGCGGATGCGATGGTCGCCGAACAGATGTGCGGGTAGCGACACGAAGTCCTGCGCGAGCCGCGCGGTGACGGGTTTGCCGACGAGCGCGCTGCCGATGAACAGTGCCGCCATGAACAGCGACCCCGCGATCGGCTGGAACAGATACACGTAGACGCTCGAGAACGCCAGGGCGACCGACGTGCGGCCGACGAGCATGCCGACCGCCAGCAGCAGGGTGCCCGGCACTCGCTGGCGCAGGCTCAGTCGCACGCTGACGGTGAGCGCGCACCACGCCAGGACGGCGACCAACCCCCAGAACTGACCGACGGTGTTGCTGCACGCGTACAGCAACAGGGTGGGCACGACGACCGTCTCGAGCAGGAGCCGCGCACCGCGCAGCAGCGTCGGGCGTAGTCTGCCGAGCTCGATCACATGGTGGTGGTGATGGTCGTGGCGCAGGGACGGAAGCAGGTGCGGGCTCGTGTGAGCCTCGTCGGCCGCGTCATGAGGCATGCACTCCACTATGGCATCGAATCGGCGCATTCCACCGTGTGTGCAGTGAGCGTTTGCTGTGAGAACGACGCGGTCACGCACGTTCGTGGCTCTGCTCACCCGGCGGGGTGGGCGCGAATACCATTTCCGTGCTGCGTGCGTGTGCGAGTCCCGTCACACCGATCACGATCAGGACGCCCGACGCGGCGATCGCGGCGAGTTCGTGCGGCGCGGTGGGCGCGGGCACGTCGAACGCCATCATGCCGATCACGAAACTCGCGAGTGGATTGGTGACGCTCATGGCGGCGACGGCCGACGGCAGCGCCCCGCTCGCGAACGCGAGTTGTTCGAGGACGAGGCCGCTGAGCGTCGACACCGCGAGCGCATAGCCGGGCCAGTCGACCGCGGTGGCCGCGACCCCGCGTCCCACGAGGTCGTCGATCGTCATCTTCATGAACACCGCGCTCATCGCGAAGCACAATCCCGCGCCCACCGCGACGAGGCTGCTCGCGATGTGCGGCGGGACGACGCGCCCGATCGCCACCAGGATCACGATCAGCCCGATCGCGCACGCCGCCGCCAACAGGACGAGCGGACGCAGCGGCTGGCCGGTGAGCGGTGCCGCACGCTCCGACGTGAGCAGCAGCGCGAGCCCACCGCACACGGCGATCGCCGACGCCCAGTCGCGCATCGACGGCCACTGGCGTCGCTCGGCGGACGCGAGTGGCAGGGCGAACAGCAACTGCGTCGACATGAACGGCTGCACCACGGCGACCGAGCCGAGGTTGAGCGCGGCGGCCTGCGTACCGAACCCGAGCAGGTTGGTGACCCAACCCGACAGCCATGTCCTGCTGCGCACGAGCCGCCGCAGCAGTCGCGCGACACCCGACGCGGCGTTGAGTGTCGCAGGCGACTCGACGGCGACGCGGGCCGCGCGTTGCTGGAGGAACGCCGCGAGCGCGAACAGGAATGCCGCCGCGAGGCTCAGGACGACGACGAGGATCACTGCGCGTCGGCCCCGTCACGACCCCCGCCGTCCCCTCGGCTGCGGATCCGGACCGGTTCGCCGAACCGCGTCGCGAGGTAGCGGTACGGGCCAGGCGCGAGCGCCCGTACCGCGGGTGCCAGGCGCAGCCACCGCGGCACCCACTCTTCCGCGCGACCGCCCTCGACGACCCGCACGATCGCGTCGGCGACGCGATCGGGTGGCACGGGTGCGGGGAACGCGCGGTCGTAGCGCCGTCCACGGTGGTCGAAGAATCCGGTGTCGACGGCGCCCGGGACGACGACGCCGACGCTCACGCCGGTGCCGGCGGTCTCGGCGCGCAGGCTCTCGGCGAAGACGTCGACGCCCGCCTTTGCGGCCGAGTACACGGCCTCGCCCGCCACGCCGGTGCGGCCCGCGATCGACGACACGAAGCACACGGCGCCGTGCCCGCGATGCACCATCGCGGGCACGAGGGCGTGGGTGAGTTCGATCGACGCGACGAGATCGAGTTCGAGCAGAGATCGCACGTGCGCGACGGACATGTCGGGCAGCGGGCCCGACCACCCGGCGCCCGCATTGGCGACCAGGATGTCGACGCGGCCGCGTGCCGCGAGCGCGTGCTCGACGACGGCGTGGCGTCCGGCGGGGTCGGCGAGGTCGCCGAGGATCGCGGTGCCGTGCACGTGGGCCGCGACCGCGCGGGTGCGTTCGGCGTCGCGGCCGTGCACGAGGACGTGGGCGCCACGCGCCGCGAGGCGGTCCGCGACCGCAGCACCGATGCCCGCGGAGGCGCCGGTCACGAGCGCGACGGACCCGCTCAGCTGCACGTCCGCCTCGCACCACGACTCAGCACGTGTTCACACTAACGGCTGTGCCCACCGGTTTCCGGTGGTTGTCGCGCACTCGTACGGTCCGCGTACACGCGCGTGCCCCGGGACCCCTCACGGCCTCGATCGGTGTCGCCACCCGCCGGTAGGCTGTCGCCCGTGGCCCTGTACCGAAAGTATCGACCCGCGTCGTTTGCCGAGGTTGTCGGGCAGGAGCATGTCACCGAGCCGCTCAGCACCGCGCTCGATGCGGGCCGCATCAACCATGCGTACCTGTTCTCCGGGCCGCGTGGGTGCGGCAAGACGTCGTCGGCGCGCATCCTGGCGCGTTCGCTCAATTGCGAACAGGGGCCCACGTCCACGCCGTGCGGTGCGTGCAAGTCGTGTGTCGCACTCGGCCCGGGCGGCGCGGGCAATCTCGACGTCACCGAGCTCGACGCCGCGAGTCACGGCGGCGTCGACGACACGCGTGAGCTGCGCGATCGCGCGTTCTACGCGCCCGCAGAGTCGCGCTATCGCGTGTTCATCGTCGACGAGGCGCACATGGTCACCACGGCCGGCTTCAACGCGCTGCTCAAGATCGTCGAGGAGCCGCCCGAGCACCTCATCTTCGTGTTCGCCACCACCGAGCCGGAGAAGGTGCTGCCCACCATCCGGTCGCGCACGCACCACTACCCGTTCCGCCTGCTCGCGCCGACGGTCATGCGCGGGCTGCTCGAGCGCGTGTGCGCACAGGAGAGCGTCCAGGTCGAGGACGCCGTGTATCCGCTGGTCATCCGCGCGGGCGGTGGTTCGCCGCGCGACTCGCTCAGCATTCTCGACCAGCTGCTCGCCGGTGCCGACGACCGCGGGGTCACCTATCCACGCGCACTCGCGCTGCTCGGGGTCACCGACGTCGCGCTCATCGACGACGCCGTCGATGCCCTCGCGGCCCACGACGGCGCTGCGCTGTTCGGCACGGTCGACCGCGTCGTCGAGGCGGGACACGATCCGCGCCGCTTCGCGTCCGATCTGCTCGAGCGGCTGCGCGACCTGATCCTGATGCGGGCCGTGCCCGACGCCCCCGAGCGTGGCCTCGTCGACGCGCCGGGCGGCACTCTCGAACGCATGCGTGGGCAGGCCGAGAGCATCGGGGCGGGCACGCTCACGCGTTACGCCGAGGTGGTGCACGCGGGCCTCGGCGAGATGCGTGGGGCCACCGCGCCGCGCCTGCTGCTCGAGGTGTTGTGTGCGCGCATGCTGCTTCCGGCCGCGTCCGACGGCGAAGCCGCGCTGCTGCAACGTCTCGAACGCGTCGAACGCGGTGTGGTCGATGGTGGTGCGTCCGCGCCTGCGCGTGGCGACGGCCCCGGCGCGCCGGGGGCCCCCGTGCCGTCCGGCGAGCCCGAGCCCGCACCCAAGTATCAACGGCCGTCGCAGCGCCGCGCGCACGAAGCCGCGGCGCCTGCCGCTGCCGCGCCTGCCGTCGAGCCCGCACCCGCGGCACCGGACCCCATCGCGCCCGAACCTGCCGCGCCCGAACCGGCTGTGTCCGAACCGGCGGCTGCCACGCCGGTCGAGGCGCCGACGGCCCCCGAGCCGACCGAACCGACCGAACCGACCGAACCGACCGAACCGGCGCCGGTACCGGTCGTTGCCGATCCTGTCCACAGTGATCCAGAACCTGGTGCCGTGGAACAGGTTTCGGGTCCGGGCTCGGTCTCGACGCCGAGTCCGGTCGCGGGCGAGGTCGCCGAGAGTGTGCCGATCGAGAACGAACCAGCCGCGGTCGCCGAGTCCGACACCGCGCCGGAGCCCGAGGTGGCGCCGGAGGCCGAATCCGTTGCGCCGCAGCAGCCTGCGGGCCCGACGGCCGACGACGTCCGGTCGCGCTGGAACGAGATCCGCGACAAGGTCGGCGAACGCAACAAGATCCTTCCGGCGATGCTGTCGGCGGCCACGGTCGCGGACGTGAGTGGCTCGAACATCACGCTCGCGCATCCCGTTCCGTCGCTCGGTGCACGCATCGCGTCGCCGCACAATGCGCAGGTGCTGGCCGGTGTGCTCGGTGAGATGTTCGGTGGCACCTGGGAAATCGAATTCGGTTCGGCCCCGCCGCCGGCCGCCGCGCCGCCCCCGGTGGCGCCCAAGAAGCCCGCGGCGCAGCCCCGCTATTCGCGGCCCAGCCGCCAGGGAGCGGGAGGCGCGCCCGCCGACGAGCAGTCCACGGGTGCAGCGGCGGGCACCGGCCCGGCGCACCCCCGTCCCGGAGCCGACGGGTCGGCACACCGGGGGCAGGCGCGTACCGGGCCCTCCGGCGTGCCCGCCGACCCGTACGGCGACCTCGACATCCCGCCGCCCGAGGCCCCCGACTATCCCGACGACCCGGGCCCGGCGCCGCACGACGAGCCGTCGGTCCCGCGGTCGCTCGAATCGACGCCCGAGGACGAGGAAGAGATGTTCGCCGAGGCGGCCCAGCCCGCCGACCCGTCGACCCGTCGCGATCCCGACGAGGTCGCCGAGGAACTGCTGCGCGACGTGCTCGGTGCGCGCCGAATCGACGGCTGACCGAGCCGGTCGACTCCACCCGTGCGACCGACTGATCGCTCCGGTCACGATCCTCGATCACTTCGGTCCTTCCAGCGCCTTTGCCGCGGGTTCTATGGTGAACGGTGCCGGGCGACGGTCCCGCACGGGCGACGGCCCCTACGCCGCGGCGCGGGCACGGTCGGCGCCCTTCGCACACGGCCCCGTGCGTCAGGTCGGCGCGACCGAGACGCGACAACAGGTCGGACAGAACAGGCCGAGACGTCACCAGGCCAGGACGAACACCAGGAAGGAACACTGCACAGTGACCACAGAGGCATTCATCTACGAAGCCATTCGCACCCCGCGTGGCCGTGGGAAGGCGACTGGCTCGCTGCACTCGGTCAAGCCGATCTCGCTGGTCACCGGCCTGATCGACGAGCTGCGTGTGCGGTTCCCCGATCTCGACGAGGACCGCATCTCCGACATCATCCTCGGTGTCGTCTCGCCCATCGGCGACCAGGGCGCCGACATCGCGCGCACCGCGGTCACGGCCGCGGGCCTGCCCGACACGGTCGGCGGCGTCCAGATCAACCGGTTCTGCGCGTCCGGCCTCGAGGCCGTGAACATGGCGGCGCAGAAGGTCCGCTCCGGCTGGGACGAGCTCGTCGTCGCGGGCGGTGTCGAGTCGATGTCGCGCGTCAAGATGGGTTCCGACGGCGGCGCGTGGATGCTCGACCCCGAGACGAACTACAACAGCTACCTCGTGCCGCAGGGCATCTCGGCCGACCTCATCGCCACCATCGAGGGCTTCTCGCGTGAGGACGTCGACGCGTACGCGGCGCGCTCGCAGGACCTCGCGGCCAAGGCGTGGGCAGGCGGCTACTTCGCGAAGTCGGTCGTGCCGGTCAAGGACCTCAACGGCCTCACCGTTCTCGACCAGGACGAGCACATGCGTCCGGGCACCACCGTCGAGAGCCTGTCGGGCCTGCAGCCGTCGTTCGCGGGCATCGGCGACTTCGGCGGCTTCGACGCCGTCGCGCAGCAGAAGTACCACTGGGTCGAGAAGATCGACCACGTCCACCACGGCGGCAACAGCTCGGGCATCGTCGACGGCGCGGCTCTCGTGCTCGTCGGCTCGGAGCAGGCGGGCAAGGACATGGGGCTGACGCCGCGTGCCCGCATCGTCGCGACCGCCACGTCGGGCGCCGATTCGACCATCATGCTCACCGGCCCCACCCCCGCGGCGCACAAGGCACTCGCGGCGGCCGGTCTCACGGTCGACGACATCGACCTCTTCGAGATCAACGAGGCGTTCGCGTCGGTCGTCCTGAAGTTCCAGAAGGACCTGAAGATCCCGGACGAGAAGCTCAACGTCAACGGCGGCGCCATCGCGATGGGCCACCCGCTCGGCGCCACGGGCGCCATGATCACCGGCACGATGGTCGACGAGCTCGAGCGCCGCGACGCGCGCTACGCCCTCGTCACGCTGTGCATCGGCGGCGGCATGGGTGTCGCCACCATCATCGAGCGCGTCTGACGTCCCTCCCCATCTGATTCAGGAGAAATCGAAGCTGTGAGCGAGAAGAACATCATCAACTGGGAGCAGGACGAAGACGGCATCGTCGTGCTCACGATGGACGACCCGAGCCAGAGCGCCAACACCATGAACGAGGCGTACATCTCGTCCATGAAGGAAACCGTCGACCGGCTCGAGGCGGAGAAGGACAGCATCACGGGCGTCGTGCTGACGTCGGCGAAGAAGACGTTCTTCGCCGGTGGCGACCTCAACATGCTCATCCAGGTGCAGCCGGAGGACGCGCAGCAGGCGTTCGACCTCGGTCAGTCGATCAAGGCCGACCTGCGTCGCCTCGAGACTCTCGGCAAGCCGGTCGTCGCCGCGATCAACGGCGCCGCCCTCGGCGGTGGCCTCGAGATCGCGCTCGCGACGCACCATCGCATCGCGGCCGACGTCAAGGGCAGCAAGATCGGCCTGCCCGAGTCGTCGCTCGGCCTGCTGCCCGGTGGCGGCGGCGTCGTGCGCACCGTACGTCTGCTCGGCATCCAGGCCGCGCTCATGCAGGTGCTCCTGCAGGGCCAGCAGCGGGTGCCGTCGAAGGCCAAGGAAGCCGGCCTGATCGACGACCTCGTCTCGACCGTCGAAGAGCTGCTGCCCGCCGCCAAGGCGTGGATCAAGGCCAACCCCGAGGCTGCGCAGCCGTGGGACAAGAAGGGCTACAAGATCCCCGGCGGAACGCCGTCGAGCCCGGCCTTCGCCGCGAACCTCCCCGCATTCCCGGCCAACCTGCGCAAGCAGCTCAAGGGCCAGCCGATGGAGGCGCCGCTCGCCATCATGGCCGCGGCCGTCGAGGGTTCGCAGGTCGACTTCGAGTCGGCGCAGACCATCGAGTCGCGCTACTTCACCAAGCTGGTCACGGGCCAGACCGCGAAGAACATGACGCAGGCGTTCTTCTTCGACCTGCAGGCCATCAACTCGGGTGCCTCGCGCCCCGCGGGCATCGACAAGACCCCGATCAAGAAGGTGGGCGTGCTCGGCGCGGGCATGATGGGCGCCGGTATCGCCTATGTGTCCGCGAAGGCCGGCTTCGAGGTCGTCCTCAAGGACGTCTCGCTCGAGGCCGCCGAGAAGGGCAAGGGCTACTCCGAGGGCATCGAGAAGAAGGCCCTCGCGAAGGGGCGCACCACCGAGGAGAAGAGCAAGGAGCTGCTCGGCCGCATCAAGCCGACCGCCGATCCGGCCGACCTCGCGGGCGTCGACTTCGTGGTCGAGGCCGTCTTCGAGTCGCAGGACCTCAAGCACAAGGTCTTCCAGGAGATCGAGGACATCGTCGAGCCCAACGCGCTCCTCGGGTCCAACACCTCGACGCTGCCGATCACGGGTCTCGCGACCGGTGTCAAGCGTCAGGAAGACTTCATCGGCATCCACTTCTTCTCGCCGGTCGACAAGATGCCGCTCGTCGAGATCATCCGCGGCGAGAAGACGTCGGACGAGGCGCTCGCGCGCGTGTTCGACTACGTGCAGGCGATCAAGAAGACGCCGATCGTCGTCACCGACTCGCGTGGCTTCTTCACCTCGCGTGTCATCGGCACGTTCATCAACGAGGCCATCATGATGCTCGGCGAGGGCATCGATCCGTCGACGATCGAGCAGGCGGGCGCGCAGGCCGGCTACCCGGCGTCGCCGCTGCAGCTGTCGGACGAGCTCACGCTCACGCTGATGCAGAAGATCCGCAAGGCCACCGCCGAGGCACTCGAGGCCGAGGGCAAGGAGATTCCGGCCGACCCGGCAGGCGACGTCATCAACGCGATGGTCGACAAGTTCGACCGTCCGTCGAAGGCCGCAGGCAAGGGCTTCTACGACTACGCCGACGGCAAGCGCACCGGTCTGTGGTCGGGTCTGCGCGAGGCGTTCGGTACCAAGACCGAACTCGACGTGCCGTTCCACGATCTCGTCGAGCGCATGCTGTTCATCGAGGCGATCGAGACGCAGAAGTGCTTCGACGAGGGCGTGCTCCTCACCAGCGCCGACGCGAACATCGGCTCGATCTTCGGCATCGGCTTCCCGGCGTGGACGGGCGGCGTGCACCAGTACGTCGTCGGCTACGAGGGCCCGGCAGGCAAGGGCAAGGAAGGCTTCGTCAAGCGCGCCGAGGAACTGGCCGCGAAGTACGGCGAGCGCTTCGCCCCGCCCGCGTCGCTGAAGAACTGACGTCCCGGCCCCGATCGGGCCGGTAGCCGAACCGCCGGTACAACAGTGTGCCGGTCACGGCACACCGAATGCCCCTTCTTCTCCTATCCGGAGAGGGAGGGGCATTCGTCGTCGCTCCCGGCGGATGGGACGGGTGTGGGCCGCGGCGAGCCGGAGACCGATAGCGTGACCGGGCGACCGAGTGTCGAGACCCCGCCGAGCTTCGAGGAGTGCCCGTGAGCGACGACAGTGCAGCCACCCGGACCGCCGCAGGCCTCGCGGCACGGCTCGACCGTCTGGAGGCGGAAGAGGCCGTCAAGGCACTCAAACACCGTTACCTACGCGCGTGCGACGCGAAGGACGCCGCGACCTTTCGTGCGTGCTTCATCCGGCAGGGTGCGTCGATCGACTACGGCGCGTTGGGTGCGTTCGACGACGCGGACGCGATCGCCGCGGTGTTCGAACGGATCGCGCTGCACAAGGTGGACGGCAAGCACGTCGTGCTCGACATGCACCACGGCATCCATCCCTCGATCACGATCCACTCGCCGACGACCGCGTCCGGGCAGTGGACGCTCGCGTTCCGTCAGGTGAACCTGACCCAGGGCACCGAGACGGTCATGTCGGGTGAGTACGCCGACGAGTACGTCGTCGAGGACGGCGAGTGGAAGATGTCCCGGTGCCACTTCACGCGGCTCTGGTCGATCACTCGCTCCCTCGACGACGCAGTCGTCGAACAGTAAGGCCGGCAGGCTCTTCCGCTGTCAGCCCTTCCACCAGGGGCGCAGCGGCACGGCTGCGCCTCCGCGGTCGTCCAGCTTGACCGCGAGCACCTGGTGCAGCTGCACGACATTGGTCTCGAAGCCGAGCCGCGAACCGGCCATGTACAGGCCCCACACCCGGGCCGTGCCGATGCCGACCTCGTCGACCGCGGCGTCCCAGTTCTCGACGAGATTGGCGCACCAGTCGCGCAGCGTGAGTGCGTAATGCTCGCGGAGATTCTCCTCGTGCCGCACCTCGAGGCCGACGTTCTGGATCTCGGTGATGATGCGGCCGGACCCGGTGAGCTCGCCGTCGGGGAACACGTAGCGGTCGATGAATCCGCCCGCTCCTGCGCGAGTGTTGTTGCCGGGGCGCGTGATGCAGTGGTTCAGCAGCCGCCCGCCGCTGCGCAGCTTGCTCTCGAGGAACGAGAAGTACGACGGGTAGTTCTGCACACCGATGTGCTCGGTGAGGCCGATGGACGAGATCGCGTCGAAGCCGGTCTCGGGGATGTCGCGGTAGTCGCTGTAGCGGACTTCGGCGAGCTCGCCCAGGCCCTCCTCGGCGATGGCTTTCTGCGCCCATTCGGCCTGTTCCCGGGAGAGCGTGGCACCGATGACCTTGACTCCGCGGCGCGCGGCGTAGCGCACCATGCCGCCCCAGCCGCAACCGATGTCGAGAAGCCGGTCGCCTTCCTGCAGGCCGAGCTTGTCGAACACCAGGCGGTACTTGTTGTCCTGGGCGGTCTCGAGGCTCGCGTCGGCGTCCGGATAGCACGCACACGTGTACGTCATCGACGGGCCGAGCACGTACTCGTAGAAGGTGTTCGACACGTCGTAGTGGTGGTGGATCGCCTCGGCGTCGCGAGTCTTGGAGTGCCGCAACCCTTCCGCGACGCGCCGCCAGCGCGGCAGGTGCTCCTGCGGCGGGGGAGCGATGGGGCGCAGCAGTTCCCAGCCGAGCGACCGGGTGATGGCGGCGAGGGCACGCGCCGACGGGCGGTGCAGGTTCATCGTCGCCATCAGCTTCAGCATCTCGTACGGGTCGCCCGGGTGGACGCCGCGCGCCTCGAGGTCGCCCGAGATGTAGGCGCGGGCCATGCCGAGATCGCCCGGCGCGGTGGCGAGATAGGTGGTGCCGCGCTCGGAGTTGAGGTGCAGTCCGTACTGCGAGTCCTCGGGGCCGGTCGCACTGCCGTCGTATGCGGTGAAGCGCATCGGAACCTGGCCGTCGGACAGGAGATCGAGGATCTCGGCGAGCGCCAGCTTGGAGTCTTTGGAGTCTTTGCGCGATTTGTCGATGATGCTCATCGCCGTTGTACCGCCTTCGAGAAGAGGTCCAGTAATCGGGATTCGGGGTCGTATCGGTTCTTCAGTTCCGAATATCGATCGCCTCCGTAGTAGAGGCGTTCGAAGTCTTCGCGCGAGTAGTACGCGTCGGAGTAGAGCGACTTGTGTCCGTCGAAGCCGGCGACGGTGTCCTCGATCAACCGGTTCGCGGCGCCTTCGGATGCGCCCGGGGTGATCGGAACCGACGACCAGAAACCGACATTGACGTACGTGCGCTTCGGTTCGAGCGGGTACAGGGGCCAGGGCCGTTGTGCCGACGCACCCGCGGGAGCGGGTTCGCGAAGTCGCAGCGGGCACAGCCACAGCGGTTCGATGGGGATCTCGCGCAGGAACCAGTGCACGAAATCGGCGGTGCGCTCGAGGGGCACCTCGACGTCCTGGACGACGCGTTCGCGCGGGGGATTGCCCTTGCACGCTTCTAGTCGGTCGGCGACGTCGTACCGGTGGTCGATCGCGATGAGCTTCCAGTAGAAGCTGCTGCGCAGCAGCTTCTTCGGCCAGAACCGTCGTACCTTCGGGTTCTGGGCGCCGAACGCGCGCGAGCACCAGAACCAATCGGTGTCCCAGCGCCACAGGTAGTCGCGGATCGTGAGGCGGTCGGTCTTCGGATGGTTGACCGACTCGTGCTGGAGTGAACGGTAGTAGATGTCGCGGCCGGTGTAGTCGCTCACCGGACCCGGCTCGGACGTCTGCCGCCCGAGCGTGAGATAGCACTCGTCGGCGGTGAAGACGACGCCGTCGAGGTAGTCGACGCGCTCGCCGTCGTACTCCTTGTCGGTCACGATGCGGTCCATCGTGGACTGCAGGTCCTCGAGCGACGTGAATCGCACGTGCCGCAGCGCGACGTACGGCTCGACGCGTTCGAGCTGGATGCGCAACCGGACCGAATATCCGAGCGTCCCGTAGGAATTGGGGAAGCCCCAGAACAGATCGGCGTTCTCGCCGTCCGGGCGTGCGGTGAGGATCTCGCCGTCGCCGGTGAGCACGTCGATCTCGAGCACCGACTCGTGCGGCAGGCCGTTGCGGAAGGACGTGGACTCGATACCGAGGCCGGTGACCGCGCCGCCCAGCGTGATGGTCTTGAGCTGCGGCACGACGAGCGGCGCGAGGCCGAACGGGAGGGTGGCGTCGACGAGTTCTTCGAACGTGCACATGCCCTGGACGTCGGCGGTGCGGGCGACCGGGTCGACCGACACGACCCCGGTGAGCCCGGACACGTCGAGGCCGGGGGCGCTGGTGCCCGCGCGGGCGCGGAACAGATTGGACGTCTTCTTCGCGAGCCGCACGGTCGCGTCGGTGGGAATCGCACGGTACGACGCGAGGAGCCGGTCGACGCCCGCGCGGTGCGCATGCGCACCCACGAGACGTCCGCGACGACGGTCGTGCGCGGGGCGGACGACGTCGAGCAGGATGTCGATCAATCCGGAGGATGCCACGATGCTGACGCTAGCCCTCGCCGCCGGTTCGGGCGAGCGATATCCCCCGCTCGACGTGTCGTCGTGGAGTTCTGCTTACATGACGAGGAGGCGTATCCTCGTCCGGGTCGTGATGCAGTTCACACGGCGCGCGCGTGTTCGTCCGCGTGTGCGGGAACAGGCAAGATGGCGGGTGGCGGTCGCCGGACGGCGGCCGCGCAGATTCCGGGAACCGGAACTCCGTGCAACCGAGAGGACGTCCGCCTGTGGGACAGGTCAGCGCCAGCAATTCCCTCGACTTCGACGCGGCACCCGAGCGTGTGCTCGAGGCTCTCGCCGACTACGAGACCGTTCGCCCCCGGATCCTGCCGGACCAGTACCTCGGCTACAAGGTGGTCGAAGGCGGGCAGGGTAACGGCACGGTCGTCGAGTGGGTCCTCAAGGCGACCGAGAAGCGTTCGCGCAATGTGCTCGCCGACGTGACGGTGTCGAGCGACACGATCACCGAGACCGACCGCAACTCGTCGATGGTCACGAAGTACCGCGTCGCGCCGCGTGGCAGCGGCTCGGTCGTCACCGTCACCACCACGTGGAACGGCGCGGGCGGCATCGGCGGCTTCTTCGAGGGGCTGTTCGCGCCGATCGGGCTCAAGAAGATCCAGGGCAGCGTGCTCGCCAACCTGCAGCGAGAGCTCAGCTGACGCGCAACCGCTGATCGAGTGGGCGACGCCCACGCGACTACCCTGGTGACACACGTGGACGAAAGGATCTTCATGCAACCTGGTGGACAGCCCGACATGTCGCAGCTCCTCGCGCAGGCGCAGCAGATGCAGCAGCAGCTGATGAGCGCGCAGCAGGAGATCGCCGCGACCGAGGTCTCCGGCCAGGCCGGCGGCGGCCTGGTGACGGCCACCGTCAAGGGCACCGGCGAGGTCGTGGGCGTCACGATCGATCCCAAGGTCGTCGATCCCGAGGACGTCGAGACGCTGCAGGATCTCGTGGTCGGCGCGATCGCCGACGCGTCGTCCAAGGCGCAGTCGGTGGCCGCCGACAAGCTCGGTCCGCTCGCAGGCGGCATGGGCGGCGGCATCCCGGGTCTGCCCGGGTTCTAGAGGCGCACGGTGTACGAGGGTCCGGTCCAGGATCTGATCGACGAGCTCGGCAAGCTCCCGGGCGTGGGGCCCAAGAGCGCGCAGCGCATCGCGTTCCATCTGCTCGGCGTCGAGCCGCCCGAGATCGATCGGCTGCTGGGCGCACTGCAGAAGGTGCGTGACGGCGTGCAGTTCTGCGTCGTGTGCGGCACGGTCGCGGCCGAACGCGAGTGCCGCATCTGCGCCGATCCGCGCCGCGACCGCACCCTCGTGTGCGTCGTCGAGGAACCCAAGGACGTGCAGGCGGTCGAGCGCACCCGCGAGTTCAAGGGGCTCTACCACGTGCTCGGGGGTGCGCTCGACCCGCTCGCGGGCGTCGGGCCGGATCAACTGCGTATCCGTGAGCTGCTCACCCGGATCGGCAACCAGGAGGACGGCGTCGACGTCGCGGAGGTCATCATCGCGACCGATCCGAACACCGTCGGTGAGGCCACCGCGACCTACCTGTCGCGCATGCTCCGCGATTTCCCGGGGCTGAAGGTCACGCGCCTCGCGTCCGGTCTGCCGATGGGCGGCGACATCGAGTTCGCCGACGAACTCACGCTCGGCCGCGCCCTCGCGGGACGGCGCGCGCTGTGACCGTCGAGGGTGGCAAGCGCACCCGCGAACAGACGCGGGCGTTGATCCTCGACGCCGCGGGCCGCGCGTTCGGTTCGCGCCCCTACGCGGAGATCACCCTCAAGGAGATCGCCGAGGAGGCGGGCGTCAGCGCACCGCTCATCATCAAGTACTTCGGGTCGAAGGAGCAGCTGTTCGACCAGCTCGTCGACTTCACGGTGGCCGCCGAGCGCGTGTTCGAGGCGCCCCTGGAGCGGCTGGGCGAGCACATGGTGACGTTGTTCGCCCGGCCCAAGGAACCGCACCAGCCGTTGTCGATGAGCATCCTGTTCATGAGCGGTGGCAGTGAGGAGAGCAGCAGCAAGCTGCGCGCCAACTACTCGGCGCAGATGATCGACGCGCTGGCCGAGCGGCTGCCGGGGCCCGATGCGCGGCTCCGGGCCGAGCTGGCGATGTCGATGATGACGGGTCTCGCGGTGATGCGCCGTCGCATGCTGCGCGAGTACGCGACGGGCACCCCGGAGGAGGTCGTCGCGCGTTACGCGCCTGTGCTGCAGCAGTTGCTCGACGGCTGAACCCCGCGTCGGTTTGCGAGGTGAACACGCGTTCACCTATGGTTGGTGAACGTCTGTTTACCAACCATGTCCGATTCGTCCGCAGGGGAGAAGATGACGCTCGCGCCGGAACGCCGAGAGGCACCCGCGCGCGCCGCGTCACGCTTCGTGTTCCCCATCCTCGCCGTCGGCGGGATCTTCCAGGCCGTCATGCAGACGGTCATGGTTCCGCTCCTGCCGAGCATGCCCGCGCTCACCGGCTCGACCGTCACCGCCGCGTCGTGGCTCATCACCACCACGCTCCTCGTCGGTGCGGTCGTCACGCCCATCTTCGGCAGGCTCGCCGACATGTACGGCAAGAAGCGCATGCTGCTCGTCGCCTTCGTCGCGATGACCTGCGGTTCGCTGGCATGTGCGCTCTCCGCCGACATCGGCGTCCTCATCGCCGCCCGTGCGCTGCAGGGTGCAGGTGCCGCCGTGATCCCCATCGGCATCTCGATCCTGCGCGACGAACTGCCGGCCGCGAAGGTCAATCGCGCCATCGCGACGCTCAGTTCCACGCTCGGTGTCGGCACCGCGTTCGGCGTCCCGTTCGCGGCCGTCGTCGTCGAATACGCCAACTGGCACATGGTCTTCTGGATCACGAGTGCGCTGGGCGTCCTGCTCGCGGTCGCGACGGGTGTGTGCATCGCCGAATCGCCGATTCGCACCGGCGGCCGGTTCGACGGCGTCGGCGCCGTCGGGCTGTCGGCCGCGCTCGTCGCGCTGCTCGTGCCCGTCACCCAGGGCAGCACGTGGGGGTGGACGAGCCCCGCGGTGCTGTCGATGCTCGCGTCGTCACTGCTGCTGTTCGTGGTGTGGGGCATCCAGCAGTTGCGCACACGCGACGCGCTCGTCGACCTGCGCGCGTCGGTGCGCCGGGCCGTGTTGCTGCCTCACCTCGTCGCGCTGTTCGTCGGGTTCGCCTTCTACGGCAATGCGCTCGTCACCACCCAGATGCTGCAGGCGCCCACCACCGCAGACGGCCCCGGCTACGGGCTCTCGATCCTCGCGGCCGCGCTGTGCCAGTTGCCGCTCAGCATCGCGATGATCGTGTTCTCGCAAGTCGGTGCGCGCATCTCCGAGAGGTGGGGTCCGAAGGCGACGATGCTGACCGGCGCGGTCGGGCTCGTCGTCGGATACGGCATCCACATGATCACCGACAAGCCGCTCGCAGGTGTCGTCGCCGCCCTCGCAGTCACCGCGATCGGCACCGCGCTCGCCTACAGCACGCTGCCGTTGCTGCTCATTCCGGTCGTGCCGCAGACACAGATGGCCGCCGCGAACGGCGTCAACGTCCTGCTGCGCACGATGGGCACGACACTGTGCAGCGCCGTGGTCGCCTCCACACTCGCGGCGCACGCGGGCGGCAACGGGTTCGTCCTCGCGTACGCGGTGTGCGCGGTCCTCGCGGTCGTCGTGTTCGTGGCGTCGCTCGCGATCCCCGGGATGCCGCGTGCAGTCGCCGGCCGCGGGCAGGCCGACGCGTCGGACGTCCTGCCCGCCTGACCGACTCGCGGCGCCGGATGCGCTGCGCGGGGGTGCCCCGGGCGTTAGCGTCGTCTCGTGCCGTCCGTGGTCGCCGTCGTGCTCGGTCTCGTCACGCTGGTCGGTGGCGCCGAGGTGCTCACACGCAGCGGGTCGCGGCTCGCGGCGGCCCTCGGAGTGAGCCCGATGCTGATCGGCCTTACGATCGTGTCGCTCGGCACCAGTGCGCCCGAACTCGCGGTCGGCGTCGACTCGGCCCTCTCGGGGCACGGCGGGCTCGCGGTCGGCAACATCGTGGGCACCAACATCGTCAACATCCTGCTGATCCTGGGCGGCAGCGCCGCGGTGCGCGCGATCGTGTTCGACACGCGCACACTGCGTCTCGACCTCCCGGTGATGGCCGTCGCGGCAGTGCTGTTGTGGGCGCTGAGCCTCGACGGCGTGCTCGGTGCGGCCGAAGGCGTCGTGCTGCTGGTCGTCGCCGTCGTCTACACGGCGCTGCTCGTGCGCACCGGACGCAGCGAATCGGCTGCCGTGCGCGCGGAATACGCGGGCGAGTTCGCGCCACACCGCCGCACCGCGGTCGACGGGGTGCTGCTCGTGATCGGCCTCGCGTTCGTCGTGGTCGGCGCCGACATGCTCGTCGCGGGTGCCACGGACCTCGCGCGCGCGTTCGAGGTGTCCGACGCCGTCATCGGCCTCACGGTCGTCGCCATCGGCACGTCCGCCCCCGAGTTGGTGACGACGCTCGTCTCGACGCTGCGCGGCGACCGCGACATCGCCGTCGGCAACCTCCTCGGCTCGAGCATCTACAACATCGTCGCGATCCTGGGCATCACGCTCGTCGTGGCGCGCGACGGTGTCGAGATCCCCGACGACGTGGTGCGCGTGCACCTGCCGATCATGGTCGCGGCGGCGCTGGTCTGTGTCCCCGCCTTCCTCACCGGCCGTCGCATCGCGCGCGGCGAGGGCACCGTGTTCTTCCTCGCATACTGCGTGTACCTGGGCGCGTTGATCGCGGGCCAGATGTGACCTATCGCTGTGATAGCGTCGGCGCTGGTCCAGCGCGAATCGAGTGAGCAGC
This sequence comes from Rhodococcus sp. HNM0569, assembly GCF_012726205.1. Taxonomy (GTDB): domain Bacteria; phylum Actinomycetota; class Actinomycetes; order Mycobacteriales; family Mycobacteriaceae; genus Rhodococcus_F. Next base: position 96,217 of record NZ_JAASAE010000007.1, on the reverse strand, counting down.
GCGAAATCCGGTCGAGGAAAGCGGAAAGTGGCACGCAGACGGGGATGGGGCGGGAGCCCGCCTGCCGACGACGCCGAGGCGTCGCGGCGCATCGTCGCCACCGCGGTCGACCTCATCTCGCGCACCGGTTCGCAGATCGGCATCGCCGACGTCGCCGAATCGCTCGGTGTCATCCGCCAGACGGTCTATCGATACTTCCCGAGCGCCGATGCCCTGATGCGCGCCGCGGGCATCGCGTCCGTCGATGCCTTCCTCGACCGGCTCGCGCGGCACGTGCACGGGCTCACCGATCCCGTCGAGGCGATGACCGAGGCCGTGATCTTCACGCTCGACGAGGTGCGCCGCACACCGCATCTCGGATTGTTGCTGTCGGGCCCCGATCCGCACACCGACAGCCTCACGTCCGCCGAGGCCCGCGAGTTCGGTGTCACCATGATCCGGCGTTTCGACGTCGACTGGGCACAGCACGGCTACGACGAGGAGTCGCTGCGTGATCTGGTCGAGTTCGTGCTGCGCACGATGCAGTCCTTCTTCGTCTCGCCCGGATCACCGGCCCGCGACGACGCCGGCATGCGCGCATATCTGACCCGCTGGATGGGTCCGGCGATCGCGGCGCAGGAACGCGGTTGAGACTGCGATTGCGCGCGGACGCCCGGGTGCGCTGCGTACGGTCGACTCATGAGCACCGCTTCGACCCGCGCCGTCGCCGCCCTCACTCCCGGTCCGGTGGACGCCCCGGACTCGTTCCGGGAGATCGATCTGCCGCTCGCGCCTCTCGGGCCGCACGATCTGCTCGTCGAGGTGCGTGCGGTGTCGGTCAATCCGGTCGACACCAAGCGTCGCACCGGTTTCGACGCGGCCGACGGGCCGCTCGTGCTCGGCTACGACGCCGCCGGGATCGTCGTCGAGGCCGGCCAGGACGTCCGGTCGTTCTCCGTCGGCGACGAGGTGTGGTACGCGGGTTCGATTGCGCGGCCGGGCAGCAACGCCGACCGGCAGGTAGTCGACGAGCGCATCGTCGGTCGTAAACCGAGTTCGCTCACCTTCGCCGAGGCCGCCGCGATGCCGCTCACCACGATCACCGCGTGGGAGGCGCTGTTCGAGAGGCTGCGGGTCACGTCGACGGATACGGGAACGCTGCTCGTGATGGGCGGTGGCGGGGGCACCGGCACGATGATGATTCAGCTCGCCCGCCAGCTGACCGGGCTCACCGTGATCGCGACCGCGTCGCGGGATGCGTCCCGCACCCTCGCCGACGACATGGGGGCGCATCGCGTGATCGACCACCGCGGGCTCGGCGACGAGCTGACGCGCGTCGCGCCGGACGGCCTCGACTACGTGTTCTCGAACCACTCCGCGGGCAACATCGAGACCTACGCGGAGCACCTGAAGGTGCGTGGCGCGGTCGTCGCGATCGACGACGCGTCGGGCCTCGACATGACGCCTTTCAAACGCAAGAGCCAGACCTGGATGTGGGAGTACATGTTCACCGAACCGCTGTACGCGCCCGAGGGCGCGACCCAGCATGCGCTGTTGAGCCGAGCGGCCGACCTCGTCGATCGAGGAGTGTTGCGCACCAACATCACCGAGACACTGTCGCCGTTGAACGCCGACACGATCCGCGAAGCACACGCGATGGTCGAGACCGGCTCGATGGTGGGCAAGGTGGTCGTGGAGAGGGTATGACTCTCGCCCCGGCGCGCGTCGGACCATCAGCATCGACGGCGAGCGGGCGGTTTCGCAGATTTCTACTCGCGTGATGCTCTTGAAACCGCCCGCTCGGCGAGCCGAATTGTCCTACGTCCTTACCGAGAACCTGATCGCGACGAAGCCGATCAGCGCTGTTGATGTGCGGAGTCGGTAGTAGCTGCTCATGTGTCTCAACGCCGGACCGGGCAGTGCGCTCACGCGTGACCAGGAACCAACACACACGAAATGGCGTGGTTAGGACACAAGCTACCTTCGCTCCGCTTGCAAGCTGTCATGTCAGCGCTTTGACGATCCGACGCAACCCCGCGTCGAGTTGGTTGTCAGCTAGGGCATAGCTCAAGCGAAGATGACCGGAGAATCCGAAGGCCTCGCCTGGAACGACCGCGACCCGCGCCTCATCCACTAGGCGCATCGCGAGGTCCTGGGTGGAAGCTGCACCACACCGTTGGGCTGCATCACGCACATCGGGGAACACATAGAATGCGCCGTCGGGCTCGGTAAGGCGGATTCCGGGAATCGACTGCAGGACTTCCGTTATCAGGGCACGTCGATGCCGGAACGACTCCAGCATGTCCTTCGCGGCGTCTTGCGGGCCTTGGAGAGCTGCGGTTGCCGCCGCCTGGGCCACATTGCTGACATTCGAGGCCATGTGGCTTTGCAGACGCGCAGCACCTCGGATGAATTCTTCGTCAGCGAGCAGCCAACCCACTCGCCAGCCAGTCATCGAATAGGTTTTCGATACGCCGTCCACGACAACTAGCCTCGAATAGCCAGGGCAGCCGAGAGCACGCATCGTCGGGATCGTGCCAGTCCCGTAGTAGAGCTTCCGATAGATCTCGTCGGACAGGATCCACATTTCACGCTCTTTAGCCCAATCGAACACCTCACGCGTGTGCTCGGCATCAGCGACCGCACCGGACGGGTTGGACGGCGAACACCACACGATTGCCTTTGTCCGGTCGGTGACAACGCCTTCGAGGTCGGCTACAGATGGCAGGTTGCCGGGCGTCGCGCTCGAACTGACCGGTACGGCGGACCCGCCGAAGAACCCGATCAGCTCTGGGTAGGTGGTCCAATACGGCGCTGGCAGGAGGACCTCATCGCCGGTCTCTACTATGCCCGCGAGGGCGGAGAAGATCGCCTGCTTCGCACCGTTCGCGATGAGCACGTTGTCTGCGCCGATCAAATGGTTGCCCACAGTGGCGTTGCTGTCGGCGGCCACCGCGGACCGCAGCTCCGGCAGGCCAGCAGCGGGGCTGTACTTCTGTATCCGGCTCTCAGACGCTGCACGAATTGCGGCCTCGACGACGTTTGTGGGTGTGTCGAAGTCTGGTTCTCCGGCTGCGAAGCTGACGACATCGATGCCCGCTTCGCGCATGGCTTTTGCACGGGCGTCGACGGTTAGGGTCGCTGACGGCTGGATCGTGCGAATTCTACTGCTGATCATCTGCTGAAGAACCTTATCGTTATCGTGCTCGGGGGTTGAACGGGTCGCGGATACCGAGTCCTTGGTCGACCCAGACCGATTTGGTCTCGGTGTAGGAGTCGAGGCATTGATAGCCGTTCTCCCGACCGACCCCGCTCATTCCGATGCCGCCGAATGGCACGTTGTAGGCGACTTTACGGTAGTTGTTCACCCACACCGTCCCCGCCCGGAGTTGGCTCGCCATGCGGTCCGAGCGAGCACGATCCGAGGTCCAGACTCCCGCAGCAAGACCAAAGCGGGTGTCGTTCGCGAGCGAGATAGCCTCGTCCTCGTCATCGAAGGGCATGACACACGCTACAGGTCCGAATACCTCCTCCTGGAAGATCGGCATGTCGGGTGTTACGTCCGACAACACTGTCGGACGGTAGTACAAACCGTTCGGGAACTGCTCGACCTGTGCGCGACATCCTCCCGCTCGCAACGTCGCTCCTGCTGCCACTGCGGCGTCGACCATCGTCTCGATCTTGCTCAGCTGCGCTGCACTGGCGATCGGTCCCATATCAGTGGTGTCGTCGAACGGATCGCCCACGCGCATCCTGTCTGCGGTCTCGACGAGTCGTTCGAGAAAGACGGGAAGGGCACGAGACTCTACAAGTATTCGCGAGCCCGCCATGCAGGTCTGACCTGATGCACCGAATATTCCGGCCAATGTGCCGCGGATTGCTTGCTCGTGGTCGGCGTCGGCGAAGACCACGTTGGCACTCTTTCCGCCGAGTTCCAGTGATACGCGCCGAAGCCCGATCGCGGCCGCGCGCGCGATCTGCTCGCCCGCAGCCGACGATCCAGTGAATGCCACCTTGGCCACCGCACGGTTCTCGACCAGATACTGGCCAGGCCCGGCGGCGCCGGTCACCACATTGACGACGCCCGGCGGCAGACCGGCCTGCGTGGCCAGTTCAGCGAGTCGCAGAGTCGACAGGGGTGTGATCTCGGACGGCTTGATCACGACCACGTTGCCGACTGCGAGCGCGGGCCCGAGCTTCCAGAGCAGCAGATTCAACGGTGAGTTCCAGGGTGTGATCGCAGCGACCACGCCGAGCGGTACCCGCTCGGTGTGGACTCGCATTCCACCGATAGGCGGCTCAACAACGTATCCGCATGGCATACGGAGCAAGCTGGCGTAATAGCGCAGGTGATCGCCGAATAGCTTTGCCTGACCGGCCATCTCTTTGAGAAGTTTGCCGTTCTCGCGAACCTGTAGCTCCGCCAGTTCGTCCGCATGCTCATCGAGCAGTGCGGCGAAGTTCATCAGGTGCTCGGCGCGCTCACCCGCGGTCGTCGCCTGCCACGCTGTGAAGACAGTTTGTGCCACCGCCACAGCCTGGGAGACATCCTCACGGCTCGCACTGGACAGAGTGAGTAGATCCTCACCGCTCCAGGGACTGCGGACGACGACGCCCGGACCAGTCCCATGGACCCGTTTGCCATCGATGAAACATCCAGGTGCCCGCTGCTCGTAGTCGGTCATCTCAGATGGTTCCTCTCGTGGCCCGCTCGGTTCTGCTTCGACGAATCAGCGCCGCGATTTCAGCACAAGCCAGCCCGAACACGAGCAGTAGGGCCAATGTGGAAATTTCGAAGTCGACCAGGCCGGTGACGACCAAGCCGGCCAGAGCACCGCCGACGAAAAGCGAACAGGTGAAGACAGCCACGGCTACCGGAACCGCCCTTCGTGCGCCGACGACAACCTGCTGGATCGACGCAGGAACTGTCAGGGTCGCTCCGATCGTCGCCAGCGAGAGTGCAGCGAGCACGTGACTATCAGCGAACAGCACCACTACGGCACCGCTGAGCGTGAGCACCAAGCCTAACGTTCTGCGAAGGTCGGCCGGGCGCCGAACGATGTGTTTCGCCAGTGCAAGCAAGGTGAGAACAATCGTCAACACGACCACCAGTGACGCTATCGAGTGCGGGCTCTGCTGAGCGAGTCCGTTCGCGGTGACGAACGTCGCCATGGTCAAGGCACCGCATCCTGCGCTGAATGCCACTTCCGAACCGGTCAGCTCAATTGCGACGAGTCGATATGGATGGACAGGGCCCCGTTGTCCAGCCGCGATCCCGGACTGAAGGAAGCCGATCCCAGCCGCGCCCAACAGCAACGCGCCGTAGACCACAACGCCGGTACGCCATCCGACAGTTGAGGCGAGGCCGTGGGAGGCCAGACCGGCGACGCCGGCCGAACCGAGCAGCCCGAATGCCATGGCCGAGTTAGCGAATAGGATCTTCTCCTTGGGGACCCGCTGGACCGAGGCCACGAATGCTGCCGGCGGGAAGCCGCCCAATACCAGACCCTCGGCAAATCGCAGTCCCAAGAGGAGCGAGATATCTGGCGCGCAGGCGGTGACGATACTGAGTAGACCACCGAGGGCCAAACTTGCGACGAGTACCTGGCGGGCGCCCAGTCTTCCCGCCAGCGAGCCCAACACGATCATCCCCAGCGCATATCCGCCTGCGAACAGCGGCATTCCGAGTCCGGCTTCGTCGCCGAAACGCTCCTTCAGCTGAGGAAGAAACGCAAGGTAGCCGAACAGTTGACCAGTAGCGAGCGTGGCTGCGACAGCGAGGAGCACGCAAAAGCCCGCGACGGGCCTGACCGACGTCGGAACGGGCGCAACGGTGCGCCCTATCGAGAGGTCGGCGTTCACGCGGTGGCCTCGTAGGTCACCATCGACTCGCCCCGCGCCACTTCGTGCAGCCAGATGCTGAAGCCGAGAAACGCGGGACTGGCATCCGCCGACAGTTCGAGCGCAGGCACATCGAGAGCATGCACGCGAAAGTAGTACCGGTGAGGACCGTGTCCGGGCGGAGGCGCGGCACCGACATAGCCCAGGAATCCCGCATCGTTGCGGACCTCCTTGGCCCCGGCAGGCTTCGCACTCGACCCGGTGGCTCCGGCGTTCTGCGCCAGCTCCGTGCAATCGGCAGGAACATCGAAGATTCCCCAGTGCCAGAACCCCGAACCGGTCGGAGCATCAGGGTCGTACACAGTTACCGCATAGGAGGCAACGTCTACACCATGGGGAGCAGACCAGGTCAAGCGAGGGGAAACATCGTCTCCACCCGCGCCAAGAGCACCACTGAGATGTACCCCCTCCATGACAAACCGTCCCGAATCCGACCCGATTCGGACATCAATAGTTTTACTCACCCAACAACTCCTTCATTCATCTATCAATAGGTCAGTTCCAGTTCGGAGCTTTGGATGCAGACAGGCGGGTCACAGACATGAGTTCCTCCGCACGGGCAGAGGAGATCAGCTCGGTGACACCGGCCTGGATCAGCTCAGTCATCAGAGTCTCGTCACGGCGGACATCTCCGCAGACGAACATACGGACTCGGTGAATCGCGGCCTGGTCGACAATCCGTCGAAGCAGTCTGATGTTGGCCGGGCTGTTGGGGGTCACCTTCAGCGCGGAGTTGTTGCGATCCACCCCGTTGTACAAAGCGAAGAGGTCCGATGTGCCGATACCCAGGAAATCGACTCGGGAACTGCCGAACAGCCCGTCAAGGCAGTCAGCGATCGCCGGAACCTCCAACGTGAAGCCGAGACCCACCTGTTCCAGATCAATTCCTGCCTCGTCGACCAGCGCAACGAAATCCCGGTATTCTTCAACGGTCGACACGAAAGGTGCACAGATTTCGACTTCGAGATCGCTCTGCTCTTGGAACCGTCGGATGGCGTTCAGTTCCGAAACCCACCGGTCCATGACCCGCGGGCCTCGCAAGCCCATGTCAGGATTTGTCTCCGACGAAACGTCAACACCCATCTCGGCCAGTTCGGCGGTGGTCGGATCCGAGAGTACGCACCGAATCGATGTCCAATGCTGCTGACCGACAGCGACCAGGCGTTCGAGGAGGAATTCCTCGATCCGTGCTGGGTTGTTGTAGGCGGAACTTTCCTCACTGAACAGCTGAAACAGGCAGAATTTGAACCTGAAGTATCCGAGTGATGTGATTCCGTACCGCTGATACGATTGCAGATTTCGATCATTCATCACGGAGCAGATAGCACTGATCGGTACACCATCTTCGACAACGGTCAAACCGCTGGAGTCGATGAGGCACCGGCCCGCGCCATTGCCGATTGCTTCGGCATCGGCGTGTACAACGAGCCCGATGCCGGCTTCGTGCAGCATCTTCCGGGCGTGATCGGCGAAGTCCTCTTCGTGCACGATCACTGCGCCGATGGACTGGGAATCCAGAATTCGGTTGACGAGGGCGAAGTCAAGGCGTGAAGTGAACAGGACACAATTGTTGTTCCCGATCGATTCCTCGACCGAGCTGACGACGGCGCCGACCAGCGGAACTTCCGGTGCGATTACTACGAGCCCGCGAAATCGCTCTTCGAAGAGCGGTTCGATCTGAATAGTCATGATCCCCCGTTGAGATGTGAATCGATTACAGTGACGTTGTCACCGCCGAGCACTCGGTCGATAGCATCGAGAATGGCTGCGCAGTATCCGCGTGTGTTGTGCACAAACCCCTGTAGCACGACTTCGCTGATGTCGCCGAGTTGCTGTACGCGCATATGGTGTTTTGTCGCCACTAGCACTGTCGAGGTGTGCAGCGACGAATAGGCTCGTGATCCGATCGGCGAGTCAGAAACGTGCAATAGCGCCGGTTCCCGGTCGGCCAGTGCACGAGCGGCCTGTTCGATACCTGCCCGATCGACGTCGGGGTGACGGACGAAGAACCGCTGTACCTGGTAGCCCGGGGGCTGGGTCAACACACGAAGGGAGACGGCGTTGTACGACGTTGCGGGAGCGAATCGCCCCATCGAGTCCGCCACTTGCGAGGTGCCGGGCCGCAAGTTGTCACGAGCGTCCTCGGTACGCGAGCCGACTCGTTTGGTGCCGAAGCTCGATGACGCTGTGTCGGGATGCACGATGTCGACCTCGCTGTGCACCAAGACGTCGGTGACCGGCATCCCGCGTGATGAGCAGTAGTCTGCGAGGACTCGCAGCCCGGTCGTCCAGCCCACGCATTGGCAGCTTCCCATCGCGTAGCTGCCTGTCGGTAGGCGCTCGGTGGTTGCACGGGCGAGCTGGAAGTGCTTTGGGTCTGCGGTGAGCAAGGATGGATACAAGGCTGGAAGGTTCGCGTTCTCGGCAACGCCCACCACGATGTCGGCGATTGCCTCGAGTCTTGCGAGGTGTTCTTGTGACCGGACGTGTCGGCGGCTGGTCGCAAGAATCGCGAGATCGAAGTGACCGAGCTGCTCCAGGTCGTCCTCGAAAGCTTGAAAGTGGATCCGGAAAATCGCGCTGTCGATCTGGATCGTCGATTTACTCGGGTCGGTAACGACTCGGCCGATCAGCTGTGGATTGGAGAGTACGAGGCGCGCAACCAGTTCCTGCAGTGAGTTTCCGACGAGTGTTCGGCCGTCATCGGTGTCGATGGGATTGGTGAGGACATCAGTGATCGGGTGATCGGCACCCGCGGTGGCCGACAGATATAGGAGATTAGAACCGATGTCGGCACCCATACCAACGAGCAGAATCCGTGCCTCCATCACATCGCCCGCATAGCGTGTGGCAGGAGTTGCAGCACCATCACAGCTGCACCTCGCCCATGCGTTGGGTCAGCACGTTCTTGTAGGCACTCGGATCGGTGACCAGGGTTGGGAACATAGACTGTAGACGACTTGTCGCAAAGCGACCCGGACGTACCAGATGTGGTGGATCGAAGGAGAAGTCCACGACTGTATTGCTCTGGAACGGACCCGATGCGTCATCCCATACGATGGGGCCGCCGTCGATGACAAGGTCGGCGTGGCGACCGAGGTCGTCAATTGCCTGTTCGCGGGTGACTTGCGGTCCACCGGTCCCTGAAATGTTGGACGAGGTCAATGCGATCGGGCCGAAGTCGCGTCCGATCTCGAACATCGGACTGATTCCGTGGCAGAAGAGTCCGACCGTGGGAGCCCCCATTGTCATCTGCTCAGGGAATTTGTGCGCGGCCGGCGCCTTGAAGAAGACGGTGGTCGTCATCCCAAGCAGGAGTTCGGAGATGGTTTGATCGGAGAATTCCGGAGGAATTTCAGCATAGGTTCGAGCTTCGCCGGGATCGCCGATTCCCAATGTAAGAGGCCCGAATTTTGTCCGTTCCTTCATCTCGAAAATGCGCGCGATTGCCGTAGCGCTCGTTGCGGAGCAGAACACTCCGTAATTTGTCACGCTGGGCGCGACAATCACGCCATCGTTTTTGAGCAGATCGACGGCGTATGCCCGGGTTTCCGCGTCGTATAGCCGGATGTTGAACACATTTCCCCCCATTGTTCATATGATTCGAGATTGCTTGCTATTTCCAGTCGTGAATGCGCGAGCCATGGCAGGCAGCTTGTGTCGTTTGATCTGGTTGAATCTGCGATCAGGCGACCGTATGCGCGTCGAGATGTTGGCCTTGTTAAGGCGACGCTGCTGCAGCGTATTTATCGAACCCCCCGGTTCATTGCCCGTTAGTTCAGCTCATTCGACTGAAGCGAAGAAACGCTATATGCAACCTTATTGCCAGCGCAACGCCGGGGGCGGTGACGTGCGCCACAATTTCATATTTTGACCCTCGACTTCCAAGGCGGTAGAAGGGGTGCGAGCGGGCGCCCGCAACTGAGATCTGATCCCGGTTGATATATCCGTTTTGACTGGATCGTCCAATTGGATCGAGAGTCGAGCCGAGACCGGCCTCGATGGCACCATTACTCGATCGGTTTGATGCGGATCCCACCACGAGAATATGTGAGGGATCCCTACGAAGTCGGCCGCGGAACGGTCGCGGTGTTCCCGTACGAGGGTCGCAATTCCGTGCATCGCCTGAATGGTGGGCAAGCATCGACAGCGAGCGGGCGGTTTCGCAGATTTCTACTCGCGTGATGCTCTTGAAACCGCCCGCTCGGCGAGCCGATGACGCCGGAGCTGTCCTGATCGGTCAACAGCAGCTGTTCTCGGCGGACTCGTCGGCAGCCGACGCGGTGCCGCAACACACGCCGGCCGTGGTCTGCGGGCCGTCGAGGTGCTGGGGGCTCGATCCGAACGTGTCGGAGTCGGCGAGGACGGTGTAGACCTCCCAGTTCTCGTCGTCCGGACCGGTCACCCACACCTTGTCCTGTGTCGCGAAGCAGCACGTGGTGCCGATTTCCTCCTCGGTGAACATGCCCTCGTCGGTCAATCGGGCGATCTCGGCGTGCACCTCGTCGCTCGACTCGACCTCGACGCCGAGATGGTTGAGCGTGCCCCCCTTGCCGGGATTCTCGAGCAGGACGAGCTTGAGTGGCGGCTCGGCGATGGCGAAGTTGGCGTAGCCGGGTCGCATTTTCGCGGGCTGGGTGGCGAAGAGCTTCGAGTAGAACGCGACCGCGTGCTCCAGGTCGTCGACGTTGAGGGCGAGTTGTGCGCGTGACATGAGAACCAACCTTTGCGATATACGTCGAACTAGTGACAGTCGGTAGCCTGCCACCTTTTCGGCATAAGTCAAGATCGATGGGTATGGTCGGAACCATGCCGAAAACGCTCCCCGCGGTCGACGTGTCCGGGCCGATCTGCTGTGCGCCCGTCTCCGCGGCGCCCATGAGCGACGACGCCGCCCTCGAGCTTGCGCTGCGCCTCAAAGCGCTCGCCGACCCGACGCGTGTCAAGCTCATGTCGATTCTGCTCACCACGACGGACGGCGCGGTGTGTACGTGCGATCTCGCGATCGGGGTGGGTCTCGGCGAATCGACGGTCAGCCACCACCTGGCGCAACTCCGCAAGGCCGGGATGGTCGAATCCGAACGCCGGGGTATGAACGTCCATCATCGCGCACGCGGCGAGGCACTCGACGCGCTGCGCGTCGTGCTCGATCCGAACTGCTGCCGTTGACCGGTCGAAATCATCAGGCGCGCAGTCGTTCCCTGCGCAGCTTGTCCACCTCGGGCAGCTCGAGCGGTTCGAGTGCGTCGACACCGAGCGCGCGAGCCAGCAGGTAGTCGGCCAGTTCGGGATTGCGTGCGAGGACGGGGCCGTGCATGTAGGTGCCGAGGACCGAGCCCTGCACGACGCCCTCGACGGGCTCACCCGCGCCGTTGCCGACGCCGCTGCGCACACGCGCCAGCGGTCGGGCACCGGAGCCGAGCGTGGTTCCGCCCCGGTGGTTTTCGAATCCGGTGAGCGGCTGGGTCAGTCCGTCGAGAGTGGGTGTGGTGGTCACCTCGCCGATCGCGCGGACGTCCTGCGGCGCCGTCGTGGCGTCGAACAACGAGATGCCGTCGACGCGTTCGCCGTTCGACGTCTCGTACCAGTGTCCGAGTACCTGGATCGCCGCGCAGATGGCGAGCACGGGGACTCCCCGCGCGGCGGCTTCCTGCAGCCCCGGATAGCGCGTGAGGTGACGCGTCGCGAGGCGCTGCGCATAGTCTTCGGCGCCGCCGAGCGTGTAGAGGTCGAGCGACGACGGCACCGGGTCGTTCAGAGTGATCTCGACGATCTCGGTGTCGTAGCCGCGCATGCGCAGCCGTTGCCGCAGCACCAGTGCGTTGCCGCCGTCGCCGTAGGTGCCCATGACGTCGGGCAGCACGAGCCCGATCCGGACCGCCGAGTCGCGTGCTTCAGGCATTGCGCACCTCCCGTGCGATCGCAGTGTTGAGGTCGCGGAAGGCGGTGTAGTTGGCGAGCACCTCGACGCGCCCCGGCGGGCACGACGCGATGGCCTTCAACGGATCCGCTTCGAGGGTGTGGTCGACGCCCGCATACGTGAGCCGCACCGCGAGGTCGGTGCCGCGTTCGCCTGCCGCAACGACTTTCGTGTTCTCGAAGTGTTCGAACCGCACATCCCACAGCCACGACAGGTCTTCGCCGTCGGGCACCTGCCCGTTGACGGCGATCACGAGGCCGTCGGCGTCGGGGTCGATCATCGCGAGGGCTTCCTGCCACCCGGCGGGGTTCTTGGCGAGCAGCATGTGCACCGAGTGCGGGCCGACCTCGACGGTGCTGTACCGGCCTGCGACTTCCTGCACGGTGGACGCGGCGGCCACCGCGCCGTGCGGATCGGCGCCCATTGCGGCGGCAGCCGCGACGGCCTGCGCGGCATTGCCGCGGTTCGCCTTGCCCGGCAACGCGAGTTTCAGCGGCGCGGTGAAACCATCCGGGCCGTAGAGTGTGTCGTCGTCGAGCCACCAGTCCGGCTGTGGCCGTACGAGATCGCCCGCCTCGCACCGCCACGTCTCGCCGTCCCACAGGATCGGTTCGCCGTCGCGCGGGCAACTCGCGGCGTCGCTCGCCCAACCGCCGCCTGCAGCGACCCAGACGACATTCTTCGCGTCGTAGGCGGCCGAGGCCACGAGGACGTCGTCGCAGTTGGCGACGATCGTGGCGTCGGGATGCGCGTCGACGCACGCACGCAGCTTGCGTTCGATCATGTTGATCTCGCCGACGCGGTCGAGCTGGTCGCGGCTGAGATTGAGCAGCACGAGCACTTCGGGTTCGACGGCGTCCGCGACGTGCGGGACGTGCAGTTCGTCGACCTCGAGCGCCGCGATCGGCGCACCGATGCGCGCCTGCAGCGCGGCGACGATGCCCGCGTCCATGTTGGCGCCGTCGGCCTGCGTCGCCACCTCTCCGAGGGTCGCGAGAGCGGCGGCGGTCATCCGCGTCGTGGTGGATTTGCCGTTGGTGCCCGTGACGATCGCGGTTCGCCTGCCGCGGCCGAGCTGGGTCAGCATGTCGGGCGCGATGCGCAGGGCGACGAGGCCGCCGATCATCGACCCGTTGCCGCGGCCCGCGGTGCGCGACGCCCACGACGCGGCGGCCGCGGCGCGCAGCGCGAGCCGCGCGCGCAGACCGAGTTCCACGTGGTGCCGGGTGCGTGCTGGACTACTGGTTCCCACGGGGCGAGTCTGGCACAGCCCCGGAGCCGACGCCCACCTGCACCACATCGCCGAGCGCGGGCCCCGCGCCGACCGGCGCAGGTGCGATGTGCCTGCGTGTGCGTGGTGTGGCGGCCGTCGCACCGACGATCACGACGACGGCACCCGCGAGTGCGAGCAGCGACGGCCGCTCGCCCAGCACGGCCCACGCCGCCGCGATGCCGACGACCGGCACGAGCAGTGAGAACGGGGCGACCGAACTCGCGGGGTAGCGGCTCATGAGCGCGGTCCACAGCCCCGAGCCGACGATCGTCGCGATCACCGCGGTGTACGCGAGGCCTGCCAGCGCGGGCCACGCGTCGAATGCGGTCGTGACGGAACGCCCGATCGCCCTGGGGCCCTCGACGGCGACCGAGACCGCCAGCATCGGCAGCGGTGGCACGACACACATCCACAGCATCAACCGCATCGGCTGCGACGACGCTGCCTGCCGGTTCGCGAGGTTGCCGAACGCCCACGACAGTCCCGCGAGGAGAGTGAGGAGCACCGGCACGAGCGCGGCGTGGTGCGCGCGGTCCCAGCCGATGAGCGCCATCCCGGCCACCGCGACGCACAGCCCGGCCACCTGTGCGGCGCTGAGGTGCTCGCGAAGCAGGAGCGCACCCAGCACGACGGTGAACGGCGCCGACGACTGCAGCACGACCGACGCGAGCCCGGTCGGCATCCCGGCGTCCATAGCCCAGAACAGGAACGCGAACTGGCCGACGCCGAATCCGAGGCCGTAGCCGACGAGCCAGCGCGTCGGGACGTCGGGCCGCGGGACGAACAGCACGACCGGCACCGCGATCACGAGGAACCGCAGTGCCGCGAAGAAGAACGGCGGGAAGTGGTCGAGGCCCGCGCGGAGCGCGAGGAAGTTCAGTCCCCACAGCACGACGACGGTGAGGGCGAGCGTCCGGTCGCGAGCAGTCATGGAGCCCATCGTCGGCTGCTCGAACGATCCAGGACAAGCGAATATAGATGGACCATTCGTGTAGTTTTACTTCATGAATGTCGAGCGGTTGCGCATCCTGCGTGAGCTCGCCGACCGCGGCACCGTCGCGGCCGTCGCCGCGGCACTGCAGATGACGCCGTCGGCGGTGTCTCAGCAGCTCAAGGTGCTCGGCCGCGAAGCAGGCATCGCGTTGCTCGAGCCGGACGGACGTCGCCTTCGGCTCACCGATGCGGGGCGTGCGCTCGTGCTGCGGGCCGACGAGGTGCTCGCCGCGGTCGAGCGTGCGGGGGCCGAGATGGCCGCGTACCGGGGTTCGCCGTACGGCAGGGTGCGCGCCGCGTTGTTCCCCTCCGGCGCGGCGCTGTTGCTGCCCGCGGTGCTCACCGACCTCGACGGCAGTGGCGTGGACCTCGAGGCGAGGGACGAGGACGTGCCCGCGTCGGCCGTACCCGAATTGCTCGCCGACTACGACGTCGTGCTCACCCACCGCGACGAGTACGCGGCGGACAGCTCGTCGGCGCGCGTGCGCGCGGAGGCGCTCATGCGCGAACCCATCGACTTGATCCTCCCGCCCGGGCACGCACTTGCGCAGCAGGACTCGGTGCGTCTCGAGCAGCTCGCGGACGAGAGCTGGATCAGTGTGCGTGGCGGGTTTCCGGTCGACGACGTCCTGTTGTCGGTGGCCGCCGCCACCGGGGTGCAGCCGCGGGTCGTGCACCGTATCAACGACTTCCGCATCATCGAGGAACTCGTCGCCGCGGCGCACGGGGTTGCGCTGCTGCCGCGGCACTCGGTGACGAATCCGGGAGTTGCCGTCCGCACGCTCGCAGGCGTGCGCGCCGCACGCATATACGAACTCGCCCGACGGCCGGAATCCGATCGGATCCCCGCCGTCGGGCGAGTGCTGCAGGCGTTCCGGACGGCGGTCGCCCGGGTGCGCTGACGCGGGGCCGCGTCAGCTGCTGGGATGCGCGGTCTTGCGCAAGGCGTGTGCCTTGAGCGACTCGAACTCCTCGCGCGAGATCGCGCCCGAGTCGAGAAGCTCCTTGGCATTGGCGATCTCGCTGGTGGGTGTCGTGCCGGCCACCTCCCGGATGTACGAATCCTGCGCGGCCTGAATCTGTTTCGCGTCCTTCTCGGCGCGCTCCGCCATGCCGCGGCCCTTGACGATCAGATACACGAGGGCGGTGAGCAACGGGAGGATGAACAGGAAGATCACCCACACCGCCTTCGCCCAGCCCGACGACTCCTTGTCGCGGAACAGGTCGGTGATGATCGACCACAGCACGATCAGATAGGCGACGAAGGCGAAGATCACGATGATCAGCCACAGGTAGTCCCAGAACGAGTCGAGGTACGTGTCCATGGTGCCGAATATGGCACGTGCGTGCGTCCCACGAAGCAGAACGGCGAAAATCCGCGATCACTGCTGTTGTCGTCGGCCGCTACACTCCCGCCAGCAGCAGTCGTGGGAGGAGTTGGGCATGACCTCGGTATCCGATATCGACCCCCGGACACCCGTCGTGGTGGGCGTCGGGCAGTTCAGCGAGCGGGTCGAGGACCCTGGCTATCGGGCGCTGTCGTCGGTCGATCTGGCCGCGCACGCGGTGCGTGAGGCCCTGTCCGACACGGGTGCGGACGCGGCCGCGGTGGCGTCGGCGGTCGACACCGTAGCCGGTGTTCGGCAGTTCGAGATCTCGGTCCCGGGCCTTCCGGCGCCGCTGGGCAAATCGAACAACTTTCCGCGCTCGGTCGCGCAGCGTGTGGGGACGCAGCCGGCGCGGGCGATCCTCGAGGTCGTCGGCGGGCAGGGACCGCAGCATCTGGTCACCGAACTCGCGTCGGCCATTGCCCACGGCGACGGCCGCGTCGCCGTCGTGTTCGGTTCGGAAGCGATTTCGACGGCCCGGCATTTCGCGGCGGCCTCGGACAAGCCGGACTTCGACGAGACGGTCGACGGCGACCTCGAGGACCGCGGGCACGGCATCGAAGGACTCATGACGGAGGCGGCGTTCAAGCACGGCCTCGTCGACATGCCGAGCCAGTACGCGCTGATCGAGAACGCGCGACGCGCGCGACTGGGCGTGGACCGTGCCGAGTACGCGCGGTCGATGGGCGAGCTGTTCGCACCGTTCACGCGCGTCGCTGCGCGCAATCCGCACTCGTCGGCACCCACCGAGCGCACCGCCGAAGAACTCACGACGCCCTCCGACCGCAACCGTCCGATCACCGACCCGTACACGCGGTTCGTCGTGGCGCGCGACCAGGTGAACCAGGGCGCGGCGGTCATCGTGACCTCCGTCGAGGCGGCGCGCGAACTCGGTGTGCCGCAGGAGAAGTGGGTCTTCCTGCACGGTCACGCCGACCTCCGCGAACGCGATCTCTTCGATCGGCAGGACATGTCGTCGGGCCCGGCGTCGGTGATGGCGGCGCGACACGCTCTCGAGGTTGCGGGCCTGCAGCCGTCGCAGCTCACGACACTCGACCTGTACAGCTGCTTTCCGATCGCGGTGTCGAACATCGCCGACAGCCTCGAACTCTCCGCGGACGACCCGCGCGGCCTCACCGTCACCGGCGGCCTGCCGTTCTTCGGCGGCGCGGGCAACAACTACTCGATGCACGCGATCGCCGAGACCGTCGCACTGTGCCGCAGCCGCCCCGGCGCATTCGGATTCGTCGGTGCCAACGGCGGCACGATGTCCAAGTACTCCGCAGGCATCTATTCCACGACTCCGGCTCCGTGGCGCACCGACCGCAGCGACGCATTGCAGGCCGAGGTCGACGCGTGGCCCGCGGTGCCCAATGTCGACCGGGCCGACGGCTGGGCGACGATCGAGACCTACACGGTCAAGCACGACCGCAGTGGTGCCCGCACTGGCATCGTCGTCGGCCGCCTCGACGACACGCACGAGCGGTTCGTCGCGCTCGGCACCGACGAGGACGACGAGATCCTCACGCTGCTCACCACGGGCGAGCCGATCGGAAAGCGCGTCTACGTCCGGTCGTTCGACCACGGCAACCGCGTCGCGACCTCCGACGCCCGCATGGACGAGTTGCACGCGGCGCAGGCCGCGAACTGACGAAGCGGGCCGGCGAACGCAGGTCAGGACCCGGGATCGGATGTCATCGCCGACTCGTCTGCGCACCCGCAGGCGAGCCCCGGGCGGTAGGCCGGAGCTCGACACATCGGATGATTCGGGCGTCGGATGTGTCTCAGTCGAGCTCGTCGCGACGTAGATACGCGAGCACGGCCAACACCCGACGATTCGTGTCGTCGGTCGGCGGCAGCACCAGTTTGTCGAAGATGTTGCCGACATGCTTGCCCACCGCCGATTCGGTGATGAACAACTGTGCCGCGATCGCCGCATTCGAGTGCCCCTCGGCGATCGAGGCGAGCACCTCGCGTTCGCGCGGCGACAACTGTGCCAAGGGATCCCGCCGGCGCCGGAACAATTGCTGGACGACCATGGGATCGATCACTGTGCCACCGGCAACCACCTGGCGCAGAGTGGAGACGAACTCCTCGACATCGACCACGCGATCCTTGAGCAGATAACCGACGCGCCCGCCGTCTGCCCCCAGAAGCTCGTCGGCGTAACTCAATTCGACGTACTGGCTCAGCGCGACCACGGCGAGCTCAGGGTAGGCTCGCCGCAATTCCACTGCCGCGCGCAAACCCTCGTCGGTGAACCCCGGAGGCATCCGCACATCGGTGACGACGAGGTCCGGACGATGCTCGGCGACAGCCGATTCCAATGCCACGGCATCCGGTACCGACGCCACGACCTCGAACCCGAACCGCTCGAGCATCGCGGCGAGACTCTCGCGCAGCAGTGCGCCGTCCTCGGCGAGGACCATTCGCACGGCGGTCAGTTCTCGATCCACGGCAACTCCACTCGGACAACGGTGGGCCCGCCGGGCGGGCTGGACAGCAGCATTCTGCCGTCCACCGCAGCGACCCGGTCGGCCAGGCCCGTCAGGCCGCTACCCTGCTCCGGATCCGCGCCGCCACAGCCGTCGTCCACGACCTCGACGACCAGCAGATCCCCGGCGCGCCGGGCTGTCACGTCGACTGCCGTCGCATCCGCATGTTTGGCGATGTTGTTGAGCGCCTCGACCACCACGAAATAGGCTGCGACCTCGACGTCCGGCGCCGGACGCGGCGAGATCTCCGCGGTGACGGCGACCGGGACGACGAAGTCCTCGGTCAGCTCACGTAGGGCGTCGGGTAGGCCGCGGTCGGTGAGCACCCTGGGGTGGATTCCCCGAATGAGTTGCCGCAGTTCCGCCATCAGGTCCTTGGCCTGGTCATGCGCCTGCGACACACTCTTCGCGGCGGCGGAATCCGGTGGGAGGTCGAGTTTGGCCATACCCAACTGCAGAGTGAGGTTGACGAGCAACGACTGCGCGCCGTCATGCAGGTCTCGCTCGATCCTGCGGCGTTCCGCCTCGAAGGCATCGACCAGTCGGGCCCGGGACCGTGACACCTCGACGAGCCGAGCGCGAAGCGCGTCCGGATCGTCGCCGCACAGCAACGACCGGGCGAGCGCGCCGTGCAGTCCCGCGATCAGAGCAATCACGTACGGAACCGTCGGCAGCAGAAGCAGACCTGCGATCGCGTAGGGGACAGCCTGATCGACCGAGGTGATCTGGCTGAACCCGAGCGCCACCGCCTCGTTACCGTCACCCACCACCAGGGGGCTGACCACCATCACGACGATGAGCCCGACGATCACCGCGGCCAGGAGCAACAACGCGGGAACCAAGGTGAGCAGCAGGACTGCGTAGCCGAGCTCCCTCCATGTCGCGGCCTCGGCGTAGCGGGTGCGCACCCACGGCCACAGACCCGCGGCGTGAGGAGTGCGGTGCGCCGAGAGCGCCCGATCGCTGCTCACCAGACGCAGCCGCAGACGTTCCAGAGTCGCCAGCGGTATCGCCACCAACGGGCCGAGCCCGAACACCAGCACCACGCCGAGAACGCCGAGGAACAACACCCTTCCGAGCGGTTGCGGATACATGCCGTCGCCAGCCCACACGATCAGGACCAACCACGGGACGCAGAACACGGCGAACGGCAGCGCCACCGCGCACACCACCGGGACAGTGGTCAGCAGATAGCCGAGCGAGCGCCACAGCCACCCCGTCAGCAGGAAGCGTCGTCGTGTGATCGCGGCGAGCACCGTGGTCGGTTCAACAGAGGACACTCGAGTGAGCCTATCGACGCGGCCGCTGCTTCAGGATGAGGCGGAGTGCAGCCGAAAGGTGGTGCTGGCACCACCTTCGATCCACCGCGTGGACCCAGTGACCGCACCACCGGTGGAATGGTCGGCTGTAGTCATGCAACTCGAGCTGAACAAGGTCACCAAGACCTATCGAGGTAAACAGGCCGTCACCGACGTCAGTATGCGGATCGGGCCCGGAGTTCTCGGACTCCTCGGACCCAACGGAGCCGGTAAGTCGTCGCTGATGCGGATTCTCTCCACGATCACCCGGCCGACCTCCGGAACGGTCACCTGGAACGGCACCGACATCGCCGCCCGGCCGGAGCCGCTCCGCCGTGTCCTCGGCTACCTCCCACAGGATTTCGGTGTCTACCCGAATCTCAGCGCCCGGGAGTTCCTCCGGTATCTCGCCGCAGTCAAGGGACTGAGCACGCGGTCTGCCAAGGAGCGAGTCGACGAACTGCTCGAACTCGTCAACCTCACCGACACCGGATCGCGTCCGGTAGGCAAGTTCTCCGGTGGCATGCGCCAGCGTGTCGGGATCGCGCAGGCGCTGCTGAGCGACCCCGAGCTTCTCGTCGTCGACGAACCGACGGTCGGGCTGGATCCTGAGGAGCGCATGCGGTTCCGCAACCTGCTGGGAGATCTGTCGTCCGACCGGATCGTCATCCTGTCCACCCACATCGTGTCGGACATCGAAGCCATCGCCGACGACATCGCGGTCCTCACCGCCGGCGAACTGCGTCGGCGCGGCACCCCCGAGGAACTCCTCCGTTCCGCAGACGGTCTGGTGTGGGAAGCGGTCGTCCCCATCGATGCAGTGGCCGACATCCGGCAGCGAGCGACCATCACCCGCACCGTCCGAACATCACAGGGCGTGCGTGTTCGTGCGGTCGCGCATACGCCTCCGGTTCCGAGTGCACGTCCTGTCGAACCCGACCTCGAAGACGCGTATGTCAGTGCGGTCCATACCCCGATCGCACCTGCCGGGGTGACCCGATGACCACTGCGGTTGCTGCCGTCGCGATGGCAGATTTCCGGGATCGTGCGCGGCGCCCCGCGTTCCTGGTGACGGTGCTCGGCGCTGTCGCCCTCGGCTATGTTGCCGTCCCACCTGTCTCCGCCACATACGCGATGGTCAAAGTCGGATCGTTCCGGGGACTGTACGACAGCGCGTACATCGGCATGTTGCTTGCCATGATCGGCAGCCTGTGGTTGCCGCTGTTCGGGTTCTACGTCGTCCGCAGCTGTATCGCGCGCGACATCTCCACCGGCGTAGGCGAAATGCTGTCCGCCTCCCCGTTGCGCACGCCGACGTATCTGCTGGGCAAGTATCTGAGTAACCTGATGGTGCTCGCGGCGATGGCTGCCGCACTTGCCCTGATCGCACCCGTGATGCAGCTTCTCCGCGGAGAATCCACGAGCCTCGACATGACGGCGCTCTGGCTTCCGATCGTCCTGTTCTGTCTTCCGGTACTGACCGTGGCGGCAGCAGCCGCCGTTGTCTTCGAGACGATTCCGCTCTTGCGCGGTGGGGCGGGAAACATCCTGTGGTTCTTCGTCTATCCGTCGATGTTCCTTGCTGGGATCCCGCTGATCTACGCATCGACAACCGCGGGGTTCCAGGCCGACCTGGCCGCGCAGCACCCCGGCATGGACGACGAGATCTCGATCGGCCTCACCGCGGAACCCGGTGCGCTCGGGCAGTTCACGTGGTCCGGAATGGACTTCGACCCGGCCCTTGCCGCAGCCGGCGTGGGATTGATCGCGGCATCGACGCTCGTCGCCGTCATGCCGTCGTTCTGGTTCACTCGGTTCGATCCGTCACGGCTGCAGACTTCCCTATCGAGGACTTCCACCCAGCCGCCCTCCGCAACACCGGAACCGTCGGCTACACCAGCATTTTCACGAACCGTACGAGGACTGTCCCCGGCCGAGCGTGGACACGCGTTCGTGGGCCTGTTGATCGGCGAGGTGCGGATCCATCTCGGAAGTGTGTCGCGGTGGTGGTGGCTCACGCTCGCGATCGTGACGGTCGCAGCCCTGGCGGCTCCCGCTGACCGCGTCGGCACCGCACTGCTCTTCGCGTGGTTGCTGCCCGTGCTGCTGTGGTCGCGTCTCGGCACGCTCAGCTACGAGCAGGGCGGCGACCCGCTTGTGGAGTGCGGTATCTCGCCGCGCATCCGTCTCATCGCCGAGTGGGGTGCAGGCGTGCTCATTGCGGCCGTCGCCGGTGTGGGCCCCCTGGTGAAGATGCTCCTTGCACCGGATTCGACCGGAGTAGCTGCGTGGGTTGCGGGTGCCGCGTTGATCCCCGCCCTTGCGATGCTGATCGGGTCGATCGGACGAGACGCACGTGTATTCCAGGCGGTCTATCTGGCGATCTGGTACGCCGTTCTCAACGGGGTCGCGGCCGTCGACGTCATGGGCGTGCTCCGCACCGACGGGTCGCTCAGTGGCCCGTCTCCACTGTTCTCCCTCGGCATCAGCGCTGTGTTGGTCGCCGCCTCCCTACTCGTACTGGAGATTCGTCATGCCCGCCGTTGAAAACCTGCCTCGGAAATACCTTCTCTCTACCGGTGTCGTGACACTGGCACTCTCGACGCTTGTACTCACCGGATGCACCGCCGGTTCCACGAGTCAGGAACAGTGGAGCGACACCTACAGCGGCGCGTTCACCTCCGTCACACTCGATCTCGATGACGCGGGCGCGAAACAACTCGGTGTCACCACCGCGTCGCTGAGCGCACAGGTGATCGGCTCCGACCGCGACGACATCGAGATCCGACGCACCGTGGAGTTCACCGACGGCGACAAGCCCGAGGAGAGCATCGACACCGACGCGTCCGGTCTGACGATCAGCACGCGGTGCCCCGACAGGTTCGCCGTCGGCAGCCCCACCTGCGTCGCCCGCTACGAGATCTTCGTCCCCTACGGCACCGTCATCCACGGAAACTCCAAGTTCGGCGATCTGACGGTGACCGACACCCGTGCCGCCGTCGACCTTGATTCCCGCTACGGTGACGTCGCATTGGTCGTGGGCCCGGGCAGTTACGCGGTCGACGCCGTGTCCGCAACGGGGGCGAGCACCGTCGAGGTGCCACAGGATCCCGCCGGCATCCCGGTGCGCCTACGGTCCGGAGATGGCGCCGTCTCCGCAACGACGGACCCTCGCTGAGACGAGAGCGAAGTACCCAGAGTGAATGCAAACCTCGCAGGGACGGTTACTACCAGGCAGCCGTTTGGGTTCGAATCGCCCCGGGTTCGATGGAGGCTCGGCTGGTTGGTTCCGACCACTGCCGGGACCGGGCTCTCACCGTAGCTGGCAACCGTGCGGGTCGACCAGTAGGCGCGGAGCGATCTGGACGGCCGTACCGCGCAGGGGCGCGCAGATCGGATCGACTCCGTGTTCGTCGCGATGCGTCGCGACGAACTCCACGATCAACGCTGTTGGCATGGGTAACTCCCGCGTGCGGGAGACGATCTCGGCCGCGAAAAGGCAGAGGCCTGCGTGTGGGGCATGGTGCGGGCGGCGTCGGCGATGATGAACGCGTCGGGGGCATCGGTTTTCGCCTGACCGAGATACAGGTCGGCGACGCGGCGCATCGACAGCCCCGGGAAGATACGCGACGTCGTGGCATCGATGCCACCGAGCTCGGCGGGCACCACCCCCGGATCATTCGAGACAGGGGAAAGAAGTCATACCGAACCTTCTTCGTAGTCCCGCGGTGCGGGACTACGAAGAAGGTGACGGGGGCTCAGTGTGCGCGGTTGACCGCCGACACGACCGCGCGCAGCGACGCGGTGGTGATCGACGTCGCGATGCCGACACCCCACACGGTCTTCGTGCCGCCCTCGGCCGTGGTGACCGCGGCCTCGACGTACGCAGCGGCCTGCGCGTCGTCGCCTGCCGACATCGCGTGCTCGGAGTAGTCGAGCACCCGCACGTCGAACCCGACGGTGCCCAGGGCGTCGACGAACGCCGCCAGCGGGCCGTTGCCGTCGCCGGAGATCTCGTGCTCTTTGCCGTCGACCTTGACGATCGCGGTGATCGAGTCGGTGCCGCCGTCGACCTCGGCCGCGGTGACCTTCTGCTTCATGCGCTCGAGCGGCGTGACCGGGGCCAGGTACTCCTCGGAGAAGATGTCCCACATCTCCTTCGGCGAGATCTCGCCGCCTTCGCCGTCGGTGACCTTCTGCACCGACTGCGAGAACTCGATCTGCAGGCGACGCGGCAGTGCCAGTCCGTGATCGGACTTCATGACGTACGCGACGCCGCCCTTGCCGGACTGCGAGTTGACGCGGATGACCGCCTCGTACGTGCGTCCGACGTCCTTCGGGTCGATCGGCAGGTAGGGAACCTCCCACACGATGTCGTCGACGTCGGAATCCTGCTCGTCGGCGGCGGCCTTCATCGCGTCGAGGCCCTTGTTGATCGCGTCCTGGTGGCTGCCCGAGAACGCCGTGTAGACGAGGTCGCCGCCGTACGGGTGACGCTCGGCCACCGGCAGCTGGTTGCAGTACTCGACGGTGCGGCGGATCTCGTCGATGTTCGAGAAGTCGATCTGCGGGTCGACGCCGCGCGTGAACATGTTCAGGCCCAGCGTCACCAGGCACACATTGCCGGTGCGCTCGCCGTTGCCGAACAGGCAGCCTTCGATGCGGTCGGCGCCCGCCTGGTAGCCCAGTTCGGCGGCGGCGACGCCGGTGCCGCGGTCGTTGTGCGGGTGCAGCGACAGGATGATCGAGTCGCGGCGGGCCAGGTTGCGGTGCATCCACTCGATCGAATCGGCGTACACATTGGGCGTCGCCATCTCGACGGTCGCCGGCAGGTTCAGGATCACCGGGTTGTCCGGCGTCGGCTGCAGGATCTCGGTGACCGCGTCGCACACGTCCTTCGCGTACGACAGTTCGGTGCCTGTGTACGACTCGGGGGAGTATTCCCAGCGCCAGTTGGTCTCGGGGTACTTCTTCGCTTCCTCGAGCACCAGCTGCGCGGCGTCGGTGGCGATCTTCTTCACGGCGGCCTTGTCGGCCCGGAACACGACACGACGCTGGAGGACGGACGTCGAGTTGTAGAAGTGCACGATGACGTTCTTCGCGCCCTGGCACGCCTCGAAGGTGCGCGCGATCAGCTCGGGGCGCGACTGGGTCAGCACCTGGATCGTGACGTCGTCGGGAATCGCGCCGTCCTCGACGATCTCGCGCACGAAGTCGAAGTCCGTCTGGCTCGCGGACGGGAAGCCGACTTCGATCTCCTTGTAGCCCATGCGGACCAGCAGGTCGAACATGCGCCGCTTGCGCGCCGGGCTCATCGGGTCGATCAGTGCCTGGTTGCCGTCGCGCAGATCTACGGCGCACCACTGCGGGGCGCGGTCGATGACCTTGTCCGGCCACGTGCGGTCGGGCAGCGTGATCTGCTCGACTTCCTCGGCGAACGGGCGGTACCGGAAGGCCGGCATCGACGAGTTCTTCTGGGTGTTCCACGCGGGCTGGTCGGCGGGCGCGGGCTTTGCGGGCGTGGTGACGGTGCGAGAACCGGACGTGAACGCGTCAGCAGGGGACATGTGGTGATCTCCATCGAGTGCGAGTTGCTCGGAAATTCGGGTCTGGTGAGCCCACGAAACCGAGGCGACCGGCGCGCTCGAACCCCGCGACGGGTGGCCGGTCTTGATCAGACCCCGTCGCGGCACCCAAGAAGGAGAGCGCGCTGCATGTCACCATCGTACGGCACGCGAACGAGCTCGTTCCATCGGGGAGGCGCCGGACCTGCGCGAAGCGTGCATTCCGGACCGATCTCTGCTGCACTGGTCGGGTGACGTCCCCCACATCGGAACCCCACGGCACGCCGCGCGACGGCATGGCCCGCGACGATACGGCGCCGGACCCGCAGATCGCGGTCGCCCGCAGCTATCTCGACGCGCTCCTGAGTCACGACGGCAATTCGGTGCCCATCGCGCCGAACGCGGTGCGTTACGAGGTGGGCCTCAAGACCGCCGTGTCGGGCCGTCACCTGCGGCGCAGCCTGTCACGTGGGCCGCAGTTCCACCTCGTGCGGGCGATCCGCGAGGTCGCATGGACCCGCGACGGCGACGACACCGTGGTCGCGGACTATCTGCTCGATGCGGGTGCGTTCGGCCGCACCCTCGTCACCGTGCGCGTGCTGGAACGGTTCCGCGTTCCGCGCGACGACCTGCGCATCCATCGCATCGACGCGAAGATCCGGCTCGCGCGCTGACCTTCTGGTCACCGGCAGGCGTTTCGGCATGTGCCTTCGAGGCCCCTGCCGGTCACTCCCGCCCGTGCCGGACCTCGGTGCGACGCTCGTCGAGCGTCACCATCTCGAACGAGATGAGAGCCACCAGCACCGAGGCGAGGATCCCGAGCGAGGCGAGCGCGGGAACGTGCCACACCAGCGGCACGAGCGCTACCAGTAGCGCGGCCGTCGCGACGCGCTGCACGGGGAGGTGTGACCGTGTTCCGTACGCCTTGAACACGGACAGCGCGAGCAGGTACAGCGCCGATCCGCCGTAGAGGGACACGAGCGGCCAACCCTCTAGCGGGTCGGACAGCGAGTAGTGACTGTTGTCGCCGACGTAGTGCAGCACGATCTTCAGGCCGAGCGACATCATGACGATGCCGATCACCATCGGCAGGTGCAGGAAGCTGTAGCAGTTGCGGGCGATCTTGATCAGTCGCGTGCCCCTCGCGCGCTGCGCGGCCTGCTCGACGGCAAGGGACGTGACGTCGAAGTACGACCACCACATCATCGCCGACACGATCAGGCCGAGTGCGCATCCCACGATCACCGCCCACGACACCGGCACCGCCGCCACGCCGATGCCGATCGCGACGATCGACTCGCCGAGAGCGACGATCACGATGACGCCGTGGCGTTCGGCGAAATGGCTCACCGAGCGCAGGCGCCAGCCCTCTCCGCCGAGGAAGGTTCCCAGATAGTCGCCTGCGAGCGCGACGAACCACAGGGCCGTCTGCGGCCACCCGTCGAGCTGCGACGCAGTGACGAGAGCGACCGTCCCCACCGCCATGCTCGGCGCGAACCGCATGAGTTGCCTGCGTAATTGGGGATCGTCGTGGCTGAGGAACCAGAAGAACACGAGGTGTACGAGCCGGACCACGAAGTACGCGAGGGCGAACACGAGCGGCCCGTCGAGCCCACCGGGCAGGTCGTCGAACGCTTCGGGGATCGTGATGGCGGCGATGAACATCGCACCCATGCCGGTGAACATGACGACGCGCACGATGCCCTCGTCCGCCCGTACGAGATTGCCGAGCCACGCGTAGCCGACCCAGCTCCACCACAGCACCGCCATCGCGAGCACGCCGTGCAGGATGTTGCGGCCGTCGGGCTCGTCGGCCATGAGATCGGTGACGCGCGTGACCGCGAAGACGAAGACCAGGTCGAAGAACAGCTCGAGCATCGACACCGAGGCGCGTTCGTCGAGCGGCTGCGGTCGCAGTCGCCCGCCGAGGATCGAGCGTCGTGAGTGCACGTCGTCATCGTGCCAGCGCACCAGCGTCGCGTGGCCGGGTTTTGGGTCGACGCGGCACGCGGGAACCTTCGCAGGTGGGCGCGCATCTCACTTTCGAGACGGTGGGACGCCCGGTCCCACCGCGGAAAGGAACTGTCATGAACGACAACCCGCTCGCCGACCTCGGAATCGACCTGTCCGGCCTCCTCGCCGATCCCGCCGCCACCGTGCAGGCGTCGTCGGACTCGGTGAACATCGGACTCGAGTCCGCGGCCTCCGCCGCGATCGGCGGTGGTCTCGAGGTGGAACTCGGGGCGACGGAAGGCATTCCGTACCTGAGTGTGGAGGGAGAGGGCGGCGTCGTCGCCGAGGGCGCCGTCGCCGCGGAGGGCAGTTACGACTCCGCCGACGTCGCGTCGGGCCCGGCGGGCACCTCCGTCGCCGTCGATTCGGTGGACGGTGCCATCGCGGGGTACGGCGGTGTCGAGGCGGGCGGAGCATTCGACGTGGACGTGTACGGCGTTCCCGGCGGGGGAGCCGGCCTCGACGTCGACGTCGCCGCCGACTACGCCGCCGAGACCGACTTCGGCGTCGAAGGCAGCCACGACCACTACGACATCGGCATGTGACGGGCCCTCGGCGCAAATAAAGAGTCTCGGCTCAGCGAACTGCGACGCCCAGCGACAGCGCACCCATGATCCTGGGTGTGCCGTCCTGGTAGAAGACGTCGAGGTCGCGGAGTTCGAAGCCTGCGGAATCGAGCAGGGAAGGGATGTCGCGGGTGAGGTGGCAGCCGCCGGCGACGGCCTTCTGGACGGGCTCGAACCGGTGCTGCCACCGCTGCACCTTGGTGTCGGGGGCCAGGCCGTGCTCGACGAAATGCAGCGTGCCACCCGGCGCGAGGACCCGCCGCACCTCACGCAGAGCGGTCTCGACGTCAGGAATGGTGCACATCGTCCACGTCGAGACCGCGCTGTCGAAGCTGTTGTCGGGGAACGGAAGTGACTGTCCGTCGAGGCCGGACCGAACGACCGGCACGGAGGTGTCGGCGAGACGATCGGTGGCGAGCTTCCAGCCGAGGTCGGACGGCTCGACGGCGGCCACGTCGTCGACGGTCCGAGGATAGAACGGTACGTTCAGCCCCGACCCGAACCCGACCTCGAGCACCCGCCCGCGAAGTCCCGCACACACCCGGTCACGCAGCGGTTCGAGGAGCGCGATACCGCACGTCTTGTTCACCAGGCGAGGAACGATGTGGTCTCCGTACCAGCCCATGCGGACCTCCCTTGGCTGTGCTCTTTTCAGCAGTGCACGGGCCGACTCCGTCAGCGGCCGCCGCGTTCGCGCACGCGGTGGCCGCTGAGGATCGACACCCGGTTGTACGCGTTGATGGTGACGGCCGCCCACACGAGCACCGAGATCTGGTCGTCGTCCAAGTGACGGCGCAGCGGCGCGTAGGCGGCATCGTCGAGATGCGCGTCCGCGACGAGCGTGACGGTCTCGGCGATCTCCAGCGCGGCCTGCTCGCGCGGCGTGAACAAGTCGACCTCACGCCACGCAGGCAGCACCGCCAGCCGCTGCTCGGTCTCGCCCGCCTCGTAAGCCTTCACCGAGTGCAGGTCGAGGCAGTAGGCACACCGATTGATCTGGGACACGCGGACGTTCACGAGCTCGAGCAACCGGCGGTCGAGGCCGGCCTCCTCGGCCGCGGTACGCACCTGCGCGACGACACCGGCCATCGCGCGGAAGATCGCGGGCGATTGCCGGTCGACCGCGACCCGGAACGGTGCGGTCACGAGCGGGAGTCCGCCACCGCCGCGTGGTGCGCCTCGGTGACGGGCTCCACGTCGCCGGTGAAGTCGGGATGCTTGTCCAGCCACGACGCGACGAACTCGCACACGGGCACGATGCGTTCGCCCGAGCGGGCGGTGTCGGTGAGGGCGTACTCGACGAGCGTGCCGCCGAGCCCGCGGCCGCCGAACTGTTCGCCGATCTCGGTGTGGAAGAAGATGCGTTCGCGGCCCCGGTCGGTGTCGCGCTCGACGTAGTCGGCGACTCCCGCCAGTTCGGCGCCCACCCGCACCTCGTAACGGTTCTGGTCGGCCGCGTTCGTCACGTTCGTGGTGTCGGTCATGTGCCCACTATGCCGCACTCGAATCGCCACCGGGGCGGATGGCGCGACGCCGATCCTTCCCGGCGGAGCACCCGGAAAACGCATGATGGAGAGGCACGGCACGAGCATCGGGCAGGACAGGAGCAGACACATGGCACACCCGTCGCCGCAGTTCGGATACTTCCTCGACCCGTCCGCCGGCGCGGCACACGCGACCCTCGACACCGCATCGCTGCTCGACGAGGTCGGCTTCGACGTGATCGGCATCCAGGACCATCCGTACCAGGCGCGTTTCCTCGACACGTGGACGCTGCTGTCGGCGATCGGCGCGCGCACCCATCGCATCCGCTTGTTCCCGGACGTCGCGTGCCTGCCGCTGCGTCCGCCCGCGGTGCTCGCGAAGTCGGTCGCGAGCCTCGACGTCCTCACGGGCGGCCGCGTCGAACTCGGGCTCGGGGCCGGGGCGTTCTGGGACGCGATCGCCGCGATGGGCGGACCTCGGCGCAGGCCGGGGGAGGCGCGTCGCGCGCTGGTGGAGGCGGTCGAGATCATCCGGCTCATGTGGAGCGGGCAGCGCGCCGTCACCTACGAGGGCGACTTCTACACGGTCAAGGGAGTGCACCCCGGCCCGGTGCCCGCGCACCGAGTGGGCGTGTGGCTCGGCGCGTACGGCCCGAAGATGCTCGACTTCGTCGGCGCGCACGCCGACGGCTGGGTGCCGTCGCTCGGCTACGTCGACGACGACAGTCTGCGCGAGGCGGGAGCCCGCATCGACGCGGCGGCCGAGCGCGCGGGCCGCGATCCCGCGAGCATTCGCCGCGTCCTCAATGTCGGCGACCTCGCCCGCGAGCCGGACCTCGACGCACGCCTGATCGGGTTCGTGCGCGAGCACCGCATCGACACATTCCTGTTCGACGGCCCGGGCGACGAGGCGTCACTGCGACGCCTCGCCGACACCGTGCTGCCGCGTGTGCGGGATGCGCTCGTGTAACCGCTACGCGTGGTCGGCGGCCACCGACTTCGCCCACCGGTAGTCGGCCTTGCCCGCGGGGGTGCGCCGCACCTCGTCGACCACGACCAGTGTGCGCGGAATCTTGTAGCCCGCCAGGTGCTCCCGGCAGTGCTGCTGCACGTCGTCGAGCGTGAGGGCGTCCGCGCCGGGATAGGCCGCGACGACGGCCGCGACGCGCTGTCCCATCCGCTCGTCCGGTACCGGCACGACGAGCGCATCCGCCACGACCGGGTGCGCGTGCAGCACCGCCTCGACCTCCTCCGCGAACACCTTCTCGCCGCCGGTGTTGATGCACTGCGAGCCGCGGCCGAGGAACACGATCGTGCCGTCCTCCTCGACGGTGCCCATGTCGCCGAGGATCGAGACGCGCGTGCCGTCCTCGCGGGTGGGGAACGTGCGCGCGGTCTTGTCGGGGTCGTTGTAGTAGCCGAGCGGGATGTTGCCGACTCGGGCGATGTACCCGATCTCGTCGGAACCGGGCGGGATCGGGTCGAGACGTTCGTTCACGAGCACGAGGTTCGGCGACGCCGGCATCCGCAGGTTGCCATCGGCGTCGATGTCGAATGCGCCGTCGTTGCCCGATTCGGAGGCGCCGAAGTTGTCGCGCAGCAGCAGTTCGGGTTTGACCGCGAGCATCCGTTCGCGCACGCCGACCGACCACACGGCCCCGCCCGACGTGATCGAGTACAGCGAGCTGAGATCGACGTCGCCCTTGCGCCTTTCCATCTCGTCGACGAGCGGGACGCCCATCGCGTCGCCCACGATCAGGACGACCTGCAGTGATTCCTTCTCGATCGTGTCGACGACGCGCGCCGCATCGAAGCCGCGCATGAGGACGACGCGGCAGCCGAGGAAGAAGAACGTGAACAGCGAATAGCTCGCGGCGCCGTGCATGAGCGGAGCCGCGATCAGGAACGACAGCGGCGGAAACTCCTTGGCGCCGTTGGCGCAGTCCTGCAGGTCCTTGCGCGGGCCCTCACCGTACGGATTGCCGCCGGAGAGCGGCTTGCGGAAGAAGTCGTCGTGCCGCCACATGACTCCCTTGGGGTAGCCCGTGGTGCCGCCGGTGTAGAGCACGTACAGGTCGTCGCCGCTGCGTTCGGGGAACCCTGCGGTGGCGGGAAGTTCCGCTGCGTCGGCGAACTCGGTGACGGTCATGTCGTGCGCGGCGGCTGCCGTGCGCAGCTCGTCGGTGACGTCACCGACGACGAACACCGCGCGCAGCTTCGGGCAGCGGGGGAGCAACCCGGCCAGCGTGCGCTGGTGCTCCGGGTTCTCGACGACGACCCCGACCGAGTCCGAGTTGGTGAAGATGTACTCGAGCTCGCTCGGCGTGTACCGGTAGTTGACGTTGATCGGGACCGCGCGGATCTTGACGAGCCCCAGCAGCGACGTGACGTGCTCGACGCTGTTCTCGAGGTACAGCGCGACGTGGTCGCCCGCCTCGATGCCCGCTCCCGCGAGCAGCCGGCCCGCCTGGTTCGCGGCACCGTCGAGCTCGGCATAGGTGAGGTGTTGCCCCTCGTACGTGAGCGCGACCCGTTCGGGCACCGCCGCCGCGACGCTCTCGAAGACGTCCGCCAGATTGAACTGCATCGAATCCCCTCCAGTCCGTGCCGGCAGCCGCCGTCACCTGTGATGTGCATCACTCATGAAGAGAGTGAGCACATTCGACTCGGTGCGCAACCGCAGTTTCTACTCACTGGGACCGAAATGTCCGAATCTCCCCGGGGTGCCGGGAAATGTGGGCCGGGCGTACCGGGAATGCGCTGCGGCGGGCTGCACCGTCACCGGGAGGCCGTCACGGGCCGACTCGGACGATCCCGGTGACCGTGCCCTGCAGGTAGTCGCCGCCGGTCGTGATCAGGCCCGACATCTGGAGGGTGTCGTGGGCGGTGGTGCCGGGCAGGGGCGTCGCGCCGATCGTGTGGCCCGTCTCGGGATCGACCACGGTGAAGTCGAAACCGTCGATCGGTGACGTGGTGTCGGCTCCCCGCCGGGTGACCGTGTAGAGAAGCCCGTCCGCCAGCGACACGTGCGGCACCGCGGAACTGCGCAACGGGCTGTTCCACTCGACGCCGCACACCCCGTTGCCGACTCGGACCCGGGTCGCGCCGCCCCGGAAGGGCGCCGACTCGGGCACCGAGGGGCCCGCGTCCGCGGGCATCGCGGGATAGGGATAACCGTGAGTCGATGCCACGATCACGGTGTCACCGTAGGCGATCGGCGAGTTCTCGCTGCCCGGGCCACCCTCGGTGAGGACGGGTGTGGTGCAGACCGGCTCGCCGGACTCGCTGTCGAAGACCTGCAACGAGACCGCATACTCTGCCTGCTGGTCGGTGGCCCATTTTTCGTCTGCATTGTCGACGATCGTGAGATACCGCGAGTCCGGTCCGAAGTAGGTGGGTGTCGAGCCGGTGCCCCAGCTCAGCTGGCCCGGTTTGCGGGCGCTGCCGCGGTCGTACGGCGCCCTCCAGTCGACGACCACGCTGCCGTCCTCACCCGTGTCGAGTTGGTACAGCGCGTGGGTGGTCGCTACCGCGACCCCATGCGACGACGCCGAGATACTGTTCGCGACCCCTTCACCGAGCAGCCGCGTCCGGGCGCCGCCGTCGCGTGCGACGTAGCCGGCGACGCCGCCTGCCGTCGCGAACCACACATTCCCGGTGGTGTCCGGGACGAGGCCGCTGACGCTGTCCCCGTCCGGGATCGCGCCGCGCAGATCGGTTGCCTCGTCGACCGACAGGCGCCAACCGTCGTCGTCGCGGTGGTGCCCGATCCGCAGCAGCGTGCGCGTGCCGTCCACGATGACCAGGCGGTCGGCGTCGTCCAGGTAGGCGTAGACGCCGCCCAGCAGTCCGCCCACCGCGAGCGGCATCCGGGCGAGCTCGGCTGTCGGTGCAGCGAGCGGGCCGCCACGCATCTGTTCGGGATCGAGCAGGTACACCGTGGGCGCCCGGCCCGCGATCGCAGTGCACAGCGCGACGACGAGCCCGTCCGACGTTTCGAGCACTGTCGAGCATGCGGCACCCAGCGGGAGGACGGTGACCTGCTGCGGCGACGCACCGGGACCGGCGAGGGGGGTGGTGTCGCTCGACGCCGCGTCGCCGTGCATCGTCGACGTGCCCGGTGCGCCCAGGAAATCGTCGGGACCGGTGGGTGCGGCCTGCGCAGGAAGGGCCGACGCGACGGCGACCGCGAGCACGGACAGTGCCGTGACGACACGCACAGCACTCACCGTGCAGGCACCAGCGGCACGGAGACGAAGCTCGGTGCTTCCTGATCGAGCACCAGATGTTGCGGCTTCAGCTCCGATTCGTTGAGCAGCGGACGCAACAGCATCCCCTTCGGGAAGTTGGACGCGAACACGTCGATCCGCAGTCGATGCCCCGGCTGGAGGATCGCGTCGGTCGCGAGCAAGCCCACGTCGAGCGCCGTGCGCTCGCCCGGCACGATCGGCTGGCGGCTGTCGAGAGTGAGCGTGTAGAACGGATCGACCATGTCGCCGTTCGGCGCTCGTGTGCTGCGCGATTCGTCGACCGCGCGGAGCGACGACGTGAGCTGGCCCGACGTGAGGGCCGTCGACGTCCCGTCGGGCGCGACGTCGTTGAGGGTCGCGGTCCAGTAGCCGTCGGTCGCGTCGAGCATGGTTTCCAGATGCAGGTTGACCGGTCCGGAGATCGCTGTGGGCTCGGTGACCGGCGCGCCCGTGAAGGTGAGGGCGTTCGTCTCGGCGATGCGAGAGTCCTTGCCGCACGCGTCGAATGCCGCGAGTAGCCCCGCCGTCTGCTGCGCCGCATCGCGCGAGCACAGGGTCGTGAGCCCGGGAGCGAGTGTCAGGGTCGTCGGATCGCCGGTCGGCTCGTCGGTGAGCGAGCCGTCGTGCACGGACTGCGCGGTGCCGCTGGCCTGAGGAGACAGATACAGGCGGCGGTACTCGGCGGCGGGATCCGGGAAGTCGGTGCGTGTGATCCAGTCGCCGCCCTGCTGGAAGTTGGTGATCGGGCCGAAGTCCGCGATGTCCGTTCCCGCGAGGCTGTCGTCGATTCCCTTGAGCCACTTGTCGAACCATGCACGCTGCAGGGCGTCGAGCCGCGGCGGTGCGCCTTCCTGGCCGAGGCCCGACCCTGCGCTCACGTGATACCACTCGCCCATCAAGAGCTGCTTCTCGCCGGGCGGCAGCGGAATTGCGTTGTAGATGCGGGGTTCGGAGTTGGTGAACAGATCGTGCCAGCCGCCGACGACGAACGTCGGGATGTCGATGCGGCTCGGATCGCCCTGCCAGTCGGTGCGGATCGAACTCCCGTCTTCCAGGAGGGCCACCATGTGGGGCGGGATCTCGTCGATCGTCGGTGTGGTGAGTGCTGCCGCGATGAGATCGAAGAACACCGCCGGATTCTCGACGCGCGACGCGAGCCAGGCCCAGTCGAAGGTGCCGTTCGCGAGCGACGACAGATCGGGAACGAACTTGAGCCCGTTGACCCCCGCGAGCCACGGCGGCAGGAAGCCGATGCCGAGGCCGCCGCCGGGGGCGATGATGTCGCGCAACAGGTCGCTGCCGGGGACGACCGGGAAGATCGCGTCGAGATGTTCGGGGCGCTTCTCGGCCGCCTGCAACTGGTTGATCCCCGAGTAGGACGCACCGGACATGCCGACCTTGCCGTCGGACCACGGCTGCGCCGCGGCCCAGTCGATCGTCTCGACGGTGTCCTGCTGTTCGCGGTCCTGGAAGACCTGCCACGTGCCCTGCGAGAAACCGGTGCCGCGCACGTCGGCCACCACCTGCGCGTATCCGCTGCGGATCAGGTCGCGGTCGATCGAGAAGTTGCGGGCGAAGCCGCCGTCGAGGGCGTTGACGAGATCGGCGAGACCCGTGAACGGAGTGCCGGTCAGATCGAACCGCCCGGCGAGCGACATCAGCGCATCGGACATCCCCGGCACCGACATCCCCGAGTCCGCGAGCGTCGTCACGAGTTTCGTGTACGGCGTCATGTTGAGGATTGTCGGCATCGGGGTGTCGATCGGTGCGCCGTTCGCGTCGGCCGGGCGATAGACATTGGCCTTCAGCACGGTGCCGTCACTCATCGTGATCGGCACGTCCCACTCGATGTGCACCTGTGGGTACTGCGCGGGAGCGGGGGGCTCGCCGGGTTGTGCGTGCGCCGCGGGCGCGCAGAGCATGGCGCACACACACGCCACGACGGCGAGGGGAGCCATCCGGCTCAACCCCCTGCTACGACCCGTACGGGCGAGGCAGGTGCGTGCCCCGCGAGCGAAAGAAATACGTAGAGAAGACAACCCCGACCCCCACCGGCTCACTGTGAGGGCCGTCACCCCCACGTGTCGGGGTGGACTGTACGACACGCCGCGGCGCGTATCAATGATCCGCGGCTGTCCGGGATGTCCGCCCTCAGGGTTTCAGGCCGTCAGGGATTTCCGGCTGTGTGGGGGACCGCAGTATCGGTTCCGGCCGGGGTGATGCTCTCGGCGGGGACGGCGGGGCGGGGCGCGTGTTCGCCGAGAACGTGGACGAAGGCGGGCGGGACTACCGTGCCGTCGATGCGCAGGGTGCCCCCGTGGTTGACCGCGCGTCTGGACACTCGGCCCAGTACGACGGCCT
Organism: Rhodococcus sp. HNM0569; assembly: GCF_012726205.1. Lineage (GTDB taxonomy): Bacteria > Actinomycetota > Actinomycetes > Mycobacteriales > Mycobacteriaceae > Rhodococcus_F. The sequence continues at coordinate 60,732 of NZ_JAASAE010000007.1, read as the reverse complement.
TGCCGCCGGGCTCGACGACGACGGTCTGGACGTCGCCGCGCAGCAGCAACTCTCCACCCCGCTCGACGACGACGGTGCCGGGGAACTCGCCCGCAACCTCGACGAACTGGCCGTCGTGCACGGTGAGGGACCGAAGGGGTGAGGCGCGCGGAAAACAGGACGCGCGGTCGGTATTGTGCATGGCCCCGATGCTAAAGGGCGAAGTGTGCCGCGCGCCATAGCCCGCGCGGTGGGAACTGGACCGTGCACTACTGTTCGGGCTTCCGAAAGACGCGAGGGGGACGCGATGGGGCGGGCGGTAATGGTTCTCGCGACGGCGGCGTGCGCCGTGGCGGGAGGGTGTGCGACCACCAGCGACGGCAGCGCGTACGCGGCAGGGGCCGGGTCTGGGTACGTGACGGCGGCGCCGCAGCCCTCGAGCGACGTCCTGCGCCTGCTCGATCCGTGCGCGCTGCTCGACGAAGCCACGCTCACCGACGCCGGCCGAGTCGCACAGTTCGGCGCCGCGGTGCAGCTGTCGGTGTGTTCCGCGCTGGTCGACACGGGTGAGGTCCTCACCCGCATCGAGCTGTCGATCTCGCCCAGCACCTACGCCGATCCTGCACCGAATCTCGCGACAGGCACATGCGAGCGCACCTTCGCGGTGCCCGGCTCGCCGCGTCCGGCGTCGGTGCGTGTGGCCGATCGCGCAGGCGTCGACGCATGCCCGCTCGCCGAGACGCTCGTGGGCGACGCGGCCGCGGCGCTCGTCGCGGGCGTGCCGCAGCGGGGCGCCGACGACCCGGTGGCCGTCGATCCATGCGAGTTCCTCGCCGGCGACACCGCCACGCGTCCCAGCGGCCCCGACGCCGCGCGGCCCAGCAGCCCCGACGTCACGCGGCCCCGGCCCTACGCGTGCCAGGCCGGCGACCTCACCGTCGAGTACTCCCTGCGGCAGGTGGGCAGTCGTGCTCTGCTCGACGACGCTGTCGTGTCAGCGGGCACCTGCCGGTGGACGCACCGCGTCGGCGACGACATCGACGTCACACGCGACGCCGCGGAGCTCGACGACTTCACCCTCGCGCTGGGCCGTGCCCATCCCGTCGTCACGGTCTCGGCGCCTGAGTGCGCTGGGACCGAGGCGCCTGCACAGGCCGTCGCGAAACGGTTCCCGTGACACCGGGACGGGAAGCGTCTGCGAGACCGGCGAGGGAACCGTCCGACTGGTACAGCGACGGACATCACGTCACGACGCGCACCGCACCCGCGCACGGTGGGTGGACAATGCGCCGCGACACGTAGTCGCCACTGTTCACACGGGCAATCGCGGCACCGCGGGGGCCCCGCCCGGCGAGCCGGCGCGCAGTGCCGGAAACCTTGTCTCCGGGTGGTCGCCGACGCCCTCGCTTCCCGGTTTTCGTGGCCCTCTCGGTAAGCTCGGCATCTGGACCAGCAATTTTCGTCGAACTAATTCGTCGATCAGTCGAACTATTTCGCCGACCATTTGTCTTCGACCTGGAGGTAGAAAAGCGTGGCTCTCGTCGTCCAGAAGTACGGCGGATCCTCGGTCGCCACGGCCGAGCGGATCCGCAGGGTCGCTGAACGGATCGTCGAGACCAAGAAAGCCGGCAACGACGTCGTCGTAGTGGTCTCGGCAATGGGTGACACCACCGACGAACTGCTCGATCTGGCGCAGCAGGTCTCGCCGGCCCCGCCCGCTCGCGAAATGGACATGCTCCTCACGTCCGGCGAGCGCATCTCGAACTCGCTCGTCGCGATGGCGATCCATTCGCTCGGCGCCGAGGCCCGGTCGTTCACCGGCTCGCAGGCCGGTGTCATCACCACCGGTAGTCACGGCAACGCCAAGATCATCGACGTCACACCCGGTCGTGTGCAGAGCGCGCTCGACGACGGCTCGATCGTGCTCGTCGCCGGTTTCCAAGGCGTCAGTCAGGACAGCAAGGACATCACGACGCTCGGACGCGGCGGCTCCGACACCACCGCCGTCGCCCTCGCGGCCGCGCTGAACGCCGACGTGTGCGAGATCTACACGGACGTCGACGGCGTCTACAGTGCCGATCCCCGCATCGTCAAGGACGCCCAGCGGCTCGAGAAGGTCTCGTTCGAGGAGATGCTCGAGCTCGCCGCGTGCGGCGCCAAGGTGCTCATGCTGCGCTGCGTCGAATACGCGCGCCGCTACAACGTGCCCGTGCACGTTCGCTCGTCGTACACCACCAAGCCCGGCACCATCGTGTCCGGATCGATGGAGGACATCCCCATGGAAGAGGCCCTGATCACCGGCGTCGCGCACGATCGCAGCGAAGCGAAGATCACGATCGTCGGCCTGCCGGACACCCCCGGCTACGCCGCGCAGATCTTCCGCGCCGTCGCCGAGGCCGAGATCAACATCGACATGGTGTTGCAGAACATCTCGAAGGTCGAGACCGGCAAGACCGACATCACCTTCACGTTGCCGAAGACCGACGGTCCCCGTGCGGTCGAGATGCTCAGCAAGCTGCAGGACAAGATCGGCTTCAGCCAGGTGCTCTACGACGATCTGATCGGCAAGGTCTCGCTCGTCGGTGCGGGCATGCGCAGCCACCCGGGCGTCACGGCCACGTTCTGCGAGGCACTCGCGAACGCGGGCATCAACATCGATCTGATCTCGACGTCGGAGATCCGCATCTCGGTTCTCGTCGACGACACCGAACTCGACGACGCGGTGCGCGCGATCCACGCGGCGTTCGAACTCGGCGGCGAAGAAGAAGCCGTCGTCCACGCCGGAACGGGGCGATAAGCCATGACCACTCTCGCTGTCGTAGGTGCCACCGGTCAGGTCGGCATCGTCATGCGCACGCTCCTCGAGGAGCGGGACTTCCCGGCGGACAAGGTGCGCTTCTTCGCGTCGGCGCGCTCGGCGGGCAAGAAGCTGCCGTTCCGTGGCGAGGAGATCGTCGTGGAAGATGCCGCCGCGACGTCCGACGAGGATCTGAAGGGCATCGACATCGCGCTGTTCTCGGCCGGTGCGACCCTCTCACGCGAGCAGGCGCCGCGATTCGCTGCGGCCGGTGCGGTCGTCGTCGACAACTCGTCGGCGTGGCGCAAGGATCCCGAGGTCCCGCTCGTCGTGAGCGAGGTCAACCCCGAGGCGACGAAGAACCCGCCCAAGGGCATCATCGCGAACCCGAACTGCACCACGATGGCCGCGATGCCGGTCCTCAAGGCACTGCACGACGAGGCCGGCCTGCAGCGGCTCATCGTGTCGAGCTACCAGGCTGTGTCCGGCTCGGGACTCGCGGGCGTCGAGGAACTGCTCGGCGAGACGCGCGCCGTCATCGACGATGCCGAGAAGCTCGTGCACGACGGCAGCGCCGTCGACTTCCCGCCGCCGAACAAGTACGTCGCGCCCATCGCGTTCAACGTGCTGCCGATGGCGGGCTCGCTCGTCGACGACGGCAGCGGGGAGACGGACGAGGACCAGAAGCTGCGCAACGAGTCGCGCAAGATCCTCGGTCTGCCCGACCTGCTGGTGTCCGGCACGTGTGTGCGCGTGCCGGTCGTGACGGGCCACGCACTGTCGATCAACGCCGAGTTCGAGAAGCCGCTGTCGGTCGAGCGTGCGCAGGATCTCCTGAAGGCCGCGCCGGGTGTCACGCTCGTCGACGTGCCGACGCCGCTCGAAGCCGCGGGCAAGGACCCGTCGCTCGTGGGTCGCATCCGGCAGGATCCGGGCGTGCCCGAGGGTCGTGGACTCGCACTCTTCGTCGCGGGTGACAACCTGCGGAAGGGCGCTGCGCTCAACACGATTCAGATCGCCGAGGTTCTGCTCGGCAACCGCTGACCGTCCCTCGTGAGCACTTGACGAGTCCAGAGACTCGTCAAGTGCTCACAGGGGGGGGTGTGCTTGCGCTGCGGAATCCCTGGTTTCCCGGCGACAATGAAGCGATGATCGACAAAATCGAAGCCGGACAGATCGTCGCGCGCGCCCGCTTCCGGTCCGGGAAAACGTGGCAGGAGCTCGCCGACGCGATCGGCAAGCCACCCGTGTGGACCACGGCCGCGCTGCTCGGGCAGCATCCGATGACCAGCGACGACGCGTGGAAGATCGGCGAGTTGCTCGAACTCGACGACGACGTGGTCGAAGCTCTCCAGGTGCAGCCCTATCGCGGCAGCGGCGTGCAACAGATCCCCACCGACCCCACGATGTACCGCCTCTACGAGGCGCTCGACGTGTACGGTGCGGCGCTCAAAGAACTCATCCACGAAGAATTCGGCGACGGCATCATGAGCGCCATCAACTTCAAGGTGGACGTCGAGCGGCGTGCCGATCCCGCCGGCGACCGCGTCGTGGTGACATTCGACGGCAAGTTTCTCGATTACAACTGGTGAGCGAACTCGGCGACCGGCCCTGAGCGCAGAGCCGTGACCGCGATGCGGGCTGCCGTGCCGATCGCCGTGTCGACGACGGGTAGGTGCGGCTCCGACCGTGCTGCCCGCGTGAACACCGCGACGGCAACGGGCACCTCGCCCGTGTGGTGCACCACCGCGACCTCGTTGCGGATGATGCCGATCGTGCCGGTCTTCCCGGCGACGGTCACGCCGCGATGAGGGAACCCGGAACGGATTCGGTTCGTCCAGATCTGTCGAGCCATCGTCGTCTTCAGGAACTCGCTCCAGCCCGGCGTGACGGCCTCACCGGACCAGACGGCCGCGAGAAGGGTCGTCATGTCCCGCGCGGTGGTCGCGCTCGTGAGTGCCGGGTCGTAGACGCTGACGTCGACGTCCACCTCCGGCGACGCGAGCGCGTCGAACGCTTCGCGCGTGGTGTGCACCGCCATGTCGACGCGCAACGCCTCGTGCACGTCCGCGGTGCCGCCGACGATTCGGGTGCGACTCAGGCCGAGGTCCGCCGAGACCGTCTGCACCGCATCGAGGCCGACCTGGCCGAGTAACAGGTCGGCGGCTGCATTGTCCGAGGCGGTGAGCATCGAGACGACGAGGTCGCGGCGGCTGAGCGCGACCGGGTCCGTCAGCAACGACAGACCCGTCGGCCCGGGCGTCAGCGTCGTCGGGTGCGCCTCGACGCGTTCGGCGGGATCGAGACGTCCGTCGGCGAATGCACGCAATACCGCGACGGCGAGTACGAGCTTGTACACCGAGGTCATCACGACGTGATCGTCTGCGGCCATCGAGATCTCGTGGGTCGAGTCGGCGTCTGGATCGATCCTCCGCGCGTGGAGCCAGCCGACGCAGCCCGCGTCGGCGAAGGTCGCGCGGATCCTTTCGTGCACAGTGTGGTTCATCGCCGTGCCCTCGTGAGTACTCGATCGAGCGCGGCCGAGTGGACGGGCTGCGGGCGGTCTGCGTTCCACACGACTCGCACCGGCAAGCTCACGTCGTCGCGCAGGAGCTCGATCCATTGCACTCCGGGAGCGTGCTGCGGACGCGTCGTCGTGACACCGAATGCCTGCCCTGCCGCGACACACGCGAGCATCGCCCGCTCGTCCTCCGTCGCGACCACCGCCGGGTCGAGACCGCGTGCCCGCCACAGCTCGACGAGCGCGTCGTGTGCCGGTGGATTGTCGGTGCGGGGCGCCGACGCGAATGCCAGGTCGTCGAGCATGCGCGCACGTGGCTGTTGAGCGTCGCACACCGGATGGCCCGCGGGCACCACGACCCAGCGCGGGAGCCGGACCACCGGTCCGTACCGCACCCCGTCGAGGAGCGCCGGTTGCTCCACGACTGCGAGGTCGAGCGCATGCCCGCGCACGGCGTCGACAAGCGACGGCGTCGTATCGCAGGAGGTGACCACGCGCGTCGCGGTAGGTCCGCTTCCGGCGAGCCTGCTGACGCACTCGAGCACCAGACGGTCGGACAACGCGGCGGTCGCACCCCACCGCAGGACGCCGACGTGCGCGCCGGCGATGCGTGCGGCTTCCTCGTCGAACCGGTCGGCATCCGCGACGAGAAGGCGTGCCCGAGGGAGCAGTTCTCGTCCGGCTGCCGTGAGGACTCCGCCGCGCGCGGTGCGCTCGACGAGAGTGAGTCCGAGCCGCGTCTCGAGCCGGCGGATGCCTTGCGAGAGCGGCGGTTGCGTCATGCCCAGGCGATGTGCTGCACGGCCGAAGTGTTCCTCCTCCGCGAGTGCGACGAAGAACCGCAGGTGCCGGACGAGATCCATACCGTCATTGAACCAACCTCCCGTTGTCGGTATTCGGTCCGGACGGGTTCCGCGTTGTTCGTCACCACGGCGACCGGCAGCGATATCCGATGCGACTCGGCCGCGCGCGGATTCGTATTGGCGCGAGTCGTCGGCGAATCCGACATTGGGTTCATGCCCGACATCGAACGCCTGAATACGACACACCCGACCCGCACCGGCCGCGCCGTCGCGGCCGCGGCCGCGCTGACGTTCCTTTTCGCCGGATGCTCCGCGGCAGCGGAACCGGGGGCACAGCCGACATCCGAGACCACGCCGTCCGTATCCACCCAGTCGGCGCACGGTCTCGATCCGCACGGCCTCGAGGATGCTGTCACCGCCGTCGAGAAGAACCGACGGCTCGAGATCGGGGTCGCGGTTCTCGATCCGGTCACCGGCCGCACGTTCTTCCATCGCGCCGACGAGAGCTTTGCCCTGTGCTCCACGTTCAAGGTGTATGCAGTCGGTGCGCTCTTGCGACGTACGGCCGCGGGCACCTCGAGTCTCGATAGCCCGGTCATGGTCGAGAAGTCCGACGTGGTCCCGAATTCGCCGGTCACCGAGCCCGCGGCGGGCACGACGATGACGTTCGCTCAACTCGCCGAGGCAGCACTCACGCGAAGCGACAACACAGCGGCCAACTACGTGCTGCGCGAAATCGGAGGACCCGCGGCCGTGACCGACTTCGCTCGCTCGACCGGCGACGACCGCACACGACTCGACCGTTGGGAACCGGATCTCAACGACACACCGCCTGGCGAGGTTCGCGACACGTCGACGCCGCGCGCCCTCGCCGAGGGGTACCAGTCCGTTCTGCTCGGCGACGCCTTGGGTGCGCCCGAGCGCGAGAAACTGACGACGTGGATGCTGTCGAACACGACGAGCAGGATCGCCACGGCGCTGCCGGACGGGTGGACCGTCGCGGACAAGACCGGTGGCGGCTACTGGGGAGCGGTCAACGACGTCGGCCTCGTGCGTGACGAGTCGGGGCGGCCCCTGATCGTGTCGATGCTGAGTGCGTCGACGACAGGGGACAGGGAGGCCCCGCTCGACGGCGACGCGCTCGCCGAGGTGACGCGCGCGGTGGTCGCGGCTTTCGGAGCGGGAGCCTAGCCTGCGTCGTGGTAAGCGAGCCCGCCCAACTCGACGACATACTGCTGCGCATCGGCATCCCAGTCGACCGAGAAGGTGGTGGGATAGTGGCCGGACGCCTGGTATGCCTGCGGCTGCGGCAACGTCTCTTCGTGTGAGGGGTGGGTGAGCAGCCAGTCGCGTGTGAACATCGGCTCGATGAAGATGTGCCTGCCGTCCCAACTGCCGTGCAGGACTGTTTCGGTGAACTCGTGCGGGCGCGGGTGGGAATCGGCCCAGTGCAGCCCCATGTGCATCGTCGTGCCGGTCAGCGGATCGTCGGTGGGGGCATACCCTTCGGGCAGGTACTTCTGATCGGGAAGGCGCGTGGCCCGGTCGAGGTATCCGGGCGCGAGCGGATCGATCTGCATCAACATCGCCCGGTCCACGAGATAGAAGTGGACGTCGAAATGGGGTCGATCGAAGCCGTGCTCGGGATTGTGCCCGTGCGGGTTCCAATCCATCGTCACGTGATCGACTGGGGTCGCACGGGCTCGATCGGCCACCTGGAGCGGGTATTCGCGGCTGCCGGCCAGCGGTCCCTCGGGGAGCCCGTCGAGCGCTGCGGCGTCGATGCGCACCCCGATGGCGACGGGCACGCCGTCGTCGAATCGTTGGAAGACGTGCGCGGTGCCGTTGCCGATTGCGCTTGCGGGACCGACCGCGTCGGGCGGCGCGTGCGAGGCGACGGCGGTACCGCTGACCAGCAGGACGGACGCGGCGGCCGTTCCCACGATGGCAAGGATGCGTCGAGTGAACATGGCACGGGCTCGTGGTCGGGACTGTGTCTGTTCATCGTAAGTCGCGGCCGCCGCGTGGTGCGCAGTTTCGGCTGATCGATCACACGTCCGACAGGTGCACGCCCTTGGTTTCCTTCATGAACAGGCATGCCACGCCGGTGGCCGCGGCGAGCGCCATGATGTAGACACCGAACACCCACCCGATGTCGTGCGAGACGAGCAGCTGGTTGAGATACGGTGCAGTACCGCCGAATACGGCGACCGAGAACGAATACGCGAACCCGATCGCCTGGGTGCGGAGCTTGGTGGGGAAGCTCTCGGACAGAGTTGCCGAGAGCACCGACGCCGGCACGGACACGATCAGCAGGGCGACGGTCGCCGCCACCAGCAGGGTCCAGCCGTTCGCCGAGATCGCGCCGGTCAGCGGGATCTGCAGAGCGAACATGAGTACTGCGAAGGCCGCGAGCATGGGCCTGCGGCCGATGCTGTCGGAAAGACGTCCCCAGAACGGAAGCGAGACGAGCGCGATCACCTGGGCGATCACGAGCATCCAGTAGGCGGTGTCGGGGTCCATGCCTTCCTGCGTGATCGCGTAGGTCGAGACGTACGACGTCCACGTGTAGTGCGCCGCGGTGATACCGGACGTCATCCCGATCATCAGCACGATCGCCCGCACCACGGTACGCCGCGGGATCGGCGTGGAATCGGTTGCGGTGGTGTCGGACTCGAATACATCGCTCTCGTCCATGCTGCGGCGCAGGTACAGGGCGACGAGGGCGAGTACCGCACCGAGCAGGAACGGGATGCGCCAACCCCATTGCGCGACCGCATTCTCGCTGAGCGCACTGGTGACCGCACCGCCGACCGTGTAGGCGAGCGCCGAGCCGCCGAAGATCGCGACGAACGCGATGCTGCCCCACGTTCCCCGACGGTTCGGCGGCGCGATCTCGCCGACGTACGAGTAGGCCGTCGCGGACTCGCCGCCGTGCGCGAATCCCTGCGCGATGCGGGCCGCGAGCAGGATGATCGACGCCCCCACACCGATCGTCTCGTAGGTCGGCATCACACCGATGACGAGGCTCCCGGTCGCCATCATGAGCATCGTGGTCACGAGCACGAACTTGCGGCCACGTCGATCGGCGATGCGGCCGAACACGATTCCGCCGAGAGGGCGCATCAGGAATCCGACCGCGAACACCGCGAGCGTCGACAGCAGCGCCGAGACGGGATTGGTGTCGTCGAACACCGCGGCGGCGATGAACGGCGCGAACACCGCGTACGCGCTCCACTCGTACCACTCGAGCACGTTGCCGACGCCGCTCGCGACGAGGGACTTCCGTTTCGATTTCAGGGACGACGAGCTCGTCGGTGATGCGTCCACGGCTGGATCGGCAGCAGAGGAGGGGCGGGCCATGGTGGGCCTCCGATTTCGTTCGGTCGGACGGGGGGAGGGGAGTCGGCGTGGAAGGGGGAGGGGAAGCGAGGACGGGGATCAGGTCGTGGGATGCGCGACCTCACGCAGCGCGGTGCGGCGGATCTTGCCGGTCTGGGTCTTGGGCAGGTCGTCGACCACGTGAATGTGCTTGGGCCGCTTGTACGCTGCGAGGTGCTCGCGCACGAACTCGAGTAGTGCGTCCTCCCCGACGCGCGGTGCGTCCGTGCCGAGGGACACGAAGGCGACGACCGATTCTCCCTGGTAGTCGTCGGGCACACCGACGACGCCCGCCTCGTGCACCGACGGGTGCCGGTACAGCGCGTCCTCGACCTCGCGCGGCCAGACCTTGAAGCCGGACACGTTGATCTGGTCCTTGATCCGGTCGACGAGGTACACCCAGCCGTCCGCGTCGATCACGGCGACGTCGCCGGTGCGGAGGCGGCCACCGGGGAAGGTGGATGCCGTCGCCTCGGGGTTGTCCAGATAGCCCGACACGACCTGGGGTCCGGACAGTTCGAGTTCACCCGGAGCCCCGGTGGAGACGTCGGCGCCGGACGCGTCGACCACGCGGGCGGTGAGCCCGGGCAGTGCCTTGCCGACGGACAGCGTGTCGGTCGCGGCATCGACCGGCGCGCGCTCGCCGAGTGGAACGGCGACGACGGCCGACGTCGTCTCGGTCATGCCGTACACATTGTGGATGTAGTGGCCGAAGCGCGCTTCGAACCGCTCGACGGTCGCGGGCGGGATCGGCGCTCCGCCCGAGTACAGTGCGCGGATCGACGCGAGATCGTCTCGGCCCGCCTGTGGCACTGCGCCGAGCGCGTTGAACACTGTGATCGACCCGATCGTGAATGTCACACCGTGGGTGCGGATTTCGTCGAGTGTCACTTCGGGGTGGAAGCGCCCGGCGAGCACCAGGCTGCCGCCGTGGAGCAGCGCCATGGTCGCGTTGACCACCGCGCCGGTGATGTGGAACAGCGGTGCGACACCCAGGACGACGTCGTCGCTCGTGAGGCCCACGTGGGCGGCGTAGCTCGACGCGACCGCGAGCACATTGGCGTGACTGTTGCACGCGCCCTTCGGTGGACCGGTGGTGCCCGACGTGTAGGCGAGGATCGCGAGGTCGTCGCCCGAGAGTTCCGCCGCGGGTGCCTGCCCGTCGCACTGCGCCGCTTCGGACAGCAGTTCGTCCTCCTCGGCACGGCCGATCCCCGTGAACACGCGGGGATCGTCGGTGGTCTGGAACGAGTGCGGGTCGGTCGTCACGACCCAGACCCCGGACGCGGCGACCGCGCGGACGTCCTCGGCGGCGTCGTACGAGGACACCACGCCGACAGCCCCCGAATCGGTGAGCAGGCGTGCGAGTTCGTCGCCGCGGTACATCGGGTTGACCGGGACGGCCGCGGCGCCGAGCTTCCACAGGGCGAGCAGCGTGAGCGGGTACTGGGGAATGTTCTGCAGGTAGATGCCGACGCGGTCGCCGTGCGTGACGCCGCGCCGCGCGAGCGCGACCGCGAGGGCGTCGGTGAGGCGGTCCACCTCGCGCGCCGACAGCGTGGCGTCGAAGTACGTGATCGCGACCCGTTCGGGCTCACGCTCGACGCGGCGAGTCCATGCCTCGATCAGATTTCGGGTGGGGGGATGGATGTCTGCGTCCGGCACGTGGCGCTCCTCGGTACTGGGCTGCTGCTCCCGGACGATCGGCCTACCGATCGATCGCTCGGTAGTTGAAAAGTGTCGTGCATCACAGAGCGGCTGTCAACCAGGCGGAGGTCGCGAATGTGACCGCAGGCACCGCCTGCGCTCTTTTCTTGACTAGTTCCAAAAAGAGCGCATACTTGGAGTCATGCGACACGACATCGATCCCAAGGCGCAACTGCGCACGGCGGGGCTTCGTGTGACCGCTCCGCGTGTCGCAGTGTTGAACGCCGTTGCCGCCGATCCGCATTCGGATGCCGATCACATCGCGGCCGCGGTGCGCGACGAGCTCGGCTCGGTGTCGACGCAAGCGGTCTACGACGTGCTGAAGGCATGCACGGCAGCCGGCCTGCTGCGCCGGATCGAACCGGCAGGCTCGGCCGCCCGGTACGAGGCGCGTACCGGCGACAACCACCACCACCTGGTGTGCCGCTCGTGCGGCACGGTCGTCGACGTCGACTGCGTGGTCGGCGAGGCGCCGTGCCTGACCCCGTCGCAGACGCACGGCTTCGCCGTCGACGAAGCAGAAGTCGTCTTCTGGGGGCTGTGTGCCTCGTGCCGCCGAGACGCACCCGTCGACGCCACCTGACCGATCGATTCCGAGACCTTCCAGGGCACCCGTGTGCCCTGACTTCGCCAACCGAAAAAACTCCCGACAGGAGGCAGTGAATGTCCGAAAAGGCCGCTTTCACGACCAACGACTTCGGAAACCCCGTCGCGAGCGACAACGAGTCGCTCACCGCGGGCACGCAGGGGCCCATCCTGCTGCACGACCACTACCTGATCGAAAAGCTCGCCCACTTCAACCGCGAGCGCGTGCCCGAGCGCGTCGTCCATGCCAAGGGCGGCGGCGCTTTCGGCGAACTCGTCGTCACCGGCGACGTCAGCAAGTACACCAAGGCCAAGGTGTTCCAGCCCGGCGCGCGTACCGAATCGCTCGTCCGGTTCTCGACCGTCGCGGGTGAGCAGGGCAGCCCGGACACGTGGCGCGACCCGCGCGGTTTCGCGGTGAAGTTCTACACCGAGGACGGCAACTACGACCTCGTCGGCAACAACACGCCGGTCTTCTTCATCAAGGATCCGATCAAGTTCCCCGACTTCATCCACTCGCAGAAGCGTCTGCCCGGTTCGGGGCTGCGCGACCACAACATGCAGTGGGACTTCTGGACCCTCCGGCCCGAATCGGCGCACCAGGTCACCTGGCTCATGGGCGACCGCGGCATCCCGAAGACGTGGCGTCACATGGACGGCTTCGGATCGCACACCTACCAGTGGGTCAACGAAGCGGGAGAACGCTTCTGGGTCAAATACCACTTCAAGACGGACCAGGGCATCGAGTTCCTCACGCAGGCCGAGGCAGACGAACTTGCCGGCACCTCGCCGGACCATCACCGCCAGGATCTGTACCAGGCGATCGAGCGCGGCGAGTTCCCGAGCTGGACGCTGAAGGTGCAGGTCATGCCGGTCGACGAGGCGGAGGGCTACCGATTCAACCCGTTCGATCTCACCAAGGTGTGGTCGCAGCAGGACTACCCGCTGATCGAGGTGGGCACCTGGACGCTGAACCGCAACCCGGAGAACTTCTTCGCGCAGATCGAGCAGGCATCCTTCGAGCCGTCGAATATCGTTCCGGGAATCGGGTTCTCGCCCGACAAGATGCTGCTCGGCCGCGTGTTCTCGTACGCGGACGCGCACCGCTACCGGATCGGCGCGAACTACGCGCACCTGCCCGTCAACGCGCCGAAGAACAAGGTGTCGTCGTACTCGCAGGACGGGGCGATGACCTACCGGTTCGACTCACCCGAGACCCCGGTCTACGCACCCAACTCGTTCGGCGGCCCGCATGCCGATCCGAACATCGCCGGCGACGAGGGGCTGTGGAACTTCGACGGCCAGGCGGTGCGCGCCGGATACGTCGAGCATCCCGAGGACGGTGACTTCACGCAGGCCGGCACCCTCGTGCGCGAGGTGCTCGGCGACGACGAACGGGACCGACTGGTCGCCAATATCGTCGGGCACGTGCTCGGTGGCGTCGAAGAGCCGGTGCTCAGCCGGGTGTTCGAGTACTGGAAGAACGTCGATGCCGATCTCGGCAAGCGAGTCGAGGAGGGCGTGCGCTCGGCACAGTGAGCCGGATCTCGGAAGCGTGGGCCGGCTTCTCCCCACGACGACCGGCAACTCGAATAGGCTCGGGGCAGCAGGGATCGGGCCGATCACGCCGACCCGATCCCGGAGCCTGCGTTCGACAGAAGCGCTGCGTTCTAGAGAAACGAGGTAGGAAAATGAGCAACCCCATCACCAGCACTCTCAACGCCGATCAGCAGAGGACCGCCGGTGACGCTCTGCAAGCCACCGTCGTCGACCTGATCGATCTGTCCCTCATCGCGAAGCAGGCGCACTGGAACGTCGTAGGCCGCAACTTCCGGTCGGTCCACCTGGCGCTCGACGAACTCGTCAGTGCCGCTCGCGGATTCACCGACGACGCGGCGGAGCGCGCCACGGCGATCGGTGTCAGCCCGGACGGCCGCGCGGGTACGGTGGCGAAGGACTCCGGTACCAAGGGCTTCGGCGAGGGCTGGACCACCGACTCGGAGGTCATCGCGTCCATCGTGGGCAATCTCGGTGCCGTCATCGAGCGTCTCCGCGAGCGCATCGCTTCCACCGAAGCGGCCGATCCGGTCACCCAGGATCTGCTCATCACCATCACGGCGCGGCTCGAGCAGCTGCACTGGATGTGGCAGGCGCAGATCGCCTGATCGCAGATACGAGCCGAACACAGGGCGCCCCCGCGCGCCGAGCGGGGGCGCCGTGTGCGTTGCGTTGCGCGGTCACGCGCCGCCCAGCGTGCCGAACCCGACGACCGCGGAATCGTCGCGCCAGTCGAGATTGTGCAGCCGCACACGATCCCACTCGTTGCCGCCGGCGGTCGTGACGGTGTCGCCGTCGACCGCGACGACGATGTTGGTGTGCTGGCCGACACCGAGGAACCACGAATTCTCGTACAGCACGACATCGCCCACCGCGGGACGGTAGCCGGAGTCGACGGCCTCGAAACGGTCGGTGGCTTCGTAGAACTCCTGCAAGGTGTAGACGCCCGGGATGCGCCACCCGCCCGAATTCGGGTTGGCGAGCGGCGCACCCGACTCGCGCATCACCCAGCTCACGAAGTTCGCGCACCAGTCCTCGTCCGCGCCGTCGGAGTAGAACTCGCCGGGCTGTTGTGCGGCATGCTCCGTGCGGACCAGTTCGACCACACGGCGCTGCACGGGCGTCAGCTCGGTGTCGTCCGCCGTATCGAGGTGCGCGGTGTCCCAGGGCACGTACCGCTCGGGCGCGACGTGCAGCGCGACGACCCCGGTCCCGAGGATCGCCGCCCCGGCCGCGATCGCGACCACGACTCGACGGCCCGGTGTGCGCATGCGGTCAAATTACAGGTTTAGCAGCCGGGCGACGCGGGGTAGGTGTAACCGATGACGACGTCGTGGTCCTCGGCAGTGCTCTTCGACATCGACGGCACCCTTGTCGACTCCAACTACCAGCACGTGGACGCGTGGACGCGGGCCTTCGAAGACGTCGACCATCCCGTCGCCGCATGGCTCGTCCACCGCGCGATCGGGATGGACGGCAGCAGGCTGCTCGAGGTCCTGCTGCCGGACGCCGACGACGCGATCCGCGACCGCGCGAAGGATCTGCACCTCTCCTACTACGAGCAGCACGCGCAGCGGTTGCGACCGCTCCCGGGCGCACGCGATCTGGTCGCGCATCTGGCCGAGGCAGGCGTCGCGGTGGTCCTGGCGTCGTCGTCCTCGCGGGAGGAACTTGCGATCCTGCGCGAGGTCCTCGACGTCGACGCCCACGTCGCAGCCGTCACCAATGCCTCCGACGTGGAGACCGCGAAGCCGCGCCCCGAACTCGTCGCCGTCGCGCTCGGCAAGGTGGGAGTCGCCGCGTCGGCGGCGGTGCTGGTGGGCGACGCGGTCTACGACATGGCCGCCGCGGTTCGCGCGGGTGTGCCCGCGGTGGGGGTGCTCAGCGGTGGCATCGGCGCCGACGAACTGACCGTGACGGGCGCGTCGGCCGTGTTCGACGACGCCGCCGACCTGCTCGAGAACCTCGACCGGACACCGATCAGGGAGATGATCCAGTGACTCGCTTCGGCTACACCCTCATGACCGAGCAGAACGGCCCGAAGGAGCTCGTGGCCAATGCGATCGCGGCCGAGCGCGCCGGGTTCGACTTCGCCGTGTCGAGCGACCACTATTCGCCGTGGCTGTCCGCGCAGGGGCATGCGCCGTACGCGTGGTCGGTGCTCGGCGCCGTTGCGCATGCGACCGAACGCATGGACCTGTTCACGTACGTCACGTGCCCGACGATGCGGTACCACCCGGTGATCGTGGCGCAGAAGGCGGCGACGATGCAGATCCTCGCGGACGGCCGCTTCACGCTCGGTCTCGGTTCCGGCGAGAGCCTCAACGAGCACGTCGTCGGCCGCGGGTGGCCGTCCGTCGACACCCGGCAGGACATGCTGGTCGAAGCCGTCGAGATCATGCGCGAACTGTTCACGGGCGATCTGCTCACGTTTCGCGGCAGGCACTTCGACGTCGACTCGGCACGATTGTGGGACGTCCCCGACGATCCGATCGCGATCGGTCTGGCGATGTCGGGCGCTCAGGGCGTCGAACGGTTCGGCCCGATCGCGGACGACCTCATCGCGACCGAGCCCAGGAAGGAGCTCGTCGACGCGTGGAAGTCGTTGCGCAACAGTGTGGGTGAGCCGCCCGGTCGCTCCGTCGGGCAGATCCCGATCTGCTGGGATCCCGATCGGGATGCGGCGATCGCGCGTGCGCACGATCAGTTCCGCTGGTTCGCGGGCGGCTGGGCCGTCAATGCGGACCTACCGACGACGGCAGGATTCGCTGCCGCAACCCAATACGTACGACCGGAAGATGTCGCGGACACGATTCCGTGCGGTCCCGACCTCGATCGCATCGTCGAGGCCGTGAGCGCGTACTGGGAGGCCGGTTTCACCGACGTCGCGCTCGTGCAGATCGGCGGCGACCACCAGGAGAGGTTCTTCGAGGAAGCCGCGGTGCCCTTGCTCGAGGCGCTGCGGGTCGCCTCGAGCTGACTCGATCCGGGCCGGAAACGGCACCGCCCAGCCCGGGCCGCCCCGCGTCGGAGGGCGTTGCTAGATTCGTTCGCGTCCGAAAAGACGTGGCGAAAGGCGTTCTCCTCCATGAAGTCCTGTGTCCCGATCCAGCAGCGCACGGCCGGGACGGAGGGCAGTCCCGCATGGTGATGGGACCGACGCACGCGATGTCGGGTGCCGCGGTGGGGCTCGTGGTCGCGGAAGTGCTGCCGCCCGATTGGGGTGCACCCACGTCCACCGCCGAGACGTTCACCTTCGCCGCGGTGTGCGCGGGCGCGGCACTGCTTCCCGATCTCGATACCGCACAGTCGACCGTCTCGCGCTCGTTCGGACCGGTCAGCAAGCTGTTCGCACGCCTCGTCGATGCGATATCGCTCGGCTACTACCGGCTCACGAAGGGCAAGAAGGACGGCAAGCGTCGCGGCGGGCACCGCACGCTCACCCACACCGCGCTGTTCGCGGCCGGGCTCGGTGCTGCCGTCACCGCCGCGGTCGCGCATTTCGGTAAACCGGCCATCGTCGCGACGCTGTTCTTCGCGATCGGTCTCGCACTGCGGGGGCTCGCCGGCGAGTTCGCGAAAGAGAAGGGCTGGCTGGTCGTTTCGCTGTTGTCCGCGGTCACCGCGGCACTCACCTGGCAGTGGTATCCCACGCAGGCCGGCTCCACCGGGCTCGGCGTCGCCGTATCGCTCGGGTGCGTCGTGCACTGCATCGGCGACGCGATCACCAAGGAGGGCGTGCCTTTCCTCGCGCCGTTCGTGCCGTGGGGCAAGGAACGCTGGTGGGAGATCAAACTGCCCGACTTCCTGTCGATCCGGGCGGGCGGCCCGTTCGAGAAGGTCGTGCTCGGGCCTGCCCTCACCCTCGGGGTGTTCGCCCTCGGCGTGCTCGCGATCGACGGCGCGCCGCAGGCGATCTACGACGCGTTCACGCCGGTCGCGCGGTAGCAACCTCCGCACCTCGTGATGCACCAGGTGGTGCGGATAGACTTCGGCAGCGCCGCGTGAGCGTCACGCAGGCGGCGTCGGGAAGGGGTCGTCATGGCACAGAATCCGCGCACACCCGGGACAGCCCTCGTCACAGGTGCGTCGTCGGGCATCGGCGCGTCCGTCGCAGCACTGCTCGCACGACGCGGCTACCGCGTCTTCGGCACGAGCCGCGATCCCGACCGCGCACCCGCGATCGCCGGCGTCGAGTTCGTCGCACTCGACCTGCTCGATCCTGCGAGCATCGAAGCGTGCGTCGCACGGGTCGGTGACGTCGACGTCCTGGTCAACAACGCAGGCGAGAGCCAGAGCGGTCCCTTCGAAGAGCTGCCGATGGACGCCGTCGAAAGGCTGTTCCAGGCGAACGTGTTCGGCGCCGTGCGGCTCACACAGCTCGTGCTGCCGGGCATGCGCGCCCGAGGGTTCGGACGCGTCGTGATGGTCGGGTCGATGCTCGGCAGTTTCCCACTCGCGTACCGGTCGTCCTATGTGGCGGCGAAGGCGGCGCTGCGTGGTTTCGCGACGGCCGCCCGCCGCGAGGTATCGCCCTACGGGGTGCGGATCACGACCGTCGAACCGGGGTCGATCGCGACCGGTATCGGCACCCGCCGCACGCACTATCGCGCCGACGGGTCCACCTACACCCGCGAGTACGACACGATGATCGAGCATCTCGACGCCAACGAGCGCGGCGGAATCTCGCCGGACAAGGTCGCCCGGACCGTCCTGAAGGCGATCGAAGCAGACAAGCCGCGCCAGCTCTACGCCGTCGGCAGCAATGCGCCGGTGGTGTTCGCGCTCCAGCGGCTCGTTCCGCGCGAACTCGTCGAGAAGATCACCGCGCGCAAGCACGGTCTCTGAACGCTGCGCCGCAGGGCCGCAGTCACACGCGGCAGTAGGCCCCGTACATGAGCGGGCTCGACACGATCGCGTTGCACGCCACCATGTCGTCGGTCAGCCGTGCGGTGAGGGTCTCCGCGTCCACCTGTTCGGCCGTCGCGATCCCGAGCCGTTCGAGCAACGGGGCCGCCGCGATCACCGCATTCGCCCAGCCGAAGACCGGCGCCTGGTCGCCGCCGCCGACCTCGGCCTCGAGAGTCATCCGCGGCTCGGGCAGACCGGCTTCGAGGAAAGCCGAGTACAGCGACGGCCCCATACGGATCCTGGTGCCCACGCGTTCGAAGGCGTCGAGCACCCAGCGGCGGGCCGTGTGCCAGTGCTCGCTGTCCGCGGTGGTCCAGTCGGTCATGTCCGCTTCGTGCACGCACAGGATGCCGTCGGGCCGCAGCAGCGATGCGGCACGGCGCAGCGCGTCCACGGGATCGGGCAGGTACATCAGGATCAGGCGGCCCACGACCGCGTCGAACCGCTCCGTCATACTGTCGAGCGTCTGGACGTCACCGGTGCGGAACTCGATGTTCTCGATGCCGCTGAGCGTGCACCACTCCTGCGCGTGTTCGACGGCTTCCGGGTCGCGTTCGACGCCGACGACACTGCCGCTCGGGCCGACGTATTCGCTCGCCAGCAGCGCGACATTGCCCGCGCCGCTGCCGAGGTCGAGCACGCGCATGCCTTCGTGCAGGCCGGCCTGGTCGAAGAGCCGTCGCGTCAGAGGATCGAACACCCGGCTCTGGCTCATCAGGCGTTCGTGTTCGAGCCGGCGGTCGTCGGCGAAGTATTCGGTGGTCGACATGAGATTCCTTCCTGTGGCGTCGGAGTCACGCCGGTCGGCGGCCCCAGGTGAACACGAACTGATACGACCACGCGCTGAACCGCGGGTCGACCACCAGTTCCTGCATGCGGTCCAGCTCCGCTTCGCTGAGCCCGTGCGACACGAGGACGGGGGCGACCTGTTGCAGCAGGCTGCCGTAGTAGCGAAGTCCGGCACCGCCGCCCGAGTCGGTGAACGCGTGCTCGGCACTGCCGACGTCGGTGAGGCCGACGGCGGCCATCTCGTGTGGCACCGAGTGCGCCCATGCGAGATTCATGCCGACCGCAGGCGCGGCGTGCGCGATCGCCGTCTCGAATACCCGGTCGAACAGCGCGAGGTCGTCCGCGTCGGCGGCGGTGACCGCGTGTGGCAGCCGAGGGGAGACATCGCCCACGACGAGCCACCCGCCCGGCGCGAGGGAGCGCGCGAACTCGGCGAAGATGTCGCGGCGGCGAGCGAGGTGCATCAGCAGCAGCCGCGCATGGACGACATCGAACGGGCCGGGTTCGGGCAGCCCGTCGTCGACGTCGTGTGCGTGCACCGTGACACCGCTCGACGGCGGGAGGTGCGTGGTGTCGATGTCCACGGCCGCCACGGACCCGGTCGGCCCTACTCGGTCGGCGAGCCACCGCGCGATCGAACCGTTCCCCGCACCCGCGTCGAGACATCGCGCGCCCGGTGGAACGCCCAGGTCGTCGAGAATTCGTGTCGACGTGCCGTCGAGCATGTCGCTGAGGCACTGCACCTGGACGTGTCCCGGATCCGACCCGGTGTCGAACACGTACTCGGTCTGCATATGTCGGCCTTTCGTCGAGGCGCCGGCAGCGAGGCGTCCGGCGCAGCGGGGTGATCGAGCCACCGTAAAAGGCGTTTAGGCAGCGGGTGTTCCTCATCACATGGCATCCTCGAATTCGTGACGTCGAGTTCGGCACGCGTGCTGACCTTGCTGTCGCTGCTGCAGGGGCGACGGCGGTGGACGGGCGCCGAGCTCGCCGAACGGCTCGAGGTCAGCCCGCGCACCGTCCGCGGCGACATCGAACGTCTCCGGGACCTGGGGTACTCGGTGGCCGCGGCGCGCGGTGGGGCAGGTGGGTACCGGCTCGGTGCCGGCGGCGCGGACGTCCCGCCGCTGCTGCTCGACGCCGACGAGGCCGTTGCGGTCGCGATCGGGCTGCGCAGTGGAATGAGCTGCATCATCGGCGGCATGGAGGAGACGTCGCTGCAGGCGCTCACGAAAGTCGAGCGGCTGCTCCCCGCACGTGTGCGGCACCGCCTGCGCAATCTCGACCGCTTCCTCGTCCCGCTGCCGTTCGCCGAGCCGGCCCCGGTCGTCGATCCGCGCCTGCTCACGATGCTCGTCGAATTGTGCCGAGGGTGCGAACGCCTCCGATTCGACGAACACGACCGCCAGGACACCGCCGCGGCACCGGGCCGTCGTGAGATCGAGCCGTACCGGGTGATCAACCGGGGCAATCGTTGGTACCTGTTCGGGTACGACCTGGGCATCGACGAGTGGCGTGTGTTCCCGGTCGAACGGATCGTGCCGCGCACGCCCACCGGACCGCGATTTCGTGAACGCGAGCTGCCCGGCGACCTCGAGGACTTCGTCGCGCGGCTGCTTCCGACTCGGACGTGGAACCGTCAGGCCACGGTCGTCGTCCATGCGCCCGCGGACGTGGTCGCGGAGCGCATCGCCCCCGCGGAGGGCGAGCTGAGCGTGCTCGACGACTCGACGTGCCGGGCCGTCGTCGGCGGACAGACGATCCTCGCGATCGCGGCGGTCCTCGCGCGTCTCGACGCCGATTTCGCGATCGAAGATTCACCGGACCTGGCGCGCTGTCTTGCCGAGCTGTCCGACCGGTATGCGCATGCGGCGGCGTCACACGAATATGGCTGAAAGCCAGTGAGCCCGACCGGAAAACCGGTCGGGCTCACTGAACTCGACATGCATCGAGCAATACTGTCGGGGTGGCGGGATTCGAACCCACGACCTCTTCGTCCCGAACGAAGCGCGCTACCAAGCTGCGCCACACCCCGTGGCCGGACTGCGGTCTGCAATCGGACCTCGGCCAGCTTACAGCACCACTCGACCTGCCAGTAAATCGGCTGGTCAGCCGCGCAGAACGGTGCGCCGCGCACGGCGACGACGACCGCGTACGACGTCGGTCGTGTCGTCCTTGCGCTTGCTGGCGACGAGCGTGAGCAGCGTGGCCTCGGGGCGGCAGCAGAACCGGGCGGGGGCCCACGGCGACGTGCCGACGCCCGCCGACACGTGCAGCTTCATGTGCTCGCCCCACTGCGACGGGCCCTTGACGCGCGAGCGGTCGAGGTCGCAGTTGGTGACGAGGGCGCCGTAGAACGGCAGGCACAGCTGGCCGCCGTGCGTGTGGCCGGCCAACACGAGGTCGTAGCCGTCGTCGGCGAACCGGTCGAGCACGCGGGGCTCGGGGGAGTGCGTGATGCCCAGCCGCAGGTCCGCGAGCGGATTCGGTCGCCCGGCGACGGTGTCGTACCGGTCGCGCTTCAGGTGCGGGTCGTCGACGCCCGCCGCCGCGATGCGCACACCCGCGACCTCGAGTTCGCGGCGCACGTGCGTCACGTCGAGCCAGCCGCGCTCGGTGAACGCGGCGCGCAGGTCTCCCCACGGCAGGCTTTCGCCGAGCACGCGCTTGTGGTTCTTGCGGAAGTACTTGAGCGGGTTCTTCGGGCGCGGACCGAAGTAGTCGTTGGAGCCGAACACGAACAGTCCGGGGCGGGCCAGCAGGTTGCCCATCGACTGCACGACCGCGGGCACGGCCTTCGGGTGCGACAGGTTGTCGCCCGTGTTGACCACGAGGTCCGGGTCGAGGCTGTCGAGTTCGCGAAGCCAGTTCTGCTTGAGCCGCTGGTTCGGCATCATGTGCAGGTCGCTCAGGTGCAGCACACGCAGCGTCGACGCCCCGGGCTCGAGCACCGGCAGCGTCACCTCACGCAGCGCGAACGCATTGCGCTCGATGAGTGTCGCGTAGCCGATGCCGAGAGCAGCGGCGCCTGCCGTGCCGATCGCGGAGCGGGTGAGAAGGGAACGGAACTCGTCAGACACACCTCCACGATACTGAAAGGGCGATCGCGATACCGGCGGAGAACGAGGTCGCGTAGCGTTCGCACCATGTCAGATTCTTCCGAACAGCCGCTCAAGGCACGCCTTCGTTCCGACATGACCGCGGCGATGAAGGCGAAGGACACGCTGCGGACGGCCACATTGCGCATGCTCATCGCGGCCGTGCAGAAGGAAGAGGTCGCCGGGAAGGAAGCACGCGAACTCGGCGACGACGAGGTCTTGAAGGTGCTCGCCCGCGAGTCGAAGAAGCGTGGCGAGGCCGCCGAGATCTACACGCAGAACGGCCGCGGCGAACTCGCAGCCCAGGAGCACGCCGAGGCCCAGATCATCGACGAGTACCTGCCCACACCGCTCACCGAGGACGAACTCGCGTCCGTCGCCGACACCGCGATCGCCGACGTCGCCGAGGAGATCGGTGAGCGGCCCGGCCAGAAGCAGATGGGCCTGGTCATGAAGCGCGCCACCGCGATCGCCGCGGGCAAGGCCGACGGCGCCCGCATCTCCAAGGCCGTGCGCGACCGCCTCTGACTCCGGACCGGTCGGTCACGATGTCACACGGTGTGCGTTCGGTGCACCGAATGTCACATCGTGACCGCCACCCGAGGGTCACATCGTGACCGCCACCCGAGGGTCACTCGCGCCGCGGTGGCGTCGAGCGACCCCATCCGGCGTCACGCGTCACGTGCGCGAGCAGCGGTTGCACGCGGAAGGGCAACGGATTGGTGAGCGAGAGCGTCGTGTCCGAGTGCGTGACGCCCGGTACCGCGACGACCCGCTGGATCAGCGCCTGCAGCTCGGGGTGCCCGGTGGTCGCTACGCGGACCAGCAGATCCTCGCGGCCGGTGGTCGCGTGGATCTCCAGCACCTCGGGGATCGCGGTGAGCGCGTCCACGACGTCCTGCAACCGACCCTGATCGAGAGTGAGCGCGACGAAGGCCTGCACCGTGATCCCGATGCCCGCGAGGTCGAGTTCCGGCCGGTAGCCGCGGAGCAGGCCCGCGTCTTCGAGCCGTCGCAGACGCGCCTGCACGGTGTTGCGGGCGACCCCGAGCGCCGACGCCAGTTCGACGATTCCGGTGCGCGCATTGCGCGAGAGCATCCCGAGTAGCTCGGCGTCGAGGCGGTCGATGTCGACGCGATCGTTGAGCAAATCCGGCACCTCCAGCGGTGATGAGACTCACACTCTGAACGAATTGCTCAGTTGCTCCGATTCTAATTGACCGGCACAGGCGCCTGGGTCACGCTCGACACAACTGGACGTTCACCAGTCGGGGCGATCCTCCGACGGAACGAAGGCGGTGCCTGCTCATGACTCAGACGCACGACTCTGCCCGGAAACCCGACTCTGCCCGAACGCGCGACACCGGCAGGCCGCGCGCAGCCGCCCCGCCGCGTTCCCGCCCGTCCCGCGCGAGTCTCGACCTCGCCGACCGGTACCGCCCGTCGTCCGGCCCGGTCCTGCTCAGCGGCGTGCAGGCGATGGTGCGCGCCCTCACCGAGCAACACGCCCGCGACGCCCGCGCCGGCGTGCGTACCGCGACCTTCGTGTCCGGCTACCAGGGCAGCCCGCTCGCAGGCGTCGACCGGCTGATCGAGAGCCTGCCCGACGTGACGGGACCGAACGACATCCGCCTTGTGCCCGGCCTCAACGAAGAGCTCGCCGCCACCGCGGTGTGGGGCAGCCAGCTCGACGTTCCGGGAACCGCCACGCATGACGGCGTGGTCGGCGCGTGGTACGGCAAGGGGCCCGGGCTGGACCGCTCGGGCGATGCGATGCGGCACGGCGCGATGTACGGCGCGAACCCGCACGGCGGTGTCCTCGTCTACGTCGGCGACGATCCGGCGTCCAAGTCGTCGACTGTTCCGGCCGCAAGCGAACGTTCGCTGGCCGCGCTCGACATGCCGGTGTTCTTCCCGCGCAATGCCACGGAGATGATCGAGTTCTCGCTCTACGGAGTGGCACTGTCGCGCGCGTCGGGGTGCTGGTCGGCGATCAAGGTGGTCGCGGACGTCGCCGACGGATTGTCCACTCTCACCCGGGACTTCGCGGACCTGGCGATCACCGTGCCCGAGATCGAGTGGGAGGGCACGCCGTGGCGGTACCGGCAGCGCCGGCTTGCCGCGCCGCCCGATTCGGTTCTCGCCGAGGCAGATCTGACCGGGCCACGGTGGAAGATGGTCGAAGCGTTCGCTGCCGCGAACCCGATCGACACGCTCGAGGTCGATCCACCGCACGCGTGGCTCGGCATCGTGGCCCCCGGGACGGCGTACGACGCGGTGCGTCAGGCGCTGGCCGATTTCGGACTCGACGAGGACGCACTGCGCGCCGCCGGCATCCGCATCCTGCGCGTCGGGATGCCGTTCCCGCTGTGTGGCAGCCGACTCCGGGAGCTCGCGCACGGCGTCGAGACGGTGCTCGTGGTCGAGGAGAAGGCGTCGTTCGTCGAATCCCAGCTCAAGGACATCCTGTTCGCCGAGCCCGGCAGGCCCGTCGTCGTCGGTAAGAACGACGCCGACGGCAGGCCGCTCGTACCGCGCAGCGGCGAACTCACCGCCGAACGGCTCGCCGGGCCGCTGCGCCGAATCCTCTCGCCCCGTGTCGCGCTCGCGCCCGCGGCCCCGCCGCGACTCGAGCTCACCGTGCTGCCGTCGCCCCGCACCGCGCACTTCTGTTCGGGTTGCCCGCACAACCGCTCGACCGTCGTGCCGGACGGGTCGATCGCCGCGGGCGGCATCGGTTGTCACACGATGGTGACGATGGCCGACCGTCCCGAGAGCGCGGTGGTCGGGCTCACCCAGATGGGTGGCGAAGGCGCGCAGTGGATCGGCCAGTCGCCCTTCACCGACACCGGACACATCTTCCAGAACCTCGGCGACGGAACGTATTTCCACTCCGGCCAGCTCGCGGTGCAGGCGTGCGTCGCGGCCGGCGTGAACGTCACGTACAAAATCCTCTACAACTCCGCGGTCGCGATGACCGGTGCGCAGGATCCCGAAGGCGCGCTCACCGTGCCCGAGTTGACGCACAAACTCGCGGCGGACGGGGTGCGCAGGATCATCGTGTGCGCCGACGAGCCCGAACGGCACCGTGATGCCGACCTCGCCGACGGTGTCGTCGTGTGGCACCGCGACCGCCTCGACGAAGCGCAACGACTGCTGCGCGATGTCGACGGCGTGACGGCCCTCGTGTACGACCAGCACTGCGCCGCCGAGGCACGCCGCAAGCGCAAGCGCGGGACGATGCCGCGCAAGCGCACCCGCGTCGTGATCAACGAGGCGGTGTGTGAGGGCTGCGGTGACTGCGGGGCCAAGAGCAACTGTCTCTCGGTGCAGCCGGTGTCCACCGAGTTCGGCCGCAAGACGCGGATCGACCAGTCCACGTGCAACACCGACTACTCGTGCCTCGACGGCGACTGCCCGTCGTTCGTCACCGTCACCGAACCCGAGACGCCGCCGCAGCATGCCCACCCGCAACCGCCCCCGGTGCCGGATCCGGCGACGCCGGACGTGCGGGGCACCTACAACCTCTTTCTCGCGGGTGTCGGCGGCACGGGTATCGTCACGGTCAACCAGATCCTCGGGATCGCCGCGCTGCGAGCAGGTTTCGACGTCACCGGACTCGACCAGACCGGCCTGAGCCAGAAGGCGGGCCCCGTCACGTCCCACCTCGAACTCGCGGCGCCGCGGCCGGGCGGCGGCACCGGCACGAATCGGGTCGGCACCCGCGCCGCCGACGGCATCCTCGCCTTCGACGCCCTGACGGCCGCCGACAGCCGGTTCGTCGACGTCGGTGACGCGTCACGCACGGTGACCGTCGCGTCGACGTCGGTCACGCCGACCGGGTCGATGGTGCGTGATCCGGCCGTGACGCATCCGGAGGTGAGCGAGCTGCTGGCGCGACTCGATGCGCGTGCCCGACGTGTCGTGCACCTCGATTCGCTCGCTGCGGCACAGCACCTGTTCGGCGACACCGCGCCCGCGAACATGCTCGTCGTCGGCGCGGCGTACCAGGCGGGCGTGCTGCCGATCCCGGCCGACCGGATCGAGGAGGCGATCGAACTCAACGGCGTGCGCGTCGCCGCGAACCTCGCAGCCTTCCGCTGGGGGCGGGTATCCGTCGCGCGCGCGGACGAATTCGCTCGTGCCACGACACCGCCCGAGGCGCCTGCCCGGACGATGCCGTCGCTGCCCGACACCTTGTGGAGCCGGGTGCACGCGCCCGGCGACCTCGTGCCGCTCGTGCAGCGACGAGCCGCGGATCTCGTCCGGCATTCGGGCTCCCGCGTCGCGTCGCACTACCTGGACGTCGTCGCGATCACATGGAATCGCGAGCAGGCAGCGGACGGGTCGGGCGCACTGACGGGTGCCGTCGCGCGCGGCCTGCACAAGCTCACTGCCTACAAGGACGAGTACGAAGTGGCCGCACTGCTGACGGATCCGGCGTTCCTCGCGTCGCTCGACACGGAGGTGCCGGGCGCGACCGCGCCGACGTTCATGCTGCACCCGCCCACGCTGCGCACCCTCGGACGGTCGCGCAAGATCGGATTCGGGCCTCGTTCGCACACGGTGCTCCGCGCGCTCGCGAAGGGCAAGGCGCTGCGCGGCACTCGGCTCGACCCGTTCGCGCACACCGGAATCCGGAAGCTCGAACGCGCGCTGATCGCGCACTACGAAGCGATGATCGACGATCTCACCCGCGACCTGACGAGCGTGAACTACGACCGCGTGGTGGCCGCCGCCGACGCAGCGGACATCGTGCGCGGTTACGAGGACGTCAAGCTCCGCTCGGTCGAGCGATACCGAGCCCGGCTCGCCGAGCTCGGTATCGCCACCGAATCACTGGACGTGTGAGCTAGCGGCCGGGTATCGGAGGAACCTGGATCGGTGGCAGCCCCGGTATCTGTATCGGCGGCACCGTGTTCGGTCCACCGCCTCCGTTGGGCTGGTCACCCGCCGTGTTGCGCTTCGACCCGTCGCTGATCGAGATCGTGATGGTCGACCCCGGCACCGCGGAGCCGGACGGCGCCTGGCTCACCACATTGCCCTTCGCCGCGTCGGAATCGATCGTGAGCGACGTGACCTGGAAACCCGCGGCCTGCAACGTCGAGGTGGCCTGCGACTGCGTCATGCCGACGACGTCGGGCACCTGACCGGCCTGCGAACCCCGTACGTACTTGTCGTCCGTCGGCGGCAACGATGTGGGGCCGAAGTCGTTCACGATCGGACTGATCGCCTTGTACCACGTCTGAGCGGGCTCGTTGCCGCCGTACAGGTTTCCGTCGCCGCACGAGCGCAGCGGCCCCGAGCAGATCTCGCCGGGAGTCGGCGAGTCGCCGAAGATGTACGACGCGGCTGCGAGGTTGTTGGTGAAGCCGAGGAAGCCCGACGACATGTGCGACTCGGTGGTGCCGGTCTTGCCCGACATGGGCAGCGACCAGCCGACGCTGCCCGCCGCGGCGGCCGACGTGCCGCCCGGCTGGTCGTCCTTGCTCATCGCGTTCGCGAGCGTGTCGGCGAGACCGGGCTCCACGACCTGTTCGCACGCCTGCTGCGTGATCGACACCGGCTTGCCCTCGCGGTCGAACACCGAGTCGATCGGCGTCGGCGGGCACCACTTGCCGTGCGAGGCGAGCGTGGCCGCGACGTTCGACAGTTCGAGCGGGTTGATCCACGTGGGGCCGAGCGTGAACGACCCGAGGTTCTGGTCCTTCTGGAAGTCGGCCATGCTGCGATTGTCGAAACCGGACGTGTTCGGTTCGGCGTACGAGCGCATGCCGAGGCGCACCGCCATGTCGACGGTGGGGCCGACGCCCGTCTGCTGAATCAGCTTGACGAATGCGGTGTTCGGCGACTGCGCGAGCGCATCGGTCACCGACATCTGAGCCGGGTAGCGTCCCACGTTCTCCACGCAGTACGTGGCGGCGGGACAGCCGGCGGCGCCGCCGCTACCCATGCCCCGCGCCTCGAACCGCCCGGGGACGTCGAGTACCGCACTGGTGCCGAGACCCTTCTCCATCGCGGCTGCGGTGGTGAAGAGTTTGAAGATCGACCCGGCTCCCGCGCCGCCGAGCGAATACGGCTGCGGTTGGACGGTTTCGTGCGCATCGACGTCGAGGCCGTATGTTCGGCTCGACGTCATCGCAAGGACGCGGTGCTGGTCCTGACCGGGTTGCACGACGTTCATGACATTCGCGATGTCCGGTAGGTGCGGACTCGCGGTCGCGGTGACCGCGGCCTTCGTCGCGGCTTGCACCTGCGGGTCGAGCGTGGTCTTGATCAGGTAGCCGCCGCGGTCGATCTGTTCGCGACTGAGGCCTGCCTCGGCCAGGTACTGCAATGCGTAGTCGCAGAAGAATCCGCGGTCGCCCGCCGCGATGCAGCCGCGGGGGAGTGTCTTGGGTTCGGGCAGCACCCCGAGCGGTTCGTCCTTGGCGGCACGGAACTCGGCGGCCCGTTCGGGGATGTTCGCGATCATCGTGTCCAGCACGGTGTTGCGGCGCGCCGTGACCCCCTCGGGGTTGGTGTACGGGTTGAGCGCGGAGCTCGACTGCACCATGCCCGCGAGCATCGCCGACTGTGTCGCGTTCAGCTCCGACGCGTCGATGCCGAAGTAGGTCTGTGCGGCGTCCTGGATGCCGAACGAGCCGTTGCCGAACGGCACGAGGTTGAGATAGCGCGTGAGGATCTCGTCCTTCGTGAGCTCCTTGTCCAGCGTGAGCGCCATGCGGATCTCTCGGATCTTGCGCGCGGGTGTGGTCTCGATCGCGGCGCGGCGTTCGGCGTCGGTCTTCGCGACGACCAGCAGCTGATAGTTCTTGACGTACTGCTGATCGAGCGTGGACGCGCCCTGCTGCACCTCGCCGCTCGACGTGTTGGTGAGGAATGCGCGGATGGTGCCCTGCCAGTCGACGCCCTGGTGTTCGGCGAACCGCCGGTCCTCGATCGACACGATCGCGAGCTTCATGTCGTTCGAGATCTTCTCGCTCGGCACCTCGAAGCGGCGCTGGTCGTAGAGCCACGCGATGGGATTGCCGTCGACGTCGACCATCGTGGAGACGGCCGGGACGGTGCCCTCGACGAGCTCGGCGGACACATTGTCGACGGTGTCGGCGGCGCGGTTCGAGGCGTACCCGAAGCCACCGGCGACGGGGAACAGGATCCCGGCGAGCAGCACACCCGCGAGGATCGAGCAGCCCACCAGCTTCCACACAATGTTCGCTTTTGCCACGGGGTTCGCCTTTGCCACGCGCTACAGAGTACGTGCTACGTCGAGCCCGTCCCGCCGGTCGACGTCGGCATGTTCCGAAGAGGTGGTTTGACAATCCTGCGAGGGGGTAACCGGGGTGTTGTCACAGGTAGAGACGTACGTACCACTAAAACCGACCAAGCGTCTTGCATTGCCGGTGAGTGCGTCCTAGATTGTGAGAACAGTGTGACGTAGATAACACCCAATGAGGAGTGTTCGCGCGTGGGTGAGGGGTACAGGACCCGTGAACGTGGGAGCACGTGAGCACCGTTCGCGCGGTGTTCGGACACGAAGAGGGGACACACAGCATGCACACATCCACTCCCAACCGGCTCAACGTCGAAGAAGCAGAAGCACGGATCGCATGGGTCACCCAGGCACGCTGCCGCCAAGTCGATCCCGACGAGCTGTTCGTCCGCGGTGCAGCCCAGCGCAAGGCCGCGACCATCTGCAGGCACTGCCCGGTCGTGATGGAGTGCGGAGCTGATGCCCTCGACAATCGTGTGGAGTTCGGTGTGTGGGGCGGGATGACCGAACGCCAGCGCCGTGCCCTGCTCAAGCAGCATCCCGAGGTCGAGTCGTGGGCCGACTTCTTTGCCGCCCAGCGCGCGCAGAAAGCGATGTGACGGGCCGGCAGCGCGCGCACCCGTGACCGTTCCGGTCACGGCGGTGTCACGACCAGGTGCGCACCGGTGGATCCGGGCGTTCGGTGGGTGATCGGTTCACGTGGTGTGGGTGAGCTGGTCACCCACTGCGCGTAGTGCCTCGAGGTCCGACACCTCGAACGGCAGCGACGGCACACCCACGATCGGGACCCGGGGGTGGTTCGACGTGAACCGGCCCAGCAGTCGCACCTCGCGCCGCGCGGTGACCGCCCGGTGCGCGTGGATCCGCAACACGCCCGCGCTGGTGGCCCGCGACTCCAGGTCGCCGGCGTCCAGCCGCTCGGCAGCCTCGGCGGCGATCTCGGGGGAGAGCGACAGCAGCGTCGGATGCGTGCGATTGAGCACGAGTCCGGCGAGGGGCATCGAATCCTCGGTCAACCGGTCGACGAAGAACGCCGCCTCGCGCAGCGCGTCCGGTTCGGCCGCCGACACAACGACGAACCGGGTCTCCGGCTGCCGCAGCAACTCGTAGGTGCGGTTGGCGCGCTCGCGGAAACCCCCGAACATCGAGTCCAGCGACTGCACGAAGCTCGACGCGTCCGACAACATCTGACTGCCGACGATGGTCGAGACACCCTTGAGGGCAAGCCCCATCGCGCCCGTGACGAGCCGCGAGATGCCACGACCCGGTGCGGTGAGCAACCGGATCATCCGGCCGTCGAGGAAGGCGCCGAGCCGTTGCGGCGCGTCGAGGAAATCGAGAGCGTTGCGCGACGGGGGCGTGTCGACCACCACGAGATCCCACTCGCCGCTCTGTGCGAGCTGCCCGAGTTTCTCCATCGCCATGTACTCCTGCGTGCCGGAGAACGACGTGGCGACGGTTTGATAGAAGGGATTCGCCAGAATCTGCTCTGCTCGGTCCGGGGGCGAATGTTCGATCACCATCTCGTCGAATGTGCGACGCATGTTGAGCATCATCGCGTGCAGTTCGCCGCGCGCGTCCGGGCCGAGATCGACCGGCTGCGGCGCGTTGTCCAGTTCGTCGACACCGAGCGCCTGCGCGAGGCGGCGTGCAGGGTCGATCGTGAGCACGACGACTCGCCTGCCCTGTTCGGCAGCGCGCACCGCGAGTGCCGCGGCGGTAGTGGTCTTGCCGACGCCGCCCGCGCCGCAGCACACGATGATGTGGGTCTTCGGGTTCGCCAGCATGTCGCCGACGTCGAGCGCCTGCCTGCGGGTGTCCCGCTCGGCGGCGCTCATCGGACGCCCTGTTCGCGCAGCGCGTCGGCGAGTTCGTACAGCGCGCCCAGGTCGATACCCTCGACGAGCGCCGGCAGCTGCAGCCGCGCACCACCGACCTGCGACAACTGTTCCGCGCTTCGCGCCTGCGCCTCGACGACCGACGCATGCTCGATGGTCTCCGTCAGCAGGCCCGCGAAGTCCTCGTCGGACAGCGAGACCCCGGCGCCGGACAGGTCGGCGCGAATCGACTCGGCGTCGAGCACGCCGTCCGCCGCTGCTGTCACGACGTCCTCGGGCAGGAACTGCGGGCTCGTCCGATTGACCACCACCGCGCCCAGATTCAGGCCCGACGCGGCGAGTTCGGCGGCTGCGTCCGCGGTCTCCTGCACCGGCAGCGCCTCGAGCAGAGTCACGAGATGCACGACGGTCTCGTCCGAGTGCAGCATCCGCACGACGCCCTCGCTCTGTGCGCGCACCGGACCGCCCTTCGCGAGATCGGCCATCGCCTGCGTGACGTCGAGGAAGCTGCCGATGCGCCCGGTGGGCGGCGCGTCCACCACGACCGCGTCGTACGCGCGGGTGCCGTCCTTGTCGGTGCGGACGGCGGTCTCCTTGATCTTGCCGGTCAGCAGGACGTCGCGAAGACCCGGCGCGATGGTGGTCGCGAACTCGATCGCCCCGAACTTGCGCATCGCCCGGCCCGCGAAACCCAGGTTGTAGAACATGTCGAGGTACTCGAGAAAGGCGGTCTCGATGTCGATCGCGAGCGCCACCACCTCGCCGCCGCCCTCGGCCGCGGCCACGCGCGTCTCCTCCGGCGGCAACGGTGGCACTTCGAACAGTTGCGCGATGCCCTGGCGGCCTTCGACTTCGACGAGCAGCACCCGTCTGCCGCCCTCGGCCAACGCGAGTGCGAGCGCCGCGGCGACCGTCGACTTGCCGGTGCCGCCCTTGCCCGACACGAAGTGGAGTCGAGCACGCGCCGCCGCGTCGGGCCACGCCCCGGTGGACAGCTTGGGAGATGCAACCACGACGCCGAGCCTATAAGGCATGGAGAGGCGATGTGCGACAGACTCGCGACAGCTGTGCGGTACGTGTCGAGCGGACCCGGTACAGCGCGGTCGGCGCAGGATAGGCTCGCTCCATGAGTGAATCGACTTCGTGGGAGTACGCGACCGTTCCGCTGTTGACCCATGCCACCAAGCAGATCCTCGATCAGTGGGGCGGAGACGGCTGGGAACTCGTCACCGTTCTTCCCGGTCCCACCGGGGAACAGCACGTGGCCTACCTCAAGCGCCCGAAAGAGTGAGCACACGAAAGGCTGAGCACATGAGCGAGAGCATCAACGCGGGCAGCTGGACCGGCAAGCTCGTCGAACTCGGCATCACGCTGCCGCCCGTCGCCGCTCCCGTCGCGGCGTACGTGCCCGCGGTCGTGTCCGGCACGCACGTGTACACGTCGGGCCAACTGCCGCTGCTCGCAGGCGAACTCACCGTCGCGGGCAAGGTCGGCGCCGAGGTCACCGAGGAGCAGGCGAAGGACGCCGCGAAGGCGTGCGCGCTCAATGCCCTCGCGGCCCTCGACGCCGCGGCCGGCATCGACAGCGTCGTACGCATCGTCAAGGTTGTCGGGTTCGTCGCGTCGGCCGACGGTTTCACGCGCCAGCCGTTCGTCGTCAACGGTGCGAGCGAGCTGTTGGGCGAGATCTTCGGCGACGCCGGGCAGCATGCCCGTTCGGCAGTCGGCGTGGCCGAGTTGCCGCTCGGTGCGCCCGTCGAAATCGAACTGGTCGCCGAGATCGTGGTCGACCGGGAAGAAGAGGACTCCACCGATGCCGGTTGAGCATCCGGCCTACGGCCGCGTCCGTGAGGTGACACCGCTGGCGTCGGTCGTGCTCGAGAACAACCCCGGCATGATGACGCTCGACGGCACCAACACGTGGGTGCTGCGTGCGCCCGGCCACGACGAGTGCGTCGTCGTCGACCCCGGAGAGGCCGACGACGCGCACCTGGACGTCCTCGCGGAGGTCGGTCCGGTCGCGCTCACCCTCGTCACCCACCGCCATCACGACCACACCGACGGCATCGACGGCTTCGTCGAACGCACCGGGGCGTCCGTCCGCGCGGTCGACCCGCGATTCCATCGTGGCGGCGGCAACTCGTACGAGCCCGGCGAGGTCATCGAGGTCGCGGGCCTCGTGGTGACGGTCGTCCCCACACCCGGGCACACGGCGGACTCGGTGTCTTTGCATGTGCGGGCCGCACAGGGCGACGCGGGCGCGGCCGTCGTCACCGGCGACACGATCCTCGGCCGCGGCACCACGGTGCTCGACGACACGGACGGCGACCTCGGTGACTACCTGTCGTCGTTGCGCAGGCTGATCGATCTCGGCCCGAACATTCCCGTGCTCCCCGGGCACGGACCCGATCTGCCCGATCTGGAGACGATCGCGCGCGGCTATCTCGCGCACCGCGAGGAACGGCTCGACCAGGTGCGCGCCGCGCTCGCGGACCTCGGCGCCGACGCGCCGGTCGAGGCCGTCGTCGAGCACGTCTACACGGACGTCGACCCCAAACTGTGGCCCGTCGCCGAGAAGTCGGTCAACGTCCAGCTCGAGTACCTTCGCCGCTGATCGGTTCGCTGGCGGGCCGTCCGCCCCGACGCGACCGGCCCGGCACCGAGGGCGTTCGGTGCCGGGCCGGGGCGGGAGCCGGAGAGGTCAGCGCGCGCGGCGTGCGAGCCGCTCGGAGTCCGAGATCAGGACGCTCTTGCCTTCGAGGCGCAGCCAGCCGCGGTGTGCGAAGTCGGCGAGCGCCTTGTTGACGGTCTCGCGCGACGCGCCGACGAGCTGCGCGATCTCTTCCTGCGTGAGGTCGTGCGTGACCCGCAGCGCGCCCGCTTCCTGAGTGCCGAAACGCTGCGCGAGCTGCAGCAGCGCCTTCGCGACACGACCGGGGACGTCGGTGAAGATGAGGTCGGCGAGGTTGTTGTTCGTGCGGCGCAGGCGGCGTGCGAGCACACGGAGCAGCTGCTCGGAGATCTCGGGGCGATGGTCGATCCACTGCTTGAGGGCGTCGCGGTCCATGCTCACGGCGCGGACCTCGGTGACGGTGGTGGCCGTCGACGTGCGGGGACCCGGGTCGAAGATCGACAGCTCGCCGAACATGTCGGACGGGCCCATGATCGTCAGCAGGTTCTCGCGACCGTCGGGGGAGCGGCGGCCGAGCTTCACCTTGCCCGAAATGATGATGTACAGCCGGTCGCCCGGCTCGCCCTCGTTGAAGATGACATGCCCTCGTGGGAAGTCGACCGGCTGCAGCTGCTTGGTCAGCGCCGCCACCGCTGAGGGCTCGACTCCTTGGAAGATGCCGGCTCTTGCCAGGACGTCGTCCACGTGCGCTCCTTGAATTCGGTTCGTTCTCTCCGTGTGCACCGTCACACATTCTTGCGTGTGCATCGCCGCACATCACAGTACGACGCGCTGCGCGGGCACGCGGGATCCCCGCGAAACACGGCCGCACAACTGGTACAGATGTGAATTCTACGTGGCTGTGCGCCGGCGCGAGTGACGGATACCACCCGGCACCTTCGGTAGTGGTGCAGTTCTGCCGCACCGAAACTACCAAAACAGCGGGTGACGAGGTAAAAGGCGGGTGAAGACGGGGATCTTCGGGCCGCCTTCGCCCGTGGCTCAGCCTGCGCGCTTGGCGCGCTGGTTCAGGTGCGCGAGCGCGTGCGGGAAGCCCTGGTGCGCGAGCGTGGCGACCTCGTCGCCGTTGGCGCGGTCGAGGAACTCCTCGACCTCCTGTTCGCGGACGGACAGCCGCTGGAGTCGGACTTCCACTCGTTCCATCGCCAGAGCGAACAGCATCAGCAGCACTGGGAAGAGGACGACGGCCAGACCTTGCATACAGCGCAGTAAACACGTTTCAGGTCTCGGATGCGACACGGCCCCGGGCTTCACGCGCGCGACCTACGTACAGTTGTGATCGTGGCGAAAACGGGTGAGAACGGCTCCGACGTGCGAGGACGGGCGCGAGCGCGGAAAGCCGCGGCCCCCCGCGACAGCACGGTCACGGACCGGCCGGTTCGTGAGGAATCCCATTTGGCGCTGGTCCGCCGGGCACGTCGCATGAATCGCGCGCTGGCCGTCGCATTCCCGCACGTGTACTGCGAGCTCGACTTCACGACGCCCCTCGAACTGACCGTCGCCACGATCCTCTCGGCGCAGACCACCGATGTGCGCGTCAACCAGCTCACGCCCGCGTTGTTCGCGCGCTACCGCACCGCCCGCGACTACGCGGAAGCCGATCGAACCGAGCTCGAGGAGTACATCCGCTCGTCGGGCTTCTACCGCAACAAGGCGAACTCGCTGATGGGTCTCGGTCAGGCGCTGCTCACGCGGCACGACGGCGAGGTCCCCCGCACGCTCGCCGAACTCGTCGAGTTGCCCGGGGTGGGCCGCAAGACGGCGAATGTGATCCTCGGCAATGCATTCGGCATCCCCGGAATCACGGTCGACACGCACTTCGGCCGGCTCACGCGTCGCTGGAAGTGGACCGACGAAGAGGACCCCGTCAAGGTCGAGCACGCGGTCGGTGCGCTGATCCCCCGCAAGGAATGGACCGACCTGTCGCACCGCGTCATCTTCCACGGCAGGCGCGTGTGCCACTCGCGCAAGCCGGCATGCGGCGTGTGCGTGCTCGCCAAGGACTGCCCGTCGTACGGGCTCGGTCCGGTCGACAAACAGGCCGCCGCCGACCTCGTGCGCGGCCCCGAACGTGACCACCTGCTCGAACTGGCGGGGATGTAGGAGTGTCCAAATCTGCCGCACGGTGGAGCGTCGCCGTGCTCGTGGTCATCGCCGCGCTCGTGGTCGCGCTGTGGCCGCGTTCGGATGCGGGCGACGCCGGCGACACCCACGCCGATCGGTTCACCGGCTCCACCGCGACACCGAGCGGGCCCGTCGACGAGAGCGCGCTCGCCGATGCCCGGGAGCGGGCCGCGCTCGCGCCGTGCCCGGCGCCCTCGGGCGCCCCGGTGGCCGATTCTCCGTTCGCGGGTGTCACCCTCACGTGTCTCGGCGACGGCGCGCCCGTCGACCTCGCGGAGGCGCTTGCGGGCAAGCCCGCGCTGGTCAACCTGTGGGCCTACTGGTGCGCGCCGTGTGCCGAGGAATTGCCGTATCTCCAGCAGTTTTCCGCGGAGGCGGGAGACGCCGTTACTGTGCTCACAGTGCACACCGACACGAACGAAGCCAACGCGCTCGCGCGGCTCGCCGACTACGGCGTCACGCTCCCCGGCGTCCAGGACGGATCTGCCCGTGTCCAGGCCGCGGTCGGCGCACCCGCGGTCCTGCCGGTGTCCGTGCTCGTCCGCGCGGACGGCACCGTCGCGTCGGTTCTGCCGAAGCCGTTCGACAGTGTCGCCGAGATCCGTGACGCGGTGCGCGACGGCCTGGGGGTGGTCGCGTGAACGCTCTCGACGCACCCGAGTGGCTGCGTAAGGCCGCGACGTCGACGCCCTTCGATCCGCACGCCGCCAATCCCGTTCTCGACCGAAGGCCCCCGGCGGGCAGCCGCACGCGGCCCGCGGCCGTCCTCGTCCTCTTCGGCGGGTCGCCGAACGCCGATCCGCTCGTCCACGGCGGGCTGCCCGAGGACGCGGAACTGTTGCTCACCCAGCGCGCCGCCACCCTCCGGCAGCACAGCGGACAGGTGGCCTTCCCCGGCGGCGCAGCCGATCCGGAGGACGACGGTCCGGCCGACACCGCGCTGCGCGAAGCGCGTGAGGAGACGGGCCTCGACCCGTCCGGCGTCCGGCTGCTCACGACGCTGCCCGACATCTTCGTTCCCGTTTCCGGTTTCGACGTCACCCCGGTCCTCGCGTACTGGGCGACGCCGAGTCCCGTCGACGTCGTCGACCGCCGCGAGGCCGCGCGCGTCGCGCGCGTGCCGGTCCACGAACTGATCGACCCGCGCAACCGTTTCCAGGTCCGGCACCCGGCGGGCTACCAGGGGCCGGCGTTCGACGTGTCGGGCATGCTCGTGTGGGGCTTCACGGCGGGCGTGCTCGCCGGCATCCTCGCCGTCTCCGGGTGGGAGTTGCCGTGGGACGTCGACGACGTGCGTGACCTCGACGCGGCACTCGCCGCGGCGGGCCAAATGCCCGACCTGCGACCCGAATCCACGGTCCGTCCCGAATCCACGGTCCGTCCTGGGGATGCTGTCCGTGCGCACGAAGCGGAGCGTCACGGATGACCGGCTCGAACTGGGTGGACGTCTTCCTCGTCCTGATCGCGCTCGTCGCGGCGTCGTCGGGTTGGCGGCAGGGCGCGGTCGCGTCGATCCTCGCGTTCCTCGGCGTCGTCGTCGGCGCGGTCGCGGGCATCATGATCGCGCCGCACGTCCTGGTGCACATCGACGACAGCCGCTGGCGCGTGCTGGCGGGCATCGCGCTCATCGTCGTCCTGGTCGTGATCGGTGAGGTCGCGGGCATGGTGTTGGGCCGCGCCGCGCGCGGCGTGATGCACAGCCCGGCCGCGCGCGGCGTCGACAGCGTGATCGGTGCCGTCGTCCAGGCCGTCGCGGTGTTCGTCGCGGCATGGCTGCTCGCCATCCCGCTCACGTCGGCATCCTCGCCCACGATCGCGGGTGCGGTGCGCGGCTCGCAGGTGCTCGAACGTGTCGACGAGCTCGCGCCGCAGTGGATGCGCAATCTGCCTGCCGAGTTCACGTCGCTGCTCGACACGTCGGGCCTGCCCGACGTGATCGGCCCGTTCGGCCGCACGCCGGTCGCGGAGGTCGAAGCTCCGGACCAGAGCGTGCTCGACAGCCCCGTCGCCCGCAACCTGCAGTCGAGCGTCGTCGAGGTGCAGGGGCTCGCGCCGAGTTGCCAACGCGCCCTCGAAGGCTCGGGCTTCGTCTACGCACCGGGCCGGGTCATGACCAACGCGCACGTCGTCGCGGGTACCTCCGGCGTCACGGTCGAGTCGAACGGCACCGCATACGACGCGACGGTCGTGCTGTTCGATCCCGCGGTCGACGTCGCGGTGCTCGACGTCCCGGGACTCGGCGCGGCGCCGCTGTCGTTCGCTCCCGATCGTGCGATGACGGGCGACGACGCGGTGGTCCTCGGCTTCCCCGGCGGTGGCCCGTACACCGCGTCGGCGGCGCGCGTACGCGAGACGCTCAACCTCAACGGGCCGGACATCTACCGCACCGGCAACGTCCAGCGCGAGGTCTACACGGTGCGGGGCAGCATCCGGCAGGGTAACTCGGGTGGTCCGTTGGTGAGCCCCGACGGCGAGGTCCTCGGTGTCGTGTTCGGTGCCGCGGTCGACAACAGCGACACCGGTTTCGCGCTCACCGCGGGCGAGGTCGCGCCGCAGGCGCAGGCCGGGGCGTTGGCGTCGGCTCAGGTCGAGACCGGGGTGTGCATCGGCTGATTCGCCGGGCGAGCGGTCAAGGCCTCGGTGCGGCGCGGAGTCAGCGCGCTCCGGCGTCGGCCGACAGGAAATCGAGCAGGGTCGACGTCACGCGCTCCGGCGCCTCCCAGTGCGCGTAGTGGCCTGCCGCGGCCACCGTGCGCACCTGCTGTGCGGGTGCCCACCGAGCGCTGGCCCGGATGGTCGCTTCGTGCACGTACCGGTCGAGTTCGCCGCGCAGGTGCAGCACCGGGATGTCGAGGCGTTCGTCCATCGCGGTCATGAACCGTCTGCCGTCCGGGCGGAACTGACTGCGAAATGCCCACCGCTGGTATTCGAGCGTGCAGTGCGCGGTGCCCGGAATCTGGATCGCCGACCGCATCCGCGTGAGCACCTCGTGGAAGTCCGGTGCCGACGCGAAACCCGGCCCCGAGCGGGCACGGATGATCCGCTCGACGTCGATCCCGCCGTCGGCCGTGAGCCGCCGCTCGGGCAGCCACGGCGGCTGACACGACAGGAAGGACGGCAACAGCGCCGCGCGCTGATGCCGGTCGTGCAGAACGGCGTGGCGCAGTGCCGCGGGATGCGGCGAGCCGATGACGGCGGTCGCGCGCACGAGTTGCGGGTGCAGAATGGCCGTCGCCCAGCACACGAGCCCGCCGTCCGAGTGGCCGACGAGCGTCGCGTCGGGGCTGCCGGTGGCCCGGATCAGGCCCGCGATGTCGCCCGCGAGAGTCCATCCGTCGTAACCGCGCGGCGGCTTGTCGGAGTCGCCGTAGCCGCGCAGATCGACCGCGAGGACGCGGTAGCCCGCTTCGGCGAGGGCCGGAATCTGGTGCCGCCACGACCACCAGAAGTCGGCGAAGCCGTGGAGCAGCACCACGAGCGGCGCGTCGGCGCCCGCCGACGGATTGCCCACGGTGTGGAACCGAATGCCGTTGGCGTGGATGTCGCGGTGCTCCCACGGACCGTCGTAGCGGACCGTCGAGGGATCCGGCGGCGATGTGGGCACGGCAGGGTCGGGCGTGGGCATGGACGGCGTAGGCATGGAACCCGGGAGGTCAGGCGCGTAGCTAGCGCGCGTGGCGTCCGTTCGGCGCAGCCGCCGCGTGATCGGGCAACGAGGCGTGCTCGCCGCGGTTCGGCAGCACCGACTTGGTCTGCTTGAGCGAGTCGATCGTCTTCTCGGGAGCTCGCAGCTTGCGAACCCGCAGGTAGCCGAGCAGTGCGAGGAAAATCGTCGCGACGACCATGATGCCGAACACGATGAGGAACGACGCCCAGTGTGCGAGCCACAGGTCGAGCAGTTCGGCGAGGAAGAAGAAGAAGAAGAACGAACTGAACAGCAGCACCGTGAACGCGAGGATGAAGAACAGGCTGCCCTGCAGGCCCTTCTTGACCTCGCCGGTGACCTCGGCCTTCGCGAGTTCGATCTCGGAACGGACGAGGGTCGACATGTGTGTGGTGGCGTCTTTGACGAGCGTGCCGATGCTCGCGTCGCGGCCCGCGGGACGATCCGGGTCGGTGAGCGGGATCGAGGTGACGGTGTGCGGAACCCCGTCACCGGTGTAGCGCGGGTTGTCTGCGTTGCTCAACTTTCGACCCCTCCAGGTGTGCTGTTACTCGTCCGGTCCCTGCTCGCGGGCCTGAGTGACCCGACCGCGACGCAACAGTAACGCCGAACCGATCAACGACGCAGCCAACGATGTCATGAGCACCGCGGCCTTTGCCAACTCTGCTTCGTCGCCGTAGCCGGTCAAAGCCAGTTCCGTCACAAGAAGGCTAACCGTGAAGCCGATCGCGCAGAGCACGGACACGGCGAACATGTCGCGGTACCCGACCCCACGGGGCATGGTCGCGATGCCGAGCTTGGTGGCCAGGACGGTGACACCGAAGATGCCGACCGGCTTGCCGACCAGCAGGCCGAGGATCACCGCGAGCGACACCGGGCTGGTGAACAACGAGCCGACGACATCCCCCGACAATGCGACGCCCGACGCGAACAGCGCGAACAGCGGCACACAGAGACCCGCCGAGAACGGCTGAATCCGGTGGACGAGACGGTGCGCGGGGGCGGCCTCCTCGCCGCGGTCGCGTCGCACGCGAGTGAGGAGGCCGAGCG
This sequence comes from Rhodococcus sp. HNM0569, assembly GCF_012726205.1. GTDB lineage: Bacteria > Actinomycetota > Actinomycetes > Mycobacteriales > Mycobacteriaceae > Rhodococcus_F. The sequence continues at coordinate 19,963 of NZ_JAASAE010000007.1, read as the reverse complement.
CGACACCGGCGATCGTGGCGTGGATGCCGGCCTCGTGGATGCAGTACCAGGTGGCGAGCGCGACGGGCACGTACAGCCACGGTGTCGTGATGCGCCGACGCTGTGCGAGGGCATACACCACGAGCAGGGCGACCGCGGCGAGCAGCCACATCAGCGCGACCGATGCGGTGAACACGACCGCGATGATCGCGATCGCGAGGAGGTCGTCGACCACCGCGAGGCTGAGCAGGAACACGCGAGCAGCAGGCGGCACGCGCGAGCCGGCGAGCGCGAAGACGCCGAGTGCGAACGCGATGTCCGTCGCGACCGGGATCGCCCATCCTTGGTCCATGCCCGGCTGACCGTGGCCGATCGAGAACGCGATGATCGCGGGCACCACCACGCCACCCAGCGCCGCCAGTACGGGCAGCGCCGCGCGCTTGCGGTCGGCGAGTTCGCCCACCACGAGTTCGGACTTGAGTTCGAGGCCTGCGATGAAGAAGAAGACCGCCAGCAGGCCGTCCTGCGCCCAGGTGCCGATCGTGAGGTCGAGATGCAATGCCTCTGGGCCGAGGTGGGTGTCGCGCAGCGTCGTGTACCAGTCGGCGATCGGCGAATTGGCCCATACGACGGCGACGACCGCGGCCACGAGCAGCAGGGCGCCGCCGACGGTTTCGGTGCGCAGACGGTCGGCGAGCCGGGAGGCGGGACGTGTGGTCACGGAGGCGGGAGCCTTTCGGTCCGGTACGGGGAATCGTATGCCGACCAGACTTCCCGGCTCACCGGATCGACACCCTACTCGGCTGCGCCCCGTCTCGACGGGCGGGGTGCGCACCACCGTGAGGTCGGTTATTTGCACATAAGGCCTGCTCGGGTGTTCAATCTCTTACCTGATGGACGGTCGTCTCATCTATTGGAACAAGCGTGCCGTGATCGTGCGGCGGCGCACAGCGTGAAAGTGGGAAGGCCGTGAGCACTGCCGTCGGCGAACAGAGTCGTGAATCGAGCGACACCGTCGCGGGCGTTCCCCGCAGCCGCATCGTCGTCGCGAGCATGGTCGGGACGTCGATCGAGTTCTACGACTTCTACATCTATGCGACGGCCGCGGTATCCGTCTTTCCCCACCTGTTCTTCCCCAAGGGCGACTCCACCACGGCGCTGCTCGCGTCGCTCGCGACCTTCGGTCTCGCGTTCGTCGCGCGGCCGCTCGGGTCGATCCTGTTCGGCCACTTCGGCGACCGCATCGGCCGCAAGGCCACGCTCGTCGGCTCGTTGCTGACGATGGGTATCGCGACGTTCGCGATCGGCTTGCTGCCCACCTACCACGCGGTCGGCCTCCTCGCGCCCGCGCTGCTCGCCCTCATGCGTTTCTGCCAGGGCCTCGGACTCGGCGGCGAGTGGAGCGGCGCCGCCCTGCTCGCGACCGAGACGGCGAAGGAGGGCAAGCGCGCGTGGGCGGCGATGTGGCCGCAGCTCGGTGCCCCCATCGGCTTCTTCCTCGCCAACGGGCTGTTCCTGCTCATCACCCTCGGCCTCGGGCACGACAACGCCGACCCCGATCTCGACAGCGCATTCCTGTCGTGGGGCTGGCGTATCCCGTTCCTGCTCAGCGCCGTCATGGTGATGATCGGGCTCTACGTGCGGCTGCGCCTCGAGGAGACGCCGGTGTTCGCGCGGGCCGTCGAACGCGGCGAGAAGGTCAAGGCGCCGCTCGCGCAGGTGTTCAAGACGAGCTGGAAGCAGTTGCTGATCGGCACCTTCGTCATGGTCGGCACCTACACGCTCTTCTACATCATGACCACGTGGGCGCTCAGCTTCGGCACCGGCAAGACTCCCGCCGACGGCGGCCACGGCGCGGGCTTCAGCTATGCCGACTTCCTCGTGCTGCAACTGATCGCCGTGCTGTTCTTCGCCGCCATGGTGCCCGTGTCCGGGTGGCTCGCCGACCGCTTCGGCCGTCGCCCCACGCTGCTCGTCATCACCGGCGTGATCATGGTCTTCGGACTCACCTTCGGCCTGATCCTGGACACCGAGTCCATCAGCCAGGGCCGCATGGTGTTCTTCCTGATCCTCGGCATGCTGCTGATGGGCCTCACCTTCGGGCCCATGAGTGCGGTGCTGCCCGAACTGTTCCCCACGAACGTCCGCTACACCGGATCGGGCATCGCGTACAACGCGTCGAGCATTCTGGGCGCGGCCATCGCGCCGTTCATCGCGACATGGCTCGCGACCACCCACGGTGTGGGGTGGGTGGGCGTCTACCTGCTGATCGCGTCCGCCACCACGTTCGTCGCGCTGCTCGTGATGCGGGAAACCAGGGGCACTTCGCTCGACGCCACCTGACTGTGAGCACTTTGCGAGTCTGTGGGACTCGCAAAGTGCTCACAGCGGTGGGTTACTTGCCGCGGATGGCGTCGAACACCTGCGGGTCGACGAGCGTCGACGTGTCGCCGAGTTCGCGGCCCTCGGCGATGTCGCGCAGCAGGCGCCGCATGATCTTGCCGCTGCGCGTCTTCGGCAGCTCGGGCACCACGGTGATCTGCCGCGGCTTCGCGATCGGGCTGATCTCGGTGGCCACCTGCGCGCGCAGTTCCGCGACGAGGTCGTCGCCGGTGTTCTCGACACCCTCGCGCAGGATCACGAACGCGACGATGCCCTGACCGGTCGTCTCGTCCGCGGCACCGACGACCGCGGCCTCCGCGACGCCGCTGTGCCCGACGAGCGCCGACTCGACCTCGGCCGTCGAGATGCGGTGGCCGGAGACGTTCATGACGTCGTCGACGCGGCCGAGGACCCAGATGTCCCCGTCCCCGTCGTACTTGGCCCCGTCGCCCGCGAAGTACCAGCCCTGGTCTGCGTAGCGCGACCAGTACGTCTCGCGGTAGCGCTGCATGTCGCCCCAGATGCCGCGCAGCATCGACGGCCACGGCTGGTCGAGCACGAGATAGCCGCTCTGGCCCCGCTCGACGGGCGCGGCCTCGTCGTCGACGATCTTGGCCGAGATGCCGGGCAGGGTCGCCATCGCCGAGCCGGGCTTGGTGGCGGTGATGCCGGGCAGCGGGGAGATCATGACGGTGCCGGTCTCGGTCTGCCACCACGTGTCGACGATCGGAGCCTTGCCGCCGCCGACGACGTCACGGAACCAGCGCCACGCTTCGGGATTGATCGGCTCGCCGACGCTGCCGAGCACACGGATCGACGACAGGTCGTGTGCGTCGGGGATCTCGCGGCCCCACTTCATGAACGTGCGTACGAGCGTGGGCGCCGTGTAGTAGATCGTGACGCCGTGCTTCTCGATGATCTCGAAGTGCCGGTGCTCGGTGGGGGAGTTGGGGGTGCCTTCGTAGACGACCTGGGTGACGCCGTTCGACAGCGGTCCGTACACGATGTACGAGTGCCCGGTGACCCAGCCGATGTCGGCGGTGCACCAGTACACGTCCTCGCCTGCCTTGTGGTCGAACACATTGTGGTGCGTGTAGGACGCCTGCGTGAGGTAGCCGCCCGAGGTGTGGACGATGCCCTTCGGCTTCCCGGTGGTGCCGGAGGTGTACAGGATGAACAACGGATGCTCGGCGTCGAACGGCTGCGCGGTGTGTTCGGGTGAGGCGTTCGCGACGGTGTCGTGCCACCACAGATCCCGGCCCTCGGTCCACTCGACGTCGATGCCCGTGCGCGCGACGACGAGCACGTGCTCGACCGAGTCGGCACCCGCGACGGCCTCGTCGACGGCGGGCTTGAGCGGGGCTGCCTTGCCGCGACGCCACTGGCCGTCGACCGTGACGACGAGTTTGGCCTCGGCGTCGTCGATGCGTGATCGCAGCGCACCGGCCGAGAACCCGGCGAACACCACCGAGTGGGTGAGACCGAGTCGTGCGCACGCGAGCATCGCGACGATCGCCTCGGGGATCATCGGCATGTAGATCGCGACGCGGTCGCCGGCCACGAGCCCGAGGTCGGTGAAAGTGTTTGCGGCACGGCTCACTTCGGCGAGGAGGTCGTTGTAGGTGAGCGAGCGGGAGTCGCCCGGCTCGCCTTCGAACTCGATCGCGACGCGTTCGCCGTTGCCCGCGAGGACGTGCCGGTCGACGCAGTTGTACGCGACGTTGAGCTTGCCGCCGACGAACCACTTCGCGACCGGTGCGTCCGACCAGTCGAGCACGTCCGTCCACTTCTCGTGCCAGTGCAGGCGTTCGGCCTGGTCGGCCCAGAATCCGAGGCGGTCCGCGTCGGCCGCCTCCTGCAGTTCGGGTCCGGCGTTGGCCGCGGCCGCGAACTCGGGACTCGGCGGGTACACCGTCGGGGCCCCCTGGTCCGTCGTGGTCGCGTCCGGCTGTGCTGCGCTGGTCATGGTGTCCGGCCTTTCTCGGATCGGCTTTGTCGCACCTGTGAGCGTAGTCACATGGGGTGGGCGCTGCATCGTTCCCGGTCGACGCGGTGCGATCGCCGGTCGGGACCGGGCGGTGAGCGGCAGTCGTGAGCGACGAGAGGGCCCGTCGGGCGCCGGGCCGTCACGCCCGGTGCGGCCCGCCGGGTACCGGCCGGTAACGTCGAACATCGTGACCGACCCGCTCGCTCCTCTCGTGGACCTGCCCGGGGTCGCCGCAGCTGCCGACAAGGCGCGCGACGCTCTCGGCGAGGTGCACCGCCACAAAGCCAACCGCCGCGGTTGGCCGACCACCGCGGCCGAGGCCGCGGTGCGCGCCGCGCGGGCGTCCGCGGTGCTCGACGGCGGACGCACCGAACTGCCCACCTCGGGCGACATCGACGACCCGATTCTGGCCGGTTCGCTGCGTGTCGGGCAGGCACTCGACGGCGACGCGCTGCCGTCGATGATCACGACATGGCAGCGTGCACCCCTGCAGGCTCTTGCGCGGCTGCACCTGCTCGCCGCGACCGGGCTGGTCGGCGACGAACGACAGCTCGGCAGGCCGCGCTCGGGGCCCGGCGTGGGCGAGCGGCTCGACGCGCTGGCGCAGCTGGTGACGGGCGGCACGAACGCTCCGGCCCCGGTTCTCGCGGCCGTCGTACACGGCGAACTCCTGACGCTCGCCCCGTTCGGTACCGCCGACGGCGTGGTGGCGCGCGCCGCCTCCCGGCTCGTCGCGGCGTCGTCGGGCCTCGATCCGCACAATCTCGGCGTGCCCGAGGTGTCGTGGATGCGCAGGCCGCAGATGTATCGCGACGCAGCCGCGGGATTCGCGGCCGGCACGCCGGAAGGGGTCGGTGGCTGGGTCGTGTTCTGCTGTGGCGGCTTCGAAGCGGGTGCGCGTGAGGCGACGTCGATCGCCGACGCGATGGGCGGCTGAGCGCCGCCGCGCACGTGATGGAGAGCGAAAGAGCTTGCCCTGCACGCGAAAACCGGGCGACACCCTGGGAGATGTCGCCCGGTGGCGCGGCGCAACGGTTACCAAGCGTCCTCGGTGGGTTGTGTGGACGGCCTCGGCGAAGGTCGGATGTTCGAAGGTTCGTCTCCGCGATTCTCGGGGCGATTCTTCCTGATCGGGGTCGCTCCCGTTGCGGGGTCCTCGCCTTCGGTTCACCCGGTCTCGCAGGCCCACAACGCTTTTGCCCTTATAGTGGCGTGAGCTTCGCGTGGGTACCGAAAACACCGCGTCAGAATCGAGTCGGGGGGCCCTGGTCTTCTCTTCCGACTCGGGCTAGGCCCTTCTCGTTTCCTACTTCATTTCTACGCCCCCGCGGTCGCGTCATCAAGAGTTGATCCGTTTCGTGTCGGCAACTTTCGGGTCTCGCGGATGTCGACCGTCGTCACTTGCGCTTGCGTCGTGTCGAGTAGGTGTAGGCGCCGGCGAAGAGTGCCGTCAGTCCCACCGCGGCGCCCGCCGCCATCGCCGTCGAGGGGGCGGCGATCCGGGAGCGCAGCGACACGGGATTCGAAAAAACCAGTACGGGCCAACCTTTTTCGTTAGCCGTCCTACGTAATGCCCGGTCCGGATTGACGGCGGTCGGGTGTCCCACGGCCTCCAGCATCGGCAGGTCGGTGATCGAGTCGGAGTACGCGTAGCACCGCTCCAGGTCGTACCCGAACTCGTCCGCGAGCGCACGGATGCCCTCGACCTTGCCCTCGCCGTAGGCGTAGAACTCGACCTCGCCCGTGTACCTGCCGTCCTCGACCGTCAGACGCGTCGCGATCGATCGGTCGGCCCCCAGGGCTGCCGCGATCGGAGTGACGACCTCCTCGCCCGATGCGGACACGATCACCACGTCGTGCCCGCTCGCCTTGTGGTCGGCGACGAGGTCGGCGGCCTCGGCATACACGAGCGGATCGACGATGTCGTGCAATGTCTCCGCGACGATCGCCTTGACCTGCTCGACGTTCCAGCCAGCCGTCATGTCGGTGAGGTACGCGCGCATGCGTTCCATCTGGTCGTGGTCGGCGCCCGACAGCATGAACAGGAACTGTGCATAGCTGCTCTGGAGCACGGACGCGCGGGTGATGAGCCCCTCGGTGAAGAACGGCTTGCTGAACGCGAGGATGCTCGATTTGGCGATGATCGTCTTGTCGAGGTCGAAGAATGCTGCGACCTTCGTCGGGGTGGCGGTCACTCTGCCAGAATAAGCAGATCGGTCGCGTCGCGGGCAGACAGTTGAACTTGCAAACATCGGCCGCGCGAGGTGTACTATCAGAGTTGCCCGGTTCGCCGGGCGCACTCAGCCCGACCCCCCGGGGCTGAGCTTCGACGACCCCCGCCTCCTCCCCCCCTGGCGGGGGTCGTCCCTTGTCCGGGGTCTGTTCCCGAGTTCGGTTCGGCCGACGCGTCACGATATCCCGGTCGAGCGGGCCGTACCTGCAGGTTTCCGTGGTTGTCCACAGGCACCGAAATCCATCCACAGATGCTCCCGCGGTCTTCCGCGCAGCCCCCGCAGGCCGCATCGTTCGATGCATGACCTCGCCCACTCACACGGCGGCATCCGCCACCGCGCAGTCCGGCGCCGACCTCACGGTGTGCGTGCCTCCTTCATTGCACGCGAGTGTCCAGCGCGTCGCGGCTGCGGCGGGCCGCACGCCGCAGGACGTCCCGCGCGCAGATCTCGGGCGCTGGTGGGACTCCGCACCCGTGGTCGTGCTCGACGCATCCGCCGCGCTCGACTGGGGCGGCAGGTTGCCGCGCCGATCCGGCGTCGTGGTGGTCTCGGACGGCGCACCCGACATCGCGACATGGAAGGCAGGCACGGCGCTGGGTGCCGAGCACGTCCTCGCGTTGCCCGACGAGGAACCCGTGCTCGTGGCCGTGCTCGCCGAACGCCGCGATGCCGCGGCGATCGGCGGCGGCGACGTCGTCGCGGTCGTCGGTGCGTGCGGCGGAGCGGGTGCGTCCACGTTCTCCGGGGCACTGGCACTGTGCGCAGGTGCCGGCGGGCGCGAGGTTCTCCTGGTCGACGTCGATCCGGGTGGTTCGGGCCTCGACGTGCTGCTCGGGGTAGAGAACGAGCCGGGTCTCCGGTGGTCCGGTCTGCGTGTCGACCGCGGCAGGCTGCCGGGTGCGGCGCTGCGTTCGGCATTGCCCGGACGCGACTCGATCCGCGTGCTGTCGCTCGACGACACTGCGCGCGGCGTACCTGCCGCGCCCACCGCGTCCGGCGTGCACTCGGTGCTCGAGGCCGGCCGCACCGACGGTGGACTGGTGGTGTGTGACGTCCCTTTCGAGGGCGCCGCCGCCGAGACACCCGCGAGCGCCGCCGTCGACGCTGCCGATCTCGTCGTGGTCGTCGTACCCGCGACGGTGCGCGCGGTGCTCGCCGCGCGTCGCGTCGCCGCGTGGGCGAGTGGGCACAACCACAATGTCGGCGTCGTGGTGCGGGGGCCTGCGCCCGGTGGGCTCACCGCGTCCGACGTCGCCGCGGCCCTCGGGCAGCCGGTGCTGGCGTCGATGCGCGCCGATCGCGCGCTCGCGAACGATCTCGAACACCGCGGGCTGAGGTTGCGGCGTCGTTCCCCGCTCGCGGCCGCGGCGGCAACCGTCGTCGGCATGCTCGACGCGCGGCCCGGTGGCGGCGCCTCGTCCGGGTGGAGCGCGGCATGACCTCGGCAGTCGACGCGGACCTGCTCTCGCGCGTGCGTGATCGTCTCGCCCAGACCGAGAGCACGCCGAGTGCCGCGGCCGTTGCGGAGGCGGTGCGCGCCGAGTCGGGTGGCGTGCTCGGCGACACCGACCTTCTGGTGGTCCTGCGCGAGTTGCAGACCGAGCTCACCGGCGCGGGCCCGCTCGACGCGCTGCTGTACGAGCCGGGGGTCTCCGACGTCCTGGTCACCGATCCTGCCCATGTGTGGGTCGACCGAGGCCGCGGCCTCGAACTCACCGCTGTCCGCTTTGCGGACGAGGCAGCGGTACGACGGCTCGCACAGCGGCTCGCGCTGTCCGCGGGGCGCCGCCTCGACGACGCGCAGCCGTGGGTCGACGGCAGACTCGCGGGCGTCGGCGAAGGCACCTTCGGCGTCCGGCTGCACGCTGTGCTGCCACCCCTCGCGCAGGCAGGCACGTGCCTGTCGCTTCGTGTGCTGCGCCCGGCAGCGCTCGGCCTCGACGAGCTGGCCCGGCGCGGTGCCCTGCCCGGCCGCGCATCCCGACTCGTGCGCGCAATCGTCCGTGCCCGGCTCGCGTTCCTCGTGGTGGGCGGCACCGGCGCAGGCAAAACGACGTTGTTGGCGGCGATGCTCGGCGCCGTCGACCCGGGGGAGCGCATCGTGTCGGTCGAGGATGCGGCGGAACTCGCGCCGCCCCATCCACACGTCGTGTCGCTCGTCGCGCGCGCCGCGAACGTCGAGGGCGTCGGCGCCGTACCGGTACGCGAACTCGTGCGCCAAGCGCTGCGGATGCGGCCCGACCGCATCGTCGTGGGCGAGGTGCGCGGTGCCGAGGTCGTCGATCTGCTCACTGCCCTCAACACGGGTCACGACGGCGGGTGCGGCACGGTCCACGCGAACGCGCCCGGCGAGGTCCCCGCCCGGCTCGAGGCGCTCGCGGCCCTGGGTGGGTTGTCCCGGCAGGCGTTGCACAGTCAGCTCGCGGCAGCGGTCCAGGTCGTGCTGCACGTGCACCGCAGCGCCGACGGCGCCCGCGGGCTCGCACAGATCGGGGTGCTCGAGCGCGCCGACGACGGACTGGTCACCGTCGTACCCGCGTGGACGGCGAAGGAGGGCGACGGTCCCGCCGCCGCGCGGCTCGTCGAACTCGTGTCCTCGCGTGCGGGAGACCCGCGGTGACGGCCACGGTTCTGTTCCTGGGCGCAGGTGCCCTGGCCGCGCTCCCGGCACCCACCGCGCGAGCGCGGCTGGCACTCGACACCGGCCGCCGCGGCGTCGACGTGCCGTGGTCACCCGTCGCTGCGGCAGTTGCGGTCCTGGCCACGGTGGTCGTGGCCGGTATGTGGACCGCGGTCGCACTCGTGCTGGTGGGCGCCACCGCGCGGGTCCGTCATCGGCGTTCCACCGCTGAGCGCGCGCGCCGGGCTCGGCTGACGTTGGTCGAGGCCGGGCTCGATGCCGTCACCGCCGAATTGCGTGTCGGAGCGCATCCGGCGGACGCATGCGATGTCGCGGCCGACGAGACGTCGACGCGTGCCGGCCGCTCGACGAGCACCGCGCCCTGCTCGCTCGTGGTGCCCCAGGCCTTCCGCGCCGCAGCCGCGCGGGCCCGGCTCGGAGGCTCGGCGGCCGACGGCTTCCGCAGTGCACGCGAGTATCCCGAGTTCGACCGCATCGCGCAGCTGTGGGAGGTCGCCGATCGGTACGGTCTTCCGCTCGTCGATCTCCTCGACACCGCGCGCACGGATCTACTCGGCAGACAACGGTTTCGGCAGCGCACCGAGGCGTCCCTCGCGGGTGCGCGAGCGACGGCGGTGGTCCTCGCCGCCCTGCCCGCGCTGGGAATCGTGCTGGGGGAGTTGATGGGTGCACACCCGATCGCCGTGCTCACCGGTGGTGGACTGGGCGGTGTCCTGCTGGTCGTCGGGAGTGGGCTCACATGTGCCGGCCTGATGTGGGCCGACCGGATCACCGGGCAGGTGCTCCAGTGATCTGGCTGTTGCTCGCCGCTGCCGCGCTGGCAGTCGCGCCCGGACGGCGACGGCCCGCGCAGCGGCTGGGATCCACGAATCTGCCTGACGAGCCTGGCAACGCCGCCACGGAGAACACCGACGTGCTGGCGTCGGCGGCAGCGATGGACCTGTTCGCGGCGTGCCTGCGAGCGGGAATGCCGGTGTCGGCGGCAGCCGCGGCCACCGCACCCGGTGCGCCCCGTGCGCTGAGTGACTTCCTCCGAAAGGCGGCCGAGTTACTCGCTCTCGGTGGGGATCCGGGCGACGCGTGGACCTACTCCGGCGACGACAGCCCGACCGAGGAGCTCGCCCGTGTCGCGCGACGCTCGGCGAGGTCGGGCACGGCCCTGTCCAGCGCCGTCGCGGAGATCGCGGCGCACACTCGTGACGATGCCGAGGACGCGGCGACGGCCGCGGCAGAACGTGCGGGGGTGCTCATCAGCGGGCCGCTGGGTGTGTGCTTCCTGCCGGCATTCCTGTGCCTCGGCATCGTGCCGGTCGTGATCGGCCTCGCGGGCAGCGTGCTGGGCGGCGGCCTGCTGTAGACGGCCCGCCGCAGACCAGCTGTGGTGGGAGACGAAGGGGGAGAACATGTTCGACAAGATCCAGGCGCGTGATCTGTGGCATCGGGCAGGCGCGCGGGCGCTCGTCGTCGCGCGCGACGACGACGGCATGTCCACCGTCGAGTACGCGATCGGCACTATTGCCGCCGCGGCGTTCGGAGCGGTGCTCTACACGGTCGTCACCGGGGACTCGATCGTCGATGCGCTCACCGGCATCATCGACAAGGCGCTCAGCACGTCGGTATGACGAGTCGCCGGATGCGGGGCGTGCGGCGCTCTCGGGTCGCGGCCGACGACGGCGGTGTCACGGTCGAGGCGGCCCTGTCGATCGCGGCACTCGTGATCGTCGTCGTGCTGTGTGTCGCCGCGGTCGTCGCCGTCACCCTGCACGTGCGATGCGTCGACGCCGCGCGGGAGGCTGCGCGACTCGGTGCGCGTGGCGACGGCGATCGCGCGGTCGCCACGGCCCGGGAGGTCGCACCCGACGGTGCGCGCATCAGCGTGCGGGTCGACGGGGATTCGGTGATCGCCCGGGTCGAAGCAGCCAGCCCGCTGTTGCCGATGGTCGACATCTCGGCGGTCTCGGTCGCCGCGCTCGAGCCGGAGGCGAGATGACGGATGCGACCGGAGGCGAGAGGACAGCGACCGGCCTGCGATGCCGCGGCGACGCGGGAGGTGCCGCGATCGTCGGGGCGTTCGCGGCAGCGGTCCTCGTCGCGGTCACCGCCGGCGTGGTCCACGTGGGTGCGGCCGTCGCTGCGCGGCATCGCGCACAGGCGGCGGCCGATCTGTCGGCGATCGCGGGTGCGTATGCGCTCGACCGCGGGATCGAGGTGGCGTGCGGACGCGCGGAGAGCCTCGCGGAGACCAACGGCGCCACGGTCGACGAATGTCGCGTCGACGGGTGGACGGTCACGGTCGAGGTGACGGCCGATGTGCCGTGGGTCGGCCGCACCGCGCACGCGACCGCGCGGGCGGGACCGGTCGAGTGACCTCTGCCGTCAGCCGATCGCGGCGAGCACGACGTCGAGCACCCGGGCCGCACCGTCCTTGTCGAGCGGGTCGTTCCCGTTGCCGCACTTGGGGGAGTACACGCACGACGGGCAGCCCGCCGTGCAACTGCACGCGCGGATCGCATCGCGGGTGGAGTTCAACCAACGGACGAGTTCGCGGTGTCCGCGTTCGGCGAATCCCGCGCCGCCCGGGTGTCCGTCGTAGACGAAAACCGTGGGCAGGCCGGTGTCGCCGTGCAGCGCGGTCGACACACCACCGATGTCTCCGCGATCGCATGTCGCGACGAGTGGAAGCAGGCCGATCGCCGCGTGCTCGGCCGCGTGCAGCGCGCCTGGCAGACGTGTCGCGTCGATGCCTGCGTCCTCGAGGACGTCGGGGTCGAGCGTGTACATCACGGCGCGCGTCTCCAGCGAGTGCTCGGGCATGTCCAGTTCGACCGAATCGATCACCTCGCCCGTGTGCAGGCGCCGCAGGTATCCGACCACCTGCCGTGTCACCTCCACCTCGACGAAGGCGACCGACACGTCGCCGAACTGCTTGTGCTCGAGCGTCGAGCGGATCGCGATCTCGGTGGTCTGCCGGGCCGCCGTCGTCCAGTCGGGTGTCTCGGGGTGCACGAGTGCGACACCGTCGTCGAGGTCGAGTTCGTCGACGACGTACGACTCGCCCTGATGGATGTGCACCGCCCCGCTGTGCACCGTCGCGGGCGCACGTCCGACGTCGACGGTGCCGAGGAGCTGTCCGCTCGTCGTGTCCACGATTGCGACCTGCCCGCCGCCACCCCCTCGGATGTCGACGGCGGCGTGCGGGTCGATACCTGCGGTGACGAACCAGCCGTGCGGCCTGCGGCGGATCGCGCCTTCGCGGGCGAGTCGTGTCAGTACGTCGTGCGCTCCGAGCGCGTCCACTTCGTCGTCTCGCAGCGGCATCTCCCGCGCGGCGCACAGCAGCTGCGGGCCGAGCACGTACGGATTGCCGGGATCGGTGACCGTCGCCTCGACCGGCCGTTCGAGCAGTGCGGCGGGATGGTGCACGAGATAGGTGTCGAGCGGGTCGTCACGCGCGACGAGCACGACGAGCGAACCCTCGCCGCGCCTGCCGGACCGTCCACCCTGCTGCCAGAACGACGCGACGGTGCCGGGGAAACCGGCGACGACGACAGCGTCGAGGCCTGCGATGTCGACGCCGAGTTCGAGTGCGTTGGTGGTCGCGACACCCAGGAGGTCGCCCGCGGAGAGCGCGCTCTCGAGCGCGCGCCGGTCCTCGGCGAGATATCCGGCGCGATACGACGCGACCCGCTGTGCGAGGTCGGCGGGCAGCATGTCCTTCGCGGTGAGCGCGGCCAGTTCGGCCGCGCGACGTGAGCGCACGAACGTGAGGGTGCGTGCGCCTTCCTCGAGCAGGCGCGCCATGATGCGCGCCGCTTCGGTGGACGCAGGTCGTCGCACCGGCGTCTGCCCGACGGTCTCGGGCAGCAAGGGCGGCTCCCAGAACGCGACGGTGCGTGGGCCGTGCGGCGAACCGTCGTCGATCACCTGCTCGCACGGTGCTCCGACGAGTTGGGTTGCGGCCTTGCCGGGATCGGCAGCGGTTGCACTGGCGAGCACGAACACCGGGTCGGCGCCGTACCGCGCCGCGAGTCTGCGCAGCCGTCGCAGTACGAGGGCGACGTTCGAGCCGAACACTCCGCGGTAGTAGTGACACTCGTCCAGCACGACGTAGCGGAGATGACGGAAGAAGTGCGCCCACCGCGCGTGCGAGCGAAGCAGCGACACGTGCAGCATGTCGGGATTGGTGAACAGCCACCGGGAGTTCTCGCGCGCCCACTGTCTCGTCTCGGTGGGGGGGGCGCCGTCGAACGCGCACGGGCTGATGCCCGCCAGAGCGGGATCGGAGTCGACGAGCGCCGTGACCGCGCGCAGTTGATCGGCGCCCAGTGCCTTCGTCGGCGACAGATACAGCGCGCTCGCGCGGGGTTCGTTCGCGAGTGTGGTGAGGACCGGCAGTTGGTAGGCAAGCGACTTGCCCGATGCGGTTCCCGTCGCGACGACGACATGTCTGCCGTGGTGCGCGTGTTCGGCTGCTTCGATCTGATGGGTCCAGGGCCGCGCGATGCCACGGTCGTCGAGTGCATGGACCACGGCGGGATGCGCCCAGTCGGGCCAGGGGGTGTGGCGGGCGCGCCGCGCCGGCAGTTCCGCGACATGAGTGATCGGCGATTCGCCTGCGGACACTCCGGATGCGATGTGGTCGAGCAGCCCCTGGCCGTACGACGGCACGGACGCGGGGTACTGCTCGCTCGGCGACGACCAGTCGACGCCGAGCGATCCGCTGCGTCGGCGGGAAAAGTCGGGGTCTGCCGAAAACACCGTGGGTACGTCACTCTCCGATTCGGGCGCGTGGGGACCGACGGTGCAGATCCCGCCGTTACCAGCGGGTTCGATGTTACCGGCACGTAGCTGTTCGACCGTGGACGGGGCGAGGATAGGCGTGTACACGGACTGCCACACGAAGTCCCGCCGAATAACGCCAGATTTTTACCGGAATTGTTGTTTTTCGACTGTTGCGCGGCCAGGGTTCATGGTTGACTACACCTGGTCGCAGCTTCTGTGTTCGTGCTTGATGAAAGCAACGCTCGCAGGATCGGTGTTGCGAGCGCGGTGCTCTGCTTTTCCTGAGGGGGAATCGAGTAGTACAGCGGTCGGAACCGGCCCGATGTGTCGTGAATGTACGGCTCATCGAATCCGGTGGTTAGAAAGAGAAGGAAAGCATGGCACAGGGCACTGTGAAGTGGTTCAACGCGGAGAAGGGCTTCGGCTTCATCGCTCCTGAGGACGGCTCGGCAGACGTCTTCGTTCACTACTCCGAGATTCAGGGCAGCGGCTTCCGCACCCTCGAGGAGAACCAGCGCGTGGAGTTCGAGGTCGGCCAGGGCACCAAGGGCCCGCAGGCCACCGGCGTTCGCGCACTCTGAAGTCCGCGGCCCGTTCACGGGTCGTACGACGAGAGCAACATCGTCATTCGTGATCGTCCTTCGGACGAACACCAACTGTGACGAATGTGGATCGTGTCCCCCGCTACCGACAGGTGGCGGGGGACACGTCTTTCTCAGGGCTGTGGAATCCGCGCCGGAAAGGGGGCGGTCTCTCGACATACACGGGCCGCGGCGACCAGTCGTGAACACAGCCCGGGACGAACCTGTCGGTCTGCCGGTTCGGATACTTGTACGATCGTCCCGATCGCCGTCCGCCGTGCCCGCGGCGTGCGGCACTGATCAGCGGGTACGAGTTGTGCATGTGTCACTCTTGTCGTGACCAAACCGGGTATACAGGGACGAGCCAGGTATACAGGGGTTGGTCTACGCCGCTGGTAGCGGTTACCGACTCAGGAAGGTTCGGGCAAGAGGTGGCTAAGGCAGACAGCGGCAATTCACAGGCGTCGGCGACGGGCGGCACGCAGCCCCGGCGTCTCGTGATCGTCGAGTCACCCACGAAAGCACGCAAGATCGCGCCCTATCTGGGCAAGAACTATGTGGTCGAGGCGTCCGTCGGGCACATCCGGGATCTGCCGCGCGGCGCCGCCGACGTCCCGGCCAAGTACAAGGGCCAGCCGTGGGCCCGGCTCGGTGTCGACGTCGACCACGACTTCGAACCGCTGTACGTCGTCAACCCCGACAAGAAGTCGAAGGTCACCGAACTCAAGGGCCTCCTCAAGGACGCCGACGAACTCTTCCTCGCCACCGACCCCGACCGCGAGGGCGAAGCCATCGCGTGGCACCTGCTCGAGACCCTCAAACCCAAGATCCCGGTGCGCCGCATGGTGTTCCACGAGATCACCGAGCCCGCCATCCGAGCCGCGGCCGACGACACGCGCGATCTCGACCTCGATCTCGTCGACGCACAGGAGACCCGCCGCATCCTCGACCGCCTGTACGGCTACGAGGTCAGCCCGGTGCTGTGGAAGAAGGTCATGCCTCGGTTGTCGGCGGGCCGTGTGCAGTCCGTTGCGACACGGATCATCGTGCAACGCGAACGCGAACGTATGGCGTTCCGTTCCGCCGAGTACTGGGACATCTCGGCGAAGCTCGACGCGGGGGCCGACGCGTCGCCGCGCAGTTTCGGTGCGCGTCTGGTGAGTGTCGACGGTGCGCGTGTCGCGGTGGGCCGCGACTTCGGTTCCGACGGCATGCTCACCAACACCAGTGTCGCGGTGCTCGACGAGTCCCGTGCGCGACGTCTCGCGGACGCGCTCCAGGGCGTCGACCTCTCGGTCGCGTCGGCGGAGACCAAGCCGTACACGCGCAAGCCGTACCCGCCGTTCATGACGTCGACACTCCAGCAGGAGGCCGGCCGCAAGCTGCGTTTCACGTCGGAGCGCACGATGCGCACCGCGCAGCGGCTGTACGAGAACGGCTACATCACCTACATGCGTACCGACTCGACCACGTTGTCGGAGTCGGCCATCGCGGCGGCACGGGCCCAGGCTACCGAGTTGTACGGTTCCGAGTTCGTGCACTCGTCGCCGCGGCAGTACACGCGCAAGGTCAAGAACGCGCAGGAGGCGCACGAGGCGATCCGCCCCTCGGGCGACGTGTTCCAGACGCCCGGTCAGTTGCACGCGCGCCTCGACCAGGACGAGTTCAAGCTGTACGAGCTCATCTGGCAGCGCACCGTCGCGTCGCAGATGGCGGACGCGCGTGGCAACACCCTCACCCTGCGTATCGCGGGCACCGCGGCCACGGGCGAGAACTGTGTGTTCTCGTCGTCGGGCCGCACCATCACCTTTCCGGGATTCCTCAAGGCGTACGTCGAGAGTGTCGACGAGGAGGCCGGTGGCCAATCCGACGACGCCGAGTCCCGGTTACCGGCGCTCGAGCAGGGTGACGCCGTCACCGCCACCGAGCTGAACCCCGACGGACACACCACGAACCCGCCCGCGCGGTACACCGAGGCGAGCCTGATCAAGGCGCTGGAAGAGTTGGGCATCGGCCGACCCTCCACCTACGCGTCGATCATCAAGACGATCCTCGATCGTGGCTACGTCTACAAGCGCGGCAGCGCCCTCGTGCCGGCGTGGGTCGCATTCGCGGTCATCGGCCTGCTCGAGGTGCACTTCGGCAGGCTCGTCGACGTCGGCTTCACCGCAGGTATGGAGGACGACCTCGACGCGATCGCCGGCGGCCGCGAACAGCGCGGCAACTGGCTCAGCAGCTTCTACTTCGGCGGCGAGTACGGCGACGAGAAGTCGGTGGCCCGCGAAGGTGGCCTCAAGAAGCTGGTGGGCGCGAATCTCGAGGCGATCGACGCACGAGAGATCAACTCGATCCGCCTGTTCGACGACGCCGAGGGCCGTGAGGTCCACGTTCGGGTCGGCCGGTACGGCCCGTATCTCGAGCGGATGGTGCGCAACCCCGACGATCCGGACGGCGACCTGATCTCCCAGCGTGCCAATCTGCCCGACGATCTACCGCCGGACGAGCTCAGCCCGGAGTACGCGGAGAAGTTGTTCTCCACTCCTCAGGAGGGGCGCAAGCTCGGCGCCGATCCGCTCACCGGGCACGAGATCGTCGCGAAGGAAGGTCGTTTCGGTCCGTACGTCACGGAGATCCTGCCGGAGCCGGAACCCGAGCCCGAGCCGGTTGCCCCCTCCACATCGACGGCGGGCGACGGCGGCACCACCAAGACGAAGGCGCCCGCGAAGAAGACCGCGGCCAAGAAGACCGCCGCGAAGAAGACGGGACCCAAGCCGCGTACGGGTTCGCTGTTCAAGTCGATGGACTTGGCGACGATCACGCTCGACGACGCACTCAAGCTGCTGTCGTTGCCGCGCGTCGTCGGCGTCGATCCCGAGTCCGGCGACGAGATCACCGCGCAGAACGGCCGGTACGGGCCGTACCTCAAGAAGGGCACCGACTCGCGCTCGCTGACCACCGAGGACCAGATCTTCGACATCACGCTCGACGAGGCGCTGAAGATCTACGCCGAGCCGAAGCGTCGTGGCCGGTCCGCGGCCGCCGCGCCACCGTTGCGCGAGCTGGGCGTCGATCCGGTGAGCGAGAAGGCCATGGTGATCAAGGACGGCCGATTCGGGCCGTACGTCACCGACGGCGAGACCAACGCCAGCCTGCGCAAGGGCGATGATGTCCAATCGATCACCGACGAGCGCGCGTCCGAACTCCTTGCCGAGCGCCGTGCTCGTGGCCCCGTGAAGAAGAAGGCGACGAAGAAGGCCGCCAAGAAGACCACCGCCAAGAAGACCGCTGCGAAGAAGACCACCGCCAAGAAGGCCGCGGCGAAGAAGGCGGCTCCGAAGAAGACCGACGACAAGGGCGGCGAGACGGAGTCCTGAGGTCGGAGCCGGGGGCACGACCGCGGCCGTAGTCGGTGCACACCGATAGGCTGGAGTGGTGACCGTATTCGACCAGCTCGTGGGGCAGGAGCACGTCGAGGCCGAGCTCACGTCCGCCGCACGGGCGGCTCGGCTCGGCTCCGCCGCGGGTTCGGCGATGACGCACTCGTGGTTGTTCACCGGCCCGCCGGGGTCCGGCCGCTCGGTGGCCGCGGTCGCCTTCGCGGCGGCATTGCAGTGCACCGATCCGGAAACGCCCGGGTGCGGGGTGTGCCACGCGTGCACCACCGTCATGGCGGGCACTCACGGCGACGTGCGACGCGTTGTGCCGGAAGGGCTCAGCATCAGCGTGTCGGACATGCGCGCGATCGTCGCCACCGCTGCGCGCAGACCCAGCACCGGGCGCTGGCAGATCGTCGTCGTCGAGGACGCCGATCGGCTCACCGAGGGCGCGGCCAACGCCCTGCTCAAAGCGGTCGAGGAGCCTCCCGAACGCACAGTGTTCCTGTTGTGCGCGCCGTCGGTCGATCCGGAGGACATCTCTGTCACATTGCGCTCGCGGTGCCGGCACATCGCGACGGTCACCCCCACGGTCGACGCCATCGCGCAGGTCTTGCGCGCGCGCGACGGAATCGAACCGGACGACGCACGGCTCGCGGCCTCGATCAGCGGCGGCCATGTCGGTCGCGCCCGACGCCTGGCCACCGATCTCACGGCCCGGACCCGCCGTGCCGAGGCGCTCGACCTCGCGACCGCGGCGTTGCGTCCCGCCACCGCGTACGAGGCCGCCGAAGCGCTCGTCCGTGCGGCGGAGGCCGAGGCGAAGGACGTGAGCGCACAACTCGACGAGCGCGAGACCGAGGAACTGCGCACGGCGCTCGGTGCGGGCGGAACCGGCAAGGGTGCCGCGGGGGCGCTGCGCGGATCGGCGGGTGTGCTCAAGGAGCTCGAACGCAAGCAGAAGTCACGTGCGACGCGCACGGCCCGCGACTCGCTCGACCGCGCGCTCGTCGATCTCGCTGGTCTCTATCGCGACGCGCTCGCGACCGCGTGGGGCAGTGCCGCCACCCCCAATCATCCCGACATGACGAGCCGCGCAACGGATCTGGCATCGCGCACCTCGCCTGAAGGGCTCTTGCTGTGCATCGAAGCCGTGCTCGACTGCCGCGAGGCGATCGCCGTCAACGTCAAGCCGCTCTGGGCGGTCGACGCCATGGTCGCGCGCATCGCGGGGGCCTTCGAGCAGCCGTTTTCGCGTTTGCGGGTCTGACGCGCTAGACTCGCTTCCGCCGTAAGGCACCGCTGCCTTAGCTCAGTCGGTAGAGCATTTCACTCGTAATGAAAAGGTCGAGAGTTCGATTCTCTCAGGCAGCTCAGCGGAAACCCGCAGGTAGGCACCAGCCACCTGCGGGTTTCGTCGTTTTCGGGTCTGCCGCCCGGTATCGGTGCCTGCCCCTCTCGGCGGCGACCGATCTTGCGGCAACGACCGACATTCCGGCACGGATACCGCCATGCTCGACCTATGACGGACACCTTGAAGGACCGAGTACGCGAAAAGTTGCTGCGACAGCGCGACGAGGACACCGGCCGGCCGACGGGAGGGGGAGGTGACGATCAACGCGTCACCTCGATCGACGAAGACCTCGCGCTCCTGGACCTCGCGGGCGACGACACCGAGATCGTCGAACGTCTGGCCCGCAAGTACTGGGTGCCGTGATCCCAGGAGCGCGTACGAGAACACCGGATCGTGCGGCTTTAGGCCCGCTGACCAGGCGATTTGGTGTTTCGCGATCGCTTCGCGTAACTTATTCCAGGTCAGAGCGACACGGACACCGACTCCTTCCCCTCGGGGATGTGAGACAACGAGGTTGGACGCAGGCGCCTGAACATGGGGCACACACTCTCGTGTAGAGTGAAAGCCCGATCCCAGAGTTAAGGACCGAGGGTGCTTCTTGCGCCCAAAGTTGCGATGGGATAAGTTGGAACGGTTGCCCCGGATCTGC
>NZ_JAASAE010000006.1 GCF_012726205.1 Rhodococcus sp. HNM0569 | reverse complement strand
GGTGGCAGCGATAGCGGCATACGTGTGCCCTGGACACCGTGGGGCGGCACCCTGTCGATCGCGGCTGCCCGAAAGACCGCGTGTGATTCCGACGTCACCCCGGTCGTCGTCGACGACGCGGGGGTGCCGTTGTGGATGGGCCGTACCACCCGCCTCGTCACCCAGTCACAACGCAGAGCACTGCGGGTGCGGGACCGCGGCTGCGCCTTCCCCGGCTGCGGGGCACCCACCGGGTGGACCGAAGCACACCACATCGTCCCGTGGATCGACGGCGGACCCACCGACCTCGACAACCTCGTGCTGCTCTGCACGCATCATCACCGGTTCGTGCACCACAGCGGCTGGACCGTCGACATCCCCGACGACGACCACATGCCGTGGTTCACGCCACCCCCCACACCACACGGGCCGAGCGAACCACTCCCGGCACACCGCAATTCGATACCGCTGCTGGCATGATGCGGTTCGCCGAAGAGTGCGGCTCGGCGTCAGCGCACCTCCGAGACCAGCGGATAGCGCCCCGCGGCGTCGTCGAGCCACGCCACATCCTTGCCGCGGAGGAACCGGTCGAACATGCCGGCGGTGAGGTCGTGTGTGGTGTCCGCGACCTCCTGGCGCGGCGCGCTGCCCAGCCCGAACCCTCCCGGCACGTCCTGACCAGGTGGGTCGGGGACGAACTGTGGCACGAGCGTCTCGGCGTCGGTGAAACTCATGTGCCGGGTGTCAGCCAGTGCGTAGACGCGGCTCCACGCACGCGGCGTCGACAGGTAGCTGTCGAGATAGCGCTCGCGGCCCTCGGGGCTCGCGGCATGCACGTCGGTCACCACATTGAGCAGCGGACGATCATTGCCCTGTGTCGCGACCGGTGCCGCCTCGCTGCCGTAGAACAGCGCACCGTCCAGGTTGACCGCGGCGCCTACGCGCGCGTCGGTCCGCGCGAACTCCGCAGCACTCGCACCGCCGAGGGAGTGCCCGAACACGCCGAGCCGGCTCGGATCGGCGGCCGCTGCCACGCCCGCGGGCAGTGGAGCCGTGCCGGCCCGTAGCGCGTCGGCCACGAAGCCCAGGTCGGCGACGCGCGTGTCGATCGCGCGCTGGAGCGTCGCGTCCGAGTACGGATCCGGCAGTTGCATCGGCACGACGCGGCCGTCGGCGAACCTGGTCGCCACCGCATCGCCCGTGTGGTCGACCGACAGTACGACGTACCCGCGGGAGGCGAGGTCGCGCGTGAGCGTGCGGTACGCGTCGCGCGGCACCATGAAACCCGGCGAGAACAGCACGACCGGCAGCGACCGCTCGGTCGTGGCGTTCGTGGGAGAGTCCACCGTGAGCGCGAGGGCGCGTTCCGGCGCGCCGGTCCAGGGATCGGACCGCGCGGTGTCGACGAGGTCGACGTCGGTGGATGCGACATCGGCGGGCGCGACCCCCGCAGCGGTGGCGACGGGAGCGTCGGGCACGGCGGGTTGTGCGGCGGCGACCGGCGCGAAGGCGCCGCCGACGGACAGTACCGCCGCAAGGGCGGTCGCGAACAGGCGGGGCTTCATGGTCGGACTCGGGTTCACGTTCGCGCACACTAGCAACACACGGGCCCGAACGGGGCTGCGTCGTGAGACCACCGGCCGGCACGGCACCGGTCCCGACAGCACCGGTCCCGACAGCACTGTGCCTACTGCGCGAGCCCGGAGATCCACGCAGTAGGCACAGAGGGTGCGGTGGCGGCTACGCCATCTTGCGCTCGACGGCGGCGACGAGTTCGGCGCGCAGGTCGCGGGCCGCGACGATGCGGTGCACGGAGCCGACGCGCTGCGCACGCTCGATGTCGTGGATCGCCTCGAATTCGGCCGCGACCTCGCCGAGCTTGTCCGAGCGCACCGCGGTGCGCTCGGAGTCGAGCTCGACGCGCAGGCGGGCCTGCTCGGCCTCGTCGGTGGCCGCCGCGAGCTGCTCTTCGAGCGATGCGACGCGCGGATCGGCGCTCGTGCGACGGTCGACGTCGCGCGTGAACACGACGGCCGCAGCGGGCGCGCCGCCGAGCACCGACGCGTACGAGCCCTCGACCGCGAGCACCTCCATGTTCTCGTTGAGCGCGTTGGAGAACACGACGAATGCACCGCCGTGGTACCGCGAGACGACGCAGAACACGATCGGCCCGTCGAAATTGACTATCGCACGGCCGATCTCGGCGCCGTACTCGAGCTGCCAGGTGCGCATCGACTCGGGTGAGCCGTCGAAGCCGGACAGATTGGCGAGCACCACGACGGGCCGGTTGCCGCTCGCCGCGTTGATCGCGCGGGCCGTCTTCTTCGAGGACCGCGGGAACAGCGTGCCCGACGTCCACTTGTCGGGTCCGTCGGTGGGGAACTGTCCCTTGCGGGTGATCGCGCGCGACTCGATGCCGACGACCGACACTGGGTAGCCGCCGAGGTGTGCGTCGAACACGACCGACGTGTCGGCGTCGGCCATGTCGGCCCAACGCTCGAGCACCGCGTGGTCCTGATCGACGACGGCGCGCATGACCGTGCGGATGTCGAAGGGACGCTTGCGTTCCGGATTGGCGGTGGCTGAGAAGATGTCGCCGACCGTCGTGAAGTCGCTCTCCGGATGCACGTGCGGGTAGGCGCACACGTCGCGCGTGACCGGGTCGGTGGTCTGTGCGCGGCGCGGCGTGCGCTCGCCCGGCACGACGTAGGTGTGTGCGTAGTGTCCGAACAGCGTCTCGATCGCCGCGGTGAGGTTGGGCGCCCAGTACTGGGCCTGCCCGTTCGCGCCCATCACGCGGTCGTAGCCGCCGATACCGAAGTTGTCCTCGGCGGACACGCCGCCCGCGTAGTCGAGCGAATGTTTGCCGGTGAGCACCATCGCGCTGTCGGGCGTCATGATCAGCACGCCCTTGGTGTGCATGAGCATGGTCGCCTCGGCGTTCCAGTAGGGCTGGGCGCCGACGTTGATACCCGCGACGACGATGTTGATCTCGCCGCCACCCTGCGTGAACGTGATGATGCGCCGCAGCGCGCGCGAGACCCAGTCCATGTTCTCGGTGCCGCGTTCCATCGAGATCTCGGCGCCCGACGACAGTGCGAACCACTCGACCGGGACGCCCATCGTCTCGGCGAGATCGATGGCCGCGACGACCCGGGACGCCTCGGGCTCCGCGATCGAACCGAGCGCCTTGGTGGGATCGCCGAACAGCGCGACGCGGGTCATGCCCTCCGGGTACAGCGGTGTGGGCGTCGTGACCACACCCGTGATGATCCCGGCGGTGTTGCCGCCGTACGGACGGTCGACGGGGACGAGCGCGCCGTGCTCGTCGAGATCGTGCTCGACGAATGTGCCGCCGGCGCCGGACAACTGGGGAAGCAGCTCGTAGGGGTACACCGATCCGCGGGCCCGGCTGCGCCGCACCTTCTGCGTGTAGGCGTCGAGCGGACGCATCGGCTCGGTGGGCGGATCGGTGATGTCGAGGACGACGCCTGCACCCGGGCGGTAGGAGAACCGCAGTGCGACGGCGCGCGCCTCGGCGGCACCTGGCTCGCGTAGACGTGCCATCAGGATGATCTGTTCGAGCCCCGCGCCGGCGGTGATGGGAGCGACGTTCTTCGCGACGATCGCCATACGCTCGGCGCTGAAGTCGATCTCGGGCCAGACGTACAGCACGATGCGGTTGGCGTCGAGTCGCTTGCCGCGCCGCTGCGCGCCTGCCCGGCGCATCGCGTCGAGCGCGGCCGCGAGCGTGCGTTCGACGGTGGGGAAGCCGACGATCTCGCCGTGGTCGTCGAACTGCGGTGTCGCGTCGCGGATCTCGGCGAGCGCGACGAGCCGCTCGTCGGCCTTGTTCTCGGCTGCGACGAGGTGGAACAGGTACGTGTCGGCAGGCGCGGGCATGCGGGTGCCGACGAAATTGGACAGCCGCCACAGGTCGAGTCGCTGGCCGGTGAGCGGGTGCATGTCGCGGATCGTCGCGTCCTCGTGCAGCGCACCACCGTCGGGTCGGTAGGTGAAGGTGTGCTCGCCCGCGGGGCCACTGACGACGACGGTGACGCGGCGGCACGTGAGGAGTGCGGCATGCCGCGACACCTGGTCGAGCAGGGCCTGCGACGCGGCGTCGGCGTCCACCGGTGCGCCGTCCCAGCGCAGATACACGTCGGCGGCGAAGTTCTCGGGTCGCGGCGTCGACCCGACGTCGGCGGCGACGCCGCGCAGGACGTCGTCGAACGACGCGTGCGGCGCGGCGACGGACACCAGGTGCACGAGTTCGCCGCGCAGCTCGAAGCGGCCGGTGACCATCGGATGCCCGTCGCGTTCGGCGAGTTTGACGTCGTCGAGCGTGCGGATGCGGTAGTTGCGGCGCGTGACGACCTCGAGCAGCGGGCCCAGATCCGCTGCCGGCGTGGCGATCTTGTCGGCCAACAGGTCGACCAGTGGTTCGGGCGTGGCGACCAGTGCCTCGATGCGGTCGTGGTAGTCGGCCGCGTGCGGATTGTCGGCGAGATAGGCGAGCGACCCGCGCACCGAGTCGTATGCCGCACGACGAGCGGCACGGATGCGTGGCTCGTCGAAGAATCGGTAGCGCAGTGTGCGTGCGACATCGCCGAGGACGGGGAACCGGGCCTGCGTCGCGACGACGACGCGGTCGAGCACGTCGCCGAACTCGGTGGCCGCCTGTGCGGGCGCCTTCGCGTCGCGCAGCCAGCGCTCGAGCAGCGCCGCGACGACCGGGATCTGGTTCTCGATACGCTGCTGTGCGAGGAACACGCGGTAGACGGCCTCTTCGAGATCGCTCGTGCGCTCGAGGTCGGCGACGTCGTAGTGCGCGAGTGCGCGGGAGAGCTTGGTGCAGAACGCGTCCGGAAGCTGTTCGCGCTCGGCGTCGAGTGAGTGCAGGAAGGTGTGGAAGTGCTCGCGCGGGCTGTGTACGCGCTCGTCGGTGTCCTCTTCGCTGGACGTGGGCCGCTGGCGCGAGAGTTCGCAGATGTCGGCGAACGTGGTGAGCATGTGCAGTTCGGCCTGCACGAGGTCGCCGTCGTCGTAGGGAAGCTGCTCGCGCAGCCACTCGTAGTTCGACAGCAGTGCGCGCGTGCGCGATTCGCCGACGTCGTAGCCGGTGATGACGGCGCGCAGCACCGTGAGCAGCGCGAGCGCCTCGGATTTGACGTCGACGCCCTGCGTGGCGGTGGCAGCGGCGGGCAGGCCGAACTCGACGCGCGCGGTGGTGGCCGCGGCGGACTCGGCGCCGTCCTCGTCGACTCGCAGGAGCGGCGCGCCCGCGTCGACCTGCGAGTTGACCACTGCGGGGATCTCGCGGACCGTGCCCGAGTGCGGAGCGCGGATCGCGGTCTCCATCTTCATCGACTCGAGCACGACGAGGATCGAGCCGGCGTCGACCTTGTCGCCCACCGCGACCGGCACGGACACGACGATCGCGGGCGCGGGTGCGCGCACGACGCCCGCCTCGTCCTGGCCGATCTGATGGCTGACACCGTCGACCTCGACGAGGTGGTGCGACGGGCCGGCGATCGACACGACGTTGAACGGCACGCCGCCGAGAGTGACGCGGCTGCGGTACTCGCCGAGGCGTTCGATGTCGACGTCGAGCGGGCCGCTGTCGCCGTCGAGGTGGTAGCTGTGCGGGCCCACCTGACCGACGGTGAGCGAGTACGCCTGGCCCTGGTAGGTGAGTTCGACGGTGCGCCCGATCGAATGGCTCGCACGCGGGCGGCCGCCGCGCGAGGTGGCGAGGAAGGCGCTGCGTTCGAAGGCCTCTTCCGCGTCGTAGACGTCGACGGCCGCGGCGATGAGGGCGATGTCGGCGCACCGGCTGGGGCCGGTGGCGGCGCCGATGCCCGCGCGGTCGAGCCAGCCGGTGTCGGCGCTTGCATCGATCACCTCGCGCCGGTCGAGCAGATCGAGCAGGAACGACTTGGTGGTGGTGCCGCCGTCGAGGACGACGGTGGTCTCGCGCAGCGCGGTGCGCAATCGCGCGAGCGCCTCGGACCGGTCGCGACCCCACGCGATGATCTTCGCGACCATCGAGTCGTAGTCGGGCGGGATGACGTCGCCCGATGCGATGCCGGTGTCGACGCGCAGGCCGGACCCGAGGGGGAAGTCGAGCAGTTCGACCTTGCCGGGTGCAGGCGCGAAGCCGTTCTCGGCGTCCTCGGCGTTGAGCCGCGCCTCGACGGCATGCCCGAACTCGGTGGGGCACTCGCCCTCGAGTTCGTGGCCCGCGGCGACGAGGATCTGGAGTTTGACGAGGTCGATGCCCGTGGTGATCTCGGTGATCGGGTGTTCGACCTGCAGCCGCGTGTTGACCTCCAGGAACGTGAAGATCTGCTGTTCGGGCTGGTAGAGGTACTCGACGGTGGCGGCGCCCTGGTACTGGGCGGCGCGCACGAGGTCGGCGGAGACGGTGCGCAGGTGGTCGGCCTGCTCGCGCGAGAGCAGCGGCGACGCGGATTCTTCGATGACCTTCTGGTTGCGCCGCTGGATCGAGCAGTCGCGCACGCCGGGCGCCCACACGTTGCCGTGGCCGTCGGCGATCACCTGAACCTCGACGTGGCGCGCGTCGGTGACGAGGCGTTCGATGAACACGACCGGGTCGCCGAACGAGCGTTCGGCTTCGCCCTGCGTGCGCTCGAGCGCGAGTTCGAGTTCGTCCTCGGCCCACACCTTGCGGATGCCGCGGCCACCGCCGCCGCTGCGCGCCTTGATGATGAGCGGGAAGCCGATGGCCTGCGCGTGGCGACGGGCGTCGGATCGTGTGGCGACGGGGCCGCCGCTCCACGGCGCGACGGGCACGCCGACCTTCTCGGCGAGGAGCTTGGCCTCGACCTTGTCGCCCAGCAGGCGCATCGCCTCGGGGGAGGGGCCGATGAACGTGATGCCGGCCGCGCGCACGCGCTCGGCGAACGCGGGGTCCTCGGCGACGAAGCCCCAGCCGACCCACACGGCTTCGGCGCGCGCCTCGACGAGGGCGCGCACGAGCTCGTCGTGGTCGAGATACGGGTTGGTGGCGGAGTGCCGGTGCAGGGTGACGGATTCGTCGGCCTGCCGGACGAACATCGCCCGCCGCTCGGCCTCGGTGTGCAGCGCGATGGTGGTGAGACCGAGTCGATGCTCGGCCTCCAGTTCGCGCACCGCCCTGATGAGTCGTACCGCCGCCTCGCCGCGGTTCACCACTGCTATCCGTTTGAACAAATCCGTCACCCGTCCTCGAAGGGAAGGCGCAGCGGCGTGTGCCGCGCCCGTCCTGCTGTCGCCTGCGCTGTGGCTGCCTGCCTGTGCGTGCCCGGTGCGAGCGCCGCACGACGCCCGAGTGCATCGTTGCGGCGTGTTCGCCCGGCAATGACCGCGGCCCGTGTCGACTGCGGTCCGCGTGTGCGACCTCGACGGCCCCGCGGCAGACGTGCCGCGCGGGCCACTCCGGTTAGCCAGCATGCAATATTTCACGGCAATTGTCATGTCTGCCGCGATGAATCCCACACGGAAATGGTGTAACGAATCAGTGCATTCGAAAGATGGTGACGCGCTTGACTTTTGGCGACCTCGATGCATGTGGAATTGTTACCAGTGGGTAGTTTCGGAATTACCTGTCGGTAGCTTTCCGACGAGTAATATCCATTCTCCACCCCACGGCGTTACAGCCGAGCATCCCCGAACGCGTCGATGGCCCCGGCCGCGTGAGGGGGAATACGCGGCCGGGGCCATCTGTGTCTTGCGCTGTCGAGTTTACCGCTCGTGTTTTCCGGCACCGATCGGGCGCTCGTCCAGTTCGGTCGAGACGCTCTCGGGGGCCTCGCCGTCGGTCGATCCCGCACCCCCGGCCACGGGCACACCGTTCGCCGGGTCTTCCTCGACGATGTCGAGCGTGCGGCGCAGCGGCCGGTTCGGCAGCAGGGCCACCGCGAGGAGCGCGACGACGGCACACACCGTGGCGAACAGGAAGATACGTCCGGTCGCGTCGCCGTATGCGGCGCGGATGACGCCCTGGACCGGCCCCGGCAGGGCCGCGATGTCGAGGCTGCCGCCGCCCGAGCCGCCCGCCGGGACGCCGAGCTTGCTCAGCCCCTCGGCCGACAGATCGGCCACACGGGTTGCGAGCACCGATCCGAGCACCGAGACGCCGATCGCGCCGCCGAAGGTGCGGAAGAACGCGACCGAGCTCGACGCGGCACCGATGTTCTCGAGCTTGACGGTGTTCTGCACCGCGAGCACGAGGTTCTGCATCATCGAGCCCATCCCGAGGCCGACGATCGCGATGAACACGCCGACGAGCCACAGGCTCGTCTCGTGGTCCAGCATCGACAGCAGCCCGAAGCCGATCACCAGCAGCACCGAGCCGCCGACGACGAACGGCTTCCACTTGCCGAAGCGGGTGATGAGCTGGCCCGACACGACCGAGCCGAACAGCATGCCCGCGACCATCGGGATGGTGAGCATGCCCGCCGCGGTGGGGCTGTAGGCGCGTGCGGTCTGGAAGTACTGGCCCAGGAAGGTGGTGGCGCCGAACATGCCGACACCGACCGCGATGGACGCGATGATCGCGAGACCCGTCGTGCGCTCGGTGACGATCTTCAGCGGAATGATCGGGTCCTTGGCGCGTGCCTCGACGAGGACCGTCGCGGCGAGCAGGACGATGCCCGCGCCGACGAGCATCGCCGTCTCCTTCGACATCCACGCGTAGTAGTCGGCCTTACCTGCGAACGAGACCCAGATCAGCAGCACCGAGACGCCCGCGGTGAGCAGCATGGCGCCCAGCCAGTCGATCGAGACGTTCGACTTGCGGATGGTCGGCATGTGCAGCGTGCGCTGGAGCAGGACGAGCGCGATGACCGCCAGCGGCACGCACACCAGGAAGCACCAGCGCCAGCCGAGCGGGCTGTCGACGATCACGCCGCCGAGGATCGGGCCGCCCGACATCGACACGGCCATGACGGCGCCCATGTAGCCCGAGTACCGGCCGCGTTCGCGCGGCGGGACGATGCTGCCGATGATCGCGACGACGAGTGCGGTGAGCCCGCCCATGCCGATGCCCTGGATGACGCGTGCGACGAGCAGGACCGGCACATTGTGCGCGAGCCCGGCCACGAGGGAGCCGATCACGAAGATCACGATCGACGACTGGACCAGGACCTTCTTGTTGAACAGGTCGGCCAGCTTGCCCCAGATGGGTGTCGATGCGGCGTTCGCGAGCAGTGCGGTGGTGATGACCCACGCGTATGCGGTCTGCGTGCCCTGCAGGTCGCCGATGATCGTGGGCAGCGCGGTCGCGACGATCGTGGTGCTGAGCAGCGCCGTGAACAGTGCCGCGAGCAGTCCGGCGAGCGCCTCGAGGATCTCGCGGTGGGTCATCTCGGGCGCGTCCGTGGGCGCTGGTGGAGCTTGTTGTTCGGTCATGTGGCGGGTGTTCCAATCTGGTCGAGATGAAGGTTCGCGCGGTGTGTCTGCTCGCAGAAGGTGTCCTTGAGTTGGCGGAGCGCGCGGACGGCGGAGTCGGCCTGTTCCTCGTCCCACGTGACGAGCAGGTCGCGGAGGCGTTCGATGCGCCGCGCCTTGACCTGCCGGACGTAGTCGAGCCCGCGCTCGCTGAGCACGATGCGCGACGCCCGCCCGTCGTCGGGGTCCGGTTTACGTTCGACGAAGCCGGCATCGGCCAGCTCACTGACCTGGCGGCTCAGGAACGACTGGCTCACGAACAGCTCGTGCGCGAGTGCGTTCTGCCGGCATTCGCCCTGACGGTGCAGGACCATCAGCACGGTCGTGAGCGCGTGCGGAAGTGCGTCCTGTTCGCCGGACGTGATGGCTTCGCGCAGCGCGCGGCCGAAGAGGACCACCTCGTCGATCAACGCTTCGGTGGTGCCGAGAGAGACGGACACGGATACCTCGGGTGAATGAGTGGAAAAGATGTGCTTGTGTCATGCAACTATATAGATGCTTGACGAAAGTAAACAACTGTTAAACAGTCCTGAACTGGACTTTTACATGGACGCCCAACTGAGCTCGCTACCAGCGCAAACATGGGACGAGTTGCGGTCGTCGCGTCGTCCGCGCGCGTCGCGGCACGCCCGCGTGAGCAGACTCACATCGTGGCGCACACGCTCAGCAGCAGGTCACAGGGCGGCACGGGGGATGGGCGCGCGACCGGGTGGCTGCGCCACCGGTTCGACCGGGGCGCAGTCCGGAATGAGCATCACCGTGGGGCTCTCGCCGAGCGTGAACGGCGTCGAATAGTGCCACAACTCCACCGGATCGCCCGAGGTGAGCGTGTACGCCACCGACTTGGGAGTGATCTCGACCGATATCTCGCTGCCGTGCACCAGCAGGTGGAACGCGATGCGGTCGAGCCGCGGTGGCAGGCGCGGCGAGAACGACAGCCGTCCGCTGTGGTCGCGCATCCCGCCGAATCCGTACACGCAGGCCATCCACGCGCCCGCGAGCGACGCGATGTGCAGACCGTTCTCGACGTTCGAGTGCAGGTCGTGCATGTCGGTGAGCGCGGCCTCCGCGAAGTAGTCGTAGGCGAGTTGCAGGTGACCGACCTCGGTGGCCATGACCGACTGCGCGGCGGCCGACAACGACGAATCGCGGACCGTGAGCGCCTCGTAGTACCCGAAGTTCGTGGCCTTCTGCTCCGGTGTGAACGCGTCGCCGCGCAGGACCATCGCGAGTACCAGGTCGGCCTGCTTCACGACGCGCTTGCGGTACAGATCGAAGTACGGATAGTGCAGCAGCAGCGGGTAGTTCTCGGCGGGCGTGGTCGCGAAGTCCCACTCGGCATGGTGCGTGAAGTTCTCCGCCTGCGGGTGCACGCCGAGCGCGTCGTCGTACGGGATCCGCATGTGCTCGGCGGCCGCGCGCCACTGCGCAACCTCCTCCTCGGTGACGCCCAGCGCCCGCGCCCGGCCGGTGAGTTTCACCGCGAGTGCGGCCGCGTCCTCGAGGTTCTTCTGCGCCATCAGGTTGGTGAAGACGTTGTTGTCGGCCACGGCGCTGTACTCGTCGGGGCCGGTCACGCCGTCGATGCGGAACTCGCCGAGGCTGTTGTGGTGTCCGAGGCTGATCCACAGCCGCGCGGTCTCGACGAGCAGTTCGAGCCCGCACTCGCGTGCGAACTCGTCGTCGCCCGTGACGAACAGATACCGCGCGACGGCGTTCGCGATGTCGGCGTTGACGTGGAAGGCCGCGGTGCCCGCGGGCCAGTAGCCCGAGCACTCGTCGCCGTTGATCGATCGCCACGGGAAGTCCGCGCCGTGCTGCCCGAGGGTCGCGGCACGATCGCGTGCCTGGTCGAGTGTGCTGTGCCGCCAGCGCAGGGCGTCGCGCGCCGCAATCGGCGCGGTGTACGTGAGTAGCGGCAGCACGAACACCTCGGTGTCCCAGAAGGCGTGCCCGTCGTAGCCGGGGCCGGTGAGTCCCTTGGCGGGGATCGCACGTGATTCGCCGCGCGCACCCGCCTGGATGACGTGGAACAGCGCGAAACGCACCGCTTGCTGCAGTTCCGGGTCGCCGTCGAGTTCGACGTCGGCAACGGACCAGAAGTGGTCGAGGAACTCGCGCTGCCGTTCGAGCAACTCGTTCCATCCGGTTTCCATGGCCTCGGCGAGTGCGGCGTCGACCTGCGCACGCAGCGCGGGTGTCGACCGCCGGGCCGACCACCCGTATGCAAGATACTTCGTGAGCGTGATCGCTTGCCCCGCAGGAACATCCACCGCAACGGTGAGGCGTGCAAGGTCCTCGTCCGCCTCGATGCTCGTGCGCGCCTTGCCCGGTAAGTCGATCTCGTGGTCCATCGCCGCCGCCATCCGCAGACCCGAGCGCTTCGTGTGATGGCACAGCACCGCGCGACAGTCCGACGACGCGGCGTAGTCGGCCACGAGCGGCCGGTGCAGCGCCGCGGCGACGCGCGGGTCGCCCGTGCGCGCCGGAATCGGTTCGTTGGACAGCAGATCCGACTGCAGCACGAGTTCGATGTCGCCGTCGAGTGGTTCGACCTCGTAGCGGATCGCCGCGACGGCGCGCGACGTGAACGACACCATGCGCTCGGACTTGATGCGCACCCGCCTGCCGGTCGGCGACTCCCATTCGGTGACGCGGCGCAGCGTGCCCGACCGGAAGTCGAGGACGCGTTCGTGGAACAGCGCCGTGCCGTAGCGCATGTCGAGCGGTTCGTCGTCGACGAGCAACCGGATGATGCTGCCGTCGGTGACGTTGACGACCGTCTGACCGTCCTCGGGATAGCCGTAGCCCGCCTCGGCGTACGGGAGCGCGCGCTGTTCGTAGAACCCGTTGAGGTACGTGCCGGGCAGGCTGCGCGGCTCACCTTCCTCGAAGGTACCGCGGATGCCGATGTGGCCGTTGGACAACGCGAACGTCGACTCGGTGGCGTGCAATGCGCCCAGGTCCAGGCCGCGCCAGCGCAGCGTCCACGGCGCGATCTCGTAGCCCCGGTCCTCCAGCGAACCGCCTTCGCCGTATCGGTCGTCCACCGGCCCTCCTGTCGTCCTGTGTCCGGGTGTTTCGTCCGTCGGCCTGTGCGCTGCCTGACATCATGGCGCGAAAACGGTCACGGATCGAGGAGATCGACCGGATCCGACACGACGACATCGGCGCCGTGTTCACGCAGTGCGTCGGCCTGGCCCACACGGTCGACGCCCACGACGAGGCCGAATCCGCCGGCGTGCCCGGCCGCGACGCCGGAGGTGGCGTCCTCGAACACCGCGGCCGCGCGCGGCTGCACGTGCAGCGCCTCGGCGCCCGCGAGATACGAGTCGGGGGCCGGCTTGCCCGCGAGTCCCCGCTCACGGATGACATTGCCGTCGATCACGACATGCACGTAGCGGCGCAGACCCGCACCGTCGAGCACTGCCTTGCCGTTGGCCGACGACGTGACGACGCCGATCTTGAGCCCCGCGTCGTACGCTGCCGCGAGATAGCGCTGGGCGCCCGGGTACGGGCTCACCCCCTCCTGTTCGATGACGGCGAGCAGCAGATTGTTCTTGCGGTTGCCGACGCCGTAGACGGTTTCGGTGCGCGGCGAATCGTCCGGTTCGCCTTCGGGAAGGGTGATCCCGCGCGACGCGAGGAAGCTGCGCACGCCGTCGGCGCGCGGTTTGCCGTCCACGTACGTGAAGTAGTCGTCGTCCGTGAACGGTGCGAAGCCGTCGCCCGCGCGGTCGCGTAGGAAGTCATCGAACGTGCGCTTCCAGGCCTTGCGGTGCAAGACGGCAGTCGCGGTGAGCACGCCGTCCAGATCGAACAGGCATGCCTCGATCGAGTCGGGCAGTCCAATCACGTCCCCGACGCTACCCGGAGCCTCACGACACCGGGGTCGGGTCGGCGTGGGCCGTTACCGCGTCGGTACGACTGCCCGCCCTTCAGCGACGAGGACTGCGACCGACCAGGTGACGAATGCGCGCGTCGCGCAGCGCGAGTGCGCCCCACACGACGACTCCCACGTAGATCGGGAACAACACCGTGCTCGCGATCGGGGCTTCGCTGCGCATGTTCTCCCACACCGCGCCGCCGAGATAGCCGGTCAGCAGGACCGCGCCCAGGATCGCCGTTGCGGGAACGAGGTACAGCGCGAGGCACGCCAGCATGACGATGCCGATCGTCACCATCATCGAGTCGGTCAGACCGTGTTCGGCCGCGTACTCGGTGACCGCGGCGGGACGGGTGATGTGGCTGACCCCGTCGAACAGCAGGAAAGCCGAGACGAGTGCGGTGAGGACCCAGCCCACGGTGCGCGCACTGACGCGCGCCCTCGGTCCCGATGTGCTGTGTGCGGTAGCGGTGGCCATGACGGGCTCCTCCGGTAGTCCTGTCCCCGCCCTGACGGCGAGCACCTACCAGGACGGACCCGACAAGCCGGGTGAACTCATCGCTCGTGGGCGCGGTGGCGTTCGTGCACGCGGTACAGGTCGTCCGACAGGTCGGGATGTTCGAACACGAGATGCCGGTACTTCTGCGGAAGCTGCTGCAGTTCCCGTTCGTCGGCGCACACCGCGTGGTAACGGCGGTCGCGTTCGACGGCGGGTGCACCGTCGTCGAGTTCGAGATAGGACGACACGTCGGCTGCGGCGCGCGATACCAGGGACTCGGCACGACCGCGTTTGCTCATGAGCGACGCGACGACTGTGACGACGAGGATCGCGAGGATGACGACGAGCGACGTGCCGGTGCCGATCTCGACGACCGGTACGGGTTCGCCGTCGTTCACGAACGGCAGGTTGTTCTGGTGCAGCGCCTCGAGAATCAGTTTGACACCGATGAACACGAGGATCACCGCGAGCCCGAAGTCGAGGTACACGAGCCGTTCGAGCAGGTTGCCGAGCAGGAAGTACAGCTGCCGTAGACCCATGAGCGAGAACGCGGTGGCGGTGAAGATGACGAAGACGTCCTGCGTCAGCCCGAACAGGGCGGGGATCGAGTCGAGCGCGAACAGCAGGTCGGTGCCGCCGATCGCGACCATCACCACGAGCATCGGGGTCATGACCCGGACGCCGTCACGGTGTGTGAACAGCTTGTCGCCGTCGTAGGTGTCGCTGGTGCGCAGGAATCGGCGCGCGAGCCGGATCACGATGTTGTCGGCCTCGTCGTCGTCGCCGCCGGGCTTGAGCATGCGCCCTGCGGTGAGCACGAGCACGAGACCGAACAGGTAGAACATCCACGAAAAGCTGTTGATGAGCGCGGCACCCGCGAATATGAACGCCGACCGGGCCACGAGCGCGAACACGATGCCGAACAACAGCACCTTCTGCTGGTCGGGCCTTGGCACCTTGAAGCTCGTCATGATGACGAGGAACACGAACAGATTGTCGACCGACAGCGCCTTCTCGGTGATCCAGGCCGCGTAGTACTCGGAACCCGCTGCGGTGCCGCCGAACACGAGCACGGCGACGCCGAACAGCAGCGCGAAGCCGATGTAGATGCCCGACCACGTCGCGGCCTCGCGCAGCGATGGCACGTGCGCGGAGCGGACGTGGAACACGTAGTCGAAGGTCAGCAGGCCGGCGATCACGACGAGCGTGACGATCCACGCGAGTGGTGTCACATGCATCGCGCGTTCCCCGTCCTCGTCTGCGTCCCTGCTGCTTCCGGCACCTCGTCAGCGTACGAGCCGGGACTGTCTCGCGGGCGTTTTCGTCTTCGGTCACGACACGGCGATCGGCGTGCAACGCTGAAGCGGTGTCGAAGCGACTGGTGGCTGTGCTCGTGGCGGCCGTGGTGGCGACAGCGGGGTGCGGCGCCGACTCCGGTGAGAACACGCCCAGGACAGTCGCGCGTGCCGGTGTCGACGGCACGATGCTGATCTTGGACGGGAATCCGTGGTGGCCGACGGGGCTCAACGCGTACCAGCTCGCGAGTGACTGGTCGGTCAACGCGGGTTGCGGTGCCGAGGTCGACCTCGACGCGTACTTCGACGGTCTTCCTCCCGGTGCGCTCACCCGATTCGACGCGTTCCGGATGCTCGCGACGAACACGCGTACCGGGGCTCTCGATTTCGGTCCGCTCGACGCGGTGTTCGCCGCGGCCGAGCGGCACCGGCAGATGGTGGTGCCGGTGCTCGCGGGGTTCGACGGTGCCTGCGAGAACGAGGTCTTCAAGACCCGGGACTGGTACGTCGACGGCTGGCAGCGCGGCGGAGACGAGGGCGGGATCAGCTACGAGGAGTGGGTCGGGCTTGCGGTGAACAGGTGGAAGACGTCCGCGTCGTTGGCGATGTGGGATCTGATCGGGGAGCCCGAACCGCTTGCTGCCGATCGCTCGTGTCCTGACGACGCCGCGTCCGTGCTGCGCACCTTCGTCGATCGGATCGGCGCTCGGGTGCGTTCGATCGACAGCACGCACCCGGTGACGGTGGGGCTCGTCGGTGGTGGCCAGTGCGGCACCGCGGGCGACGAGTACGGCAGGCTCGCCGGGTCCGCCCACATCGACGTCCTGCAATATCACGACTACGGGGCCGACGGGATTCCGTTGCCGGGCTCGGGGACGGACGGGCTCGCTGCCCGGATCGCGCAGGCACGCGCTGCGGGAAAGCCGCTCCTGGTCGCGGAGATCGGACAGTACGCGGGGAACGAGGGCGGGTGTGCGACACCCGCGACGCGCGCCGTGGACGTGGGACGCAAGATCGACGGCCAACGTGCGGCGGGCACGGCGGGAGCGTTGCTGTGGGCGTACGTGCCGGACCCGAGATCGGGCGAATGCACCTACGACATCGGGGACGGCGACCCCGTGCGGCACGTGCTCGACTCGCGTGCGACCGTCGGCTGAGCCGCGGCCTCGCGTGGGATCGTCGGCCGATTCACCCTCCCGGCACGAGGATGTGCAGTGCGCGCGGCACCGCTTCGACGCGTACCGGCAACGGGCCCACGTAGTCGCCGTCGGCGTAGGCGCTGATACCGGGTGACTCGACCGTGACGGTGCGTGCGCGATAGGTCGTGACCGCGTCGAGGTCGACATGGGTGCCGCGGAAGACGGTGGGGAACAGGCGCACGAGTCTGGTGCGTGTACTCGCCCCGACGACCGTGACGTCGAGCAGTCCGTCGGCGTGGTCGGCGTGCGGCGTGATGCGCATGCCACCGCCGTAGCTGCGGGTGTTGCCGACCGCCACGAGGGTGAGGTCGGTGCGGATCTCCCTGTCGTCGAGCACGAGCCGGAACGGCAACGGCCGCAGGTTCCACAGTTCGGCGAGGATCGCGAGGTTGTAGCGCATGCGCCCGTGCGGCCACGTCATACGGTTGGTGCGGTCGCTCACGAGCGAGTCGAAGCCGCTCGCCATGACGGTGCCGAACCACGTCGTGGCACCGTCCGCATCCTCGATGCGGCCGAGGTCGACGTGCGTCGTGTGTCCCGCGACGACGATCTCCACCGCCCGCTCGGGGTCACCCGTGGGGATCGCGTACTCGCGCGCGTGGTCGTTGCCGGTGCCCGCGGGGACGATGCCGAGCGGCACGTCGGTGCCGGCGAGCGCCTGCAGCGCGATCGAGATGACGCCGTCCCCTCCCGCGACGACGAGGGCGTCGGTGCAGCGGTCGAGCGAGCTGCGGGCCAGGCGCAGCGCGTCGGCTGCGTCGACGCCGACGACGTGCACGACCTCGATTCCGTTGCGTTGGAAATGCGCGACGGCGCGTTCGGCGGCGTGGCGCGCGTTGCCGTGCCCGGCTGCCGGGTTGGTGAGGAGAGTGATCGCGCGGATGTCGCGACGCGGGGTGGTCACGGAATCAGCTTGCCGGGGTTGAGGATGCCTGCCGGGTCGAGCGTCCGCTTGACCTGCCGGAGCACGTCGACGCCGAGGTCGCCCACCTCGTCGCGCATCCACGGCCGGTGGTCGGCCCCGACTGCGTGGTGGTGGGTGATCGTCCCGCCGGTGCGCACGATCGTCTCCGTCGTCGTCGCCTTCGCCGCGCGCCACTGGGCGATCGCGTCTCCCCGTTGGCCGGCGACGACGGTGAAGTACAGCGACGCGCCGGTCGGGTACACGTGCGAGATGTGGCACATGACGAGTGCGGGCGTGCCGGTGTCGGCGAGGGACGTGGTGAGCGCGTCGGTGACGGCGGCCTTGAGATTCGCGAGGTTCGACCACGTCGTCGCGGTCTCGAGTGTCTCGCACAGAGCACCTGCCGCGAGCAGCGAGTCGCGCAGGTAGGGGGCGCCGAACCTGCCGTCCTCCCATGCCTTCGCGGGTGCCTCGCCGAGCGACGTGCCGCCGCAGCGTTCGAGCACGGCGCGCGTTTCGGCGTGCCTGCTGTCGGCGTGTGCGGCGGTGCCCTCGAAGGTCGTGACGGCGAGGCAGCCACCGGTGATCTGCTCGCCGCCGATCTTGTCGGTGGTCGCGAGGTTGATCCCGGTCTCGGCTTCGTCGGACAACCGGATCACGGTGGGGCCGGTGCCGGTCTGGGTGACCGCACGCAGGGCCGCGGCGCCGGTCGCGAAGTCGGGGAACGACCACGCCTCGTATCGGGTCGTCTCGGGAACACGATGCACCCGCACGCGCACCTGCGTGATGACGCCGAGCGTGCCCTCGGACCCGAGCAACAGCTGCATCAGGTCGGGCCCGGCCGCCGACGCGGGCGCGCGGCCGAGGTCGAGCACACCCGCAGGGGTGACGACGCGCAGCCCTCGTACCATCGCGTCGAACCGCCCGTAGCCTGCGGAGTCCTGGCCCGACGAGCGCGTCGCGGCGAAACCGCCGATCGTCGCGAACTGGAAGCTCTGCGGGAAGTGCCCGAGCGAGAAGCCGTGCTCGCCCAGCAGCCGTTCGGCGGCGGGACCGGTGACACCGGCGCCGAGCACCGCTTCGCCCGAGACGTCGTCGAGCGACACGAGCCGGTCGAAGCGGCGCAGGTCGAGCGACACGACAGCGGCGAAGGTGTCGCGCTCGGGATCGAGGCCGCCGACGACGCTCGTGCCGCCGCCGAACGGCACGACGGCGATGCCGTGCGCCGAACAGTAGCCGAGGACCGCGGCGATCTCGTCGTCGTCGCCCGGGGTGACGACCGCGTCGGGTGCGGACTGTTCTCCGGGTTCGTTGCGGCGCAACAGGTCCGGTGTCGACTTGCCGCCCGCGCGGTAGAGCCGTTGAAGGTCGTCGGTGCTCACGTTCGCTGCGCCGACGATGTCGGCGAGCGCGGCTCGATCGGTGTCCGCAAGCGTGCTGTCACGCAACGGGACGGTGTCGCGATCGGGTGCGGGGGCAGGCTCGCCGCTGACTCCGAGGGCCGAGACGAGCAGCGCGCGGATGCCGTCACCGAGTGGTGTGGCTGCTTCGGGATCGCCCCACGCGTTCCAGGCCATCGGCGGCAACGACATGTGCCGGCTTCGGGGCTCTGCTGCCGCGGGGAGAGGGGACCGGGAGTCGTCCGGGGTCGTCATGCGTTACAGTATTACAGATGTTGTCAACTAGTAACGACCCGCGCGGTGGCGACGCGGCGGCCGTCGAGGACCGGATTCTCGACGCCGCCCACACGTGCGTCGTCGACTTCGGCGTCGACCGGGTCACACTCTCCGAGATCGCGCGGCGCGCGGGCGTCAGCCGCCCGACCGTCTACCGTCGCTGGCCCGACGCACGATCGGTCGTCGCGGCGCTGTTGACACGCACGATCGCGGGCGTCGTCGACGGTGTGCCCGCGATGGGAGACGATCGCGAAGCGCTCGTGGCCCGGGTCGTCACCGTCGCCGGCCGACTCCGCCGCGACCCGCTGATCGGCGCGGTACTGCGGTCCGGTCCCGAACTCGCGATGGTCTACATCGCCGAGCGCCTCGGCACGAGCCAGCAGATCGTGGTCGACGCGCTCGCCGCGGCCATCGAACGCGGGCAGCACACCGGCACCGTGCGTGCGGGAGACCCGGTGCAGCTCGCGGTGATGATCCTGCTCGTGACACAGTCGACCGTGCAGTCCGCGCAACTCGTCGCGCCGGTCCTCGACGACACCACTCTCGCCACCGAGCTCACGCGCCTGCTCGACGGGTACCTCCGCACCGGAGTGACGCCGTGACTGCGCAGCGCGTCGGAGATGCGCCGTGACTGCGGTGCCGGGCGATCCCGCATCCACCCGACTCGACGCCGCGCGCCGCGCGGCCGACCTCGCGGCGCTCGCCGACCGCGCAGAGCCGGTCGATCTGCTCGTCGTCGGTGGCGGCGTCACGGGCGCGGGCGTCGCGCTCGACGCGGCCTCACGGGGGCTCGACGTGGTGCTCGTCGAACGGCGTGACCTCGCATTCGGCACGAGCCGGTGGAGCTCGAAGCTCGTGCACGGCGGGCTGCGTTATCTCGCGACGGGCAATGTCGGCATCGCCCGGCGCAGCGCGATCGAACGCGGCATCCTCATGACCCGCACCGCACCGCATCTCGTGCACGCGGTGCCGCAGCTCGTGCCGCTGCTTCCCGCGTCGAACGCCTTCGCGCGCTCGCTCGTGCGCACCGGCTTCCTGGCGGGCGACGCGCTGCGAGCCCTCGCGGGCACGCCGTCGTCGGTGCTGCCGCGTTCGCGGCGGATCGGTGCCGAGGCGGCAGCCGAGTTGTCGCCCACCGTGCGACGCGACGGGCTGGACGGCGGCCTGCTCGCGTACGACGGGCAGCTCGTGGACGACGCGCGCCTGGTCGTCGCGATCGCGCGCACCGCCGCGCAGCACGGGGCGCGCGTGCTCACCCGTGTCGGCGCGTCGCAGGTGTCGGGCGACGGCGCGCTGCTCACCGACGAGACGACCGGCGAGACGCTCGCGCTCCGGGCGCGCGCCGTGGTCAACGCGACGGGTGTGTGGGCCGGTGAGGTGGACGAGTCGATCCGGTTGCGGCCAAGCCGCGGAACCCATCTCGTGTTCGACGCGGCGGCCTTCGGCGATCCGGTTGCCGCGCTGACGGTCCCGATTCCGGGCGAGACGAATCGCTTCGTGTTCGCGATGCCGGAACAGCTGGGCCGGGTGTATCTCGGTCTCACCGACGAAGAGGCTCCCGGCCCGATACCGGACGAGCCGGTGCCCACCGACGGCGAGATCGACTTCCTGCTCGACACGGTCAACACCGCGCTCGCGACGCCGCTGACACACGCCGACGTGCGCGGCGCCTACGCGGGGCTGCGGCCACTGCTCGACACCGGCGGCGGCCGCACCGCCGACGTGTCGCGCGAGCACGCGGTGCTCGAGTCGCCGTCGGGTGTGCTGAGCGTCGTCGGCGGGAAACTCACCGAGTACCGGTACATGGCCGAGGACGCCGTGGACCGGGCCGTCGCGGCGCGTGCACTCGCCGCGGGCCCGTGCCGCACTCGCTCGCTCCCGCTCGTCGGGGCCCCGGGCAATCCGGCCCGGTGGGAGGCACCGCGTACCGCCCACGCGCTGCCGGTGTCGCTCGTCGAGCGGTACGGCGACGAAGCACCCACGGTTGTGGCGAGCGCGACGTGTGCACGCCCGCTCGACCCCGTGGCCGACGGGATCGACGTCACGCGAGCAGAATTCGAGTTCGCGGTGACGCACGAGGGCGCGCTCGACGCGTCCGACGTGCTCGACCGCCGCACGCGCATCGGTCTGGTCGAGGCCGACCGGGCGCGTGCCGAGTCGGCTGCGCGCGAGTTCGTGTCCTGACGCCGCGTCGAGCGGTCAGCCGAGGACCCGGTAGAGCCGCCAGACCGGTTGGTCCGCACCCGTGTTCGGAATCTCCAGCTCGAGGGTCGCGATGTCGGCGCCGGTGTCGTAGAGCGTCGGGTACCGGCGGTTGGTGGCGTCGGAGGTGCCGCGGCCGACGTCGGGGACCGACAGGATGTACCGGACACCGTGCCCGGCCGGGTCGTTGAGGATCTCGGTGAAATCGAAGTCCGACGGCACGACGAAGGTCTCGGGCCGCTCGGTCGCCGTGTAGACCGCGAAGCCGTACACCGTGTCCATCACCACCGAGCCGTCCGGGAGCCCGAGGCTGTCGAGATAGCGTGCGAGCTCACGCTCGGTGCGGAAGGACTGCAGGATCGCGTCTTGGTCCGCGCGTTTCGCGCTCCCGGGGTCGGCTCCGGGACGCACGAGAGCCTCGAGCGCGTACTCCTGTGGCGCGAGCGTCGCCGACGTCATGAACGCCGCGGTGACCACCGGCGTCGCGACCACCAGGACTGCCGCGAGGGCGCTCAGCGGCCGCCGGTCCCCGCCGTCGGTGTGGCGAGGGGTGCTGTTGGGCCCCTCCCGGCGGGCGGTGAGCACCCCGCGAGCAGGAACGAGCTGATACGTGAGCACGAGCATGAGCGGGAGCGCGGCGATGTAGAAGCGGAGGAACGGGAAGGTCGAGCCGAGTGCGTACGTCAGCGTCGCGAACGCGAGTACGGAACCGAACGCCACGAGCGCGACGAGCGGTTCCGGATCGCGACGGCGCCACGCGAGGGCCGCCACGAGGGGGATCAGGACGGGCAGTGCAGGCCCCGTGACCGCCGTTTCGGCGAGCGAGAACGCGAGGGCACCGAGCACGTTCGCCGCGCCGCCGCCGCTCTGTTCGAGGATGGCACTGTTGCCGTAACTCGAACTGACCTGTTGCAGGGCCTCGCCGGTGATCAACCAACTCGTGAAACTCCAGACGAAGAAGGCGACG
Source organism: Rhodococcus sp. HNM0569 (assembly GCF_012726205.1). GTDB lineage: Bacteria > Actinomycetota > Actinomycetes > Mycobacteriales > Mycobacteriaceae > Rhodococcus_F. The sequence continues at coordinate 269,855 of NZ_JAASAE010000006.1, read as the reverse complement.
AAGACGGGAAGGGCGACGAGGACCGCGTCGATGAAAGCCTGCCGAAGACGGCTCACTCTCGTGGGCTGGCGCGAGCGTAGGAACGTCACGGCGAACACGAGGACGGTCACGCTCCCGGCGGCCGCGAGCGCGTCGTAGCGCGCAAGATAGCCGATCGCGAGCGCGATGCCGGCCAGGACGAGATCGTGCACATCGTCGGTGGCGGTCCACCGGATCAGGCGTCGCGCCGACCAGCACAGCAGAAACACGAACGGCGCTTCGCTCATGCCGTTCGCTCCGTAGAACAGCACCAGCGGATTGAGTGCGAAGACCGCGGTGACCAGCCACAGCAGCCACGTCGGGACACCGCGGTCGCGGCCGATCTTGTAGATCTGCACCACCGCCCCCGCCATGAAGGGTGCGGAAACGGCGAGGGCCGTCACGGCGTACGCGCTCACCTCCGTCCACCAATGGCTCAGCAGGATGGTGGGCAGCTGTGCCAAGGCCGTGAGCGGGGTGAAGATGAATCCGATCGCCGCGAGATGCGGGTCGTTGCTGAAGAAGACGGTGCGTGCAGCCGCGACGCGCGACAGGGAGTCGCCGAGGAAGAACTGCGCGTCGAAGGCCAGATAGAGCCCCACCGCGGCGTACAGCGCCGTCGCGGACCAGAACAATGCGCGCGTCGTCTTCACGGCGAGGTCCCCGGCGGTGGCTCGGCCTTCTCGGCGACCGATGCGCGTGGGCCGGTGCCGGGCAGGCCGTGGAAGGTCTTCTCCCAGTAGGACGGATTGCGGAGCAGCTGGTACGTCCCCTTGATCGCCGCGATCGACATCAGCACCCAGTAGAGCGGCGAGGTCAGCGCGGCGACGAGCAGCGCCGAGTTGCCCGTCTCGCGGCAGGCCACGACGTTCATGTACAGGACCGCGGAGTTGCCCACGACGAGCGAGACGAGTGCCGGAAAGTAGACGTACCAGGGAAACTCGGCCTGCACGACCGACGGCTGGCCGAGGAACCACGAGACGCTGATCAGCCAGAAGACCATGTTCAGGCAGGCAATGATCGGGGTGCCCGCCATGAGGGTGATCAGCCGGGACAGGCCCACCGGGCCGAGGCTCTTCAACAGGTGCGCCGGGCGGCGCGTGTGGACGAGGAAGGTCTGGAGGTAGCCCTTGTACCACCGCGATCTCTGGCGGATCCAGTTGATCGGATCGCTGTTGGCCTCCTCGAGGGTCACCGACGCGAGCACGGCGGTGCGGTATCCCGACTCCGCGATCCGCACCCCGAGGTCGGCGTCCTCGGTGACGTTGTACGGATCCCACGTGCCGATCTCCTCGAGGACCGTGCGGCGCAGGTGGTTCGACGTGCCGCCGAGCGGAATGGGGGAGGTGCTGTGCATCAACCCGGGAAGCACGAATCGGAACCACAGCGCATAGTCCGCGGTGAACCACGCCGTCAGCAGGTTCTGGCTTCCGTTGTGGAAGGCCAGTTCCGCCTGGACGCACGCGGTGTTCGCCGGGAGGCGGGTGAACGCGACCGCCGCGCGTCGCAACTGCAACGGCTCCGGACGGTCCTCCGCGTCGAAGATCGTGACGATCTCTCCGGTGGCGTAGTGGAAGCCGAAGTTGCACGCCTTCGGCTTCGTCCGGGGCTGCGCGGCGGGGACGAGCAGGATCTCGACGAACTCGCTGTCGAAGGCATCTCGTGCCGCGTCGATGGTCGGGGCATCGTCCGCTTCGAGCAACAGCAGCACCTGAAGCTTGTCCCTCGGATAGTCGAGTGCGGCCATGTTCTCGATCAGCTGGCCGATCACTTCCGGCTCGGCGTACGCGGGCACCAGCACGGTGTAGGACGGCAGCTCGTCGTCCGGCACCGCACGGGCGTCGTCGTCGCTGACATGGACGATCGCGCTGCCGTCGAGACCGCGGAAGAACAACAGCAGACGGTCGGCCAGGGTCCACAGATAGCCGATCGTGCACACCAGCGTGAGCACGACCAGGGTGGGCACGAGGAACAGTGCAGCGCAGACGATCACGACGCCGAGCAGGGCGAGGCCCGTCCGTTTCTGCCATGGGTAGAACGCCACGGATGCCGAGGAGATCGGGTGCCGTTCGCGCAGGCCTGCCACCGCGTCGTGCAGCGCCGCCTGCGCGAACTCGGCGTCGTCCCGGGGACCACCGCGTGCGGAGTTCACCATTGCTGCGCCTCCACGATCTCGCGTGCCACCGACTCCAACATGGTGCGGTCCTTGTACGTCGGTTGACGGTCGCTGACCGAGGACCCGCCGCGGAGCACGATCGACAACAGATTTCGTCCGATCGACGGCATCGACGGCCGCGGTTCGGGGAACGGTGCGCCGGGGTCGTGGTCGTCGACGCTCACGAGCGACACGCGCTGGCTGTGGTGGGCGTCGTTGGTCCACGCGAAACTCAAATTGCTCCACGTGACGAGCAGTTTGTCGTCGACGGCGGTGAACAGGGTCGCCGTGATGCCCCGCCCGATGTCCATGTGGACCGGGGCACTGACCCGGGCGCGCTGCACCTCGTAGGTCCCCTCGACCGGAAAGGTCAGCAGGGTGGCGGGTTCCGGTATCGTCAGGACGTCGAGTTGCACGACGCGTCTGCGCCCCTGCGTGTCCCAGCCGGGGACGACGTCGTCCGCGACGAGGCTCTGGCGGGTGAGCGTGGCCGAACGATCGATGTAGCGGGCGGGCCAACGGTAGGTGGTCAGCGTCTGTTCGGTCCAGCCTTCGGGTACCGCGAGCCCCGGGCTGTCAGGCAGCCGCGGACCCGCAGCGAGCTCGGCCGACGGACGCGGCGGCAACGGGATCGCCATCGTGATTCCCGCGGCCACCACGATGGTCAGGACGATCGAGATGTTCTGTCGGCTCGCACTGTTCGCGGGCGGAACGAGCGGGCGGTCGAGAGGAGCCTTGCTCGCGCCACGGCGATGCCAGAAGTAGAAGGAGCCACCCACCACGACCGCGGCCGACGTCGACGGCACGAGCTGCAGCACGATGATCGACGGGTACTGCGCGTAGCGGATGACGAGGGACAGCACGACGAGGCCGACGACGAGCGTCGAGACGAACGCGACCACGGCCCGCGTGCGGTCTCGGGACACGGCGATCGACGTCGCGAACGCCGCGACGATCACCATCAACAGGCCGTTGCCGAGCGGCCCGCCGCCGATCAGTACACCGAAGAAGCGGTATCCGAGCGGGTTGAGCACGGCGGCCATGAGCCACACCGGCCAGAATCGCGCGGTGGGGCGGGTACCGAACAACAGCACGCAGCAGCCGAGCACGAACACCACCACGCCGAGCACGTCGATGTGCAGTGCGGTGTAGAACCGTTCGAGCCGAGGCACGAGCAGCGCCTGCACGCCGAGCGACAGCAGCAGCAGGATCGTGCCCACGATCGTGTCGGTCTGCCGGTCGTGGATCGGCAGTTCCTCGCGGCGTCGAAGCGAAACCCCCACGCACGCGACCGCGCACAACAGCGGGAGTACGAACACGTATCCCGTCGCGACACCCTCGGCGGCATCACGCCACAGGTTCGCCCAGGTCTTCCAGAAGGCCGCTCCGGTGAGCGCCACGATGAGAACCCAGCGCCTGGCGAGGGAATCGACGATGCGCCGTGACTGGGTGTTCAGGGCCATGCCGACGCCGCCGTCACTGCGCGGAGCGCCCGGGCCGCCTGCGCGTGAACCAGATCGCGAGGGCGATGCCGACCACCACGAGGACCGCTACCGATACGAGAACCGCCCGCACCACCCCGGACGTGCCCGCATCCGTCGGCGGGACGGCCTGCTGCTGCAACGACAGTTCGACGGGCTCACGGCCTTGCGCCGTGAAGAGGATGTCGCCGGTGAGGCCGGGCCAGCGCTGGGGATCGGCGGCCAGCCAGTCGAGCGTGCGGTCGAGCTCGGTCGGCACGCTCGTCGCATCGGCGACGACGAGCTGTCGCGTGCCGTCCCACGTGGTCTGCAAGGACGCGAACTGTGCACCCGAGCCGAGCGTGACGGTGCTCCGGCCGCCGTCGTCCGGGTACGTCAGCTCGAGGGTCGTGTCCTGGGACGCGTCGAGCGGGAGGTCGATGCCGTCCGGGATCTGCCCGTCGGCGATCACCAGTACCGCGGGGCGTTCGGACGAGACCGCCTCCTCCATCGGCACCCACGTGGGTTCGAGGCGCGCGGTGGTGATGCTCTGCAACCCGGTCACGATCGACACCGCCCGCGCGAGGTCGTCGAAATCTCCTTCGCTGCCCGCGACGTCGAATGCCGGCTCGAGCGCTTGGGGCAGTGCCTGGAAGCCGGATGTGCCGCCGCCCTCGGCCGGATCCGTGCGCACCTGGCTCTGTGGCAGCAGAGTCAACGTGATCGGTTGCTCGAGCCCGCACTGCGTCGTGGCACCGGTGGTCTCGAGCGTGACGTCGAGCGTCGTGTTCCGTTCGAGATCCGCGTCGGGAATCTCGACCCAGCGGTCGATCTGCCCGCTCGCGTCGGCGGCCCAGGAAGCGAGGACGTCGTTACCGACCGAGACCGTGATCAGTCCGCTCTGCGACGCGGGCAGGGGAGTGTAGTTGCCCTGCAGGTGTACGCGCATGCCCCGGACCGCGTGCCCGATCCGGTCCTGGTTGATCGACGCGCTCACCTGTACGCGGCCGTGTGAGGTGGAGGTGAGGGTACCGATTCCGAGATCGGCGAAGGTGGAGCCGTCTCCGCGCAGCTCGGGAGGCGCGTCCATCGACCCTGCCGTCGCCTTGCTGTCGACGGCGAGCGCCGACACATTGCTCGTGAGCAGACGCACCTGGTCGGTCAGCTGGTCGCCGTCGCCGCGGAGTGCGAGTGCGGCAGGACCTTCCGGGACCGGGACCAACTCGGTCGCCGCCTCGTCGCCGCGGAGGATCACGACCGACCGGCTGAACGGGCTGTCGGCAAGGTCGGGTCGGCCGTCCGCGGGCAACGGCCGCAACTCGACTCGCGGATGCTGGTTGCCGTAGTGCGCGACCAGAGCGGCCGCCGCCTCGACGGCGCCGTCGGCCTCCGCGGCGTCCGGCGACGGTGGAACGTACACGCGCAGCTGTTCGAGAACGGGAGGCAGGAAGTCGGCGACGACCGTGGGGTTCGTCGCGGTGCCGTCGTAGCCGACGGCGACGTCGTGCAGTGTGACGCTGCGGCCCGACCAGTCGTCGGGGCAGATACCGTCGAGCGGAAGGAGTGTCAGCCGCAGCTCGACCACGACGGCATTCGTGTCGATCCGTGCGCCGGTGAGCGGAATCGTGATCGGGCCGCTCGCCGTGGGGGAGGCGGGAAGTTCGACACGTGCGAGAGTGCGATCGTCCGATACGACGTCGATCCAACCGCGGGCGAGGTTGGCGGGCAGGTCGACCGTGCCGGTGAGTGCTGTCGGGGAAAGGCCCTGCGGCACAGGCACGGCGAGTGAGACCTGGTCCTGGTTGCCACGGAATGTGATGTCCTCACCGAGACCGAGTGTCCCGAGACCGAGTTGCGTGGTGCCCGGCGCGGGCGCGGGAGAATCGGTGGGTTGTGCGTGTCCGGCGGGAGTGGCGAGCACGATCGTGGACACGAGGCCTGCGACGACCAAGGCGGTTGTCCGGCGAACTCGTGTGCCCCAGCGCATCGCGCCCCCTTCGGTCCGGTCGGCACGACCGTGCCGTTCCTGGTACGACCGTGCCGACGGTACCGGTCGGGGGCTACCTGCACAGCGCTTTCGCGTGGTCGGTCAGCCTGTGGTGCCGCTGATCTCGTTCGGCACGTGGGGAAGCGGTGTCGACGACGTCACGCGGGCCGACTCGAGGTCGACCGTGTGCAGCATGCTGCGCGCCGGATCGGTCACGTACGTAGTGTGATCGATCGTGAAGACCGCGGGCCGCGGCGCCTGCCACCGTTCGGGTTCGGTCCATGCGTCGATCACCGGCACCACGCCGGTCACCGCCCGGGTATCCGGTTCGACGACGTGCAGCGCGCCGTCGGTTCCGAGCACGACGGTTTCGCCGTGCGGGCCGCGTGCGAGCGAGCGGAACGAGTAGCTCGTGCCGAGGTCGACGAGTGCGATCTCGCCGCGCTCGGTATCGACCAGCGAGATACGTTCGGGCCGTTCGAGTTCGGCGTCGGGATCGGTCTTGTAGTCGCCGAGCACGACCGGCGACGACTCGTCCGACGCGTGATTGCCGATGCGGCCGTATACGTCGGGTGCCGCGAGCTTGGTGAACGTGCCTCCGGAGAACACGACGGCACCGTTCTCGCAGCCGAGCACGATCGCGCCGCGCGCGAGCGATTCCCCGTGCACGCCCGGGCAGTCGTCGGTACGCGCGATCTCGTGCCCGTCCGCGTCCAACGCGCGCACGGTGTGCCTTTCGTCTTCCGTGCCGTCCGTCACGACGAGGCCTCCGTCGTCGAGTGGGATCGCGACGCCATGGTGCGGCGACGGGGTCGTGTACTCGGTCGTCGCGGGCGTCTCGCCCGATGCGAGTTGCGCGGGATCGAAGACGCGCACCAGTCCGGTGCCGTCGTCGAACAGTGCGGTGCGCCCGGCGTGCGGCACCACGTGGCCGGGTTCCTCCGCGCCGAACCGGATGCCGGTCGTGGCGGGGTCGGCGGTCCAGTGCGCGGCGCCGTCGCTCCAGGTGCCGAGGTCGAGCATCGAGAATCCGGGGCCGGCGCTGATCGCGACGTGGCGGTCGTCGCCCGCGGGATCGAGCCGGACCAGGCCCGAGGGGACGTCGGCGCCCGCGATGTCGGTGGTCGGGAGGTCTGCCACGAGGTCGAGCGGGCCGTGCCCGTTCGGTGTGCCGTCCAGAACCATGATGCCGCCGTCGTAGGAGAGCGCGACGCGCGGCGTCGCGTGGTCGACGGGGGTGGCGCTCACGTCGTCGGCGCCGCCGTTGCCGCACGCGGCGACGAGGGCGGCGGTGGTGAGCACGGTGAGCGCACCGGACCAGGTCGGTGCCGAGCGCGTCGGGCCGGGTAGGTGCGGGTGGCCCTTCGGGCCGGGCGGCCGGAAGCCGCGGGAGGGGGTGAGTACGGGCATGGATCGCTAATCAACCGTTAATGAAAACGAATGTCAAAGTAGATGATGCGAATGTCGGCATGTGGACCCACCGCGCGCCCGTCGAGGCGTACAATGCCACTGTCGTCAATAATGCTGTGCCGCAGCATGTTACGCCCGGAATCCATGATTGCGCGGGGTGCCTGCGTGGGTAGCCTCGAACCATGAGCAAATACGCGACAATCGACCCCACGACGGGCCGCACCGAACGACAGTTCGACACGCTCGACGACGGCGGCGTCCGCGACGCGATCGCACGCTCGGCCGCCGCGTACTCCCGGTGGCGCGCCACCGACGTCGCCGACCGCGCCCGTGCGATCGCCGCGACGGCGGACCTGTACGACGCGCGTCAGGACGAACTCGCGGCATCGATCACGAAGGAGATGGGCAAGCCCCGCAAGGAAGCGCTCGGCGAGGTGCAACTGGCGGCCGCGATCTACCGCTGGTACGCCGAGCACGGTCCGGAATTGCTCGCGCGCGACGAACTCGACGTGCCACCCGCACTCGAATCCGTGGTCACGTACGAGCCGATCGGCCCGCTCGTCGGCGTCATGCCGTGGAACTACCCCTACTACCAGGTCGCCCGGTTCGCGGCGCCCAATCTCGTCCTCGGCAACACCGTGCTGCTCAAGCACGCGTCGATCTGTCCCGCGTCGGCGCTGCTCATGGAAGAAGTCCTCCACGCCGCAGGCGTGCCGGCCGACGCGTACGTCAACCTGTTCGCGACGAGCGACCAGGTCGCCGACGTCATCGCCGATCCCGCGGTGCGCGGCGTCTCGCTGACCGGCAGCGAAGCAGCGGGCGCGGCCGTCGCTCGTACCGCGGCGGACAACCTCAAGAAGTCGGTGCTCGAACTCGGCGGCTCGGACGCGCTGATCCTGCTCGACACCGACGACCTCGCACGCTCGGCGAGAATCGCGGCGCGCGCCCGGTTGTCGAACTGCGGGCAGGCGTGCAACTCGCCCAAACGCATGATCGTGCCAGGCGAGTACTACGACGAGTTCGTCGCCGCACTCGTGCGCGAGTTCGACGCCGCGGTGGTCGGCGACCCGTCCGACGATGGCACACAGGTCGGGCCGCTGTCGTCGGTCGACGCGCGGGACGGCGTCGTGAAACAGGTGCGCCGGGCCGTAGAGCAGGGCGCCACGCTGCACACCGGAGGCGAACCGCTGGCGGGTGAGGGTGCGTTCATGAAGCCCGCGGTGCTCACCGGCGTCACGTCCGACATGGATGCCTATCGTGAGGAGATCTTCGGTCCGGTCGGGGTCGTGTACCGCGTCGACTCGGTCGACGAGGCGGTCGCTCTGGCCAACGACACCACCTTCGGGCTCAGCGCGTCGGTGTGGGGACGCGACCTCGACGCGGCACGTGCCGTCGCGGACCGCCTCGACGTCGGCATGGCCTACGTCAACGAACACGGCACGACGCTGCCGGGTCTTCCGTTCGGTGGCGTCAAACGGTCCGGATACGGTCGCGAGCTCGGCAAGTGGGGAATCCACGAGTTCGCCAACGCGAAGCTGCGCCGTACCTCGGAGCGCTGACCGGCCGGGATGCCGCCGTCACTCGGCGTGGGTTAGAGTCCCTGCGTGCCACGGGGAGGCACGCAGGGACCGTGCAGGACGGGCGATCTGGGGGGATGTGTGAACGCGGGGGGAATCGGAAGCGACGCGACGGCGGTCGGTGGCCCCGGGCCTCGTGCCCTGGTGGCGATGACACTCGGCAACGGTCTGCTCCCGGTCGACGTGTGGATCGACGACGCGCTGCACCACTGGGTCGCGCCCACCCACGTCGCGTCGGCCGTCATGGACGGATACCGCACTGCGCTGCGTGTCGCCAAGGGGAAACGTTTCGAGGACAACCACTTCCGCGTGCTCGCGCCGGTCCCTGCGCGGCGTGCGGTGCTGAGCACCCTGCTGCGGACGTCGACGGCGCTCGAGTACCGCCGCGTGCGCGACTCGGTCACCGGCGGCGCGCGTTTCGTCGCGTCGGGTGACGCCCGCACCCGCGGCGACGCCCCCGCCGTCACCGTGAGCGCCGACCGGTTCGTCGTCACGCGCGTCGCGATCGACCCCGAGTGGGTCGCCACCGTTCCTGCCCGCGAGATCGAGCACGAGCTCGTCTCGTGTGCCCGCGCCCTCGGTGCGAGCCGGCCGGTGTTCGTCGAACACGCCGAACACGCCGACTGGACGGACAACCAGTTGGAGACGACGGTCGCCGCGCATCACCGCGCCCTGTTGCGCGCACGCTGACCGGCGCCGGTCAGCCGCGTTCGGTGTCGTGCCCTGGTTGCCGGGGCACCTGGTGGTGCGCGGCAAGTACCGCGGCGGTGGCCGCGAGTTCGGCCCGCCGCACGGCGTCGATCGCCCGGAGCAGCGCACGGTCGGCGGCGTGCAGTGCCTCGGCGGGCGTGACGTGCGCGTCCTCGAATGTGTCGGCACCTGCGCGCGTGCCGTCGGTGTCGCCGCAGGGTGTCGGTGCGGGATAGGACTGCACGGCCCGCATCAGTTCGGTGAAGGCGTCGGGCCCGCTGCGGACGGGCCGGACGGTCAGTTCACAGCCCCGCGCGTCGGTCCCGGCCGCGAGACGCGTCGCGTAGGTGACGTGCGCACAGCACTCCGCGACGGCTCGTCGCAGTTCTTCGGTACGGCGCACGATGTGGGTCGGCGTGTGATGCGCCATGGTGACCACCTCCGTCACCACCCATTGTCCCCGAAATGTGCTCTGAACTGGGCAAACGGTGACACACGCCATACCTCGGCGCCGCCGCTTCCGTCCGCGTCGACGCCGGCGCGCGCGGATCCGGCGTGCCGGTACCGCGTGCGTCGTACGGTATGTGAATGGAATCCGGGAGTTCGGCGCTGTTAACCGTCGTCACCGATCTCGGCCGGGTACGCGATCACAACGAGGACGCCGTCGGTGTCGACGGCTGGGCGCTGCACGGCGAGCACGGCCGCGTGCTGCAGGTGCGGATCGCGCGCGGCAGCGGGTCGACAGTCGTCGTGTGCGACGGCATGGGCGGTCATCTCGCGGGCGAGGTGGCGTCACGGCTCGCGGCCGAAATCCTCAGCGCACCGCTCGATCCCGAGGGCCGTGACGGCGCGGCCGATGCCCTCGCGGCTCGTGCACAGGCGGTCGCCGACCAGCTCAACCGTATGGGCGAGGACGACGAGGCGTTCTCGGGGATGGGCACCACCGCGGCGGGGGTGCATCTCGCGGCCGACGGATCCGTGCTCGCGTTCAACGTCGGCGACTCGACCGTGCTGCGTTGTGCCGACGGCGAAGCCCGCGAACTCAGCGAGCCCGACGTCGGCTACGGCGGCGGGCTCACCCAGGCCCTCGGGGCCACGCGGGCGCCGCTCGACGTCCACGTCACCCCCGTCGAGTGCGGCGCCGACATCGCCGTGGTGATGTGCAGCGACGGCCTCACCGATCTCGTCAGTCACGAGGCCGTCGCGCAGGCACTGCGCCTCGGCGACGCCGACGACCGCGCGAGCAGCGACACCGAAACTGCCGTCGCGCTCGTGCGGCTCGCGTGCGAGCTCGGCGGCCACGACAACATCACGATCGCGATTCTGCGCTTCGCCGACGCGTGAACGCCGCGCCGCGTCAGGGCACGGTGATCGTGGTGTTGGCCCGTTCGTGTGCCTTCGACGCCGTCAGCAGCTCGGCCACGGCGCGCAGCGTCCCGGTGCCCGGCTGCCACGCCCGCAGCAGCGTGCCCACCTTGTCGTGCATCGCGGCGCGCAGGCGGTCGAACGAATCCTGCGGCTCCGATCCGACGTAGCCGAGCAGGAGCCACCACGCCCACGCGACCGCGCCCGCGTTCGCGACGAAGTCCGGCACCACTGCGACGCCGCGGGCCGCGAGGGCGGCTTCGGCGTGCGGCGTCGTCGCGGCGTTCGCGGCCTCGACGACCACACTCGCACGTACCTGATCGCAGTTGGCCTCGGTGAGCGCGTACGACACCGCGGCCGGAATCAGAAAGTCGGCCTCCACTCCGAGGACGACATCGCGCGGCAGCCGCTCGACGTGTGCGGGAACGCGCGTGCGGTCGATCTCGCCGTACTCGTCGCGCGTGTCGAGCAGCGCGGGCACGTCGAGGCCTGCGGGATCGAACAGGGTGCCCGCGGCGTCCGCGACCGCGACGACCTTCATGCCCGTGTCGTGCAGGTACCACGCGGCGCCGCCGCCCATCGTGCCGACACCCTGTACCGCGACGGTGCACCGCGCAGGGTCCCAGTTCCAGTTCTGCGCGGCGGCCAAGCATGCCTGCGCCACGCCGTATCCGCCGATGACGTCGCCGAGCAACCCGCCCGGTGCGTGTGCGCACAGGCCGGCCATGACGCGCTCGGCGGTGCGCTGCGGGTCGGCCGCACGTTCGATCGCCGCGTGGTACGACTGCCGCATCCCCAGCCGCGCGAACACCGCGTCGATGCGGTGTTGCGGCACACCGAGGTCCTCGGCCGTCACCCAGTGCCGGTCGAGGAACGGACGCATCGCGTCGCAGAACCGCTCGAGTACCTCGTCGGCACGCGGGTCCTTGGGGTCGAAGTCGATGCCGCCCTTCGCGCCGCCGATCGGCAGGTCGAACATCGCGGTCTTGGCGGACATGCCGCGCGCGAGGTCCTCGACCTCGGTGAGCGTGCACCCCGGCCGCATTCGCGTGCCACCCGTCGCCATGCCCGACACCAGGGTGTCGACGACGAGATAGCCGACGGTGTGGGTCACCGGGTCGGTCCACTCGATCCGCATGATCGGTTCGGGACGTGAGGGGTGCGTGACGGCCGCGGCCGAGGTCGACCGGTTCCCTGTGCGCATGTCGATCGTCGTCATGTCGAGTCCCCCGTTTCCCGGATTGTCGTGGGCGGAACTGTTGCGGGCAGCGTCCACCGGGCCCGCCCCCGGTCGGGGAACGCGCCTGGCCGCTGCCGGATGATGCGGATTTCGTCCGCTGGTCTCAGCATGTGCCCTGGTGAGCGGGCACGTCCAGTTACTCTTCGTGGACCGATCCGTTCATGAAATGTGGACTCTCGCCGAGGAGCGGGCCGAGGACGCGGGTACCGCATATCGTGTGGTGATGGAGTTCTCGCTGCATCGACTCAAGTTGCTCCGTGAGCTCAGCAGGCGTGGCACCGTGACGGCCGTGGCGCAGTCGCTCAACTACACGGTGTCGGCGGTGTCCCAGCAGCTCGCCCAACTCGAACGCGAATCGGGCACACGGTTGTTCGAACGCCAGGGCAGACGGATGCTGTTCACCGAGGCGGGGGTCGTGCTCGCCGAGCATGCCGAGGAGATCCTGGCGGCCGTCGAACGTGCGGGTCTCGCGCTCGAAACCGCCCAGAGCGGAGTCACGGCACGTCTCACCGCGGGGGTGTGGGCGTCGGTCGCGGCGGGGCTGTTGCCGCTCGCGCTCAGCGAACTCGAACGCACGCACCCGGGCATCGAGGTCCGCACGAAGGAACTCGCGCCCGAGGAGACGGCAGGCGCGGTACGCGACGGCGCGCTCGACCTGTCGTTCGTGATCGAGTACTCCAACTACCCCCTCACGTGGGATCCCGCCCTCGCGCGCGAGATCATCGCCGTCGAGCGTATGCACGCGGTACTCCCGCGTGGCCTCCACACGCGCGGGTCGATCGCGCTCGCCGAGCTCGCCGACCGGCCGTGGATCCTGTCCGGCCCGCGCTCGCATTTCGGCAAGTCGGTGCGTCGCGCGTGCAACACCGCGGGCTTCGAGCCGCGCATCCGGCACGAGGTGGGCGAGCAGGCCACCGCGCTCGCGATGGTCGCGTCGGGCCTCGGCGTCACGCTCGTGTCCGATCTCGGTCTCATGCTGCGGCCGAGCGAGCTCGACATCGTTCCGGTCGACGACCCCCTCGTGCGCACCGTGTCGGTCGCGTACCGGACGGCGAGCGCGGCCCGCCCGTCGCTGCAGTCGGTGATCGGGGCGGTGCGCGACGCGGCTCGCACCCTCGGTCTTGCCGACCACGCGACCACGTGAACCGGTTCGGCGCGGGGCGGTAGTAGAACGAACTCGTTCGGCCGGTGGTCACGAGATCGCGTGCCGACCGCGGCGTCCCGCACCATCTGGTGCGAAAAAGTGAAACAGGTTACACTTCGCGGCACGTTCGGTCGGCGGGTCGCGAGTGCGTCTCCCGTCCGGCGCGAAGGCACGATGCAACGTCGCGAACCGAAAGGTGCTGCATGCGGTACGGATTGGTCTTGTTCAGCAGTGATCGAGGTATCGCTCCCGCGCCTGCCGCGGCCGCGGCCGAACGGTTCGGCTTCGATTCGTTCTACGTGCCCGAGCACACCCACATCCCGGTCCGCCGCGAGGCCGCGCATCCACAGACCGGCGGTGCCGCACTGCCCGACGACCGGTACGCCCGCACTCTCGACCCGTGGGTCTCGCTGGGCGGGGCCGCAGCGGTCACCAGCACCATCCGGCTCGGCACCGCCGTCGCGATCCCCGTCGAGCACGACCCGCTCACCCTCGCGAAAACGATTGCGTCGCTGGACCATCTCAGCGGCGGCCGGGTCACGTTCGGCGTCGGCTACGGCTGGAACACCGACGAACTCGCCGATCACGGAGTACCGCCCAAGCGCAGGCGCACCATGCTGCGCGAGTACCTCGAGGCGATGCAGGCCCTCTGGTCGCAGGAACAGGCCGAGTACGACGGCGAATTCGTCACCTTCGGCCCGAGCTGGGCATGGCCCAAGCCGATCCAGCAGCCGCGGGTTCCCACGCTCGTCGGTGCGGCGGGCACCGAGAAGAATTTCGCGTGGATCTGCCGCAGCGCCGACGGCTGGATCAGCACGCCCGGCGAGTCCGAGATCGACGACCGCGTGCGGCTGCTGCAGAAGATGTGGCGCGACGCGGGCCGCGAGGGTGAGCCCGAGATCGTCGTGCTCGACTTCAAGCCCGACGCCGAACGGCTCGAACGCTGGCGCGATCTCGGTGTCACCGAGGTCGTGTACGGCATGCCCGACAAAGCCGAGGCCGAGGTCGTCGCCTACGTCGAGAGGTTGGCGGGCAAGCTCGCACTCGGCGGCCGCTGAGGCGGTCACCGCGGAGGAGCCCGGCAGGGCAGGAGGGGAGGGCGACGTGCGCATTGCACTGCTGTCGTACCGGAGCAAGCGGCATGTGGGCGGCCAGGGAGTCTACGTCGAGCGGTTGAGCAAGGCGCTCGCCGACCGGGGGCACCACGTCGAGGTGTTCTCGGGGCAGCCCTATCCCGCGCTCGATCCACGCGTCACACTCACCGAGGTGCCGAGCCTCGATCTGTATCGCGAGCCCGATCCGTTCCGCACGCCTCGGCTGCGGGAGTTCCGGGACTGGATCGACGTGCTCGAGGTCGCGACGATGTGGACGGCGGGCTTTCCCGAGCCGCTCACGTTCAGCCTGCGCGCCGCACGCGAGTTGCGTGCGCGGCGCGGCGAGTTCGACGTCGTGCACGACAACCAGTGCCTCGGCTTCGGGTTGCTGGCGGTGGCGCGGTCGTCGCCGATGGTCGCGACCATCCACCATCCCATCTCGCGTGATCGCACGCTCGACCTGAAGGCGGCACGGTGGTGGCGCAAGCCGATGGTCCACCGCTGGTACGGGTTCGTGCGGATGCAGGGTTTCGTCGCGCGCAGACTCCCCCGGGTGCTCACGGTGTCGAGTTCGTCGGCCGCCGACATCGCGGACGCATTCGGCGTACACGACGACGCGATCACCGTCGCACCGCTCGGCGTCGACACGGACGTGTTCCGGCCGTCGGACGCGCCACGCGTCCCCGGGCGCATCGTGGCCGTCGCGAGCGCCGACGTCGTGTTGAAAGGCGTACGGCACCTACTCGAATCGGTCGCCAAGTTGCGCACCGAACGCGACGTCGAATTGCAGCTCGTGTCCAAGTGCGATCCGGACGGGCCCACCCGCCGGCTGATCGACCAGCTCGATCTCGGCGACGTCGTGCACATCTCGTCCGGTCTCGAAGACGCCGAACTCGCCGCTCTGCTCGCCTCGGCCGAGATCGCGTGTGTGCCGTCGTTGTACGAGGGGTTCTCGCTGCCCACCGTCGAGGCGATGTCCTGCGGCACACCGCTCGTCGTGTCGCGGGCCGGAGCCATCCCGGAGGTGGTCGGCGCCGACGGGCTGTGCGCCGACCTCGTGCCGCCCGGCGACACCGAAGCCCTCACCGCGACGCTCGCGGCACTGCTGGACGATCCGCAGCGTCGAGCGGCACTCGGCGCGCGCGGCCGGTCGCGGGCCGAGGAACGCTACAGCTGGGCTGCCGTGGCGGCCGCCACCGAAGCGGTGTACGACAGTGCTCGCACCCGAGCGCGCAGGGAAAGGAACTCCTGATGCTGACAGTGGATTTCGACCGCCTCGGCTTCCGGCCGGGCGACAAGGTCGTCGACGTCGGAGCGGGCGCGGGCAGGCACTCGTTCGAGCTGTACCGCCGCGGCATCGATGTCATCGCGTTCGACGCCGACGAGGTCGAGCTCAAGGGTGTGCGCGACATGTTCGACGCGATGGCCGAGGCGGGCGAGGTGCCCGAGTCGGCCACGGCCGAGACCGTCGTGGGCGATGCGCTCGCGCTGCCCTATCCGGACGGACATTTCGACGGCGTACTCGCGTGCGAGATCCTCGAACACATTCCCGACGACGACACCGCCATCGCCGAACTCGTGCGCGTCGTCCGACCGGGTGGCACCGTCGCGGTCAGCGTGCCACGGTGGCTCCCCGAGCGCGTGTGCTGGGCGCTGTCGGACGAGTACCACGCGAACGAGGGCGGGCACGTGCGCATCTTCCGTGCCTCGGAACTGGCGCGCAAACTCGTCGCGGCGGGGCTCGTCGAGACCCACCGCCACCACGCACACGCGCTGCACGCGCCGTACTGGTGGCTCAAGTGCGCGGTCGGCGTCGAACGCGACACCCACCCCGCCGTGCGGGCGTATCACTCGATGCTCGTGTGGGACATGATGTCCGCACCTGCGCTCACCCGCACCGCCGAGAAGGTACTCGACCCCCTGATCGGCAAGAGTGTCGTCCTCTACTTCACGAAACCGCTCTCCGCAGGCCCGGATTCGGCTGCGCCGGAGCGCTCGTGACGAGCGACGCGCAGGTACGTCTCACGCACGGAAGCGGTGACCTCCCGGCAGGGTCACGACCTGCCGGCTCGGTACCCGCCGTGGAGGGCGTGCTGACCGCCGAGCAATGCCTGCAGACCGGCCTGTCGATCGCCAGGGCGCAGGAGGCTTCCGGCGCGATCCCGTGGTTTCCCGGGGGACACGTGGACCCGTGGGATCACGTCGAATCGGCGATGGCCCTCACGGTCTGCGGCCTCGTCGACGAAGCCGACGCCGCCTACCGGTGGTCGCAGCGCACGCAGCGCCCGGACGGATCGTGGCCGTCCCGCTACGAACAGGGAGTCGTCACCGACGACAGCCTCGACGTCAACTTCTGCGCGTACATCGCGGTCGGCGTGTGGCATCACTTCGCCGTCACCCGCGATGCCGACTTCCTCGCCGACCTGTGGCCGACGGTGCGCCGTGCGCTCGACTTCGTGCTCCGGTTCCAGCGCGCCCGGGGCGAATTCGTGTGGACCGACGCCGACGATCTCGACGGCGTGGACGCCCTGCTCACCGGAAACGCGAGCATCCACCACGCGCTGTGCTGCGGCATCGCGATCGCCGACCACCTGACACAGCCGCAACCCGGGTGGGAACTCGCGGCAGTGCGCGTCGCGCACGCCGTCGAGCAGCACCCCGATGCGTTCGCCGACAAGTCCGAGTACTCGATGGACTGGTACTACCCGGTCCTCGGCGGAGCGCTCACCGGGGCTGCTGCACGCGCGCACCTCGCCGCGTCGTGGGATCGTTTCGTCGTGCCGGGCCTGGGAGCCAGGTGCGTCGACCACCGCCCGTGGGTCACCGGCGCCGAAACCTGCGAACTCGTCATGGCACTCGTCGCGGCAGGTATGCCCGAACGAGCGCGCGAACAGTTCGCGAACATGCAGCATCTGCGCGAGCGCGACGGGTCGTACTGGACGGGCCTGGTGTACGACGACGGAAAGCGTTGGCCGGTGGAATGTTCCACGTGGACCGCGGGTGCAATGGTGCTGGCGGCCGACGCGCTCAGTGCCACCACGGCCGGCGCCGAGGTCTTCCGTGCGGATGTCCTGCGCGCCACCCTGCTCGGTGATCGCAGCGTGACCGACCGGGTGCGGTGAGCGACGCTCAGGCCGGCTTACGCAGGAGGCGAAGCGAATCGACCGTGCGGACGTCCACGAAGCCGTCGGCCAGCGCGCGCTCGTAGATGTGGAACGGTGCCTGGCCGCCGTCCTCGGGATTCGGGAAGACGTCGTGGATCGCGAGGATCCCGCCGGCACGCACGTGCGGCGCCCACGAGTCGTAATCGCCTGCCGCGGCGGCCTCGGTGTGGCCGCCGTCGACGAACAGCATGTCGATCGGGGTGTTCCACACCTGCGCCACCGACGACGAGCGCCCGACGATGCCGACGACGACGTCCTCGAGTTCGGCATCGGCGATGGTGCGGCGGAAACGCGACACCGTGTCGATGAGGCCGGTGTGCGGATCGACGAGCGACTCGTCGTGGTACTCCCACCCCACCTGATGCTCCTCGGAGCCGCGGTGGTGGTCGATCGTGACGACGCGGCCGCCCGTGACGGCAGCTGCCGCACCGAGATACACGGCGGACTTGCCGCAGTACGTGCCGATCTCGACGATCACCGAGCCCTCGGGCAGGAGTACCGCGGCGTCGAACAGGGCCTCGCCCTCACGCGCAGGCATGAAGCCCGTCGCGCCTTCCGCAACGGCGCGCAGCCGCTGCGGCAGTGCGGGAGTGGTGGTCGATCGAAGGTCGGACACGGGCGGCCTCTCCTCGGTGTGCGTGATTCCTGAACCCTACCGGCCGGGTCAGGACGCGTCACGCTCGTGTCTGCCCGCAAGCCGTTCGAGCAGCATGCTGATCTTCGAACCCATCGCCCAGCCCACGTAATGCGTGAGGAACAGCCCGATCTCGCGCAACTCGTCGGGGGAGAGCTCGCCGTTGCCGAGGGCCGCCGTCGCCTGGATCTCGACGACATCGTCCATGCCCTGCGCCGACAGCGCACCGAGCAGCAGGAGCCGACGGTCGCGGATCGTGAGGTCCGGCCGATTCCAGATGTCGGCGAACAGATGATCGACCGTGGTCGCGAAGAACGCTCCTGGCCCGTCCTGGACTTCCCAGCCGTACACCTTCGACATCGTCTCGAGCCCGCGCTTGCGCGTCTCGGTCGCGTCGGGGGTGGTTTCGGGTGTCTCAGTCATCGTTGCTCCTCGAGGAGGGGGGGGCGGGGTCGGCCAGCGGCCCGGCACCGACGCCGAGGCCGTCGCCGAGTTCGGCGAGTGCGCGCCGAGCGAGCGGGAGATCGACGCCGTACCCGTCGGCCACCGCGAGTGCGAGCGACAGGTCCTTCTCGCCGAGATCACGGACGTGCGACAGGATGGGCAGCCACGGGTCGCCGTCTTCGATGCGCGCTGCGGTGGGCCGCAACATGATCGAGCCCGGGCCTCCCGTGACGGCGTCGGAGTGCCGCACGACGTCGCCGAGTGCTTCGAGGTCGAGGCCCGCCGCTTCCGCGAGTCGCTGCGCCTCGGTGGCCGCGGTGAACGACACGAAGTGCAGCAGATTGCGTGCGAGTTTCATGCGCGTGCCCGACCCGACCGGGCCCGCGTGCACCACCTTGTCGGAGAAACGCGAGAACGGCTCGCGCACTGCCTCGAACGCCTCGTCCGACCCGCCGACCATGACCGCGAGCGTGCCCCCCCGCGCACCCATCGCGCCGCCCGACACCGGTGCGTCGACGACGTGCACGCCGACCTTCTCGGCGGCCCGCGCGAGGGACTCTGCGGTGGCGGCGTCGATCGTCGAGTGGATGGCGACGACCGTGCCGGGCGCCGCGGTGGACAGCACACCCTCCGGACCCGCGACGACCTCGGCGACCTGTTTGTCGTCGAGCACCGCGATCGAGACGTGGCCGGCAGCCGCGGCGACCTCCGCAGGAGAGGCCGCGATGGTGGCGCCGTGCTCGCGGAACCATTCGGTGGCGTCGCTGCGGACATCGGACACCACGAGCCCGCCCGGCCAGTCGGCCAGCTTGCGGGCCATCGACCCGCCCATCTGCCCGAGTCCGACGAAACCGACCGGAGCGCTCACGACCGCACGACCTGTCCGCCGTCGACATTGAAGATCTGGCCGGTGATCCAGGACGCCTCGTCCGAGAGCAGAAACAGGCACATGCCCACCAGATCCTCGGGCGTGCCCATCCGCTTGAGCGGGATCTTCGACACCATGTCCTTGACGATGTTGCCGGGCGTGACGGTGCGGGTGGCCTCGGTGTCGATCGGACCGGGTGCGATCGCATTGATGCGGATGCCGTTGCCGCCCAGTTCCGTTGCGAGCTGCTGGGTGAGTCCGTTGACACCGGTCTTGGCGAGCCCGTAGAAGCCGGAGTACAGCCACGCCGCGGTGGACGACTGGTTGACGATCGCGCCGCCGCCGCGGGCCTGCATGTGCGGCCACACCGCGCGCGTGACCGCGAGCGCGCCGTCGAGATTGACGCTCATGAAGCGCTTGTAGTAGTCCCAGGGCACGGTGAGCAGCAGGTCGAGTTTCATGGTGCCGTAGATCGCGGCGTTGTTGACGAGCAGGTCGATGCCGCCGAACTCGTCGACGACGGCCTGCGCCATCGCCTCCGCCGACTCCGGCTGCGCGACATCCACCTCGACGAATGTCGCCTTGCCGCCGTCCTGGCGGATCTGTTTGACCACGGACGATCCCGCTTCGCGGTTGAGATCGGCCACGGCCACCGACGCGCCTTCCGCGGCGAGGGCGCGCGCGTAGCCCTCGCCGATACCCTGCGCACCGCCGGTGACGACGGCGACCTTGCCGTCGAAGCGCGCGACGTGCGGACTCGTGTTGGTCATGGGGAGTGCCTTCTCTCGTTCTCGGTATCGGGATACTGGGTGGATGCTCAGGCGAGTTCGGCGACGAGCTTCGTCTCGAGATACTCCTCGAATCCCGCGACACCCATCTCGCGGCCGATGCCCGACTGCTTGTAGCCGCCGAAGGGGACGTCGGCGCCGTACCATACGCCGCCGTTGACACCCATTGTGCCGGTGCGGATTCCGCGGACGACGCGATCGATGCGCGCGGGGTCGGTGCCGTACACCGCGCCGGAGAGCCCGTAGGGCGAGTCGTTCGCGATGCGGATCGCGTCCTCGTCGCCGTCGTGCGGCAGCACGACCAGGACGGGGCCGAAGATCTCCTCCTGCGCCGCGCGTGCGGAGTTGTCGAGTCCGGAGATCAGCGTGGGTTCGACGAAGAAGCCGCGATCGCGTCCGTCGGGCCGTCGGCCACCGCACTCGATCTTGCCTCCCTCGGTGACGGCGAGATCGATGTAGCCCTCCACGCGGTCGCGCTGGCGCTGCGAGATGAGCGGCCCGCACACGGTGCCCGCGTCGCGTGGGTCGCCCGGCGTCAGGCTCGACATCGTGGCACGTGTGGCCGCGATGGCATCGTCGTAGTGTGCACGTGGCACGAGTAGTCGCGTCGTGATCGCGCAGCCCTGGCCGGCGTGCGTCGCGACCGTGAACGCCGCCATCGAGCACGCGGACGCGATGTCGGCGTCGTCGAGTACCACGAAGGCGGACTTGCCCCCGAGCTCGAGGAAGACCTTCTTGAGGGTGGGCGCGGCCGCGGTCATGACAGCGCGGCCGGTGGCCGTCGAGCCGGTGAACGAGACGAGGTCGACCCGCGGATCGGAGCTGAGCATCGCGCCGACCGAGTGGTCGCTGCTCGTGACGACATTGAACACACCGGGCGGAATATCGGTGTGCTCGTGTGCGATTCGCGCGATCTCCGCCGCACACCACGGCGTGTCGGGTGCCGGTTTGAGAACCACGGTATTGCCCGCGGCGAGCGCAGGCGCGACCTTCGCGAAGTTGATCTGGTGCGGGAAGTTCCACGGCGTGACCGCGCCGACGACGCCGACGGCCTCGCGCTCGACGCGTCGCTTGCTGCGCATGCCCATCGGTGCCGCGACGCCCATGTCGGTGGTCCACGCGTACGACTCGATCAGGTCGGCGTACCACGGCAGGTAGTCGAGCGGCGCTTCGAGTTGTGCACCGCTCGTGAGCATGCGCGGCGCGCCCACCTCGGCGATCGTGAGCGCGCGCAGACGCTCGACGTCGGCGGTGAGCGCGTCGTGCAGTTGTCGCAGGCAGCGGGCGCGCAGCGCGTGATCGTCGCGCCACGCAGTGGTGTCGAAGGCGGTGCGGGCGGACGCGATGGCGGCATCCATGTCGTCGGCCGTGCCGTCGGCCGCGGTGCCCAGCACCTCTTCGGTGGCGGGATCGACGGTGGGAAATCGGCCGCCCGCGCCCTCGACCGCGTGGCCGTCGATGAACAGGGACGTGTGATCGCCGGGGACGAGCCCGGTCGTACCGGCGCTGTTTTCGGACATGTGTCCGGACTGTATTCCACCTCACATCGACCCGCAAGGGTTCCGCCGAAGCTCGCGAACGGAGCCGAGCGTCGCCGGTGGGTGCCGAAAAGCACTGTCACGCCGTGCAAGTCAGACACTTCAGGTACGGATGTGCAACGAATGCTTGCCACTTCTCGATGTCGTGCGTAACGTGTAGACACGTGTCCAGCAAAACGTCGGAAGAACCCCGTAAGCGCAGGTCGGCGAGACGCAATGTCGAGACGCTGACGCGACTGACGTCGGCGGCCGTCGCCGAGTTGCGCGTCGCGGGGCACGAAGGTCTCACCGTGCGCAATGTCGCGGCCCGTGCCTCCGTCGCGCCCGCCACCGCGTACACGTACTTCTCGTCCAAGGAACACCTGGTCGCCGAGGTCTTCTGGCGCAAACTCGAAGCGAGTGTCGTCGACTCGCGCGCCGACGCGTCGCCCCGCGAGCGGGTGTCGGCGGTGCTGCGCTCGCTCGCTCTGCTCGTGTCGGACGAACCCGAGCTCGCCGCGGCGTGCACGTCGGCGCTGCTCAGTACGGATCCCGACGTCCAGGGGCTCCGCCTCAAGATCGGCATGCTGATCAATCAGCGGTTGCGCGACGCGCTCGGCCCCGGCGCCGATCCCGGCGTCGTCGCGACCCTCGAGCTCGTCTACGCGGGCGCTCTCGTGCAGGCCGGCCTGGGGCTCAGCTCGTACGAACACATCGCCGACAGGCTCGAAGCGTCGGCCGCACTGGTTCTGAGGTGAACATGTCGCACGTCGCCGAACGCACCGAGGGTCGAAGCTTCCTCTTCGATCCGTACGACTACGCGTTCCACGAGGACCCCTATCCCATCTACCGCACGCTGCGCGACGAGCATCCGCTCTACCACAACACCGATCTCGGGTTCTGGGCGTTGTCGCGGCACGCGGACGTGTTCGCCGCGGTGCGGGACGCGAAGCGCCTGTCGAACGCGAACGGTGTGTCTCTCGACCCGGCCGCGCGCGGTCCGCACGCCTACCGTGTCATGTCGTTCCTCGCGATGGACGATCCTCGGCACCTGCGTGTGCGCAATCTGGTGTCGCGCGGGTTCACGCCCCGCCGGATCAAGGAGATGGAGGGCCGCATCCGCGAGCTCGCGGTCGCGCACCTCGATGCGGCGCTCGAACACGGCCGCTTCGACTTCGTCGCCGAGTTCGCGGGCAAGCTGCCGATGGACGTCATCTCCGAGCTCATGGGCGTGCCCGAGGAGGACCGCGATCGCATCCGCGGTCTCGCCGACGCCGTGATGCATCGCGAGGAGAACCTGCTCGACGTGCCGCAATCGGCCGCCGAGGCGTCGATGGAACTCATCGTCTACTACACCGACATGATCGCGCAGCGGCGCAGGCAGCGCACCGACGATCTCACGAGCGCGCTGCTCGACGCCGAGATCGACGGCGACGCGCTCGCGGAGGAGGAGATCGTCGCGTTCCTGTTCCTGATGGTCATCGCCGGTAACGAGACCACCACCAAGCTTCTCGCCAACGCGGTGTACTGGGGCTGGCGTTTCCCCGATCAGATGCGGCAGGTCGCCGCGGACCACGATCTCGTGCCCGCGTGGGCCGAGGAGACGCTGCGCTACGACACGTCGAGCCAGCTCGTCGCACGCACCGCGACCACCGACATCGAGTTGCACGACGGCACGATTCCGGAGGGAGACATCGTGCTGTTGTTGCTCGGTTCCGCCAACCGCGACCCCCGCGTGTTCGACTCGCCGGACACCTTCGACATCCATCGCGACATGGGTCGGTCGCTTGCGAGTTTCGGTGCGGGCAGCCATTTCTGCCTCGGTGCCCATCTGGCGCGGCTCGAAGCCGATGTCGCCTTGCGCGAGCTGCTCGCGCGCGCCGGGTCGATCGAGGTCGACGAGGAGAACGCCGTGCGGGTCCATTCGAGCAACGTCCGGGGGTTCGCCGAACTGCCGGTCGAGATCAGGAGGAAATGACATGCCGCGCTTCGAACCTCACCCACAGCGGCGTCCCGCCCTCGTCGCGGGCGCGTCGTCCGGCATCGGTGCGGCCACCGCGATCAAACTTGCGCAGCTCGGCCATCCCGTCGCGCTCGGCGCCCGCAGGCGCGACAAGTGCGCCGAACTCGTCGAGCAGCTGCGGGCGGACGGGCACGACGCAGTCGCCCTTGATCTCGACGTCACCTCCGACGAGTCGGTGGCCGCGTTCGTCGCCGCCGCCGAGGCCGCGCACGGGCCCACCGAGATCATGGTCAACGCTGCGGGCGACATCGATCCCGGCGAGCTGCACACTCTCGCGCCGGGCGCATTCGCGGCACAGGTCGACGTCCATCTCGTCGGTGCGCACCGCATGGCGGCCGCGGTGCTGCCCGGCATGACCTCGCGCCGACGTGGCGACGCCGTGTTCATCGGGTCCGATGTCGCGCTCGTGCCGCGACCACACCTCGGCGCGTACGGCGCGGCCAAGGCGGGCGTCATCGCGATGGTCGAGACGATGCGAATGGAGCTGGAAGGAACCGGTGTTCGCGCCTCCGTCGTCCACCCCGGGCCGACCCAGACCGCGATGGGCAGCACCTGGTCCGCCGAGGCCACCGGCCCACTGCTCGAGGCGTGGATGGCCTGGGGCTTCGCGCGCCACCCGTTCTTCCTGCGCGCCGCACACCTCGCCGACGCGGTCGCGACGGTCGTCGGCCAGGAGCGCGGCGCGCACATCGTCTCGATCGAGGTCGAACCCGAAGCGCCGCTGAAGGAACCGGCAGAAGACAGCGTCGAGCAGTCCCGGGAGGCTGCCGTGGCAGCGGAAGTGTCCTGACCCGAACGGAGTTCGTACCGACCGAAGCAGGTGCGGGAAGGAACGTCATGGCCGACAACTCACACGACAGCTCTCGAAGTGCAGAACACGTGGAGGTGGATGCCGACCTGTGCCAGGGCCACGCGATGTGCGAGCTCGAGGCGCCCGACGTGTTCAGCGTCCCCAAGCGGGGGACGGTCGAGATCCTCGACACCGCTCCCGGGCCGGAGCTGCACGACGACGTGATGGCCGCGGTGCGCGCCTGTCCCACGCAGGCGCTGTCGCTGCGACGTGCCGAATCCCGGGACGGGTCGCCGCGCAACTGAGGCGCAACCGATGCGGCAGGTCCACCACCACCGATCTTGTCTCGACCGAGGAGGAACGACATGGCGAATGCGATCGAACCGGTGTTGCCACCCGGCTTCGACTTCACCGACCCCGCCGTCATCGAGCGAGGCGTGCCGTTCGAGCAGTACCGCGAGCTGCGCCGCACGTCGCCGGTGTGGTGGAACCCGCAGCCCCGGGGGGTCGGCGGGTTCGACGACGACGGCTTCTGGGTCGTCTCGCGGCACGACGACGTGCGCGAGGTGTCGCGGCGCAGCGACATCTTCTCCAACCACGCGCGCGGCGCGATCCCGCGCCTCGAGGACGACATCAGCCGCGAAGAGTTCGAGGCGACACTGTTCGTCCTGATCAACAAGGACGCACCGGAGCATTCCCAGTTGCGCCGGCTCGTGTCCCCACTGTTCACCCCGCGTGCCATCGAGGGCTTGCGCGCGACGCTCACCGAGCGCGCGCACCGCATCGTGGCCGACGCCGTCGCCGCGGGCTCGGGCGACTTCGTCACGCAGGTCGCGAGCGAGCTGCCGATGCACGCGATCGCGGAACTGATCGGCATTCCGGAGGCCGATCGGCGCAAGCTCTACGAGTGGACCGGGCGCATGACGGGCTACGACGATCCCGAACTCGCGGCCGAGACGCGCATGGCGTCGGCGGAAGTACTCGCGTACGCGTGGAACGCCGCCGAATCGCGCCGTGCGGAACCACAGGACGACATCATCACGCGGCTCATCGAAGCCGAGATCGACGGCGATGCCCTCACGTCCGAACAGTTCGGGTTCTTCGTCGTGATGCTCGCGGTCGCGGGCAACGAGACCACCCGCAACGCGACCACGCACGGCATCCTGGCGTTCATGGAACATCCCGAGCAGTGGGAGCTGTTCCGCCGCACCCGCCCACGTTCGGCCGTCGACGAGATCATCCGGTGGGCCACGCCGCTCACGGCTCTGCAGCGCACGGCCGTCGAGGACACCGAACTCGGTGGGCAGCACATCCGCGCGGGCGACCGTGTCGTGCTGCTGTACGGCTCCGCCAACTTCGACGAAGACGTCTTCGACGATCCCGATACCTTCGACATCACCCGGGATCCCAATCCGCACTTGAGCTTCGGCGGCACCGGCGCGCACTACTGCATCGGTGCCAATCTCGCGCGCATGGAGATCGGCATCATTTTCGACGCGATCGCCGAGCACGCACCCGACATCGCCCGGCTCGGCGATCCGGTGCGGTTGCGGTCCGGCTGGCTCAACGGCGTCAAGAGCATGGAGGTCTCGTACGGCGGCGGGTGTCCCGTCGCGCACGGGCGGGCGTCGCTCTGATCTGTCGATCACACCGAATTTCCGTATTTTGCAACGAAACTGCCGTCTCGGTCGTTGACTGTGGATGCAGCGCTGGATACTATGACGCCGATCACATCACGAGCGTCCGGCACCCGTCCTCGATCGGAACGGTCATGCGACTGAAAGCTGCTCTCGCCGCCCCTGTCACGAGCACCGGCGGTTTCTTCGAAATGTCTTGGGACACCCTGCGATGCATGTTCACGCGCCCGTTCCAGGCCCGCGAGTTCGTCGAGCAGGCCTGGTTCGTCGCACGTGTCTCCACGCTTCCCGCGGTACTCGTCGCCGTGCCGTTCACGGTCCTCGTCAGTTTCACGCTCAACATCCTGCTGCGCGAGATCGGTGCCGCGGACCTGTCGGGCGCGGGTGCCGCGCTGGGTGCGGTCACGCAGGTCGGTCCCATCGTCACGGTCCTCATCGTCGCGGGTGCCGGGGCCACGGCGATCTGCGCCGATCTCGGGTCGCGCACCATTCGCGAGGAGATCGACGCGATGCGGGTGCTGGGCATCGACCCGATCGAGCGGCTCGCGGTGCCACGTGTGCTCGCGTCGATGGTCGTCGCGATCCTGCTCAACGGGCTCGTGTGCACCATCGGCATCGCGGGCGGCTACGTGTTCTCGGTTTTCCTGCAGGGAGTCAACCCGGGCGCGTTCGCCGACGGCATCACATTGCTCACCGGGTCGGGCGAGTTCGTCATCGCGATCGTCAAGGCAGGTGCGTTCGGTGTCATCGCCGGCCTCGTCGCGTGCTACCGCGGACTCACGGTCCGCGGCGGTGCGAAAGCGGTGGGGGAGGCGGTCAACGAGACCGTCGTGTACGCGTTCATGGCGCTCTTCGTGGTCAACATCGTCATCACGGCAGTAGGCATCAAACTCACCGGGGGGTGACGGGTTGGCCATCTACACACATCGATTCGCTCGTCTCCACCGGTTCCAGCGTCGCGTCGTCGGCCAGGTCGATCAGATCGGCGCCCAGGCACTGTTCGACATCATGGCGCTTGCGACCATTCCGCTCGCCGTGCGCCGCTACCGCAAGGAAACGCTGCGCCTCGTCGCCGAAATCAGCATGGGCACGGGCGCGCTCGCGCTCATCGGCGGCTCGGTCGTCATCGTCGGCTTCCTCACGCTCTTCACGGGCGGCACGATCGCGGTACAGGGGTACAGCTCGCTCGGCAATGTCGGGATCGAGGCGCTCACGGGCTTCTTCGCGGCCTTCATCAACGTCAGGATCGCGGCTCCCGTCATCGCGGGCATCGGACTGTCTGCCACGATCGGGGCGGGTGCCACCGCACAGCTCGGCGCGATGCGGGTGTCGGACGAGATCGACGCGCTCGAGTCGATGGCGATCCGGCCGGTCCCGTATCTCGTGAGCACCCGCCTGCTCGCGGGCCTGCTGGCGATCATCCCGCTGTACGCGCTCGCGCTGCTCGCGTCGTTCTTCGCAAGTCGCTTCGCGACGGTCGTGCTGTACGGGCAGTCCGGTGGAACCTACGACCACTACTTCTCGACCTTCCTCATCGCGTCCGACGTGATGTGGTCGTTCTTCCAGGCAGTCGTCATGGCGGTGACGGTCATGCTCATCCACACCTACTACGGCTACAACGCCGCGGGCGGGCCCGCAGGCGTCGGACGCGCCGTCGGCAGCGCCGTGCGCACGTCGCTCGTCGCGGTCGTGACGGTCACCCTGCTCATCTCCCTCGCCGTCTACGGACGGTCCGGCAACTTCAACCTGTCGGGATAGCGGCCGTGACTCGACTCCACGCCCAACGCCTCGCAGCCCTCGGCCTCGTCGTCCTGATCGCCGGGGTGTTCGTCGTCGCCGCGATGCTCTACACAGACCGCTTCACCGCCACGGTCCCGGTCACCGTCCGCACCGAACGGGCGGGTCTCAACCTCGACGTCGACGCGAAGGTCAAGTCCCGCGGCGTCGTGGTCGGCCGCGTGGCCCGCGTCGAGTACGCGACCGACGGCGCCGTGCTGCACCTCGACATCGATGCCGCGGGTGCGCGCGACGTGCCTGCCAATTCCACCGTCCTGATCAACTCCACCACTGCGTTCGGCGCCAAGTACGTCAACTTCGTGCCGCCCGACACCGCACCGGTCGGATCCCTCGTCTCGGGCGCCACGTTCGAGGCCGACGCGGTCACCGTCGAGATCAACACCGTGTTCGAGAACCTGTCGTCGGTGCTGCGCAGCGTCGAACCCGAGAAGCTCAACGCGACCCTCGGTTCGCTCGCGGCGGGCCTGCGCGGGCGCGGCGAGGAACTGGGCGAGGTGCTCGACCTGTCGAACACCTATCTCGCGGGCATCAACGCGCACGGGCAGTCGCTGCGCCACGACATCGACGCCGGCGCGGATGTCGCCGCGGTGTACGCCGATGCCTCGCCCGGTCTGCTCGACATCCTCCGCCAGGCAACCGTGAGTGCCGACACCGTCGTCGCCGAACAAGCCAATCTCGACCTCACGCTGCTCGAGCTCACGGGCCTGGGCGACTCGGGGGGCGCCGTGCTGGAAGAGAACAATCCCGCACTCACCACGATGCTCGCGCAACTCGTCCCGACCACCGACATCCTCTCCTATTACGCGCCCGAGTTCCCCTGCATGTTCGGTGGTTACGTGCACGGCTCCCAGGTCGGCTTGCCGGTCTACGGTGGTCAGCCGGGTATCCGGCTGCAGGCGGGCCTGTTGCCGGGGGTGCCCACGTATACAGTCGAGAACAACCTGCCCAAGGTCGCCGCCAAGGGCGGTCCGTACTGCCTGGGGCTGCCCCAGCCCGACCCGAATGCGCACGCGCCCTTCGTCGTCGCGGACACGGGCGCCAATCCACACAATCCGATCCTGCAGCAACCGCAGATCAACTTCGGCAATGTGTTCGACGTCCTGTACGGCGTCCCGTTCGAAGGGGGAACGCGGTGAGGGCCGGATTTCGCGGCGTCGCGGTCAAACTCGGGATCTACGCGGTCGTCATGCTGCTCGTCACCGCCGCGCTCGGCACGGTGCTCGCCCAGTGCGATTTCGCGCCGACCGACCGGTACCGTGCCGAGTTCACCGACGCGTCGGGCATCACGACGGGGTCGACGGTGCGTGTCGCGGGCGTCGCGGTGGGCACCGTGTCGTCGGTCGAGGTGCGCGACTCGTCGCGCGCGATCGTCGAGTTCAGCGTCGACCGCGGCACACCCGTCCTCGAGAGCACGAAGGCCACGGTCCGCTACCAGAACCTCACCGGCGACCGATACCTGCAGCTCCTCGACGGCCCGGGCAGCGCCACGCCGCTGCCCGCGGGCAGCACGATCCCGCGCGAGCGCACCGCACCCGCACTCGACCTGGACAAGCTGATCGGGGGGTTCAAGCCGCTGTTCCGAGGTCTCGACCCGGGCCAGGTCAACGCGCTGTCGCTGTCGCTGCTGCGCATCCTGCAAGGCCAGGGCGGCACGGTCGAATCGGCGCTCGCGAGTACCGGCTCGCTCACGTCCACTCTCGCCGACCGAGACCGCGTGATCGGCGAGGTCGTCGACAACCTGCGCACGGTGCTCGGCACCGTCGCCGCGAAGGGCGACCAGTTCTCGGAGACCGTCGTGCAACTCGAGTCCCTCGTGAGTGGCCTCGCGGCCGACCGCGAATCTCTCGGCCGCTCGATCGGCACCCTCGACAGCGCCACGGCCTCGGTCACCGACCTGCTCACCGACGCGCGGCCTGCCCTCACCCCCGCGCTCACCGAACTCGACCGTGCCGCCGAGCAACTCGACATCGGAAGGCCCGCGCTCGAGTCGCTGCTCGACCGGCTGCCGGAGAGCTACCGCAAGCTCGTACGCACCGGCGTGTACGGCAGCTTCTTCCAGTTCTACCTGTGCGAGCTGTCGATCAAGTTCACCGGCCTCGACGGCGAACCGATCACGACCCGGCTCATCGGCCAGACCGAAGGGAGGTGTGCCGCCTGATGACCGACCACGAAGACCGCGAACGGCGTTCGCGATTCCGCATCGGCCTGATCGGCATCGTGCTGTGCGCGGCGATGGTGCTCACGGGCCTGCAGTTCGACCGCCTCCAGTTCGTCAACGCCGATCTCACCTATCGTGCGCTGTTCGGCGAGGCGGGTGGCCTCGCGGCGGGCGACGATGTCGTCGTCGCGGGTGTCCCCGTCGGCACCGTGGAGAAGATCTCACTCAGCGACACCGGCGATGCCGACGTCGAATTCGCCGTCACGCCGGACGTCCCCCTCGGCGACACCACCCGTGCCGAGATCAAGACGAACTCGCTGCTCGGCAAGCGTGCCCTCGTCCTCACGTCCGACGGCTCCGGCCGGCTCGGCCCCGACGACGTCATCCCGCTCGACCGCACCAACTCGCCGTTCTCGCTCGTCGACGCGCTCGAGGGCACCGCGGACACCATCGATCAACTCGACACCGAAACGGTCGGTGATTCGCTCGATGCCGTGTCCGACGTCCTGCGGCAGGTCGACCCGCAGCTCACCGGCGCACTCGACGGGCTCACCCGCCTGTCGCAGTCGCTGTCGACCCGCGACGAGCAGTTGCGGCAGGTGTTCGCGAATGCGCAGGAAGTCACCGGGCTGCTCGCCGAACGCGCGGATCAGGTGGACGCGCTGTTCGTCGGCGGCGACCAGTTGCTCACCGAACTGTCCGCGCGCCGCGAGCAGATCGCCGGGCTCATCGCGGGCGTCGGATCGGTGTCGCGCGAGCTCACCGGGCTCGTCGGCGAGAATCAGGCAGTGCTCGGGCCGGTGCTCGACAAGCTCAATCGAGTGGTGGCGACTCTGCAGGACAAGAAGACTCAGCTCGGGTCGTCGATCGACGGGTTGTCCGTGTACGCGGGCGAGCTCGCCGACGTCGTCGCGTCGGGGCCGTTCTACTACGCCTTCGTCGCCAATCTCGTCCCCGCGCAGTATCTGCAACCGTTGCTCAACGCAGGCTTCGGGCTCCCCCCTGCGCCGCTACCCATTCCGGAGGTGCGATGACCACCGAGCACGCGGGTCGCAGCACCCGCCGCACCGTCGTCCTCGCGATCGCCGCGGTGGTGCTGATCGTCGCGATTGCGGGAGTGTGGCGATATGTGGTCCCCGCACTGCGTTTCTACACCCTCACGGCCGACTTCCCCTCCACCATCGGCGTGTACGAGGGCGACGACGTCCGGATCGCGGGCGTCAAGGTCGGCACGGTGCGGTCGATAGAACCGGGCGTCGACGGCTCCGAGGTCACTCTCGAGCTCGACCGGTCGGTGTCGGTCCCTGCCGACGCGAAGGCCGCGGTCGTCGCGACGAGCCTCGTCGCGTCGCGCTACGTGCAACTCGCGCCGGCATACCGCGGCGAAGGCCCGGTGATGCGCGGCGACGGCCATTTCCCGCGCGAGCGCACGGCGGTGCCGATCGAGTGGGACAAGATCACCGCCGAGCTCGAACGGCTCACCACCGCGCTCGGTCCGGACGGTGCCGACAGTCAGGGCTCGCTGAGCCGGTTCGTCGATTCGGCGTCGGGGGCACTCAGCGGCGAGGGCGAACGCTTCCACACGACGATCACCGAGTTGTCGCGCACGATGAAACTGCTGTCGGAGAGCAGCCCGGACATCTTCGCGTCCGTCGAGAACCTGCAGACGTTCACTGCGGCGTTGTCGTCGAGTACGCAGCAGATCGAGAACTTCCAGCGGCGGCTCTCCGAAGTGAGTGGCACGCTGGCCGATTCGTCGGACACTCTGGGGCGCTCGCTCGCCGATCTGGACATCGCGCTCGGTGACGTCGAGAGTTTCGTCGGCGACAACCGTGGCGCGCTCACCGAACAGGTCGGCAGGCTGGCAGACGCCACCAGCGTGCTGGTCGAGCACCGGTCGACGCTCGAGCGCGTCATGCACATCGCGCCCACGGCCCTCGACAACTACTACAACATCTACTCGCCGTTGCAGGGCACGTTCGCGGGCGTCGCGGCAACCCAGAACACGGGCAATCCGGTGAATTTCATCTGCGGCGCGATCGCGGGTCTCGCGAACGCGACGGCGGAGCAGGGCGCAGATCTGTGTGCACAGTATCTCGGGCCCATTCTCGGCAACCTCGCGATGAACTATCCACCGATCTCGTCGGGCGCGTTCACCGGTGTCCGCGCGACCCCGGACGACCTCGTGTATTCCGATCCCGCACTCGCGCCGGGCGGCTCGATGCAGGATGCGGGTGCGATGGACCTGCCGGAGAGTACGCCGGTCACCGTGCCGGGTGGGCTCGCGGAACTGTTGGGGGGCGGACGATGAGGGGCCGCGGCGCGAACACCTCGACACCGTCCCGCGCTGCGCGATTCGTGGTACCCGCCGTTCTCGCCGTTCTGCTCGTCGCAGGCTGTGGACGCACCGGGCTCAACTCACTCTCGCTGCCGGGCACGGAGGGGCGCGGAGCCGGCTCGTACTCGGTCGACATCGTGATGCCCGACGTCTCGACCATCACGGAGAACTCTCCGGTCATGGTCGACGACGTCACCGTCGGCAGCATCGCGCACATCAGGCCCGACGGCTGGAATGCGCGCGTCACGGTGCGCTTGAACGGCGACGTGCGGTTGCCGGCCAACAGCCACGCGACGATCGGCCAGACCAGCCTGCTCGGCTCGCAGCACGTCGCGCTCGCGCCGCCCACGGACGAGGCGCCCACGGGCACCCTCGAGGAGGGCGACGTCATCCCGATCGAACGTGCAGGCGTGTATCCTACCACCGAGCAGACGTTGTCGGCCCTGTCGGTGGTGCTCAACGGCGGCGGAATCGACCAGTTGCACACCGTCACCGGCGAACTGGGCACCGCACTCGAGGACACCGACTCCACGCGGTCGCTGCTCACCGAGGCCGACACCCTCACGACGTCCCTCGACGACCAGCGCGGCGATCTCGTCGACATCCTCGACCGGCTCGACACGATCAGCGGCAATTTCGCGGCCCAGCGCGGCACGCTCGCCGACGCGCTCGACCGGCTCGGCCCTGCGCTCGAGATCCTCGCGTCCGAACGTCGCGACCTGACCGGGGCCCTCGAGTCGGCGTCGCGGCTGGGTGCGGCCGCCGAACGGCTCTCGACGCAGTCGAAGCAGGACCTCATCCGGGATCTCGAGAACCTGTCCACCACCCTGAAGTATCTCGCCGACTCGGGTCAGGACGTCATCGGCAGCGTCGATTCGCTCGCGACATTCCCGTTCCCGCAGATCGCGATCGAAAAGGGGGTCAAGGGCGACTTCACCAACCTGTTCCTCACGATCGACCTCACGGTCGACCGCTTGCGGTCGGGACTCGCGGCGGGCACCGCACTCGGGCCGTCGGCGGCGGGCCCCGAGGCCATCGTCGGGATGCCGGCGGGGCCCACCTCGGCCGCGACCGATCCACTGCTCGGGCCGCTGAGCTCGCTGCTGCCGCAGGTACCCGCTCTTCCGGAATTACCGGGTCTGCCACCGCTTCCGGGAGGCACCCCGTGAACCTCACTCGTTTCGTCCGGATGCAGCTCACGGCGTTCGCGATTCTCGCGGTCGTCGGCATCGTGACCACCGCCGTCACGGTGCTGCACGTGCCCGCGATGCTCGGTATCGGTGTCGTGCGCGTCACGGCCGAGATGGATGTCGCGGCCGGCCTGTACCAGAACGCGAATGTCACCTACCGGGGCAAGACGGTGGGCCGGGTCGAATCCGTCGAGCTCGACCCGTCGCGGGTCCGCGCACGTCTGCGCATCGACAGCGGGGCGCAGATTCCCGCGGACGCCACGGTGTACGTGCGCAGCATGTCCGCGGTCGGCGAGCAGTACGTCGACTTCGTGCCGGACGATCACGGGGCCGCCGGGCCGGCATTGCGGGACGGCGACGTCGTGCATGTCGACGCGCGGAACCAGCCGGTTCCGATCGGGCCGTTGCTCGACGAAGCGAATGCGATGCTCGCGGGACTCCCCGAAGGGCAGATCCGCACGCTGCTCGACGAGGCCTTCCGTGCATTCGCAGGTGGCGAGGACGACTTCCGCGTACTGCTCGACAGCGCACATACATTCGTGCGCGCTGCCGAAGAGAAGCTCCCGGAAACCCAGCAGCTGCTGGACGAAGCAGCCCCGCTGCTCGACACGCAACGAGCGACCGCCGACGAGATCCGCTCGTGGACGTCGAGTCTGGTCACCGTCACCCGCCGGCTGAACGACAGCGACGCCACGATTCGCCACGTGCTCGAGACCGCACCGCCCACCGCTGCCACGGTGAGCGGGCTGTTCCGCGACGTCCAGCCCACGCTTCCGATCCTGCTGAGCCAGCTCGTGAGCACCACCGGGCTGCTCGAGACCTACAATCCGGGCCTGCAGCAACTGCTCGTGCTGTTGCCGCCGCTGCAGGCCGCGCAGCTCACCGTCATGAACGGCGCGCGCGACGTGGGCGCGGCGAACGTCGACTTCTATCTGCAGGCCAACGCCCCACCGGCATGCACGACCGGCTATCTGCCGGCATCGCAACGCCGTTCGCCCGCTGATCTGTCGGTGCCGGATACGCCCGACGATCTGTACTGCAAGATTCCGCAGGACTCCAAGGAACTCGTGCGTGGCGTCCGCAACTATCCGTGCATGGAGTTTCCCGGCAAACGCGCGCCCACTCCCGAGTTGTGCCGGGACCCCGAGGGATTCCAGCCGATCGGCACCAACCCTCCCTTCGGGAACCCGAATCCCGGTGCGGAGCCGGGCTCGTCGAGCTACGAGGGTGTACCCGTCGCGACCTACGACGCGGGCACGGGCGAGTACGCGGGCGCCGACGGCACCGTGTACCGCACGTCGCCCGCCGCGGACGCGGCACCCACGTTGCAGAACCTGATGGCACCGGGGGAGTGATCGGCTGACTCTGCCTACGCGGACACCGCTTCCGGCGCGAGGTGCGCCGGAAGCGGTGGTGTGCACGTCTGTCGCCAAAATGGCTGGTGCACAGTAAAATTCATCCGAAATCGCTTGAAAACCTGTGGAACACGTTCTATTTTCTAGGCATGGCATACAACCTCGCGGACCTCGTCGAGCACGCGATCGATCTGGTGCCCGACCGCACGGCACTCGTCTCGGCCGACTCCGGCCGCAGCATCACCTACGGCGAACTCGAGGAGCGCGCCAACCGGCTCGCGCACTTCCTCGTCGACAGCGGTGTCCGCCCCGGCGACAAGGTGGCGGTGTACACGCGCAACAACATCGAGTGCGTCGAAGCGATGCTGGCGATCTACAAGGCACGCGCCGTCGTCGTCAACGTCAACTTCCGTTACGTCGACGCCGAATTGCAGTACCTGTTCGACAACTCCGACGCGGTAGCCGTCGTGTACGAAGGGCGCTATCGCGACCGCGTGCTCGCGGCCATGGCCGCATGTCCGTTGCTGGACACCGCGATCGAGATCGGCGCCGACGGCAGCGCACTTCCCGCCGGTCTCGTGGCGTACGACAGCGCGCTCGCGGCCGGTTCGCCCGAGCGTGACTTCGGCGAACGCAGCGCCGACGACCACTACATGATCTACACGGGTGGCACGACGGGCATGCCGAAGGGCGTCGTGTGGCGGCACGAGGATGTGTGGCGCGTGCTCGGCGGCGGCATCGACTTCATGACCGGCGAGCCCGTGCCGGACGAGTACCACCTCGCCCGCACCGGCACCGAGAACCCCGCCCTCACCAGGTATCCCATCCCGCCGATGATCCACGGCGCGGCACAGTGGGGCACCTTCCAGAGCCTGTTCACGGGCGGGCGCATCGTCCTCAGCGCGGAGTTCGACGCGAAGACCACGTGGCGGATCATCGAGGACCACGGAGTGCACGTCGTGGTCATCGTCGGCGACGCCATGGCCCGCCCGATGATCGAAGAGTTGCGCACGGGCAGCTTCGACACGTCCACGCTCGTCGCGCTCGCCAGCAGTGCGGCGCTGTTCTCGCCGAGCGTCAAGGAGCAGTTCCTCGACGCCCTGCCGAACACCGTGCTCACCGACTCGATCGGGTCCTCCGAAACGGGATTCAGCGGAGTCGGCATCGTGGCCCGCGGCTCGGCCGACGACGGCGGCCCTCGCGTCACGGTCGACTCCGCGAATGTCGTCCTCGACGACGAGGGGCACATCGTCGAAGCCGGCTCGGGCGTCGTCGGCAAGATCGCGCGGCGCGGACACATCCCGCTCGGCTACTACAAGGACCCCGACAAGACCGCGGCGACGTTCGTCGAATACGACGGCATCCGCTACTCGATTCCGGGCGATTTCGCGACGGTCGCGGCCGACGGCACGGTCGTCATGCTCGGCCGCGGGTCGGTCTCGATCAACACGGGCGGAGAAAAAGTCTTCCCCGAGGAGGTCGAGGGCGCCCTCAAAGCACATGCGGACGTGTTCGACGCGATCGTGGTCGGCGTTCCCGACGAACGGTACGGCCAGGCGGTCGCCGCGGTCGTGCAGGCGCGGCCGGGTGCGGTCCCCGATTTCGACGACGTCGTCGCGACGGCACGCGGGCTGATCGCGGGGTACAAGGTGCCGCGCGTGTTCTGGATCGTCGATCGCATCGTGCGCTCGCCGAGCGGCAAGCCCGACTACCGCTGGGCGCAGGAAACGACGCGGTCACGGCCGGCGGACGCCGCGGTGCGCGGCCGTCTCGCGGGGTCCGCGGAAGTGTGACTGCGGGGTCCGCGGAAGTGTGACCGGAGCCCTGGCTTCGCCGCTTCGCTACACTCCCACGGACGAAGCGGCGGCCGTCGGGGTGCTGCCGCCCGAGGAACGAAGGCGGCCGTGAGCTCGGTTCTGGGTGTGTCGGTGGGGACGATGTCGGTGCGGCTCGCCCAGTCGTCCGATGCCGACCCCGGCGCCTTCACCTCCCAGGTCGTCGAGCACGGCGAATCCGTCGGGGCCGACTCCGGGGCGGGCGAACCGCATGCGGCCGCGCTCGCAGCCGAAGCCGTCGGCGTCGTGCTCGCGACCCACGGGCCCGCGGCTGCACCCACCGGCATCGCGATACGCAACGACGCGCAGGCAGACGCGGTCCGTGCGGCGATGGCCACGCAGCATCTCGAGCACTACACGCTGATCCCGGAGGCCGACGCGGTGCTCGCGGCGCTCGACGCGTCCGGCATCCTCGGTGCCGCCACGACACCGCTCGTGTACGACCTAGGACGCACCGGGCTCAGCGTGTGGGTGATCGACCGTGCGAGCCGCACCGTGCTCGCGTCCGTGCGCACCGAGGCGGTCAGCGGTGACGCGCTCGACGCGGTGGTGCGGGCCAACCAGCTCGCGCGCGGCCGTGTCGACCCACCTGCCGACGCCGCGGCATCGGCGCGTCTGGACGCGACGTGCCGCGAAGCGAAGGAGCGCCTGTCGAGCACCGGTGCGGTGTGTGTGCCCGGCGACGGCGGGCTCGTGCTGCTGTCGCGCGGCGAGTTCGACGCCTTGGCCCGCACCATGGTCGAGTCGTCGGCGCGCATCGCGCGTGACGTCGTCGCGCAGTCCGCGGTGCGCCCCGATCTCGTCGCGCTCGTCGGCGGCGGCGCGAGGATTCCGCTGGTGCGCGACGTCCTCGGTGCGTGGCTCACGTTGCCCGTCGTCGCGCCGTCCGTCCCGGAAACCGTTGCAGCGGAAGGTGCAGCGCTGTTGTCGTGGTCGGCGGGTCCAGCTCTCGCACCGCCCACCGAGCCCACGTCGTTCGTCCCGTCCGACGCGGTGCCGCTGGGTGGCTCGCGCGCCGGACGTGCCCGCAACCGGCCCACCCCCCGGGCGATCACCCTCGCGTGCGGTGTCCTCGGGGTGCTCGGAGCGGTGGGTATCGGCCTCGGCTTCGGTCGCGAACTCGGTGGCACGAGCGGCGACACGGCCACGCCCGTCGACGCCCCGCGCTCGCAGGCTCCGGTGGCAACCGAACTGCCGCCTGTCACCACGGTCCCCTCCACGACCGCCCCCGAACCGCAGTACGTGCCGCCTGCCGTGCAGGAGACGCAGGAACCCGAACCGGCGCCGTCGCCTGCCCCGCTCATCCCCGGGTTGCCGCAGATCCAGTTGCCGACGATCGAACTGCCGCAACTGCAGTGGCCGCCTGCGCGGTGACGATCAGCGCGAGTGCTTGCCTGCCTTGCGCACCGGCTGTCGCCGGCCGACGGGCCGTGCCAGGAGCACCGCGACACCGGTGGTGAGCGGCACCGACAACGCGAGGGCGATGCCACCCACCGCCGATCGCGCGATCTCGATCGCGACCGCGTCGCTCGTGAGAACGTCCTGGAAGGACCTGCCCGCGACGCTGAACAGCAGCAGCAACGGCAGCGCACCGCCCGCATACGCAAGGACCAGTGTGTAGACCGTGCTCGCGATGTGGTCGCGGCCCACGCGCATCGCGGAGCCGAAGATCTCTCGACGTGAAGCACTTTCGTCGAGCGACGCGAGTTCGAAGGCCGACGACGCCTGCGTGATGGTGACGTCGTTGAGCACACCGAGCGAGCCGATGATGAAGCCCGCGAGCAACAGGCCGGTGATGCTCACGTGCTGCAGATAGGTCTGCACGTTGGTGTTCTGTTCCTCGGACAGACCGGTGAGCCGGGTCGCCTCGATCGTCGCGTAAGACAACAGCGCGGCGACGACCATCGACGCCAGTGTGCCCAGCAACGCCGAACTGGTGCGGAGCGAGAACCCGTGTGCGAGATACAGGACCGCGTACAGGATCACCGCGCCGGTGACCAGCGCAACCGGGATCGCGGGCTTGCCGTCGAGGAGCGCGGGAAGGGTGAACACGACGAGCACGCCGAACGCGATGCCGATGCCGATGAGTGCGCGCAGCCCACGCCAGCGCGCGACGACGACGATCACGACCGCGAACGCCAGCACGATCAGCAGCAGGGGCATGCCGCGCGCGTAGTCCTCGAAGCTGTACAGGGTCGCGCCCGACGGGTCGTTCATCCGCATGAGCCGGACGTCGTCGCCGACCTGCAGATCAGGTTGTCCCGGACCGGGCACGATCTCGAGCAGGGTCTGGGCACCGTCGTTCGGGCCCGACTCGATCGACACGAGGCTGCGGTGGCACTCGTAGGCCGAGGTGGCAGGCGGTACCGGTGATCCGGTGAAAGGCGTGCCGGCCGAGGGGCTTCCGCACGGGCCGATACTCTGCGCGGTGACCGTGCCCGCCTCGGTCACGCCGGTGCCGCCCGTACCGTCCTGGAACAGGGGGATCTCGGTCGCCTGCTGCGACGGCCACAGTGCGATAACGGCGCCTGCGACGACGATCGCCGTGACGACGAGCAGTCCGACGACGACGCGCGCCGCGACCGGGCCGACTGGAACCGGCCCGGAGTGGCCGTGGCCGTGGCCGCGACTCGATTCAGGCATGCGGGCGTCCGATCGGGTGAGAGGTCAGCACTCGGTCAGCGTAGCGAGCGTGGGCCGTCTACCAGGCGTGTACCGCCGTTGCCGCTCGAATGCATGCCTGCGGCCCTCGAAGGTCTGCCTGTTGCCGCCGTGTGGCTTCGCTGTCGCTTGTGTGGTTCAATAACTTTCGCAAGGCCGGATGTTGCGACGCGCGTACGGAACTCGGTTCGTCGAGGGGTGAGCTCCGCGCGCAGACCGGTCGAATCGGACGGCCGCGGATGGCGACGTCGAAGTCTGGCGGCAGGCGAGTTCTGGAAACCGTGAAACCGGGGAATCGGCAGCGGTGGAGGGATTTGCCGAGCTGGGTGGCGGGGTACAGGGGGGGTTGACCCCGCCACCAACCTGCGCCCACAGGGGGGGGGAGGGGCGGCAGGTGCTCGAGGCACTGTGAAGTGCCACGGCCCAATCTACCGACAGACCCGGGGGCCTCGTCAACTTATCGCGAAAAAAAGACCCTGCGACCG
This sequence comes from Rhodococcus sp. HNM0569, assembly GCF_012726205.1. Lineage (GTDB taxonomy): Bacteria > Actinomycetota > Actinomycetes > Mycobacteriales > Mycobacteriaceae > Rhodococcus_F. The sequence continues at coordinate 230,031 of NZ_JAASAE010000006.1, read as the reverse complement.
ATTTTCGCGTCGTCGTGACAACCGTGCACCCACCTGGATCCGCTGGTCACCGGCTTGCTTCCTACAATGGGGCGCATCCCGCCTGTCGAGTCGTGCTTCGCGGCGGGGCATCGAACGGTTCCCGGCGACCACGAAGGCGGCGCGAAGTGAGCAGGACGTCCCGCATGCAGGGGGCGGCGCGACGTGCGAAGCGGCTCGTGCCGTCCGCGCGGATGCGCAAGCTGCGCTGCCTCGTGGACGAACTGTCCCTTCCGTCCGGGTGGCGCCGCGACACACTCGTCGCGGCCGTCGCCGAGCGGCGAAAGCGCTCCATCACGCTCGTGCCCGTGCGGGCCGAACTCGTGCAGTACGGGCACTCGGGTCTGTGGCTCGCGCGCGAACACGACGACGTCGTCCTGTACGCCGACCACACGTCGGCTCGGCACGCGACACACATCGTGTGCCACGAGCTCGCCCACATGCTGTTGCGTCACGACGAGGATCCCGCGACGCGCGCAGACGCGGGAGACACCCGCGGGCCCGGGTCGACCGATGTGCTCGCAGAGGTGCGCGCGGCCGTGCCGACCGCGGGCACGGTGCGTGCGGTCTTCGGTCGGTCGAGCTACAGCGATCGGCAGGAGTACGACGCTGAGCTGCTCGCAACCCTCGTGATGTCGACGATGCGCTCCCACGGGAGCGCGGACCGCACCGCGAGTCGCATCGTCGGAAGCCTCTGACGGTGGACGTTCTCGCCGTCGCGCTGCCGGCACTGGTGGTGGCGCCGCTGTGGTACATCGTCGTGCTGCGCCTGCTGTACGTGCGCGCGACTCGTGCCCAGCGCATCCTCAACGCCACCGCGCTGCTCATGGCCGCAGGCGCCACCGTCGCGCTGCCGGGCGTGCGTCCCGCGATCGACTCGGTCACCTTCCACGGCGCGGGGTCGATGCTGCAGAACTCGCTGTTCCTGCTCGCGGGCGCGTCGGCATACGCGTTGTTCTCGTCGTGGTGGCACGGCCCGCGGAAGTACCGCTGGGTGTGGCCCGCCGCGACGGCCGTCGCGCTCGCGCTCGCGGTGGTCATGTGCGTGGTGGGTTACCAGGCCTTCCGGCTCGGCGTCGACGTTCGCGAAGGCCCGGACTGGGCGTTCGTGGTGTACGCGAGCGTGTTCTCGGGCCCGCTCCTGATCGTCGCGGTGTCGGTGCTCGTGCTCGCGATCCGCGGCATCACGCGCGTGCGGGGCCGCGAGCGGAGATCGGTCGCCCTGCTCGCATTCCTGTCGGGCGCGGTGTCGCTGTACCTCGTGACCGGTCTCGTCGCGGGCGTCGCCGACTACTTCCACACGACCTGGCCGATCCTCGAACCGGTGCTCGAGTCGGGCGCAGTGATCGCAATACTCGTCACCGCCGTGATGTTCGCGATGATCGCGCGGCCCCTCGTGCAACGTTTCGTGCGCGAACGGGCCGCGAAGGCCGGTGTCCGCAGCCTGCGCCCGATGTGGCGCACGCTCACCACCGCGGTGCCCGAGGTGGTGCTGCCGCTGCGCCGAGTGGACCGTCGCGCGCTCTCGCACAGCGACCGCCTGCACCGCATGTCGGTCGAGATCCGCGACGCGATCCTCGTGCTCGAACCGGGCCTGCCCGCGGAGCTGTCCGACGATCCCGCCGTCGTCGCGGCGGCATTGCGGATCGCGGCACGCGCGCGGCCCACCGGCAACGGTGTGCAGCACCCGTCCGCCGCGCAGTCGCGCGCCCGCGCCCTGCATCTGTCCGGCGACCTCGCCGGACTGCGCAGTGTCGCCGCGTGCTGGGAGATCGCCGCGTAGCGGGCAGCCCGGGGTCAGCGACCCGTCGAATGCGGTGCGGGCAGCGACGTGAGCATCGTGATCCACGCACGCATCTCGCCCGCCGACAACCCCGCCGGCTGGCCGACCCGTCGGAACGACAGGTGCCGCACGTCGGCGTCGCGTACCGCGGTCTGGAAACGCAACTGCACCTCGTAGTCGTCGTCGCCGTCGCGCAGGTACTCGACCGGGCAACCGAACCGTCGTGCGAGTGCCTCGAGGACGTCGGGTGCGATGTCGTCGGCGTCGGCCGTCGCACGCCACTGCGCGATCGCCGACTCGGGCACGTCCCGATCGAGATCGCGGGACAACCCGGCCGCGATCGCACCATCGCTGCGCGGCGGCGTGCCGCGCGGATGGGCGGCGTCGATCGCGATGTCGAGGCGGTGGCCGAAGGTGCTGCTCATGCCGTCGCCGCCGTATCCAAGCCGGTGGAGCTCGTGCTCGACGCAGGCGAGTGCGGTGCGGACGACAGTGTTCCGAATCCGGACGCGCGGCCTCCTGTGCGTGCGCGTCTGCCCTCCCACCGGCGGCGGAACCTCTCGCGCGTCGAGGTGTCCAGGTCGGCGGACCGGCCGTACAGGTACCGCCGGTACAGCGCTTCTTCCAGTTCGGACGGGTCGTCGTGCGCCGCCGGGATCTCGAGCAGATGCCCGAACGCGAACTCGAGCAGAGGCTGACGCGGACCGTCGGGCCCACCGTTCGCTTCGAGGAGGCGCGTGACGTACGCGCCCGTGATCTTCGACACGACCCGGTCGAGTTCGCCCGACGCGTCCGCGAGGCCGGGCACGTCCGGGTTCTCGGCGGCGATGCGCGCGAGACGCGCATGCGGGTCGAGCAGTTCGACGAGCGTCTCGAGCTCGAGCGGGATCTGGCTGGGCCCGAGTTGCAGAGCAGGCGGTGCCGGAGCCGGTGGCGACGCGTCTTCGAGCGGCACCGGTTCGCCGCCTTCGAGTGTGCGGGCCGCGCTGCCCGGCTCCCATTCGAGCGCGAGGTCGAGTTTGCGCAGCGTCGACGTACTGGGCGTGGGCCCGGTGCCGTTCTCGGCGCGCGTCTGCGCCGCATCCGACGGACCGCCCGCGGCGGTCACGTCGTCCTGCGTGAGATTGAGCATCCGCCGCCGGTGGTAGACGTACCGGCCGAACCGCTCGCGCGGCGTCGACGGTGCGTCCCCCGCGCGCCCGTCGCCGCTCGTGTCCGCGTGTCCCCCCATAACCTCCCCCAAACGCCTTGCCGTGCCGCCGCGGTGGCGGCGACAGGAAAGCTACACGAGTGTGGCTTCCCTGCCCACAGCCACGGGCCCTGTCCTTCGGACTTACTGCTTGCAGCTGTCCTGCCGGACTACTGCTTGTAACTCGTGAGGAAGTTGCCGAACCGCTCGATGGCCACCGCGAGATCGCGGGCCCACGGGAGGGTCACGATGCGCAGGTGATCGTGCGCGGGCCAGTTGAACCCGGTGCCCTGCACCATCAGGATCTTCTCCTGGAGCAGCAGGTCCTGCACGAGCTTCTCGTCGTCGTGGATCTCGTACACCTCGGGATCCAGCCGCGGGAACGCGTACAGCGCGCCGCGAGGCTTGACGCAGGACACCCCCGGAATCATGTTGAGGTGCTCCCACGCGACGTCGCGCTGTTCGAGCAGCCGGCCACCGGGCAGCACGAGGTCGTCGATCGTCTGGTATCCGCCCAGCGCCACCTGGATCGCGTGCTGAGCAGGCACGTTGGGGCACAGCCGCGACGACGCGAGCAGGTCGACGCCCTCCAGGAAGCCCTTCGCGTGATCCTTCGGGCCGGTGATCGCGAGCCAGCCCGAGCGGTAGCCGGCCACGCGGTACGCCTTCGACAACCCGTTGAACGTGAGGCACAGCAGGTCGGGAGCGAGCGACGCGAGCGACGTGTGCTTCGCGTCGTCGTAGAGGATCTTGTCGTAGATCTCGTCCGCGAGCAGCAGCAGCGAGTGCCGACGGGCGAGGTCGACGATCTGTTGGAGCACTTCCTCGGAGTAGACCGCGCCCGTCGGATTGTTCGGGTTGATCACCAGCAGCGCCTTGGTCTTGTCGGTGATCTTCGACTCGATGTCCGCGATATCCGGATTCCAGTCGTTGTCCTCGTCGCACAGATAGTGCACGGCGCGCCCGCCCGCGAGGCTCGTCATGGCAGTCCACAGCGGGTAGTCGGGCGCGGGGATGAGCACCTCGTCGCCGTTGTCGAGCAGCGCCTGCATCGTGATCGTGATGAGCTCGGACACGCCGTTGCCCAGGTAGATGTCGTCGACGTCGAGCTCCGGGAAGCCGGGGACCAGTTCGTAGCGCGTCGCGATCGCGCGCCGCGCCGACAGGATGCCCTTCGACTCCGAGTAGCCCTGCGCGTGCGGCAGCGCCGCGATCATGTCGCGCATGATGACGTCCGGCGCCTCGAAACCGAACGGCGCCGGGTTGCCGATGTTCAGCTTGAGGATGCGGTGACCCTCCGCCTCGAGCCGGGCGGCGTGCGCGTGCACCGGGCCACGGATCTCGTAGACGACGTTCTGCAGTTTGGTGGACTGCTCGAGGCGCCGCGGCCGCGGGCTGGGCTGTTCGAGGCGGCCCTGCGGGCGCGGGTCCGGTTCTGGAGTGCTCACCCGGCCCATTCTTCCACCCGGCCGCAATCGGGTTTCCGAGACTGCGATACCGCAGGCAGGATCGCCCCTGCCGACGAGGTGCCGGATATATCGTCGGTCCATGCCTGTGACGCGCGCCCCGTACGGATCCTGGCCTTCGCCGATCACCGCGAAGGATCTCGCGGCCGCCGGTCACCCGGTGGAGGGCGGGCGTTTCGTCGGCGACGACGTGTGGTGGGCGGAGCTGCGGCCGTCGGAAGGCGGACGCATGGCGATCCGCCGCACCGGCCTCGACGGCGCGCCCGAAGACATCCTGCCGCCGCCGTGGAACGCCCGCACTCGCGTGCACGAGTACGGCGGCGGCGCGTGGACGTCGATCGGCACCGGCCGGCTCGTCTTCGCCGAGTACAGCGACCAGCGCGTGTACCTGCTGCGCGGAGCGACGCCCTGGCCGCTCACCCCCGAGCCGCCGCGCCCCGGCGCGTGGCGGTACGCCGACCTGCAGGCCGTCGGACGCGAGGTGTGGGCCGTGCGCGAGCGGCACGACGAGTCCGGCGCCGTCACACGCGACATCTGCGCGATCCCGCTCGACGGTTCCGCGGCCGACGACGCGTCGAAGGTGCGGTCGGTGGTCGGCGGATCCGATTTCCTCGCGTACCCGCGGGTGTCGCCCGACGGTCGTTCGCTCGCGTGGATCGCATGGGACCACCCACGGATGCCGTGGGACGGAACCGAACTGCGCGTGGTTCCACTCGCGGACGGCGTCGCGTCGGGCGAACCGGTGACGCTCCTGGGTGGCCCCGAGGAGTCGGTGCTGCAGCCGCAGTGGACCGGTTTCACCGATCTGTACGTCGTGAGCGATCGCACCGGCTGGTGGAATCTCTACCGAGTGCCGGTGGCCGGGGGCGAGCCGACACCCTTGCACCCCCTGGCCGCCGACTTCGGCGGACCGCTGTGGAATCTCGGCAGCAAGTGGTACCTGCCCGTCGAGCAGGGCGAGATCGTCGCGGTCCACACGCTCGGCACCGACACGCTGTCGGTGCTCGACACCAAGGACGGCTCGCTCTCCGATCTCGACCTCGGTGCGTTCACGTCGCTGGCGCTGTGCGACGAACGAGACGACGTCGTGCTGCTGCGCACCGCAGGAGCGCGCGCCGCGGCCGGGCTGCGCACCTACAACCGGGCCTCGGGCGAGATCACGACCGTGCGGCTCTCGTCCGACGAACTGCCCGCGCCCGAATTCCGTCCCGATGCAGTGCAACTCACATTCGACGGCAACGGGCGCGACGTGCATGCGATCGCCTACCCGCCGCTCAATCCGTCCTACGAGGGCATGGAAGGGGAGAAGCCGCCGTACGTCGCGTTCGTGCACGGCGGGCCGACCGCGCACGTCGCGCCGGTGCTCAGCCCCGTCTTCGCGTTCTTCACCAGTCGCGGCATCGGCGTGATCGACGTCAACTACGGCGGCTCCACCGGCTACGGCCGTGAGTACCGCAACCGGCTGCGTGGCCAGTGGGGTGTCGTCGACGTCGAGGACGTGGTGACCGCGGTGCTCGGGCTCGCCGAGCAGGGGCTCGCCGACCGCGACCGGCTCGCGATCGAGGGTGGCTCGGCGGGAGGGTGGACGGTGCTGTCGGCGCTCACGACGTCGGACGTGTTCGCTTGTGGTGCATCGTATTACGGTGTCGCAGAGCTCGAGAAGTTCGTCGAGGAGACCCACGACTTCGAGTCGCGCTACATCGACGGTCTCATCGGCCCGCTGCCCGAGGCCGCCGACCTGTACCGCGAGCGGGCGCCGCTCGAGAACGTCGACGGATTGAACTGCCCCGTGCTGTTGCTGCAAGGTCTCGACGACCCGATCGTGCCGCCCGCGCAGGCCGAGCGGTTCCGCGATGCGCTGGTGGCGAAGGGCATCCCGCACGCATACCTCGCGTTCCCCGGCGAATCGCACGGTTTCCGCCGCGTCGACAGCCAGATCCGTGCGCGCAATGCCGAACTGTCGTTCTACGGACAAGTGCTCGGGTTCGAGCCGCCGGGCATTCCGGTGCTCGAACTGTGGCGTCCCGAGCGTTCCTGACCTACACACCGGGTTACCGCCCAGCCGGCGTCGCGGATACGGTCCCGGTGGACGAAACCGGTGGCGCGACGCCGAAAGGTGTGTGAAACGCCAAGCGCCCCACCCGCGTCGTGCGAGTGGGGCGCTTGCGTGCCGATCTACTTCTTGCGGCCGGGGGCCTTCGCGCCCGACTTGAAGCCGAGACCGCCCGGCTTCGCCTGCGGTGGCTCGGGCGCGCTCGAGGTGTCCGGCGCGCTCGACGTTTCCGGCTTCTCCGCCTCGGTCGGTGCCGATTCGGGCTCGGCCGGGGTCGGTGCAGCGTCGGCAGGTGCCGTGGCTTCGGGCTTCGTCGCACCCGGCGCCTTCGGGGCCGGAGCCTTCGCGCCCGCCTTGAAGCCGAGACCGCCCGGCTTCGCCTGCGCTGGCTCGGGCGCGCTCGCGGTGTCCGGCGCGCTCGCCGTTTCCGGCTTCTCCGCCGCGGTCGGTGCCGATTCGGGCTCGGCCGGGGTCGGTGCAGCGTCGGCAGGTGCCGTGGCTTCGGGCTTCTTCGCACCCGGCGCCTTCGGGCCCGGAGCCTTCGCGCCCGACTTGAAGCCGAGACCGCCGGGCTTGGCTGCCGGGGGAGCCTTCGGCTCGGCCGGTGCCGACTGGGCCTCGGCCGGTGCCGATTCGGGTTCCGCCGGGGTCGGTGCAGCGTCGGCAGGTGCCGTGGCTTCGGGCTTCTTCGCGCCCGGCGCCTTCGGGCCGGGGGCCTTCGCGCCCGACTTGAAGCCGAGACCGCCGGGCTTGGCTGCCGGGGGAGCCTTCGGCTCGGCCGGTGCCGACTGGGCCTCGGCCGGTGCCGATTCGGGTTCCGCCGGGGTCGGTGCAGCGTCGGCAGGTGCCGCGGCTTCGGGCTTCTTCGCACCCGGAGCCTTGCCGGCGCCCTTCATCTGGAGCCCCTTGCCGGGAGCCTTGCCCGCACCCTTCATCTGCAGGCCCGGGCCCTTGGGCTTCGGTGCTGCGGAAGCGGAGTCGGCGGGAGCCTCGGTGGTTTCGGCTTCCGTGGTTGCGGCCTCCGCGGGCTTCGCGCCCGGTGCCTTCGCTCCGGGGGCCTTGCCGGCGCCCTTCATCTGCAGACCCTTGCCGCCCGGTGCCTTCGCAGCGCCCTTCATGCCGAGGCCACCGCCCTTGGGCGCCTCGCTCGGTGCGGCTGCGGAGTCGGTCGCGGCGTCGGCGGGCTCGGCGGCGGGGGCCGCCTTCTTGCCGGGTGCCTTCGCGGCACCCTTCATGCCCAGCCCACCGGGTGCCTTCGCGCCCGGCGCCTTCGCACCGGGTGCCTTGCCGGCACCCTTCATGCCGAGACCGCCACCGGGTGCCTTGCCCGCACCCTTCATGCCCAGCCCACCACCGGCAGGCTTGCCCGCGGTGCTCGCGGGCGTCTCGGCAGGCTCCTCGATCTCCTCGACGCGCTGCGATTCGACCGTCTCGGCCGCTTCCTCCACGCGCTCGGCGGGCTTCTCGGACTTCGGCCGCGGGATCACCTTGATGTTCTCGGTGAGCTTCGCGGGATCGAGCCGCTCGACGGACGACAGCATCAGCTGTGCGACGTCGACGACCTCGACGCCCTCGCCCTTGCCGCCTTCCTGCGCGGCTGTGACACCGTCGGTGAGCATGACACGGCAGAACGGGCAGCCGGTCGCGATCTTCTGCGGCGACGAGCCGTCGCCGCCCAGGGTGTCGAGCGCTTCGTCGACGCGGTCGATGTTGATCCGCTTGCCGATCTTCTCTTCCATCCACATGCGGGCGCCACCGGCGCCACAGCACATCGACCGCTCGCCGTGCCGCGGCATCTCCTGCAGCGACGTGCCCGATGCGGACATGAGTTCACGTGGCGCGTCGTACACCTTGTTGTGGCGGCCGAGGAAGCACGGGTCGTGGTACGTGACGTTCTCGCCGACCGGCGCGACCGGCACGAGCTTCTTCTGCCGCACGAGGCGGTTGAGCAGCTGCGTGTGGTGCACGACGTCGTACTTGCCACCCACCTGCGGGTACTCGTTGCCGAGTGCGTTGAAGCAGTGCGCACAGGTCACGACGATCTTGCGCTTGCGCTCCTCGACGCCGTCGAACACCGAGTTCAGCGTCTCGATGTTCTGCATCGCGAGCTGCTGGAACAGGAACTCGTTGCCCGCGCGGCGAGCCGAGTCGCCGGTGCAGGTCTCCTCGGCGCCGAGGACCATGAACTTGACGCCCGCGGTCGCGAGGAGCTCCGCGACGGCCTTCGTGGTCTTCTTCGCGCGGTCCTCGTAGGCGCCGGCGCAGCCGACCCAGAACAGGTACTCGTAGTCCTCGAAGGTGTCGGCATCCTGGCCGAACACCGGGATGTCGAAGTCCATCTCCTGGATCCAGTTGAGGCGATCCTTCGCGTTCTGGCCCCAGGGGTTGCCCTTGTTCTCGAGGTTCTTGAACAGGCCCGCGAGCTCGGACGGGAACTCCGATTCGATGAGGACCTGGTAGCGGCGCATGTCGACGATGTGGTCGACGTGCTCGATGTCGACCGGGCACTGCTCGACACACGCGCCGCAGTTGGTGCACGACCACAGTGTCTCGGCATCGATGACCGGTGCGAGCTCGCCCGCCTCGACGAGCGCGTCGGTCTCGCCGACGAGCTTGCGGCCCGCTTCGGCACGTGCGGCTTCGGGGATCTTCGCGAGCGCGTCCTCGCGGACGTTGCCGTCGGCGTCGACCAGGCCGACCTCGTCGCCGCCCATGTCCTTGCGGCCGCCCGCGAGCAGGTACGGCGCCTTCGCGTAGCCGTGGTCGCGCAGCGACATGATGAGCAGCTTCGGGCTCAGCGGCTTGCCGGTGTTCCACGCGGGGCACTGCGACTGGCAGCGGCCGCACTCGGTGCACGTGGTGAAGTCGAGCCAGCCCTTCCACGAGAAGTCCTCGACGTTGCCCGCACCGAAGGTGTCGTTGTCGGGGTCGGCTTCTTCCATGTCGATCGGCTTGCCGCCCGACATCATCGGCTTGAGGGCGCCGAGCGCGACGTCGCCGTCGTCCTCGCGCTTGAAGTAGATGTTGAAGAACGCCGAGAAGCGGTGCCAGGCGACACCCCAGTTGATGTTCCTGCCGACGATGTAGAGCCAGACCATGGCCGACATGAGCTTGACGAACGCGAAGGCGGACACCATCTCCGGGCTCGCAGGCAGCAGCTCGGCGACGCGCATCGTGAAGAAGTCGGTCCAGGCGTTGGCGTGACCGAAGGTGGCGATCTTGCCCGCCTTCACGAGGATCATGCCGAGGCCCTCGATGATGACGACCGTCTCGACGAAGTACGCCGCGCGGAAGTTCGAGCCGCCGAAGCGCGATTGGCGCGCGGGCCGGCGCGGGTGGTTGAGCTGACGGATGATCACCAGCGTGACGCCACCGATGACGGTGCCGATGCCGAGGAGTTCGTCGATGAAGTGGTAGACCGCCGTGCCACCGATGAGCGGCCAGTGCCCCTCGGGGTCGAACGTCTGGATGTACGCCTCCATCGCCACGATCGAGCCGAGGAGGAAGCCGATCATCACCAGCCAGTGCGCCCAGCCGACGGTGCGGAACTTGTTCATGCGGGTGTGCGCGAGGAACTCCACGACCATCTGCTTGAAGCGCGGGAAGAACGGGCGCCACCGATCCGGGGCGGGCTGGCCAATGCGGATGGCACTGACGATCCGCCAGACGCCGCTGAAGAACGACCCCCACGCGGGAAGGCTCAGCAGCACGCCGATGGTGCCCAACGTAATCGTCAGGGCATTCATGTCGCGGCCTTTCGTTCACGGCGGCGTCGAGCCACCTCGGGACTGCACAGCATCCTAACCCCCGGTAAGTTACCCGCGGGTAACAAGGGGGATGTTACTGGTCGGTAATACCCTTTGGCGTGATATGGGGCATACGTACCCGTCACGGTAGGCGTGGGCGATCTGCGCCACTACGCCAGGCTTGCCTAAGTTCGTGTCGCGGCGACGTCGGGCCCTCGAACGTGTGTGGCCGCGAGGCCACATCGTGCGCAACGAGCGCACCGAGTGTGACGTCGCGGCCACCCGGACCGAAGCGACGAAAGTGTCAGTTCGTGCGGACGTTCACCCCGGGGTTGTCGCCGAGGATCGTTTCGACCGGCGTCGCGAACAGTTCCGGGCCCTGGCCGAGTACGAAGCCGACGATGTCCGCGATCTGGCACAGCGGGTACTGCCCGACATTCGACGCGCTCGAGATGCCCAGCGCACGGGTGCCGGTCACGATGGGGCCGCCGCTGTCGCCCTGCAGCGCGCACAGGTTGGTGGAGAAGCCGTCGGTGAGGACGCGATTACCGACCTCGACGGTCTGGCCCACCGTCTGCACGATGCCGCAGTTGAACCCGCTCGTGGTGCCCGACTTGCACACCGGTGCGCCGACGACGGGTTGTGCCGTGCCGGTGATCGCGAGTGGTGCCGCGCCGGGTACGCGCACGCCGTTGTTCTCGAAGCGGTGCCGCGACGCGTCGTCGGCCCGGATGATCGCGTAGTCGTGGCCGTCGAGGTTGCTCTTCGCGAACGTGCCGAGGCGCGGGCCCGTGCCGTTCGGCGACAACGCGAACGCCTCCGACGAGTCGCCCGTGCCTGCCGCGGGGAGGTTCGGGTCGCAGTGCCCGGCGGTGAGGTTGATCGGCCGACCCGACGCGTCGGTGCCGTTGAATCCGAGCGAACAGCGCAGGCCGGTGCCGCCGCCCTTCGCTCCGAAGGCGTCGCCGCCGAGGAGGGCGTCGGGCGCGAGGACGTCGGACACCCCCTCGAGGTTCGACGGCTGCAGCGGCGCGGGTGCGGGCGCGAACACGACGCGCGCACCGTCGAGGAAGTCGGGCAGCTCGAAGCCGGCGACGTCGTCGGTGCGCAGCACGAGGCCGTTGCCGCGGATGTCGACGGTGACACCACGGACCGCGTCCGCGATCGCGGCGGGCTGTTCGGCGAGCCACGTGTCGAGCTCGGATGCCTTGTCGGTGAGTGCGCGCTCGCTCTGCGCCGCCTCGGTGACGGTGTAGCCGGCGTCGGTGGCCGCGCGGGCGGCGGCGTCGTGATCGTCGCCGGGCGCGACGGCGACGACCGCGTTGCCCTGCTCGTCGAGCCAGCTACCCGCGAACACCTCGGGATACTGCGCACGGGCGTCCGACGCGAACTGGGCGAGCCGTTGTGCCAGGTCGGACCGTTCGAGGTACTGGTCGGGGCTGAGCTGCAGGTCGCGCGCGAGCGCATCGACCAGCTCCGCAGGAAGCGCGGCCCCCTGGTCGGACGGTGCCGCGGGCTCTGCCGAGGCCGTTCCGGCGAGCGGGGACAACGCGAGCAGCGCTGCTGCTCCCGTCACTGCGACGCGGCGTGCGGTGAAACGCATGAGGGCCTTTCTCTCGGTCCTCGGGGGCGGACCCGAGGGCTGGGACGGTAACGCGCGATGCTCAGCTGTTGCCGGTGCGCAGGGTCAGGCCGGGGACGGCGTCGACGATGCCGGTGACCGGGATGCCGAGGCTGGCGGTGCCGCCCTCCGGCGCGAGGACAAGGTTGGCCTCGGTGCAGTTGGGGGCGCCGCTCGCGTTGGAGCCGCTCGTGATGCCCAGTGCGAGGGTGCCCGTGACGATCGCGCCGCCGCTGTCGCCCGCGAGTGTGCATGCCGTGCCCGCGAAACCGGACACCGTGCGGCTCGAACCGTCGGCGACGTACAACTGTGTCTGCACCTGGTCGGCCGCGACGACACCACATGTGAACGACGAGCTCTGCCCGGACTTGCAGATGGGTGCGCCGACCACCGGGCGTGCGACGCCGGTGATCGTGAGCGTGGTGCCGTTGGCGCCGCGCACCAGCGGACGGTCGAGCCCGGCCTCCACGCCCGCATCGTTCAGTGCGATGACCGAGTAGTCGAGGCCGTTCGCTGCGCCACCGACGGTGGACTCGCGGAACGAGCCGATCTGCCGGCTCTTGCCGATCTCGCCCGCGTCGGGCAGGTAGACGGGAGACGCCGAGCCCTGCTCGGGGTTGCAGTGGCCTGCACTGACGTTGACGGGTGAGCCGTTGCCGTCGGTGGCCGCGAAGCCGAACGAGCACAGCGAGATCTCGTCGGGCGGGGTGTCGGCGATGTCGCCCTTGGTGGTGACGTACGTGTCGCCGCCCATCGGCGTGGGCTCGACGGGGCCGCCCTGACCGGGGCTCAGCATCACCTTGACGTTCGCGAGGAGCGTCGGCAGGTTGAGCGCACGACCGATCGGGCTGTTGACGACGTCGAGCACGACGCGATTGTCGAGCACGTCGACCGACGCCGAGTTGATCTGCGATGCAACGTCCCTCGGCAGGCCTGCGATCCACTTGTTGACGTCGGCGAGGGTCTGTTCGAGGCTGCCCGCGGACACCGGCGCGAGACGCGTGGTGTACCCCGCGCTCGCCGCGACCTCCGCGGCCTCGGTGGTGGTGACCGCGACGACCGGATTGCCGTCGTCGCCGATCCACGCACCGGCGAAGCCGTCGGGATGCTCGTCGCGGAAGTCCTGCGCGTACGTGCCGAGCTCCTGTGCTCGCGCGGCGCGGTCGAGGTACTCCTGGGGGCTGATCCCGAGGTCTCGGGTGATCGCCTCCACGAGCTCCGCCGGCAGCCGATCGGCAGGGAGCTGGGGGCTCGGCTCGGCGGAAGCGGTGCCTCCGAACGGGAGGACCAGAAGCATCGCCGCAGCGCTCACTACGGCGGCGCGGTGCGCCAGCACGGTACGCATGTATTCCCTTCTGAGCCCGTCCAGAGTCGGGCGGTCCGTCGGTGTCAGCGCCTTACCCTATGTCACGTCGCGCGCTTCGACGCGGGTGGATCACTGCGGCCCAGGTCACCCCGACGGCCCGCTGTGGACGGCCCCCGCATCGCCCGTGGCCGGAGCGCGAAATCGCCGTTAGTTCGCCGATTTCGTGGTCGTGGTGGTCGTGCTCGCGGTGGTCGTGGTGGTCGTGGTCGTCGGCGCGGTGGTGGTCGTCGTGGTGCTCTTCGTGGTCGACTCGGTGGTCGTCGTGATGGTCGGCATCGTGAGCGTCGGCTCGGTCGTCGTGGTGGGGGTCGATTCAGGGGTGGTCGTGGTCGGCTCCGGCGCGACCGTGGTGGTCGGGATCGGCTCCTCGGTCGTGACCGGCGGTGCCACGACGACAGGCTCGGTCGTGGTGGTCGTGGTGGGCAGCGCCCGCGTGGTCGTCGGCTCGGGTACGACCACGACGTCGCGCACCGGGGGGAGGTCCGACTCCGCCGACGACGTGAGTGTCAGCGCCCCGGCGATCAGCCCGCCGCCGACGACCAGAGCGCCCGCGACAGCACCCGCCACGGCGAGCGAACGACGGTCCGGCACACGGAGGCGGGCCCGCACGGCGGCGGGCGCGGCCGCTCGGGCCGAGCCGGTTGCCGCCGCTCGGGTCGAGCCGGTTGTCGCTGCTCGGGTCGAGCCGGTTGCCGCGGGAATCGCCGACTCCGGATAGCGTGTCCCGACCGCGGGCACGACCGCCGAGTATGCGGTCTGTACCGGAGCCGCGACCGGCGGCAGCGATTCGGTGTCGGCGTCGGCCGACGCCTCGGGCACGGCGAGTCCGGCACCGATCGTCGCCGCGCCCCGCGCGAGGTCCTTCGCCGTCTCGGTGGCTGCGGCATCACCCTCGCCGGTGAGCGCCGCGCGCGCGGTGGATTCGGACACCAGCTCGGCGCTCTGCAGCCCCATGTAGTCGAGTGCGCCGCGCAGGCTCGTGACCGCACTGTCCGCCCAGTCGTCGGGATGCGTGACGACCGCGCGGACCGGCTCGGCGACGCCCGCGACCGCGTCGCGGAACAGGCAGAACGCGGCGGTCGCGACGAGATCCTCGGCGCGGGTCATGGTGCCCGCGTACTCGACGCCTTCGGGTGCGCCGACGAGTGCGACGAAGCCCCGGATCGTGGCGCGCGCGTCGGAATCCGGTTCGGGCTCGCCCAGTGACACCGTGCCGTCCTCGGCGGTCGAGACCACTGTCGCGCGTTCGACGACCTCGGGTTCTTCCCCGGGGGCGAGGACGACGGCGGTCGAGAGGTCGTCGGCGATCGTGAGTCCGACTCCGGTGGGCATGTGGTGTCCTTTGCGCGCTGGCTCGGCTCGGGAAGGGCGATTCCGCGAGAACTGTCAGGTCCGGGGAGAAGTTACAGGTAGTGCCCGGACGGTTCCCGGTCAGTCCGCGACGGGTGCGAACGGATCGGTGGGCTCCCACGCGACGGGCAGTGCCACCTGCACGCCGTCGCGGGCGGCCCGGGTGCGTACGAAGTCGAGCGCCGTGCCGACGTCGTCGGCGGCGAGCGGCATCGGGCGCAGCGGCCGGTGCAGCGGACGGAAGAAGTCGTCCCAGTGGACGGGGACGACCTGCCGTGCGCCGGTCGCGAGCACGACCTCGTCCCAGTAGTCGTTGCGGAACTGCTCGTCGCGCCGGCCGAGTGCGCCGACGCCGAGGTACACGGTGTCGGCGCGACGGCCCGCGAGGAAGCCGGGAACGAAGCCCGCACTCGCGTGCACGAGCACGGTGCGGCCGTGGTGCTCGACCGAGATCGCGTAGCACTCGCCGGTCTTGAGCGCCGTGGCCCGCGCGGGCAGACGCAGCGGGGTGTCGATCGTGCCGGGCATGCGGTCGCCGTGACTGTGCACCGAGCGGACGAACTCGAGCGTGAAGTCGCCGAACCGCATCGGGTGCGTGTCGACCTGGCGCAGGACGCTGTTCCGAAGGCCCCACCCGCGGCCGAGGTTGAGCGTCGACTCCGATCCGACCAGCACCGCGCCGGTGCGTTCGGCGATCGCGGGGGCGTCGAGCGCGTGGTCGTAGTGCGAGTGTGCGCACACGACGGCGTCGAGCTCGGCGACCTGCAGCCGGGTGAGCGTGCGGTCGATCGTGTCGAGATCGGGTGCGACGCGGCCTGCGACCACGCGGGGAAGCGACGGGCGCGTGAGGAAGCCGTCGATCAGCACACGGTGCGTGCGGTCGTCGAACAGGATGCTGCTCGTGCCGAGGAAGGTGGCACGCACCGGCGCCGCGGGATCGGTCCGCGTCCGGGTGAACTCGTCGAGCGAGGGCCTGGCCCAGGGCAGTCGCATCTCGTCTCCCTTCCGGGTTTCTTTCTACCCGGTGCCCACTCGGGCAGGGGTCTTCTCGGGGCGACCACCCACGCGCAGACCAGGTGCAGGCCCGGAGGTGCCCGGGCGCTGCGCGCACGAGCATCGAAGCTGTACCGGCCGCATCGACAGAGAGGTTCGCTCATGCTCACGAATCGACGTACCCGCACCGTTCGAGCCACGTTCGCGGCCGCCGCGCTGTCGGCTTTTGCCGTCGTACTCCCGTTGTCCGGTGGCGTGCTCGCCCACGCGGCCGATCTCCCGGAGGCGACCGTCGTGAACGAGGCCTGTGCGACGACGGAGGCCCCGTCGTGGGAGGGCACGACCAACGACGTGCCCACCGGCAGGCCCTATGTAGGGGGTACCACCAACGACGTGCCCGACACCGACCCGAACTTCTCCGGGACGAGCAACGAGGCCGTCGACCCGGACGGCGATCCGTGCCCGTGACGCGCACGGATCACGGCGGTGCAGCTCGCGCAGGGCGGTTCAGGGCAGGGCGGCCAGCAGGTCGTCCGCGTGGACGGGCAACTGTCGCACGCGCACCCCGGTCGCGTGCCACACCGCATTCGCGACGGCGGCCGCCGAGCCGACGATGCCGATCTCGCCTGCCCCGCGGATGCCGAGCGGCGACGCGGCGTCGTCGGTCTCGTCGAGCCATCGGGCGTCGAGATCCTCGATGTCGGCGTTGACCGGGAAGTGGTAGGACGCGAGATCGTGCGTCACGACGTGGCCGAACCGATGGTCGCGAATGCTCTCCTCCTGCAACGCCATCGACAGGCCGAAGGTCATGCCGCCGAGGAACTGGGAACGTACGGTCACCGGGTTGACGACGCGGCCGACGGAGAACACGCTGCGCATGCGGGACACCCGGATCTCGCCGGTGTCGCGGTCGACGCGGACCTGTGCGAAGTGTGCGCCGAACGAGTGCGCGGCGACCGACTCGAGCGCCGGGTTCTCGGGCGTCGACGCCGTGACGGTGGCGCCGATCTCCGGTTCGTCGCCGTGCCGGACCCGGAACTCGCGGGCGGCCGCGACGATCGCGGAACTCCACGACACCGTGCCGCTCGACCCGCCCGCGACCGACGCCGCGGGGAGCGCGCTGTCGCCGATCTGCATGTCGATGCGTTCGGGTGGTACCCCGAGTGCGTCGGCCGCGACGAGAGTGAGCGCGGTGAGCGCGCCCGTACCGATGTCGGCCGCCGACGTGCAGACCGCGTACCGGTCGTCGGCGAGCAGACGCACCGACGCGCTCGAACCCGTGTTGTACATGTGCGGATAGGTGGCGCTCGCGACGCCGGTGCCGACGAGATACCGGCCTTCCACCCGGGTGGCAGGTGCCGGATCTCGTCCGGCCCACCCGAACCAGTCGGCGCCGTCGCGCAGACAGTCGACGAGCCGGCGCGACGACCACGGCTTGCCCGACTGCGGATCGACATCGGGCTCGTTGCGGACGCGCAGTTCGATCGGGTCGATGCCGGTGCGCTCGGCGAGTTCGTCCATCGCGACCTCGAGCGCGAACATGCCGGGCGCCTCGCCCGGCGCCCGCATCCAGAACGGGATCGGCACGTCGAGCGGCACGAGGCGGTGCGACGTGCGACGGTTGCGCGCCGCGTACATCGTGCGCGACGGCACCGCGGCCTGCTCCGCGAACTCCTTGACGGTTGCGGTCTGCACCGTGGCGTCGTGCACGAGTGCGACGAGACGGCCGTCGGCGTCGGCGCCGAGCCGGAGGTGCGAGACGGTGGGACTGCGGTACCCGACGAACTCGAACATCTGCTGACGGGTCACCGCGAGCACGATCGAACGCCCGGGCAGCCGCCACGCGGCGAGCGCGGCGAGGACGTTGTGGGCGTGCGGCGCTCCCTTGGAGCCGAATCCGCCGCCCACGTACGGAGAGATCACGTGGATGCGCCCGGCGTCGAGGCCGAGCACGGGCGCGAGCGCGTCGGCGACACCCGCTGCGCTCTGCGTCGAGTCGTACAGCGTGAGTACCTCGTCGTCGGGCTCCCAGTGTGCGACGACGCAGTGCGGCTCGAGCGGATTGTTGTGTTCCTCCGGCGTCGAGTAGAACTCGTCGACCACGAATGCCGGACCGGCCGCGAACGCCGCGTCGACGTCGCCCTCGCCGGTTTCGGTGTCGTTGCCGCCGTTGACCTGTGCCGGCCGGATGCCCGCGGGGTGTTCGACGTGGAAGCCGGTGTCGTGCGTCTCCTCGTCGTACTCGACGTGCACGAGCGACGCCGCATGCCGCGCGGCCTCGGGAGTCTCGGCGGCCACCGCGCCCACGATCTGGCCGCGGAAGGCGACCTCGGGGGCCTGCAGGATCGTGAACTCGCCGTCCGACGTGTCGGCGAGACTCGGTGCGGTCCAGGCGTTCAGCACGGTGAGCACCCCGTCGACGGCTTCCGCTTCGGCGGTGTCCATCGTGACGACGGTGCCGCGCGCGACGGTCGAGGTGATCGCGTGCAGATATGCGCGGGCTTCCACGTCGTGTTCGTACGCGTAGGGCGCGGCGCCGCGCACCTTGGCCGGCCCGTCGAGCCGTGTGGTGGCACGTCCGACGGCGGTCACGACGTCGCCCCGGTGAGATCGCGCAGTACCGCGGTGAGCGTGCGCACCGCGAGTGGCACCTTGAACTCGTTGCCCTGCATGGGTTCCGCGGCGACGAACTCGGCCTCGGCCGCCTCGCGGAAGAGTTCGACGGACGGTGTGCCCGCGCCGTCGCGCAACAGCACTCGCTCGGCGAGTGTCGCACGCCACGGCTTGTGCGCCACACCGCCGATGGCGATGCGCGCGTGCGTGATCGACTCCGGCGTCGCGACGACCTCGGCCGCAACGGACACGAGCGCGAAGGCGTACGACGCGCGGTCGCGCACCTTGCGGTACGTCCCCGCCGTGCCCGCGACCGGCGGCGGCAACTCGACCGCGACGATCAACCGGTCGTGTGGCAGTACGGTGTCGGCCTCCGGGGCGTCTCCGGGGAGCCGGTGGAAGTGTGCCGCGGGTATGCGTTCCTCGCCGTCCGGACCCACCACGATCACCTGCGCGTCGAGTGCCGCGAGGGCGACGGCCATGTCCGACGGATGCGTCGCGTAGCACGCGGGGGAGGATCCGAGCACCGCGTGGTAGCGCGTGAATCCGCCGTCGGCGCTGCATCCGGTGCCCGGCTCGCGCTTGTTGCACGGGGTCGACGGGTCCTGGAAGTACACGCACCGCGTGCGCTGCAGAAGGTTGCCCGCGGTGGTCGCGAGGTTGCGCAACTGCGGCGAGGCGCCCGCGAGCAGGGCCCGGGCGAGAATCGGATAGTCCTGTCGTACAACGGGGTCCGCCGCGAGGTCGCTGTTGCGAACGGTCGCGCCCACTCGCACTCCGCCGTCGTCGGTGGGCGTGATCGTGTCGAGCGGCAGCCGCGTGACGTCGACGAGCAGTGAGGGAGCGGCGATGCCGAGTTTCATGTGGTCGACCAGATTGGTGCCGCCCGCCAGGAAACGCGCATCCGGGTCGGACGCGATCGCGGCGACCGCGTCGTCGACGTCCGTGGCCCGGTGGTAGCGGGTGGGGATCATCGCGCACCTCCCGAGCCGGTGTCGCCCAGAACGCGGTGCACCGCCGCGATGATGTTCGGATACGCGCCGCAGCGGCACAGGTTGCCGCTCAACCGTTCCCGGATCTCGGCGTCGTCGAGTGCGATCTCGGCGGTGAGATCGTCGGTGACGTGACTCGGCCTGCCTTCGCGCGCCTCGTCGAGCATCGCGACCGTCGAGCACACCTGGCCCGGTGTGCAGTAGCCGCATTGGAAGGCGTCGAGATCGACGAACGCCTGCTGCACCGGGTGCAGTTCGTCGCCGTCCGCGAGACCGTCCGCCGTCGTGAGCGTCGCGCCGTCGTGCGCGACGGCGAGCGACAGGCACGTCGTGACGCGTCGCCCGTCCTCGAGTACGGTGCACGAACCGCACTGGCCGTGATCGCAGCCCTTCTTGGCCGCCATGACGCCGAGCCGGTCGCGCAGCGCGTCCAGCAAGGTGGTGCGGTGGTCGAGCGTGAGCGTGTGGGCCACGCCGTCGACGGTGACGGTGACCTCCGATTCGAACGGTGTCGCCAACCTGGGCTCCTCCCGTGACGGGGTTCTGAGCCGAGGCTACGCGGGGCCGCCGTCGCGGTGGGGTCGATCGGGCGGGCCGGGGGCGTCCGCAGTCGCGTCCAGGTCGTCCGCTGCACCCAGGTCGTCCGCGGTGTCGACGTCACGGGGGTCGCCGGTGCCGGTGCAGTCGACGGCCACCACCTCCTGCGCGTGCGCCGCGAGATAGTCGCGTGCGCCGCGGTCACCCGTCGACCCCCGCGCGACGCCGTGGACATGCTCGTGGGCGAACAGGATCGGATGTGCGCGTGTGCCGTCGTACTCGGCGGCGGCGATGCGGGCGCCCCGCGCGAACGCGTCGAGCAGGCGCGTGACAGCCCCCGGCCCGAGCCAGGGCATGTCGACGAGCGTCACGACGACGGCGTCGGCATCGGCCGCGGCGGCCAGCCCGGCTTGCAGCGACGACGCCATGCCCGAACGCCACTCCGGATTGCTCACGATCTCCGCGCCCACGACAGGGGCGAGAGGCAGCGCGCCGGTCACGACGAGCACACGCGAGCAGCCGCCGCCGCGCAGTGTGCGGACGGCGCGGTCGACGAAACGTTCGCCGTCGACGCGGACGTCGGCCTTGGGGCGGCCGAACCGGGTGCCCGCGCCCGCGGCGAGCACAATGCCGACGACGGCGGGCTTCCTGGGTTCGCTCACGGGTGCCACCCAGCGTTCGGTCACGATGTCGTATTGTGTGCGTCGGGCGCGCACGATGCGACAGTGCGGCCGTTCACTCGGCGCCGCCGATCAACCAGCCGAACTCGCCCGGCAGCCGCTGCGCGGCCTGCGGCCCCATCGAGCCGGGTGCGTACGGCTGCACCGCGGGCGGGTCGTCGAGCAGTGGTCCGGCGACGGCCCACACGTGCGCGAGGCCGTCGGGCCGGGTGAACAGCGAACGGTCGCCGTGCAGGACGTCGAGCAGCAGACGCGCGTAGGGGGCGAGTGGAGCGGCGTGCGGCACGGTCTGCAACGGCAAGGTCGTGTGTCCGACGCCCAGTTCGCTGCCCGGTCCCGGTTCCTTGACGGTCATCGCGAGGTCGATCGCGCCGTTGCCCTGCAGGTCGAAGGACAGCACCGTGCCGTCCGGTGGCACACCCGCGATGGGGCCGTCGGCGGCTCGGAACACGAGGCTCACCCACTGTTTCGACACTCCCATCCGCTTCCCGGTCCGCAACAGGAAGGGCACGCCGCGCCACCGGTCGGTGTCGACCCACAGGCGCGCGGCGACGAAGGTGTCGGTGGTCGAATCGTCGGCGACGCCGTCGACGGCGCGGTAGCCGTCGTACTGGCCGAGCACGACGTCGCCCGGGGCGAGGGGCCGGAACGCGGCGATCACGGATTCGCGCGCGGTCTGCAGGTCGTCGGCACCGAGCGTCGGCGGCGGCTCGAGCGCCACCTCCGCCGCGACCTGGAACAGATGTGTCACGAGCATGGCGAGGACCGCGCCGGTCGCGTCGTAGAACCGGGCGCGATTGTCGATGTCGAGTGTCTCGGGCACGTCGATCTGCACCTGTGCGACGTGTTCGGCATTCCACACGCCCTCGAACAGGCCGTTCGCGAACCGCAGAACGTGCAGATTCTGCACGTTCTCCTTTCCGAGGAAATGGTCGATGCGATACACCTGCTGCTCGTCGAGGACGTCGTGCACCGCGACGTCGAGTTCCTCGAAGGTGCGTCGCGACGTGCCGAACGGCTTCTCGTAGACGACCCGGGCACCCTCCGCCAGCCCGTGGGCACCGAGCGCCCGCGTGTAGTCGGCGAACGTGACGGGCGGCAGCGCAAGGTAGTGGACGAGCGCGGCGGGTTCGCGGGAGCCGCCTTCGGCCATGACGCGGCGCACCTCCGCGAGGACGTCGAGCAGCTCGCCGGGATCGTCTGGCGTGAACCCCCGCCCGGCATAGCGCACGTGGCGCACGAACTCGCGCCACGTGTCGTCGTCGGGCGCCTGGTCGTGTTCGGTGATCGCGTCACGCGTGTGGGTGCGGAACTGGTCGTCGCTCAGTGCGTGCCTGCCGTTGCCGACGAGTGCCCAGTGCTCGGGCAGCAGTCCCGCGGTGAACAGTTGGTAGAACGCCGGCAGCACCATGCGGGCGGCGAGGTCGCCGGTCGATCCGAACAGGACGAACAGCGTCGGGGGCAACGGTGCGTGACGGTCGGCTCCGGTCGTCATGCCTCCACTGTGCTCCGTGCAGGCGGGCCGTGGGCGGAAAGGCTGCGGGAGAGCGGAGGCACGGGGAGCGCAGGGGAACAATTCCGGGGGACCCCTCGTTGAGCCCAGTGAACAGCCTTGAGCGTGCCCGACTCAAGTTGGAATTGACGAGGCCCGGAGGGCCGTGCAAACTTGAGCCGGACGCGCTCACAGGCGCCCCGAACGCAGGTCCGGCGCGCGAACGCGCCCGGAAGTGCACAACGAAAGTGAGGAAATGTAATGGCTCGTGCCGTCGGTATCGACCTCGGTACAACGAACTCTGTCGTGTCCGTGCTGGAGGGCGGCGAGCCCGTCGTGGTCGCCAACTCCGAAGGCTCGCGCACGACGCCGTCGATCGTCGCCTTCGCCAAGAACGGCGAGGTTCTGGTCGGTCAGCCCGCGAAGAACCAGGCGGTCACCAACGTCGACCGCACCATCCGCTCGGTCAAGCGCCACATCGGCACCGACTGGACCACCTCGATCGACGACAAGAAATACACCTCGCAGGAGATCAGCGCCCGCACGCTGATGAAGCTCAAGCGTGACGCCGAGGCATACCTCGGCGAAGACATCACCGACGCGGTCATCACCGTCCCGGCCTACTTCGAGGACGCGCAGCGCCAGGCCACCAAGGAGGCCGGCCAGATCGCGGGCCTCAACGTGCTCCGCATCGTCAACGAGCCCACCGCGGCCGCGCTCGCGTACGGCCTCGACAAGGGCGACAAGGAACAGACGATCCTCGTGTTCGACCTCGGCGGCGGCACGTTCGACGTGTCCCTCCTGGAGATCGGCGACGGCGTCGTCGAGGTGCGCGCCACGTCCGGCGACAACCACCTCGGTGGCGACGACTGGGACCAGCGTGTCGTCGACTGGCTCGTCGAGAAGTTCAAGTCGCAGAACGGCATCGACCTCACCAAGGACAAGATGGCGCTGCAGCGTCTGCGTGAAGCGGCGGAGAAGGCGAAGATCGAGCTGTCGAGCTCGCAGTCGACGTCGATCAACCTGCCGTACATCACCGTCGACGCCGACAAGAACCCGCTGTTCCTCGACGAGCAGCTTTCGCGCAGCGAGTTCCAGCGCATCACGTCGGACCTGCTCGACCGCACGCGCGCGCCGTTCCAGTCCGTCATCAAGGACGCGGGCATCGCCGTCAAGGACATCGACCACGTCGTGCTCGTGGGCGGCTCGACCCGTATGCCCGCCGTGTCCGACCTGGTCAAGGAGCTCACCGGCGGCCGCGAGCCCAACAAGGGTGTCAACCCCGACGAGGTCGTCGCGATGGGTGCCGCGCTGCAGGCAGGCGTGCTCAAGGGCGAGGTCAAGGACGTCCTGCTGCTCGACGTCACGCCGCTGTCTCTCGGCATCGAGACCAAGGGTGGCGTGATGACCAAGCTCATCGAGCGCAACACCACGATCCCCACCAAGCGCAGCGAGACCTTCACGACGGCCGACGACAACCAGCCGTCCGTGCAGATCCAGGTGTACCAGGGTGAGCGCGAGATCGCGACGCACAACAAGCTTCTCGGCTCCTTCGAGCTCACCGACCTGCCGCCCGCCCCGCGTGGCGTGCCGCAGATCGAGGTCACCTTCGACATCGACGCCAACGGCATCGTGCACGTGACGGCGAAGGACAAGGGCACGGGCAAGGAGAACACGATCCGCATCCAGGAAGGCTCGGGCCTGTCGCAGGACGAGATCGACCGGATGGTCAAGGACGCCGAGGCCCACGCCGAAGAGGACAAGAATCGTCGCGAAGAGGCCGAGGTGCGCAACCAGGCCGAGTCGCTGGTCCACCAGACCGAGAAGTTCGTCAAGGACAACGAGGACAAGGTCTCCGGCGAGGTCAAGGAGAAGGTCGAGGCCGCGGTCAAGGACGTCAAGGACGCCCTCGCGGGCAGCGACATCGCTGCAGTCAAGACCGCCGTCGAGAAGCTGTCGACCGAGTCGCAGGCCCTCGGCCAGGCGATCTACGAAGCGTCGCAGCAGGAAGGCGCAGCCGGTGACGGCGAGGGCGCGGCCACGGGTGGTGCCGACGACGTCGTCGACGCCGAGGTCGTGGACGAGCCCGACGATTCGGAGAAGAAGTGACCTCGGATCGGTCCGAGAACGAACCGGTTTCTTTCGTGGACAAGCGGAAGATCGACCCGGAAACCGGTGAAGTGCGGGAGCCGGCCGGCCAGGATCGGCCGGCCCCCGGCTCGGACGACGCAGGGTACGAACAGGTGGAATCGCAACTGGACGATGCGCAGTCGAACAGCGCTGCGCAGTCGAACAGCGATGCGCAGTTGGACAACGAGGACACCGGCGCCGTGCACGAGGCGGAGGAGATCACCGAGGAGGCCGCCGAGTCTCCCGAGGCGATCGCGCTCGCCGAACGCACCGCCGACCTCCAGCGGTTGCAGGCCGAGTACACCAACTACCGCAGGCGCACCGACAAGGAGAAGCTCGAGCAGGCGGCACGCGGCAAGGCGTCCGTCGCCGAACAGCTGCTGCCGATCCTCGACGATCTCGATCGCGCGCGGGCGCACGGCGACCTCGACGACGGGCCGATGAAGGCCATCGCCGACAAGCTGACGGCAGCGCTCGGTGGTCTCGGTCTCGCCGAGTTCGGTGCCGAGGGCGACGCATTCGACCCCGAGTTGCACGAAGCGGTGCAGCACGAGGGCGAGGGCAGCGATCCGGTACTCGGCGCGGTGTTGCGCAAGGGCTACACGTTCGGTGACCGCGTGCTCCGGCACGCGATGGTGGCCGTGACCGATCGGCCCGACACCGGCGGTGCCACCGCCACCGGCGAACAGAAATAACAGCGGAAGGAGGAGGCGCCCAGTGAGCCAACGGGAGTGGATCGAGAAGGACTTCTACAAGGAGCTGGGCGTCTCGTCCGACGCATCCCAGGACGACATCAAGAAGGCGTATCGCAAGCTCGCGCGTGACCTGCACCCGGACGCCAATCCGGGGGACACCGCCGCCGAGGACCGGTTCAAGGCCGTCAGCGAAGCGCACGCGGTGCTGTCGGATCCGGCCAAGCGCAAGGAGTACGACGACGCGCGTGCACTGTTCGCGAGCGGTGGATTCGGCTCGCGTGGTGGCGGATTCGACCCCGGATCCGGCGGCTTCGGTGGTGCGGGCGGCTTCGACATCAACGACCTCTTCGGCGGCGGCGGCGCGGGCGGCGACAGTGGTCTCGGCGACATCTTCGGCGGCCTGTTCGGCAACCGCGCCGGTGGCCGCACGACGTCGACTCGGCCGCGCCGCGGCAGCGACGTTGAAACCGACACCACCCTCGACTTCCGCGAAGCGACGCTCGGCGTCACCGTGCCGCTGCGGCTCACGAGCCCGTCGGCGTGCACGAACTGCCACGGCAGCGGTGCCAAGCCGGGGACGAGCCCGCGCGTGTGCCCGCGCTGCAACGGTGCAGGCGTGATCAACCGCAATCAGGGCGCATTCGGTTTCAGCGAGCCGTGCGACGAGTGCCGCGGCACCGGCTCGATCATCGACGAGCCGTGCGAGGTGTGCCACGGCAACGGAGTCACCAACCGCACCCGCACCATCACGGTGCGAGTGCCCCCCGGTGTGAGCGACGGGCAGAAGATCCGTCTCGCCGGTCAGGGCGAGGCAGGGCTGCGTGGGGCGCCGTCGGGTGACCTCTACGTCACGGTGCGGGTGCGTCCCGACAAGGTGTTCGGCCGCGACGGCGACAACCTCACGGTCACCGTTCCGGTCGGCTACGGCGAACTCGTGCTGGGGACGACGGTGTCGGTGCCGACGCTCGAAGGACGCGTCGGCGTGAAGATCCCGGCGGGTACCGCGGACGGCCGTGTGCTGCGGGTCCGCGGGCGCGGTGTGCCGAAGAAGTCCGGCACCGCGGGCGACCTGCTGGTCACCGTCAAGGTGGCGGTGCCGCAGAATCTGTCCGACGACGCCGTCGCGGCATTGCGTGAGTACCTCGAGGCCGAGCAGGCCAGCGGATTCGACCCCAGGTCCGGGTGGGCAGGTGTGTGATGAACGAGCAGCCGAAGAACCCTCGTGACGTCGACCCCGACGCGCAGATCTTCGTGATCTCGGTGGCCGCGGAACTCGCGGGCATGCATGCGCAGACGTTGCGCAACTACGACCGGCTCGGTCTGGTCACGCCGCACCGCACGGCGGGTGGCGGGCGCCGCTACTCGCCGCGCGATGTCGCG
Source organism: Rhodococcus sp. HNM0569 (assembly GCF_012726205.1). Classification (GTDB taxonomy): domain Bacteria; phylum Actinomycetota; class Actinomycetes; order Mycobacteriales; family Mycobacteriaceae; genus Rhodococcus_F. The sequence continues at coordinate 203,927 of NZ_JAASAE010000006.1, read as the reverse complement.
CTGCTGCGCGAGGTGCAGCGGCTGTCGCAGGACGAGGGCGTCAACCTCGCCGGCATCAAACGCATCATCGAACTCACCACGCAGGTGGAAGAGCTGCAGCGCAAGGTGTCCGAGCTCGCACACGAGATCGCGCAGGTCCACGCCACCTACAACCGGCTGCCCGCCACCATCCCGCGCAGCAACTCGATCGTGGTGTGGCAACCGCGCAACCGTCGTCGCGACGGCTGACCGCGATGGCCGCCCTCGAGGTCCGACCGTATCGTGACGACGACAGCGCGGCGCTCGCCGTGCTGTACCCGACGGTGGGCGCGGGCTCACCGACCGCGTCGCTGTGGGGCGACCCGGAGTCCGAGGCCGCGATCTACCTGTTCCCGTACGTCGAGCTCGAGCCCGAGTCGTTCTTCGTTGCGGTCCTCGACGGAGAACTGGTCGGATACCTCGCCGGGTGTGTCGACACTGCGGCGTTTCCCACCGAGAGCGCGCGCATGCAGGCGGCGTTCGCGCGGTACAAGCCGTTCCTCCGGCCGACCGCGATGCGCTTCTTCCTGCGCAGCGGTGTCGATGCGCTCCGCGACGCGGTGCGCCGCGTGCCGGTTGCCGGCGACTTCGTCGATCCCCGATGGCCCGCGCACCTGCACATCGACGTCGCGGAGGAAGCACGTGGCACGGGCGCTGCCGACGCGCTGATGGAGGCATGGCTCGACCGGCTGCGTTGGCTCGGCTCGCCGGGCTGTCACCTGCAGACCTTGCGGGAGAATGCCCGTGGCGTCGCCTTTTTCGAACGCATGGGTTTCCGGGCATACGGGAGCGAGGCAGCCGTACCTGGTCTGCGATTCCGCGGGGCCCGGGTCCGTCAAGTGACGATGGTCCGCGAACTCTGACCGGAGAACGTAGCGCGCAAGCCCGGTCCTTCAGGGCCGGGTTAGCGCATCAAGTGTGTCGGTGGTCAGGAATAGGGTTTGCCTGTGCAGTTGCGATACCAGTTCCGCGTCTACCCGACGCCCGGCCAGCAGGACATGCTGGCCCGGTCGTTCGGGTGTGCGCGGGTGGTATTCAACGATGCACTGCGCGCCCGGCAGGACGCATACGAGGCCGGGGTGAAGCTCGCGGACACCGACGTACAGAAACAGGTAGTCACCGCAGCGAAGAAGACTCCACAGCGGGCGTGGCTGGCCGAGGTGGCGTCGGTAGTGCTGGTGCAGGCCTGCCAAGATGCGCGGCGCGCGTACCGGAACTGGTTCGACTCGATGTCCGGCAAACGCAGGGGCCGCAGGGTCGGTGCGCCGCGGTTCCGGTCCCGCAAGGACAACCAGCAGTCGCTCCGGCTCACGCGCAACGGATTCTCGATCCGCCGGAACCGGAAGCTGTATGTCGCGAAGATCGGCGAGCTGAAGGTGGCGTGGTCGAGGGATCTGCCGTCCGACCCGTCGTCGGTGACGATCATCAAGGACTCTGCGGGCCGGTACTTCGCGAGTTTCGTCGTCGAGGTCGACCAGGCTCCACTGGCCGAAGTCGATTCCGAGGTCGGTATCGACCTGGGGCTCACCACGTTCGCTGTCCTGTCGGATGGCAAAACGATCACGTCGCCGAGGTTTCTGCGGCGTGCGGAGCGCACGCTCCGCAAGGCGCAGCAGACCCTTTCCCGCAAGGAGAAGGGGTCGAGCAACCGGGCCAAGGCGCGCCGGCGTGTCGCCAAGGCGCACGCCAAGGTGGCCGATCCGCGTCGCAACTTCGCGCACCAGCAGTCCACGGCGATCATCCGCGACAGCCAAGCGGTGTACGTCGAAGACCTGGCGGTGTCGGGGCTGGCGCGCACTCGGTTGGCGAAGTCGGTACACGACGCCGGGTGGGGCATGTTCATCCGGATGCTCGAGGAGAAAGCCCGCAGATACGGGCGGACCTTCGTGAAGATCGACCGCTGGTTCCCGTCGTCCCAGACCTGCTCGGCGTGCGGAGTGGTCGACGGACCGAAGCCGTTGTCGGTCCGACAGTGGCAGTGCACAGCGTGTGGCGTGGTCCACGACCGCGACCTGAACGCTGCGAAGAACATTCTCGCCGCCGGACGGGCGGAGAAACGAAACGCCTGTGGAGGGACCGTAAGTCCTGCCGCGTAGCGGAAGGCACGTCCCAGTGAAACAGGAACCCACCGAAGCGGCGCACCGTGCCGCTGTAGGAATCCTGGTCGTTCACGGCCGGGAGGACGTCAATCCCGGTGCGCTGTCCCGTCCGGCGGGAGGACCCCGTACCGGGGCCGCGCCGCCGCAGCTACCTTCCGGAAGGTCACGAACCGACAGCGAGAGGGGTTGCGCGATGGCGCGGATGGCAGGCGGCGCGGTACTGGTCACCGGCGCGGGTGGCGGCATGGGGCGGGCGCACTGTATCCGTCTCGCCGAGGAGGGGGCCGACGTCGTCGCGCTCGACCTCGCCCACGACGCCGCCCTCGCCGCGACTGCCGACGCGGTCCGCGCGACCGGTCGCGCGTGTGTCACCGCCGCCGCGGACGTGAGCGACGGCGACGCGCTGCGCACCGCCGTCGACGGCGCGGTGACCGCGCTGGGCCGTCGGCTCACCGCGGTGATCGCCAACGCAGGCGTGTACGACACCCCGGGACCGTCGTGGACCATCGACCCGGCGGTGTGGGCGCGTTCGCTCGACGTCAACCTCACCGGTGTGTGGCACACGGTGCAGGCGGGAGTCGCGCACATGACGGATGCGGGTGGGTCGGTCGTGATCGTCAGCTCGACCGCGGGGATCAAGGCGATTCCCACGGCGTCCCACTACAGCGCCGCCAAGCACGGCGTCGTCGGGCTGGCCCGCACCCTCGCGAACGAGCTGGGCGCGCGCTCGATCCGGGTGAACACCGTGCACCCCGGCTCGGTCGCGACGCCGATGATCCTCAACGAGCGCACGTTCGCGAACCTGTGCCCCGGCCTCGACGACCCCACCGAGGCTGACGCGGCAGCCGTCCTCGCGTCGCGAAACCTGCTGCCGGTGGCGTGGATCGCCCCGGAGGACGTGAGCAATGTGGTGCTTTTCCTCGCGTCCGACGAGTCGCGCTACATGACCGGCAGTCAGCTCGTGATCGACGCGGGACTCACGCAGAAGGTGTGAGCTCGGCCGGCTCCGGCACACGATCCTCGCTCAGGCACACCGACCGCAGCACGCGGTGGTAGGTCGCGAGACCGTAGAGGTTGGGCGCGTTGATCAGCGGGAACGGCGACGGCAGGAAGCTGAACGGGTTGACCGACACGTCGGTTTCCATGGTCTCACCGGTGACGGCGTCTGCCAGCGAGACCGTGACCTGGCCCCACGCGAGCTGCATCACCTGCGTGGTGAGCGAGTACGCATACCGTGCGGCGGTGAGCGACTTGTCCACGGTGAGCTCGCCGAGCGGCACGAGCCCGACGTCGCCCTTCTGCTCGATCAGGTTGTCGGTGAGCCCGATCAGCGCGTCGGTGGCGGCGCCGCCGACGTAGGGCACGAAGCCGAGCGCGAGCGAGAGCACCGATTCGATCGTGTCGAAGTCGTCGGGGTTCTCCGGGATCAGATTCGACGGCACCATGAGATTGGCTGCCGCCCAGCGTAACCGGTAACCCATATCGGTGGCCTGTGTGCGGGCCGCGGCGTCGGGGGCAGTGGTTTCGAGGTAGCTCACGGTGCGGTCGACGACGCGCGAAAGCGTCATGTCCGACACCGGCGCGCACGTGCCGTCCGACACCGCGAGGGTCGCCGCGAGTTCCTCGACGAGGGGCGACGCGCGGAACCCGTTGTCGGTAGCGGCATCCGGCTCGCCCGCTCCGTCCAGGCGATCGGAGCCGGCATCGGCGACACACCCACGCTCGAGCGTGCTCTGCGTCGCCCGGTAGATCGCCTTGAAGCCGAACACACCTAGCTGCAGCGGCAGCTTGATCAAGGTGCCGACGCTGACGCCCGGAGCGACCTGACCGATCGACGGGATCATCCCCGCGACGATCGTCGTCGGCACGAGGGTCGTGGTGTAGATGAGGAAGTATGCCGTCTCGATCGCCTGCCCGAGGGTGAGCCTCTCGACCGGGATCGACTGTGCGGCGACGCCGTCGCGCACGTTCATCAGCTGCGTCACGACGTACGTCGCGACGGGATCGTTGGTGGTGTTGACGCCCGCCTCCGGGTCGTCGGAGAGGGTGCGGCGCGGGTTCGAGACCGACAGCATCGACACGCGCGCCTGCTCCATGCGGGTGTGTGCCTCGTCGCGCAGCTGCGGCACGACATCGTGGAACTCGGCGGGCAGGATCGGCAGCGCGGTGTCGAGCACCGCATCGAACACCGCGCCGAGCGTCGCGTCGTTCGCGCCGACGCACTGCGGTTCGGCGGGAACCGGTTCGGGCGCGGGTCGAGCCGCAGCCGGAACCACGACGCTGCACACACTCGTCCCGATCACCGCGACCAGCGTCGCAGCCCTCCACGACCAGCCTCGCACCGGCTACTCCCGTTCTCTTCGCCGCCCGGCGGACGCGGGCGGAGTGCGCATCGAGCAGGGCGAGCGCCCACGATGTCAGGCACAAGATGCCACATCACGGCCGCGCGCGGTACAGCCACGTTCGCCGGGATGCGAATTCGTCCGGTGTCCCGCCCACCTGGTGGGAGACAGGGTGTCCGCCGGACCGACTCGATTCCTACCGTGTCGTCATGGCTGCTGTGGAAACGGGGACGGAAGCGCACACGAACAGGCCCGGTCGCGTCGCGGGCAAGGTCGCGCTGGTGACGGGTGCGGCACGGGGGATCGGCCGTGCACAGGTGCTGCGGTTCGCGCAGGAAGGCGCGGACGTCGTCGCGCTCGACCTGTGCGGGCCGGTCGAGACGACCGTGACGCCGCCCGCCACGCGACAGGATCTCGACGAGACGGCCAGGGCCGCCGCGGCGTTCGGCGCGAAGGTCGAGGCGCACGTCGTCGACGTGCGGGACCGGGACGCGCTGCGGGACGCGGTCGACTCCGCGGTCGCGGCGCTCGGCGGCCTCGACATCGTGTGTGCGACTGCGGGCATCACGTCGTCCGCTCCCGCGCTCGAACTCGACGAGCAGTCGTGGCGCACGATGCTCGACGTCAATCTCACCGGCGTGTGGCACACGTGCACGACGACGGCGCCACATCTGATCGACCGCGGCGGCGGCGCGATGATCCTCACGAGCTCGATCGCAGGCCTTCGCGGCCTCGTGGGGGTCGCGCACTACACGGCCGCGAAGCACGGTGTCGTCGGTCTGATGCGTTCACTTGCAAGGGAACTCGCGCCGCATCATGTGCGCGTCAATTCGGTGCACCCGACGAATGTCGACACCGCCATGATCCAGAATCCGGCGGTGCGCGCCAAGTTCCGGCCCGATCTGGCCGACCCCACCCGCGACGAGTTCGCCGAGGCAGCGACCACGATGAACATGCTGCCGATCCCGTGGATCGAACCCGTCGACGTCGCGAACGCCGCGCTCTTCCTCGCGTCGGACGAAGCCCGCTACGTCACCGCCGTCGCGCTCCCGGTCGACGCGGGCAGCACCCAGCGCTGAGCGTCAGTAGCCGACGGTGAACCGTTCGCGGAAGTGCGTCGGGTTCTCGATCTCGTCGACGAACGCCTTCGCGAAATCCGCACCCGCGATGCTCGACGTCCCGTCCGGCTCGGTGAGCAGTACATTGCCGCCGAGCCGGTAGGTGCCGCGCGCGGGAGGATCGGCGTAGGCGCCGTACTCGGCGGACGGGCTCACGTAGAACCAGTCGACGTGCTCGAGGGTGCGTTCGAGTTCGACGAGCACGGCGTACATGCCGCGTGCCTCGGGTAGGTATTCCGCCGGGAAATCGGCGGTGTCGATCAGGCGTGGCCCGCCGGGGGAGACGTGCAGCGACGCCGCACCGCCCACGACGCCGAGCCGGATCTGGTGCCGCGCCGTGGCCTCGGCGATGTCGCTGATCGCCTCGTACAGGCTGCGGCCGTCGAGCTCGCGGCCGGGCACGGCGACGACGAGCGCGTCGGAGTCACGCGCGAGGGCGTCGACGAAATCGGTGTCGTACAGGGTGCCGCTTCGCGTCGTGACGTGTTCGCCCGGCTCGACCGACGACACGTCGCGTGCTGCGGCGATGACGTCGAAATCGCGTGACACTGCTTCCGAGACGAGGTGCCGGCCCGTGTACCCGGTGGCGCCGACGACGGCGATCGTGGTCATCTCCCGAGGGTAGCCCGCGGTGCACGCCGCGCGGCGCGAAAACTCAGCGTCCGAACAGCGACCGGATGAGCCCGCGGCGCGGCTGCGGTTCGTCGGTGCACGTGCACCGCTGAGCCGCGGGCACGCCCGCCATCACGGCGTCGACGTGGCGGCCGCAGCCGCCCCAGCCGGTCTTGCCGCATCGGGAGCACGCGACGGGATAGCACATGGTGAGGGTCCTTTCGGGAAAAGCGGGGGAGCGGGGTGAGTGGGATCAGGCCGGCACGTGGGCGTCGGCCCACGCGCTGTACCCGCCGAGCAGATCGGTGACGCCGTCGAAGCCGTGCGCACGCAGCAGCGACGCCGCGACGCTCGAGCGCCAGCCGCCCGCGCAGTGCACGACGATCGGCTTGTCCGCGGGCACGGCGCCCAGCCGTGCGTGCAGCTGTGCGAGCGGTATCGCGACGGCGTCGGGGATCGTGCCGAGCTCGCGCTCGCCCGGATTGCGGATGTCGACGAGCGTGACCGCGTCGGCGGCGAGCAGCGCCTCGAGTTCGGCGACCGTGGTGCGCCGGGCGGGCTGGACGAGGTCGGCGAGGGCATCGGGGAAGCGGCCGTCGCGGCCGACCGTGAGGTGGCCGATCGTGTTGTCCGAACCGATGCGGGCGAGGCGCAGCGCGGCGTGGCGGGCTTCGCCCGGGTAGGTGACGAGGACGAGCGGCGCCCCGACCTCCGCGACCATGCCGCCGGTTTCGGCGAAACGGCCGTCGAAGCCGACGTTGACGCTGCCGCGCAGATGCCCCGCGGCGAAATCGTCGACACTACGGGCGTCCACCACCCGGATGCCGGAGGCGAGGGCATCGCGCACCCGGCCGGGCGTGAGCTCGTCGATGTCTCTGCTCGCCGAGAACAGCGGGTGCACGGCCTTGTTCATCGCGACGTCGGACGAGAAGTAGGTGGGCGCCGCGGGCTGCCCCGCCGTGAGCATCGCGACGAACTCGTCCTCGGGCATGGCCTGCACGGACGGATTGGTGCGACGCTGCTCGCCGATCGTCGAGGTGAGTTCGGTCGACAGGTTCTTGCCGCACGACGAGCCCGCGCCGTGTGCGGGCATGACGGTGGTCGCGTCGGGCAGCGCCAAGAGGGTGTCGTGGATCGTGCGGTACATCGCGCGGGCCAGATCACGTGTGCTCTCGTCCGCATCGGCCGACTCGCTCAGATTGGCGAGGTCGGGTCGGCCGACGTCACCGATGAACAGCGAGTCGCCGGTGAGGACCGCGGTGGGCGCGGCGCCCGCGCGTTCGCGCACGACCACCGAGATCGATTCCCACGTGTGGCCGGGCGTCGAGAGGATCTCGAGGTCGACCTCGCCGAGCGACAGGTGCTCGCCGTGCACGAGCCGGCGGATCGGGTACTCGGTTTCGGCGGCCTCGCCGAAACCGATCCACGCGCCGGTGGCGTCGACCAGCTCGAGGTGCCCGGACACGAAGTCGGCGTGGAAGTGCGTGTTGACGACGCCCTCGACGGTCAGGCCGTGGCGTGTGGCGTCGTCGAGATAGTCGGTGACGTCGCGGCGCGGGTCGACCACGATCGCGCGGCCGGTGGTGGAGTCGCCGATCAGGTAGGACGCGTGCGACAGGCACTCGAGGTAGTACTGCTCGACCAGCAACATCATGTCTCCTCTCCGGGTGGGATCGGTATACCCCTGTAGGTATGTCTACCATGGTAGCAAGACATACCCCCAGGGGTGTGATCGTCCTTCAAGGATCGCCCATCGAGGGAGGAGTGAATGTGCTGGCGCTGACCGTCGTGCTCGCGATGCTGGTCGGAGTCTCGCTCGGCCTGCTCGGCGGCGGCGGTTCGATCCTCACGATCCCGCTGCTGGCGTACGTCGCGGGCATGGCCGTGGACGACGCGATCGCGACGTCGCTGCTCGTCGTCGGCGTCACCAGCGTCGTCGGCGCGGTGTCGCACGCTCGCGCGGGCCGGGTGCGATGGCGCACCGGGCTGTTGTTCGGCCTCGCCGGCACGATCGGAGCACTCGCCGGCGGTCTCGTGTCCCGCGTCGTGCCGGACACGGTGCTGCTCCTCGCATTCGCCGTGATGATGATCGCGACCGCCGTCGGGATGCTGCGCGGGCGCCGAACCGCGACGCGGCGATCCGTGCCGTCGACCGCGACGATCCTGCTGCTGGGAGTGGCCGTCGGCCTGATCACGGGCCTCGTCGGTGCGGGCGGCGGCTTCCTCGTCGTGCCCGCGCTCGCACTGCTCGGCGGACTCCCGATGCCTGTCGCCGTCGGCACGTCGCTCGTGGTGATCGCGATGAACACCTTCGCCGGTTTCGCGGGCCACCTGTCCGCCGTGTCGATCGACTGGCCGCTCGCCGGTGCGGTGACCGCGGCCGCGGTGGCCGGCGCCCTGGTGGGTGGACGGCTCACCGCGCGTGTCGACTCCGACGCGCTACGCAAGGGCTTCGGCTGGTTCGTCCTCGCGATGGCGTCGGTCGTCCTGGCGCAGGAACTGTCGCCTGCGGTGGGCATCGCGGCCGCGGTGCTGGTGGCGGTCGCGGCTGCGATGTCGTGGAACTGCAGTCGGAGGCCGCACTGTCTGGTGCGGCGGTGGGCGGTGCGGCTACGCGTGCCCGCGCACGCGTGAGCCGGGGCCGACCGAACCCGGGGTCACGCCGGGTCCACGAGGACGCATCGTGCCCCCGTGTAGATCGTCGGCATGCACTTGTTGCAGTGGATGCACAGCGACTTCGTGTCCGACTCCTTCGCGATCCGGTTGATCAGATCCGGTTCGCGCAGCAGGGCGCGCGCCATCGCGACGAACTCGAAACCCTCCGCCATCGCGGTGTCCATGCCCGCGCGGTCGGTGACGCCGCCGAGCAGTACGAGCGGCATCGACACCGCATCTCGGATCTGCCGGGCCTTCTCCAGCATGAACAGCGGCTCGTAGGGGTACTCGCGCAGGAACATGCCGCCGGCGAGATGGATGCCCGCCTTGAGCGGCTGCGGCATCACGTTCGCGAAATCGTGGACGGGGGCGGCGCCCTTGAACAGGTACATCGGGTTGAGCAGTGAGCTGCCGATCGTCAGCTCGATCGCGTCGAGGCTGCCGTCCTCCTCGAGCCACTTCGCGACCTGGATCGCCTCGTCGATCCAGAAGCCACCCGGTACGCCGTCGTCCATGCTGAGCTTCGCGAGGATCGCGATGCGGTCGCCGACCGTCTCGCGGACCGTCCGCGCGGTCTCGCGCACGAGCCGCGCCCGGTTCTCGAGCGAGCCGCCGTAGTGATCCTTGCGCCGATTGAGTTTGGGGCTCAGGAACGAGCTCGCGAAATAGTTGTGACCGAAGTGGATCTCGACCGCGTCGAAGCCCGACTCGATCGCGAGTTCGGCCGCAGTGCCGTGCGCGAGCCGGATGCGTTCGATGTCGTCGAGGGTCGCGGTGCGAATCGGTCGCATGCTGAGCGGGCTGAACGCGCGAGTGGGCGCGAGAGCCGGGTAACCGGTGAGCTTTTCGTTCGCCACCGGGCCCGCGTGGCCGATCTGCGCCGACACCGCCGCGCCCTCCGCGTGCACCGCATCCGTCAGCCGTCGCAGACCCGGTACCGCTTCGGGGCGCATCCAGATCTGGTTGCCCTCGGTGCGTCCTTCCGGGGCCACCGCGCAGTACGCCACCGTCGTCATGCCGACGCCGCCCGCCGCGGGCGCACGGTGGTACTCGATCAGGTCGTCGCTCACCAGCGCGCCGGGCGTGCGCCCCTCGAATGTCGCCGCCTTGAGGATGCGGTTGCGCAGCGTGATCGGGCCGAGAGTGGCGGGTTCGAGGACGTCGGGAGCCTTCGTCATGGTCGAGTTTCCTCTGGGTCGACGTGGAGCGGATGGACTGATGGATGCCGGTGGGCGGCTATTCGAGCCGGCCGGGCACCGGGTAGCTGCGGGTGGTGAGGACGAGCTTGCCCTCGGCGACCTCGGCGTCGATCGAATCGCGCAGTGCGGTGCACGTCGGGCGGCTCGCGTCCGTCTCGCCGAGCGACGTGCGCGCCGAGAACTCGGCGCACACGCGCTCGCTGTCGGCGAGCCACTGCACGCTCGTGTGCTCCTCGCTGTACTTCTCGGCGAGCACACGGTTACCGCACGTGCGGCACGTGACCGATTGCATGGTCATGGCGTCATCCCTGCTGCATGTCGCCGGGAGCCCAGTACGCGCGCATGCTCGTGATCAGCCCGTCGGCGTCGAAGGTCATCGTCTCGATCGGCTCGACGACGAAGGTCCGCCCGCCCGCCTCGGTGGCGATGCGGAAGTGGAATGCGGCGCTGTTCCCGGCGGCGCGCAGGGTGAACAGTTCGTAGGTCACCTTCGCGTTCGCGATCGCGCCGTAGAACTCGGTGATGGCCTCGCGCCCCTGCCGGGGCTCGCTGCCGACCGGGTCCTCGAGGGTCGCGTCCGGCGCGTACAGCGCGCCGATCGCAGCCGGGTCGCCGCTCGCGACGGCGTCGAGATAGCGCACGACGGCGGAACGGAGTGCTTCGGGCGAAAAGGTGTCGGCTGCAGTCATGGGCGGAAGCTATCGCCCGCCCGTGCACCGTGTCGGCGGCAATCCCGTGCAGCGGGACTCGGCTGGACGAAATCGCAGGAAAGTGCCACTGAGTGGGCACTGCGATGCCGGTGAACCCGCGTCACGGTAACCGGTTGTTAGGCTTTTCCCGTGTCCGAATCCGCGCCGGAACCCGAGCTCACGTACCCCGCGCTGCCCGCGACGAGCTGGGCGGTCCTTGGCATGCTCACGTTCGGCGAGGAGCTCTCGGGCAACGACGCGAAGAAGTGGGCCGACTGGAGTGTCGGCTTCTTCTACTGGAGTCCGTCGGTCAGTCAGGTCTACAGCGAACTCAAGAAACTCGAGTCGCTCGGGCTCGTGCGCTCGCGCAAGATCGCCGAGGCCGGCGTGCGCGGCAGGCGCGTCTACGCGATCACGCCCGACGGCATCGCGGCCGTGCAGGCGTGGTCGCGCGACGCACCCGTCGAGATTCCGGTGCTCAAGCACAGTGTGCTGCTGCGTATCTGGATGGGTCACCTGAGTGATCCCGAACGGCTCAAGGAACTCGTGGCCGCGCACATCGACAACATCGACGACTTGCGCAGGCGTGCACAGTTGCACTACGACCACTCGTCCCGCGAGCCGTCGTGGTCGTATCCACGGCTGAGCCTGCTGTGGTCGGTGCGCTACTTCGAAGCCGAGATCGACCTCGCACGCCGCCTGCTCGACGACATCGACGACGCCGCGGCCGGTTTTGCGGCCGTCGAACGCACCGACGCCGCCGGGATGCCGCTGCCCGTGGAGCCGGGTCACTGGCGCAGCGTCGAGGACGTCGTGCGCGATGTCTCCGCGCACGAGCGCGCGACCGGGTCGTGAACCACTAGGCGGGGGTGCGCGCACCCGCACGGGCGGGCCAGGCACTGCGACGTTGCATCGTCGGCGTCACGTGGACGCGGCTCGTCTCGTACGCGCGCCAGATCTCGGCCGCCGCCATGCGCACCGGGCCCGCGAGCCGATGGTCGAACACCATGTGCGCGACCGGGCCGCACACGGAGATCGCCGCGACGGGGGCGTCCGCAGGCCCCACCGGGGCGCCGACGCATCCGAAACCCCGTACCGATTCCTCTTTTTCGAATGCGACACCGCGATCGTGGACGCGCAGGAGTTCCTGGTCGTGCGCCACGGCGGCCGATCCGGCGAGCAGTGCCTTGCCCACTGCGGTGCGTCGGGCCGGCCTGCGTGCCCCGATGCGGGTGGGGACGACGCTGCTGAAGCGGCCGCCGATCTTCTCGAGATAGACGATGTCGGGGCCGTCGAGCACCGCGAGATGCACGACGTAACCGGTCACCCGGTGCAGTTCGTTGAGCGTCGGGATGGCCGCGGCGTGCAGCCGGTCCTGGTGGACGGCGAGCGAGCCGAGCTCGACGAGCCGCATCCCGAGCTCGTAGTCGCGGCCTTCGCGGCGCAGCCAGCGCATCTGGACGAGCTGGTCGAGCATCCGGTGCGCCGACGAGCGTGGCAGTCCGGTGCGGCGCACGACGTCGGACAGCGTGAGCCGGCCCGGACCGTCGAACGCGTCGAGAACCGACGACACGCGTTCGAGAACGGCGGTGGGCGCGGAGACAGGGGCGTGGGGGGCTGCGGGTGGCCCGGGAACGGCGGGTGTCTCGGAAACTGCGGTGGGGAACGGCGACGACGGTGTCATGGGATCTCCTCACGAAGTCCTGGCATGCGGGCGAGCGGAGCTATCGCCCTGACATGGGTATTTCGATTAGGAATAGTCCCACGTGCCGACGTGATTGTGAAGTGGATCACGAAAAAAACCCCGCGACCGTTTTACGGTCGCGGGGTTCGTGCACGTCGAACCGGGTTACCCGCCGGTTCGATTTCGGGTCACATCGCGGCGAGCGGCTCGCTGCCCGACCAGTCGTGGCCCCAGTAGCTGTCCGCCGTGATCTCCTCGGCGCTGTAGTGCGCCTCGTCGACCTTCATGCCGTCCGTGCCGAACTCGATGTCCCACCCGCCGGGAGCGCGCACGTAGAACGACACCATCTTGTCGTTCGTGTGCCTGCCGAGCGTCGACGACAGCGAGAAGCCGTCCTTCGCGACGCGATCGAGCGCCTGGCCGACCGCGTCGAGCGTGTCGACCTCGACCATCACGTGGATCAGACCCGGTGCCCCGCCGTGCGGGGCCGGGCACAGCGCGAGGCTGTGGTGCCGCTCGTTGATCCCGAGGAAGCGGATGCGCACCGGACCGAACTCCGGCGGTGCCGGGATGCGGAATGCGCCGCGCGGAAGGAAGCCCAGTACATCCGTGTAGAACTCGAACGACGCGTTCGGGTCCAGCACGGGCAGCACCACGTGACCGAGACCCTGCGAACCGGTCACGAACCGTGAGCCGAAAGGCGTCACGACGGGGCTGTGGTCGAGCACGGCGCCGTGGAAGACCTCGAGCGTCGTGCCGTTCGGATCCTGGAAGGTGATCACTTCCTCGACGCGCCTCGCATCGGCCTCGTCGAGTGACAGCGGCTTGACCGCGACGCCCGCGCGCTCGACGGCCTCGCGCACGTTCTGCAGGGCCGCGTGGTCGCGCACCTCCCAGCCCACCGCGATCACCTCGTCGGTGTCGCCGGGAACGACGACCATGCGCGCGGCACGCTCGTCCATGCGCAGGTACAGCGCGTTCTCGTCAGGGCCGGTGCCTTCCGCGAAGCCGAGGACGTCGAATGCGAAGGTGCGCCATCGTTCGAGGTCGGTGGTCTGGATCTTGACGTAGCCGAGAGCTTTCAGATCGGTCATGGCGAATGCGTCTTCCGTGTGAGAGGGGGAGAGGAGTCAGATCATCGAGCGGAGCGGGCCCTCGGGCTCCGCGCCGAGAGTGCTCAGCGTCGCCGCGTGGAACACGGTGCCGGGCACGTGGATCGCGTGGTGCAGACCGGCGTGTGCGTCCCGCCAGAACCGTTGCAACGGCTTGTCCATCCGCAGTGCGTTGCCGCCGCAGCGCGGGTAGACCCGGTCGATCGCGTTCACCGCGCGCCACGCCGCCTGCACCTGCGTCTGCCGGCCGATCGCCCGCTGCTCGAAGGTGGGCGTCCTGCCCGCGTCCACCAGATCCCACATCCGGTCGACGTTCGCGAGCAGGGTGTCGCGCGCGCCCTGAAGGTCGGCGGTGGCCTCGCCGATCGCGAACAAGGTGTACGGGTCGTCCTTGATCCGCGTGCCCTGCGCGTTGATGCGCTCGGCCTGGTATTCGTTGGCGTGCCGCAACATTCCCTCCGCGATGCCGAGCACCGCGGAGGTGATGCCGAGCGGGAACATGTTCGACCACGGCATCAGGTACAGCGTCTCGGTGCGTCCGTAATTGCGGACGGCGGTGCCGTCGATCACCTCGTCGCAGTCCATCACCCGGTAGTCCGGCACGAACGCGTTCTCGACGACGACGTCCTTCGAACCGGTGCCGCGCAGACCCATCGTGTCCCACGAGTCCTCGATGATCCGGTAGTCGCTGCGCGGAATGACGACGTGCAGCATCCGCGGAGGATTCTCGGGTGTCCCGTCGGCATTGCACGCGAGCGCACCCAGGAAGGCCCAGTCGCAGTGGTCGGTACCGGACGAGAACTGCCAGCGGCCCGAGAAGGTGTAGCCGCCGTCGACCGGGATGCACAGGCCGCCGGGCATGTACGGCGACGCCATCCACGTGTTGTCGTCGTCGCCCCACACCTCGGCCTGGACACGAGGATCGGCGAAGGCGAGCTGCCACGGGTGCACGCCGACGATGCCGTGCACCCACCCCGCCGACGGATTGAGCGACGCCAGCCGCATCACCGTCTCGGCGAACTCGCGCGGGTGCGACTCGAAGCCGCCGTACTCCTTCGGCTGGAGCATCTTGATCGCGCCGGCTTCCTTCATCTTCTTCGTCGTGTCGTCGGCGACACGGCCGAGGCGCTCGGCCTCCTCGCCCTCGACGAACAACTCGTCGGCCAGCGCGTCGATACGAGCCATCACTTCGTAACTCATGGGTGTTCCTTCGTTCGTGCGGGGGAATTCGAGGAGGTAGCGGGTGCTGCCGGTTCGGACGCGCTACTGCGCAGCACCGAGTTCTTCGTGTGCGGCGAGGTTCTCGGCGACTTCCTTCTGCCAGCTCTGGACGGCGCGCGTCGTGTCGATCTCGAACTCGAATCGCGCGGTCATGTCGTCGGTGACGTCCGCGGCGTCGACGTAGAACTGCTGGTACCAGCGGCGCAGCTGGTAGACCGGGCCGTCTTCCTCGGACAGCAGCGGATTGTCGATGGGCGCCTTGTTCTTCCAGATCTCGACGTCCTGCTCGAAGCCGAGCTGCACGCCCTCGGCGAACTGCGCCGCCATGCCCTCGGACTCCTCGTCGGACAGGCCCGGGAGCTTCTTGACGATCGCGCCGTACTGCAACACGAATTCGTTGTTCGATACCGGGTAGTGGCAGTTGATCAGCACCGTCTCGATCGTCTGCCCGTTGGCATCCGATTCGAGCCAGTCGATCATGTACGCGGGGCCGAAGTACGACGCCTCCGACCGCAGTTCGGCGTTCGGGTCGTCGTAGTTGGTGCCCGAGATGACGTCTTCACGTCCGGTCGAGTTCATGTACTGCGTCGCGACGTGCCCTTCGAAGACGTTCTTGAAGTAGCGCGGGAACGAGTAGTGGATGTAGAAGAAGTGCGCCATGTCGACGACATTGTCGACGATCTCGCGGCAGTGGGAGCCCTTGATCCGCAGCGTCTTCCAGGACCAGTCGGTCCACTCGTCGGTACCGTAGCCCTTGATCTCGGGGATCGTGACGCCCTCGGGCGGCGGATTGCCTTCGGGGTCGTGCCACACGAACAGCTGGCCGTTGCGCTCGAGCGTCGTCCACGCGCGCGTGCGGGCGAGCGGGGGCACGCGGCGCGCGTACGGGATGTCGGCACACTTGCCCTTGCCGTTCCACCGCCAGTCGTGGAACGGGCACGCGATGTCGTCGCCCTTGATCGTGCCCTGCGCGAGATTGCCACCCATGTGCCTGCAGTACGCGTCGAGCACGTTGAGGCCGCCCTTGCTGTCCTCGAAGACGACCAGGCTCGTGCCGAACACGTCGATCTGATGCGGCTCACCGTCCTGGAAGTCGCGCACCAGGCCCAGCAGGTGCCAGCCGCGCGCGAAACGGGTGGGCGCCGCGGCGGCCTCGATCGTGCGGACCTCCACCTCGTCGGCCGTGGTGGTGTTCGTGCTGGTGGGGGGATGGGAAAGCTGGGTCATCGACGAGCTCCTCCGTAACTACCGGCAGGCAGGCCGGTGCACTGTGATGAAGCTCATACTGTCTGGGTGCGCGTCTCGGCGGGAGGGGGTATTCCCGCTGGATGGAAGCGTGCTCAGCTGGGACTCGGCACCACCACGACCGGCGACACGCTGCGCGTCAGGATGCGCGCGGCGACCGCCTCACCGAGCATCCGGTCCATGCGCGCGAGCAGCCCGCGCCGCGGCGCACCGAGCACGATCCACGTGGCGTCGACCGCGTCCGCCCGGTCGACCAGCACGTCGACGACGTCGCCCGCGGTCGCCTCGAAGGCCCACGCCGCGTCGTGCGCGTCCACGATCTCCGCGACCCGCGCCCGCAGTCGCGCGACACGATGCGCCGTGTCGGGCTCCCAGCGAGCCGCATCCGGGTCGAGCGGCGTGTCCCCGAGGTCGAGCACATGCACGACCACCACCGCGGCGTCGAGCCGGGCCGCGAGGCCCGCTGCGTGCTCGAGCGCCGCGATCGACGCGTCGTGGCCGTCGAATCCGACGACGAGGGTGTCCTGCGAAGTCATGGTGTCTCCCTTCAGGTTCTCCCGGTCACAGCGCCACGGCATCTGTGCTCAGCCCGATCGCCGCGGCCGCGGCGGTGACCGCGACGCTGCCGAAGACGTTCGCCGCGCCCGCGGCCGCGCGACCCTGCTGGACCAGGCGTACCGACTCGAAGCTCGCGGTACTGAACGTCGTGTACCCGCCGCAGAATCCGACGCCCAGCACCTGCTGCCACTGCGGCGCCGCGTCGTGGAACACCACGATGCCCGTGACGACGCCGAGTACCAGCGAACCACTCACGTTGACCGCGAGCGTGCCCCACGGGAATCTCGCCCCGACACGGGCTTTCACCACGCCGTCGACCATGAAGCGACACACGGCGCCCGCGCTGCCCGCAGCGCACACGAGCATCACGACGAGCCACGACGGCACCGCATCCCACGTCATCTCCGCCCCCGGCCCCATCGTGCAGCGCACGCGATGCCGAGCGCCGTCGCCGCGAAACCTGCCGCGAGCGTCGCAGCCGCGTACGACAGCGCCACCGCGGCGTGGCCGTCGTGGACCAGGAGGTCGATGTCGACGGCGAACGCGCTGTACGTCGTGAACGCCCCCAGCAACCCGGTGCCCACGCCGAGCCGGATCGTCTGCCGCAGACCCGAGTCGGTCCCCGAGCGGACCAGCAGTTCGAGCAGTGCCCCCAGGACGAACGCGCCGACGACGTTGACCGAGAACGTGGCCCACGGCCAGTGTCCGCGTTCGGTGGGCAGCAGCAGCCCGACGCCGTAGCGTGCGAGGGTGCCGAGCGCACCGCCGGCGGCGACGGCCGCGAGGGCGCGTCCGCGCACATGCAACGGCGGCGCGACCGCGTGCGTGGGGTGGTGGTTCACGAGACGGACTCCTTCCTGTGAGTGGAAGGAGCCATCAGCCGGCACCGGACGGTGCGGGCGGTTCGGGCACGGTGCCCCGGCGGGATCCATCGCCGCCGGACAGCATATCGAATCACGGAAAGCGCGGCGCGGTCTCGCTCGTCGGCGGACAGTAGGGGCAGGTGCGCGACGAGGGGAGAGAATGCGTGAAACCGGCAGTCGACCGTGTGTATCTGGCCCGCCACGGCGAAACCGTCCTCAACGCGGACGGGCGCATCCGCGGCAGGAGCGACCCGCCGCTCGATCCCACCGGGGAGGCCGAGGTCGCTCGCCTCGCCCGCGTGCTCGCCGAACGCAATCCCACCGTCGTCGTGTCCGGCCCGCTGATCCGTGCGGTCGCGACGGGCCGGGCCGTCGCGGACGCCGCGGGCGTGCCGCTGCTGACCGACGACCGCCTCGACGATCGCGACTACGGGCCGTGGAACGGCGCGGTGCGGGCGGAGGTGATCGATCGATTCGGCAGCGTCGACGAGGCGCCCGGAGTCGAATCCCGCGAGGCCCTCAACGAGCGGGTCAAGTCGGCGTTCGCGGAGCTCGTCGTCGAGTTCGACGTCGGCCCCATCGTGTTCGTCACACACGACGCCTTCCTCACGACGTTGATCGGCATGATCGACCCGTCCCTCGGCGACGTGCGGCAACGCACCGCGTGCTGGGACCAGTTGTCGTGGACCGAACACGGCTGGGTGGTCGACCTCTACGACCAAAAAGCCGAGTGACGGCGACAACCTGAGCAGGGGTGGCAGTGTCCGGTACCGGGTTCGGTCAGCGCCCGGCACCGAGGAACGAGCCCGGCTTGCCCGCGTCCTCGCTGTGCCCGCGGCCGACGTGCGCCTCGGCGCGCATCCGCTCGACCATGTGCGGGTAGTGCAACTCGAAGGCAGGCCGCTCCGAGCGGATGCGCGGCAGCTCGGTGAAGTTGTGCCGCGGCGGCGGGCAACTGGTCGCCCATTCGAGCGAATTCCCGTAGCCCCACGGGTCGTCGACCGTGACCACCTCGCCGTACCGGTAGCTCTTGAAGACGTTCCACAGGAACGGCAACGTCGAGGCACCGAGGATGAAGGCGCCGATCGTCGAGACGGTGTTGAGCGTGGTGAACCCGTCCGACGGCAGGTAGTCGGCGTAGCGCCGAGGCATGCCCTCGTTGCCCAGCCAGTGCTGGACCAGGAAGGTCGTGTGGAAGCCGACGAAGGTGGTCCAGAAATGCCATTTGCCGAGACGCTCGTCCATCATGCGGCCGGTCATCTTGGGGAACCAGAAGTAGATGCCTGCGTAGGTGGCGAACACGATGGTGCCGAACAGCACGTAGTGGAAGTGCGCGGCGACGAAATAGGTGTCGGTGACGTGGAAGTCGAGCGGCGGGCTCGCGAGGATGACGCCGGACAGACCACCGAACAGGAAGGTGACCAGGAAGCCCAGAGAGAACAGCATGGGTGACTCGAAGGTGATCTGCCCGCGCCACATCGTGCCGATCCAGTTGAAGAACTTCACGCCGGTCGGCACGGCGATGAGGAACGTCATGAACGAGAAGAACGGCAGCAGCACCGCTCCGGTGGCGTACATGTGGTGTGCCCACACCGCGATCGACAGCGCGCCGATCGCGATGGTGGCGTAGACGAGGCCGCTGTAGCCGAAGATCGGCTTACGCGAGAACACCGGGAAGATCTCGGAGACGATGCCGAAGAACGGCAGCGCGATGATGTACACCTCGGGGTGGCCGAAGAACCAGAACAGGTGTTGCCACAGCAAAGTTCCCCCGGTCGCGGGGTCGTAGATGTGGCCGCCCAGGTGACGGTCGTAGAACAGGGCGAGCAGCGCCGCGGTGAGGATCGGGAACGCGATGAGCACGAGGATCGCGGTGATGAAGATGTTCCACGTGAAGATCGGCATCCGGAACATCGTCATGCCCGGTGCGCGCAGGCAGATGGCGGTGGTGATGAAGTTGACGCCGCCGAGGATGGTGCCGAGACCCGACACGGCCAGACCCATGATCCACAGGTCTGCGCCCACACCGGGGGAGTGCAGCATGCTGGTGAGCGGCGAATACGCGGTCCACCCGAAATCGGCGGCGCCGCCGGGGGTGATGAAGCCTGCCGTGGCGATCAGTGCGCCGAACAGGTACAGCCAGTAGCTGAACGCGTTCAGCCGTGGGAACGCGACATCGGGCGCGCCGATCTGCAGGGGGAGTACGAAGTTGGCGAAACCGAACACGACGGGTGTCGCGTAGAACAGCAGCATCACCGTGCCGTGCATGGTGAACAGCTGGTTGAACTGCTCGTTCGACAGGAACTGGAGGCCGGGAACCGCGAGCTCGGCGCGCATCAGCAGCGCCATGAGACCGCCGATGAGGAAGAACGTGAACGTGGTGACGAGGTACATGATCCCGAGGACCTTGGGGTCGGTCGTCGTGATCAGGTTGTAGATCGTGCCGCCCTTGCGGCCCACCCGCGGCGGGTACGGCCGCTTCGCTTCGATCGGCGGTACACGTGTTGCCGTCATCAGCCCCTCATTTCGCACCTGCGGTGTTCGACAAGCTTTCGGATGAAACGCGTTCGACCTGCGATTTTCTGTGTGCAACGCCGCCGACGGCCGACGCACGCGAGCTGTCCACGTGCGCACCCGGGGCGGTGGATTCCTGCTTCAGTGTGCGCCACATCTTGCCGAAAACAACCCCTTTCCGGAAGGTTTCACCACGTCGATACGGGCAACCCCTCCTGAACGGTGTCGGTTTCACGGACGAACCGTCCCTGTTGGAAGGGGGTCGTCATGACCCAGCATCAACCGACTCACCATCCCCGTCACGAACGCGCGGCGTCCGGCGGCGCGCGGCTCGACTCGGGGCCGGTTCCCACCGCCGGGTCGGGCACACCCGCGACCGACGCGACGCGGCCGGTCGACTCGGGCGTGCCCGCGAACGTACGTGGGGGGCGAGTGCACGTGCCGCGCACGCGCGGCGCCCTGAGCGGCCTCCTGCTCGTCGTGCTCGGTGTGTGGGGCGCACTCATCCCGTTCGTCGGGCCCGCGTTCGACTTCGGCTACACGCCGCGCGAGGTGTGGACGTGGACCGAGGCGCGCGGCTGGCTCGAAGTGCTCCCCGGCGTGGTGTGCGTCGTGGGTGGCCTGCTGCTGCTCGCGAGCCGAAATCGTGTCACCGCGAGCTTCGGCGGCTGGCTCGCCGTCGCCGCGGGTGCGTGGTTCGCGATCGGACCGTCGCTCGCGCAGCCGTGGGGCCTCGGCGACCTCGGGCAACCGGGCGGATCGAGCGACTGGATGCGCGCACTCGAGCACATCAGCTTCTTCACCGGTCTCGGTGTCGTGATCGTGTTCCTGGGCGCGATCGCGATCGGCAGGCTGTCGGTGCGGAGCATGCGGGACATCCGGGCGGCCGACGTGCGTCGTCGCGACGCGGGAGTGCGTGACGAGTAGCGGCAGCACGCCGATCCGACAATAGAACAGGTTCCAGTTTTCGCGATTCGCGGTTATCGTGGCGATCACCGACAGACCCACCATCGACGGCCGCTCGGATTCGCCTGGGCGGCGCAACAGACGTAAGGACCGCCCGATGACCGACCACGAGACCGGATCCCTCGACAGTCGCAACGCCGACGCGGCACGCGACCTGTACCGGCCCGCGTACACGCCGGACCTGCTCGTCGCGGCGCTCGAACGCAATCTCGACAAGCCCGCGCTGCACATCGGCGACCAGGTGCTCACCGGCGCCGAGATGAGCGCGCAGATCAGCCAGTTCGCGCAGGCGCTCGCGTCGCTCGGGGTCGGTCCGGGCTCGACCACGTCGATGCTGTCGAAGAACCGGCCCGAGGTGCTCATCGCGATGGGTGCGACGATGATCTCCGGCTGCCGGTCGACCGCCCTCAACCCGATGGGCTCGCTCGGCGACCACACCTACATCCTCGAGGACTCCCAGACCGAGACGCTGATCTTCGATCCCGACCACTTCGCCGACCGTGCCGACGAGCTCCACAAGGCGGTCGCCACGGTGAAGAACGTGTTCTCGCTCGGGCCGTCCTCGGTCGGCACCGACATCCTCGCGCTCGCCGCGACGTTCGAGCCGAAGCCGCTCGAGACCGCGAAGATGGACGCCGAGGATTCGAGCAGCATCGTCTACACCGGGGGCACCACCGGCAAGCCGAAGGGCGTCGTCGGCTCCTTCCGATCCGGCGCCACACTCAACCAGATCCAGATGTCGGAGTGGCAGTGGCCCGACGAGCCGCGGTTCCTGATCTGCACGCCGCTCTCGCACGCCGGTGCGGCATTCTTCATCCCCACGCTGCTGCGCGGCGGTTCGCTCGTCGTGCTCCCGTCGTTCGAGCCGGGCGCGGTGCTCGAGGCGATCGAGAAGCACCGCATCTCCGCCACGATGCTCGTGCCGACCATGATCTACATGCTGCTCGACCACCCCGACCTCGCGCACCGCGACGTGTCGAGCCTCGAGACGCTCTTCTACGGCGCCTCGGCGATCTCGCCGACCAGGCTGCGCGAGGGCATCGAGAAGTTCGGGCCCGTGTTCTTCCAGTACTACGGGCAGAGCGAGTGCGGCATGACGATCGCCGTCATGCGCAAGGAAGAGCACGTGCCCGGCGACGCCGAGCGCCTCGCGACGTGCGGGCGACCGGTGCCGTGGCTCGACGTCCGGCTACTCGACGACGACCTGCAGGAGGTTCCGCAGGGCGAGCTGGGCGAGATCTGCGTGCGCGGCCCGCTCGTCATGAAGGGCTACTGGAACAAGCCCCAGGAAACCGAGGAGGCACTGCGCGGCGGGTGGCTGCACACCGGCGACGTCGCGCGCCGGGACCGAGACGGCTTCCTCACGATCGTCGACCGCAAGAAGGACATGATCGTCACCGGCGGCTTCAACGTGTTCCCCCGCGAAATCGAGGACGTCATCTCGGCGCATCCAGCGGTCGCGTCCGTCGCGGTGGTGGGAGTACCCGACGCGAAGTGGGGCGAAGCGGTCAAGGCGTGCGTCGTGCTGCGAGACGGTGCCGAAGTCGATGCCGACGAACTCGTCGCCCGCGTGCGGGACGCGAAAGGGTCGGTGCACGCACCGAAGTCGGTCGACTTCCTCGACTCGCTGCCGGTCACCCCGCTCGGCAAGCTGGACAAGAAGTCGCTGCGTCAGCGCTACCGCAGCGGTGCCGAGCCGCAGCTCACCTGACGCACGCAGCTCACTGATCAGCCCCGCGGTCGCTTCTCGCCGACAACGAAGGCTCCCAGTCTCATTCGAGGGTGGGAGCCTTCCGTCGGTTGTCGTCGGATTTCAATTCGTCAGGTGGTGGGCAGTGGTTCGGAAAGGGCCGGCATCACCCCGGGGAGCATCACAGCTGCTTCGTTGGCCGGCTGTTGTCGGAAGTGCACGCCGAACCTTCTTTCCCCGCCGTCACCTCGGCCCGTTCGGGACGGCTCCAGTTGGTGAAACACCGCAGAAGATATTCGACTGGCCCGTAACGATGGTGCCGCAGCCACAACGCGCTCACCAGCGCCTGGAGAGAGAAGATCACCACGGCAAGTAGCAGGAGCAGTGGCGGCGACACCTGCCCCGCCAATCCGAATCCGATGCCCGTGAACAGGACGAAGCCGACCAGCGACTGCGTAAGGTAGTTCGTCAGGGCTACGCGGCCGACCGATTCCAGGGCTCCGCGAACTCGTGTGAGCCGGTTGGAGTGCAGTATGCGTACCAGTGTTGCCACGTACGCGGCAGTGAGAAATGGTGCCGTCACCACACTCACCAGAGTCGCCTGCGTACTGGTGTCCGCGCCAAGCGTGGCGAAGAGCGCTCCGCCGACGAGTCCCACCGGGAATCCCACCCACTGAACCCGCCGCAGGAGCAAGCCTCGTGTGCTCAGTCCCGAGAACAGGCTTCGGCGGGCAGCAACCATTCCCAGCAGGAACATTGCCAGTGCGGTCGGCCCCTGGAGCGACGCCGCTTGCACGACGAGCAGGCCGAGGCCGTCGAGGTGCTGTCCCACGATATCGGCGAACGATCCGAGCATCGACTGAGTCTGCTCTTCAGCCGCCACAAGCGCCTCGTCACTACTGGGCATGAACTCTGATCGGTCGAGGAACACGGCACTGACGAGGAGCGAGAGCGCCACGAAAGCGTAGATCGCCCCGGCGGCAACTACGGCCACACGGTCACCGACCCGATAGACCGCCAACAACACCAGGCAGGCAACCGCGTAGGTGGTGAGGACATCACCGCTGTACAGCAGGACGATGTGCCCTGCGCCAAGGGCGAAGAGCCCCAGGATTCTTCGTAGCATCCGTGGCGCGAACGCCGCGCCGGCGCGCTCGGCTGCCTGAATCTGCAGGACGAAGCTGTAGCCGAACAGGAACGAGAAGAGCAGGTAGAACTTCATCGAGAACAACCCCGACACCACAAATCGGACGGCATCGTCGAAGGGGGTGGAGAAGGCTGGGTCCTCGACCAGGTTTCCCGGATAGGCGGATGCCATGAACGTGATGTTGACGACGAAGATGCCGAGTAGGGCGAACCCACGGAGGGCATCGACGTCACGGATGCGTGCGGTCCCGGTGACCGCTGCCGAGTCTGTTCGGTGTGTCGTTCCGAATGGCGAGGCCATATAAACTATATACCATAAAGTTTATATGGCCCGTAACTGCTATTCTGCAAATTCCCCAGCGACCACGGCGAGGAGACGGATCCCATGGCTGACGCTGCGGTGCCCGCCTTCATCCAACGACTCTGGCGGTTGCCGACCACCCCTCCGCGACGGGGGCGCAAATCTGCCCTGACTGTCGAGTCCGTGGTCGGTACCGCTGTCAGGCTCGCCGACAACGGCGGTCTCGACGCCGCGACCCTGCCCAAGGTCGCCGAGGAATTGGACGTCACCGCTATGTCGCTCTACCGATATGTCGGATCCAAGCATGAGCTCCTGCAGCTCATGATGGACGCGGCGAGCGAACCGCGTATCCCTGAGCGGACCGCCTCGGGATGGCGGGAGGGACTGCATCTGTGGGCCGTGGATCTCTGGATTCTCTACAGGTCCCGCCCGTGGCTGCCCCGTGTGCCGATCTACCGTGCACCATCAGGGCCGCATCAGATCGCCTGGTTGGAACGTGGATTCACGCAGTTGGCCGCGACGGACCTCGACTGGAAGGAGAAGCTCGCGGCCCTCACCCTACTCAGCGGCTACGTCCGCCAGTCGGCGTTGCTCCAGCGCGAACTCGAGGAAGGTCGGGAGCCGAACCAGGCCCAGGCCGACAGCGAGCGAGAGTACGGAGCAGCTCTCCGCCTCGTCGTCACCTCGGAAGAGTTCCCCCAGACAGCAGCCATGCTGGCTTCCCAGGTGCTCGGTAACGATTCGGCCGGAGACGACGACCCCGACCAGGGCTTCCTCGAAGGCCTCGAGCTCGTCCTCGATGGTCTCGCCGCGCAGATCGCCGATCCGGACTGACACGACCGGCCCGGTGCATCGCTGCACCGGGCCGGTCACGGTTCTGGTAGTTCGAAGCTCAGCTCGCTGCGACCTGCCAGGTATCGGGGCCGAAGACCTCGTAGTGCACATTGCTGCCCGGCACACCGCGCTCGACGAGCGCCTCACGCATCGACAGCATGAACGGCAGCGGCCCGCACAGGTACGCGTGCACGCCCGGCTCGAGCTCGACGTCGCTCAGATCGGCGCGGCCCAGGCGCGCCGAGCCGATCGCGCCGCGCGCGCCGAAGTCCTCGTACCACTGGTGGACTCGTGCCGAGGGGATGCGCTCGGCGAGCGCGAGCAGCTCCGCGCGGTGCGGGTGGTCGGCGGCCGAACGGTCGGCGTGCAGGATCGAGACCGGCCGCGTGTCGCCCGACTCGGCGAGGTGGTCGAGGATGCCGATCATCGGCGTGCACCCGATGCCTGCCGACACCAGCAACACCGGAGCGTCCTCGGTGAGAGTCAGGTCGCCGAACGGCAGCGACACCGTGACCTCGTCGCCCTCGAACAGGTTGTCGTACAGGAAGTTCGACACCTCACCGCTCGGTGCGACGGTGCCGTCGGCCAGCGGCTGCTCGGCGACGCGCTTGACCGTGATGCGCCAGCCGTCGCGATCGGCGGACGCGAGACTGTACTGGCGGATCTGCCGCGCGCCGTCGGGCAGGGGCACCGCAACGGAGATGTACTGGCCCGGTGCGAAAGGCGGCAGCGTCTCGCCGTTCCGTGCCTTCAGGACGAAGCTGACGGCGTCGGCCGACTGGTAGCCGCGCTCGGCCACCACGACGGTGCGCCACACGTCTCCGGTCGCGACGCCCGCCTTGTCGTACAGGCCGGCTTCCATCGCGATGAGCGTGTTCGCCATCAGCCAGTACAGCTCGTCCCACGCCGTGGCCACCTCGGGGGTGACCGCCTCGCCGAGAACCTCGACGATCGCCTCGAACAGGTACTTGTGGACGACGTTGTACTGCTCGGGCGCGATGCCGAGCGACGCGTGCTTGTGCGCGATGCGCGACAGGATGGCGTCGACCTTCGCCTGGTCGGGCTCGAGCTGCAGCGTCGCGAACGCGGCGATCGAGCCGGCGAGCGCCTTCTGCTGGTCGCCCTGCTTCTGGTTCGACCGGTTGAACAGGTCGGTCTCGAGCGTCGGGGCGGCGGCGAAGAGCTTGCGGTAGAACAGCTCGGTGATCTCGCCGATCGCGGCACCCACGGCGGGCAGCGTCGCGCGGACGACTTCCTTCGATTCAGCCGACAGCAACTTGGTCTCCATTCGGTTCGGCATGGCTACAGGTTCAGCATCCGCGACGCTGCGGGGCGGGCCGCCTGCTCGGGCGGTAGTGCCTCGAGCAGTGCGTGCAGCTGGGCTTGCGCGAGTTCTGCACAGCTGCGCAGGTACTCGGCGTCGGGCAGCGCCCCGGCGTCGCCGGTCGGCTGGCCACCGCGTTCGGCGACCTGCTGCGCGCGTTCCAGGATCTCCTGATACTGCGTGCGTGCGCTGAGCACCAGTTCGCGTGCGTAGCGTTCGGCATCGGCAATCGTCTCGTCCGCGGAATGCTGCGCTTGACTGAGCAGGTTGACCGCGCGGCTCGAGATGCCCATCAGGTCCTTCTCGGATTCCTCGCGCAGACGCTGGTTCTCACGCTCGGCGGCGTCGAGCCGGGCACGTAGTGCATTCACGTCGGCATCCGCGCCGCCCCGCGACGGCATCGGGGCAGGTGCGGGCTGCGCGCGGTTCGCGAGTTCCTGCTCGAGATCGCGCACCCGTGCCCGGAGCCCGTCGGCGTCGCGGGCGCGTGCGCGCAGCTCGTCGGCCTCGCCGGCGCGTGCCCGGAGTTCTTCCAGCTCGTGCTCGTCCGCACGGGTGTCGGGACGTATCACCTGTGGGGCCGGTTGGGCGCCGGGTGCCACGCGCGGACCGCCCTGCAGGCCCTGGGGCGCGGGTTCGCGGCGCTGTGCTGCGAGTTCGTCGAGTGTGAGGGCGACCTCGTCGAGGAAGTCGTCGACCTCGTTCATGTCGTACCCGCGCCGCAACGCCGAGGACGACTTGAACGACACGGTCCGCACGTCGGAAGCTGAAATCGTCACGGGTGCACCTCGAGAGGTTTCGTCGGGTCGGTCTCGTGCCCCGGCAGTTGCTCCTCGTAGCGGATCGCTTCGGGAGTCATGCCGACGCGGGTGAGCTCGCCGACCGCATGGTCGACCATGGCGGGTGACCCGCACACCAGCGCGGTATAGCCTTCCCACCAGTACTTCTCGGCGGCGACGGTGCCCACGTAGCCGCGCTCGCCGGGGAACGACGGGTCGTCGGAGACGACCGGGATGTACGTGAACCACGGCCTGCTGCCCAGGTGCGACAGGTAGTCGTGATCGTAGAGATTCGCGCGATAGCGCGCTCCGTGGAACAAGTAGACATTCGGGGCGCCGCCCGACGTGCCCCAGTACTCGTCGATCGACTCGACCACCGCGCGCAGCGGCGCGAGGCCCGTGCCGCCCGCGATCATCAACAGATCGCCCGTGGTGTCCGGATCGACGGTCAGCCGGTTGCCCACGGGCGCACCCAGTCTGATGTGGTCGCCGGGCCGCAACGACCGCGCGACCGCGCCGCTGACCTGGCCGCCGGGGACCGTCTCGATATGGATTTCGAGGGTGTCGTCGCCGCGCGGCGCGTTGGCGGGCGTGTAGAACCGCCACGTGCGCGGACGTTGCGGGAACTCGACTGCCATCGACTGGCCCGGCCGGTAGGGGTACGGCTGGTCGGTGCGCACGAGGACCTTCGTGATGTCGAAGCTGTGCCGATTGATCGCCTCGACACGGCCTTCCCACCACGGCGGGCTCGTCTTCTCCGCCTCCGCCGCGGCGGCGATCATGATGTCGGCGACCGCTTGATAGGCAGCGGTCCAGTCGGCACGCAACTCCGGCGTGAACGCGTCGCCGAGGAAATGCTCGAGCGTCGCCAGCAGCGAGGCGCCCGCCGCAGGATCGTGCTCGGCGACGCCGTCGAACCGTCGATGGTCGCGGCCGAGGAACTCGACGTAGCTCGGGTCCGATGCGAGGGACTCGACGTTCGTGACGATGTGGCCGAGCGCGGCGAAGAACCGATCGCGTTGCTGCGCCATCGAGACGGGGAACATCGACCGCACTTCGGGGTGGGACAGGAACAGGTGCGAGTAGAAGTACTGGATCGCCTCGTCGCCGACCCCCACCACGGCCCGCCAACTTGCTTGCAGCGCGCCTATGTTCATGCGTGAACGTGCTCGGTCGCGTCGTTCCGTCCACCTCGGCGATTCGAGGATGCTCTGCCCACCATGACCTTGAACCTTCCCTCACGAGCCACCCGACGTAGCAGGGAGAGTTAATCCGGATCGGTGGCCGATAGCAAGTTGGGAGTCTCGTCGAGCGGGCCGGGCCGGGTATCCCGAGCGCGGCTCGCGCGGGCGTCAGTAGGGGTCGAACTGCACTGTGTCGACGGGCGTTCCGGTGCGCCGCAGTTCGTCGAGCGTCGCTCGCACCATCGCTGCCGAGCCGCACACGAGCACCTGGTGCTCGGGAAATGCGCCGTAGGACGTGACGACCTCGGGCAGCGTGCCCTCGATGAGGTCGTCGGGCGAGAAGCCGATGTCGACCTTGCACCGCTCGTACCACTCGTCGGTCCAGTCGGGGTCGGTGACACTCTCGACCACCGGGACCACGGTGAGCCACGGCATCTGCTGCGCCAGCAGGTACAGCATGTCCGACGCGTACAGGTCGCGCGGAGTGCGGTCGCCGACGAACAGGAACACCCGCGGCTGCGTCTCGCGGCGCGCGAGATCGAGCAGCAACGCCCGGAACGGCGCGAGTCCCGTACCGCCCGCGATCATCACGACGTCGGGGCCGTGCTCGTCGACGCTCATCGTGCCGCGCGGCTCGTGAATCTCCCACACGTCGCCCGGTTGCGTATCGGACACGATGGACGGGCTGATCCAGCCGCCGGGCACCGCGCGCACGTGGAACTCGAGTTTGCCGTCGAGCGACGGTGGCAGCGCGGGCGACAGGCGGCGCAGCAGTCGCGTGTTGTGCGGGACCGCGACGTCGACGTACTGCCCTGCCCGGAACGGGACGGCGTCACCGATCAGCCGCACGACTGCGAGGTCGTGTCGCAGCCGGTGATGCTCGACGACGGTTGCGTTCCACGTGGTCTCCACGCCGGGGCTTCCCTTCAGATGAGTGGGTCGTGCTGGATGATCTCCGGTGGCGTGCCTGCGCCGCGCAACGCGTAGATCGTGGTCTTGATCATCGACGGCGACCCGGAGATCTGGATCGTGCGATCCGCCCACGAGCCGAAACTCGCGACGACCTTGCCGATCGGTCCCGTCAGCGGGCGGTGCATACCGGGCGGCAGCTCGACGGGTGGCGCGGTGTGCCACCACGGGTCGTCGGCTTCCTCGGACACCGGGACGACGGTGAGCCACGGATTGCTCAGCGACAGCTGCCACAGCGTCTCGAGGTCGTAGCAGTCGCGCGGGTACGTGCCGCCGACGAACAGATGCACGCGAGGGTTCGTGCCGCGCATCGCCATCTCCATCACCTGGGCGCGCAGCGGGGCGATGCCCGTGCCGGAGCCGATCATCAGCACGTCGCGGTCCGACGAACGGTCGACGTGCAGCCCGCCGAGCGGCGCACCGATCGACCAGCGGTCGCCTACCGCGGTCTCGCCGACGATCGCCGGGCTCACCCAGCCACCCGATACGCGTCGCACGTGGAACTCGAGCTGGCCGTACGGATTGGGAGGAATCGCGACCGACAGATAACGCCACAGCCGCGGCCGCTGCGGCACCTGCACGCTCACGTACTGGCCTGCGGCGAAGGGGACCGGTCCGTCGGCTTCGAGACGCACGATCGCGACGTCGTCGAGGCGGCGTTCGTGCCCGACGCCCGTCGCGTGCCACACCGCGGGCAGTTCCTCGGCGTCGGCCGCGTCGGACATCGTGCCGGTGACGACGTCGGCGACGCGGCGCCAGGCGGCTTCTACCGTGGGCGACCACAGCAGCGTCACGAGCGACGAGCTGACGGCGGTGAGCAGCGCGGCGTGCGCGGCGTCGTAGTGCCGCCGGTCGAGCCCGTACTTGCGGTGGTCGCGCCCGAGTTGCGCGAGGAAGTCGAGCATGGGGTCGGGATCGGTGAGGCTGTCGACCACGAAGCGGAGGACGGTGAGCAGCTTGCCCGTCTGCGCTTCCATGTTGGGCGGGAACAGCAGCCGGTAGTCGGGGCGGTCGGCGAACAGTGCCGCGTAGAAGTGACCGACGAGGCGCTCGCCGCCGCCGTCGACGGACGTGATGTCGGCGAACGCGGCCCGGACGCGGGTGACCGTGCGTGCGTCGAAGAGCGGCTCGTCGCCGAGTTCGTGGACCAGGTCCTGGGGAATTGCGAGCGCCTGCGTGTCGAACATGTCGAATGGCTCCCGGCCACCGAACCGCCCAGCGTCCACACGTCCCCCCCTTTCTCGGCCGGAGCACCCGCCGCGCGGTCCTTCGCGGGCAGGTCGGTGCGGCGAGTCTACCGACCGGGTCCTCCCGTGAGCACTTTGCGAGTCCCCGCACGCTCATTTCGCGCACAGCACCCGCGGCCGCCGTCACCGGCCGAGCGACGACGCGACGACACCTCCGTCGACGAGCAGATCGGCTCCGGTGACGAACGACGCCTCCGGACCGAGGAGGAAGGCCGCGGCCGCCGCGATGTCACTCGGGGTGCCGACGCGGCCCGTGCCGGACGACGCGATCATCGCGCGCATCGACTCGCCGTGTTCGCCGCCCAACTCCTGTTGCCCCATCGGCGTGGCGATCACGCCGGGGCTGATCGAGTTCACGCGAGCACCCCGCGCGCCCCATACGACGCTCTGCGCGCGTACCCGCAGATGGTTGGCACGCTTGGCGACGCTGTATGCGTAGCCGGGATTGTCCGCGACGTCCGCCAGGAACGGCAGCGCCAGCAGCTCGTCGCTCGGGGTGTCGGCCAGCGCGCGCTGCTGATCGGCGGTCAGCGGGATCGGGCCGTGGCCCGCCATGCTCGCGATGACGACGCCCGCACCGCCTTCGGCGACGACGGCACCGAAGGCGTCGAGCGACAGTGCCACGCCGAGCAGGTCGACCTTCAGGATCGCGTTGGACGGGGCCTGCACGGGGGACAGGCCCGCGGTGTGCACCACCTGGGTGACCGGGCCGAGCGTCGCGGCCGCGTCGGCCAGTGCGGTGATCGACTCCTTGTCCGACACGTCGGCCCGGCGCGTGGTGACGTCGAACCCCTCGCCGCGCAGGACCTCCGCGCGTCGGTCGAGGAGGTCGCCGTCGAAGTCGGACAGCAGGAGCTTGGTGCCGGGGCCCTGTCGTCGTGCGATCGCTTCGCCCATGCCACCGATGCCGACGACGACGGTCACTGTGCTCATGCTTCTCTCCTCCTGTGGTGCGCAATGCCCCCCGTGAGCACTTTACGAGTCCCGGTACGCCGGTTTCACGCACGGCGGGTGGATGTACCCTACGATCGAAGTTGAGCGGAACAGACTCAAGGTCTCGTGCGTTGAGTCGAGTGACATCCCGCACCCTTGCGCGTACCAGGCTCAGGTTCTGGACGTGCACGAGTGCGGCAACGGAATTTCATCGCCAGAGAGGTGACACGTGGACTCGTTCACTCCCACGACCAAGACTCAGGCTGCGATGACGGCTGCGCTGCAGTCGGCGTCGCAGGCGGGAAACCCGGACATCCGGCCCGCCCACCTTCTGGTGGCCTTGCTCGACCAGACCGACGGCATCGCCGGCCCGCTCCTGAAGGCCGTGGGGGTCGACCCCGCCGCGGTGCTCGTCGACGCGAAGGCGCTCGTCGACAGCCTGCCGAAGGCGTCGGGCGCCACCACGACTCCGCAGCTCGGCCGTGAAGCCCTCGCCGCGCTGACGTCGGCGCAGCATCTCGCGACCGAGATGGACGACGAGTACGTCTCGACCGAACACCTCATGGTCGGTCTCGCGGAAGGCGACACCGACGTGTCGCGGCTGCTCGTCGGCCGCGGGGCCACGGCCACCGCCTTGCGTGACGCCTTCACCACGGTGCGCGGCAGTGCACGCGTCACGAGCCCCGATCCCGAGGGCACCTACCAGGCGCTCGAGAAGTACTCCACCGATCTCACCGCGGCCGCGCGCGAAGGCAAGCTCGACCCGGTCATCGGTCGCGACACCGAGATCCGCCGCGTCGTGCAGGTACTCAGCCGCCGCACCAAGAACAACCCGGTGCTCATCGGCGAGCCCGGTGTCGGCAAGACCGCGATCGTCGAAGGTCTCGCGCAGCGCATCGTCGCGGGCGACGTCCCCGAATCGCTGCGCGGCAAGACCGTCGTCTCGCTCGATCTGGGCTCGATGGTCGCAGGTGCGAAGTACCGCGGCGAGTTCGAGGAACGCCTCAAGGCCGTCCTCGACGACATCAAGAACTCGGCCGGTCAGGTCATCACATTCATCGACGAGCTGCACACGATCGTCGGTGCGGGTGCCACCGGCGAGTCCGCGATGGACGCGGGCAACATGATCAAGCCGATGCTCGCCCGCGGCGAACTGCGCATGGTCGGCGCGACGACACTCGAGGAGTACCGCAAGTACATCGAGAAGGACGCGGCCCTCGAACGGCGATTCCAGCAGGTGCTGGTGGGCGAGCCGTCGGTGGAGGACACCGTCGGCATCCTGCGCGGCCTCAAGGAGCGCTACGAAGTGCACCACGGCGTGCGGATCACCGACTCGGCGCTCGTCGCCGCGGCCACCCTGTCCGACCGCTACATCACGTCGCGCTTCCTGCCCGACAAGGCCATCGACCTCGTCGACGAGGCCGCGTCGCGCCTGCGGATGGAGATCGACTCGCGTCCCGTCGAGATCGACGAGGTCGAGCGCATCGTCCGCCGCCTGGAGATCGAAGAGGTGGCGCTCGAGAAGGAAACCGACGCCGCGTCGCAGGAGCGTCTGGTCAAGCTGCGCCAGGAACTCGCCGACGAGCGCGAGAAGCTCGCTCAGCTCAGCACACGCTGGCAGAACGAGAAGCAGGCGATCGACTCGGTCCGTGTGCTCAAGGAACAGCTCGAGAACCTGCGCGGCGAGTCCGAACGTGCCGAACGCGACGGCGACCTGGGCAAGGCCGCCGAGTTGCGCTACGGACGCATCCCGCAGCTCGAGAAGGAGCTCGACGAGGCGTCGCGCGAATCCGGTGCCGACATGACCGGCGGCCTCATGCTCAAGGAAGAGGTCGGGCCCGACGACGTCGCGGACGTCGTGTCGGCGTGGACCGGCATCCCGGCCGGCCGCATGATGGAAGGCGAGACCGCGAAACTCCTCCGCATGGAGGACGAGCTCGGCAAACGCGTCGTCGGCCAGCAGGACGCCGTCACCGCCGTGTCGGACGCGGTGCGCCGTGCCCGCGCGGGCATCGCGGACCCCAACCGGCCCACCGGCTCGTTCATGTTCCTCGGCCCCACGGGTGTCGGTAAGACCGAGCTCGCAAAGGCGCTCGCCGACTTCCTGTTCGACGACGAGCGGGCGATGGTCCGCATCGACATGTCCGAGTACGGCGAGAAGCATTCGGTCGCGCGGCTCGTCGGCGCGCCTCCCGGCTACGTCGGCTACGAGTCGGGCGGCCAGCTGACCGAGGCGGTGCGCCGCCGCCCGTACACGGTGGTGCTGTTCGACGAGATCGAGAAGGCACACCCGGACGTGTTCGACGTCCTGCTGCAGGTCCTCGACGAGGGGCGGCTCACCGACGGCCAAGGCCGCACGGTCGACTTTCGCAACACGATCCTGATCCTGACGTCGAACCTCGGTGCGGGCGGCACCGAGGAACAGGTGATGGCGGCGGTGCGCTCGGCGTTCAAGCCCGAGTTCATCAACCGGCTCGACGACGTCGTCGTGTTCGACGCGTTGTCAGAGGAGCAGCTCGAGTCGATCGTCGACATCCAGCTCGACCAGCTGCAGCACCGCCTCGCGGTGCGCAGGCTCACCCTCGACGTGTCGCCGTCGGCACGGTTCTGGCTCGCGGTGCGCGGCTACGACCCGCTGTACGGTGCGCGTCCGCTGCGTCGCCTGATCCAGCAGGCCATCGGCGACCAGCTCGCCAAGCTGTTGCTCGCGGGCGACGTCAAGGACGGCGACACCGTGCCTGTCGGGGTGTCCGAGGACGGCGAACGGCTCGTCCTCGGCTGACCCGGCACCCGCCCGATGCCCCCATCGCTCGCGCGGTGGGGGCATCGTCGTGTCGGTCGGTTGCGAAGTGCGGTCTCAGGGTCCTCTCGAGGTCGGCGACTACCCTGGCACGGCGAGAGCATCGACAGTCGGGCCACTCCGGCGACAGTAAGGAGCCCCCGTGAGCACCCGCGACGACGATCCGCGCACCCCCCAGGAACGCGCATACGACCCGAACGAGCCGCAGCCCACCGAACACATTCCGCAGTACGGCGAGCAGCCGACGCAGCAGTTCGGGGAGCAACAGGCACAACAGTTCGGCGAGCAGCCGACGCAGCAGTACGAGCCCTACCAGGACCCGTACGCGCAGCCGCCCGGCTACCAGCCGACCCAGGCATATCCCGTCTACGGGCAGCCGCCGTCGTACGGCGACGCCGGAGGCTACGGCGCCCAACAGCCCTACGGCGCACAACAGCCCTACGACCCGCAGCAGTACGGGGCTCAGGGCTTCGGGGACCAGTACCCGCCCCAGCCGCCGAATGCGGCGCCACCGGGCGCGGGCGACGGCGACGGCAAGCCGCCGCCGAACGTCGCGAAGTGGGTGGCGATCGCGCTCGGCGTGGTCCTCGTCGTCGTGCTCGTGCTGTGGGGTGCCGCATTCCTCGGCTCCAACACCGGCAACGACGAGGCGAGCAGCGGCGGCGCAGTCACGTCGTCGGCGTCGCGCGAGCCCGCGCCGACGCGCACGTCTCCGCCGGGCACGTCGGCAGAGGAATCCCCGCTCGATCAGGTCCCGGGTGGTCTGGGCGAGGCGATCGGCGGCCTCGGTGGCGCGGTCGGCACGATCGCGTCGAACGACGGCTCGACCATCGTGCTCGATTCGACCGGTGGTTCGCAGGTCACGGTCACGATCACGCCCGACACGACGCTCGTCTCGCTCGGCGGCGGGACGGCAGCCGACCTGAAGCCGGGCACCTCCGTCGTGGTGCAGGGCAGCAAGGTCGAGAACGGCGCGATGACGGCGGAGTCGATCTTCAGTGCCGAACTGCCGCAGTTCGGAAACTGACGCCGTGTCCGGCGCCGACAGGTACATCACGCACTTCGCCAGCGCGCATGTCACATCGCGCCGGGTCGAGTCGCTAGGCTGATCGTCGATGACAGTCATGTGGTTCGGCCTCGCTTCGATCGCCCTCGCGGGTGCGGTCGCTCTGCTGTACTTCGACCGCCAGCGTCGGGACCAGAGTGGCCGGATCCGCGAGATCTGGGCGAAGGCCCAGGGGTACGACTACAAGGGCGAACAGCCGAATCTGCCCGCGCAGTTCCATCGCGCCGCGATGTCGAAGCAGGAGTATCAGAGCGCGTACGACGTCGTGCGCGGTGTGCGCCGCGGGGAGCGCTTCCTGTTGTTCGACCTCCGCGACATCGCGACGATCGTCGCCGTCCAGCGTCCGGTCGGGTCGAGCGTCGACATCGACCTGCGGCTCAAGTCGACACCGCCGCCCAAGGACGCCGACCTCGAACTCCTCGGCGCGATCGGCCCGCGCGTCGTGTTCACCACCGACCTCGAGATCGCGCGCCGCGCATGCGACCAGCGCATGGTCGCGTTCACCGAGTCGATCCCGGACGACGTCAACATGCTGTGGACCGAGGGCCGGTGGACGCTCGGTTCGCTGCCCGTGTCGAGCACCGGCCGCGACTGGGATGCGGCGATCGAGACGGTCGCGCGGCTGTCGGGCATCCTGCACGTGCTGCCGCCGAGCGCGCCGCCACGCGGGCGCACCGCGATGCACGATCCGGGCAGGCCCACTCCCAGCTCCATTCCGCGTGTCGAGGACGACGACGAGCGTCCCCGGCGTCGCCCCGCCGCCGGCCCACGCCGGCCGCGCCCCGACGACGAACCGCCGCGCCGTCGCCCCGAGCCGCGGCCCGAGGAACGCCCTGCCCCGCAGCCGCGTGAGCGTGGCCAGGACCTGCGTGCTCGCGACCCGCACGCCGACGAGACCCGCAGCATGCCCGGTCCGCAACGCGGTGGCCGTGCCCCCGGCGGTCGCCCGCCCGGCCCCACCGCGCGCGCCGCGTCGCCGATCCCGCGCAGTCCCGCACCGGGTACCCGCCCGGCCGGTGTGCAGCAGCGCCGTCCCGAGTTCGTGGACGACCCCGCGCGGCCCCCGACCGGAGGCTTCGACCTGGGCCGGTAGCGGCCCGTGCGCGGCCGGTAGGGTTGCTCACCATGACCGACCGTGAGGAACTCGCCGCGCTGGTGCGCGATCTGGCCGTCGTGCACGGCAAAGTCACCCTGTCCTCGGGCAAGGAAGCCGACTACTACGTCGACCTGCGGCGTGCCACGCTCCACCACCGGGCGGCTCCGCTGATCGGCGCGCAGCTGCGCGAGTTGGTCGCGGACTGGGAGTTCGACGCGGTCGGTGGGCTCACGATGGGCGCCGATCCCGTCGCCCTGTCGATGCTGCACGCGCCGGGCCGCCCGCTCGACGCGTTCGTGGTGCGCAAGGCTGCGAAGGCGCACGGCATGCAGCGCCAGATCGAGGGTCCCGACGTCACCGGCAAGCGCGTGCTGGTGGTCGAGGACACCACGACGACCGGGAACTCGCCCCTCACTGCGGTGCGCGCGTTGCGCGACGCGGGTGCCGAGGTGGTCGGGGTCGCGACGGTCGTCGACCGCGCGACCGGCGCCGACGAGGTGATCGCTGCCGAGGGGCTGCAGTATCGATCGCTGCTCGGCCTCGCCGATCTCGGCCTCTAGCCGGGAAATCGGCGATCGGCTCCCGGTTCGCGGCTCGTTTGGCACGATTGAGCTGCAACCGTCCTCGGACGATGGGAGCGGGTCATGGGGTACGAGAATTCTGCTGCCGACAACCCTTTCGCGGGCGAGCCGGCGCGAGCCGACCTGTGGGAGCAAGGCTTTCTCGCGGGTTTCACGCAACCGGGCGTGCAGCACGAGCGGTTCGTCGATCCCGATGCGCTCGAGGCGTATCTCGAAGGCGTCGGCACCGGCGCGAAGGCGCGGCTCGCGTTGCCGCCCGACGTCGGCGGCGTGGGCGACGAGGACACCGCACTGCCGCCCACCAACGCCGCCTTCGAGTTCGGCCTGCACACTCTCGGGAACCGCACGTTCGATTCCGTGTTCCCCACCGCGGGTGGCATTCCCGGAGTCGTGGCGCGGCTGTTCGACGTCGGCGTCCGTACGTGGTTGCAGCCCGACGACTGGGAAGGCGCGATCGACCAGCCGCACGAGGCGTATGTCGTGTTGTGTCCCCGCACCGATCACGGGCTGCGCGCGCTCGACGGCGGCTACTGGGCGGCGCCGGTGCGTGAGTTCTACTACGAGGTGATCGACGACGCGAAAGCCCATCCGCATGCGGAGGCGTTCGTGGCGCGATGCTCGCGCGCCGACGGTCTGTGCGGCCCGGTGTGGCCGGGGCCCGCGCACTGGAGCCCGTGACGCATCAGCGCTCCCGCAATGCGGTGATCACCGCGAGGACCCGTCGGTGATGGGCGTCCGACGGCGGGATGTCGAGCTCGACGAAGATGTTTCCGATGTGCTTCTCGACGGCGCGTTCGGTGACGACCAGCGCGTCGGCGATCGCGGAATTCGACAGACCCTGCGCCATGAGGCTCAGCACCTCGCGCTGGCGGGCGGTCAACCGGTCCAGACGATCACGCTCGCGTGACGACCCCATCAGTTGCCCCACCACTTCCGGGTCGAGGGCGGTGCCGCCGCGCGCCACCCGGGTGAGCGCGTCGACGAACTCGCCGACATCCGCGACACGATCCTTGAGGAGATAGCCGACGCCCGCCGCGCCTGCCGCGAGGAGCTCCGTGGCGTAACGGTTTTCGACCCACTGGGAGAACACCAGTACGCCGACACCGGGATGGCGTCGCCGCAACGCGACCGCCGCGACCAGACCCTCGTCGGTGTGTGTCGGTGGCATC
Source organism: Rhodococcus sp. HNM0569 (assembly GCF_012726205.1). GTDB lineage: Bacteria > Actinomycetota > Actinomycetes > Mycobacteriales > Mycobacteriaceae > Rhodococcus_F. Next base: position 165,913 of record NZ_JAASAE010000006.1, on the reverse strand, counting down.
CGGACGTCGACGACCGCGACATCCGGCACGTGCGCGTCGACCGCGTCGATCAGCAGGTCCGCGTTGCCGACCGCGGCGACGACGTCGTGCCCTCGGTCGGTGAGCAACGCGACGAGCCCGTCGCGGAGGATCGCGTTGTCCTCGGCGACGACGACCCGCAGGCCGGTCACGGCCGCCCCCGGAAGGCCGGTCCGGACAGTGCCTCGGGGGCGGCGTGCGGGAGTGTCACGGTCACCACGGTAGGCCCACCGGAGGGGCTCGAGACGTCGACGCTGCCGTCGACGGTGGCCGCGCGTGAGGCGAGACCCGCGAGGCCCGTGCCCGTCGCGGGGTCGGCACCGCCTGCGCCGTCGTCGCGCACCGTGAGTACGAGCGTGGCGCCGTCGTCGCGCACGGTGAGCGACGCGTGGCCCGTACCGGCATGTTTGACGACATTGGTCAGGAGTTCGGCGGCGCTGAAGTACGCGATGGTTTCGGTGCCTCGCGACGGGCGCGTGGCGAGCGCGACGTCGAGGTCGACGCGGACGGGACTACGCGCGGCGAGTGTTTCGAGTGCCGGTGCCAACCCGAGATCGAGTGCGGGCGGGTGGATTCCGCGCACGAGCTCACGCAGCTCAGCGAGGCCTTCCTTCGCGGACGTCCGCGCGTCCTCGATCAGCGGTGCGGCGTCGCCGCCGTGCGCGATCCGGTCCTCGGCGCGGCCCAGCGCCATCGCGATCGTCACGAGTCGCGCCTGGGTGCCGTCGTGCAGGTCGCGTTCGAGCCGTGCAAGGGTGGCCGACGCGTCCTCGACGGCAGCAGCGCGGGTGGTCTCGAGTTCGTGCACGCGTGTGTCGCGCGCCGTGGGACCGAGGAGCGCCGAGATCAGGAATCGGTCGAGCGCGCCGATCGCACGGATCGGCCACGGCGCGAGGAAGCATGCGACGACCCCGACCGCCGATGCCGCAAGCATCTTCGGCCACGTGTCGAAGTAGACCGAGCCGAACTGGAACATCGAGTGCCGCTCGTTGCCGTACTCGTCGATGTTGGTGGGGTGGACGAGCACCCACGGAATCGGCGAGATCGCCGTGAACACGGACATCGCGCTGAACACGAGAGCGAGGTAGCCCAGTACCGGCCCGACGATTCCCTTGACGAGGACGAACGCGAGGCCCCGCCACCCCGCGCGATCGGTGAGCCATGAACCGATGAACCCGAGCACGCCCGGTTTCGTGTGCAGTGGCGGCGGCGCGGTGGTGCGGCTACCGAGCAGCGTGCCGCCCAGCGCGCGGTAGAGCGCGCCCCACGCGCGGCCACCCGCGACGACGGCCGCGAGGATCGGGATACCGACGACGGTGAGCGACAGGAGCAGCCCGCCGCCGACGCCGACGTACAGATATCCGATGCCGACGACGCCGAGGGCCCCCGCGACCAGGCAGTACAGCGCTTCGCGCCACGTGCGGGCCGCGAACGGTGCGCGCAGGAACACGGAAAGGGCGCTGCCGCCCCTCGACGGGGGCGCGTCCGGCTCGGTGGAGGCGTAGCTCATGACGTCGATCTTGCAGTGCGCACGCGGCTCTTGCGAGGGGGTGAGCTCGCCGATTCGGGGTGTGGCTGGCTACACCCACCGCGGTTGCCGGTCGAGGAACGCGAGCATCGCGGCGTTGACCTGGTCCGGTTCCTGCATCTGCACGAAGTGGCCTGCGCCGTCGATCAGCGTGGTCGATTCGAGGCCGGGCGCGAGGCTGCGCATCGTGTCCAGCGGGTCGGTGCCCATCATGGCGAGCACGGGGTCGCGGTCGCCGGCAACGAACGCCGTCGGTACCTCGATCGGCACGTGCGCGTGGTCGGCGTTCTGGTGCCACACGTAGTCCGCCGCGCGGTACCAGTTGAGTCCACCGGTGAAGCCTGTGCGGGTGAATTCATTGACATAGTGGTCGAATTCGCTTGCGGTGAGCCACGGCCAGGGCAGCTCCGGCGCGGGTGGCAGGACGTCGAGGTAGCCGTTGCCTTCCGACGGATGACCCCAGACCTGCAGGTACCGGTCGGTGTCGCTGAGCGCCCACATGACGCGGGCGAGGAAGTCGGCGGGGCGGGCGTCGAGTTCGCGGTCGGCGACGCCCGGTTCCTGGAAGTAGTGCAGGTGCAGGAAGTGCTTGCGCGCGAGATGCGCCGACGAGACGCTCGGTGCCACGGGTGGGCGCGGCGTGAGCGGGACGCTCAACTGGACGAGCCCGGCCACGCGCTCCGGCGCCCAGCGCGGCAGATCCCACACGAGTTGTGCGCCGAAGTCGTGTCCCGAGAAGAAGGCCCGTTCGATGCCGAGCGCGTCGAGCAAACCGATCATGTCGGCGACCGTGGTCACCCGGTCGTACTCGGACGGATCGCCGGGGGAACTGGAACGCCCGTAGCCGCGCATGTCGGGTGCGATCGCGCGATAACCGGCGGCCGCGAGTGCAGGCAGCTGGTGCCGCCACGAGTACGACAGGCCAGGGAATCCGTGGCACAAGACCACCGCAGGACCCGACCCCTGCTCGGCGACGTGCAGGTCGACGCCGTTGACGTGAATCACGCTTGTGGTGCAACCGCTTTCACCCATGCGCGGACTATACGCACGCGCACGTCGCCGGCACAACGAAAACGTGGGGCCGGTGCGCACGTCGCCGGCCCCACGTTGCTCGCGCGAATGCTCAGCCGAGCGGGTCGACCCAGGTGTATCCGCCGCCCCCCATGCCGAACGGCTGATTGGACCCAGGGGTAAGCATCGACAGACCCTTGCCGAGGCGCAGATCGATGCTGGTCGGGCCCGAGTCGACCACCACGTCATGACGCTGGCCCACCGGCGTGGCGCCGCTGATCTCGCCGACCCACGCTTGCACCGTGCAACCGGGGTGGGTTCCCCATGTGCCCGTCGGCGTGAACGTCATACGGACGTCGCCTTCGGGAGTGTGTAGGTTCTCGGTGCGGGTGTGCAATGAGCCGTAGCAGTCTCCTGCCGGTGCCAGCAGGAGGTCCGGCCCGAGGATCTGCAGTTGGGGTGCGGGTTCGGCGGTCGCGGGAGTTGCCGCGAAGGCGAGCCCGGCTGCAGTCAGCGCGGTGGCTGCAGCAGCGGCGAAGAACTTGTGCCTCATCGATGTTCCTTTCAGCCCGCCCTCGGTGGGGGACGGATGCATGTAGGTGCGATCGAGGGGCGAGCGCGTCTCGCGATGGACACCGCGATGTCCGATCAGCGAGCGAGAGTCGTTACGCTTTGCGAACACACATCTGTGTGCGAGATTCATCCCCCTTGCGTGTGCCCCCCGAACACGGTCTGCTTCCAGACCGGCTCACGTACTTTTTCACATTTCGCCGGGCCCGTTCAACCCCGTTCACACGACGACGCCGGGCCCCTGGGTGGGAGCCCGGCGTCGTCGGTGAGCGCGTCGGTCAGTCGGCGTCGCCCACGGTGACCGCGGTGGCTTCGTCCACACTGTGCGGTTCGGGATCGTGATCGTCCACGTGGGCCAGGATCTTCCGGCCGGTGGAGAGCACGACGATTGCGGCGAGGGTGCACACGGCTCCCACCCAGAAAGGCATGTGGACGTTGCTTTCGCCCAGCTTGCCGGCAACCCACGGTGCAGCAGCGCCGCCGACGAACCGCACGAAGCTGTATGCGGCCGACGCGGTCGAGCGCTCGACGGGTGCCGAGATCATGACGGTCTCGGTGATGAGTGTGTTGTTGACGCCGAGGAACAGGCCCGCGAGCACGACGCACACGATCAGCACGACCTTGGTCTCGGTGAACAACGCCATGACGCCGAGGTCGATCGCGAACAGCAGCAGCGACGCCATCATCATGTTGAGTGTCCCGAAGCGGCGTTGCAGCCGCGGCGCGAGGAAAACCGACGAGATCGCCAGTGCGACACCCCAGCCGAAGAAGATGAAGCCGATCGGGTAGGCGCCCATGTCGAGCGGGAACGGCGTGTACGCGAGCAGCGTGAAGAAGCCGTAGTTGTACAGCAGTGCGGTGATGCCGACGGTCAGCAGACCGCGATGGCGTAGCGCGAGGAAGGGGGCCGCGAGCGACGTGTGGTGCTCGGGCTTCGGAGCCTTCGGCAGCAGCACCATGATCAGGATGAATGCCACGGCCATCAGTGCGGCAACACCGAAGAACGGTGCGCGCCAGCTGATGTCGCCGAGTACGCCGCCGACCAGCGGCCCGACGGCGATGCCGATGCCGAGTGCCGCCTCGTACAGGATGATCGCCTTGGCGACACCGCCACTGGCGGCGCCGACGATCGCGGCGAGCGCCGTCGCGATGAAGAGTGCGTTGCCCAGTCCCCAGCCGGCGCGGAATCCGACGATCTGGTTGATGGTGTTCGAGCTGCCCGCGAGGGCAGCGAACACGATGATGATCGCGAGCCCGAACATCAGGGTCTTCTTCGGGCCGATGCGGCTGGAGACGGCGCCGGTGATGAGCATCGCGACGCCCGTGACGAGCATGTAGCTGGTGAACAGCAACGACACCTGCGACGGCGTCGCGTCGAGTTGTTCGCCGATCGGCTTGAGGATCGGGTCCACGAGCCCGATGCCCATGAATGCGATGACGCTCGCGAAGGCGACCGCCCACACCGCTTTCGGTTGCTTCAGGAGGCTGGGCGGAGCCCCGGTGGAGTGTTCGGTTTCGGTCGCGGTCGTGGAACTCACGGCCACCTCCTTTGTTGAGACGGAATGTGTGGTGCAGGCCGGTTTTCGGGGTGTTCCGGCGGACGTCAACGGTCGGTGGGTGTACCGATCGCCACGGCGGACTTGAGGATCGTGCGGAGCTCTTCGAGGCCGTCCGAGAGCCGGCGCAACTGTGCCGGTTCGAGATCGCGGAACAGCGGTGCGACGGCGTCGGCGAGTTCGTCCTTGCTGGTGCGCAACCAGTTCCGGCCGTCCTCGGTGATCGTGACGCGCACTGCCCGCGCGTCGTGCGGATCGGGTCTTCGAGCGAGGAGGTCCTTCTCGAGGAGTCGCTTGATCGTCGCTGTCGCGGACGGCTGCGAGCAGCGGTAGAGCCGCGCGAACTCGCTGATCCGCAGCTCGCCGTGCTCGTCGAACACGGCGAGGGCCCGCATCCACGAGTTGGGATGCGTGTCGGGTCCGAAGGAGCTCGCGATCTTGGCGAATCGACTCGAGTTGGTCACCAGGTCGACGAGCAGCCGGTGCAGTTCGGCGTCGTCGTTGCTCACGTGAAAACAGCTTACATAGGCTAACTATCTATGTAAAGACGCGTGACCTCGGTGTCAGTGGGGGGTCGGGATCAGAGGGCGGCGAGCTTGCGGCGCAGTGTTGCCTCGGTCTGTCGCACGGCCTGCACGGCGAACGGCTCGACGATGCGCGCGAGCGCCTTGCCGGCGAGCCCGCCCGGAAGTTCGTACGCGAAGTCCACGGTGAGTCGTGTTTCGCCGTCGGGGGCGTCGTCGAATCGCCATCGGGAGCGCGTCGTGAAGCCTCGAATCGATTCGAGCACGATCACCCGGTCCTGCTCCCACTCGGTGACTTCGAGGATCGACCCGAAAGACTTGGGGCCGATTCGCAGCGCGGCGTCGTAGCGTGCGCCGAGGTCGTGATCGTGGTCGCCGATCGAGTCGAACTGGGTGATGCCGAAGAACCACTCCGGGACGGTGCGGTAGTCGTCGACGTAGGCGAATGCGACGCTGCGCGCCACCGCTGCCGACGCGCTGTGGTGGATCTCGGTCACGTGTTCTCCTCGTCCCGGTTGCGGCGAAGCGATGGGCTGCAGTGAGCTTGTCATACCCGTGAGACGACACGAGCGGTGAAGCAGCTGGGCTGCTTCACCGCTCGTTGGCGCTGTGGGCCATCAGGGGATGATGAAGAATCCCTGGCCTCCGCCGTAACTGATCTGCGGCTGGAACTGGAAGGTTGTCGGGTCCGCATAGGAAGTGCTGGCGCCGATCATTGCCAGGCCCGAGCTGGGATGGATTTCGGTGCTGACGCTAGCGCCAGGCTCAGGTCCGAACTCGGCCGGCATCGCGGTTGTGTGATAGAAGGGCGCAATAGCATCGCTCCATGCAACCGTCACGTTGAGCTTGCACTTGGGGTTGGCTGCCCATTCCGGGCCGTTGCCATTCATGCCGCGTGACACGGCGGTTACCTTTGCCCAGGCAGGCTTGGTTGGGTCGGTCTCGACGTGAATGTCGACGAGCCCGTTGCACCATGCGTTTTGCCCCAGGGCGCCGAACGTGCCGCCATACGGCCACCATCCGGCTGCGGGCGCGGGATCGGCCGACGCGGTGGTGGTGGTGCCGAGGACGGTGCCCACTGCGATGGCTGCGACGCCGAGGACGCGCAGCACTGACTTACGTAGATTCATTACTTCCCCCTCGAGAAATGTGAAACCCCCCGCTCGACGCTGTTCGACGAATCGTCGGGGTCGGCGACGGCACTTTCTCACATTCCGGAGCCGTCTTCCAAACCTGCTCGCGCGCACGGTGCTCCGATGCGGCGTCGCGTCGTGTGATCCCGCACTCCGGGAAAGGTGTGGCAGGTGCGCCCGGATGGGGCTTGTGGGTTCACCGGGAAGCGTACTTCGAGTGGTGCTGCTCACATCTATGGCTCGGATTCAGACGCGTCCGGCTTGTCCGAACCGGCCTCGACTATCGCAACAACGGCCGGTCGGGTTACAGTCGTCCCGCTCCGACCAGGGGCTCGGAGCGACGTCACGGCAGAGCCTCGATACTCTGTCGTGACGAAGAAGCGATTTTCCGGGGGGCCGAGCTTCGGTTCGGCGAATCAAAGGGGGTGGTGAACAGTGCTCGACCACATGGATCTCCATGTCGACGTCCGTCGCGCATATCCGGTCCGGAGTGCGCCGCACTGTTCCTCGAACCGCCCGGCGTTGCGGATTCGTGCCGCACGATCGCGCGCGCTGCATCGCGCTGTCGACGGCACACGCCGGGAGTGTCCGGTGACGTAGAAACCCTGTCTCGACGTCCACGACGTGGACGCGCAGTTTCCGCGTGTGCTCCGGCACAGCGAATCGATTCATCACCCTCTTCGAAAGCACAAAGGAGACCAGAAGAATATGGCGAGACATCGGAGGCCACGCCGTCCCGTAATCGGCCTCGCGGCAATCGTTCCCATGTCGGCGGTCGCCGTGATGGCCACCGCGGGCCACGCGTCCGCGGCACCCACCACGAGCCAGCCCGGCGTGACGTCGCCGTCGTCGCCCGGCACGAGCCAGCCCGGCGTGACGTCGCCGTCCTCGCCCAGCACGAGTCAGCCCGGCGTCACCACGACGCAGGACTGGGAGTACGTGCCCGGCTTCGATCCCGGCGCCTATCGCAACGTCGAGACACAGCAGGACCCCGACTCGGTTCTCGTGGAGACGGTCACGCCCGCTCCGGCGCCGCAGCCGCAGGCCGCGCAGGAGGTGTACTACTACTACGACGAAGGCGACTACTCGGGCGAGCAGGCCGAGCAGCCCGTCGTGGAACAGCCTGCCGTCGAGCAGGATGCCTCGCTCACCGAGAACGGTCTCGTCAAGCCGATCCAGGCCGAAGAGGGCAAGGTCCGCCTCGGCATGGTCAAGGCCGATCGTCCCACCTGGATGACCGAGCAGCAGGGCAACCAGGTCAACAACACGTCCGCCGTCCTCGAGGCCCAGGGTGCGACGTTCTTCAACTCGCTCGGCGTGCCGACGAACCGCGCGCAGCGCGTCGCTGCCGGTACGACGGCGGGCGTCGTCATCGGCGCCACGACCGGTGCAGTCGTGCTCGGCGCTCCTTTCGCCTTGGTGGGCGCTGGCGTGGGAGCAGCGGCCGGTGCAGGTGTGATGTCGATACCTGTCGTCGGTGAGGTCGCTTGCTTGCCATACGCGATGGTCGGATGCATCGGAATCGGTGCCGGAATCGGTGCTGCAGCAGGCCGCGTGCCGGCTGCCGTTGTCGGCGGCGCGATCGGCGGCACCATCGGCGGCGTGATCGGTGGCGCCTACGGTGCCGGCCAGAACGTCGGTGAGGTCGCTCCCGAGGAGTCCTTCGACAAGGGCCCGTTGACGAACAAGGCCCGCGAGGTCGTCTCGCAGGTCGAGGCGATGCCGGGTGGCCAGGGCGTCGTCAATGCCGCGCGTGGCACCAGCGATGCGTTCCAGTCGGCACTGTGGGACGGTCGCAACGCGATCGCCGCGCAGCCGAACGGCGACGGCATGCTCGCCCAGATCGACGCGGCCGACGAGGCAGCGAAGGCCCTTCTCGACCCCGCGCACGCCGCGGCGGACGCGATCGGCCAGGGCCTGCAGCCCGCTCCGGCGCCTGCCCCGGCAGTCGCCTGACACCAGGTCTCGTATCGCGGAGCCCCGTCGACCACACGGTCGGCGGGGCTCCGTCGTACGCGGGCCATGGTGACTCGCACACCCGCACCCCGAATGTGCGCGCGCACCCGTAATCGCTCGGCGAGTCGGTGTGCGTCTACATAACGGAGGTGCGGCTGCTGCACAAGCAGGGGTGCGTCCGGCCGGACACGATCCCACGCCGTGCGCCCTGCGCAGCGACGCCGAAACGCCCCGCCCGCGGTTGCCCGCGTCGTACGGTGCGAACAGGCACGATTGCCGTCGCAACCGCCGAGGAGGCCGCCATGTCCGCCGCGCGACGAGCCCGGAACCCGGACGACACCGTGGGCATCAATCCGGTCTTCACCCGTCCCGGCGAGGCGACCGAGCTGCCGCGGTTCCGGTTGCCGGACGGGGAATCGCTGCCGGACACCGCCTTTCAGCTCGTGCACGACGAAGCGATGCTCGACGGCAACGCCCGGCTGAACCTCGCCACCTTCGTCGGCACGTGGATGGACGATCAGGCGAACCGCCTCTACGGCGAAGCTGCCGACAAGAACATGATCGACAAGGACGAGTATCCGCAGACCGCCGCGATCGAGGAACGCTGCTGGCGCATGCTCGCCGACCTGTGGCACGCACCCGACCCGGCGCATGCGATCGGGACGTCGACGGTCGGCTCGTCCGAGGCGTGCATGCTCGGCGGTCTCGCGCTCAAACGCACGTGGCAACACAAGCGCCGCGCGGCAGGCGAACCGGTCGACAGGCCGAACCTCGTGATGTCGAGTGCCGTGCAGGTGTGCTGGGAGAAGTTCTGCAACTACTGGGACGTCGAGCCCCGGTATGTGCCGATCTCGGAGGACCACAAGGTGCTCGACGGCCACGACCTGGACCGCTACGTCGACGAGAACACGATCGGTGTCGTCGCGATCATGGGTGTCACCTACACCGGGATGTACGAGCCGGTGGAGCAGATCGCCTCGGCGCTCGACGCGATCGAGCGTGACCGCGGCCTCGACGTCCGGATCCATGTGGACGGCGCGTCGGGCGCGATGATCGCGCCGTTCTGCCGGCCCGATCTCGCGTGGGACTTCCGGGTCGACCGCGTGGTGTCGATCAACACGTCGGGTCACAAGTACGGGCTCGTGTATCCCGGTCTCGGTTGGGCGGTGTGGCGTGACCGCGAGGCACTGCCCGACGACCTGGTGTTCTCGGTCAGCTATCTGGGTGGCGAGATGCCGACCTTCGCGTTGAACTTTTCGCGCCCCGGCGCGCAGGTGTTGCTGCAGTACTACCTGTTCCTGCGGCTCGGATTTTCGGGATATCAACGCGTGCAACGCAGCTCGCTCGACGTTGCGAGCATGCTCGCGGACCGGGTTGGCGCGATGGATGCCTTCGAACTGTGGAACGACGCTGCGGACATTCCGGTGTTCGCGTGGCGCCAGCGGCCCGGGCACACCGACAACTGGACGCTGTACGACCTGTCGGACCGGCTGCGGACGAAGGGCTGGCTCGTGCCCGCGTATCCGATGCCCGACGACCTCGCCGATCTGACGGTGCAGCGGATCGTGGTGCGCAACGGGCTCGGGCGGGACCTCGCGTCGTCGTTGCTCGACGACCTCGAGACCGAGGTCGCCTACCTGGACTCGCTCGACCGGCCGCTGCCCGCACCGGAGCAACACCCCGGATTCCACCACTGACGAGCGGCCGTCGGGGCACGATGGGCGAAGGGTGCCTGTGCCCGCATCGGTGCGAGAGGAGAACTGCCACATGATCGACTCCAATGCACAGATCGCCGCGGTGAACCGGTCGACCGGCGAGGTCGACCTCGAGGTCGGCAAGGCGCGTTCGTTCACCGTCGCCCAGACGTTCGGTGTGCCGGTGGAGCGGCTGTGGGAGGCGTGTGCCACGGCGCGGGGCATCTCGAGTTGGTTCCTGCCGATCTCGGGCGATCTGCAGCTGTACGGCGAGTACCAGCTCGAAGGCAATGCGTCGGGGCAGATCACCACGTGCGATCCGCTGCACGAGTACACCGCGACGTGGATCTACTCGCTCGACCGCAGCACCGTCGACGTGCGTTTCGCGTCCGAACGCGCCGAGTCGTCCACGCTCACACTCGAACACGACATCCCGATCGCCCAGGAGGTGTGGGAGAAGTTCGGTCCGGGCGGCGTCGGGATCGGCTGGGACCTCACGCTGATGAGCCTCGCGACCCATCTTGCGACGGGCGAACCACTGAGCCCCGAAGACAACCTCGCGTTCGCGAAGTCGGACGAGGGGCGACGCTTCCTCGCGCTCAGTGCGGACGAGTGGGCCACCGTCGCCGAGGATTCCGGGACCCGCAAGCACGACGCGCGCCGCGCCGCCGAGAACGCGCGGACGAGCTACGAGATCGTCGAGGACGAGCAGCAGTAGCACAATCGGAAGGGTGACCGAGACACCAGACGGCCCGGGGCGCAAGCCCCACGGCCAGTCGTTCGAGAGTTGGGTCGACAAGCAGATCCGACTCGCGGAGGAACGCGGCGACTTCGACGACCTGCCGGGCACGGGCAAACCGATACCTCCCGACGACGGCGGCGAACTCGGCTGGGTGCGCAAGTACCTCGAACGGGAGCAGTTGCCGAACGACGCGCTGCTGCCCCTTCCCCTGCAACTGCGGCGACAGGCCGAGCGGTTACCCGAGACGGTGCGTCGCTACCGTGACGAGAGCGACGTGCGCGCGGCCGCGTCGGCGCTCAACCGGCAGATCGTGGACTGGTTGCGTGCTCCGAGCGGGCCGATGATCCCGGTCTCGCTCGTGGACGTCGACGCGCTGGTCGAGGGATGGCGCGCGGCGCAGCGCGAAGCGGCAGCGCAGCGGCCTACCGGCATCGCCGCGGCAGCGGCGACGCCCGCACCGCGTGCCCGCCGGGCGTGGTGGCGCAGGCTGCTGCGGCTACCGTGACGGCATCGGTGATCACGGAAGGGTGAGGCTCATGGCGGGCAAGTGGATCGAGCGTGCGGTGTTCGCGGCGGCCGCGGCGACGACGGTCGTCGGGGGCGTCACCGGGCGAGAGACCCTGCAGCGGGTCGCGAAGCCGCTCATCGCACCGAGCCTGGGTGTCATGGTGTGGCGTCGGCGCCGCGGCACCGAACCGGTCGACACCGCGCTGCTCGCGACGGGACTGGCCGCCGCAACGGTCGGCGACGTGTTCATGATCGATCCCGACGACGACGCGCGCATCGTGCGCGGCGCGGCCGCGTTCGCCGTCATGCAGGCGTGCTACTCGGCGTTGCTGGTGCGTCACGGTGCGAAGCCGACCACCGCCGCCGTGGTGCCGCGCGCCGCGGGCTGGGCCGTCGCGGCCACCGGGCTGTGGGCGCGCTCGCGTCCGGTCGCGGCGCCGTTGTCGGCGTACGGCCTCACGCTCGGCACCACCGGTGCGCTGTCCGGCGATCCCGCGCTGACGCCGGGCACGAACGTCGTCGCGGGCGTGCCGGTGCCGGGCGACGACCCACGGAGCCGGCTCGGCGCGGGCGGTCTGCTGTTCACTCTGTCGGACGGGCTCATCGTCGTGCGCCGCCTGGTGCTGAACGGCAGGCGACGCCGCGCGGTCGCGGAAGGCGCAGTGCTCGCGACGTATTCGGCGGCGCAATTGCTGTTGGTGGAAGGCATGCTCGCGCTCGGCCGGTCGCGGGCACTGCGCGACTGACACAGGCATCCGGTTAGAGTGCTCCCGCAGGAACGGTCGGAACAGCGGTGCGGAGGGCGATGCGGATGACGATGCGGCGGATGTCGTTGGCGGTAACGGCAGTGGGGGCGGCACTCGTTCTCGCGGGCTGCGGCGGTTCCACGCAGGCCGACGCCCCGGCCGCCTCGACCGAAGTGGCTGCCGCGCGGGCCACCACGACGCAGGCCGAGCCGTCCACCACGACGCCCGCGCCGTCGACCACCACCGAGTCGTCCTCCGCGGCACCCACCACGACGCTGCGCGACGTCGAATACGAGCGCAACGAGTCGTACTTCTTCACCACGCCCGACGGCGGGTTCTCGTGCGGCATCGTCAAGTTGCCGTCGCGCACCGAAGCCGGTTGCCAAGGCGCCACGAGCCCGGTGCCGCCGCGCCCCGAGGACTGCATGGTCGACTGGGGCCACGGCGTCCGCGTCGAGAACGAAGGCGAGGGTGCGTTCATGTGTGCGGGCGGAGCGGTCTACACGTCGGGCGGCGACGATCCCGATCCCGTCCTGCCCGCCGGTTCGGAGCTGAGCAAGCTCGGCTACACGTGCAAGACCTCCGCCACCGACGTCACGTGCAGCAACGACGAGACCGGCCACGGCTTCCGGGTCGCGAGCGACTCGAACGACACCTTCTGAGCATGTGATCCCACCGCATCCCGACGACTCCGCCGGCCCCACCGAATGGGGTGAACATCCGCACGGCGTCGGACCGTGGGCCGACGAGCACGACGCGGCCCCGCCGGACGACCCGCGTTACGACCCGGACCTGCTGGCGAACGGCGACCGTCGCAATGTGGTCGACGCCTACCGGTACTGGACGCGCGACGCGATCGTCGCCGACATCGACACGCGCAGGCACCCGCTGCACGTCGCGATCGAGAACTTCGCGCACGACTCCAACATCGGCACGGTGGTGCGCACCGCCAACGCGTTCGCCGCGGCCGCGGTGCACATCGTCGGCCGCCGCCGGTGGAACCGGCGCGGTGCGATGGTCACCGACCGGTACCAGCACGTGCTGCACCATCCGGACGTCCCCGGCCTCGTGGAGTTCGCGCGCGCCCACGATCTCGAGGTCGTCGCGGTCGACAACACGCCCGGATCGGTTCCCCTCGAAACCGTGCGTCTACCGCGCCGGTGCGTGCTGTTGTTCGGGCAGGAGGGGCCGGGCGTGACGCAGGATGCGCGCGACGCCGCGCTCACGACCGTCTCGATCGCGCAGTTCGGTTCGACGCGCAGCATCAATGCGGGCGTCGCGGCGGGGATCGCGATGCACACGTGGATCCGGCAGCACGCCGACCTTGCGCAGGCATGGCCGTGACGGAACCGCGCTGACGACGCCCGACGTTCCGAAACCGACCGTGCCGAATGGTCCGATGCACCAAGATCGGTTCATGGAGGCTGACTGGGCCGCGCGCGCCGACGCCGCGGAAGCCGCAGTCTGCGAACGCCACGTCCGCATGCTGTGGGCCCTCCCGCATACCGAACTCGGTGTCGTCGCGTGGCCTGCCGGTGGGCGTGAGGGCTCCTTCCTGGTGTGGAACTACTGGTGGCAGGCGCACCTGCTGGACTGTGTGCTCGACGCCTTCGAGCGGTCCGGGCGCGCCGACTGCGCGGTGCGCGCGAAGCACGTCGTGGCCGGTCATCGCCTCCGGAATCTGACCGGCTGGACCAATCGCTACTACGACGACATGGCCTGGCTCGCGCTCGCGCTCGAACGCGCGCGGCGGATCAGGGCGTTCGACAAGCACGCGGCGCTGCGGGTGCTCGAGGCGCAGTTCGTCGACGCATGGCAACCCGAGCGTGGCGGCGGCATCCCGTGGCGCCGGGGGTCCGACTTCTTCAACGTGCCCGCCAACGCGCCGGCCGCGCTCGTCCTCGCGCGCACGGGACGTGTCCGGCGTGCCGAGGACATGGCCGATTGGATGGATCGCGAGCTGCGCGACGACGCCACCTATCTGCTGTGGGACGGCGTGCATCTACCGGAGGCGGGCACGCCTGTCGTCGAACAGGTCTTCTACACGTACTGCCAGGGTGTCGCGTTGGCGCTCGAGGTCGAACTCGCCAATCGGCTCGATTCGCGCGAGCACCGACTGCGTGTGTACCGGATGGTCGAGGCGATCGACCGGCACCTGACGGTGCGCGGCGTGATCCAAGGCCGCGGCGGCGGCGACGGCGGCCTGTTCGCGGGCATCCTCGCGCGCTATCTCGCGTTCGCGGCGACCAAGCTCCGCGGCGACGAACCCGCCGACCGGTACGCGCGGGGCACGGCCGCCGCACTCGTCACCACGTCCGCCGAGCACGCGTGGAACAACCGGCTCGAGGTGGAGGGCCTGCCGCTCTTCGGGCACGAGTGGTCCGAGCAGGCGCAGCTGCCGATGCAATGGGAGGCGGGGCGCAAGCCCGAGCGCGACCTGTCGGTTCAGCTGTCCGGATGGATGCTGATGGAGGCCGCGCACCGCGTCACGACGCGCGGGGTGCCGTGACCGCCACGGCCGCGTCGCGCGTCGTCACCGACACCGGTTCGACCGGCTTGGCCATCTCGGCGCGGTACTGCCGGATACCCATGACGGTGCCCACTGCGAGCAGCACGAGCAGCACCGCGAGCACGGTGGGTAGCAACCACGGTGTGTGGTCGAGGAAGCTGCCGGCGTAGAAGCCGGTGAGCAGCAGCACGGGCGCCCACACGATGGCGCCGAGTGTGCTGGCGATCGTGTACTTCGTGTGGTTCATGCCCGCCGCGCCCGCGACCATCGGGCACAGCGTGCGCACCCACGGGATCCACCGTGCCACGAGGACCGCCCAGAAGCCGCGCCGCTCGAGCAGCACGTTGACCTTGTGCAGGTTCTGTTCGGTGAGATAGCGGCCGCCGCGTCGCGCGACGATGCGGTGCCCCGTGCGACGGCCGATGACGTAACCGACCTGGTTGCCGACGATCGCCGCGACCATCGCGCCGAGGGAGAGCGACCACACGTGCGCGACGCCCGCCGCATGTCCGGACAGCACGATCCCCGCGGTGATGAGCATCGAGTCACCCGGGAGGAACAGCCCGACGACGACGGCGCATTCGAGGAACACGAAGGTGAGCACGACTGCCCAGATCAACAGGGGACCGGCCGTTGCGAAGGGGCCGAAACTCTCGGACGCGATGATCGCCATGCCGGTGGTGCTACCTCAGGGGGTGGATTCGGTGGGGGCGGGCTGTTCGGCGTCGCGTGCGGCGCCTTCGCGGCGTGCGCGCAGAAGCCGCTTGCCCGCCTCGAGCGCGATCGGGACCACGGACACCAGCACGATCAGGATGAAGATCAGGTCGATGTTGTCGCGGATGAACGCGACATTGCCGAGGAAGTAGCCGAGCAGCGTGACACCCGCACCCCACGCGATGCCGCCGATGACGTTGAACAGCAGGAACACGGGGTAGCGCATACGCGACGCACCCGCGACGAGCGGCGCGAAGGTACGGACGATCGGGACGAAACGGGCGAGGATGATCGTGAGCGGGCCGTACTTCTCGAAGAACGCGTGCGCGTCGTCGATGTACTTCTTCTTGAAGAAGCGGGCGTCGTTGCTCTTGAACAGGGCCGCGCCGCCCCGCTTGCCGATCATGTAGCCCACCTGGTCGCCCACGATCGCCGCGATCGGCGTGAGGATCAGCAACAGCCAGATGGGGGCGAACGGATCCTCCTGGGACGACAGCAGGCCTGCCGTGAACAGCAGTGAATCGCCCGGGAGCAGCGGGAACAGCAAGCCCGACTCGATGAACACGACGAGCAACAGGCCGCCGAGCACCCAGTTGCCGAACGAGTTCAGCAGATTGACCGGGTCGAGGAATCCCGGCATGAGCGCGAGGTTGGTCACGGAGTCCGAAGCTGCCTGCAAGTCCACGAGGAGACAGCGTACCGGCGGACCCGGCGGTTCTTCACAGACCGCACCGTGCCCACGGCCTCCGTGAGGCCCGACTCGACCGAAAGGACCACCGCGCGAGACGCGGCGACGCAGACTGGAACCGAGCGCGGACGATCCGCGAACGGGTTGTCATACTGCAGGGACGACATGCCGCGCCGAACCGTCGGCGCGCCGGAATTCGACTGTCAATGGAGGACTGCCGCCGTGCCAATCGCGACTCCCGAGGTCTACGCCGAGATGCTGGAACGGGCGAAGGCGAACTCGTTCGCATTCCCCGCCATCAACTGCACCTCGTCCGAGACGATCAACGCCGCAATCAAGGGCTTCGCCGACGCGGGCAGTGACGGCATCATCCAGTTCTCGACCGGTGGCGCCGAGTTCGGCTCGGGTCTCGGCGTCAAGAACATGGTGACCGGCGCGGTCGCGCTCGCCGAGTTCGCGCACGTCATCGCGGCCAAGTACGACGTCACGATCGCGCTGCACACCGACCACTGCCCGAAGGACAAGCTCGACGGCTTCGTCCGGCCGCTGCTCGAGATCTCGCAGGAGCGGGTGAACGCGGGCCGCAACCCGCTGTTCCAGTCGCACATGTGGGACGGCTCGGCCGTGCCGATCGGCGAGAACCTCGACATCGCGAAGGACCTGCTCGCGCGCTGTAAAGCCGCGAACATCATCCTCGAGGTCGAGATCGGCGTCGTCGGCGGCGAAGAGGACGGCGTCGAGAACGCGATCAACGACAAGCTGTACACGTCGGCCGAGGACTTCGAGCGCACCGTCGACGCGCTCGGCGTCGGCGAACACGGCAAGTACCTGCTGGCCGCCACGTTCGGCAATGTGCACGGCGTCTACAAGCCGGGCAACGTCAAGCTGCGCCCCGAGGTGCTCGAGATGGGCCAGAAGGTCGCGGCCGACAAGCTGGGTCTCGAGGCCGGCTCGAAGCCGTTCGACTTCGTCTTCCACGGTGGTTCGGGCTCGCTCAAGTCGGAGATCGACGATTCGCTGAATTTCGGTGTCGTGAAGATGAACGTCGACACCGACACGCAGTACGCGTTCACGCGGCCGATCGCGGGCCACATGTTCGAGAACTACGACGGTGTCCTCAAGGTCGACAACGAGGTGGGCAACAAGAAGGTCTACGACCCGCGCAGCTACCTCAAGAAGGCCGAGGCCAACATGAGCACGCGTGTGGTCGAGGCGTGCAACGACCTCAAGTCGGCGGGCCGCTCGGTTTCGGCGTAACGCACTGTTCGTGCGCGCCGCGGCGCCGCCGCACCTGTGAGCACTTTGCGAGTCCCTGGACTCGCAAAGTGCTCACAGTGCTTTTCGGGGCTACACCGGGTCGCAGATCTTCCACGTGCCGTCGTCGGTCTGCTCGAGGTTGAACGTGCGCCACGATTCCTGACCCGGATCGGAGGCCGTGTGCGCCGACACCTGCGCGATGGCGGAGGTGCCGTTGATCTGCACCGCGTCGACGGGGCCGACGACGGGGACGTTCTGCTGCGACGCGGCGGCGTTGTGGACGGCACCGAACTCCTGCTCGGACAACCCGCTGTAGTACTCGGAGAGCGAGCCGCACGTCGTGTCTCGCAGCGTCGCGAGGTCTCCGTCGTTCAACGCCGCGACGAAGGTGTCGATCGTGTTCTGGATCTTCGCCTCGGGCGAGTTGTTGGTGCGCTGCTCGTTGACCAGGAAGATGCCGGCCGCGACGGCCGCGATGACGACCACGGCGGCGGCGCCGAGCGCCGCGCGGGTCCAGTTCTTCGAGTCCGGCTCGGAGCCGGTGTCCGCGGCGGGCACACCCGCGGAGTTGCCGGCTGCCGCCGGGGCGCCGACACCGGGGGGACCGGCGTTGGGCTGAGGTGGCGGAGCGGCAGGCGGAACACGCATCGGTTCGGCCCGCCGCGTGACGACCGGCCGCGGCGCGGGCGGCTGCACGCGGGCGGGACGCGGGTTCGGCAGCGAGTGTCCGGTGGTCGGCGCGTCGGCATCGCCCTGAGCCGCGGGCTCGGATCCCGCGGCATCGGTTGCCGCGGGATCCGACGGCCCGCGTTCGGCGGCCTTGCCGGGAGTGCCGATGACGTCGGTCTTCGCGTCGGCAGGCCGGATGATCTCGGTTTCGGCGTCTGACTCGCCCGACTTGTCCGGGGCTGCCGCGTCGGACTCTTCCGCGGCGGAGGCCTCCGGTTCTGCGCCGGACGCGTCGGCAGCGGAGGTTTCGGCAGCGGGGGTTTCGGCAGCGGGAGTCTCGGCGTCGGCAGCGGAGGCGGGTGTCTCGGGTTCCCCCGGCTCGGCCGCCCGCTTCTCGGGTGCCTCGTTCTGGGCACCGGGCTTCTCGGCCCCGGGCTTGTTCGCCTCGACGGTCTCCGCTGTTTCGGACGTGCCGGGCTTCTCGGACGTGCCCGGCTTCTCCACCGGCCGTGGCGCCGGTGGTTGCGCACCGGGCAGCTTCGTGGTGGGCGCATCGTCGGCGGGCGTGTTGCCGTGCCCGTCCGTACCGGCCGCCCGGTCCTCGTCGTGCGTGGGCTCGTTGTTCTTCGGGTCCGACACCGTGACGTCCCTTGCTCGTGCGACCGGGCGGATCGGCGGCCCGGTCGGTTGTGCGGCTGGATCGAGTGGCGCGCTGACGCGCAACTCGCGCGCCAGTTTATCGACACCAGACCCGAGTTCGAGGGCTTCCGGCCACGTCGGGTGCGCGTGTCGCGTGTGTGCGCGCCCCGGGGACGTGGTGTGTGGCACCCGGCGGCCGAGCGCGGTGCACAATGGGCGCATGACGTCTTTCGGTGACCTGCTCGGACCCCAGCCCACGCTCCTGCCAGGTGACGAGGAGGCCGAAGCCGCATTGCTCGCGCACGAGGACCCCGCCTCCGTGGCCGCGCAGCATCCGACGGCGTCGATCGCATGGGCCTACCTGGCCGAGGGTGCGTTCGACAAGGGTGAGGTGATCGCGGCGTACGCGTACGCGCGCACCGGCTACCACCGCGGTCTCGACCAGTTGCGGCGCAACGGGTGGAAGGGCTTCGGACCCGTTCCCTACAGCCACGAGGGCAACCGTGGTTTCCTGCGCTGCGTCGCGGTGCTCGCGAAGTCCGCGAAGTCGATCGGCGAGAACGACGAGTACGCGCGCTGCCTCGACCTGCTCGAGGACAGTGATCCGCGCGCGGCTCACGAGCTTGGCCTCGACTGATCCGCTTCGCACCGCACGAGAGCGCGGTCGCGGCGGGCTCGCCAAGTCGGTACGACGCCTGCGGGTGTCGGCCTTGCCGATCCTGCAGTGTGCGCTCGCGGCGTCCCTCGCGTGGTGGGTCGCCACCGCGCTCGTAGGCCACCAGGCGCCGTTCTTCGCGCCGATCGCCGCGATCGTGTCGCTCGGCTTGTCCCTCGGCGCGCGCATGCGCCGGTCGGTCGAGCTGGTCGTCGGTGTCACGATCGGCGTCGGTGTCGGCGACCTGCTGATCGGTGTCATCGGCCGCGGCACGTGGCAGATCGGTCTCGTCATCGTCCTCGCGATGTCGGCGGCGGTGCTGCTCAACAGCGGCGCCCTCGTCGCGATGCAGGCGGGCACGTCGGCCGTGCTGGTCGCGACGCTCGTGCCGCCGGGTGGCATCCCCGGCCTCGAGCGCATGGTCGACGCGCTCGTCGGTGGCGCGGTGGGCATTCTCGTCGTCGCATTGGTGCCGACACATCCGGTCGGTCGGGCGCGGCTCGACGCGGCGGGCATCCTGCGCAGTGCGTCGGAGGTCTTGGCACTGGTCGCAGACGGGCTGATGGCGCAGAACGAGAAGCCGATCGTCGAGGCGCTGGCCAAGGCACGCACGACGCAGAAGAACATCGAGACGCTGCGCGATCATGTCGTCGGCGGACGCGAGATCGCTCGCATCTCACCTTTCTACTGGCGTACACGCCGCCGCCTGGAGCGGTTGACGGCCGCCGTGGACCCCATCGACAACGCGATGCGCAACATTCGCGTTCTCACGCGCCGCTCGCTCACGCTGGTCCGCGACGACGAAATCCTCGACCAGCGCCTGGTGGACGAGGTCGAGAAGCTGTCGCATGCGCTTCAGGTGCTCGAGCGCATGGCGCTCGCGGATCCCGGGCAGCAGCCCGATCAGGCGGAAGCGGCGCGCGTGCTGCGGTCGGTCGCGGCGGGCTTGAAGCCGTCGATCGTGGAGAACGCGGGGCTCTCGGCGACGGTCGTGTTCGCGCAGCTGCGGTCGTTGTTGGTGGACCTGTTGCAGGTCGCGGGCCTCAAGCGGATCTCGGCGATCGCGACGCTGCCGCCGACCGTCGAGCATCCCGCGTATCGGCCCGATCTGTGAGCTGCCGACCCTGTTGATCATATGCACGAGTACGCATATGATCCCGAAGGGGTAGACGACCGGCTCTCGCCGGATATTCGCAGAAGGCCGATGGTCGTAGTGGGCCGATGTTCACAGAAGGGAGCGCGCGTGGGGCATGGGCACTCGCACGGTGTGACGCCGCAGGCCGCGCCCACACGTGGTCGCATCCGGCGCATGACGCTCGCGTTGGGCATCATCGCCGCATTCCTCGTCCTCGAGGTGATCGTCGCCCTCGCCGTCGATTCGCTGGCGCTGCTCGCCGACGCGGGGCACATGCTCACCGACGTCGCGGGCCTGAGCATGGGGCTCGCCGCGCTCGTCCTCGCGCACCGCGGCAGCCGCAAACCCGGACGCACCTTCGGGTGGCATCGTGCGGAGGTCCTCACCGCGATGGTCAATGCGGTGCTGCTGCTCGGTGTCGCCGCGTGGGTCTTCTACGAGGCGATCGAGCGCATCGGCGATCCGCCGGAGGTGCCGGGCGTCGCGCTCATGATCACCGCCGCGGCCGGCCTCGCTGCGAACCTCGTCGCCATGTTCCTCATCCGCGGCGACGCGTCGGGCAGCCTCGCGGTGCGCGGTGCCTATCTCGAGGTGCTCGCGGACGCCGTCGGCAGCGTCGGCGTGTTGGTCGCGGGCGTGTTGCTCACGGTGTTCGACTGGACCTACGCCGACGTCGTCGTCGGTGTGCTCATCTCGCTGTGGGTGTTGCCGCGCGCGCTCTCGCTCGCGGCGGCCTCGCTGCGCATCCTCACCCAGGCGTCGCCCGCACACGTCGACGTCGACGCGGTGCGCGCCGATCTCGAGTCGTTGCCCGGTGTCGACGGCGTGCACGACCTGCACGTGTGGACGCTCACCACCGGCATGGACGTCGCCACCGCGCACCTGACGAGCGACGACGACCCCAATGGCGTACTGCAACGGGCCCGTGTCGTGCTCGACACGCACGGGCTCTCGCACGCCACCGTGCAGGTCGAGAACGCGGCGGTGGGCAGGCGATGTGCGCGTGAGGTCACGTGGTGAGGGTTGGTTTCACGTACGCGTGAATCGCTGCACGCCCGCGCCCGGCCGCCACAGGTCGACGTGCAGTCCGTTGCCCGCGACCGTCGTGAGCACGACCTCCTCGACGTCGAGTGCGAACACGTCGGCCGCACCGATCTCGTCGGGGTAGCGGTCGGTGACGCGTTTCTTCTCGGCGCCCGACAGCTCGCGAGCGCGCCCGGTGATCTTCGCGTCGCCGCCGTCCATGCTGTGGTGCCCCGGGTTCGAGTGCAGCGCGTAGCGCGGGTCGCGACGCAGATCCTGCACCTTGCGCGCGTCCGGCATCGAGCCCAACAGCAGTGTGCCGTCGTAGATCTCGACCTCGGTGCCACTCACTCGCGGTGAGCCGTCGCGGCGCAGTGTCGCGAGCACATGGTGTTTGTGGGCGTGCAGGCGCGCGGCCACCGCCCGGGCGAGTTGCGGTGCTTCGGTGTCGAACGTCTTCCAGTCGGTCATGTGGTCAGTGTGCGCGGACATTACTGCCATCTTCTGTCAGTGATTTCTCGTACGATCGCCTGGTGCGTTCGACGCGATTGCTGCAGCTCATGTTGCGCCTCGAGGGCGGGCGCGGGGCCACCGCACAGCGGCTCGCGACCGAGCTGGAGGTGTCGGTGCGCACCGTGTACCGCGACGTCGCGGCACTCGCGTCGGCGGGTGTTCCGGTCGTCACCGACAGCGGCCCGGGCGGCGGGATCCGACTGCTGGACGGCTGGCAGTCGAGGCTGTCGGGGCTCACGATCGACGAGACGTCGGCGCTCATGCTGTTGGGGGTGCCGTCGGTCGCGTCGGAGCTCGGACTGGGTGCCGACGACGTCCGCGGCAAGCTGCTCGGTGCCCTGCCCGCGTCGCTGAGCGCGCGGGCGCGCACGTGGGGGGAGCGGGTGCTGGTCGACGCACCCGGCTGGTTCCGCGGTGCGGACGAGAGCTCCGCGCTGCTCCCCGCCGTCGCCCGCGCCGTGGTCACCGACACCCGGCTGCGCCTCGAGTACGTCTCGAAGGAGCGTCGTTCGCGGCGCACGGTCGACCCGCTGGGCCTCGTCGTGAAGGCGGGGGTGTGGTATCTGGTCGCGGCGCACCGGGATCGGATTCTCACCTATCGGGTGTCGCGCATCGCCTCGGTCGACGAAGTCGCGGGCGAGGTGCACAGGCCCGACGGCTTCGTACTGTCGCAGTGGTGGGCCGACACCGCGCGCCGTTTCGACCGCGCGCTACTGAGATACGACTGCCGCGTACGGCTTTCGCCGTACGCATGGCGGCGGTTGCCCGACGTCGTGGGCGTCGAGGCCGCCGCCGTCGCGCCCGAACCCGCCGATGCAGACGGGTGGGTCGCGGTCGACCTGCGGCTCGAAGCCGAGGACGTCGCAGCCTCGCAACTGGCGGCGCTACCCGGCGACGTCGAGGTCCTGGCCCCGGAAGCGTTGCGGCGCAGGGTGCGCGACGCCGCCGAGGCTGCGGTGGCGCTCAACAGGTAGTCGTCACCAGCGGTGCCGCGCCTCGTACGCGCGCCGTTCGGCGTCGTGTGCCGACTTCTTGCGCGGGTTCTCGAGGTCGCCGGGCAGGCCGTGCCGTTCGAGCCGCCGGGCCCGGTTCTGTGCCATGTAGGCGAGCGAATAGAAGAGCGCGAGAAGCACTCCCAGAAGGATCATCGCGCCGCGCAGAGCGAGGGGGCCGGGGAAGAGCAGGAACGCGGCGAACACCGGCAGGAACGGCACCATGCTGCGGATCAGGTGTCGCGGTACCGCCCAGTCGCCGGTGAGGTCGTTGCGCACCCAGTCCTGCATCGACGCGGGCAGCGGGCGGCCGAAGGTGTACGCGATCCACTGCAGCGGGTTCGGCCTCTTCCTGCCCGGCGTGCTGGTCGGATCTCCGGCCTCGGTGCGGGCCGGGGTGCGGTCACTCACCGTCGGCCTCCAGCGCTCCGGCGCGCAACGCGGCGCGGTTGAGCGAAGACAGCACCTGATGCAGCTCGCCCATCTCGGCAAAGGTGGTGCCGAGGCGCGCGACGACGGCCGGCGGGATGCCGAGGGCCTGCTCGCGCAGCGCCGCGCCGTCGTCGGTGAGCGAGACGAGGAGCTGGCGCTCGTCGTCGGTGCTGCGGGTACGCGTGATCAGGCCGGCGGCCTCGAGGCGTTTGAGCAGCGGCGACACGGTTGCGGAGTCGAACTGCAGCACCGTGCGGAGCTCCTTGACGGTGAGCGGGCTGCGCTCCCACAACGCCAGCATCACGAGGTACTGCGGGTGCGTGAGTCCGAGCGGTTCGAGCAGCGGCCGGTACACCGCGAGCACCGCACGATTGGCGACGGCGAGCGCGAAACACACCTGACGATCGAGTGCGAGGGCGTCGTCGGGCGCCGAAATCGAATCCATGCAGACCACCGTAGCAGTCGGTTAGGGCACTAGAAATTCGCGCACTAACAAAGTGGTGCACCGCACGCGGGCCGATGACGGGCGCGGCGTAACCTCTGGCCGGAGTTCATGCACGAGGAGGACCGGTGTCGATTGCGGCCGAACGGGATCACGATGTGCTGCGCGTGCTCGGCGAGCGCGTCGCGGCGGGCAGTACGCCTGGGCAGCGGGCCGACGGCCTGCGGGTCGCGCTGGCGATCGAAGGCGGCGGCAATCGCGGTGTGATCTCCGGCGGCATGGCCGCGGCGCTCGACGAGGCCGGCCTGCTGCCCGCGTTCGACGCCGTCTACGGCTCGTCGTCGGGCACGCTCACCGCGGCCTGGCTGCTGAGCGCGCACGTACAGACCGGACTGCAGGCGTGGACCGAGCCGGAGAAATACGCACGTATGTCGCGGCCGTGGAATCCGCTCACCCGCAGGCCGCTGTTCGATCTGCAGTGGCTCATCGAGGAGTTCTACGACAGGACCCTCGGCCTCGACGCCGACCACATCCTCGCGAACCCGATCAGCCTGCACCCCTTGGCCACCGACGCGGCGACCGGCGAGTCCGTCGACCTCGGCCCGCTGGTGCGCGACCGCGCGAGCCTGCACCTCGCCATGCGTGCGAGCGCGGCACTGCCGATCCTGGCAGGCAAGCCGGTGCGACTCGGTGGCCGGAACTTCCTCGATGCCGGTCTCGCCGAATCGATTCCGCTCGACACGCCGATCGCGGCGGGGGCGACGCACGTGCTGGTGCTCACGTCGCGTCGTCGGGGCGAGACGACCAGCGACTCGCCGGCGGTGCGCTGGGTGACCGATCGGTGGCTGCGTCGCGCCGCCCCGGGAGCCCGCGCGGCATTCGCCGACCGCAATGCGCGGGGACTCGTGATCGCGGAGCGACTGGCGCACTACAACACCGCGGCCGGAGCGACGCCGTCGGTCATGGCGGTGCACCCCGCGCCCGATTCGCCCGACGTCGGACGTAGTGAGAGCGATGCCGCCGTGATGCGCGCGGGTGCCCGGGCCGGCGGCGACGCGATGCGCCGCGCACTGGCGGGAATGCTCGAACAGCGCTGAGGCCCGCCGAACTCGTCGAACCCGTGTGCCCGCACCGCCGGCTGCCTACGCTCGAACCATGAGCATCGACATCACCCTGAACAACGGCGTCGTGATGCCCGCCCTCGGTTACGGCGTATACCAGACGCCGCCGGAGGAGACGACCGAGTGCGTCGTGCAGGCGCTCGAGACCGGTTACCGGCTGATCGACACGGCCGCCGCGTACGCCAACGAACGCGAGGTGGGTGAGGCGATTCGTCGTTCCGGCCTGGACCGATCCGAGGTGTTCGTCGAGACGAAGGTGTGGATCAGCGATTTCGGTTACGACGAGACGCTGCACGCGTTCGACAAGAGTGTGGGCAAACTCGGCCTCGACACGCTCGACCTGTTCATCCTGCACCAGCCGCTCCCGACGGATTTCGATCGCACGGTGGGCGCCTACAAGGCACTCGAGGCGCTGCTCGGTGATGGTCGGGTGCGTGCGATCGGCGTCAGCAACTTCATGCCGGAACATCTCGCCGCCCTGCGCGAACGCACCGACGTCGTGCCCGCAGTCAACCAGGTGGAACTGCATCCCTACTTCACCCAGCCCGACGTCCAGCGGGCCGATGCCCAGAACTCCACGCTCACCCAGGCGTGGTCGCCGATCGGAGGCATCACGAGTTGCGGCAGCGACAGCGAGCGCACCACCTTCGACGACCCCGTGATCACCGCGATAGGCGAGCAATACGGCAAGTCCGCTGCCCAGGTCATGCTTCGCTGGCACCTGCAGGAGGGTCGGTCGGCGATCCCGAAGTCGGTGCACACCGAGCGGATCGAATCGAACTTCGACGTGTTCGACTTCCAACTGACGCAGGAACAACTCCGTGAACTCGACGCGCTCGACACCGGCGTGCGCGGCGGACCCGAACCGGCGTCGATGACCCTCGAGCGTTTCGGTATGCCCATCCCCGAAGCCTGAACCGCCGGCGGCGCCCGGTGTCGTCGATGCGGCGGTCGTCGCGACGCCGAATCATGGTCGCGCGCCCGTGGGCACGGAGCGCGGGCAGGAGGTCTTCGACGGATCTGCGCACGCGGGTCCGCGTGAGCCCGCCGGGATCAGGGCACGACGAGCGTGCTGTTGCGCAGGTCGGTCACCAGCATGTGGCCGGGCGCGTGGCCGATCGCGAGCGGCGGCTTCGATTCCATGACTGCGGCTTGCGGCGTGACGCCGCACGCCCAGAACACGGGAATCTCGCCGGGCCGCACGGTGACTGCGTCGCCGAAGTCGGGACGGTCGAAATCGGCGATGCCGAGCGCGGCGGGGTCGCCGATGTGGACCGGCGCGCCGTGTACCGACGGATACCGCGACGTGACGCGGACGGCGTCGGCCACCTGACCGGCCGGGATCGGGCGCATCGACACGACGAGGGGCCCGTGGAGGCGGCCCGCCGGACGGCACGCTCGGTCGGTGCGGTACATCGGGACGTTGCGGCCCTCTTCGATGTGCCGCACGGGCACGTCGGCTTCGAGCAGCGCGGCCTCGAAGCTGAAGCTGCACCCGACGAGGAAGGCCACGAGATCGTCGGTCCACTGTTCGCGGACGTCCGGTACCTCTGCGATCTGCTCGCCGTCGACGTACACGCGGTAGGCGGGGACGTCCGTCCGGATGTCGCCGGTGCCGCCGAGGAGCGGACCGGTGAACTCGCCCGCATCGAGCACGTCGAGGACGGGGCACGACTTCGGATTGCGTTGCGCGAACAGCAGGAAGTCGTATGCGTAGTCGCGCGGCACGGCGATCAGATTGGCCTGCGCGTACCCGTCCGACCAGCCCGCCGTGGGGGTCACCAGACCGTCGCGGAAACGGGCACGGGCATCGGCCGGCGAGAGCAGAGCGCGTTCGGTCGTCACTGGACGGTCCCTTCTCGCACCCACTCGAGGTGCACGGTCGTTCCGGGGCGCAGTTGCGCGGCGCGGGGAATGTCGTCGTGTACGAGGACCCCGGCCACGGGATAGCCGCCCGTGACGGGATGGTCGGCGAGGAAGACGACGGGTTCGCCGCCAGGCGGCACCTGGATCGCACCGATCCCCGCACCTTCCGACGGCAACTGCCTGCCGCGCCGCGCCATCGCGACGCCTGGACCGGACGCGGCGGTGAGCCGCGCGCCGACGCGGCTCGTGCGCTCGGAGACCGTCCACGTGGTCGTCACGAGTGCGTGCGGATCCGTGAGCCAGTCGTCCCGCGGCCCGCGCACCACGCGCAGGGTCGCGGTCGGGCCGCCGACGGCGGGCACGGGCGCGAAATCGGTGCGGGGCAACGGAAGACGGGAGTGTCCCACCGCGAGGCGGTCGCCCGGTGCGAGGGCGTCGGGGCCGAGTCCGGCGAGAGTGTCGGTGCTACGCGACCCGAGTACGTGCGGCACGTCGACCCCGCCGCGTACCGCGACGTACGAGCGCAGTCCGGCCGTCGAGTTGCCCAATCGCACAGTCGATCCGGGTGACACTCGAATGCGGGCGTTGCGGCCGACGGTGATCCGGGTGGCTCCGGTCTCGACGGTGACCTCGGCATCCGCGCCGGTGACCGCGACGAACACGTCGCGGTCGGCGTCAGGGTCGACACGAAAGGCGAAGCCACCGAGCAACACCTCGACGGCCGCCGTGTCCTCGTGGTTGCCGACGAGACGGTTGGCGAGCATGTGCGAGCGGCGGTCGGCCGCGCCCGAGCGACCCACGCCGCTCGACGCGAGGCCGGGCCTGCCTGCGTCCTCGACGAGCGACTGCGGCCCGGTGGCAAGGACTTCGAGGACGGTCATGAATCCACCGCCACGAATCGGACGAGGGTGCCCGGGGTGAGCAACGCGGGGGGCGTGCGGCCGAGGTCGAACAGCGTGACGTCGGTGCGGCCGATCAGCTGCCACCCGCCGGGCGATGCGGTGGGGTAGACGCCGCTGAAGCGGTCGGCGAGACCCACCGAGCCCGGCGGTACGGAAGTACGGGGCTCGTCCCGTCGCGGAACCTCGAGACGCTCGTCGCCGTCGACGAGATAGCCGAAGCCGGGCGCGAATCCGGTGAACGCGACGCGCCACGGCGTGCGGGTGTGCGCGTCGACGATCTCGTCGGTGGTCAACCCCGTGAGTCGGGCGACGTCGTCGAGGTCGGGCCCGTCGTAGATGGTGGGGATGTCGACGGTGTCGCCCGACGCGGCGGTCGACCGCGTGGGTTCGAGACGGGAGATCGCGTCGCGGACGACGCTGAGGCGCGACGGATCGGTGACCGACACGAACACTGTGCGCGCACCGGGCACGACGTCGACGACGTCGAGTTGCGCGGCCTCGATCGCGGCGCTCCACGCGAGTACGTCCGCGATGTCGTCGAGCTCGAGCAGCAGCGCGGTGGTGCCGTAGGGACGCAGAATCATGTGAACGGCTGGACGAGGATCGACGCGTCGCCGAGACGCGCACGCACGGCACGCGCCATCTCGACCGCGCCGGGGCTGTCGCCGTGCACGCACACCGAGTCGACGTCGATCGACACGACGCTGCCGTCGACCGCCTCGACGACGCCCTCGGTGACCATGCGCAGCACGCGTTCCGCGACGACGTCGGGATCGTGCAGGACGGCGCCGGGCTCGCGACGGGACACGAGCGTGCCCTCGGGGGTGTACGCGCGGTCGGCGAACGCTTCTCGTACGGTGCGCAGTCCGCGCTTCTCGGCAGCGGCGAGCAGCGCCGATCCGGGCAGGCCGAGCACCGGCAGCGACGCGTCGAGCGCGGCGATCGCGTCGACGATCGCCTGTGCGTGCTCCTTGTGGTGCACCGCCGTGTTGTACAGCGCGCCATGGGGTTTGACGTACCGCACGCGACCCCCGGACGCGCTGGCGAGGGCCTGCAGCGCACCGATCTGATACACGACGTCGTCGGTCAGCTCGCGCAGCGACGCGTCGACGAACCGCCTGCCGAAGCCCGCGAGGTCGCGGTACGACACCTGCGCGCCGATGCGGACGTCGCGCGCCGCCGCCCACGTGCAGGTGCGGCCGATGGTCTGCGGGTCACCCGCGTGGAACCCGCACGCGACGTTCGCGCTCGTGACGACGTCGAGGACGGCCTCGTCGTCGCCGAGTTCCCAGCGCCCGAACGATTCTCCGACGTCGCTGTTGAGGTCGATGTTCATACGATCAGCTCCAGAGATCGGCGAGGCCGCTCAGCGAGTTCCAGCCGAGGTAGAGGGTGAGCAGCCACACCACGAGACCGGCCACCTTGAGCCAGACGGGGTAGCGGTAGCCGTGCAGCAGGTCGCGTCGTGCCCACGCCACCCACAGTACGACGGTGAATCCGATGGGCAGGATGAGCCCGTTGAACGCACCCGCGAAGATCAGCAGGTTGACCGGCGCGGCGCCGAGCGTCACGAACAGGATCGCGCTGAGCGCGATGAACGCGACGGTGAGCAGATTCTGGGTGCGCGCGGACGTCTTCGACGTCGTCATGAACGACACCGACGTGTACGCCGCGCCGATGACGGACGTGAGCGCCGCCGCCCACAGGATGACGCCGAACGCGACGCCGCCTGCGCTGCCGATCGCGTGCTCGAAGGCCGAGGCGGTGGGATTGTCCTTCGCGAGGGCGACGCCGCCCGCGGTGACGCCGAGGATCGCGAGGAACAGCAGTGCACGCATGATGCCGGTGACGAGGATGCCGTACATCGAACCGCGGGTGATGTGCCCGACGTTCTGCGGCCCGGTGATGCCGGTGTCGAGCAGTCGGTGGGCACCCGCGTAGGTGATGTAGCCGCCGACGGTGCCGCCGACGATCGTGGTGATCGCGAGGAAGTCGACGCTCTCGGGCAGCACCGCATTGCGCAGTGCGTCGCCCAACGGCGGTTTCGACACGATCGCGGTGTACGTGGTCATCGCGATCATGCCCGCACCGAGCACGACGACGATGCGGTCGAGTGCGACGCCCGCGCGCTTGCTGAGGAAGACACCGATCGCGATGAGCGCCGACACGGCGCCGCCGATGCGCGGGTCGAGCCCGAACATCGCATTGGCGCCCAGACCGGCGCCGCTGGTGTTGCCGATGTTGAAGACCAGGCCGCCGAGGACGACGAGCACGGCCAGTGCCCAGCCGACGCCCGGCAGCACCTTGTTGCCGAGTTCGTGTGCACGCACGCCGGCGACGCCGATGACGCGCCACACGTTCAGCTGGACCGCGATGTCGATGAGGATCGAGATCACGATCGCGAACGCGAACGCCGCGCCGAGCTGCGCCGTGAAGTTGGTGGTCTGGGTGATGAAGCCGGGGCCGACCGCGCTGGTCGCCATGAGGAACATCGCGCCGAGCAGGGCGCCACGGGTCGCATGGCTGCGTTTGCCGCCGCCGGGGGTCGCGTCGCCTCCGGCGGCGTGGGTATGGGGTGTCTCGGCGGAATCGGATGAGTGATCGGCCGTCGCGCCATCGGCTGCAGGCATGGGCAGGCTCCTGTCGAACGGGGTGAACGGGGTTCACCTGAGAGTCGCCGCGACGTGTTTCGTTGCGATGTCGGAGATGCTAAGGATTGTTCAACAATCCTGCAATCTCCAACCCGCCTAGACTGAGCCGCGTGACCCGCGCCCAGCCCACCACCGACGCCCTCCGCACACTCGCGGCCTCGCGGCCGAAGGTGGTGCTGACCTCGTCGTCGGACCGTGCTGCGGAGGTCGTGCGCGAACAGATCGTCGACGGGATCTTCCGGCCCGGCGCACGGCTGCCGGAGGAGCCGATCGCCGACGCGCTCGGCATCTCACGCAACACACTGCGCGAAGCGCTCAGCCAGCTCGTCGCCGAACGGATCCTCGAGCGCATCCCGCACCGCGGCGTCTTCGTGCGCGTGCCCACCGCCGAGGACGTCCGCGACATCTACCGCGCACGACGCGTCATCGAACCCGGGTGCCTGCGCGCGCTCGCCGACACCGACGGGTACGACGCGTCCGCCGTGGTCGACGCGGTGCGTGCAGGCGAGAAGGCGCTCGGTGCGGGCGACGGCGACGCCGTGGCCTCGGCCAACCAACGGTTCCATCGTGCGGTCGTCGCGCTCGGCGGCAGCACGCGTCTCGACGCCGAGATGAGCCTGCTGCTCGCCGAGATGAGACTCGTCTTCTTCTGTGCGGGCGAGGCGCGCGACTTCCACGCCCCGTACGTCCCGATGAACCGCGAGATCGCGGACCTCCTCGCGGCGGGTCGCGCGGCCGACGCCGCCGACACCCTCGCGCGTTATCTCGTGGTCGCCGAGGGCGACCTGCTCTCCGCCTTCGACGCCTGACCGCGCGCGGCAGCCCTCACAGCCAGAAGCGCATGAGCCCGTTGCCGTACTGCGCGAGCACGCGGTCCACCCCGGACAGTTCGAACAGCCAGTAGACCGCGCCGAAGAACGCCCGGTTGATCTCGGGGACGAACAGCAACGCGATCACGAACAGGATTCCGTAGGTGGCGAACCGGCGCAGCGCCCGCCGCGTCTCGGCCGACAGGAACGGTTCGATCGCGCCGTAGCCGTCGAGGCCCGGGACCGGAAGCAGATTCAGCAGTGCCGCCGTGACCTGGAGGAACGCGAGGAAGGCGACGCCCGCCCAGAACACGATGTGCTCGCCGCTGCCGAACAGCCGCACCACCGCGAGCAGCACGATCGCGAACACCACGTTGACGAGCGGCCCCGCCAGCGAGATCCGCGCCTGCGTGCCGCGCGGGAACAAGCCGCTCCGGACGTACACCGCGCCGCCGGGCAGTCCGATGCCGCCGAGCGCGATGAACAGCACCGGGATCCCGATCGAGAGCAGCGGATTGCTGTACTTGCGTGGGTCGAGCGTGAGATAGCCGCGCACCTCGACGTCGGTGTCGCCTGCCCGCCACGCGCTGTAGGCGTGTGCGAACTCGTGCAGGCACAGGGTGACGACCCAGCCCGCGACGACGAGCACGAAGACACCCGCGTGTGCGAGTGCCGAATCGGGCGCCGCGCGCCACGCGAGGATCCCGCCGACGACCGTGGTGGCCACGATCGCCGCGAACACCGGGCTCGGTTTCACCGCGGCACGCCGGGTGCGGGTCATCGCACCAACAGCCACTCGCGCTCGTCGCGGTAGAACGTCGACCGCGTGAGCGGACGCTCGTGCGGGACGCCGTCGCGCACGAGCATCGCGCCCGGCGAACCCAGTTGCGCCGCACGCCCTTCGGTCCACCTCCGCGGCACCCACCGGCGCCTGCGGTCGACCGCTGCGCGCAGGCCCGGCTGATTCGGCATCGGACGCACCCGCACCGGACGCGTCGTACCCGAGAACAGGCGGGTGTCGTCGACGTACATCTCACCGGTCAGATCCGTCGATCCGGTGCCCGTGTAGACGGCCTCGCCGACGAGCGCGATGCCCGCGTCGTCGCGGATCAGCGGCAGCGCGTGCGCCTTGCCGTTCAGCGCGTCCTGCGCGGCCTTGGCCCCCGTCGCGAGGTGGTACGCGCCCGTCGCGGGGGTGTCGTGCTCGGTGACGTACGCGAGCTCGATGTTCAGGCGGTCGGTACGCAAGAGTCGCGTGAGCGTCGCGGCGAACGCCCGGTCGTCGCCCACGACGACGAGCCGCGGATTCTCGACCACCTGCAGCTTCGAGAACACCTCGTCGAAATCGTCCTTGCCCGGCACCGCGGGGACGCTCGACACCGACACCGCAGCGAGGGGCAACGGGAGGGGCGCATCGCCGCAGATGAGGACGACTGGGGTCACAAGCTCTCCTGCTCGGTTCGGCACGTCACCGTCGGTTGGCACGTCGCCGCCATCGTAGACCGCGATCATGAGCGTCCCGTGTGACGGGCGATGCGGCTGCACGGGGCGCACGGCGACGTGTCCGGATCGCACAGAAGCCGCTCGGCTAGACTGTTCCCCCGGCCACTGCCTGCACGCGGCAGGACCACGCAGTCGGACACGGCTGCGCGTCGACCGTAGGAGACAACGTCATGCCGGCAATCGTCCTGATCGGCGCCCAATGGGGCGACGAGGGCAAGGGCAAAGCTACCGACCTCTTGGGCGAACGCCTCCAGTGGGTGGTGCGCTACCAGGGCGGAAACAATGCCGGCCATACCGTCGTGCTCCCGAACGGCGACAAGTTCGCCTTGCACCTCATCCCGTCGGGCATCCTCACGCCGGGGGTGACCAATGTGATCGGCAACGGCGTCGTGGTCGACCCGGGCGTGCTGCTCACCGAACTCGCCGGTCTCGAGGCTCGCGGTGTCGACACCGACCGGCTGCTGCTGTCGGCCGACGCGCACCTGATCATGCCGTACCACGTGGCCATCGACAAAGTCACCGAACGGTTCCTCGGCGCCCGCAAGATCGGCACGACGGGCCGCGGCATCGGCCCCTGCTACCAGGACAAGATCGCCCGCGTCGGCGTCCGGGCAGCCGACGTCCTCGACGAGAAGATCCTTCGGCAGAAGGTCGAGGCGGCACTCGAATTCAAGAACCAGGTGCTCGCCAAGATCTACAACCGGCGCGCCCTCGAACCCGACCAGGTGGTCGACGAAGTCCTCACGCAGGCAGAGGGATTCCGTCACCGTATCGCCGACACGCGGCTCGAACTGAACCGTGCGCTCGAACGCGGCGAGACCGTCCTGCTCGAAGGTTCGCAGGGCACGATGCTCGACGTCGACCACGGCACCTACCCGTTCGTCACGTCGTCCAACCCCACCGCGGGCGGCGCGTCGGTGGGCTCCGGCATCGGCCCCACCCGCATCACCACGGTTCTCGGCATCCTCAAGGCGTACACCACGCGCGTCGGTTCGGGCCCGTTCCCCACCGAACTGTTCGACGAGTCGGGCGAGTACCTCGCCAAGACCGGCGGCGAGGTGGGTGTGACCACCGGCCGCTCGCGCCGCACCGGCTGGTTCGACGCGGTCATCGCGCGCTACGCGACTCGCGTCAACGGCATCACCGACTACTTCCTCACCAAGCTCGACGTCCTGTCGTCGCTCGACACGATCCCCATCTGCGTCGGCTACGAGATCGACGGCGTCCGCCACGACGACATGCCGATGACGCAGAGCGAGATCCACCACGCCAAGCCGATCTACGAAGAGATGCCGGGCTGGTGGGAGGACATCTCGGGCGCGCGCACCTTCGACGACCTGCCGCAGAACGCACAGAACTACGTGCTTCGGCTCGAAGAGCTGTCGGGTGCGTTCATCTCGTGCATCGGTGTCGGCCCGGGCCGCGACCAGACCATCGTCCGCCGCGACATCCTGGCCTGAGCGCAGCGGCGGCACGTGCCACCGATGCCCTCAGGGCTTGCCGCCGATACCGAGGCTCGTGTCGGCAGGTGTGGCATTCGGTGCCGGAGCAGGGTCGCTCGTCGTGGGCGTTCCGCCGGACTCGGGCACCGCATCCGACGGACTCGCCAGGTCCGGTAGGCGCCCGAGCATCGTGAGGCTCGGTACGAAGAACAGCGTCCCGGTGACGGCGGTCGAGAAGTCGAGGATGCGGTCGTAATTGCCCTCGGGGTTGCCGAGGAACATGTGCTGCAGCATCAGTTCGGTGATCGCGACGTCCTTCGCGTAGCCGATGAAGTACGTGCCGTACTCGTCGTCGCCGAGCGACCCGAACGGCATGTTGTCGCGCAGGATGTCGTGTTCGACTCCGTCGTCGTCGACGATCGTGTTGAGGGCGACGTGCGAGTTGCTCGGCTTGACGTCGTCGTCCAGTTCGATGTTCTCGACCTTGGTGCGGCCGATGACGTTCTGCTGTTCCTCGACGGTGAGCGAGTCCCAGGCCGCCATGTCGTGCAGGTACTTCTGCACGATCACGTAACTGCCACCGGAGAATTCGGGTTCGGCGTCGCCGATCGTGGTGGCGTCGACGGCCTCCGCGCCGACCGGATTGGCCGTGCCGTCGACGAACCCGAGCAGGTCGCGCGAATCGAAATAGCGGAACCCGTGCACCTCGTCGACGACCGTCCCGGCCGAGCCGAGCTGCGACACGATCTGCCTGCCGAGTTCGAAACACAGGTCGGGTCGACGTGCCTTGATGTGGAACAGGATGTCGCCGGGCGTGCTCGGCGCGGAATGCACGCCGCCGTCGAGCGGCACGAACGGATGCAGGCCCGCGGGCTTGAAGTCGAGACCGAGGCGGTCCCAGAACCGGGAGCCGATGCTCACGACGCACGAGAGCGACGACGGCAGGTCGCGGAAGCCGACATTCTTGACGAGCTCGCCCACCCCGGTCGCGACGTCGAGCACGGCGCCGGCATCCGCGGCGGCGGGCCCCGCCTGCACCACCACGAACAGCGCCGCGGCGCTCAGGGGGTCGGACACCTTCTGCGGCGACTGTGCCGACAGCGACTCGGTCATCGTGTTCCTTCCGGCGGGTACTGCTGTGCTCCACGGGTCACTGCGATTATCGCCGTCCGAGCGGCTCGGGTCAGGCGAAGGGCCGACGCGGCGTGGCGGGGGCCGGTTCGCAGGATGTGCGCAGCCTCGGGTCACAGGATGTGACCGGGGCGTTAAGAGATCGTCAGCGTTCCGTGTCCGGCGTGGCGCGCGGGGTCGGCGTGGCTCACCATCGAATCATGCTGGTGTCCGGTAGCTTCGGGTGAGCGGCCGCGACAGGAACCCATACAGCTTCGAAACGGCGGTGACCATGACTTCGGTGACTGCGCGCTCTCGAGCGCGGAAATCTCGTGCCGGCCTGCCCACGCGTGCGGACGCGGCGGCAAACGTCCTCCCTGTCGGCTGTCTCACGATCGCGTCATTCGGCGACGCCGCGTACCGGCCCGCGCACGATCTCGCGGAATCCGTCCGCGGCACGCGCGTCGACTGGCTGCGGCTGCCTCCGGCGTGGTCGGCGCGTTCCGAGGATGCGCTGGGCCGCGTCCTGCACGCGCCGCGTGGCAGCAGGCTCGCACTGCTCGGCGACGGCGCCGCAGTGGGTCCCGCCCGCTCGCTCGCGCTAGCGCACGGCGCCGTCGTCGACGAGGTCACGGTGGACGAGGGTGACCCACACGCATACTGCGTGCGCTGCAATGCGGCGCACGCGACGGGTGCCGCGCCGGGTTCGCTCGCGCCGTGCCCGACGTGCGCGCTCGACGTCGGCGTGTACGCGCCGGGCTCGGGCATGCAGGCTGCGTACCTCGCGCTGGTCGCGCCGAGCTGAACCGCGCTCACCCCCTGGCCTCCGGTCACGATGTCACCCGTGGCCTCTGGTCACAATGTCACATCGTGTGCATCCAGCGCACACGATGTGACATCGCGACCACACAGGTTGGGGTGCAACTACTCTCAGTAGAGCTTCGCGCGGTCCTCGTTGGAGAATGCGACATGCTCGTCGGTGCGTCCGTCGCGCAGCTTCTGCACCCACAGCGGGTCGGACAGCAGCGCGCGTCCGATCGCGACGATGTCGAACTCGTCGTTCTCGAACTGCCGTAGCAGCCGGTCGATACCGGTGGTGCGGGCCTTGCCGTCGCCGGTGAACACGGTGGTGAACACGTCGTCGAGGCCGACCGAGCCGACGGTGATCGTCGGAACACCGGTGAGGCGCTTCGTCCAGCCCGCGAGGCCGAGTTCGCCGTCGCGGCCGGTGAGATCCGCGAACTCGGGTACCCAGTGCCGACGCGTCGACGGGTGCAGGATGTCGACGCCCGCATCGACGAGCGGCGTGAGGATCCGTTCCAGTTCGGCGGGGGAGTGCGCGAGCCGCGCGTCGTACTGGTTCGACTTCCACTGCGAGAAGCGGTACACGATGGGGAAATCCGGCCCGACGGCGGCGCGCACCGCAGCCACCACCTCGGCGGGGAAGCGTACGCGAGCCTCGAGTGAGCCACCGTATCCGTCATCGCGCGTGTTGGTGCGCTCCCACAGGAACTGGTCGAGCAGGTAGCCGTGCGCGCCGTGCAGTTCGAGGCCGTCGAAGCCGAGATCCTTCGCGTTGACGGCCGCGGCAACCCACGCCTCGAGCAGAGTGTCGAGTTCGGCGGTGGCGAGTGCGCGGCCCATCGGTGAGCCGTCGAGCGCGATGCCCGACGGGCTCACCGTGGTGACCTCCGGATTGAACTTCGGGTGGTCGCCGCGCTCGACGCCCGTGTGCCACAGCTGCGGGATGATCACGCCGCCCTCCGCGTGTACCGCGTCGACGACGCGGCGCCACCCGTCGAGTGACTCGGTTCCGTAGAACCGTGGCACGCTGCGCATCGGGCCCGCGGCGGGGTCGGGAATGTAGGTGCCCTCGGTGATGACGAGGCCGACCCCGGCCGCGGCGCGGCGACGGTAGTAGGCGGCGACGTCGTCGCCGGGGACTCCGCTCGGCGAGAAGCCGCGGGTCATGGGCGCCATCGCGAAGCGGTTGGCCAGTTTCAGCGAGCCGTGGCTGAAGGGGGTGAACAGGCTGTCTGTCTGCAGTCGAGATTCTTCCACGAGACCAGCCAACCCGCGCACACGTCGATCTATTCCCGACCCGCCTCGCGACGGCGCCTCGCGCGCTCAGTTTCCGCGCGCGATCCATTCCTCGAGATGCGGGGACTCGTCGCCGATCGTGGTGCCGTCGCCGTGTCCGGTGTGCACGATCGTCTCCGGCGGGAGGACGAACAGCTTCTCCTTGATCGAGTCGATGATCGTGGGGAAGTCGGAGTACGAGCGGCCGGTGGCGCCCGGCCCGCCGGAGAACAGCGTGTCGCCGGAGAACAGCTCGCGCGCCTCGGGCATGTACAGGACGGTCGAACCGGGGGAGTGTCCCGGTGTCGCGATCGCCTGGATGTCGGTGCCTGCCACGGAGATCCGCTGACCGTCCTCGAGCGGCTGGTACTCGACGCCCGGGTGGGTCATGCGCCACAGCATGTCGTCGGCGGGATTGAGCAGGATCGGCGCGTCGAGCAGATCGGACAACTCGGGCGCGACCGTGATGTGGTCGTTGTGCCCGTGGGTGAGCACGATCGCCTTGACGCGGCGGCCACCGACGCGGTCGACGATCGGCTGTGCCGAGTGCGCCGCGTCGACGATGACGACCTCGTCGTCGTCCCCGACGAGCCAGATGTTGTTGTCGACATCCCAACTGCCGCCGTCGAGTTCGAATGTGCCGGATGTGACGACCTTCTCCACACGCAGAGTCACAGGATCACCACCGAACGAAGGACCTCACCGCGATGCATGGTCTCGAACGCCTTCTCGACGTCGGTCAGCGCGATGCGCTCGGTGACGAACTTCTCGAGCGGCAGCCGACCCTGCTGGTACAGGCTCACGAGCATCGGGAAGTCCCGTTCGGGCAGGCAGTCGCCGTACCACGAGGACTTGAGCGAGCCGCCGTGGGAGAAGAAGTCGACGAGCGGCATCTCCAGCGTCATGTCGGGCGTCGGCACGCCGACCAGGACCACGGTGCCCGCGAGATCGCGCGCGTAGAACGCCTGCTTCCACGTCTCGGGCCTGCCGACCGCGTCGATCACGACGTCGGCGCCGAACCCGCCGGTGAGTTCCTGGACTGCCTCGACGACGTCGGTGCTCGACGCGTCGATCGTGTGGGTTGCGCCGAGATCGGTTGCCCAGTCGAGCTTCTTGGGGTCGCGGTCGATCGCGACGATCTTGTCGGCGCCGGCGAGGCGGGCACCCATGATCGCGGCGTCGCCGACGCCGCCGCACCCGATGACGGCGACCGAGTCGCCGCGGCCGACATTGCCGGTGTTCATCGCGGCGCCCATGCCTGCCATGACGCCGCAGCCGAGGAGACCGACGACCGCGGGATCGGCCTGCGGATCGACCTTGGTGCACTGGCCTGCCGCGACGAGGGTCTTGTCGGCGAACGCGCCGATGCCGAGTGCCGGGGTGAGCTCGGTGCCGTCCTCGAGGGTCATCTTCTGCTTCGCATTGTGCGTGTCGAAGCAGTACCAAGGCCTGCCGCGCTTGCATGCCCGACACTTGCCGCACACCGCACGCCAGTTCAGGACCACGAAGTCGCCCGGCGCGACGGTGTCGACGCCCTCGCCG
Source organism: Rhodococcus sp. HNM0569 (assembly GCF_012726205.1). GTDB lineage: Bacteria > Actinomycetota > Actinomycetes > Mycobacteriales > Mycobacteriaceae > Rhodococcus_F. The sequence goes on along the minus strand of NZ_JAASAE010000006.1, from coordinate 127,235 downwards.
ACGGATTCGACGATGCCCGCGGCCTCGTGGCCGAGGAGGAAGGGGTACTCGTCGTTGATGCCGCCGTCGCGGTACGTCAGGTCGGTGTGGCACACGCCGCACGCCGCGATCGAGACGACCGCCTCGCCCGGGCCTGGGTCGGGCACGTTGATCGTGACGAGCTCGACGGGTTCTCCCTTCGCGCGCGAGATGACGCCTCGTACCTGCTGCGGCATGGTCTTCACTCCTGACTGTGGGGCCTGTGCGCACACCGTGGGTCGTGCGCATATGCGCATACGACGCTAGTCGGGCGGAGAGCACGCCGCGAGTGTTGCCGGCGAGAGCGGCTCTTGAAACGCACTAACGTTACAGGTCATTATGTAATGGTGAAGGTCGAGAACAAGCCGCGCCTCGGGCGGCCGAGAGACGCGTCGAAGGACCAGGCCGTGCTCGCCGCGGCACGTCGCCTGCTCGCCGAGAGCGGTTACCAGCAGACGACGGTCTCGGCGGTCGCGCGGCGGGCCGGCGTCAACACCCCTGCCATCTACCGCCGATGGCCCAGCCGCGAGGCACTTCTCGAAGAAGCCGTGTACGGGCCGGGCGGCCACCCGCTGCCCGACGAATCGGGCGATCTGCGCAAGGATCTCGAGACCTGGGTCCGCATCTTCCTCGCGCGTGCGGCGCGACCCGCGGCGCGGGCGGGCGTTCCCGGCCTGCTCGCCGACAGCCGGTCCGAAGAGGGGCGTGCGCGGTTGCTCGCGATCGGCGCGCCGGTGCGGCAGGCGTTCGCGCGCATGCTCGACGGCGCGGTCGCGCGGGGCGAGATTACCGCGGGCATCGACGACGCTTTCCTGTTCGAGCTCCTGTCGAACGCCACGTCGATGCGTGGGCTCGCCCGGGGTATGGGCGACGCCGACGCGTACATCCGTTCTCTCGCGGGCGCGCTGCACGTCCTCGCGACGCACGGCGCCGGAATCGACGGGACGGGCGAGAGCATGGTGCGCCGATGAGGCGGGCGGCCAGCGGAATGCGTATCGACGTCCAACTCGACGGCCGGTTCGAGGAGGCGGCGACGCGGGCGCGCGAGTTGGTCGTGTGCGGCGTCGACGGCCTGTTCTCCTTCGAGGGGCCGCACGACGTGTTTCTTCCGCTCGCCCTCGCGTCCACGGCCGTCGAGACCGATCTGATGACCAATGTCGCGATCGCGCTGCCGCGCAGCCCGGTTCATCTCGCGCACCTCGCGTACGACATGCAGACACTCAGTCGCGGCCGCTTCCGGCTCGGGCTCGGGTCGCAGACCCGCGCACACATCGAAAAGCGCTACGGTTCCGAGTGGTCGAGGCCGGCGGCGCGCATGCGCGAGACGGTGCTCGCGGTCAAGGCGATCCTCGATGCGTGGCAGGACGGGACGCGACTGCGGTTCGAAGGCGAGTTCACGCGGCACACGCTCATGCCGCCGACCTTCGTGCCCGGCCCGAATCCCTACGGGCGCCCGGAGATCTGCCTCGGCGCACTGGGGCCCCTGATGACCAGGGCCGCTGCGGAAGTAGCCGACGGGCTGCTCGTCATGCCGTTCAACAGTGCCCGGCACTTCCGCGAACGCACGCTGCCCGCGGTCGCCGAAGGTCTCGCCGCCGCGCGGCGCAGCCGCGACGAACTCGCGGTCTACCCGCAGGTGATCGTCGCGACCGGGCGCACGCCGGACGAGCAGGAGGCCGCCGCACGCGGAGTGCGGGGGCTGCTCGCGTTCTACGGTTCCACGCCAGCCTACCGGCCGGTGCTCGAGGTCCACGGCTGGGCGGACGTGCAGCCCGAGCTGAACGTGCTGTCCAAGCAGGGCGCGTTCGCCGCCATGACCGAGTTGATCACCGACGACATGTTCGCCACCCTCGCCGTGCACGGCACCCCCGAGGAATGCGCAGCGCAGATCCTGGACAGGTTCGGCGAGCACGCCGACCGCGTGTGCTGCTACTTTCCGGGCTATCCCGTGTCCGACCGGCACATCGCCGACCTCGCGGCGGCGGTGCGGTCATGACCGGCGTGCTGTGCGACATCCGGCCGGACGGCGTCGCGGTCCTCACGCTGCACCGCCCCGAGCGTCGCAATGCGTTCTCCGGCGCGATGGGCCGCGAGCTCGGCAGGCGCTACCGCGAGCTCGACGGCGACGACACGGTGCGTGCGATCGTGCTCACCGGCACCGCGCCTGCATTCTGTGCAGGCGCCGACATGTCCTCGGGGGAAGACACTTTCGCTTCACCCACCGCGGCCGCGTTCAGTGCGTCGCCCGTCGACCCACCTGCCTTCGAGTTGCACACGCCGGTCGTCGCGGCACTCAACGGGCACGCGATCGGCATCGGTCTCACGATCGCGCTGCAAGCCGACATCCGCATCGTGGCCGACGACGCGAAGTACGCGATACCGCAGGTGCGTCGCGGGGTGTTGCCGGATGCGATGTCGCACTGGACGGTTCCGCACATAGCCGGCACCGCGGTGGCCGCCGACATCCTGCTGACCGGTCGTACGTTCGACGGCCGTGAGGCGGTGCGGCTCGGGCTGGCGAGCCGATCGCTGCCTGCCGCCGACGTGCTGCCCGCGGCGCTCGACGTCGCAACCGACATCGCGGCGAACACCGCCCCGATGTCGGTTGCGCTGTCCAAGCGGCTGTTGTGGGACACCGCGCGCCACGGTTACTCGCCCGGGCGGGTCGCCGACCTCGAGACCGAACTCCACCATCGCGTGATGGGCAGTCCCGACGCCCGCGAGGGTGTCCGCGCATATCTCGAACGCCGACCGCCTCGGTGGACGGCGCAGCCGTCGCGCGAGTGGAGCGCTCTCGACGACCCCGTGCCGCCGGAGGATCGCTAGCCCGGCAGCAACTGTCGAACGACCATGCTTCGACAGAGGTACTCCATGGTGGGCCCGCGATCAGAAGAGCACCGGGTCGTCGAAGCCGGGTGCATGTTCGAGTGCGAGGAGCTCGCGTTTGGTGACGGTGCCACCGCCGGCCGAGAAGCCCCCGATCCCGCCGTCCGCCGCGAGCACCCGGTGGCACGGCACGACGAGAGGGATCGGGTTGCGCCCCAATGCCTGTCCGACCGCCTGGGCGGCTCCCGGGCTACCCAGCTCCGCAGCGACGTCGCCGTACGTGCGGACATTCCCCGGTGTGATGGCGCGAGTGAGTTCGTAGACGCTCGTGTCGAAATCGGACACGCCCTCGAAGTCGAGTTGGACCCAGCGCAGGTCGTCGAGTGCGCCCGCGACGTGCCGTCGCATCGCCTCGACGACCGACGCGACCTCGCCGGGCGGCTCGTGTTCGTGCGCGTCGTCGTCGAGCGTGCGGACCGTCGCAGTCAGGCGCTCGCGGGTGGTCTCGGGTGAGCTCTCGGGAAGCTGCACTGCGACGATGCCCGCACCGCGCCACGCGACTCCGCACGTGCCGAGCGCCGAGTCGAACAGCGCGAAACCAGTCGTCATGTCCTCAGTATGGTCCCCGGGCAGTCGGTGTACGCCGACCCGTTTGCAGGATTCTTTCAGGACGAGGACCGAAGGTGTCCGCAATTGTTTCTAACGTGATCGGTGACAGCCACCACATCACCGAGGGGACCCGACATGACCACCACCGACGTCGAGAACCGGACCACCACCGAGCGCGACGACCTGATCGCGATGCTCGAGCACGCCCGCTTCTTCCTGCGCTTCACGACGCGCGATCTGACCGACGACCAGGCCCGCCTGCACACGACGCCGAGCGCGTTCTGCCTTGGTGACCTGGTCAAGCATGTCACCGAGGTCGAGCGAGGCTGGAGCGAGTTCCTCGTCGTGGGGGCCGACGCGCTCCGCACGAACGGCAAGGACTTCGCGGACTGGACCGAGGACGACTACGCCGAGCGGGACCGCTCCTTCCGGATGGGGCCCGACGAGAGCCTGGCCGACGTGCTCGCCGACTACGAACGCGTCGCCACCCAGACGAATGCGATTGTGCGCGAGGTCGCTTCGCTCGACACCGTGCACGAACTGCCGAAGGCGCCGTGGGACATGGACGAGGCGTGGTCGGTGCGGCGTGCGATCCTGCACATTGCAGCCGAAACCGCGCAACATGCCGGTCACGCCGACATCATCCGCGAATCGCTCGACGGCGCGAAGTCGATGGGCTGAACTCCGCGCCGTCCGGCTCAGCTCGTCAGAACGTGCCGCAGTTGTTCGGTGCGGGCACGCCGGCGAAGCGGTCGTTCAGGAAGGACACCGCTTCGGGCAGGCCGCCGAGCATCGGCACCACGTGGCCGATACCCACCGACGGCAGGATCGGCGGCGTGAGATTCGGCGAGAACTGTACGGTCGCGCCCTGTGCACACCAGTCGGCCGCGAGCTGCCTGCCCTGGCCGTAGGGCACGATGTCGTCCTGCGTGCCGTGCTGGATCAGCACCGGCGACGTGGGCGTCGCGCGGCCGATCCGCTGCTCGTCGAGCAGTGCCTTGACGTCGGGCAGACCGTCGAGCACCTCGCTGAGCGGGCGGCCGTCCTTGGTGTAGTCGGAGGTGCGCTGGAAGCCGTAACGCAGGCCGGTCTCCGGCACGCACTGGCCGGCGACGCCCGCAAGCATCGCGCGGCCGCGGTCGTTGAACACGGCGTCGATCTTGCTGCGCTGCTCGGGGTAGGCCTGGGCGAGGCCGTTGACGGTGTACCCGATCGCGCCGGTGAGGAAGCTGCCGTCGATCTGTGCGAGCGTGGCCTCGAGATCGGCGGGTGGCGCGCCGGCGTAGGTGCCCTTCACATCCAGTTCGGGAGCGTACGCGGGCTGCAGTTCGGCGGCAGCCGCGGTGGCGCCGCCGCCCTGCGAGTAGCCCCACAGGCCGATCGGGCTGTCGTCGGAGAGCGACGTGCCGTCGAGCGACAGCGCGGCGCGCGCCGCGTCGAGCACTGCATGTGCCTCGGCCGCCCGGTTGACGTAGGTGTGATCGCCCGGCGTGCCGAGGCCTTCGTAGTCCGTCACGACGACGCCGATGCCCTGCAGCAGCATCGCGTTGATCGAGATCAGCTCGTACTCGGTGAACAGGTCGAGCGGCGGCGTGTAGTTGATCAGCCCGTTCAGTTGCTTCGACGGGGCACACTGGTCGCCCTGGCCCTGGGTGCCGGGTGCGAGGGCCACGAGCGGGCGTGCGCCGGTGCCGTGCCACGGCTGCGACGGTTCGAGGTAGGTACCGGTCACGGCGTTGGGTGCGCCGTGCGTGTCGGTGCTGCGGTACATCAGTCGCGTGCCCTGCGCGGGGAACATGCCCGTCTCGGTGGGCACGCGGATCGCGAGATCGGACGGCTCGGCGCGCAGGACGTCGCCCGGTGCGCCGCCGAGCTCGGCGGGCGGAGCGTAGAAGTCGGGCGCCGCCGAAGCGGTGGCCGGTGCGACGAGTGCACCCGCGGCGAGCGCACCTCCCACGATCGTCGAGAGCACGGTGCGGCGCACGCGCATGGTTCCTCCTGCGAATCCCCTGATGTGCACCAGCGCACACCCGGCGAGGACTGTAACACCCGTCCTTACTCGTGGGTAGGGTGCGCTCGACCGCCATCGCTCGTGGGGTCCAGTACCGGAAACTGGTCTCGAACTCGACGTTCATTCGGGAAACTGGCTTGGTGTTCACCGGCCAGTGGACCGATACTGGTCGACATGTTGACGCGTGCGCTCGGAACCCGCTCGCTCGTGCGGGACCTCGGACGGTGGCGCGAAGACACCGGAAGGCGCCCCACCTACCGCGCGCTCGCCGACGGCATCCGCCTCCTGGTGCACGACGGGCGCGTGCCGCTGGGCGTCGCACTCCCCAGTGAACGCGAACTCGCGACCGCCCTCGAGGTCAGCCGCACGACGATCACGTCCGCGTACACGGTGCTGCGCGACGAGGGTTACCTCGTCACCCGGCAGGGCGCGCGGTCGGTCGTCGCGATGCCGGCCACGAGCACCTCCCGCGGAGGCGCGCACGCGTACCTCCCGGTGCCCGACGGCGGCGCCGTCGACCTCAGCTACGCGGCGATGGCGGCGCCGGTCGACGACGTGCATGCCGCGTACGCGGACGCTCTCGACCAGTTGCAGCGTTTCCTCCCGACGCACGGCATGGAACCGCTCGGCGTCGACGTCCTGCGTGCACAGGTCGCCCAGCGTTATACCGCGCGTGGCCTGCCCACCGATCCCGGCCAGATCATGATCACGTCGGGCGCGCAGCACGCGTTGCGGCTGCTGCTCGGCGCGCTCGCGGCGCCCGGCGAACGCGTCCTGGTCGATCATCCGACGTACCCGAATGCGCTCGAGGCGATCCGGCACGTCGGTGCCCGCGCGGTGCCGGTCCCGGTGCGACACGAGTACGGAACGGCGGACGCGTGGGATCTCGACGCGATCCGCACCGCGGCACGCCAAACCGCCGCGCGCATGGCCTATCTCGTGCCGGACTTCCACAATCCCACCGGGATGTGCCTCGACGCGGCGGGTCGGCAGCGTCTCGCGGACATCGCCCACGAGACGCGGATGACGCTCGTCGTCGACGAGACGATGGTCGATCTGTGGCTCGACGCCCCGTCGCCCGGCCCGGTCGCGGCCTTCGCACGGGACACGGCCCGTGCGGACGTCGTCACGGTCGGGTCGGCGGCCAAGTCGTTCTGGGGTGGCCTGCGGGTGGGGTGGATCCGTGCCGACCCCGCCCTCGTGTCCCGTCTCGCCGGTGCACGAGCGGCAGTCGACCTGGGCACCGCGGTGATCGACCAACTCGCCGCGGCGCGCCTGCTCGCCGACGACGGCGCACTGCTCGACGCACGGCGTGCGTCACTCAGGAGCCGACGGGCCGCACTCGTCGACGCTGTGCGCACGTACCTGCCGGACTGGACGTTCACCGTGGGTCCGGGTGGGCTCGCGCTGTGGTTGCGCATGCCCGCGCCGGTGTCGACCGCGCTCGCCGCCACCGCACCCGCGCATGGTGTCGTCCTGGCCGCGGGTCCGCGATTCGGCGTCGAAGGCGCATTCGAGCGGTTCCTGCGAATTCCGTTCGCGCGTCCCGAATCCGATCTTCGCACCGGCGTCGAGCGCATCGCGCACGCGTATGCGGCGCTGGCCGGGGCCACGGGGCGCGAGCCCGAACTGGTCGTGTGACACGACGATCGCCGATCGACTGGCTTTTCTTTTTTTCTCGCGTATGGTCGGGCATTACATTCGTTCGTCATGCTTCTCGAAAGGGCGTCTACGGTGAAAGGCGTTGTTTCCGTGTGGAGGTCGTCGGTCGTGGGTCCGCATGCAGGTGCCGTGTCGGGCAAAGGAGCCCGCTGAGTCGGGCCGGGTGGCCGCGGTTCTCGCGCGGCTGATCGCACGCCTCGAAGAACAGGTCGAACCGGTCGACGTCGAGTCGTCTGGGCATCGGAATGCCCGTGGCGCAGCGGAATTCGCTTCCGGCTATCACGACGGCATGGCGGCTGCCGTGCAGTTCGTCGTCGACGAGCGCACCCGGGCGTCGTCTCCGTGGACCCTGTTGTCGCGCTGGAGATTCGGTGGTTCGCGTCGGTCGACGGCCGAAGCGCTCACGCGCATCGAGACGCGCGTGCGCTCGTGTCTGGACCACGTCGAGTCACGCGCTGCCGGCGAGGTCGACGATACCGACTGGACTGCTGCAGGATTCGAGCACTCGCTTCGCACGGTCCTGGGCTCCGTCCACGAGTCCCGGCAGGCCACCTCGTGCACACCAGGCTTTTCATGCCAGAGAAAACCGGATCGAAGGAGAGGGTGATGGGAGACAAGTCCCGGGGCAAACGCCCCCGCACATCCGCATCGACGCTCGCCGAGCGTCGCGCAGCGAAGCGGGAGAAGAAAGCGGCGGAGCACGACGGCAGGCGGGCCCGGAAACCGGAACGGAGGTGACTGCCGTGCATGAGTTGTCGCGTGAGGTCGGGCGCCTGTGCGCCCGGATCGACGACGAGGTCGCGTCCCGGCCGGGTACCGCGGATGCGGCACGCGGTTTCCGGTCGGGCTTGCTCGCGGCGAAGCTGTCGCTCCTCGACGAGCAGGCGCGGCACGCAGGCCAGTTCGGAAGGCGTGGCGAGGACGACGCGGCGGAGCGGGTGCGCAAGGTGCTCACCGCCGTGGCGTCCGCACTGGGGGAGCGTGCGGGCGCGGTCGACGCGTCGACCGATCGTGGTGCGGGTTTTCGCGAGGGCATCGAGCGTGCGCACCTGATCGTGGCCGCCGCCCATACCCCCTCGTGAGCGAAACAAGCGTGCCCACACTCGCAAAGTGCTCACGAGGGTGAGGTTCGCAGAGCTCACGAGTGCCGAGCTTCGCGGAGCTCACGAGGGGAGCGGGGTCAGCGCCAGAGGGAATCGATGTCGACGGCGTCGCGCGCCGGGGCGCTGGGGGTCTCGGGCTGGGTGCGCGAGAACCTCGGTGCCGGGAAATGCTGTGTGACGCCGTCGAGTTCGATCAGGGAGCCCCGCGCCGCGATGTGCTCGTTGGTGGGTGCCTCGGCGAACGTGAGTACCGGGCTGACGCACGCATCGGTGCCCAGGAAGATCTCCGTCCACTCGTCGCGCGTCTTGGACGCGAACTTGTCGGCGAACAGCTTCTTCATCTCGCCCCACTTCGAGACGTCCATCTGGTTCGGCAGGTCGGCGGGGTCGAGCTCGAGGCCCTTCAGCAGCAGCGCGTAGAACTGCGGCTCGATCGAGCCGACCGCCATGTACTTGCCGTCGGAGGTCTCGTACGTGTCGTAGAACGGCGCGCCGGTGTCGAGCAGGTTGACGCCCCGCTCGTCCGACCACACGCCGCGGCCGCGGAACGCCCACATCATGTGCGACAGCGCGAGCGCACCGTCGACCATCGCGGCATCGATGACCTGACCCTTGCCGGACGTCTGCCGTTCGACGAGTGCGGCGAGGATGCCCGTCACGAGGAACATCGACCCGCCGCCGAAGTCGCCCACCATGTTGAGCGGCGGCACCGGGCGCTCGCCCTTGCGGCCGACGGCGTGCAGGATGCCGGTGAGCGAGATGTAGTTGATGTCGTGGCCCGCGGCCGACGCGAGCGGCCCCTCCTGGCCCCAGCCGGTCATGCGGCCGTACACGAGCCGCGGATTGCGTTCGAGGCACAGGTCCGGCCCGAGGCCCATACGCTCGGTGACCCCGGGGCGGAAGCCTTCGAGGACGACGTCGGCGCGCTCGATCAGGTCGAGGACCTTCTCGATCTGGGCGGGATCCTTCAGGTCGGCCTCGACGACGCGGCGGCCACGCTTGATCTGGTCGTGCGACTGGCCCTCGCCCGGGATCAGGCCAGGACGCTGGACGCACACGACGTCGGCGCCGAGGTCGGCGAGCAGAGTGGCCGCGTGCGGCCCGGGCCCGAGGCCCGCGAACTCGACGACCTTGACGCCCGCCAGCGGGCCCGACTGCGGTGCTGCTTGTGCTGACACGCGACTTCCTCGTTTCGTGAATGGTCTGCTGCTGCCGCGACGTTAACGCGTATTCGCCGCGGACGTGTGCGCGGGGTCACTCGCCCCGCTCGAGTGTGCCCGATTCCGCGTTCACCCGAAAACCCCGCCGACACCGGTGGTGGGAGCGCACAGTGGATTCATGTCGTTCCCGGGCCGGATCGTCGGCTTCGTCGCGAGCACCGATCTCGACGTGTCGCGCATGTTCTACGTCGACGTGCTCGGCTTGGAGCTGACCGAACGCACCGACTTCGCGCTGCTGCTCGACGGCGGCGGCGCCCCGCTGCGGGTCACGCTCGTGCAGCACAAGGCCGAAACCGGGTACACCGTGCTCGGATGGGCGGTCGACGACATCGACGCGTCCGTCGCGCACCTCGAGGCCCGCGGCATCGAGTTCACGCGCTATCGCGGTCTCGGGCAGGACGACAACGGGGTGTGGCCCGCGCCGGACGGCACGCGGGTGGCGTGGTTCCGCGACCCGCACGGCAACGTGCTGTCGCTGTTCCAGCCGAGGTGAGCGCCCGCCGCCGACGTCGCCGCCCGATACCCTTGGCGCCATGACCAACCCCGCCGGACGTCTCGGAACCCCGCTCAGCCCGTCGGCCACCAAGGTGATGCTGCTGGGTGCAGGCGAACTCGGCAAGGAGGTGATCATCGCCTTCCAGCGTCTCGGCGTCGAGGTCGTCGCGGTCGACCGGTACGCGGGCGCGCCGGGGCATCAGGTGGCTCATCGCAGCCACGCGATCGACATGAGCGATCCGGTTGCCTTACGCGCCGTGATCGACCAGGAACAGCCCGACTACGTCGTGCCCGAGATCGAAGCGATCGCGACCGGCGTGCTCGCCGACGTCGAAGCCGACGGGGTCGCGGTCGTCGTGCCCACCGCGCGTGCGACGCAGCTGACGATGAACCGGGAAGGCATCCGGCGCCTCGCCGCCGAAGAGCTGGGCCTGCCGACTTCGCCCTACGAGTTCGCCGGGACGCGCGACGAGCTTGCCGCGGCGGCCGAGCGCATCGGGTACCCGTGCATCGTCAAGCCGGTGATGTCGTCGTCGGGCAAGGGGCAGTCCACCGTGCACGGTGCCGACGACGTCGACGCCGCGTGGGACTACGCGATGGCGGGCGGACGGGTGAACTCCGGGCGTGTCATCGTCGAGGGGTTCGTGCGGTTCGACTACGAGATCACCCAGCTCACCGTGCGTGCGCTCGGCTCCGACGGCGAGACCGGCACCTGGTTCTGCGAGCCGATCGGGCACCTGCAGGACGCGGGCGACTACATCGAGTCGTGGCAGCCGCAGGCGATGACGCCCGCCGCGCTGGCCGGGGCGCGCGACGTCGCGCAGCGCATCACCGCCGCGCTCGGCGGTCGGGGCGTGTTCGGCGTCGAGCTGTTCGTCGCGGGCGACGACGTGTACTTCTCGGAGGTGAGCCCGCGTCCGCACGACACCGGGCTGGTGACCCTCGCGACGCAGCGGCAGTCGGAGTTCGAGCTGCATGCGCGCGCCGTGCTCGGCCTGCCGGTCGACACCACGCAGCTGTTCGCCGGTGCCTCGGCCGTCGTGTACGGCGGGGTCGACGCCGTCGGCATCGCGTTCGAGGGCGTCGCCGACGCGTTGTCGGTGCCCGAGACCGACTTGCGGTTGTTCGGCAAGCCCGAGAGCTTCGCGAGGCGACGCATGGGTGTCGCCGTGGCGACCGGCCCCGATGTCGACGTCGCGCGCGACCGTGCGCGCACCGCCGCGTCCCGCGTGCGGCCGGTGCGGTAGCGGCCCCGACGGCCGGGTCAGGCGAGCCGGGCCGACGCGGAGTCGAGCGGGTCGGACCCGTCGCGGCGACCACGCGGCCCCGCGCTCTCGGGCACGGTGAGCCGCCCGGCGTCCGAGCGGGTCCACTCACGCACTGCCCACCGTTCGGCGATGGCCCACACACCGTCGCGGCGTTCCATCAGGTCGACGTAGCGGCAGCCGCTCGTGAAATCGACCATGCCGATGCCGTCGCCGCCGCCCCAGTGCGCCGCGGTGCAGTACGTCTCGCTCACGGCGTGGTCGCCGCGCAGCTCGACGAGGTGATTGCCGACGTGGTGCATCGTGCCGCCGATCGCACGCAGCTTCGGTGCGACCCACGCGACGAAATCGTCGACGGGCCCGTCGAATCCGGTGTGATGGTCGATCCCGTCGGGGTGGTACGCGCTGCGCACGAGATCGAAGTCGAGGCGGTCGATGCCGCGGCAGTAGCGCATCACGACCTCGTGGATCGCCTGCTTGTCGAGCAGTGCCGCGACTGCGTTCTCCGGTGTCGTCATGCTCGTTCCTCTCGCTCGGGGACAGTCGTGCCGGCGACGGCATTCTTCAGTTCGACGGCCCACTCGAGGAACTGCGGGATCTCGTGTCCGGCAGCGCAGAACACGCAGGGCCGGAATACGACCACGGTGGCGCCGGCCGCATGCAGGGAGAGGGCTCTGTCCGCGGTCGCGTCGTAGTCGACGGATCCGTCGGCGCGGCGCTCCGGCGACACCGACACCTGCACGACCGGCGAGAGCGGATCGCGGCCGTGCTCGGCGAATGTCTCGCGGAGCAAGGCGACACCGTCCGCGAACGACGGCAGGTCCGCCGGGTTGACGGTCCAGCCGTCGGCCACACGCGCGAGACGCGCGAAATTGCGTGCGCTCGGCGCGAACCCGAGGATCACCGGCACCCGTGTCTGCTCCGGGAACGGAAGCGCGTGGAAGCGGTCGAACGCGAAGTCGCGGCCGCGGAACTCGGCGGGTGCGCGCGTCCACAGTTCGCGGCACGCGCGGACGGTGTCCTCGAGCCGGCCGAAGCGTCGATCGAACGGCACGCCTGCGGCGGCGTATTCGGCTTCCTGCCAGCCCACGCCCAGCCCGATCGCGGCGCGCCCGCCGGACAGCGCGTCGAGCGTCGCGACCTGCTTCGCCAGCAGCACGGGCGGTCGCAGCGTCGCGATCAGCACCGACACGTTCAGTTGCACCCGCTCGGTGACGGCCGCGATCGCCGAGAGCAACGACATCGGCTCGTACCAGTCGTGGTCCAGTGGAAACGGGAAGCCGTGCGTCCGGACCCGCTCGGCGTGGGCGTGCGCGTCGAAGCCCAGGTGATCGCCCGTCGAGATCATGTCGACACCCGCGCGATCCGCGGCCGCGGCCAACTCGAGCACCGGGCGCACCGTGCCGTCGTAGAGACGCTCGGCGCCGAGGACGTTCAGACCGATCTGCATGCGGCTCCCTCCGTGACCGCGTCAACCTCGCACGCGGGACACCAGTGCGCGGCGGCCGGTGCCGCTCAGCGGGACCCGGAGCGCGAGCCGTCCGCGAGCGCGGTGCGCGCCGCGTGGAAACCGCACATGCCGTGTACGCCACCGCCGGGAGGAGTCGACGACGAGCACAGGTACACGCCGGGCACTCCGGTACGGTACGGCGCCGGGCTCAGCCGCGGACGCGCGACGAACTGCCAGGCCGTGTTGGCCCCGCCGACGACGTCGCCGCCGACGTTGTTGAGGTTGTACGCCTGCATCTCCGGTGCGGACCGGACATGCGTAGCGACGACCCGGTCGCGGAAACCCGGCGCGAAACGCTCGATCTGCGCGGCGACCGCTTCGGTCACGTCGCCCGGAAAAGCATGCGGCACATGAGCGTACGCCCACAGGGGATGCAGATCGCCCGCCGAGCGCGACGGATCGGACACGAACTGCTGGCCGACCAGAACGAACGGAGCCTCCGGCATCGCACCGCGCACCGTCGCGTCCTCGGCCGCCGCGATCTCGTCGAGAGTGCCACCCAGATGGATCGTGCCCGCGCGACGCACCGCGGGATTCGCCCACGGCACGACGTCGCCGGGGGCCGTGCCGCGCACCGCGAAGTCGACCTTGAACGCGGCGGGGCCGAATCGGTAGTGCCGGTATGCGCGCGCGATGCGGCGGGGGAGCGCGTCGCCGAGAATCCGGTGTGCCCCGCTCGGCGTGACGTCGAGCAGTACGGCATCCGGCCGGCCGTCGCCGGGGCGGACGGCATCGCCGAGCGTCTCGACGGTGCGGCCGGTTTCGATCGTGCCGCCGAGTTCGGTGAGGATCGAGGCGAGCGCCCGGGTGATCGCGTGCGTGCCGCCGCGTGCGACGGGCCACCCCTGCGCGTGGGCCGCCGTGGTGAGCAGCATGCCGACGGCGCTCGTCAGCGGGCCCCGGAGCGATCCGAACTTGTGGGCCGCGACCCCGCCGAACAGGGCGCGTGCCGCAGGCGTGCGCCACGTGCGGGCGAGGACCGTCGCGGGCAGTGCCGCGGCGACGCCGAAGCGCGCGAGCAGCAGCGGGTGACGCGGCACCCCGACGATCGGCGCCAGCACGTCGTCGGCCAAGGCGTCGAAGTTGCGCGCGAGCGGTCCGAACACCCGCCGCCACCGGCCGCCGTCGACGCCGAGGCCGTCGCACGTGCGGTCCAGGTCGCGGTACAGCAGCGCGGCGTCGCCGTGGTCCAGCGGATGCGCGAGGTCGATCTCCGGATACGCCCACTCGAGACCGTGCGCCGCGAGGTCGAATTCGCGGTCGAGTTCGCGGAACCACGGCGACGCGGCGCCGGTCGGATGGAACGCCGCGCAGTCGTCGTGCAGCAGCCCCGGCGCGAGGTACTCGGTGGTGCGCGCGCCGCCACCGATCGTGTCCGCCGCCTCGACGACGTGCACGTCGACGTCGCCGCGCGCGAGGGCGATCGCCGCGGCGAGACCGTTCGGCCCGCTGCCCACGACGACGGCGGTGCGGGTCATCGCGTGTGGTCGCCTCGGCCGGTGAGCACAGGCCGCCGCACCGGCTGCAGGTCGACGGGGTCGTCCGCACGGGAAGGACTCTCCGACCGGGAAGGGCAGCGGTACCAGGTGCGCGCGTTGTCCTCGAGCACCGCGTGCAGGTCGGCGTCGCCGATCGCGTCGCGCACCAGGTCGACGTCCGAGTCCTCGAAGACACGTCGCGCACGGCTGCCGGGAAGGTCCGTGCCGAACATCAGGGCGTGCGGATCGACCTCGTGGATCCGGCGCAGCACGTCGCCGACGTCGTCGATGGTGGCCCGACCGAAGCCCGTGGCCTTGACGCGGACACCGCGGGCCACGAGGTCGAGCAGGTACGGCAGGCCCCGCGTGGACATGCCGAGATGGTCGATGCTGACCGCGGGCAGCTTCGCGAACACCGGCTCGAGCGAGAGCAGCAGCGTCGCGTCGACGTAGAACTCGGCATGCCAGCCCGCGAGGTCGTACGCGCGCAGAGCCTGCTCGGTGAGCTTCTTGAGGTCGGTCGCGCTGCGTCGCAGGTTGAACCGCACCGCCCGCACACCCGCTCGGTCGAGTTCGAGGATGTCGCGGTCGGTGGCGTCGGAGCTCAGCTGCGCGACGCCCACCCAGCCCGGGCCGAGCTGTTCGAGGGCGGCGACCAGGTGCTCCTGGCTCATGTTCTGGTACGACGCGGTGACGACGGCGCCCCCGGTGACGCCTAGGTGGGCCGTGCGTGCGCGGTAGTCGTCGATGGTGAACGGTTCGGGCAGGTACCCATGGTTCTCGACCAGGGGAAACCTGGGATCGATGATATGCAGATGGGCGTCGAACACCGGATTCATCCTGCCTCGTGAGCGGTGTGTTTCGTGGCGTCTTCGCTGTGGGTTCTCCGACGAGAGAGCGCTGATGTCGATTGTGTCACGCATCGTGCCGGTATCGCCGTCGCGGCACACGAGTCGTGACATGTCCCACCCGATAGGCTGGCGCACTGTGTTCCGCATCTCCCGGTCCGTCCCGAACCCCTCGCGCGTCACCTGTCTTCGCGCGGCCGTCCTCGCGCTCGTCGCCGTGGTCACGCTCGGCGCGTGTTCGTCGGACACCGGGGGCGACCGGCCGGCGGGCACGATCGAGAACGACGGCACGTACCCGCTGACCGTGCCGTCGGGCGATACGACGATCACGATCGACGCGCAGCCCGCCTCGATCGTCTCGCTCAGTCCCAGCGCCACCGAGATGCTGTACGCGGTGGGCGCGGGCGACCAGGTCGTCGCCGTCGACGACCAGTCGAACTACCCGGAGGGCGTGCCGTCGACGTCGCTGTCCGGATACACACCGAACGTGGAGGCCGTGCTCGGGTACGAGCCCGACCTCGTCGTCGCCTCCGACGACGCGGGCGACCTCGTCGCGGGTCTCGCGCGGGCGAAGGTGCCGACGCTGTTGCTCCCCGCCGCCGCGACGCTCGACGACGTCTACACCCAGATCGAACGCGTCGGCGCCGTCACCGGGCACGTCGCCGACGCGGCCGGTGTGGTGGCGTCCATGCGCAGCGACATCGACGCCGTCGTCGCAGGCCTGCCGCCGCGCGCACAGCCGCTCACGTACTACCAGGAACTCGACGACACCTACTTCTCGATCGCCGACACCACGTTCATCGGCGGTGTGTACGCGATGCTCGGGCTGCGTTCGATCGCGCCCGGCCCCGACGCGTACCCGCAGTTGTCGGCCGAATCGATACTCGCGGCGAATCCCGACCTGATCTTCCTCGCCGACCAGGAGTGTTGCGGGGTGACACCCGAGGTGGTCGCCGCACGGCCCGGCTGGAACGAGCTCACAGCGGTGCGCGACGGCAACGTCCACCCGCTCGACGCGGACGTCGCGAGCCGGTGGGGCCCGCGCGTCGTCGAC
Organism: Rhodococcus sp. HNM0569; assembly: GCF_012726205.1. Taxonomy (GTDB): domain Bacteria; phylum Actinomycetota; class Actinomycetes; order Mycobacteriales; family Mycobacteriaceae; genus Rhodococcus_F. The sequence goes on along the minus strand of NZ_JAASAE010000006.1, from coordinate 111,136 downwards.
CTCGTGCGGCAGGTCGGGCAGATCGTGTCGGCGGTGCCTGCGGAGTCCGCGCCGAGGTGACACATGCGCTCCGCCGGCCCGCCGTCGCCCTCTCGGTCACCGCGGCGGTGCTGGTCGTCGCCGTCGTCGTCGGGGTGCTCGTCGGTCCGGCCGGGCTGACCGTGCGCGGCGTGGCGCTCGAGTTCGTCGACGCACTGCCGTTCGTCGACGTCGATTCGGGGCTCACGCCCCGGCAGGACGCGATCCTGTGGAACATCCGGATGCCGCGGGTCGTGCTCGGGCTCCTCGTCGGCGCGATGCTCGCGATTGCAGGCGCCGCCTACCAGGGCGTCTTCCGTAACCCGCTCGCCGACCCCTACCTGCTCGGTGTGTCGAGCGGGGCCGGGCTCGGCGCGACGCTCGCGATCGTCGCGGGCGGCGTCGTCGGCGCGGCGGGCGTCCCGATCGCCGCATTCGCGGGCGGCATCCTCGCCGTCGCCGCGACCTACACGCTCGGCAGGTCGGTGGGTGGTGCGCGCTCCGAGGTCGTCGTCGTTCTCGCGGGCGTCGCCGTCGCGGCCTTCGCGAACGCAGCGCAGACATTCGTCCAGCAGCTCTACGACGACACGCTGCGCCAGGTGTACTCGTGGCTGCTCGGGCGGCTCAGTACCGACGGCTGGCACGACGTGCTCGAGGTGCTCCCGTATGTCGTCGTCTCGACCGCCGTCATCCTGCTGTACCGGCGCGTGCTCGACGTCATGGCCGTCGGCGACGTCGAAGCCGCGAGTCTCGGCATCGATCCCGCGCGCGTGCGATTCGTGCTCGTCGCATTCGCGACGCTCGGCACCGCGGCCGTCGTGAGCGCGAGCGGCCTGATCGGGTTCGTCGGCATCGTCGTGCCGCACGCGGTGCGCATGCTCGTCGGCCCGGGTCACCGTGTGCTGCTGCCGGTCTCGCTGATGGCGGGTGCGGCTTTCCTCGTGCTCGCGGATGTCGTCGCCCGCGTCGTCATGTCGCCCGCCGAGCTGCCGATCGGTGTCGTGACGGCCGCGATCGGCGCACCGTTCTTCCTGCTCGTCCTGCGTCGTAGCCGGGTGCGCGCATGACCGCCGTCCGGTGCCGCGCCGTCGGTGTCACCCGCGGTGGGCGCGGCGTGCTCGCCGACGTCGATCTCACGGTGGGCGAAGGCGAATGGGTCGCCCTGGTCGGCCCCAACGGCGCGGGCAAGACGACGCTGCTGCACGTCCTGGCCGGACTGCTCGACGCGACGGGCACCGTCGACGTCGGGGGTGAGGACCCGGCGCGGGCGAGCCGTCGTGCGATGGCGCGCGCCGTCGCACTCATGCCGCAGCGCCCCGTCGTGCCGGACGGCGTGACGGTGGCCGAACTAGTGATGCTCGGCCGCACGCCCCGTATCCCGCGCTTCGGCACCGAGGGCGCGAGCGATCGCGCCGCCGTCGACGACGTGCTCGAGCAGTTGGACCTCACGCCGTTCGCCGACCGCCACGCGACCGACCTGTCCGGGGGAGAGCTGCAGCGCGTCGTGCTCGCGCGGGCCCTCGCGCAGGAACCGCGCGTGCTGCTGCTCGACGAGCCGACGAGCGCGCTCGACCTCGGCCACCAACAGCAGGTACTCGAACTCGTCGACCACCTGAGGGGCGAGCGCGAGGTCACGGTCCTCGCCGCGATGCACGATCTCACCGCGGCCGCGCAATACAGTGACCGTATGGTGCTCCTCGATCAGGGCCGGGTGGTCGCCGACGGCACCCCGGCGCACGTGTTGACGGCCGAGCGGATCGGCGCCGTGTACGGCGCGCGTGTCGAGATCGTCCGCAGGCCCGGCGAAGCGCCCGCGGTGCTGCCGGTGCGGCACGATCGAGGTGGATCCTGATGGAGGTGTTGCTGCTCGGTACGGGCGCCGCCGACGGGTGGCCCAATCCGTTCTGCACCTGCCGCTCGTGCTCGGATGCGCTCGCGCGTGGCGAGATTCGCGGTCAGACGGCCGCCCTTGTCGACGACGTGCTGATGCTCGACTGCGGCCCCGAAGCGCCCCGCGCGGCGCTGCGCCACGGCCGCAGCCTCGCCGGTGTGCGCCACCTGCTGTTCACGCACGCGCACTCCGATCACCTCGGCCCGCAGGCGCTGCTGTTCCGGTCGTGGGTCGCCGACGGTGTGCCACTCGACGTCATCGGCCCGCCCGACGCGCTCGACGCGTGCAGGCAGTGGGTCGGCCCGAGCGACCCGGTGCGCTTCGTGCCCGTCGACGCGGGCGACGTCGCGACGGTCGGCGACTATCGCGTCGCGGTTCTTCCCGCCGAGCATCGTGTGTTCCGCGACGGCGACGCCGTGCTGTACGACATCACCGGCCCCGACGGCACGCGACTGCTGTGGGCGTGCGACACCGGACCGCTGCCGCGCGAGTGGTTCGCGCGCGTGCGCGACGCGCGGTTCGACGCGGTCTTCCTCGAAGAGACCTTCGGCGACGACGCGCGGCACGGCACACGGCATCTCGACCTCGCGTCCTTCGGCGAGGTCGTCGCGCACCTGCGCGAGGTGGAGGCGGTCACCGACGGTACCGACGTCGTCGCGGTGCACCTCGGGCATCACAACCCGGCGCCGCCCGTGCTGCGCCGACGGCTCGGCGCCGTCGGCGCGCGCCCCGGCGACGACGGCGAAACCGTCGTCCTCGGCGCCGCACGGTCGGGTGTGCGCACACTCGTGCTCGGCGGCGTCCGTTCGGGCAAATCGGCCCACGCCGAAGGCCTGTTCGACGGCGTTCCCGACGTCACCTACGTCGCGACCGGCGGCACGCGCGACGGCGACGCCGAGTGGGCGCAGCGGGTGGCGCTGCATCGCGACAGGCGTCCGTCGTCGTGGCGCACTGTCGAAACCGACGATGTCGCAGTGGTTCTCGCCGATGCGACCGGCCCCGTGCTGGTGGACTGCCTCGGCACGTGGCTCACCGCGCGGCTCGACCGGCACGGCGTGTGGGACAGCGGCGACACCTCTGCCGTCGACGACGACATCGCGGCGCTGCTCGCGGCGTGGAAGGCTGCGACGGTGCCGGTCGTCGCGGTGAGCAACGAGGTCGGTAGCGGCGTGGTGCCGGCGACCGCGTCGGGGCGGCTGTTCCGTGACCTGCTGGGCAAGCTCAACACGCAGGTCGCCGCGGCGTCCGATGTCGTCACGCTGCTCGTCGCGGGTGTGCCGCTGCACCTCGCGTCGCGTCGACCCTGAGCCGGTGTCGTTTCGGCGCGGCACTCGTCTCGAGCGCATCGCACTCGTCACGAGCACCGCGGAGTTGCGCAACTTTCGCGCACTCTGTGGATCCGGACGTCACGGCCAGGTGGTCACGATGTGACGGTGTGTGCGTTGGGTGCACACGATGTGACATCGTGACCGTGGGGTGGGGGTTGTGTTGGGCGGCAGTGTGGTTGGCGTGGGTGTGGTTCCTGGAGATTGTTGCGCGGAACCGTTGACTTCGAAACTGTGTTCGAACTAGGGTTCGTTCATGGGGCCGGGGGAATCAGTAGTAGACGCATCTGGCGGTGAGCCGTGGCAGTCGAGTGACGGTGAGTTGCGCGCGGAGGCGGTCGAGTTGTCGCGAGTGATTGCGGGGTTGCAGGCGCGGCGTGTCGCGGTGATGCGGGAGGTCGAGGTCCGCCGGGTGGCGGTCGAGGCCGGGTATCGCGATGGTGCCGCGTGGTTGGCGGCGCACACCCTGTTGGAGATCGGGGAAGCACGCGGGATCGTCGCTCTGGCGGGGGCGTTGTTGCGGGAGCCGGAGAGCGCCGAGGCGGTGGCGTCGGGTGCGGTGTCGGCGCGGCACGCACAGATCATGTGGTCGTTCTTCGAACACCTGCCCGGTGGGTTTCCGAATGCGGTGGAGGAGCCGGAGGCATTCGCGCAGGCGCGGCAGGAATGCCGGGAGGCGTTCTTCCTCGCCTCCGGCATCCGCGGCACCGTGGGTGGGATGCGGCGGGTGAAGGACACCCTGGACGCGACGTTCGACACCGGCGAAGTCCGGCACAGTGAACGTACCGATTTGAACCGGTTCGACCTGTCACGCACGCTCAACGGCCGCTACCTGCTGCGGGGCGACTTGGATGCCGAGTCGGGTGAGTTGCTGCAGGCGGCGTTGTCGAAGCTGTCGGCGCCGCGTCCTGCCGAGGACGGGACCCGTGATCCGCGGCCGCCGTCGCAGCGCCGCGCCGACGCCCTGACCGAGGTGGTGCGTCGGTTCCTCGGCGCGGGACTGACGGGTGACGAGGCCGGCGAGCGCCCACACCTGACGGTGGTGATCCGGGAACGAGACCTCCGTGAGCAGGGTGTGCACATTCGGTCGGAAGACGGTGGAACCGAGGACACCAAAGGCAGAGACAGAGGCGGGGGCAGTGGCAGCGGGATACGTGTGCCGTGGACACCGTGGGGCGGAACCTTGTCGATCGCGGCTGCCCGGAAGACCGCGTGCGACTCCGGCGTCACCCCGGTGGTGGTCGACGACGTGGGGGTGCCGTTGTGGATGGGCCGCACCACCCGTCTGGTCACACAGTCGCAACGCAGGGCACTGCGGGTGCGCGACCGTGGCTGCGCCTTCCCGGGGTGCGGTGCCCCGACCGGGTGGACCGAAGCGCATCACGTCGTCCCGTGGATCGATGGTGGACCGACGGACCTGGACAACCTGGTGCTGCTCTGCACGCATCATCACCGGTTCGTGCACCACAGCGGCTGGACTGTCGATATCCACGACGACGACAAGATGCCGTGGTTCACACCACCACCCACACCACTCGGGCCGAGCGAACCACTCCCGGCACACCGCAATTCGATCCCACTGCTCGCGTAGGCGAAGCGTGCCCATGGAAGGACGAATCCCCGCTCCGGAGACCGGAACGGGGATTCGGGGGAGTGTCTCAAGCCTTGTCGGGCTCGCTGGCCTTGAGCATGTCGTGACGCTCGACGACCTTGACGCGCTCGCGGCCCTCGGGTTCGCCGAGTGCGCGCTCGTGCGCGTCGAGGCGGTACCAGCCCTGCCACGTCGTGTACGGGTGGTTCTTCTCTTCGAGGAACTCGATGATCGCGTCCTCGCGGGCGTCTTCCGGCTGTGCGAAGGCCGGGCGGTCCTCGAGGAGGTTCGCGACGGTCTCGTTCGCGTCGCCCTTGGTGTGGCCGATCAGGCCGACGGGGCCGCGCTTGATCCAACCCGTGACGTAGGTGGCCGGCATGAATCGTGCCTTGCCCTCGGCGGTGTCGTCGGCGACGACGCGTCCGGCCTCGTTGGGCACGACGCCCGCCTGATCGTCGAAGGGGAGCTTCGAGATGTTCTGCGACAGGTAGCCGACGGCGCGGTAGACCGCCTGCACGTCCCAGTCGTTGAACTTGCCGGTGCCCTTGACGTTGCCGGTGCCGTCGAGCTGGGTGCGCTCGGTGCGCAGGCCCACGACCTTGCCGTCGTCGCCGAGCACCTCGTGCGGCGACTCGAAGAAGTGCAGGAAGAGCTTGTGCGGGCGCTCGCCGACGTCGCGGATCGCCCAGTCCTGCAGCGTGTTGGCGACCATGTCGACCTGCTTCGAATTGCGGCGGGCATCCTCGGACGCGGCGTCGTAGTCGATGTCTTCGGGGTCGACGATGACCTCGATGTTGGGCGAGTGGTCGAGTTCGCGGAGCTCGAGCGGCGTGAACTTGGCCTGCGCCGGGCCGCGACGACCGAACACGTGCACCTCGAGCGCCTTGTTCGCCTTGAGGCCCTCGTAGACATTCGCCGGGATCTCGGTGGGCAGCAGTTCGTCGCCGGTCTTCGCGAGCACACGCGCGACGTCGAGCGCGACGTTGCCGACGCCGAGGACGGCGACCTTTTCCGCGTCGAGCGGCCACGTGCGCGGCACGTCGGGGTGCCCGTCGTACCACGAAACGAAGTCGGCCGCGCCGTAGCTGCCGTCGAGGTCGATGCCCGGGATCTTGAGCGCGCGATCGGCGTTGGCGCCGGTGGAGAAGATCACGGCGTCGTAGAAGCGACGCAGGTCGTCGAGCGTGATGTCGGTGCCGTAGTCGATGTTGCCCAGCAGGCGGACCTGCGGCTTGTCGAGCACCTTGTGGAGCGCCGTCACGATGCCCTTGATGCGCGGGTGGTCGGGTGCCACGCCGTAGCGGATGAGGCCGAACGGTGCAGGCATGCGCTCGAAGAGGTCGATGCTCACGTTCTCGCCCGACTTCATCAGGGCGTCCGCCGCATAGATTCCCGCTGGGCCCGCACCCATGATCGCCACCCGCAGCGGGCGGTCGGCAGAGGTCGTGTCGGACGCGGCTGCAGTGTCCGCTGTGGTCTGATCAGTCATCTGGAGCGAGCTACCTTCCGAGCATGGATGGTTCGTGTGAACGAGAGCGAACTGAGCCCAGCCTAACCCGTGGTGATTCCGTGAGCACAGTCGCCGTTCGATACTTCCGGTTCGCGAGTGTCCAGGGTAGTCCTCCCCGCTTTGGAGGGCCACAATCTCAGCTTGTGGCAGGTGGTCGATACACTCGGTCCGTACCAACTGGGCCGACGGAAGACTGCGCACGCGCGGCGAAAGGACGACATGGCCGACACTCCGGGCACCGGCGGCCCCGACGACGAACTGGGTCGCGATCGCCCGTCGGCCACGCCGTTCATCGCGGCGCTCGTGGTCATCGTGGTCGTGTTGCTGGGTGTGCTGATCCTCAGCTTCGTGCAGCCGTCGGGCGGCGAGATCAGCGACGAGGATCGTGTCTCGCGCGTCGTCGCCGACTTCGTGCAGACCCACAACAACGACGACGCCGACACGCAACGCACGCTCGTGTGCGCCGACTTCGCCGACGACCGTTCGCCGCTCGACGGCGTCGGCAGTGTCACCCTCGACGCGGTGACGGACCCGGTGTTCACCGGCGACGCCGGGACCGCCGTCGTGAAGGTGCATGCCGACGACGGCGGCGAGGTGCGCGAGTCCACGTGGCACTTCGCACGCGACGAAGAACGTTGGCTGGTGTGCAACTGACTCGCGCCTTGGCGGGCGCAGCGCATGTGAAAGGCTGAAAACGTGAGCTATGCAGGCGACATCACTCCCGAGTACGCGTGGAAGCTCCTCGAGGAGAATCCGCGTGCGGTTCTCGTCGACGTCCGGACGCAACCCGAGTGGGCGTACGTCGGGGTTCCCGACACGTCCGGGCTCGGCCGCGAGCCGCTGTTCGTCGAGTGGGTCGCCTTCGGCGGCGTCCCCAACCCGCACTTCGTGCAGCAGCTCGTCGACGCCGGGGTGACCGGTGGCGACGATGCGCCCGTCGTGTTCCTGTGTCGCTCGGGCCAGCGGTCCATCGGGGCCGCGGAGGCGGCGACGGCGGCGGGCATCGGCCCGTCCTACAACGTGCTCGACGGCTTCGAGGGTGGCCTCGACGAGCAGGGGCACCGCGGCTCGGTCGGGTGGCGTGCCGTCGGCCTGCCGTGGCGGCAGTCGTGAGTGCTGGTGGTCGCGGTGCGACCGGAAACGGAGTTGGTTCGATCGTGAGTGAGCAGTGGTGAGTGGAATTCCTCGCGGGGGTGCGTTCGAGGACGCGCTGCCCGACGGCGTCGGTCAGGGCACCATCGGAGTGCGGGGCGGCACGATGCGGTCCGGCTTCGAGGAGACGTCCGAGGCGATCTTCCTCAACAGCGGGTTCGTGTTCGAGAGCGCGGAGGCGGCCGAGGCGTCGTTCACCGGCGAACTCGACCATTTCGTGTACTCGCGGTACGGCAACCCCACCGTCAAGATGTTCGAGGAGCGGATGCGCCTCCTCGAGGGTGCCGAGGCATGTTTCGCCACCGCGTCGGGCATGTCCGCGGTGTTCACCGCTCTCGGTGCGCTGCTGAAGGCCGGCGACCGGCTCGTCGCCGCGCGCAGCCTGTTCGGCTCGTGCTTCGTGGTGTGCAACGAGATCCTGCCCCGCTGGGGCGTCGAGACGGTGTTCGTCGACGGCGAGGACCTCGCGCAGTGGGAAGAAGCGCTGTCGGTGCCCACCACCGCGGTGTTCTTCGAGACGCCCGCCAACCCGATGCAGACCCTCGTGGACGTCGAACGCGTCGCCGAGCTCGCGCACGCCGCGGGCGCGCAGGTCGTCCTGGACAATGTGTTCGCGACGCCGCTGCTGCAGCACGGCTTCCAGCTCAGCGCCGACGTCATCGTCTACTCGGGCACCAAGCACATCGACGGCCAGGGCCGCGTGCTCGGCGGCGCCATTCTCGGTTCCGATGAGTACATCAACGGCCCGGTGCGCGAACTGATGCGGCACACCGGCCCGGCGCTGAGCCCGTTCAACGCGTGGACCCTGCTCAAGGGCCTCGAGACCATGCCGCTGCGGGTACGGCAGTCCGGTCACACCGCGCTCGAGATCGCGAAGCTGCTCGACGAGCATCCGGCCGTCAAGTGGGTGCGCTACCCGTTCCTCGAGACGCACCCGCAGTACGAGCTGGCGCGCAAGCAGATGAGTGGCGGCGGCACCGTCGTCACATTCGAGCTCGACGCCCCCGAGGGCGAGGGCAAGGCGCGGGCGTTCGCATTCCTCAACGCGCTTCGCCTGGTCAACATCTCGAACAATCTGGGCGACGCCAAGTCTCTGGTCACGCACCCTGCCACCACGACGCACCGTGCGATGGGGCCCGAGGGGCGCGCCGCGATCGGCATCACCGACGGCGTCGTGCGTTTGTCGGTTGGCCTCGAAGAGACCGAGGATCTGCTGGCGGATCTGCGGCAGGCGCTTGCCTGACGGCAGTCAGTCGAACGGGTTGTCGGTGCTGCCGACGAGGTCGGCGACCGACTCGAGCACGCGCGTCGGCCGGTAGGGGAACGCCTCCATCGACTCGCGGGTCGAGATGCCGCTGAGCACGAGGATCGTCTGCAGGCCTGCTTCGAGGCCGCACACGACGTCGGTGTCCATACGGTCGCCGATCATGAGCGTGTGCTCCGAGTGCGCGCCGATCGCGCGCAGCGCCGAACGCATCATCAGCGCGTTCGGTTTGCCGACGTAGTACGGATCGCGGCCGGTCGCGCGCGTGATGAGCGCCGCGACCGCGCCCGTCGCGGGCAGCACCCCGTCGCGCGACGGGCCGGTGGGATCGGGATTGGTGGCGATGAATCGCGAGCCCGCCTCGACCAGCCGGATCGCCGTCGTGATCGCCTCGAACGAGTACGTGCGGGTTTCGCCGAGTACGACGTAGTCCGGGTTCTTGTCGGTGAGCACGTAGCCGACGTCGTGCAGAGCCGTCGTCAGCCCCGACTCGCCCACGACGTAGGCGGTGCCGTCGGGGCGCTGCGAGGACAGGAAGGTGGCGGTCGCCAGCGCGGACGTCCAGATCGCGCCTTCCGGGATGTCGAGTCCCGATTGCAGCAGCCGCGCGCGCATGTCGCGTTGCGTGCGAATCGAGTTGTTGGTGAGCACGACGAACGGGATGCCGCGGTCGCGCAACTCTCCGACGAACTCGTCGGCCCCCGGCACCAGCTGGTCCTCGTGTACCAGGACGCCGTCCATGTCCATCATGTACGTCCAGTGCGGCCGCCCGTTGTCCGCCGGTACCGCCGCACCCGTCTCCGTCGTGCCCGCGTCGCTCACGGCCTCAGTATGCGCGAGTGAGGCGCCTGCGTCGGCGGGTTTGCGGGCCTCAGCCGCCCAGCAACTGCGCCTTCGCCGCTGCGAACTCGCTGTCCGACAGCGCGCCTGCCTCGTGGAGTTGTGCGAGCTTGCCCAGCTTCGACGTCAGATCCTCGCCGCCCGGCACCGCCGGCGGGGGCGGCGGGGGAGCGGCGGGCGGCGGAGGGTAGGCGTTCTGCTGCCGGGCCGCCTGCTGATCGAGATACGCCTGCTGTTCGGCGTAGCGCCGCTGCGAGCTGCGTTGCATCGCGTTCGACGTCGCCTGCGCTGTGCCTGTGACGACTGCGGTGCGTGCAATCGTGCCCAACAGCCCCGGTCGTCCGATTCGGCCTCTCCGGATCATGCCTGTCCTCCGCTCGGTTGCCGGGCCGCTGCGTACGCGGCCACCGCCGCGTCGTGCGGAACCTGAACGTGCAGATCGACTTCGCCGCCCGCCGCGCGCACGGCCGTAGCGAGCCGACGCGCCCACGTCTGCTCGTAGACGAGGACGGCCGCGGACGTGCCCGGCGCAAGGCCGTCGCGGATGATCTCGAGGTCGTCGTCGCTGATGAGATCCACGGTGTCGACCTCGAGGCCGGCGAGTGCCGTGCCGTCGAGGCCCTCGGACGCCTCGAACTCGGTGAGGGTGCCGTCGGCGTCCTTGGACACGAACACCAGATCGAGCAGTGTCGCGTCGCCGTTCGCGAGTGTGGTCCGTAGCTCCGCGATCGCGGCGGGGTCGGCTTTGGCGGCAGGGAAGGACAGTACGACCAGCTCGACCGGGCCGATGTCGATGTCTGTACTCATGCGCATCAGCATGGCAGCCGCGCGGCGCCTACGGATTCGTTTGAGAGAGAACGTCGCGCTCCGCCGCGACCGGGCTCGTTCGCAGACGGAGCGAGCGCCGTCACGCCAGCAGCCGCCACAGCCCGATGAGCCCGACGACCACGATGACGCCGCGCAGCATGGCGGGGGAGAGGCGGCGACCGTAGCGCGCGCCGACCACGCCGCCGACGAGTGAGCCGGCGGCGATGAGACCCGCTGCGGCCCAGTTGATCCTGTCGAAGGCGACGAGGGTGTAGGCGAGGGCGGCGACGACATTGACGACGAGCGAGAGCAGGTTCTTGGCCGCGTTCATGCGCTGCATCGTCTCGGGCAGGATGGCGCCCATCACGCCCATCAACAGGATGCCCTGTGCCGCCGTGAAATAGCCACCGTAGACGCCGACGGCGAAGGTCGACGCGGTCAGCGCGACCATGCGCGCCGTCGAGAGGCCCTCGTCGACGCCCGACCGGGATTTGGCCCACTTCTGGATGCGTGGCTGCAGGACGACGAGGATCAGCGCGAGGACGAGCAGGACCGGCACGATCGTCGTGAACACGCCCTCGGGAAGGTGCAGCAGCAGCCACGAGCCGAGGACGCCACCGAGCAGCGATGCCGGCAACTGCCAACGCAGACGGTCACGCTGACCGCGCAACTCGCGACGGTAGCCCCACGTGCCGGACACGCCGCCCGCGACGAGGCCGATGGCGTTCGACATCGTCGCGGTGACCGGTGGGAAGCCGAACGCGACGAGTGTGGGAAATGTGATGAGGGTGCCGCTGCCCACGAGTGCGTTGATGGCTCCGGCACCCAGGCCCGCGGCCGCGATCGCGACGATTTCCCATGCGTCCATCCGGGCGACGTTACTCACGCGCCGTGGTCATTCGATCCCGCAGTCCCGCGGCCCAGGTGCCCACGGAGTGATGTTCACCGGTGGCAGGATGAGAGCGTGCCGCAACCGGATCGTCCCGACGAACGCTTCACGCTGGCCGCCGAGCGCACCTTCCTCGCGTGGATGCGCAGCTCACTCGGGCTGCTCGCGGGCGGTCTCGCGATCATCCACCTCGTGCCCGGCTTCTCGACCGGCTGGGTGCGCACGGCGCTCGGGCTCGCGCTGATCCTGCTGGCCGCCGCCGCCGCGATCGCGGGTCTGCGCCGGTGGCTGCAGGTCGATCGTGCGTTGCGCGACGGCACGTCGATGCCGTCGCCGCGCGATCTGTGGGTGTTCGCCGCGGTGCTCGTGGTCGTCACGGGTGCCGCCGCGGTCGCCACCATCGTCACCGCGATTCCCTGACGGCAGGGCTCGGATGGCCCCAGTGTGGCGCTGACCTGGGTCTACGCGTCTGCGTGAGAATCTCCACATTTCGCCGTTATCGTTTTGCGATCAATACAGGCGTCAGGTACATAGATTTCGAGGTTCGCGCCCGCGTTCCCGCCGCCACACCGAAATGGAGTGCATCATGATCGACTTCGCTTTCCTCTCCGAGGCCTTCTCCGCCCTCGCCAGCATCTTCGAGGGCCTCGGCTTCTTCCAGGGCCTCAGCTGAGCCCACGCAGTTCCCTGACACGGCCACGACCGGCATCGCCGGGCGTGGCCGTCGTCGTAGCAGGGGTGGTCTCGCGGCCCCCGCGCCGGTGTGTGCGCTGCCACGTCCGTCTAGTGTCGAGCCGAGGACGTGAATCGACGACACGAAGAGGTGCACTGTGGCGCGGGAGTTGAAGCTCGGATACAAGGCCTCGGCGGAGCAGTTCGGGCCGCGTGAGCTGGTCGAACTCGGTGTTCTCGCCGAGCAGCACGGTATGGACAGCGCGACCGTGTCCGACCACTTCCAGCCGTGGCGCCACGACGGCGGTCATGCGCCGTTCTCGCTCGCGTGGATGACGGCGGTCGGCGAACGTACCGAGCGCCTCCAGTTGGGCACGTCGGTGCTCACCCCCACCTTCCGCTACAACCCCGCTGTCATCGCGCAGGCGTTCGCCACGATGGCGTGCCTGTACCCGGGGCGCGTCATGCTCGGCGTCGGGACAGGTGAGGCGCTCAACGAGATCGCGACCGGCTACGAGGGCGAATGGCCCGACTTCAAGGAACGCTTCGCGCGGCTGCGGGAATCGGTGCGGCTCATGCGTGAGCTGTGGCAGGGAGATCGCGTCGACTTCGACGGCGAGTACTACCACACGAAGGGGGCGTCGATCTACGACGTCCCCGAGGGTGGAGTCCCGGTGTACGTCGCGGCAGGCGGCCCCGTCGTCGCACGGTATGCGGGCCGCGCGGGCGACGGCTTCATCTGCACGTCCGGCAAGGGCATGGAGCTCTACACCGACAAGCTGCTGCCCGCCGTCGAGGAGGGCGCGGCGAAGGCCGAGCGCGATGCAGGCGAGATCGACAAGATGATCGAGATCAAGATCAGCTACGACACCGATCCCGATCTCGCGCTCGAGAACACACGCTTCTGGGCGCCGCTGTCGCTGACTCCGGAACAAAAGCACTCGATCGACGACCCGATCGAAATGGAGCGCGCCGCCGACGCCCTGCCCATCGAGCAGGTCGCCAAGCGGTGGATCGTCGCGTCCGACCCCGACGACGCCGTCGCGCAGGTGCGCCAGTACGTCGACGCGGGCCTCAACCACCTCGTGTTCCACGCACCCGGGCACGACCAGAAGCGATTCCTCGAACTGTTCGAGCGCGATCTGGCACCGCGCTTGCGCGCGCTCGGCTGACGCGCACCGGAGTGCCGACTGTCACCTGTCGTACGGTGACTCGGTCGCTAGGGTGAAGCCATGGCAGCCGAACCGTCGAGCATCTACATCGCGTCTCCCGAAGGCGACACCGGGAAGTCGACGATCGCACTCGGCGTACTCCAGATGCTGTGTGCGTCCGCGGCGCGGGTGGGCGTGTTCCGGCCCATCGCACGGTCGACGCGCGAAACCGACTACATCCTCGAACTGCTCCTCGAACAGTCCACGGCCGACGTGTCGTACGAGCAGGCCCTCGGGGTCACGTACGACGACGTGCACCGCGACCCCGAGGGCGCGCTGTCGACGATCGTCGCGCGGTACCACGACGTCGCCGCGCAGTGCGACGCCGTGGTGATCGTCGGCAGCGACTACACCGACGTCGCGAGCCCGAGCGAGCTCGGCTTCAACGCACGCATCGCGGTCAACCTCGGTGCGCCGATCCTGCTCGCGGTGCGCGGCGCGCACCGCACACCCGACGAGATCGCGCAGGTCGTGCAGATGTGCCGCGCCGAACTCGACATGCAGCACGCGCACCTGCTCGCGATCGTCGCGAACCGCTGCGACCCCGTCGATCTCGACGAGGTGTCGGTCGCGCTCGCGGGCAACGGCGTGCCCGCGTGGAGCCTGCCCGAGGTGCCGCTGCTCGTCGCACCCACCGTGGCCGAACTGCTCACCGCGACGCAGGCGTCGCTCTACAGCGGCGACCCCGAACTGCTCCACCGCGAAGCACTCGACGTCCTGGTCGGCGGCATGACGGCGGAGCACATCCTCGAAAGGCTCACCGAGGGGGTCGTCGTCGTCGCGCCGGGCGACCGCTCGGACGTTCTGCTCTCGCTCGTGAACGCCCATGAAGCGGAAGGCTTTCCGTCGCTCGCGGGTGTCATCATGAACGGCGGCATCATGCCGCACCCGCAGATCGCGCGGCTCATGGCGGGTCTCGAACTGTCGCTGCCGATCCTCGCGACGTCGCTGGGCACGTACGAGACCGCGTCGGCTGCGGCGAACACGCGCGGCCGTGTCGCGGTGGGCTCACAGCAGAAGATCGACGCGGCACTGAGTCTCATGGAACAGCGGGTCGATTCGTCGGTGCTGCTCGACCGCATGAAGCTTGCGATCCCGTCGGTCGTCACGCCGCAGATGTTCGAGTACCAGCTGATCGACCGTGCCCGCGGCGACGTCAAACACATCGTGCTGCCCGAGGGCGAGGACGACCGGATCCTGCGGGCCGCGGCGCGCGTGCTGCAGCGCGGGGTCGCGAGGCTCACCATCCTCGGCGACGAGAACGCGGTACGCAGGCGCGCATCCGAACTCGGCGTCGACGTCGGGGGAGCGCAGGTGCTCGATCCCGTGCGGTGCTCGTATCTCGAGCAGTTCGCCGAAGAGTACGCGCGGCTGCGGGAGCACAAGGGCATGACGATCGAACGCGCTCGCGAGCTCGTCGCCGACATCTCGTACTTCGGAACCATGATGGTGCACATGGGCATCGCCGACGGCATGGTGTCGGGCGCGGCGCACACCACGGCGCACACGATCCGGCCCGCACTCGAGATCATCCGCACCGAGCCCGGCGTGTCGACGGTGTCGAGCGTGTTCCTGATGTGCCTCGCCGATCGTGTTCTCGCGTACGGGGACTGCGCGATCGTGCCCGACCCGGATTCGGCGCAGCTCGCGGACATCGCGATCTCGTCGGCGCGCACCGCCGCGCAGTTCGGTATCGAGCCGCGCGTCGCGATGCTGTCGTACTCGACGGGCGACTCGGGCAGCGGCGCCGACGTCGACAAGGTGCGGGCAGGCACGGCCCTCGTGCGCGAGCGTGTGCCCGAACTGCTCGTCGAGGGCCCGATCCAGTACGACGCCGCGGTCGAGCAGTCCGTCGCCGACAAGAAGCTGCCCGGCTCGGCGGTCGCGGGCAAGGCGACGGTGTTCATCTTCCCCGACCTCAACACCGGCAACAACACCTACAAGGCCGTGCAGCGCAGTGCGGGTGCCGTCGCCGTCGGCCCGGTGCTGCAGGGCCTGCGTCGCCCCGTCAACGACCTGTCGCGCGGTGCGCTCGTGCAGGACATCGTCAACACGGTCGCGATCACCGCGATCCAGGCACAGGGTATCGGCCGCACGGCCGGGGAACAGGGAGGCCGGCTGTGACGAAGCGTCGCGTGCTCGTCGTCAACTCGGGTTCGTCGTCGATCAAATTCCAACTCGTCGAACCGGATTCGGGCCGTGCGGTCGCGGCCGGCATCGTCGAGCGCATCGGAGAGCCCGAAGGATCTGCGTCCTACGAGCACGACGGTGTGGTCGACGAACGCAGCGGCGCCATCGCCGACCATCGTGCGGGACTGCGGCTTGCGCTGGACATGATGGCGCAGGCCGGGCACGCCGTGCAGCAGGCGGGCATCGTCGCGGTCGGACATCGAATCGTGCACGGCGGCAACATCTTCGACAAACCGGTCCTCATCGACGACGCGGTGCTGAAGGCCGTCGAGGATCTCGACGACCTCGCGCCGCTGCACAACCCGCCCAACGCGATGGGTATCGAGGTCGCGCGCGAAGAGCTGCCCGGTGTGCCGCAGGTCGCGGTGTTCGACACGGCGTTCTTCCACGACCTGCCGCCCGCGGCCGCCACCTACGCGATCGACCGGGACGTGGCGCGCGAACACGGTATCCGGCGCTACGGATTCCACGGCACGTCACACGAGTACGTGTCCGGCCGCGCGGCCGAGTTCGTGGGCCGCGAACTCGGTGACCTCAAGCAGATCGTGTTCCATCTCGGCAACGGGGCGTCCGCGTCGGCCATCGACGGCGGACGCGCGGTCGACACCACGATGGGTCTCACACCGCTCGAAGGGCTCGTGATGGGCACGCGCAGCGGCGACATCGACCCGGGCGTGCTGCTGCACCTGAACCGCAGTGCGGGCCTGCGCGTCGACGAACTCGACGACCTGCTCAACCGCCGGTCAGGGCTCGAGGGCCTCGCGGGAGTCAACGACTTCCGGGCGCTGCGTGCCCTCGTCGAGAACGGTGACCCCGACGCCGTGCTCGCCTACGACGTCTACGTCCACCGCATCCGCAAGTATCTCGGGGCGTACCTCGTGCTGCTCGGTGGCGTCGACGTCGTCACGTTCACCGCGGGGGTCGGCGAGAACGCGCCGGACCTGAGGCGAGACGTGCTGGCCGGGCTCGAATCGTTCGGTATCGAGGTCGACTCTGCCCGCAACGAGTCCGGCCGCGGGGAGCGGCGCATCTCGCCCGACTCGGCGAGCGTCGACGTGCTCGTCGTGCCCACCGACGAGGAACTCGCCATCGCGCGTGCCGCCGCGGCGCTCGTCGACGGCTGACCGCTTCCCGACGCGTGCGACGAGCGCGCGATGTGCGCGGTGCAGCGCCCACGCGGGCGGGATCGACAGCACGACGGTCACGATGAACACGCCGACCACCGACCCCTGGAACACCTGGTAGCCCAGCAGGTCCAGGACGAGTTCCATCACGACGACGTGCACGAGGAAGATCTCGTAGGAAATCTCGCCGAGCCACACGACCGCCGGATGGGACAGCACGCGACGGGTCGGGCCGCCACGGTCGCCGAGGGTGAGCGGCGCGAGGACGCACAGTGAGAACGTCAGGTAGAGGAAGACTTTCGTGACGGCGGCGCCGCCGTCCTCGGGCACGATCGTTGCCTCGCCCGCGGCGGGCGTGCACGCGAGGGCGAACGCCACGAGCGCACCCAGCAGCAGGAGCCACGGGCGGACGCGGCGCACGAGCGGCGCCGCGACGGCGAGCGCCATGCCGCCCGCGAACCACGCGACGAAACCGGGCAGCCACAGCCGTGCGGTGAACGGGAGCGCGTCCGTCGTGTGGGTGAGCGCGATCCACACCGGCGACACGCATGCGAGCGCGCACAGCGCGGCGACGAGCAGCCCCGGCCGCCATCGTGCGCGGCACACGAGAGCGATTGTGAGCCAAGCGAACACCGGTAGCAGCAGATAGAAGGTGACTTCGACCGCGAGGCTCCAGGTCTGGGTGAGGCCCTGATGCAGGTGCCCGAAACCGTAGATCTGGGTGAAGGTCATGTTGCGCAGGTAGCCGTCCCACCCGAGACCGGTGACGCCCTCGTCGGGCCGGACCTGGTAGAGCAGGTACACGGCGGTCACGACGACCCAGTAGGCGGGCACGATGCGTCGCACGCGGTGCCACACGTACGTGCGTGCGGACGGCGCGGAGGTGCCGGCGCGCACCGCCTCGACCCACGGCCGGAACAGCAGGAAACCCGACAGCGCGAAGAACACCGCGACGCCGACCTCGAGCCGTGAGAAGAACAGACCCGCGATGTCGTCGGTGTAGTGGCCGGTCCAGAAGCCCGCGTGTGCGCCGACGACGAGCAGCGCGGCGAACGCCCGTACGCCCGTCCACGAGCGCACGTGCCGCCTGGCCGTCGGCGCGGCCGAGGTCATCGCACGGGTTCCGTGCCCGTGGTGGCGGCGCCGATCGGGCCCGCGCCGAAGCACAGCGCGAGATCGTCGGTCGCGGGGGTGACGTGCAGCGAGGATCCGCCGCCGTGCAACTGCACGTAGACCGTGTTCAAGCCCGCCCGCACGGGAACGTCGACCGTGTCGCCCGTGTCGAGGCGCACCGCGACGGCGCCGTCGTCGGAAGCGAAGTAGTGCAACTCCGCCGTCCACTCCCAGTCGAGCAGCGGCCCGTCGAGCGGGATGTCGGCGGTCGCCCCCTCGACGCGATAGCCGCAGCCCGGCACCGGTCCCTGCCCGATCGCACGAACTTCGCTCACGCTCGCGTGCACGAGCCGGCCGGAATCGTCGAGCCGCCGTAGTTCGGGGGTCGAGCGCGCGAACTCGGGCCGGTCGTCGAGCGGCGCGAACACGTGGCTCGTCTGGTTCCACGGCGCCGCGACCGGCAGCAGCACCCAGATCGACACCGGCTGGTCGAGCAGCGGCACGTCCTGGTGCGCGGCCAGCGACGCGCGTGCGTTCGCGAGGTAGTCGGTGGTCGGATTGTTCTGCCACGTGCGGTCGAAGCTGTACGTCGACCACGCGCTCGACACCGCGAACGCGAGCGTGATCGCGACCGTCGCCGCGGTTCGGCCGTCGCGGCCGAGAGAATCGAGGACCCGTGACGCGGTGGAATCGCGCCGCGGCGCCCGGGCGACGATCGCGAAGGCGACGACCAGCACCACCGACGTGTCCGCGAGATAGCGCAGGGTCTGCGCCAGCTCGTACGCGGTCTCGTCCGATGCCCGCGCCAGCACCATCGCCGTCTCCGAGACCACGACGTACGCGACCACCGCACACCACACCGGCACGACGCGACGCTTCACCGCGACCGACAGTGCGATCGCCGCGAGCACGGCCACCCACCCGAGCACGACGAGGACCGTCGGCGGCGTCACCCACGGTGGGCTCGGCGGCCACCGGTCCCACAGCCACGGCCCCCCGAGCAGCGTCGGAAGCAGGCCGAGGGAGGTGCCGTGATGGAACATCCCGGCCGCGATGCCGAGCGGCCGCCATTCGAGTCGCGAGTCGACCACCAGGAGCTGCACGAGCGCCCACACCGCCAGCACGGCGCCCGAACCCCACCACAGCGGCGCGCACCGGCGCAGGGTGTCGCGGATCGGGCGTGCGCCGCCGTCGACATGGCGGGTGAGCGCGACCGTCACGAATGCCGCGAACGGCACGAGCACCGACTTCTCGAAGAAGGCGAGTGCCAGGGCGAACGCGACGACGCCGGTGATCGCGTACCGTCGGCGGCCCGTGCGTGCGAGCAGCAGCGCGTCGCCCGCCACCCACGCGAGCGCCGCCTGCAGCGGCAGCGCATTGAGCGCTGCCGCCCACCACGAGAACGACGGGAGAGTGAGCGGGCCGAGTAGGTAGAAGACGAGCGGCACCAGCAGCAGTGGCCGCGGGCCCATCAGCAGCCACAGCACGCGCAGCACCGCGAGCGACGCGAGCACCTGCGCCACGATCAGGGTCAGTGCGGCCGCGGGCCACTGCAGCGGGAACAGCGTCGTGACGACGTCGGCGACGAAGAACGCGCCGGGCATGAAGTGCCCGTCGTGGTCGAACAGCAGCAGGTCGCCCGACAGCATCGGCAGCTGCGCCGCGCGGCCGGTGAGGATCAGGTCGTCCCAGTAGAAGTTGCCGCGAAACGCGAGGACGCCGCGCAGGATCGTCGCCGCGGCGACAGCGGCGAATGCCACCGCGAGCACGATGCGCCCGGTGTCGGGGCGAGTCGCGTGCGTGCCTGCCGGTGTCGCAACCGCTCCCGCGCGCCGAGCGTGCTCGTGTGGCTGCGTGTCGACCTGCATGACCGTCCTTTCGCGCCCGTCGTTCCGGCGGGCCACGCTATCGCACGTTCGTGAGAGACCCGTGTGAACGTTCGGAACGGACTGTCGTTCGGAAAGGGCCGTCGTTCAGAAAAGGCTGCGGGGCCGTACGGCGTTCGCGAGGTCCACGAGCTGATAGCGGTGGGTGCGATCGGTGGCATTGCGGGCGAGTATGCGCAGGGCTTTCTCGAGACCTTCGCGGAGGCCCGGTTCGGTGAACGGGACCCCGAAGAGGGGAGTGGGGTGGGTGGGCTGGTTTCCGGTGAGCATCCAGTCGAGGGCCGTGCCGAGCACGACGGTCCGCAACTGCAGGCCGCGACTCTCCTGCGGCGCGAGCAGGCTGACGCGTCGGGCCGCCTCGCGGAGGGCGGGCTCGCCGAGATCGGCGATCTCCCGGCCGGACAGCAGCGTGAGGGCCGCCGTCATGCGGCCCATCGCGTAGAAGCGCGAGTTCACCGGGATGCGGTCGAGGGCGCGCACCGCGGCGGCGGTGTCGTGTCGTGCGGTGAGCGAGCGCGCGAGACCGAAGGCGGCGCTGACGACGCTGTGATCGGTGCGCCACACCATGTCGTAGTACTTCTCCGCGAGATCGCGCCACGTCTGCGGATCCTGCGAGCGACCGCGCTGCAGGTTCAGTTCGGCGGCCGCCGCGAGTGCGAGTTTGGGCGCCGACTCGCCGGGCACCGCGCGCAGTACGGATTCGAAGTGGCCGAAGGCGTCCTCGAAGTTGTCGGTGAGCAGCGCGACCGTGCCCGCGTACCACCGGGTGCGCCAGTGCGCACGGGCCACCGGATCGAGCGTCGCGAGCAGGTCGGCCGCCGCCTCCGGCTCGTCCAGGTCGATGTGCGCTTTGACCTCCGCGAGCGTGAGTTCGCGCGAAAGTCCCTGCGCCGCACTGCCGGTGGTGCGTTCGACACCGTTCGCGCGGGCCTGGGCGACGGCGTCGAGGGTCTGCTGCGGTTCGCCAGCGACCGTCGCCGCGAGCAGGCGCGCGTTCGGATCGGTCGGGTCGAGCATCGGCATCGGCAGGGCGCGCGCGACGTCGTGCGAATCGAGCCGCGCGTCGTGCGCGACCCCGTCGACGTACACGTCGGTCTGCTCGACCGCGATCGTGGTGCCGAAGGTGGCGCGCGAGCGACTGAACACTGCCGACAGGCTCGGCTTCTCCACTCCGGTCTGCTGCGCGAGCACCTCGCGCAGCACCGCCGTCAACTGGTCCGCCATCTCGTCGGCCGACGCGAAGCGTGCGTTCGGGTCGGGTGCCGTCGCGCGCTCGAGGAGCATGCGGAACGACTCGAACTCGCCGAGTACGGGTGCGCCCTCCGGCAGGCCCGGCAGGTACCGCCGGTTGCGCATCGGCATGTCGAGGGTGAGCACCGCGAGCATGCGGCCGACGGTGTAGATGTCGCTCGCGACGGTCGGCCCCGTGCGCACGATCTCCGGGGCCTGGTAGCCGGGTGTGCCGTACAGATAGCCGTAGCCGCCGATCCCCGCGACCGCCCCCAGATCGATCAGCACGAGCGATTCGTCGGTGAGCATGACGTTCTCGGGTTTGAGGTCGTTGTAGACGAGCCCGAGCGAATGCAGATACGCCAGCGCGGGCATGACCGCGAGGACGTAGCCGATCGCCTCGGGAACGGGGACGCGCTCGGGCAACTCGTGCGTCGACAGCACGTCGCGCAACGACGTCCCGCCCACGTACTCCATGACGATGTAGCCGATCGGTGTGCCGTCGGGGCCCGGATGCTCGACGAAGTTGTAGATCTGGACGATCCCGGGGTGCGTGACCTCGGCGAGGAACTGGCGTTCGGCCACCGCGACCGACTGCGCTTCGGCGTCGCCCGAATGGAGCAGGCCCTTGAGCACGACCCACCGGTCGCTCACATTGCGGTCGATCGCGAGATAGATCCAGCCCATCCCGCCGTACGTGATGCAGCCCTGCACCTCGTACTGGCCGCCGACGACGTCGCCCGTGCGCAGCGCGCGGCGAAAGTCGAACGACGCACCGCAGTGCGGGCACGTGCCGTGCTCGGTCGCGTCGTGACCTTCGCTCGCGCGGCCCACCGGCCGGCTGCACCGCCAGCAGAAACGCTTGCTCTCGGGCACCCGTGGCACCGTCATGACCGCGGCCATCGGGTCGGGTGGCGGCGCGACGGGCACCTCGACGAGACCGCCGCCGAGCCGCAGGACACCGCCCGAACGGGTGCGCATGCGTGCCGACCGGCCGCTCGTCAGCGGGCCCGACCGGCTCGACCCGGAGCTCGTGTCGTCGCGGTGCGTGACGGCAGGCTGGGTGAACTCGGGTGCGGCGGGCGCGGTGAACTGCGGTGCCGCGGGCTGGGTGAAGTGCGGCGCCGCAGGCTGGGTGAACTCGGGTGCCGCGGGTCGAGTCGAGGACGGGGGGTCGTCGTCGTGGTCGCGGTCGGTCATCGCCCGGCGTCCCGGTAGACGGGCGCGGGCGGCGTCGGCGCGGCGCCGAGCACGCCGAGCCAGCGCTCGTAGAGTTCGGCCCACGTGCCGTCCGCGCGGATGCGTTCGAGAGTGCCGTTGACCGTGCGGACGAGATCGGGCGACTGCAACGGGATGCCGACGCCGTACGGCTCCGACCCGAGGCTCGCACCCACGATCGTGACGTACGGGTCCTGCGTCGCGAGGCCCGCGAGGATCGTGTCGTCCGAGCTGATCGCGTCCGCCTGGTGCTGTTGCAGAGCCACGAGACAATCGGACCACATCGGCACCGCGAGAACCGTCGCATCCGGCACGAGTTCCTGGATCCGGGCGAGCGATGTCGTGCCCTTCGCGACGCACACCCGCCGTCCGGCGAGGTCGTCGTAGGACCGTACGTCCGACCCGATCGGCACCAGGATGCGTTGGCTCGCGTCGAAGTACTCGGCCGAGAACTCGACCGACTTGCGGCGTTCGCACGTGATCGACATGGTCTTGACGACGACGTCGACGGCCTCGGTCTGCAGAGCCTTGATGCGGTCGGCCGACGTGAGCTGGCGGTACTCGATGCGGTCGGGTGAGCCGACGATGTCGCGGGCGATCTCGCGCGCGATGTCGACGTCGAAGCCCTGCACCGTGCCGGTGGCCGGGTCGCGGAAACTCATCAGATTGCTACCCGTGTCGAGGCCCACCACGAGCCGCCCGCGCGCACGGATCCGGTCGACCGCGGGGGTCGGCTCGGTGGGCCTGCTGCCCACCGGATACGGGGCGAGGCTCGCGGTCGGGTCGTCGCACTCGGGCTCGGGCGGCGGGGCCGTCGGGCTGGGCAGTTCGGTCGCCCCGGGCGGCAGCGGCGGCGCCGTGTACGTGCGCTCGGGGGCTTCGAGGTCGGTGAGCCCGGTGCGCGGCGCCTCGGTGGCGCACCCGGACAGCGTGAGGCCGGCCGCGACGACGGCGACCAGCGCCGCGCGGACGCCGCCCCTCACAGGTACTCCCGTAGCCGGGGGAACATGCCCGCCGCGACCGCGACGCCACCCACCGCGGTGAGGAACCACGCACCCGACGCGAGTGCGGTGAGCGCGTTCGACGCCGACCCCAGCTCGGCGCGTGCGCGCTCGCGGGCTTCGCTGATCGCGCTGGTGAGCGCGTCGTCGAGGATTTGGAACTGGGTTGCTGCGTCGTCCGGGCCGGTACCCACCGCGACATCCGTTGCGCCCGCGTAGTCGCCGCCCGCGAGCAGCGCGTTGACGCGTCCGTGTGCCGCGGCCCACGCCGACCTCGCCGAGATCGCACGCGCGACGTCGTCGTCGCCGACCACCGTGTCGTCGCCCTTCGAGTAGTCGGACAGCAACTCGCGCAGCCGCTCGGACTTCTCGTCGAAGCCGGCGTCGTACGTGCCGCTCGAATCGCGGCGCACGAGCTTGAGGGTTTCCTCGGCGCGGGCCTGCTGCGCGGTGATGCGCGCCGCGGTGAGCTCGCTGAGCGGCCCCGCGCCCTGGTCGAGAGCACGTGACGTCGCCAGCGCCGACAGCAGACCCGCGCCCATGAGCCATGCGAGCATCAGGCCGACCGCGACCGTCGCGGCGATCAGACCGGCATTGAACCGGCGCCGCGTACGGCGCGCGAGCATCCACTGCAGCAAGAGCAACGCGAGCACCGTGAGCGCGGGGACCGCCATCGGCAGCCACGGGGCACGCGAGTAGTCACGCTGGACCTCCGCGACCGCGCCCTCCTGCCGCGAATGCAGTTGCTGCGCGGCGGGCAGGATGTGGTCCTGCATCGTGGTCGACGCCTCGCCGAGATACGCCGCTCCCACCGGATAGCCCACGCGGTTGTTGGCGCGCGCCGTCTCCACCAGGCCCGTGTACTGCGCCAGTCCCGTCGAGATCTCCGTGAGCAGCCGTCTGCTCTCGACGTCGCTGCCCGCGATACCGCCCGACGCGTACACGAGCTGGGCCGATGCGACGCCGATCGCCTGCAGGTACCGGTCACGCACGTCCGCGGGCTCGACGCCACGCGACAGGAACGCCGTGGTCGCGGAGGCGTCGGCGACGGACAGCGCGCTGTAGAGCTGCTGCGCCGAGTCGGCGAGCGGTTCGCGCTCGGCGAGCAACTGGTGCAGAGTCTCCTGCCGGTGCGCGACCTCACCCGCCGTGACCGCGCCCGCCCCGATGATCAACGCGAACACCAGCAGCCCCACCGCGAACAGCCGCACCGGTGTCGAATGCGCCATGAAGCTGAACTGGGTGCGCCGCGCGTGCGCGGCATCCGCGCCCGCCTGCGGGTGACTGCCGCGAGGCTCGATCGACGGTGACTCGCGCAAGACCACGGGCGCACCCTCCGTCGACGATTCCGGGCTCCGATCGTGTCGGTTCCCCGCAGCATATAAGGCGTCGCGGTGCGCGTCCGGGACGACGCAGCACCGACCCGCCGGAACACCGACCCTGCTCGCCGGGCCGATCGCGGGTTAGTGTGTGGGCCGAACCCGGACGAGCTCCGAACGCGGACAGCTAGGGGATGCACATGCGCGGCGACGGCGACGGTTGGGCCATCGGCCCCGACGGCGATCGTCACTGGGGCAAGCACGGCGCCGCCGGTCTGCTGCTGCGCGCACCGTTGCCCGACCGCACCGCCGCGGTGCTGTTGCAGCATCGCGCGGCGTGGAGTCACGAAGGCGGCACGTGGGCGCTGCCCGGTGGCGCACGCGACAGCCACGAGAGCGCCACCGGGGCGGCCGTCCGCGAAGCCCACGAGGAAGCGGGCATCGACGACGCGTCGCTCACCGTGCGTACCGAGCTCGTCACGATGGCGGTGCCGCACGTGTGGAGCTACACCACCGTCGTCGCCGACACGTCGACGCGGCTGGCCACGGTCCCCAACCGCGAAAGCCTCGAACTGCGCTGGGTGCCCGAGGCCGACGTCACCGCACTGCCGCTGCACTCGGGTTTCGCCGCGAGCTGGCCGCGACTGCGCGCACTCGACGTCCACCTCGTGGTCGACCCCGACATCGCGCACGCCGCCGAACTGCCGCGCACGGTCGTGCTGCCCGACGACGGCTTCGGCTGGGTCACGCGCATCGACACCGCAGCGCCCGCGTCACTGCTCGACCGGTCCGCACTGCTCGACCGCACCGCGCCGTCCGAGCGGCCGGAGGACGATCCGGTGCTCGTCGTCGTGTCCGAGAACGCAGCCGACCTCGCGCGCCTGCCGAGCTCGGTGTTCACGCTGTCGCCGTCGTTGCTCGTCGGCTGAGCCGTCGGGTCAGGCCGGATTCGCGGCCAGCCGGTCGGCGAGCGCCCGTGCCGCGGCGTGCGGATCGGGCGCCTCGGTGATCGCCCGCACCACCACGACACGTGTCGCGCCCGCGTCGAACAGTTCCGGCAGTCGCGCCTCGTCGACGCCACCGATCGCGAACCACGGCCGCGCGGGCTGCGCGTCCGCCGTCGTCCGGACGAGTTCGAGACCCGCCGCACCGCGTCCTGGCTTGGTGGGTGTGGTCCACACCGGACCGGTGCAGAAGTAGTCGACGCCGTCCTCGATCGCGGCGAGGCTCGCCTGAGCACGGTTGTGCGTCGAGCGGCCCACCAGGACGTCGCGTCCGACGACGGTGCGCGCGTACGGAACCGGCAGGTCGCCCTGCCCGAGGTGCAGTACGTCCGCGCCCGCCGCGAGGGCGAGGTCGGCGCGGTCGTTGACCGCGAGCAGCGCGCCGTGCCTGCGCGCGGCGTCCGCGAGCACCGAGAGCGCGAGCAACTCGTCCTTCGCCTCGAGCGGACCGAACTGCCGTTCCCCTGCCGAGCCCTTGTCACGCAGCTGGATGATGTCGACACCCCCCGCGAGCGCGGCGTCCGCGAACTCCGCGAGATCGCCCCGCTCGCGTCGCGCGTCCGTGCACAGGTACAGGCGTGCAGCGTGCAGCCGCTCGCGGCGGTCGAGACGGTCGTGCGGGTACGTCGCGTTCACGGCATGACGGTAGCCTTTGAGGAGAACGTGCAACACGGGAGTCCCCGGATCGGGGGGCTGAGAGGGGCTCGCGCCGAGCCCGACCGTCCGACCTGATCCGGATCATGCCGGCGCAGGAAGTGAGGTGATCACCCCGATGGGTGCCAGCAACCAGTCGGTCGCCGTCGTCGGCGGCGGTGTCATCGGCCTGTCGATCGCGTGGCGTGCCGCGCGCTCCGGGCGCCGTGTCCGGCTCTTCGATCCCGCGATCGCGTCCGGCGCCTCGTGGGTCGCGGGCGGCATGCTCGCGCCGCTGTCGGAGGGCTGGCCCGGCGAGGACGCACTGCTCGACCTCGGGTCTGCGTCGCTCGACCGGTGGCCCGATTTCGGCGGCGAGCTCGAAAAGCTGACCGGCTCCACCCTGTTCACGTCGCACGGTTCGCTCACCGTCGCCCTCGACTCCGCCGACGCCGAAGACCTGCGGACGATCGCGGAGTTCGTGTCCGGCCGAGGACGCGACCTGCGCGTCCTCACGCGCGCCGAGGTGCGTGCACTCGAGCCGTCCCTCGGACCGCGGATCCGGCTCGGACTGCTCGCGCCCGACGAGTTCGCGGTCGACAATCGCGCCCTCGTCGACGCGCTGCGCACCGCTGCGGTCGACGTCGGGGTCGAGTTCGTCGCCGAACACGTCACCGACGTCGCCGCCGTGCCCGCCGACCAGGTCGTCGTCGCGGCCGGCTCGACAGCGTCCGCGCTGCTGCCGGATGTGCCGGTGCGCCCGGTCAAGGGCGAGATCCTGAGGCTGCGCACCAGACCCGGAGTCACGCCTGCCCCCGGTCGCACCGTGCGCGGCACCGTGCACGGCCGCCCGTCCTATCTCGTGCCCCGCGGCGACGGCATCGTCGTCGGCGCAACGCAGTACGACGCCCCCGACACCCAGGTCACCGTCGCCGGGGTGCGTGACCTGATCGCCGACGCGGAAGAGCTGATGCCCGCGATCGGCGAGTACGAGCTGTACGAGGCGAGCGCGGGCCTGCGCCCGATGTCTCCCGACAACCTGCCGCTCGTCGGCCGCGTCGACGAACGCACCGTCGTCGCGGTGGGCCACGGCCGCAACGGCATCCTGCTGACGCCGGTCACGGCGGACGCGGTGCTGGCCGTGCTCGACGGCGACGAGCTCCCGGAAGCGCGGTGCGCGGCACCGGGCCGCTTCCGTCGTTCTCCACAGACTGTTCCGACACCAGTGAGGTGAATCCATGACTGACCCGCACACCACGATCGCGGTCGGCGTGACGGTCAACGGCGAAGAGCACGAGTTCGCCGAACCGATCACGATGACCGAACTGCTGCAGCGACTGTCGTTGCCGTCGCAAGGCATCGCCGTCGCGGTCGACGGCGCCGTCCACCCGCGCTCGCGGTGGGACGAGCCCGTCGGGCGCGGCTGGCAGATCGAGATCCTCACCGCGGTGCAGGGAGGCTGACGTGACCTCCGTTCGCGAAAACCGCACGGACACCGACATCCTCACGATCGCGGGCCGCACCTTCGACTCACGGCTCGTGATGGGCACCGGCGGGGCGCCCAATCTCGCGGTGCTCGAGGACGCACTCGTCGCGTCCGGCACCGAGCTGACGACGGTCGCGATGCGACGCGTCGACGCGGCGGCGGGTACCGGCGTGCTCGATCTGCTGCGGCGCCTCGGAATCGCGTTGCTGCCCAACACCGCGGGCTGCCGAGGCGCGGCCGAGGCGGTGCTCACGGCGCAGCTCGCCCGCGAGGCGCTCGAGACCGACTGGGTCAAGCTCGAGGTGATCGCCGACGAGCGCACTCTGCTGCCCGATGCGATCGAACTCGTGTCGGCGGCAGAGCAATTGGTCGACGACGGATTCGTCGTCCTGCCGTACACGACCGACGATCCGGTGCTCGCGCGCCGGCTCGAGGACGTCGGGTGCGCCGCCGTCATGCCGCTCGGATCGCCGATCGGCACCGGCCTGGGTATCTCGAACCCGCACAACATCGAGATGATCGTCGAACGTGCGGGCGTACCCGTCGTACTCGACGCCGGGATCGGCACCGCGAGCGACGCCGCGCTCGCGATGGAACTCGGCTGCGACGCCGTCCTGCTCGCGACTGCCGTCACGCGCGCGAAGGATCCCGTGCTCATGGCCGGTGCGATGAAATCGGCCGTCGTGGCCGGTCGCGCGGCGCGGCGGGCCGGGCGCATCCCGAAGCGGTTCTGGGCGCAGGCTTCCTCCTGAGGTCTCGGGGTTCACCCCGAGACGGACCCGACACGGCCGAGGCCGCACCCGGAAAGAGACCCTGGTGCCACCCCGACCCTGGTACCACGCGAAATCATCCTTCAGGCCGATGTGCCGAGGGCCGCGGTCGGGCAGGCTGGCTGCATGATCGAAGTGAGGGGACTGACCAAGACCTTCGGGTCGTTCAAGGCGGTCGACGACCTGACGTTCACCGTGCAGCCGGGCATCGTCACCGGCTTCCTCGGACCGAACGGCGCGGGCAAGTCGACCACGATGCGCATGATCCTGGGGCTCGACAAGCCCACCGCGGGGTCCGCGCTCGTCGAGGGTGTGCCGTACGCACAACTCGACAAGCCGCTGACCACCGTCGGGGCACTGCTCGACGCGAAGTGGGTGCACCCGAACCGTTCCGCGCGCGCACACCTGCAGTGGATGGCGGCGTCGAACGGCATCCCGAAGAGCCGCGTCGAGGAGGTGCTCCGCCTCGTCGGTCTCAGCGAGGTCGCGGGCAAGAAGGCGGGCGGGTTCTCGCTCGGTATGTCGCAGCGGCTCGGCCTTGCGGGCGCGCTGCTCGGCGATCCCAAGGTGCTGTTGTTCGACGAGCCGGTCAACGGGCTCGATCCCGAGGGCATCGTGTGGATCCGCAAGTTCATGCAGCGGCTCGCGTCCGAGGGCCGCACGGTGCTCGTGTCGAGTCACCTGCTGTCGGAGATGGCGCTCACCGCCGAACGTCTCGTCGTGATCGGCCGAGGCCGGCTCATCGCCGACACCACGGTCGCCGACTTCGTCGCGAAGTCGTCCGAATCGACCGTGCGCGTGCGCAGCCCCCAGCTCGACGCGCTGCGCAGCGCGCTCACGAGTGCGGGCCTCACGGTGCGTGAGGACGGCGGCGCCGACGGCACGGCCGCGTTGCTCGTCATCGACACCACGACCGACCAGGTCGGCACCCTCGCGGGCGAGAACGGCATCGTGCTGCACGAACTCGCGTCGAAGCAGGGTTCGCTCGAGGACGCGTTCATGAAGATCACCGGAGAAGACGTCCAGTACCACGCCGAGGGCGTGCAGGAAATCATGGGAGGCGCTCTCTGATGGCCGTTCTCACTGCCGAACGCATCAAGCTCACCACCACCCGTTCTCCGTGGTGGTGCACCGCGATCGTCATCGCGCTCGGTCTCGGCCTCGCCGGGGTCATCGGGCTGAGCGCGAAGGCGAGTCTCAACTCGTTCGAGAATCAGCTCGCGGAGGGCAACCAGCCCGACTTCGAACCCTTCCTGCCGACGCTCGCGGACGCCGTGGGCGGTGTGTCCGGATTCGGCGTACTCGTGCTGATGATCCTCGCGGCGCTGTCCGTCACCAGCGAGTACCGCTTCGGCCTCATCCGCACCACCTTCCAGGCGATTCCGAACCGCTCGTCGGTGCTCGTCGCGAAGGCCGGTCTGATCGGCGTGTTCTCGGCGGTGCTCACGTTCGTGCTCACCTTCGGTGCGTACGCGATCGCGAAGGCGACCGCGGGCGACAAGGCGGGCGCCGCGCTCACGCTCACGTCCGAGACCGACTGGCGGGCGATCTACGGGGTTCCGCTCTACGCCTTCCTGTGCGTGATCCTCGCGGTCGCGGTGGGTGCGCTGCTGCGGCAGTCGGCGGGCGCGATCGCGCTGCTGCTGTTGTGGCCGCTCCTGATCGAGAGCCTGTTCAACCTGTTCGGGTCGTTCGGGCGGGAGGTCATGCCGTTCCTGCCGTTCCTCAACGCGAACAACTTCCTCGGCATGCCCGGCGGCGTCGACTTCCACTGGGGTCCGTGGGGCAGCCTGGTGTACTTCGCGGCGTTCGTGCTGGTCGTGTTCGGCATCTCGCTGTTCGTGGTGAACCGGCGCGACGCCTGACCGGTCTCGCTTCCGCATTCGGGCACCGACCTCGAGGTACGGTGCCCGAATGCGGCTTCGGGGAGTGGTCACGAGTGCTGTCGCGGGCATGCTGGCACTCACGGCGTGTTCGTCGTCCGATGCAGGAGCGGCAGGCGGTGTCGACGCACAGGCACTGTCGGCGGCCGTCACCACCGATGCCGTCCTCGGACACCTCGTGGAACTCGAACAGATCGCCGCGGCACACGACGGCAACCGTGCGGCGGGCACATCCGGCTACGACGCGAGCGTCGACTACGTGGCACGCATTCTGCGCGACAAGGGCTTCGACGTCCAGACTCCCGAGTTCGCCTTCGACCGTTTCGACGTCCACTCGCAGAGCCTGCGAGTGGGCGAGCTCGCGCCCGAGATCGTCGCGCTCACGTATTCGCCGTCGTCGGGTCCGGACGGTGTCCGCGGCCGTGTGGTCCCGGTGCCGGCCGACGACACACCGGGCTGCGAGCCCACCGACTACGACGGACTCGACGTCGCCGGTGCCATCGCCCTCGTCGACCGCGGTTCGTGCACCTTCGCCGACAAGCAGGCCGTCGCCGCCGACCGCGGTGCGGCCGCACTGCTGGTCGCGAACAACTCGCCCGAGCCGCTCACCGGCGGCACGCTGGGCGACGCGGGCGCGGGGCGCATCCCCGTGGGTGGCGTCGGGCAGGCCGACGGCGCCGCGCTCGCCGCGTCACCCGGCGAGGCGACGCTCGTGCTCGACACGATCACCGACACCCTGCGCACACGGAATGTGGTGGCGCAGACCCGGACCGGATCCACCGACGACGTCGTGATGGCCGGCGCGCACCTCGACAGTGTTCCGGAGGGGCCGGGCGTCAACGACAACGGCACGGGCGTCGGCGCGGTGCTCGAGACCGCGCTCGCGCTCGGCCCCACACCGCCGGCCGCCAACGCTGTGCGGTTCGCATTCTGGGGCGGTGAGGAATTGGGTCTGCTCGGGTCGGACGCGTACGTCGCGGGCCTCGACGACGCGCAGCGCGACGACATCGCGCTGTACCTCAACTTCGACATGCTCGGCTCGGAGAATGCGGGCTACCTCTCGTACGACGGCGACGATTCGGATCGTGCGGGTTCGGGTCCGGGGCCGGAGGGTTCGGCGGGCATCGAGCGCACTTTCGTGGACTATCTTGCCGCGCAGGGCATCTCGGCTGACGGCACCGACTTCGACGGCCGCTCCGATTACGGCCCGTTCATCGAGGCGGGCATTCCGTCGGGCGGCGTGTTCAGCGGCGCCGACGACGTCAAGTCCGCCGAGCAGGCGCGCAAGTGGGGCGGCGACGCCGACCAGCCGTTCGACCGCAACTACCACTCGCCGGACGACACGCTGGCGAATGTCGACGCCGAGGCGCTCGGTGTGGGGGCGTCGGCGGTCGCGTACGCGGTCGGCACGTACGCGAACTCGGTCGAGGGCGAGAACGGCGTCCCGGTGGGCGACGCGCGCGCACATGCGCGGACGACCGAGTGATGCTCGCGCCATTATGTGTGACGTGCAGTTACACTCTCCGTCGTGAGTGAAGAGCTGCCCGCGGCCAGGCGCGTGCTGTCGTGGCTCGACGGTGTCAACCGCAGCGAACGTGCGGTCGCGAGTATGCGCAAGCTGCGTCGCGCGTTGCCCGGCGACCCCGGCTTCGGCGACCCCCTCTCGACGGCCGGTGCCGGCAGCGCTCGTGCCCTCGCCCGCATCGCCGACCGCGTCCGCGACGACGAACCCGCGGTCGCACGCGAACTGGGCCTCGGCACGCTTCAGGTGTGGCAGGCCGCGCTCGAACGCGTCGGCCGCGGCAAGGGGGAAGCCGAGGTCACTGTCGTGTTCACCGACCTCGTCGGATTCTCGACGTGGTCGCTCGACGCCGGCGACGCCACCACCCTCACCCTGCTGCGCAAGGTTGCGAAAGCGGTCGAGCCGCCACTGGGCAAAGGCGGCGGGCAGGTGGTCAAACGTATGGGCGACGGCGTCATGGCCGTGTTCTCGAGTCCCGCACGCGCCCTCGCCGCCGCACTCGACGCGCACGACGCGGTCGCGTCGGTCGACGTCGACGGCTACGTGCCCACGATGCGTGTCGGGCTGCACACCGGCACGCCGCGGCGCATCGGCGACGACTGGATCGGCGTCGACGTCACGGTCGCCGCGCGCATGATGCAACTCGGCGGCGACGGCCACGTCATCGCGTCGTCCGCGACGCTCGACGCGCTACCCGACGGCACCCTGGACCGCATCGGCGCGACCGTGCGGCCGTGGCGGCGTGGACTGTTCGCCCCCATGCCTGCCGGCGTGCCCGCCGACCTGTCGATCTGGCGCGTGCAGCGCACCTGAAGGTCAGGCGTGCAGTCGCCACAGCGGCGACACCGGGCCGTGGCCCGCGCCGAGGTCGTACGACGCGGCGAGGCATTTCGTGACCCAGTCCTTCGCGAACGCGAGCGCCTCGGGCACGGAACGGCCGTGGGCGAGCGCGCACGCGAGCGCCGCGGCCAGGGTGTCGCCGCCGCCGTGGTCGTTGCCGGTGTGGATGCGGGGCGTCGTGAACTCGGTGAACGTGTCGCCGTCGAACAGCAGGTCGGTGCTGAACTCCGAGGTGCGCAGGTGCCCGCCCTTCACGACGGCCCACTGTGCACCGAGTCCGTGCAGCGCCTCGGCCGCGCGCCGTGCCGACGCGTCGTCGACCACCTCGATGCCGGTGATGAGGCGCACCTCGTCGAGATTGGGGGTCACGACCGTCGCGATCGGCAGCAGCGTGGTGCGCACGGCTTCGAGTGCTTCCGCGTGCAGCAGTGGGTCGCCGTGCATCGACGCGCACACGGGGTCGACCACGAGCGGGATCTCGTGATCGCGCCCGATGCCGACCTCGTCGCACACCCCGGCGACCGCCTCGATGATCGCGGTGGACGCGAGCATCCCCGTCTTCGCGGCCGACACCCCGATGTCGCCGACCACCGAACGCACCTGGTCGGCGACCGTTTCCGCAGGGATCTCGTGGAAGCCGCTGACGCCCACCGAATTCTGCACGGTGACGGCGGCGACCGCGACGCACGCGTGCACGCCGCACATCGCCATGGTCCTGCTGTCGGCCTGGATTCCCGCGCCGCCGCCCGAGTCCGTACCGGCGATCGTGAGGGCGCGTACCGGCGTCTCGCCGTCGGGGGTCAGCGGCAACAAGTTCACACAGGTGACACTACAGATTCACATGTCGGCGCTTGCGTGGTGCCGCCCCCTCCGGCACCGTGGGACACGGGGGATCACACGACGAAATCGGCGCCGCTTTCACACCCGATTCTTCCCGTTTCCACACACCTGCTCGGTTTCCTGCTGTCGATGTCGAGGGGATACTGGTTTCATGAGTGTCGTGAGTCACATTTCACGCGGATCGACGGCTCGGTCGAGGCATGCGGCACGTTCCCTGGACGTGTCGCGGGCGTCGGTGCGCGACAACCCCGATCGCGAACGATTCGACCTCTGGTACGGCGACCAGCTCGTCGGCATCCTCGGGTACCGCACACGAGGCGAGGTGGGCGCCACCGGCCGGTCCGCGGGCGTCGTCGTTCTGCTGCACACCGTGGTCGAGGAGGAGTACTCCGGGCACGGCCTCGCGGCGCTGCTCGTGCGGGCGGCGCTGGACACCGCGCGTCGGCGCCATCAGCACGTCCAGCCGCTGTGCACCTACGTGCAGCACTATCGCGCGAAGCACCCGGGCGACGAGGACCTGGTGGCCGCGTGACCGCTCGGTCCGGGAGCGGCTAGGCCAGATCGACGACGACGGGTGCGTGGTCGCTCGCGCCCTTGCCCTTGCGCTCGTCGCGATCGATCGACGCGGCCTGCACGCGGCCCGCGAAAGCCGGCGAGCCGAGCACGAAGTCGATGCGCATGCCCTGCCGCTTGGGGAACCGCAGCTGCGTGTAGTCCCAGTACGTGTAGACACCGGGACCGGGGGCGTGCGGACGCACGACGTCGGTGTAGCCCGCGTCGGCGAACGCCGCGAACGCGTCGCGCTCGGGCTGCGACGTGTGCGTCTTGCCCTCGAAGAATGCGGGATCCCACACGTCGTCGTCGGTGGGAGCGACATTCCAGTCGCCCACGAGCGCGATGGGCAACTCGGGTGCCGCGTCGAGCCACTTGTGCGCGTCGTCGCGAAGCGTCGCGAGCCAGTCGAGCTTGTACGTGTAGTGCGGGTCGGCGAGCTCGCGGCCGTTGGGCACGTACAGGCTCCACACCCGGACGCCGCCGCACGTGGCGCCGAGCGCGCGCGCCTCCTGCACGGGAGCCACCTCGGGATCCTTGTGGAAGCCGGGCTGGTTCTCGAAGCCGATCTGCACGTCCTCCAGTCCGACACGCGACGCGATGGCGACGCCGTTCCACTGGCTGATGCCCACGTGGGCGACCTGGTAGCCGAGCGCTTCGAAGCGTTCGTGCGGGAACTGGTCGTCCTTGCATTTGGTTTCCTGCATCGCGAGGACATCCGTGTCGGTGCGCTGGAGCCAGTCGACGATGCGGTCGGTTCGGGCACGGACGGAGTTCACATTCCAGGTTGCGATGCGCACGTCACCAGCCTATCGGTCACCGCCGACGGGCCGGCCGGGGAGTGCTACCGCCGGTCGGGGAGTGCGTACCGGTAGTGGTGGTGGTCGATCAGGCCCAGGTGCCGGTACATCGCGCGGGCACCGTAGTTGCTCTCGGTGACCTGCAGATATGCGTGCGTCGCGCCGTGCTCGCGGCCCCATGCGAGCATCTCGCCGCACAGCAGCGTGCCGAGGCCGCGGCGCCGGTGGCCCGCGGCGACGGTGACCCCGCTCAACCCGAGCCAGGCGCGGCCGTCCGGTCCGGTCGTGACCGCGCCGCGCGCGATCGCGAGCACCGCGCTGTCGGTGGTGCCGATTCTCCCGAAACCGAGCCGTCCGAGGGCTGTGCTGTCGCCGAGGACGCTCGTGAGCACGGCGGTCTCGGTGTCGAGATCGGAGGTGCGTGGTTCGTAGCGCGCGAACCAGTGCGTATCGGGCGCCTCGGTGACGGTCGTGGTGCGCGGGCCCGACGGAAGCGTGAGCATGTCGAGGTCGGCCGCCATCACGACGACGTCCTCGCCGGACGCCGCCCACCCCGCGGGCATCGCCGCGAGCCGATCGGGCAGCAGCAGCCGCGGCGTGAGGTCGCGTGCGCGGTACCAGTCGGTGATCCGCTCCGACACCTCGTGCCACGGCGCGAGCTCGCCCGGCATACCGAGCGGGGCGGCCGAGTTCGCGCGCCCGCTGAACCCGCGACCCGCGCGCAGCAGCCAGCCGTCGATCCACGTCGATTCGAGGCCCGGCCATGCTTGCGCGGCGGCCACCTCGAGGAACCGGATCTCGGACGTGCGGATCGGCCGCCCGCTGCCGAGTTCCTTGAGGGCGACCACCTCGTCGCGGCGCACCTGGACGACACGTCCGTCGGCGGCGCGCACCACGATCGGGTCGGTGGACTCGAGTGTCCCGACGACGTCGGTGACGGGATGCGAATAGCCGGGCGGCAGCGTGTACCGCAGGACGACGCGGGCCCCCGCGGCAGGCAGATCCATGTCGGTCGTCATCCCGGTCGTGAGTCGGTCGTTGCGTCAGTCGGTCGTTGCGTCAGTCGGTCGTCGCGTGAGTCAGTCGTCGTCGTGACCGAACGGGTCGGCCTGCTCGCCCGGCACCCAGCTCAGCCCCGGCACGCCCCACCCCTGGCGCTTGATCGTCTTCTTCGCCGCGCGCGCGTTCCGCCCGACGAGGACGTCGACGTACAGGAAGCCGTCGAGATGACCCGTCTCGTGTTGCAGCATGCGCGCGAAGAAGCCGCGGCCCTCGACCTCGATCGGATTGCCGTCGGGGTCGGTGCCGGTGACCTTCGCCCAGTCGGCGCGGCCCGTGGGGAACTGCTCGCCGGGCACCGAGAGGCAGCCTTCGTAGTCGTCCTCGGGGTCCGGCATCGTCTCGGGAATCTCGGACGTCTCGAGCACCGGGTTGACCACGGCACCGCGCCTGCGCACGGCCTTGCCGTCGGCGCCGACATCCGGGCAGTCGTACACGAACAGTCGAAGCGGCACACCCACCTGGTTCGCGGCGAGCCCCACTCCGTTCGCGGCATCCATCGTCTCGTACATGTCGGCGACGAGCTCGGCGATCTCGTCGGGCGACTTCGTGACGGGCTGCGTCGCCTCGTGCAGCACGGGGTCGCCGACGATACGAATGGGAAGGATGGCCATTCGTCCAGGATAGTGCGGCACGCCCGGCCCGATTCGCACGGGGCGCAGCGCTTGCGTGGTTGAATGGGTCGCGGAAGTACACCGGTGTTATTCGGCACGACGGTCGTATTCACGGCGCGGAAGTGCCGGCAGGGGGACGGTGGCACGCCGGTCATCGGCGAGAGAACTCGAGCAGTCGAGGAGTGACATGGACGGCGCCGCAGCGCAGAACCAGAGCGAGACGGGGGAACTGCACGCACCCGAGGCCGAGGGGCTGACCCGCCGCGAAACGGAGATCCTCGCATTCGAACGCAAGTGGTGGCAGTACGCGGGCTCCAAGGAAGACGCCATCAAAGAGCTGTTCGACATGTCGGCCACGCGCTATTACCAGATCCTGAACGCGCTGGTAGACCGCCCCGAAGCGCTCCGAGCCGACCCGATGCTCGTCAAGCGGCTGCGCCGCCTCCGCGCGAGCAGGCAGAAGGCGCGTGCGGCCCGCCGGCTCGGCTTCGACATCAAGTGACCGGCCGGTGCGCCGCGTGCGCAGTGCCCGCGCCGCGTCGCGGTCGTTAGGGTCGTCAGCGTGAGCAATCCCAAGCAGCCGCCCGGCGGACTGCCGCTACGTGCCACCGCGATGGTGCTGATCGCGTTCGCGATCGTCTTCGCGGGCCTCGGATTCGCGTCCATGGGCGGCGACGACGAGGACACGGCCTCCAGCGCACAGACGAGCAGCCAGACGAGTTCGGCGGCCGCGATCACCACGGCCCAGCGCACCGCATCGGGCACCGCGGGCGCCGCCCAGGCGACCTCGGGCACCCAGACGACATCGGGCGCGGCCGCATCCGGCGCCGCGGCCGACGTGCCGGTGGGTGTGTACAACAACAGCTCGGTCGCAGGACTCGCCGCGGAAACCGCGTCGACGCTCACGTCGGCAGGCTGGGAAGTGGCCGAAACGGGCAACTTCACCGCCGTCGCGCTCGCGCGCACTACCGTCTACTACGGGACCGACCCCGCACAGCAGGCGGCGGCAGAGAAGATTGCGGCCGACCTCGGCGACGCACGCGTCGCCCCGCGCATCGACGGGCTGCCCGGCACCCCCGACAGCATCGTCGTCGTAGTGCAGAGCCAGTGACGGTGCAGAGCCAGTGACGGTGCAGGGCCGGTGCCTGGGTCCGGCGGTCGCGGGTTCGTGGCGAACACCGATAGTTATGATCAGGACGCTCGGAGCGGGCCGTTCCGGGCGGGCCCCGTGCCTTGCAACTCCACCGGCACCCCACCACCCGGCAACCCATTCCTAAGGAGCGGTTCGATGTACCAGGGTTCCCCCCGCCGCAAGCTCGTGCGTTACGCAACGCCTCTCGTCGCGCTCGCCGCAGTCGCGCTCACCGGGTGCAGCAACAGCGAGGAAGCCACCGACGAGCCCGGCACCACGCCCCCGGTGTGGACGGGCGCGGCGGACCCCGGCGCGGGTGGC
This sequence comes from Rhodococcus sp. HNM0569, assembly GCF_012726205.1. Taxonomy (GTDB): domain Bacteria; phylum Actinomycetota; class Actinomycetes; order Mycobacteriales; family Mycobacteriaceae; genus Rhodococcus_F. The sequence goes on along the minus strand of NZ_JAASAE010000006.1, from coordinate 73,429 downwards.
CACGGTGCGGGCGAGAGCGGCCACGGCAGCGGCGCCGCCGAGTCCGAGGGCGCGCTCACCACGACCCTGCAGGACCCGCAGGGCGCCGAGGTCGGCACCGCCACCTTCACCGAGTCGGGCGACCACGTCGAGGTCACCGTCAGCGTCGAGGGCCTCACCCCGGGCTTCCACGGACTGCACGTGCACCAGGTGGGCAAGTGCGAGGCGAACTCGACCGCGCCCACCGGCGGTGCGCCCGGCGCGTTCCTGTCGGCAGGCGGCCACCTGCAGGTGGAAGGGCACACCGGCCACCCCGCCTCGGGCGACCTCACGTCGCTCCAGGTGCGTGAGGACGGCACCGCCGAGTTGACCACCACCACCAGCTCGTTCACCGTCGAGGACCTGCGCAACGGTGGCTCCGGCACCGCGCTGATGGTGCACGCGAACGCCGACAACTTCGCGAACATCCCCACCCGCTACGCGCCTGCCCCCGACCAGGAGACGATGAGCACGGGTGACGCGGGCGGCCGCGTCGCGTGCGGTGTCGTCGGCGCCGAGTAACTCTCCCTCTCGCATGTGTGGCCCGCCTCGAGCGGGCCACACGTGTTTCGCGTCTCGTCGCGCCCGTGCGCAGAGCGGTCTCGTGGTTGGATCGAGCACGTGGTAGTTCCCTTCCCCGGCTCGCCGCGGCCCACGCTCGGCGTCGAGTGGGAGATCGCACTCGTGGACCGGGTCACCCGAGATCTTTCGAACACGGCCGCCGAGGTGTTCGCGGCGGTCGAGTCCGAGGCGGGACACACGCCGCACATCACGAAGGAACTGCTGCGCAACACGGTCGAGCTCGTCACCGGCGTCCACGACACGGTCGCCGAGGCGATGGACGACCTCGACGAATCGCTCTCGATGCTGCGCCGCGCCGCCGACCCACTCGGTGTCGACCTGTGCTGTGCGGGCACCCACCCGTTCGCGCAGTGGTCGTCGCAACTGGTCACCCGCACCCCCGACTACGACGAGCTGATCGAGCGCACCCAGTGGTGGGGCAGACAGATGCTCATCTGGGGTGTGCACGTCCACGTCGGCGTCCCGTCGTCCGACCAGGTGTTCCCGGTCCTCAACGCGATGCTGCACCAGTACCCGCACCTGCTCGCGCTGTCCGCGTCGTCGCCCATGTGGGCAGGGGTGCACACCGGATACGCGAGCAATCGCGCGCTGATGTTCCAGCAACTGCCCACCGCGGGCCTGCCGTACCAGTTCGCGAACTGGCAGGAGTACGAGGGCTTCATCGACGACCAGATGAAGACGGGCGTCATCTCGAAGATCCCGGGCATGCACTGGGACATCCGGCCCGCACCGCGTTGGGGCACGATCGAGGTCCGCGTGTTCGACGGGGTGTCCACGCGCTCGGAACTGCGCGCGCTCGTCGCGCTCGTGCACTGCCTCGTCGTCGACCTCGAACGCCGGTTCTCGGCGGGCGAGAACCTGCCGCGACTGCAGCCGTGGCACGTCAAGGAGAACAAGTGGCGCGCCGCGCGGTACGGGCTCGACGCCGAGATCATCGTCGACTCCGACAGCAACGAGCGGCTCGTCACCGACGACCTGCACGAGCTGCTCGAAAGGCTCACCCCCACCGCGGTGCGGCTCGGGTGCACCGACGAACTCGCCGCCGTCGCGGACATCCCGGTGCGCGGCGCGTCGTACCAACGGCAGCGACGCGTCGCCGACGACACCGGCGGCGATCTCGTCGCCGTCGTCGATTCGCTGGTGCGCGAACTGGGTACCTGAGCACACCTCGTCATCCACTGGACCAGGTCAGTCCATTCCCTGTTCACTCGCTGTCTACACTGAGTCGGTGCTCGAGAGCGTCGATCCCCGGGTGCGGACGTGGCGAGCACACGCCCGTAGCGCACTCGCCGCCGCCGCGGTCGCGGTGGTCGTCGCGGCCCTGTGCGGTTCGCAGATCATGGCCGTCCACGGTGGCTACGAGGGTCCCCTCGTCAGCTTGTGGCACGACTTCGTGTCCGTCCCGAAGTCGGCGTCCGTCCCGTGGGCCGCGCTCGCGCTCGCGCTCGTCGGCCTCACGTGGCGTCACCGTGCGGTAGCCGTCGCCGCAGCCGTCGCGATCGACGTCGTGGTCGGGCTGATCCGTTTCCTCGTCAGCGGCACCGTCACGGCAGGCAACGGCCCCACGTGGGTGCTGCTCGCGCTCGCGGTGGTCGCGGCGGTGCGTCCGCGGGGCGAGGCACGCACGTCGGCGCTGCGCGGCATCGCGCTCGGCGCGCTGCTCGTCGTCGCCACCAAGCTCGGCGACGTGTGGTTGCACATCACCGTGGTTGCCGCACCCGACGTCCTCGACGAGTACGCCGCCCGCGCAGACCATGCGCTGGGCAATCCGTCGTGGCTCGTGGGGCAGTGGCTCGACGCGCTCGGTCCGGTCGTCGACAACGTGCTGCACTGGGTGTACATCGAACTGCCGGTCGCCGCGATCGTGGTCGCGCTCTACCAGCTCCGGCGCGGCTGGCCCGCGCACCATCTCGTGCGCACCTTCCTCGCGATCGGCCTGATCGGGCCGGTGTTCTACATCCTGTTCCCGGTCGTCGGCCCCGTCTTCGCGTTCGGTACCGACGGCGGTGCGTACTCGCTCGGCGACTTCTGGCCGCAGACGCTGCCGGAGTTCGGCGTGCTCGAAGCCGTCCCGTTCGACGACGAGACGCCGCGTAACTGCATGCCGAGTCTGCACACCGCGTGGGCGCTGTCGATCTTCGTGCACACCCGGCGTGGTCCCGCGTGGCTGCGCTGGGGCGGCGCGTTCTGGCTCGTGTGCACGCTCGCCGCGACCCTGGGCTTCGGCTACCACTACGGCGTCGACCTCATCGCGGGCGCGGTGCTGTGTCTGACGATCGAGTCCGCGCTGCGCGACCCCGAGCGCGGGTGGGGCCGGTTCCGGGTGCGCCTCGTCGCGGGCGGCGCCGCACTGTTCGCGGCGCTGCTGCTCACGTACCGGTATCTCGCGGACGCCCTCGCGTCGGAGCCGGTGCTCGGCGGGGCGGCACTGCTCGGTGCGTTCGCTGCCTACGTCGCGGGGTTCTACCTCACGTTCTTCGCGCAGCGCCGCGGCATCGAGGCGGAGGGCGAGGCGGGAGCAGTCGGGACCGGCGAGGTCAGTCCGCGTCCCGAGGAGGATTCTCCAGCTCGTTGATCGCCATGAGCCCGTCGAGTGCCTGCTGTTCGCGGTTCGCGATGCGGCCCACGCTGTGCGCGATGACCGGCGCGGTGAAGAGCGTGAACACCGCGACGAGCACGAGCATCCAGATGTCGACGTTGCCGCGCAGCTCGACGATCGCACCGACCATCACCAGCAGCAGGCCCACCACCTGAGGTTTCGTGGCGGCGTGCATGCGGCGCAGGGTGTCGGGGAAGCGCACGATGCCGATGGCCGCGGTGAGCGCGAAACCCGAGCCGACGAGGAAGCAGGCGGCGGCCAGTACGTGCAGTGCGGTGTTCATCGGTCCTCCCTCCGCGGGGCCTCACGAACGACGATGTCGTCGGGTTCGGGCAGCCGGCCCGTGTCGTCGCGGTCGCGCACCCGGAACCGGGCGACGGACACCGAGCCGACGAAGCTCACGAGCGCGAGCGCGACGATGCCCGGTGCGACCGTCGTGTCGCCGCTGTACGCGGCCCACACGGCGAGACCGCAGATCATGACGGCGATGAGCGTGTCCATCGCGACGAGGCGGTCGAGCGAGCCGGGGCCGTGGAGCAGCCGGAATGCGGTGAGCCCGGCCGCGATCATCAGGAAGACGCCGGAGACGACGAGTACGACGGTCATGACGAGGCCTCCGTATCGTGATCGAGACGGGACTGGCTGTACGGACTCGGCTGCCAGTCGGCCGGCCGCTCGAACGACGCGATGAACAGTTGCTCGATGCGTTCGACCGTGCGGTGGAACTGGTCGACGGCGCGGTCCGAGCCGACGTCGAGCACGTGGATGTAGCAGATGCGGCGCACCTGGTCGATCTCGAGGACCATCGTGCCGGGGATCAGGTTGAGCACGTCGACACACAACGTGAGCACGAGATCGGAGCGGATCGCGAACTGGTGGCGCAGCACACCGGTGACGGGCGGCGGGCTCGGCCGGATCGCGAGCCACGCGACCTGCACACTCGACTTCGCCATCTCCCAGAACATGACGGCGATCAGATGCAACAGCGACAGCGGATGCACGCGACCCTCGACGGGCACGCGCGGCAGCGGCAGCAGGAAGGTGATCGCGAGGCCGACACCGAGGCCGGCGAGGATGTTGCCCGCGCTGACGTTGCCCCACAGCAGGATCCACACGAACATCAGCCACAGCAGCGCGAACAGGCGGACCAGGAGTGCGCGGCGGTTCATCGTGGTGCCTCCTCGCCGGTGTGGTCGCCGAGGACGGCGGTGATGTAGACCGAGCGATCCAGGAGGTTCTCGGCGGCGCGGTCGGAGATCTTGATGAGCGGGCCCGCGAACACGGTGAGGGCGAGCCCGACGCCCACGAGCGCGAGGGTGGGCGCGAGCATCATCGGCGGGATGCGGCCGACGTCGGCGCGCGTGTCGAACGGGATGTCGGCGTTCGACTCGTCCAGCAGCGCGGACGGGCTGACGTCGGCGAGCGCACCTTCGGGGGCGTCGGCGCGGGCACGCCAGAACGCCTTCGACCACACGCGGGCCACGACGTACAGCGTGAGCAGGCTCGTGAGCGTGCCACCCGCGACGAGGACCCACGCGAGAACACTCGCGTCCGCGGCGCCCGCCTGCAACAGCGCGACCTTGCCGATGAAGCCCGAGAACGGCGGGATGCCACCCAGGTTGAGTGCGGGGATCAGGAACACGATCGCGAGCACGGGGCTCGCGGCGGCCAGACCGCCGAGCCTGCGCAGCGACGCGGAGCCGGCTTGCCGTTCGATGAGGCCCACGATGAGAAACAGCGTGGTCTGCACGATGATGTGGTGCGCGACGTAGTAGATCGCGCCCGACAGGCCGGCCATGGTCGACAACGCGATACCGAAGATCATGTACCCGATGTGACTCACCAGGGTGAACGACAGCAGTCGTTTGATGTCGCTCTGCGCGATCGCACCGAGGATGCCGACGAGCATCGTGAGCAGACCCGCGACCAGCAGCACGCCGTCGAGCTCGCCACCCGGGAACAGCAGCGCATGCGCACGCATGATCGCGTACACACCGACCTTGGTGAGCAGGCCGGCGAACACCGCCGTGACCGGTGCCGGTGCCGTCGGGTACGAGTCGGGCAGCCACATCGACAGCGGGAACACCGCCGCCTTGATGCCGAACGCGACCAGCAGAACCGCGAAGATGGCCGTGCGCACCCCGTTCGGTACCTCGTCCATCCGCAGCGCCATGTCGGCGAGGTTGAGAGTGCCGGTCGCGGCGTACGCGAACGCGATGCCCGCGAGGAAGATCAGCGACGACACCATCGACACCATCACGTATGACACACCCGCCCGGACGCGGTCGGCGCTCGCCCCGAGGGTGAGCAGCACGAAGCTCGCGGCGAGCAGCACCTCGAAACCGACGTACAGGTTGAACAGGTCGCCCGCGAGGAACGCATTGCACAGGCCCGCGGCGAGCGCGAGATAGGTGGGCAGGAAGATCGACACCGGTTGGTCGTCACTGCCGTCCGAGATGCCCTGGCCGATCGCGTACACCATGACGGCGAGCAGCACGATCGAGCCGACCACCAGCATGAGCGCCGACAACCGGTCGACCACGAGGGTGATACCGATCGGGGAGTCCCACCCGCCGACCTGCACCGCGGTGGTGCCGTCGCGGTCGGCGAGATAGAGCAGCAGGCACGACACCAGCAGCACTGCGGTGAGGGCGGGGATCGTGATCGCGCGCTGCGCCCGCGGCCGACGACCCAGCACGAGGGTGGCCGCGGCCGACAACAGTGGGATCAGGACCGGCAGTGGCGCGAGCGCGGTCACCAGATTCGGCGAGAGGGTCACGACTTGCTCCCGTCGTCGAATCGGTCGATTGCGTGCTCGTCGTCGTCGAAGTCGCCTTCGTGCAGGTCTTCGTAGCCTTCGAGGTCTTCCAGATTGCGCAGCTTGTCGATCGGGATCGGGTTGCCGTGCTTGTCGAACGCGTCGCCCTCGAACCGCGGCGCGCCGGTGACCGGGTCGTCAGAGCGGTCTCGGTCGGGCGCCTCGGCGGGCGAGCGGCGCTTGATGACCTTGGTGTCCTCGGGGTCGTCCTCGACCGTGTCCTCGGTGTTGATCGTGAACGATCGGTACGCGAGGGCCAGGACGAATGCCGCGATGCCCATCGTGATGACGATCGCGGTGAGCACCATCGCCTGCGCGAGCGGGTCGGCCATCGTGTCGTGCACCGACGACTCGCGACCGACGATCGGCGGCGAGCCCGACGGTCCACCCGCCGCGATGAGCAGCAGGTTGATGCCGTTGCCGAAGCACAGCAGCCCGAGTAGCATGCGCGTGACGCTGCGCTCGATCAGCAGGTACACGCCGACCGAGACGAGAACGCCGATCGTGGCGAGCAGGCCGATATTCGCGATCATCGCCGGGTCACCTCGATCTGTGCGTCGAGACGCGCGCCGAGGCTGCGGAGCACGTCGAGGACGAGCCCGACGACGATGAGGTAGACGCCGAGGTCGAAGAACAGGGCGGTGACGAGTTTGACGTCGCCGAACAGCGGCAGCGTGAACTCGAAGGTGGCCGACGACAGCGGCGGAGCCCCGAGGAACAGTGACGTGAGCGCCGTGCCGCCCGCGAACAGCAGGCCGGCGCCGAGCACCTTGCCCGCGTCGACCGGCACCGTCTCCCCGAGCTCGTACCGGCCGCCCGCGAGATAGCGCAGCACCAACGCGAGGCCGGCCGTGAGACCGCCTGCGAAGCCACCGCCGGGCGCATTGTGGCCGGAGAAGAAGAAGAACACCGACATCACCATGATGGTCGGGAAGATCAGCCGCGTCGTCACCTCGAGCACGAGCGAGCGGTAGCGCGGATCGATCAGCTCGCCGCCCAGCAGCCACGTCGTGTCGAACGAGCCGTTGCCGCCCGAGCGGGACGCGGGGGCGTCGGACACGCGCGGCGCGCTGCCGAACCGGCGGTTGCGGAACACCAGGCTCGCGACGCCCGTCGCCGCCACCAGCAGCACCGAGATCTCGCCGAGCGTGTCCCATGCACGGATGTCGACGAGCAGGACGTTGACCACGTTCTTGCCGTCGCCGAGGTGGTACGCGGCGTCGGGCAGCAGTTCGGAGATCGGCGTGGCGGTGCGCGCGTTCATCGCGAAGGCGCCCACCACCGTGACGGTGAGCCCGACCGCGACCGCGAGGATGGCGCGCGGGATCTTCAGGCCGATGCCCTTGGTCTCGTCGATCTCGGCGGGCAGCTTGCGCAGCACCAGCACGAACACCACGAGCGTGAGTGTCTCGACGAGGAACTGGGTGAGAGCGAGATCGGGCGCGCCGTGCAGCGCGAAGATCGCGCCGCAGCCGTAACCGGTGAGGCCGACGAGGATGACGGCGCCGAGCCGGTTGCGCAGGACGGCCGCGCCGATCGCGGCGGCGATCACGATGAGCCCGATCGCGAACTGCAGCGGCGAATCCCACAGGTGAGCCTCGATGCCGGTGTCCGTGCCTGCCGCGAGGACGACGGCGGGGAGCACGACGAGCGTGACGAGGATGACGGTCTGCGTCAGCGGCAGCGAACCGCGCTGCGTGGCACCGGTGAAGCGCATCGACAGCGTGTCCATACCGCGCAGTGTCGCGTCGTACATGCGGTCGGCGTTGCCGAGCGGCGAACGCTCGAACCGCATACGCGCCAGGTAGCGGTGCGCGAGGTAGAGGCCGGTGCCGAGGACGAACACGAGCAGCGTGAGGAACAGTGCGGTGTTGAGGCCGTGCCACAGTGCGAGGTGGTAGTCGGAGCCGGTGGGATTCGGCACGGTCTGCGAGAACGGTGTGAGCAGCTTCTCGAAAGACGGCGACCAGATACCTGCGACGACGCCCGCGACCGACAGCACCACCGGGGCGAACAGGAACAGCGGTCCGGGCTTGTGCATCCCGGCGACCGCCGCGCTCGGCTGGTCGACCTTCTTGCGGCCGAAGGTGCCGACCATGAAGCGCAGCGCGTACGCGAAGGTGAGGGTGAGGCCCATGACGAGCACCACGACGGTCGCGGCGCCTGCCGGGTCGGCCAGGACGTCGTTGTGCAGGACCGCGTCGAGTGCGCCCTCCTTGCCGACGAACCCGATCATCGGCGGCAGACCTGCCATGCTCGCCGCGGCGAGGCCCGCGACCACCGCGAGAACGGGGCTGCGCGCGCCGAGATGCGCGAGCTTGCGCATGTCGCGCGTGCCGGTCGAGTGGTCGATGATGCCGACGACCATGAACAGCGTGGCCTTGAACAGTGCGTGCGCGACCATGAGTGCGAGGCCCGCGAGCATCGCGTCGCGTGTGCCGATGCCGACGATCGCGATGATGAAGCCGAGCTGGCTGACCGTGCCGAACGCGAGCACGAGCTTGAGGTCGAACGCGCGCATCGCGCGCCAGCCGCCGACGAGCATCGTGAGCAGGCCGAAGATCAGGATCGTGGGGTGCCACGGGCCCGCGTCGGCGAACCCGGGCGCGAGCCGCGCGACGAGGTAGACACCCGCCTTGACCATCGCCGCGGCGTGCAGGTAGGCGCTGACCGGTGTGGGTGCGGCCATCGCGCCGGGCAGCCAGAAGTGCAGCGGCACGATCGCGGACTTCGACAGCGCGCCGATCAGGACGAGCACGAGGCCCACGCCTGCGAGCCAGCCGCGCGGCGCCGCCTCGACGACCTCGGACAGGTTGTAGCTGCCGGCGACCTGGCCGAGCACGATGATGCCGACGAGCATCGCGAGGCCGCCCGCGGTGGTGACGAGCAGGGCCTGCGTCGCGGCGCGTCGGCTCGACGCGCGTTCGGCGTAGTGGCCGACGAGCAGGAACGACAGGACCGTGGTCAGTTCCCAGAAGATGTAGAGGACCAGCATGTTGTCGCTGGTGACGAGGCCGAACATCGCGCCGGCGAAGGCGACCATTTCGGCCGCGAAGATGCCGAGACGCGGCTCGTCGTCCTCGAAGTAGCGCGCGCAGTACAGCAGGATGAGCGTGCCGACGCCGAGCACGACGAGCGACATGATGCCCGCGAGCGAATCGAACCGGAGATCGATGTCCATCGACAAACCGGGGGCCCACTCGAGCGCGACTCGCTGCTCGGTGTTCCAATGGGCGACGACCCACCCGAGGCTGGCGGCCGGTACGAGAGCGAGGACGAGAAACGCGTTGCGACCCCACGCGCGCACCACGAGCGGAGCCACGAGGGCAGCAGCTGCATGAGCGAGCAGAATCGCAAGCAAGGGCACACTCCGTCGGGTTGCGTGGGCGGAGGAAATGTCGAATCGGAGAAAACGACCGAGACCCGGGTGCCCGAAACCGGACGTTTGGGACTCGCGTACATCTTACCGGCCCACGACGAGGCCCGATGCGGAGACCGACGCACCGTAGGCACGCCGACGTGGTGTACTCGCGCGGACGCACGCGCGCACACGATCGCTCCCGGGCGGCCGATCGTCACTCGATAAAGTGAGCGGATGTCCCGTGTGATTCGTACCGCAGCCCTCGCCCACATCCGCGACCGACGTCTGCTGCAGGCACGTTCGCACGGCAAGGCCGCCTTCTACATGGCGGGCGGGAAGCTCGATCCGGGCGAGGACGCCGAGACCGCGTTGCACCGCGAGATCCGCGAAGAACTCGACGCCGCCGTCGTCCCGGGCACGCTCGCGCTGCTCGACGTGTTCGAGGCTCCCGCGTGGGGCCATGCCGAGGGCACCGACGTGCAGATCACCTGTTTCCTCGGCGAACTCGGCAGCGAACCCACCGCGACGAGCGAGATCGCCGAGGTGCGGTACTTCACGCGCGACGAGTACCGCGCGAGCGGCGACGTCGCGCCGGGCTCACTGCTCGTCTTCGACCGGCTCCATGAACTCGGCCTGGTGGACTGACGAGGAGTAGTACGCGCAGAACGCCACCACGACGAGCATCGCCACCGGCACGAGGTGGTCGGTGAGCGTGCTCGTCGGCACGGGTGAGTCCGTCAGCGGTGCGTACGGCATCGGGCTGTACGCGCTTTCGTAGACGACGCGGGTACGCGGCACCGACGCGACCGCGGCGAGCGCGAACGACGCGAACGGCAGTGCCAGCCCGAATGCGGCGACCGCCGCACCGCCGGGGAAGGTCGCCGCGAGCGCGATGCCCGCACCCACTCCCACCACGGCCAGCCGGGTGAGCAGCAGCGGCCCGTCGGAGCCGAAGTCGGGAGCGATCGCGGCGACGGCGAGGACGACCGCCGCGAGTGCGAGACCCCACTGGGCGCGCACCCGGGGCAGTGTCAGTGCCGCGACGGCACCTGCGGCCACCGCGACGAAACCGACCGCCGCGACGAGCGCGAAGTGCGGTCCCTCGCCCGGTCCCCGTAGGTCGTGTGCCACCGGGAAAGCGGCGGCCGCGACGCCGGTCGCGACGAGGACGAACCGCCCGTCCGCCCGGCCCACCGCGCGGGCCGCGACGAGGGTCGCCGCGCACAGCACCGCAAGCGAGATGGCCACCACGACCCACAGCGTCGTGGTGGACGAGAACTCTCGGCCCTCGATCCACGAGCCGAGAACGCGGTGCACGACGGTCAGACCCAGCACCGCGAGCAGACAGAATCGCAGCGTGCGGCGAGCTGGATGCTGCACCCTGCCACCGCACACGACGAGCGCTGCGACCGTCGCGGTCGCACTCGCGACGAGCAGCCACACCGGCGGCTCGCCGAGCGCCGACGTGCTCAGCCGCGCCGGCTCCGGAAAGGAGGCGCCCGACGGGCGGTAGGCGACCGCCGCGAGGAAGGTCCCTGCGGTGCCGACCGTGACCGCGACGCGTCCGGGGGCGGCGAGCCGGGCGAGCCCCCGTGTCCCGCGCGGGTCGCGCGTCCACACCGCGGCGATCGCACAGCCGAGCAGCGCGCCGGCCGCGGCGGTCTTGGCGAGATGCAGCGCGATGAGGCTGTCGATCGAACCGACGTGCGTGACGGCCCATCGAGCGAGCGCGAGGACGCCGACGGCGACCAGCGCACCGAACCACGCGCGACGTCGTGAACCCGCACGTTGCAGCGAGCCGACCACGAGGACCGCGAGGATCGCGCCGACGACGACTCCGGTCGGCTGGCTGCTGAGCCAGCGGTCGAGTTCGCGATCGGACGCGTAGACCGCCCACGCGTCGGTACGGGGATTGGTGAGGACGAATGCGGCGAGCGCGCCGGAACACAGGGCGGCCGCGGCCGCGACGAACTCGCGCGGATCCATGTCCGTACGGTACCGAGTGGGCCCGACCCCGCGGGGGCGCGGTGCGCCGTCAGCGTGCCTCCGCAGCGAAGGACGTCAGGCCGGTAGCGTGGTACTTGGCGGTGAGCTCGCGATAACGCCTGCGGTTGCGGGCGAGGGGAGTGTCGGTGACCGCGCGAGGCAGGGTGCGGTAGGCGACCCGCAGCAGTGCGGTGAGCGCGCGGAACTCGCGGTCGTGACGTCGTGTCCACGGCACCGGCATGAGGGCGCGCACGCCGGGATGCATGATGCCGCAGCCAAGGACGACCACGACGCGGGAGATGAGTGGTGCGGCGAGCCGCCACAACGGCGCGGCCACGACGGGCACGAAGTCGGGGCGCGGTCCGCGCAGGACGGTCGCGGTCGCGTCGCGCGTCGTGATCGTGGTCGTCAGTTTCGTGGCGACCATGTCGTCGTAGTAGCGCGCGAGTTCGGCGTAGTCGGCGGTCAGCCGGGAGCGGCCCGGCAGCTGCAGCGCGTCGAGCCGATCGCGGAACCAGTCCCACACTGCTTGGTTCTCGGCGTCGGTGGGGGTGTGGCCGGTGAGCGCGATGTAGGCGCCGCGGTGCACGAAGAACGTCGAGATCAGGATCCAGTTCCACGATTCGGGTGCGAGGGCCGAGTACCGCACCCCGTCGTGCCCGACGCCCTTGACGTCGCGGTGCAGCCGTACGAGCCGTTCGGCTTCCGCGAGGCGGTCGGCGTCGTTGCCGAGGAGCGACAACTGATCCGACGCGGCGGTGCGCAGTGCGCGCCCCCATGGTTGCTCGCGGATACGGCCGGTCGCATCGAGCGCGGCCGATACCGCGGGCAGCATGGTCTGGTCGAACAGCCCGAGGCTGAACATCGCGAAGAACACCGAGCCGCCGAAGTTCTCGAACTGCTCGACGGCGTGACGCGTGCCGGTGGTGGCGTCTACGGGGGTGGAGTCGGACCGGGGCACGGGGCAGGTCATGGGTCACTTTCTCGATCGGCGGCCTATCGTGGGTACCGCTCTTCTGGTGTCGCGTGACACCAGAGTGAGTGTGGGGTCAGCGTGCACCAGATTTGAGCGAAGGTCAACACATGAGTGGCAACTCCGAGACGGCCGAGTCGGCCGGGACGACCGAGACGGCGGGAACCGGCGCGGCGCGCCCGTACGGCGGTGTCACCGCCGACGAGCGGCAGGCGCGCAGGCGCTCGGCACTGCTCGAAGCCGCGCTGGACGTCCTCGCCGAGGGGGGAGCGGGCGCGGTCACCAAGCGCGCGGTGTGCGCCCGGGCGCGGCTCAACGACCGGTACTTCTACGAGCACTTCGCCGGCCGCGACACCCTGCTCGACGTGCTCGCGGAGGAGCAGACCGCACGCGGCGTCGAGGCGGTGGTGGCCGCGACCCTCGCGGCAGGCCCCGACCTGGGACGCCGCATGCGTGCGGCGATCGACGCCGCGCTCGGCTTCCTCGAGGCGGATCCGCGGCGTCAGGCGTTGCTGCTCAGCTCGCACACCACCGAGTCGCTGCAACGGGCGCGGCTGAGTACGCAGTACACGATCGCGCAGGCGATGGCGGCCGTCGTGCGGCAGGTGCGCGACGAACACGACGGCAGGGAAGAAGCGAGCCTCGATGTCGATCTCGTCGCCTACACATTGGTCAGCGGCACCCTCGAGCTCGTGTCGGCGTGGCTGCGCGGCGACACCTCGGCCGATCGCGACGAACTGATCGAGCTCGTCGCCGGGCTGCTCCTCGCCGGTGCCACGCTCTGACCAGGACCGGGTGTCGCCGGGTCAGCTGTCGAAGCAGACCGATCCGACGCACTGCGGTGTGCGGTAGGTGATCGTCACCGAGGCGGGCGTCCGGTCCTCGGCCAGGCCCGGCGTGCTGCCGGTCAGGCTCATCGACGAGCCGCCGCCACCACCCCCGGCCAACGGGTCGGTGTCGTGGGCTCCGCCGCCTCCGCCGCCGAACAGCCCGCCGCCCCCGCCGCCACCAGGCGAACGCCTGAAGTTCTCCGACGGGGGTGTGCCACCGCGAGGGTGCTGCCGAGGGTGTCGTTTCGCGATCGAGGCCGGATTCAGTGCCGGTCGGCGTATTCGCGCAGGTGCTCGACCTGCGCCGCGTCGAGCGACGGTCGCACATTCTCCCGCGCCACGTCGACGTCGGCGGAGGTGACGGCGGCCGCGTCGATGCTGCGGCGCATCGCGGCGAGGGCGGCTTCGCGCAACAGCGCCGAGCAGTCGGCCGCCGAGTAGCCGTCGAGATCGCGTGCGAGGGCGTCGAGGTCGACGTCGTCGGCGAGCGGCACGTGCTTGCCCGCGGTCGCGAGGATCGCCGCACGCGCGTCGGCGTCGGGCGGTGGCACGAACACGAGACGTTCGAGCCGCCCGGGCCGCAGCAGCGCCGGGTCGATCAGGTCGGGCCGGTTGGTGGCCCCCAGCACGACGACGTCGCGGAGCGGTTCGACGCCGTCGAGTTCGGTGAGCAACGCGGCCACCACCCGATCGGACACCCCGGAATCGGAACTCTGACCGCGGCGCGGCGCGAGTGCGTCGACCTCGTCGAGGAACACGAGCGACGGTGCCGAGTCGCGGGCGCGCTGGAACAGCTCGCGTACCGCCTTCTCCGACGCGCCGACCCACTTGTCCATCAGCTCGGCGCCTTTCACGGCGTGCACGCTCAGGTGCCCGCTGCTCGCGAGGGCCCGCACGAGGTAGGTCTTGCCGCAGCCGGGCGGCCCGTACAGGAGGACACCGCGTGGCGGTTCGACGCCGAGTCGTGCGAACGAGTCCGGATGCTGCAGCGGCCACAGCACGGCCTCGGTGAGAGCCTGTTTGGTCTCGTGCATGTCGCCGACGTCGTCGAGCGTGACGCTGCCGACGGCGAGTTCCTCGGTGCCCGAACGGGACAGCGGCCGGATCACCGACAGTGCGCCTTCGAGGTCCTGCTGGGTGAGCACGGGTTCGGAACTGCCGGTTCGGCTGCGCGATGCGGCGCGCAGCGCGGCCTCGCGGCACAGAGCCGCGAGATCGGCCGCAACGAATCCCGGTGCGCGCGACGCGATCGCGGCGAGATCGAGGTTGTCGGTGGGGACGTGCCGCACGAACGAGTCGAGCAGGGCGCGACGCGTGTTGCCGTCAGGCAGCGGGATCGCGAGTTCGCGGTCGCACAGGTGCGGGTCGCGCAGCCGCGCGTCCACGGATTCCGGGTGCGCCGCGGTGGCGACGAACGCCACGCCGGGGGATGCGACGGCGCGGCGTAGTTCGTCGAGGATCAGCGACGCGACCGGTTCGGGTGTCTCCGGGAGCAGCGCGTCGACGTCGGAGACGACGAGGATGCCGCCGCCGTCCGCGACCGCGTCGACGGCGGCACGGACCCGGCCCTGCCGATCGCTCGCCTCGGTCGCGCCGACGGTGGGGCCGTCGAGTTCGACGAGCGGGCGGCCCGCGACGACGGCCCGCACGAAGGTCATCTTGCCGACGCCTGCGGGGCCGGTGACCAGGACGCCGAGCCGTGTCGACGCGCCGAGGCGGTGCAGCAGTTCGGGTTCGTCGAGGGCGAGTCCGAGCCACTCGGTGAGTTTCGCGGCCTGCCCGGCGACTCCGACGAGGTCGTCGAGTGCCGGGGTGCCGGGCGTCGTGGTGTGCCGGACCGGCCGCTCGGCGACCGGTGTCGGGGCGGGCGCTGCCGGGGACGGCGGTGAGTCGGCGCCGGGCGTGACGCCCGATCCCCATTCGACGGCGGTGTTCGGCTGCACGCTCACCGTGCCCGCGGGGTCGACGGCGGCGACGGTCAGCAGTTCCGACGTCCACGACACCCCGAAGGTGCGGGACAGGTCGCGGCTCGTGCCGACCGTGCTCGTGCCCGGCCCGAGGTCGCGCGGGAGCAACGACACGGCGTCGCCGACGGTGAGGACCTTGCCGAGCAGAGCCTTGCGCAGCGTCGGGCCGTCGATCGAGTTCTCCGCGAGGGACGATCCGCGCACCGCGACCGTGCGCGCGCCCTGCACCGAGGTCGCGGTCACGAGCACCGTCGCGTTCTCGGTGAGGCCCGCATTCGACATGGTCACGTCGTCGAGCAGGATCGTGCCGGTGGGTGAGCCCGCGGGCGCCAAGCCCGCGACCGACGCGGTGCGCCGTGCCCCGACGAGGCCGATCGCGTCCCATTCGCGTAGCCCGAGCGCGGCGACCGCCTCGGGGTGCAGGCGGGCGATGCCGCGGCGGGCATCGGCCGCAGAGGTGTTGAGCCGGACGGTCAGCGCGAGTTCGGCGGAGGTCACGGTCCCCACAGTACGGCGGTGCCGGGGCTCGCTACGGACGGCTGCGTCGCGGAGTCAGCGGCGGCCGCGGGAGAACGTGCGAGCCGACGGCCGGCGAAGGCCCATACGCGACGCCGACCGTGCGCCGCCGGGGTGCGGTGCGCGGCGGATCGCGCGGCGCTCGGCCGGTTTGATGTCCCACGTCTCGGGGCGCGCGGCCACCCAGCGCTGCGAACGCACCGCGAAGGGGATGTGCACGAGATACACACCGACGAGCACGAGCATCAGGATGAACGGGTAGGTCACGAGCGCCGCTCCGGTGATCGCGACGAGCACCAGCAGGCCCGCCGCCATGCGCGGCGGTACCGACATCGTCTTCATCGCGAGCGTCGGGATGCGGCTGACGATCAGGACCGCCGCGACGAGCATCCACGCCGCGACGAGCGGATACGAGCTCCACCACCCGCTGCCCCACTGCGCGACGGCGGCCAGTGGGGCCAGTACGACGAGCGCGCCCGCAGGCGCCGGGACGCCGACGAAGTACTCGCTCGAATAGCTCGGCAGATCCTCGTCGAGCAGCGTGTTGAACCGCGCGAGGCGCAGCACGATCGACACCGCGTACAGCAGCGCGAGGATCCAGCCGTAGGCCTGCCCGTCGAGCAGCGTCACGTACAGCACGAGCGCGGGGGCGACACCGAACGAGATGGCGTCGGCGAGCGAGTCGAGTTCGGCGCCGATCTTGCTGGTGGCGTCGAGCATGCGGGCCACGCGGCCGTCGAGCGAGTCGAGCACGGCCGCCGAGCCGACCATCGCGAGCGCCGCACCGAGCTGGCCGTCGATCGCGAACTTGACCGCCGACAGGCCCGCACAGAGCGCGAGGATCGTGATCATGCTCGGCAGCAGGCGCACTGCGTTCTGCGGGCGTTTGCCGCGCTGGCGGATGTTCGCGATCACGGGAGTTCGGCGAGGACGGTCTCGGCACCGATCGTGCGCTGACCGGGGAGTACGTGCACGGTCGAGCCTTGCGGAAGGTACGTGTCGACGCGGGATCCGAATCGGATGAGCCCGTACGTGTCGCCGAGCGGGATCGCGTCGCCGACGCGGGCGTCGCACACGATGCGCCGCGCGAGCAGGCCCGCGATCTGCACGACCGTGACGTCGTGGCCCGACGACGTGTGGATGACCATGCTGTTGCGTTCGTTGACCTCGCTGGCATCGGCGAGGTCGGCCGACAGGAACTGGCCCGACCGGTGCACCACCTGGGTGACCTCGCCCGCGACGGGGCTGCGCTGCACGTGCACGTCGAGCACCGACAGGAAGATGCTGACGCGGGGGAGCGGGTCGGTGCCGAGCCCGAGTTCGGCAGGGGGCACCGCGGTGTCGACCAGCGCGATCTCGCCGTCGGCGGGTGCGACGACGACGTCCGTGCGCGACGGCGGGACGCGTGGTGGATTGCGGAAGAACGCCGCGCACGCGCCCGCGGCGGCGAGCGCGGTGCGGCGAACCCACGTGTGCTTACGGCCGAGGGCGGCGACGCCGAGGGGCGCGAGGACGAACGGGAGCCCCGCGCGGTGCAGGGGCGGAACCGTGTCGCGGACCAGGCCCGCGACGTGCCCCAGGCTCGTCGGCTTCGGTGTTCCCTCGGGTACTGGCTTTCGGGCCACGGCTCCTCTTACGGTGATCGGCTCGGTGCGGGCTCGACGCGTCGGCGTCGAGTGCACACATTAGCCGGTGCCGTCATTTCTCGGCCGCGGCCTTGATCCTGGCGAGGGTCTGGTCGATGCCTTCGGTGAGCTCGCGTTCGAAGCCGTCGTTGCCGCCGAGGACCCACTTGACCAGGAACTGGGAGACACCGGACGTGCCGGACGGGGCCTCGCGGCGCTCGGTCAGGCGCGTGCCGGTCTCGGTGGGCTCGAGCACGTAGCTCCAGATGGTGCGGTTCTCGGGGATGCGGAACGCGAGCCTCTTGTTCGGGACGAACGAGACGACCTTCGACGTCGTCGGCCACACGAGCAGGCCCTTGCGGTTGAGGTTGACGGTGCGGGTGCCTTCTCCCACGACGCCGCCGAGGATGAGCATCTTGCGGCACTGCGGGCTCCACTCGCCCATGCGCTGCAGGTCGGCGACGACGGCCCACACGTCCTGGGGGTTGGCGTCGATGTCGATGCTCGATTCGAGGGTGCTTGCGGCCACTGGATCCTCCGGAGAACAGGTTGCTGGTACGCGGGGTAACAAACAGTGCGCCCGAGTGTAGAGGTTCGCGCCCCCGCATCCCACCCCTCGTGAGCACTTTGCGAGTCCCCGCACGCTTGTTTCGCGCACAGGGACGGCACCTTCCGCGCGCCGGGACGCCCGGGCTCCATGCCCAGGGCCGATGGGCCCCGCCGATCTGCCTCGAAGACCGTCACCGCGGGTGCACCATGAAGGAAGTGGGTACCACCCCGGTGAAGAGCACGACAGTCGAGTAGACGGCCGAGGAGTGATCGTCCGATGAAGCTACCTTCGATGCTGCGGCGCACCCGTTCCGAACCATTACCGCTGCTTCCCACCGCACGTATGGAGGGCAGGCCCTCGACGTGGTCCGGCGAGAAGCTCGAGCGATTGCTCACGCCCCGCGAGATCGAACAGGTACTGCACGGCGACCTGTGATCCCGGCCGGGACCGCGTGCCACACGGCCACGGACCCGGCTCGATCGTCCCCGGCGATGTGCCCCCGGCCAGGGGACCTTCGCCACTCGCTGCACCACGCGCGCCGTCGCGACGATGTGCAGCATGTGCGACAGAACTGTGACCAGTCGCCCGGGCCGTGTGCCCGTGGCCGACGACCGAACCGCCCGCTCGATGTGCGAGGCGCGTCATGGTTGATCTCGCACCGCGGCCCGCCCCGAGCCGGCCGCCCGTGGCTGCCGCACCTGCACCGCGGGTCCACCGCGCGCCGCAGGGCTCGCTCGTCGTGCGGCTGCTGACGACGACCGACCACAAGCTCCTCGGCGTCATGTACATCGTGACGGCGTTCGCGTTCTTCCTCGTTGCCGGTCTCATGGCGCTGCTCATGCGCGCCGAGCTCGCCGTGCCGGGACTGCAGTTCCTGTCCAACGAGCAGTTCAACCAGCTGTTCACGATGCACGGCACGCTCATGCTGCTGCAGTTCGCGATGCCGGTCTTCTTCGGTTTCGCGAACTACTTGATGCCGCTGCAGATCGGCGCGCCCGACGTGTCGTTCCCACGCCTCAACGCGCTCAGCTACTGGCTGTTCCTGTTCGGCAGCCTCGCCGCGGTCGCCGGATTCGTCACCCCGGGCGGCGCTGCCGACTTCGGCTGGACGGCGTACGTGCCGCTCAGCACCGAGGTGCACGCTCCCGGTGTCGGCGCCGACCTGTGGATCCTCGGGCTCACCGCCGGTGGTCTCGGCACGATCCTGGGCGCGGTCAACTTCATCACCACGATCGTCACCCTCCGTGCCCCCGGCATGACGATGTTCCGGATGCCGATCTTCACGTGGAACGTGCTCGTGGCGAGCCTGCTGACGCTGCTGGTGTTCCCGCTCCTCGCGTCGGCGCTCATCGCGCTGTGGGTGGACCGGCATCTCGGCGCGCACATCTTCGACCCGGCCAACGGCGGCGTCATGCTGTGGCAGCATCTGTTCTGGTTCTTCGGCCACCCCGAGGTGTACGTCATCGTGCTGCCGTTCTTCGGCATCGTGTCGGAGATCTTCCCCGTCTTCAGCCGCAAGCCGATGTTCGGTTACAGCGGCCTCGTCTACGCGACGCTCGGCATCGCCGCCCTGTCGATCGCGGTATGGGCACACCACATGTACGCCACCGGCGCGGTGCTGCTGCCCTTCTTCTCGTTCATGACGTTCCTCATCGCCGTCCCGACCGGCGTGAAGATCTTCAACTGGATCGGCACGTTGTGGAAGGGCCAGCTCACGTTCGAGTCGCCGATGCTGTTTGCGATCGGCTTCCTCGTGACCTTCCTGTTCGGTGGTCTGTCCGGCGTCATCCTCGCGAGCCCGCCGCTCGACTTCCACGTCACCGACACCTACTTCGTCGTCGCGCACTTCCACTACGTGCTCTCGGGTGCCGTGCTGTTCGCGTCGTACGCCGCGGTGTACTTCTGGTTCCCCAAGATGACCGGCAGGATGCTCGACGAACGGCTCGCGAAGGTCCATTTCTGGACGACCTTCGTCGGCTTCCACACGACCTTCCTCGTCCAGCACTGGCTGGGCAACGAGGGCATGCCGCGCCGCTACGCCGACTACCTGCCCACCGACGGGTTCACCGCACTCAACACGATCTCGACGATCGGTGCGTTCGTGCTCGGAGCGTCGACCATCCCGTTCCTGTGGAACGTCTTCAAGAGCTACCGCTACGGGGCGATCGTCACGGTCGACGACCCGTGGGGATACGGCAACTCCCTCGAATGGGCGACCAGCTGCCCGCCGCCGCGGCACAACTTCACCGAGCTGCCACGCATCCGCTCGGAGCGGCCTGCCTTCGAGTTGCACTACCCGCACATGGTCGAGCGGATGCGCGCCGAGGCGCACGTCGGCCGCGGGCACAGCGAGGACTCCGGCAAGCCGGGAGCATTTCTGGGTGCAGGGCGCTGAACGCGCGGGGTGCAGGGCGTTGACCGCGCGGGCGAGCCGGCACCGCCGACCGGCTGCCGCGACCGCCCGGGCGGCCTAGGATTCCGGACATGAACGGCAGGGCCGGGCGGGCCATCGACGGAGTCCTCTTCGACATCGACGGTGTACTCGTCACGTCGTGGCAGCCGATCGACGGCGCCGCCGCCGCGCTCGCGGACGTCCGCGAGCGCGGCCTCGCACGTGCGTTCCTCACCAACACCACGTCCCGGTCGTCCGGCGAGATCGCGGCCTTGTTGCGAGACGCGGGCATGGACGTCGACGACGCCGAGATCGTCACCGCGGGCAGGCTCACCGCCGAATACCTGCGCACGACCTACCCGGGCAGGCGAGTGTGGATGCTCAACAGTGGCGACGTCGCCGCCGACTTCGCGGGCATCGAGTTCGACGCCGCCGACCCCGAAGTCGTCGTGCTCGGCGGTGCGGGTCCCGAGTACGACCACGCGAGCCTCAGCCGCGTCGTAGATCTGTTGCTCGGTGGCGTGCCCGCGGTCGCGATGCACCGCGGGCAGGTGTGGGCGAGCGCCGACGGGCTCCAGGTCGACGTCGGACTGTATCTGCCTGGGCTCGAGGAGATCTCCGGTACACGGATCGTGTCGGTCGGCAAACCGGGTGTGTCCGCCTTCCTCGCCGCGACCGAATTGATGGGCACCGCACCGGAATCGACGGTCATGGTCGGCGACGATCTCGTCAACGACGTGCTGCGCGCCCAGCAGGTCGGTCTGACGGGCGTGCTGGTGCGCACCGGCAAGTTCCGGCCGTCTGTTCTGGCGCATTCGTCCGAGACGCCCGATCACGTCGTGGATTCGGTCGCCGAGCTGCCGGGACTGCTCGATCGGCTCGGCTGAATTTCCCTAGAGACGAAACGCGTTTGGCCGGGTACGCTCTCGCCCGCACCCCTTCCTCTGACTTCTCAGGAGTTTCCATGCCACGTGCCTTCCGTCCCGCTCGCGTCGCCGGCTCCACCTCGCGCTCGTCGTTCACCAAGCGGCTCGCGCGTTTCGGTGCCGCGACCGCGGTGGCGCTCGGAGTCGTGACCGGGCTGTCCGTCGCCGGGGCAGGCGCCGCATCGGCCGCACCGGTCGACTGCGTCTCGCCGCCGTCGGACAACCAGATCCTGGTTTCCGAGACCGCGAGCTGCGGTGCCACGGCGCGGGACGGCGGTCTCGCGCGTTCCGGTGCCGCCGACAGCGGCACCGCCGTCAGTACGGCCGACGGACAGGGCACGACCGCCACCACGTACGCCAACGGCTTCGGCACCGCGCTCGGTGCGTCGCAGGAGCAGGGCCAGGCGTACGCGTTCGCGCTCGGCGGCGGCATCGCGCGTTCGGGTGCGAGCGCGGGTGCCACTACGGTCGCCATCGCCGGTTGGGGTTCGGGTGCCACCGCGGATGCGAACGGCGTCGACTGCGTGGGTGCGCTGTCGCTCGCGTTCAATGTCCAGACCGGACAGGCCTGCGCGATGCGCTGACCTCCGTCCCCGCCGAACGGCCCGCACCCCACCACGGGTGCGGGCCGTTCGTGTGTTTCGGTCCGCGGTGACGTCGCAGCGTTGCACTCGCCCTGTTCGAGTGCTAAAAATGCAGTTGGCACTCGCGACACGTGAGTGCCAGGTCGGGACGGTGAGATCGGGAGCCATCGACACCCCTGGTCGTCCGTCGCGGGCACTGACCCCGGCCAACGGCGTACTGAGGCGACCCGTCACGTGGTCGTCTTGCGTGTCACCCCTACCCGGAGGATCACTTCGCAATGGCCAAGATCATCGCGTTCGACGAAGAGGCCCGTCGCGGCCTCGAGCGTGGCCTCAACAGCCTCGCCGACGCAGTCAAGGTGACGTTGGGCCCCAAGGGTCGCAATGTCGTGCTCGAGAAGAAGTGGGGCGCCCCCACGATCACCAACGACGGTGTTTCCATCGCCAAGGAGATCGAGCTCGAGGACCCCTACGAGAAGATCGGCGCCGAACTCGTCAAGGAGGTCGCCAAGAAGACCGACGACGTCGCAGGCGACGGCACCACCACCGCCACCGTCCTCGCTCAGGCGCTCGTGCGTGAAGGCCTGCGCAATGTCGCGGCCGGTGCCAACCCCCTCGGCCTCAAGCGCGGCATCGAGAAGGCCACCGCGGCCGTCACCGAGAAGCTGCTCGAGTCGGCCAAGGAGATCGACACCAAGGAGCAGATCGCTGCCACCGCCGGTATCTCGGCGGGCGACCTGTCGATCGGCGAGCTCATCGCCGAGGCGATGGACAAGGTCGGCAAGGAAGGCGTCATCACCGTCGAGGAGTCGAACACCTTCGGGCTCCAGCTCGAGCTCACCGAGGGTATGCGCTTCGACAAGGGCTACATCTCGGCCTACTTCGCCACCGACGCCGAGCGTCAGGAAGCGGTCCTCGAGGATCCGTACATCCTGCTCGTCAGCTCCAAGATCTCCACGGTCAAGGACCTGCTGCCGCTGCTCGAGAAGGTCATCCAGTCGGGCAAGCCGCTGCTGATCGTCGCCGAGGACGTCGACGGCGAGGCGCTGTCCACCCTCGTGGTCAACAAGATCCGCGGCACGTTCAAGTCGGTCGCCGTCAAGGCTCCGGGCTTCGGCGACCGCCGCAAGGCGCAGCTCGCCGACATCGCGATCCTCACCGGTGGCGAGGTCGTCAGCGAAGAGGTTGGCCTCTCGCTCGAGACCGCGGGCCTCGAGCTCCTCGGCCAGGCGCGCAAGGTCGTCGTCACCAAGGACGAGACCACCATCGTCGAGGGTGCGGGCGACGCCGAGTCCATCCAGGGCCGCGTCAACCAGATCCGCGCCGAGATCGAGAACAGCGACTCGGACTACGACCGCGAGAAGCTGCAGGAGCGCCTCGCGAAGCTCGCCGGCGGCGTCGCCGTCATCAAGGCGGGCGCGGCCACCGAGGTCGAGCTCAAGGAGCGCAAGCACCGCATCGAGGACGCCGTCCGCAACGCGAAGGCTGCCGTCGAAGAGGGCATCGTCGCCGGCGGTGGCGTCGCCCTGCTGCAGTCCGCTCCGGTCCTCGACGACCTGAAGCTCGAGGGTGACGAGGCCACCGGCGCGAACATCGTGCGCGTCGCGCTCTCGGCTCCGCTCAAGCAGATCGCCTTCAACGCAGGCCTCGAGCCCGGCGTCGTGGCGGAGAAGGTCTCGAACCTCCCCGCGGGCAGCGGCCTCAACGCCGCCACCGGCGACTACGAGGACCTGCTCCAGGCCGGCATCAACGACCCGGTCAAGGTCACCCGCTCGGCGCTGCAGAACGCGGCGTCCATCGCGGCTCTGTTCCTGACGACCGAGGCCGTCGTCGCCGACAAGCCCGAAAAGGCTGCCGCTCCGGTCGATCCGACCGGCGGCATGGGTGGCATGGACTTCTGATCCACTGCCCGTCAGGGCACGCCACACCAGGCATCTTCGAAGCCCGGCTCCACTTCGGTGGGGCCGGGCTTCGGCCGTTTGCGGGGTCCAACGGTCCCTGACGCACCGAACGGGCGATCCTGCAGAGATCCACTCGGGCGATGGCTGCGATACCGCCCGTTCGGCGAGCTTCCGCGACTGAGGTCCCTCGTTGACCAGCGAAAACATTCGTGTCGATAACAAATGGATAAACAAACTGCGTCAAGGCGTGCTACAGGAGGTTGAAGGATTAATGTGATCCAGGTCATTCCACTCTGAATGGCACTCTGGTGCAACATTTTTCAGGAGGACATTCATGGGAAGCACCACGCTCACGGACATTGTCGGGTTCGTGTTCAACATCCTCGGTCAGATCCTCACCTTCATGAGCTGACGTACGGAACCGATCGATCCCCCCACGAGAAAACGGAGAACCGACCATGGGAAGCATCAGCAACGGCCTCGAGATGCTCACGCAGCTGGCGCAGCTGATCCTCGCGATCGCGCCTGCCCTCATCACCGGCTCACTCTGAGCGCAAGCAAGACACTGTCTTGATTCCGCGGTGCGGCACGTCCTGTCGGGGGGACGGTCGCACCGCCATGGTGCTTTCCACTCGGCCGCCCATTCCGCCTGTCCTCCAGGAGATCCGATGCGCTTGACCGCACCCCGACGACCGCGTCGCGTCCACGTCCTTCTCGCGGCGGTGGCGGTGGTGTGCGCCACGGGTGGGCAGGCCGTCGCGTCCGCGCAGCCCGACGACGGCGCTCGGCTCACCGAGATCCGGGTGCACTCCGACGCGATGGGGCGCGACATCCCGGTGAAGGTGTTGCGCCCGGCCGACGACGGTGCGCCGCGTCCGACGCTGTATCTGCTCAACGGGGCGGGCGGCGGCGAGGACGCCGCGAACTGGTTCGACCGCACCGATGTGGTCGATTTCTTCGCGGACAAGAACGTCAACGTCGTCGTGCCGATGGAAGGCGCGTTCAGTTACTACACCGACTGGGAGCGTGACGATCCCGAGCTGGGGCGCAACAAGTGGACGACCTTCCTCACTCGCGAGCTGCCACCCCGGATCGACGCGCAGCTCGGTACCAACGGTGTCAACGCGATCGCCGGCATCTCGATGGCAGGCACGTCCGTGCTGAGCCTCGCCGAAGCCGCGCCAGAGTTGTACCGGGGAGTGGCCGCCTACAGCGGGTGCGCGGAAACCAGTACCGACCTCGGGCAGCTCTACATCAAGCTCGTCGTCGAATCGCGCGGCGGTGCCGACACCGAGAACATGTGGGGCCCCCTCGACGGCCCGGGGTGGGCGGCCAACGACCCGATCGTCAACGCCGAGAAGCTGCGTGGCCTCGCGCTCTACGTGTCGAGCGGATCGGGGATCCCCGGCCCGCACGACCGGCTCGACGGCCCGGGCATCGACGGTGACGTGTACACCTACGCCAACCAGATGATTCTCGGTACGACGATCGAGGCGGCCGTCAATCAGTGCACGCACGCGCTGGCAGCGCGTCTCGGCGAGCTCGCGATTCCGGCGACCTTCGACTTCCAGCCGGTCGGCACACACGCGTGGCCGTACTGGCAGGACCAATTGCACAAGTCGTGGCCGATGCTCGGTGGTGTGCTCGGCGCCTGAGTTCCCTGTCTGCGCTCGGCGTGTCCTTCGTCACGGTCGCAGCCGGCTGACCTGCTGGTTCATTCACCGGACATATCGTGGCCACCCATTCGAAGAACGGCATTGTTACCGTCCGGTACGTGACAGACAGTCACACCCGAAATGCACGAAAGTTGGGAGGGGACAATGGGTTCCATCGAGACGATCCTGAGCCTGGTCGAGCTGTACAAGCTTCTCGAGCCGCTGCTGAGCTCGGCGAGCTGACCTCGCGCGAGACAGGGGCGAACCGGGAGGGAATGGGACGGCCGGTTCGCCCCTGTCCGTGTGCCCTGCTCCTTGCCACTGTCGGGGTCACGCCTCCGGCATCAGCAACCATCCCGCCGCGTAGACGACGAGAGCGCTGCCGGCGGACACGAGGGTCGCCACGACCATCAGCAGACGGATCAGGTTCGCGTCGACACCGAAGTACCGTGCGGCGCCACCGCACACACCGGCGATCTTCCGGTCGGTCGTCGAGCGGGTGAAGCGGCGTGGGCTGTCCTGGTAAGTCATGATTCGACGATCCCGCAGGTCCACGCGTTCGCGCATCGGTGGACACCCTGATCTGCACCCCGAAACTTCTCGTGCGCCCGCATCCGGGCAGCTGAGCGGCGGTCTGTAACGAATCGGTTCCCGGACGACATGTCACAATGTGATGCCGCCCGGGCCAGGCGGCGGCAGAGACCGGAGAGCTACGAAACCGCACAGCAAGGGTGGACGCATGAGCAAGCGCACGACAGTCGGTACACACGCGATCCGGATCGCGGTGGCAAGCGCGCTCGTCGCGGCGCCCCTCTTCACTGTCGTGCCCGCCGCGTCGGCAGATCCTGTGAAGCCGGTTGCCGGTGTCGTGTCGTCCAAGCAGGTCTCCGACCGCGAACTCACCCTGACGGTTCACTCCGAGTCGATGGACCGCGACATCCCGTTCAAGGTGCTGCGCCCGGCCGACGACAGTGCGCCGCGTCCGACGCTGTATCTGCTCAACGGGGCGGGCGGCGGCGAGGACGCCGCGAACTGGTTCGACCGCACCGATGTGGTCGATTTCTTCGGCGACAAGAACGTCAACGGCGTCGTGCCGATGGAAGGCGCGTTCAGCTACTACACCGACTGGGAGAAGGACGCCCCGGAGCTCGGTCGCAACAAGTGGACCACCTTCCTGACCGAGGAACTTCCCCCGGTCGTCGACGGCGCCCTCGGCACCAACGGCGTGAACGCGATCGCCGGCATCTCGATGGCAGGCGGATCGGTGCTGAGCCTCGCCGAGTCGGCGCCCGGGCTGTACCGCAGCGTCGGCGCCTACAGCGGCTGCGCGCAGACGAGCACGCAGCCCGGCCGTATGTACGTCGACCTGGTCGTCGAGGGTCGTGGCGGTGCCGACACCGAGAACATGTGGGGCCCCAAGGACGGCCCCGGCTGGGCGGCCAACGATCCGGTCGTCAACGCCGAGAAGCTGCGCGGCACCGAGCTCTACATCTCCAGCGGCTCGGGAGTGCCCGGCCCGCACGACCGGCTCGACGGCCCCGGCATCGAGGGTGACGTCAACACGTACGCGAACCAGATGCTCCTCGGCACCACGATCGAGGCCGCGGCCAACCAGTGCACGCACGCCCTCAAGGGCCGGCTCGACGAACTCGGCATCCCCGCGACGTACGACCTGGAACCGGTCGGCACCCACGCATGGCCGTACTGGCAGGACCAGCTGCACAAGTCGTGGCCGGTGCTGGGCGCGTCGATCGGCGCGTGACCGGAGGTCCGGCGGTGGAGACCGTTCCGATCCAGCTGCCGGACGGCACCACCACTCTCGTCCGCGCGTTCGAAGGCCCGGACGACGCCGCACCGGTCGTCGTCGTGGCGCCGGGGCTGGGCATCCCCGCCGGCTACTACGACCGCTTCGCCGAGCGACTGGTCGACCACGGTTTCTCCGTCGTCACCGCGGACCTGCGAGGTCAGGGCGACAGCAGACCGCGACCGAGCGCGGCCAGCACCTACGGCTATCACGAACTCGTGTCCGTCGACTTCCCGGCGGTGTTCGAGGTCGCGCGCGAACGTTTCCCGGCGGCCACCCCGTTCCTTCTCGGCCACAGCATGGGTGGGCAGCTCGGCATCATGTATGCCGCACGGGTGCGGGGCAGGCTCGGCGGGCTGATCCTCGTCGCGTCCGGGTCGCCGTACCATCGCGGTTTCCCGGGAGTCCGCAGCCCGGGCCTGCTGGTGGGGTCGGCAGCGATGTCGCTCACCGCGTCGGTGGCGGGGTTCTGGCCGGGCGACCGCGTCGATGTCGGTGGCTTCGGCCGCCAGGCGAAAACCCTCATCGCCGATTGGGCACGCTTCGCGCGCACCGGGCGCATCGCGCCCTCGGGCGCCGACATCGACTACGAGGAACGGATCTCGCGCCTGACGCTGCCGGTCCTGTCGATCACCGTCGAGGGCGACGACATGGCCCCCGAGGGCTCGGTGCGTGCGCTGCTGTCGAAGCTCCCCAACGCCGACGTCACCCGCTGGCACGAACCAGCGCCGCTCGGCCACAACGGATGGATCCGCGGCTCGGAGGCGGTCGTGGATCGCGTCACCGAGTGGTTGCGCGACCGCTGAACTCGTTTCCGCCTCGGCCGCTCATGCCGCCCCGATGCAGGCCGAGCGCACACGAAGTGCCGAGCGCACACTGAGCACATGGAGTTCCGTCAGCTCGAGTATTTCGCCGCGGTCGTGGATGCGGGCTCGGTGTCGCAGGCCGCCCGCAGGCTCGGCATGTCGCAGCCGCCGTTGAGCCTGGCGGTGTCGAGACTCGAGGGTGAACTCGGAGTGCGACTCCTCGAGCGCACGGCGAAGGGGGTGCGGCCGACGAATGCGGGGCTGTATCTCCTCGCGCACGGGAACAAGCTGATCGCGGACCGCGACCAGGTGACCCAGGCGATGCAGCTCATGGGGGAGGGGCTCGTCGGTGATCTGCGGGTCGGCGTCGAGCCGATGGTCGTCTACGCCTTCATGGCGGACGTGGTCGCCGACTTCGTCGACCAGGCGCCCGGCGTGCAGGTACGGCTGACCGATACGACACCCGACCGGATCGTACAAGGGATCCGCGAAGGCGACCTCGACGTCGGCTGTGTGCCGTTCGGCGAAGACCAGTTCGCCGGATTCGTGACAGAGGCGTGCGACTGGTCGGATATCGGCTTCATCCCCTGGAAACTTGCCGTCCCGCGTTGGCAGGCCGGTGAGCGCCACCGACACGGACGGGGCTGGGGGCGCTGGATTCTGCCGCGCAGGATGCCGACCTTCCGTGGCGTGACCGAGGTAGTCACCGACGCCGTGTCCGACGACGAGGACTTCGAAGTGCTCGAGGTGTCGACACCACAGACCGCTCTGCCGTTCGTGGCGGCCGGGCTGGGCGTATCGCCGGTAACCCAGGGCATCGGTGGCAACTTCGACGGTGTGGCGCTGCTCGATCCACCGGACTGGCTGCAGCCGACACCCGCGACGCTGCTGTGGCGCAAGGGCGCAGAGGTGACTCCGTTGATGCAGCGATGGATCGACGTGACGAGGCAGGTCTCCCTACGGGCCGTGGGCGAAAACCCCTGACGACGGGGCGGGTGGAGCCGTCCCCCATATCGAACTCTTTGTACCCCTTGTTTGTTCGCGATATAAGCCGCCTCGAGCGAATGCAAGTCGCATCCCACGATGTGGAAACTCTTTCGAGTGATGTAGATCACAATTCGTTGTGATGACCCTCTTGTTTCACAGCTGTTAAACCCGCTGGTCAGTGTGGGCTGACGCACATTCCCCGGTTCGTCAGGTTCCCGGGCTCGCGGACGAAATACCCCCCTCGCGGGGGTTGTTCGGGGTCGAATCGAAAACCAGCACTGGTGCCCGACGTGATCGCAGCGCACCATCTCCGGCAGACGGCAGCACCCGATGGGTGTCCGCGAAATCCAATCCCGTTGTGCGCGTGCCTATTGCGATGCGTGACCAGAGGCGCGGGAATCGAAGGAGAAGGACCTCGGTATGACGGCAACCATCCCGAACCAGGCGAGCAGCCCGGTCGACAAGAACTACATCCCCTTCACGGGGCAGGAGTACCTCGACAGCCTCGACGACGGCCGCGAGGTCTGGATCTACGGCGAACGGGTCGAGAAGATCACCGAGCATCCGGCCTTCCGTAACTCGGCCCGCATGATCGCTCGCATGTACGACGCGCTGCACGACCCGGCGCGCAAAGACATCCTGACCACACCCACGGAGTGGGGGGGATTCACGCATCGCTTCTACCGTGCCCCGTTCACCGTCGACGAGCAGCTTGCCCAGCGCGACGCGATCGCCGAATGGCAGAAAATCGCGTGGGGGTGGATGGGTCGTTCGCCCGACTACAAGGGCTGCTTCCTCGGGACGCTCGGTGCGAACGCCGAGTTCTACCGCGGGTACGAGGACAACGCTCGAGCCTGGTATCGCAAGGCCCAGGAGAGGACCTGGTACCTCAACCACGCGATCATGAACCCACCGGTCGATCGCGATCTCGGGCCCGAGGCGGGCAAGGACGTGTTCATGCGCGTCACCAGGGAAACCGACGCCGGGATCTACGTGAGTGGCGCGAAGGTGGTCGCGACGGGCTCGGCGTTGACGCACTACACCTTCGTCGGCCATGTCGGACCGGTTGCGGTCAAGGATCCCGCATTCGCACCGGTGTTCATCACGCCGACCAATGCACCCGGCGTGAAACTCCTCTGTCGGGTGTCCAACGAATACCGCGCCGGTGTGCTCGGCAGCCCGTTCGACTACCCGCTGTCGAGTCGGCTCGACGAGAACGACGCGATTCTCGTGCTCGACGATGTGTTCGTGCCCTGGGAGAACGTCTTCATCTACAACGACCTCGAGCAGTCGGCGAAGTACAACGTCCACTCGGGATATCTCGAGCGAGCGTCGCTGCACGGCTGCACGCGATTCGCGGTCAAGATGGACTTTCTGGTGGGCTTGCTCTCCCGCGCACTCGACATCACCGGGGCCGGTGAGTTCCACGGCGTCAAATCTCAACTCGGTGAGGTGATCGCCTGGCGGAACACCTTCTGGGCGCTGTCCGACGCGATGGCCAAGAGCGATGTGCCGTGGAAGAACGGCATGATCCAGCCCGATCCGCAGCACGCGGGCGCATACCGCGTGATGAACCAGCTGGCGATGCCCAAGATCAAGAACATCATCGAACAGGTGGTCGCGTCGGGCCTGATCTACCTGAACTCGAGCGTCGACGACTTCAAGAACCCCGAGATCCGGGGCTACCTCGACACCTACCTGCGCGGTAGTGGCGGTGCGTCTGCAGAGGATCGCGTCAAGGTCATGAAGATGCTGTGGGATTCGATCGGGACCGAGTTCGGTGCGCGACACGAGCTGTACGAGATCAACTACATCGGCAGCAACGACGTGGTCCGGCAGACAAACCTCTTCGGGGCCCAGGGCAACGGAGTCCTGCAGTACTGCAAGGACTTCGCGCAGTCGGCCATGGACGAGTACGACCTCGACGGGTGGACGGCTCCCGACCTGATCGGTCGCGACGACATCAGCATCCTCGGGCGACGCTGACCCGAACGACGACCGGTCTGGGGCGCGATGCGCCCCGACCTACTCAGCACAGCCACAGGAGGTGAAGACGTGGCCACAGCAATAGATGCCGCTCAGGTGACCTACCAGGCACCCGACCTGGAGGTCATGGAGCGGTTCCTCACCGCATTCGGTATGACGAAGGCGGAGGGGAGCGACGAGAACGCGCTCTACATGCGGGGCAACGGCACTCAGCACCACATTCACGCGACCCACAAGGCCGACACCGCGCGATTCGTCGGTGCGTCCATCGAGGTCGCGACACGCGCCGATCTCGACGAACTGGCGGCAATGGACGGATCGTCGTCAGTGGTCGAATCCACCGAGCCCGGTGGCGGCTACGAGGTCGAGATGCACATGCCGGACGGCTTCCGGATCAAGGCGATCTGGGGTCGAGCGGCCGTCGAACCGCTCGACACGCGGGCACCCATCGCGTTCAACGACATCCGCGACAAGCGCCGAGTCAACGGCAACGTACGAGTGGCCGCGGGCCCGTGCCCCGTTCACCGGCTCGGGCACTTCGTCCTCCACGTGTCCGATCACGACGCGTCCATGGCGTGGCTCAGGGAGCGCTTCAACTTCCTTGACTCCGACTACTTTCTGCCGCCTGGACAGGACGGTCCGGTTGTGGGCACCTTCGTGCGTCTCGATCTCGGCGAGACGCTCGTCGACCACCACTTCATGCTCGTGCTGCAATCCGAACGCGTGGGTGTGCACCACAGTTCGTTCGAGGTCACCGACGTCGACGGTGTCATGTCGTCACACGACTTCCTCCTCGAGCAGGGCTACCACCTCGACGTCGGCGTCGGGCGGCACGTGCTCGGGAGCCAGATCTTCGACTACTGGAAAGACCCCTTCGGCTTCCGCATCGAGCATTACACCGACGGCGACACCGTCGACGCGAGTTACCAGCCGACCAAGTTCAACGGAACCGCCAGCGAGACCACGCAGTGGGGGAACCGTCCGCCTCTGGAGTTCTTCGATTGAGCGCTGTACAGACTGACCCGGGCACCGTGAATCCCAACGAGTACTGGACGGAGGACACCACATCGCTCGATCCCGAGGTCCGCTCCCGCCTTCTTCGGGTCGGCTCGGCGAATGTCGCCAACGTGCTGCTCGGTATGGGATTTCGCAATGTGATGATGCGCGGCGTCGCTCCGCTCGGGCCCGATCAACCGCAACTTGTCGGCCCCGCGTACACCCTGCGTTTCATTCCGGCGCGCGAAGACCTCGACAGCATGGCCAACTACGGCAGGTCGGACAACAAGCACCGGCGCGCGATCGAAGAGTGCCCTGAGGGCGCGGTACTCGTGATCGACGCCTTCGGCTGTGAGAGCGCGTCGTCGATGGGCGACATGATGGCGGCGAGGTTGAAGTGCCGGGGCGTGTCGGGCGTCGTCACCGACGGTGGCTACCGGGACACGGCCGGCATCCAGGCAACGGGACTCCCGTGCTACCAGCGGCGACCGGCGCCGCCAGCGACCCCCATCGGGCTGCATCCGATCGCGCTGAACCAGCCCGTCGGGTGTGGAGGTGTCGCCGTGTACCCCGGGGACGTGTTGGTGGGCGACGCCGACGGCGTCGCCGTGGTTCCGCAGGCCCTCGTCGTCGAGGTCGCGGCTGCCGCCGTCGACGCCGTCGAGTACGAGGAGTTCGCCGAGCGGCAGATCGCGAACGGTCGTTCCCTCTTCGAGGTCTTCCCCGCCACCGAGCAGAGCCGAACCGAATACGACGAGTGGGTTGCCGCCGGGCGCCCCGACGAACCCGATACGAAGACCGGACAGGGGTGACACGTGACCATGGACCCACGCACACTCGAAAAGCTCATCCATGACACTGATTTGAACGACGACGAGTGGATCGACTACCCGGACTACGGTTTCCGGCAGTACTTCCTGTACAAGAATCCGGACACCGGGGCGAGTATCGCGTTGCTCGAGTACGACAAGGGCGGGACGATCCCGACCACACACACGCACGCGTCGAACCAGTTCATGTACTGCCTCGAAGGCGACTACGAGTACACCGGCACCGGCGTGCGGTTGCGCCCGGGCTCGTTCTACATGAACCCCAAGGATCATCCGCACGGCCCGACGCTTGCACACGAGCCGAGCCGCCTGATCGAGATCTACGACGGCCCGCATTACTACGAGAAGCCCGAGTACCACACCGACGAGACGATCGGTGAGTTCCTCGCCGCACCTGCTTCACAAGGAATGGAACGTTCATGACCGCAACCGCTGCACCCTTGTTCGACACCACCGCTGTGCTCGCCCGTTTCGATCTCGACGGTGTCCACTCGGGCACCTACGTCGACGGCGAGGGCTGGGGGCCCATCGAAGGGCGCGACGTGATCGAGGCGCTGTGTCCCGCCGATGGCGAGATCGTCGGCCACGTCGCGGCGTCCACGGCCGACGACCTCGAGCGGATCACCGCGGCTGCCGTCGAGACGCAGAAGAAGTGGCAGATGGTGCCGGCGCCGCGTCGCGGCCAGTTCGTACGGCGCATCGGCCAGCTGATCGAGGAGAATCTGGACGCCCTCGCCGCGATCGTGTGTCTCGACACCGGAAAGTCGACGATGGAGGCGAAGAGCGAGCTTCGCGAGTCGATCGACATGTCGACCCTCGCGGCAGGACAGGCCCGCATGATGTACGGCTACACGCAGCAGTCCCAGCGTGTCGAGCACCGCATGTACGACCAGTATCTTCCACTCGGTGTCGTCGGAATCATCTCGGCGTACAACTTTCCCGCGAACGTCTGGGCGCAGAACGGGTTTCTCGCGGCGATCGCGGGCAACACGGTGATCTGGAAGCCGAGCCCCAAGGTTCCGCTGACGGCGATCGCTCTCACCCAGCTCGTCAACCAGGCCGCGCGGGAGTTCGACGCGGAAGGCGTGTTCTCTCTCCTGATCCCGGCGGACGAAACGATCTCCGAGCAGCTCGTCGCCGATACCCGTGTCGCGCTCGTGTCGTTCACCGGGTCCACCGGTGTGGGCAGGAGGGTCGCGAGCGTCGTCGGCTCGACGCTGGGCAGGCGCTACCAGCTCGAGTGCTCCGGCAACAACGGGTGCATCGTCGACGAGACCGCCGATCTTGCGCAGGCTGCGAAGGCCATCGCCTTCGGCGCCGTGGGCACCACCGGGCAGCGCTGCACCAGCACACGCCGGGTCATCGCACACACCTCGATCGTCGACGAGCTCGTGGAGCTGATGGCCCGGGCATTCGATCAGGTGACGATCGGCGATCCGCGTGACCCGGACACCCTCGTCGGACCGTTGATCGACGAGAAGGCGGTTCACGACTACGTCACGGTGCTGAACGAAGCGAAGGCGGATGGCGCGACCGTCGTGTACGGCGGCAATGTTCTCGACCGCCCCGGCCTGTACGTGGAGCCGGCCATCGTGACCGGCGTGCAGCCGGATTTCGCGATCGCGCAGGAGGAGACCTTCGTACCGATCGTGTCCGTGTTGACGTACGACACGCTCGACGAGGCGATCGAGATCCACAACGGGGTCGCACAGGGCCTCGCGTCGGGAATGCACTCGACCAACCTGCACAACATCGAGACGTTCCTGTCCGCGCGCGGCAGCGACTGCGGCATCGTCCGCATCAACATGGGAACGACCGGTGCCGACGTCGGCGCGGCCTTCGGTGGCGAGAAGGAGACCGGCGGCGGCCGTACCGCGGGCTCCGACGCGTGGAAGACGTTCGCGCGGCGTCAAAGCGTGTGCGTCAACTTCGGCGGTGGTACCGCGTGGGACACCCGAATCTCTCTCTGATCTTCCGGCATTCGTTCACCTCGACTCTCCGGCTGACGCCGACACAACGCACCACCTCGGAAGGAACACTCCATGAACAAGCAGCGTTACCGCTCGGATGCCGTCCGTGAACCTGCCGACGGCCTGTGGTCCAACTGCCTGCGCATCGACGACATGATCTTCGTGTCCGGCATGACGGCGCGCGGCGAGGACGGGCAGACCGTCGTCGGCGACACCGAGTACGAACAGGCCAAGGTCGTCTTCCAGAAGATCAAGGACCTCGTCGAAGCGGCGGGCGGCGCTGTCGACGACGTCGTCAAGATGACGATCTACGTCACCGATATCGCGAACAACACGCAGGTGTGGGATGCGCGTAAGGAGTTTTTCTCGGGAGACTTCCCTGCGTGCACGCTCGTGGAGGTGTCCTCGCTCGCCAAGCCCGAGATTCTCCTCGAGATCGAGGCGATCGCGATCCGTGGATGCAGTGGCGATGACTGAAACGACCGGCGCCGGACCCCGGTCGCTCGCAGCGGCCGCGGAGGACCACGCGCTCACCAGGATTCCGGATGCCGAACGCAGAGGTGGTTTCGAGCTCGCGTTGAGTCCGATCGGGGTGGCGACGGCGCTGGTGATCTTCGCGATCGGCGGCTACACGGTCGTTCTCGCGGGCTTCACGATCGGCCTCGCGGCCGGCATCGTCATCGCGATCTTCGGGATCGCGCTCGGGTACGCGCTCGGACGCATGGGGCACGCCACCGGTGTGTCGAGCACGATCACGTCCCGCTTCTTCGGCTTCGGCAGGCGTGGTTCGGCGGTGGGCTCGCTGATCTTCGCATTCATCACCCTCGGCTTCCTTGCGATGGAATCGGCGCTGCTGTACGAAGGCACGCTCCTGATGTTCGATCTGCCGGATTCGTGGCCGAACCGAATCATGCTGTACGGCTTGCTCACACTACTGTGGATCGCGCTCGCTGTCTTCGGTGTCAAGCTCGCGCTGCGGACGAGTGCGCTGCTCACCGTGGTCACACTGCTCGTCACTGTCTACCTCGTCGTCAAAATCTACGTGATCGACGGCGCTGATCCCATGGACGTGTTCACGTACGCGGGCGTCGTCCAGGGCGGGGGATTCGAGAAGTTCGAGACGGCGGTTGCGGTCATGGGGGCGACAGCCGGCACGATCGCCCTGATCACCGCCGACTTCGCACGCTACTGTCGAACCAGGCGCGACGTGGGAATCCTCGCGGTGGCGGGCCCGCTCACCCAGAACGTCCTCATGACCGTGCTCGGCTCGCTCGTCGTGATCGGTGGAATGCCCGCGGTCGTCGACTACCTCGTGGCGCGTGACTCGGGCCTGACACCCGAACAGGCGGCCGCGGCGGGCAGCGGCTTCGTGATGGGCAACACCGGTGCGTTCTTCGTGATCTTCGCCGGCTGGGTCGGGTTCGTCGCGATCTACGCATCGCAGGCGAAAGCGCAAGCGATCAACGCATATTCGGGTTCGTTGTCTCTGGTCAACCTGGTCGACTCGTTGACCGGACGCAAACCCGGTCGCGCGGCGATGGTCGTCGCGGGCAACATCGTGGCACTCTGCATGATCGGTGGCGGAATCCTCGGGAAATTCAGTGAGTACCTCGCTTACCTCGGAGCGTTCACACTCGCGATGGCGGGTGTCATGATGGCCGACTACTACATCGTGAGGCGCGCGCGTTACGACCACTCGCAGTCCTCGATCGAGAACTGGAACTGGGCCGGGATGCTCACACTTTTCGCGTCCGCGGCGCTGGGCTGGGTGCTGATGGCCACCGACGCCTTCGACCTCGGGTTCGTCGTGTCGTTGTTCGCTGCGCTCGTCGCCTACCCGCTCCTCCGTCGCGTGATGCCCGAAGGTACCGCGACGACGTACGTCAGCCAGGACCAGGCACTAGTGGAAGCCGAGTGAGAGCCGTGACCGACATCATGTGGAACTCCGAGATCTTCGAGACCCTGCACGACGCGCACACGGTGGCGGCCGAGACACCCGCAGGCGTCACCGACCCCCGCAAGCTCCGTGACACGCTCGGCAGCTTCGCGACAGGGGTCACGGTGCTGACCTACTGCTCGGGCGGTGCCTACCACGGAATGACGGTCAACTCGTTCACCTCGGTGTCGCTCGAGCCGCCCCTCGTGCTCGTCTCACTGATGCGAACCTCCCGCGCGCTGACCTACCTGCTGGAGCGCCCGTTCGCCGTCAACGTCCTCGGTGACGACCAGCTGCAGACCGCACGGCAGTTCGCGGGCAAGCCCGACGACACACACGTGATCGACTGGGTGACCGACGAGGACGCGCCGCGCATCGACGGCTCACTGGCGTACTTCCAGTGCACGCCGTGGGCAAGCTACGACGGCGGCGACCACGTCCTCCTGCTCGGCAAGGTGTCGTCCTTCGGGACGCGTGAGAGCGCCGAGCCGCTGTTGTTCTACCAGGGCCGTTGGGGCGCGCTCGCCCCCGGCGGTCACTGACACCATTCCTTCACCACAGCCGGCGACCGAGCCGGCGCACCACGACAAGCGAGGCGCGACGTGACGACAGTCGAACGCGAGACGAGCCATCGGATCAGGCGTCTGACACGAGAACTGGATGCCCTGCATCCACTCCTGCAACTCGAGGCCGAGGACGGCGAGAGGCTGCACCGGCCCACTCCGGCGGTGCAGGCCGCGCTGCGCGAGAGCGGTGTCCTGCGTCTGCTCCTGCCCGCCGAGCTCGGTGGTATCGAGGCGTCACCGATCCAGGTGCTCGAGGTGATCGAAAAACTGTCCTATTCGGACGCGTCGATCGGCTGGATGGTGCGTGCGCTCGCATGCGAAACCGCCACGGCAGCGGTGTACTTGAACGACGACGCCGTGGCCGAGCTGTTCGGCAACGGTGACTACCCGACCGTGGCCGGCCAGTCGAGCAGTTACGTCGGCGGGCAGGCGGTACGTGAGGACGGCGGCTACCGGGTGACCGGCCTCTGGCAGTTCTCGCCCGGAGTGTCGATGGCGACACACATCAATCTTGCCGTCACGGTGGACGACACCGGCGAAGAGCTCGTGTGCCTTGTTCCGCGGGACGCGCTGCGGATCAAGGACAACTGGGACATGCTCGGCCTGCGCGCGACCGCGAGCCTCGACTGCATAGCCGAGGACCTGTTCGTCGACGACCGCCACGTGTACCGCATCGGCCGCGAATACGCGCGACGCGGTGGCCTCTGCGGTAGCCTCGGCCCCGCACTCGTGGCAGGGCTCAACCAGGCAGCGTGGTCGCAGGGTGTCGGCCGCAGGCTGCTCGACGAGCTGAAGCTGCGTGCGCAAAGTCGACCTGCCTGCTCGGACTCACTCGTCACGAGCGACGAGTTCTTCGCCGAGTTCGCGCGCCACTACTCGCATGTGCGCGGCACTATGGCGTTGCTGCGGGAGACGTGGACCGGCAACGAGGAGACCCTGCGCGTCGAGGGCGGCCTGACCGACGAACAGGAAACGATGTCGCGCCTCGCGTGCAGCCTGGCGAACCGGACGTCTCTCGAGATCGGCCAGTTGGTGCACCGTTTCGCGGGCGCCCACGTCATGCGTCCGGGTGCGATACAACGGTTCTTCCGCGACAGCCACGCCGGTACCCAGCACCGGGGGTCGTCGCACGTCGTGACACAGAAGTGTGGTCTCATGCTGTCGGGCACGCTGCCGGCAGGATCGCACTGGGGATTCTTCGATCTGGTGGTGCCCGAATGAAACTCGCAACTCTCAGGACGTCTGACGGCACTGCCGCGGCGCGGCTCGACAGCGACGGGTACACCGTCGTACCGGGATATCCGGACGTCGGCACGCTGCTCGGGCGACCGGACTGGCGTGAGCTCGCCGAGTCGGCGCACGGCGCGTCGCGGCCCGCGGACGCCGAACTCGCGGCGGTGGTGCCGTCCCCGTCGAAGGTGCTGTGCGTCGGTCTCAACTACAAGACCCACATCGAGGAGATGGGCCGCGAGCTGCCGAGCCATCCCACCCTGTTCGCCAAGTTCGCCGACACCCTCACCGGGCCACGCGACGCGGTCGAGGCCGTCGACCCGGAGCTCGACTGGGAAGGGGAACTCGTCGCCGTCGTGGGCCGCGAAGCCCACCGGGTGAACGAAACCGAGGCCGCAGACTGCATCGCCGGCTACACCGTCGCCGACGACATCTCGATGCGCGGTTGGCAGTACCGCACGACGGAGTGGCTCCAGGGCAAGATGTGGGCGCGTTCGACGCCTGTCGGCCCCGTCATGGTGACTGCCGACGAGTTCGATCCCGCCACCGCGCGACTGCGGACGACCGTCAACGGTGTCACGATGCAGGAGCATGCGATCGCGGACCTGCTGTTCGCTCCCGCGGCGCTCGTCGCCTACATCTCGACCATGGTGCCTCTG
Organism: Rhodococcus sp. HNM0569; assembly: GCF_012726205.1. GTDB lineage: Bacteria > Actinomycetota > Actinomycetes > Mycobacteriales > Mycobacteriaceae > Rhodococcus_F. The sequence continues at coordinate 34,376 of NZ_JAASAE010000006.1, read as the reverse complement.
CATCCCGGTGACATGATTCTCACGGGCACGCCGGGCGGGGTGGGCAGGGGCCGTACGCCCGCGGTCTACCTCGCGCCCGGCGACGTCGTGGAGGTCACGATCGACGGGATCGGCATGCTGTCGACCCCGATCAGTGCGCCAGCGTGCGCCACAGGAACGTATAGGTGAGGGCAGCTTTGAATGCGGCTTGCTTGTTGTCGGCCGCGCCGCCGTGGCCACCCTCGATGTTCTCGTAGTACCAGACCGTCTCACGCCCTTGCTCTTCGAGTAGTGCGGCCATCTTCCGTGCGTGCCCGGGATGCACGCGGTCGTCGCGGGTCGACGTCGTGAACAGCACCGGCGGGTACGTCCGACCGGCGTCGGTGTTCTGGTACGGCGAGTACGCGCCGAGAAACGCCCAGTCGTCGGGGGAGTCGGGGTCGCCGTACTCCGCCATCCACGACGCGCCTGCGAGCAGCAGGTGGTAGCGCTTCATGTCGAGCAGCGGCACCGCGCACACGATCGCACCGAACAGTTCGGGGTAGCGCGTGAGCATGACGCCCATCAGTAGCCCGCCATTGCTGCCGCCCTGCGCCCCCAGGCTCGCGGTGGTCGCGATGCCGCGGTGCACGAGATCGCGTGCGACGGCGGCGAAATCCTCGTACACGAGGTGACGGCCCTCGCGCACGGCTTGCGTGTGCCAGGTGGGCCCGTACTCGCCGCCGCCGCGGATGTTCGCCACCACGTACACGCCGCCCCGCTCGAGCCAGCCCCGGCCGATCGTGCCGCTGTAACCCGGCACGAGCGAGTTCTCGAACCCGCCGTACCCGTACAGCAGTGTGGGTGCGGGGCCGGTCCGGTCGGTACGGCCCACCACGAAGTAGGGCACCGCGGTGCCGTCGTCGGACGTCGCGAAGAACTGCTCGACCGCCACGTCCGACACATCGAAGAAGCCGGGGGCACGCTTGACCACGTCGAGTGGTGCGTCCGGGCTGCCGAACAGCAGCGTCGCGGGAGTGGTGAAACCGCTGGCGTTGACGAAGAACTCGTTGGAGATGCGTGAGTCGGTGGCGATCACCGACGCGGTGGTGAGCGGCGGAATGCCGTCGATCTCGCTTCGTGTCCACTCGCTCGCACCGGGAGTGAGCACGTGCATGCCGGTGTGCACGTCGGTGAGTGTCACCAGGATCAGGTGATCGCGCACCCACACCGCCTGCTCCAGCGAGGTGTGCGCGTCGGGAGTGAAGAGGACGGTGAATTCGCGTCCACCCGAGACGAACTCGTCGTAGGGCATCGCGACGAGTGACCCCGCCGGGTAGGTTGCGTCACCCACCGCCCAGTCGCTGCGTGGACGCACGGTGAGCCACTCACGGTGCACGCCGAGGCCGGCGTCGTCGGGTACGTCGATCTTGACGAGCGAGTCGTCGGGGCGCACCTCGAACCGCTCGGACGTGTAGAAGTCGACCGCACGCGTCACGAATGTGCGCTCGTAGCCTTCGGTGTCGTCGTAGGAGGTGCCGACGGACACGTCGCCGCGCTCGCCCTCGAAGACCGTCTCGGCGTCGGCGATCGGGGTGCCACGACGCCAGCGCTTGGACACCCGTGGATAGCCGGAATCGGTGAGACTGCCCGGCCCGAAATCGGTTTCGACGAAGATCGTGTCCTCGTCGACCCAGCCGGCGCCGCTCTTCGCCTCGGGTAGAACGAACGCGTCGTCTCCGGTGACGAACTGCCGTGTCGTCATGTCGAACTCGCGTACGACGGCGGCGTCGGCGCCACCGCGGGAGAGCGAGACGAGTGCGCGGGCCTGGCTCGGGCGGAGCACGTCGGCGCCCGCCCACACCCAGTTCTCGTCCTCGGCCGCGGCGAGCGCGTCGACGTCGAGGATCACGTCCCACTGGGGGTCGTCGGTGCGGTACCGCGCGAGGGTGGTGCGTCGCCACAGTCCACGCGGATGCTCGGCGTCGCGCCAGAAGTTGTAGAGCCATTCGCCGCGCATGCTCACGTACGGGATACGCGCGTCGGTGTCGAGCACGTCGAGCAGACTCGACTCGAGTGCATCGAACTCCGCCGACTCGCCGTACGTGCTGGTCGTGCGTGCGTTGCGCTCGCGTACCCAGTCGAGCGCGGCTTCCGCGGTGACGTCTTCCAACCAGAGGTGGGGATCGCTCATCTCGCCATTATCGCGCGTACTCGTAGAGTGACGGCGTGCTCCCCGCCTTCCGCCGACTCGCCTCGGCCGACGCGCAAGCGCTGTGGATCGGACGACGGCTGCGCACCGACCAGTTCCTGGTGTACTGCTTCGACGGTCCGGTCGACGTCCAGGAGGCCGTACGCGAGGTGGCCGCCCGCGCCCGGTCGATCCCCGAACTCGGCCTCCGGATCGAGGAGGTGCCGAACCAGCGCGACTATCCGTACTGGGTGCCCGGGCCGGTCGGCGACGACGCCGTCGTCGTGCATCCGGAAGTGTCGACGTGGCGCGAAGTCCTCACCGGCACAGCGCGCCTGACTGCCTCGGCGCTCGAACCGCTCCGCCGCGGCTGGCAGCTGCACGTGTTCGGCGCCGTGCACGGCGCACCGCGCGCCGCAGGCGTGGCGACGGTCGTGATCCTGCAGATCGCCCACGTCCTCGCGGACGGCACGCGGGCGTCGGCGATCGCGCGCGAGCTGCTCACCCCGGGCCCGCCGCCTGCACCGAGCGTGCCCACCGTGCGCGGGCCGTCGCGCAAGGCCGTCGCCCTCCGTTCCGCGGCGCAGGTGCCGATCCGCGCGGCCGGGCGGGCGCGCGGCAGACGCATCGCGGCCCGTGCGGAGGCCGAGTTGCACGCCGCGCAGCTGCGCGGCGAGATTCCACCGCCTGCGGAGGGCTTCCCGCTCACGCGCGTCGACGCCGATCCGGGCGGCGCACGCACCGTGCGCGCGCTCGTGTTCGACGCAGCAACGTTCGACACAGCACCATTCGACACAGCACCATTCGACCCGGCAGCATCGGACGCGAAGGCCACCGTCACCACCGTCGCGGCCGCCGCGATCTCGCTCGCGCTCGAGCGGTACCTGCGCGCACACGGTGACGACGTGCCGGCGCGGCTCGGCGCCGAGATCCCCGTCGCGTTCGCCGGTGCCCGCGGTGGGCGCCGCAACAATTACACCAACGCGTCGGTCGAGCTGTTTCCCGGTCTCGCGCCCGCCGAGCGCGTCCGTGCGATCGGCGGCGACCTCGCCTTGCGCGCGCGCCGGGTACGCCATCCCGCGCAACGCCGACGCGACGCCGAGCGCGCGTGCGCGGAGCCGGCCGAGCTGTACCGCCAGGTGGCCGACTTTCCGTTGCACCTGCGCCCGCCGTCGGTCGCGGGCAACACGGTGATCTCGAGCGTCGCCCGCGGCGCGGCGGATCTCGAGTTCGGCGGCCGCCGCGTCCTGTTCACCACGGGTTTCCCGGGGCTCTCGCCCGCGATGGGCCTGACCCACGGGGTGCACGGGCTGGGCGAGACGGTCACGATCGGTATCCACACGAGTCCGGCCGTGATGCCGGATGTCGACCGTTACGAGGGCTTCGTGCGCGAGGCCGTCGCCGAGGTGCGGGCCGCACTGGTTGCCGAGGTGCGGGCCGCGCTCATGGGCCGAGCGCAGGAACGTCCCGACTGATCGACGGGCCTACTCGCAGGTAACCCCACCATGCTCGGTGCGCGGAAAGCGTCAGGACTACCCTGGGGGCTTGTGACCTCACACTATGACGTCGTTGTCCTCGGAGCCGGTCCCGGTGGGTACGTCGCTGCTATCCGCGCGGCACAGCTGGGATTGAGCACCGCAATTGTCGAGAAGAAGTACTGGGGCGGTGTGTGCCTGAACGTCGGCTGCATCCCGTCCAAGGCACTTCTCCGTAACGCCGAACTCGCGCATCTCTTCACAAAAGAGGCCAAGACGTTCGGCATCTCCGGAGAGGCGTCCTTCGATTTCGGCGCCGCCTTCGACCGCAGCCGAAAGGTCGCGGACGGGCGCGTCAAGGGCGTTCATTTCTTGATGAAGAAGAACAAGATCACCGAGTACGACGGCACCGGGTCGTTCACCGGGTCGCACTCGATGTCGGTCGAGCTCTCCGAGAACGGCAAGGGCGGGGGCGGTACCGAGGAGATCACGTTCGACAACGTCATCATCGCTACCGGCTCGGTCACCAAACTGTTGCCGGGCACGTCGCTCAGCGAGAACGTCGTCACCTACGAAGAGCAGATCATGGCCCGTGATCTGCCGGGCTCGATCGTCATCGTCGGTGCCGGCGCGATCGGCATGGAGTTCGGGTACGTCCTGCGCAACTACGGGGTCGACGTCACCATCGTCGAGTTCCTCGACCGCGCACTCCCCAACGAGGACGAGGACGTCTCGAAGGAGATCACGAAGGCCTACAAGAAGCTCGGCATCACGATCAAGACCGGTGCCGCGGTCCAGTCGATCAACGACGAGGGCCACCAGGTCTCGGTGTCGATCAAGGACAACGCCTCCGGCGCCGTCGAGACGGTCGTCGCCGACAAGGTGCTGCAGTCCGTGGGCTTCGCGCCGCGCGTCGAGGGCTACGGCCTCGAGACGCTGGGCGTCGAGCTCACCAACCGCGGCGCGATCGAGATCGACGAGTACATGCGCACCAACGTGCCCCACGTGTACGCGATCGGCGACGTCACGGCGAAGCTCCAGCTCGCGCACGTCGCGGAGGCGCAGGCCGTCGTGGCAGCCGAGACGATCGGCGGCGCCGAGACGCTGCCACTCGGCGACTACCGCATGATGCCGCGCGCCACGTTCTGCCAGCCGCAGGTCGCGAGCTTCGGGCTCACGCAGCAGCAGGCGGAGGACGAGGGCTACGACGTCAAGGTGGCGACCTTCCCGTTCACCGCCAACGGCAAGGCGCACGGCCTCGGCGACCCCACCGGCTTCGTGAAGCTGATCGCCGACAAGAAGTACGGCGAGCTCCTCGGCGGCCACCTCATCGGCCCCGACGTCTCGGAGCTGCTGCCCGAGCTCACCCTCGCGCAGAAGTGGGACCTCACGGTCAACGAACTGGCCCGCAACGTCCACACGCACCCGACGCTCTCGGAGGCACTGCAGGAGGCGATCCACGGCCTCGCCGGGCACATGATCAATTTCTGACGCCGGTCCCGGACGTCACACGAGCCGGGGCCCGCACGTTGCGCACGTGCGGGCCCCGGCTCGCGTCGTCAGGTGGTCCGCTCGCCGTCAGCCGCCGAGCGAATCGATGGCCGACTCGAGCTCGGCGGCGTGGAACTCGAGGTCGCCTTCGCCGACGGGGCGGTCCTGCGGCAGCTGCTGCTTCAGGTCGTCGCGCGTGACGACCACGAGTGCACCGTCCGGGACCGGGTCGACGATGCGCAGCGAGCCGCCTTCGAGGACGAGGCCTGCGCCGCCGGACTCGGCGGCGAGTAGTTCGTTCAGCAGTGTCGCCGTCACTCTGGTGCTCACACGTGCCTCCTGGGGCCGATGCCGTACAGCTTGCCCGATCAGCTAACCACAACGAGCGGGTTCGGCCGGGTGGTTGCCGCGGTGGATTCGCGCGCATCCGGCCCGGATCGACGCGTGTCCGCGTCGGCGTTTCCCGCGGCGCCGGATCGGGCATCTTTCCGGTGTCCGTGCATCGCCGGGCGCCTACCGCCCGGCGATGCTGTGCCCCTGCGAAAGGAGTCTTCCGTGCGCGCAGACCGGTTCCTGGAATTGCTGACGACGAAGGGGCCTTTCGCGTCCGTGTGCTTCGACGATTCGCACGACACGGAGAACGCCAGGCAGGAGTTCGATCTGCGATGGCGCGAGATCCGTGAGCGGCTCGTCGCCGAGGGTGCGGGCGAGGACGTCCTGTCGGTCCTCGACAAGGCCGTGTACTCGTCGGCACCGCCGGTCGGCCGCAGTGGCCGGGCCCTCGTCGCGAACGCCGAGCGGGTGTGGATCGACGAAGCCCTCGCATATCCGCCCGAGCGTGCGACTGCGCGCTACGCCGCGGCGCCGTTCGTCATGGACGTCGTGCAACTCGGCTTTCCCCGCGCGTACTACGGCGTCGTCGCGGTCGACCACGAGGGCGCCGACCTCACGATCCACAATGCGCGCGGTGAGGTGGTCGACTCGGAAACCGTGACCGGCGACCAGTACCCGATCCACAAAGCACGGTCGGCCGACACCGACCAGTGGGGCGATGCCGAGAATCGCACCGACGAGGCGCGCAAACGCAATATCGCCGAGGTCGCCGACCGGGTCACCAAGCGGCTCGACGCCGCGACCGCCGACGGATCGAAGGTCGCGCCGTTCTTCGTCATCGGCGAGGTGCGTGCGCGCTCGCAGCTGCTCTCGGCGCTCCCCGAGCGGGCGCGCGCGGTGTCGTTCGAACTGGAGCGGGGTTCACGGGCGGCGGGCGCGAAGACCGTCGAGGTGCGCACCGCGATCGACGAGGAGATCACCGTGCGCCGGGCCGGGGTCGTGGGCGATGCCGCCGATCGCTGGAACGCCGAGAAGGGCAGGGCGTCGGGCCTCGCGGTCGAGGGCATCGCGGACGTGACGCGCGCACTGCGCGAGCAGGCGGTCGACACGCTGATCGTGGGCGACGTGGGCGAGCGCACGGTCGTGGTCGGTGACGAGCCGTCGTGGGTCGCCCCCGACGCGGACACCCTCTCGGAATTCGGCGCGTCGGACGAGGAGGTGCGGCTCGCCGACGAAGCGCTGCCGTTCGCGGCGATCGCCGGCCGCTCGGTGCTGATCGGTGCGGATCCGCGGATCGAGCCGGTGGACGGTTTCGCGGCGATCCTGCGGCACGCGCTGCCGTGACGGAGGTTGTGGCACCCGGGCGCGAAATCTGGCTCGGTGGGCCGGGTTACAGCACCACGTCGTGACTGCCGGATTGCCCAGCACGGCGCGCGACGCGGTGGCATCGTGAACACCATGAGCCAAGATGCGGACAGCACACCCGAAGGGTCGGAGGGCGAGTACAGCCTCGACGAGGACGACCAGCTCCAGCCCGAGGACACGCTCGAAGACATCGGCGTCGACGACGTGCTCGACCGGGGTTATTCGCCGCCCGACCGGCCGCTGGGGGTCGACAAGTACGGCGTCACCGACGCCGAGCAGGAACGCGGCGAGAGCCTCGACCAGAAGCTCGCCGAGGAGGTCCCGGACACGCCGCTCGCGGACGACGATGAGCCGGACGGTGAGGAGCCGGAGGACACCGACGAGGTGACCGAGGGCTACGTGTCGGGCGATCCCGAGTACGTCGAAGACTACGAGGTGGGTGACGAACGTTCGGGTCGTCTCGTCGCCGAGGACGAAGGATTCGGCGCGGACACCGAGGCCGACCTCGTGGCCGACGACGTCGGGATCGACAGCGCCGCAGCGAGTGCCGAGGAGGCCGCGGTGCACACGGTCGACGACGAGGACGAAGCCGAACTCGGTCGCGATTCGGGCGAGTGAAGTACCGCGCGGGTCGTGCGCCCGCCGCGGCGGGCGAGAGCACACGCACCGTCGCGATCGCGTTCGCGGCCAATCTCGGCGTGGCCGCGGCGAAGACCGCGGCGGCGGTCGTGACGGGCTCGGCATCGATGGTGGCGGAAGCGGCGCACTCGTGGGCCGACACCGGCAACGAAGTCCTCCTGCTCGTCGCCGATCGACGCGGGCGGCGAGCGCCCGACACCAAGCGTCCACTTGGCTACGGGCGCGAGACCTACGTGTGGTCTTTGCTTGCCGCAGTTGGTCTTTTCGTCGCCGGTGCCGCGGTGTCGGTGTGGCACGGCATCACGTCGTTGATCCACGATCACGCGGGCGGCGAGAGCTACCTTCTCGCCTATGTCGTGCTGGCCGTCGCCTTCGTTCTCGAGGGCACGTCGTTGCTGCAGGCGGTGCGACAGTTGCGCGGCGAAGCGCGCGAGCTCGAGGTCGACGTGCTCGATTACGCACTCGACACGTCGGATTCGACACTGCGTGCCGTATTCGCCGAGGACAGTGCAGCACTCGTCGGCATCGTGCTCGCGGCGGCAGGTCTCGCGCTGCACGAGATCACGGGATCGGCGGTGTGGGACGCGATCGGTTCGATCGCGGTCGGTGTCCTGCTCGGCGTGGTCGCGATCGTGCTGATCGACCGCAACAGAAGGTTTCTGACAGGTGAACCGGGGTCGAACGCCCTGCGTGAGGCCGTGATCGAGCGCATCGAACGGCTTGATCCGGTACGGCAGGTCAGGTTCGTTCGACTCGAATTCACAGGTCCCAGGCAACTGTTCGTGGTCGCCAGCGTCGATCTCGTAGGGGACTCCGCGGAGTCACGAGTTGCTCACACGCTGCGCGCGCTGGAACGCGAGCTGGAGCGTGACGAGCACGTCGTGGACGTCGTGCTGACCGTCGCGGAACCGGACGAACGAGATATATCTACTCCCGAGTAGGGTTTTCCCTGTGCCGCAAGACATCTGTCTTGTGTGCGCCACGCCGAATATGCGAAGAAGTTGACATTGAAAACTGTTGCGGTCCAGTATTTTCCGCAACCGGATTCGGCGCTCTTGCTGGCACCGGAGTCCTGCGGTACCGTCTGGGCAGGTTGAGCAAACAGCCGGTATCGGGAAGCATTGCTTCGTCAGGGACGTCCCGGTGACCCCTGCAGGCCGGCTCAGTGCCTTTTGCTTTCCGTCTCATTGTCGACAGAGGTGGGAGAGCCATGACTGTTATCGCAACCAAGAACGTGACCGTCGAAGGTCGTGCCGGAGGCAAGATCTCGTCACGGAACAATAACATCCGCGACCACGGCGGTTCTCGAAGGGGGTCTTCGGTTGTCCACACGGCCCGGTCGGGGCTCACCGCAGAGTTCGATGCAGTAGACATTCGTCCCGACGTCGCGCTGGTCCGGGTGCGTGGCGAGATCGATCTCTGCACCGCGCAGGATCTGCGCGACTTCGTGTGCGCCCGCGTCGACGGCGCGCGCGACATCGTTCTCGACCTCTCGTCGGTCCAGTTCTTCGGCACCGCCGGCCTCCCGGTCCTCACGGCACTCGAGGTCGCGGTCCGCGAAGCGGGCAGGCGCTGGGCGCTCGTGTCGAGCCGCCCCGCCGACCGCATGTTCCGGGCCGTTGGCCAGAGCGGGCTGTTCCCGCGCACCGCCGATGTCGCCGCGGCCCTCGCCCTCCTCGAGCGCTGAACCTCGACCTTCGCAGCCCTGCGGTAACGGTCAGTCCAGGAACACTCCCGAGCCGATCGCGGCATACGCGAGAGTGCACACGAGGAGGATCCATCCCGCGCCCTGCCAGATCACCCATCTGCCGGCGCGACGCCACACGCGATACGCGGTGATCAGTGCCGCTATACCCCCGATTCCCAGCACCACGGCCGGTCCGATCCCGAGGATCGTGCGCGCCGGTTGCGTACAGATCGAGCTCTCCGAATCGGTGCACTGATCACTGCCGGCGGCACCCCACACGGCGCCCACCGCGAGCACGACCGCGGCGAGCAGGATCACCACGACGGTGTAGGTCGTCGCGTGCCTGATCGCGGACGGATCGTTCCACCGCTTCTCGACGTCCGCGGTGTTCGGGTCCACGTCATGCTGTGCGCGTGGGCCCGTCGGGTTCGGATCGGCATCGCTCACGGTTGCGCCACCTCCTGACGTCGCGTCCGCCGCCGTGCGGCCTCACGGGAGGGGTGCCCCGGAGCGCGGGTGCTGAATCACATCCGACGTAAGACGGATCGTCGCGCAGGTCAGACGGCATACCCGCCGTCGACGTCGAGCTTCTGACCCGTCACGAAGCCTGCCTCGGGGGAGGCGAGGAAGCACACGGCCGCGGCGACGTCGTCGCACGTGCCGAAGCGTCGTAGCGGCGTGTTCTCGCGGGCGATCTCGAGTGCCTTCGCGTCGAGGTCGCCCGACTCGGCGAGTGTGCGCGCCATGCCGTCGCTCAACATGCCCGGGCCGACGCAGTTGGCGCGGACCCCGAAGCGGCCTTCTTCGACGGCGATGCCGCGGACCAGCGCCTCCGCCGCGCCCTTCGGCACCACCGACAGGCCGTCGCGCACGGCGAACCGGCCGGTGGCGGCCGATGTGACCGCGACGAGATTGCCCGCGCGAGTCCGGAGTGCAGGCAGCGCGGCATGCACGACGGTGAACAGGCCGCCCACGTCGTCGACGAGTTGCGTGCGCATGTGCGCGGGGTCGACACGGCTCAGGTGTCGCTGCGGCACGATCGGCCCGGCCGCGTACACGAGGACGTCGAGGCCGTCGGGGCTGTGTTCGGTGAAGAAGCGCTCGACGTCCGCGGCATCGCCCACATCGACCCGTGCACCCGTCACGTCGAACGCGCCGAGTGATGCGCTCAGCGCGTCGGCCGCCGCGTCGTTCGAGCGGTAACCGAAGGTGACGCGCACGCCGGTCTCGGCGAGACGCCGCACCACGGCCGACCCCACGCCACCCGTGCCACCGATCACCACTGCCGAGCGGGAGGAGGTGCGGTCGCGCGGTGCGGTCATCGTCGAAGTCCTTCCGGGAGAGGTGCGGACACTCCACCAGACTCGTGCGCCGTCCACACGTCGGCTCCCACTGGCCGGAAGGGTCGGTCAGGCGGGGAAGTCCCGTTCGATGCGCAGTGTTCGGATCGTGGTCGCGAGTCCGTCGTATTGCGTGACGAGGAGGCAGAACTCGATCAGCCGGCGCTCGTCGAGATGTTCGGCGAGCGCGTGCCACGTCTCGTCGTCGAGGTCCTTCGTCTCGACGAGCCGGTCGACGGCGCCGAGCAGCGCGTGCTCACGCGGCGACCACCCCGGCGTGTCCGGGCCCGCGACGACCCGTTCACGTAGTGCGTCCGTGACGCCTGCGCGTCTGCCGAGACGCGTGTGATGGTCGAACTCGTACGCACTGCCGCGCAGGTGGGCGACGCGCAGGATGATCAGCTCGGTCTCGAATCGCGACAAGCGGCCGCCCGGCATGAGGTGCGCGGAGTAGAACAGCCAGCCGCGGAACAGGCCCTTCGCGCGGCCGAGTGTGCTGAACAGGTGTGCGTCCGTCGTGCCCGCGCCGCGCGACAGCACCCGCCACAGCACCCAGTTGACCGGGCCGAGTGCGCGCAGCCTGCCCGGTCGGATCCGTGCCGTCATCCCTGACCCCTCTCGTCCCCGTGCGCGGCCCACCCTACCGGTGGGATGTGGTGTCAGCCGCGCACCCGGGAAGCCATGTGTGCGAGCGACAACGCCTGTTCGGCTTGCCGGATCACCACGTCGCGGGAGGTCACGATATGCGTGACGAGTGCGGCCCGTGCGGCCTCCAGGTCGCCCGCGAGGACCAGTTCGCCGAGCCGGATGTGTTCGGTGACGGCTGCGGACATGCGCTGCTCGCTGGTGTAGTCGAACATGCGCACCGGGCGTACCCGCGCGTTGACGTGCTCGAGGGCGACCGCGAGCGCGTCGTTGCCCGCGGCCGCGAGCAGTGTCGTGTGGAACTGTTCGTCGAGAGTGACGAAACCCGCATCGGGGGCGGGCGCGTCGTCGCGTAGCGAACGCCACCGCGTGAGTTCGGCGTCGACGCGTGGCAGGTCGTAGCCGCGACCGTCGTCCTCGAGGACGCGATCGATGCCGCGCACCTCGAGCGTGACGCGCAACTCGTAGAGGCCGGCGAGATCCTCGACGCGAGGCCGGTACGGGTACACACCGTCGATCTCGCGTTGCACGAGACCGTCGGCGAGCAACCGTGCGAGCGCTTCGCGCACCGGGGTGCGGGACACGCCGTAGATCTCGCCGAGCCGTTCCTCGCCGAGCCGCTGGCGTGGGTCGAGTTGTCCGCTCATGAGATCGTTGCGGAGGGCGACGTAGACCTGCTCGGCGAGCGGAGCCGAGTTCTTCGTCGGTCGGGCCATGGGTCAGATCGTCAGTGCCGCTCGGACGTCGGCCGCGACCGTCTCGATCGACACGTCGGCCCCCGCGCCGCCCGCCCCGCTCGACGTCACCCGTCCCGCTTCGAGCACGTGGTAACGGTCGGCGGATTCGAGTGCGAACCCGATGTGCTGCTCGACGAGCAACACGCTCAACCCGCCCCGGCTCGCGAGTTCGGTGATGGTGCGCTCGATCTCGGCCACCACGGACGGCTGGATGCCTTCCGTCGGCTCGTCGAGGATGAGCAGTTTCGGCTCGGTGATGAGGGCGCGCGCGATCGCGAGCTGCTGACGCTGGCCACCCGAGAGCAGGCCCGCCCGTCGATCCAGGAGTGTGGTGAGTGCGGGGAAGAGGTCGAGGACCTCCTTGATCTTCTCCTTGCCCCGCTTGCGGCCGTCGGCCACCACGCGCAGGTTCTCCTCGGTGGTGAGCTGACCGAACGACTGCTGCCCCTGCGGCACGTAGGCGATGCCCCGGGCGACGCGGCCGCTCGGACGCATGTGCGTCACGTCGGTTCCGTCGAACGTCACGGTGCCGTGCGTGATCTTCACCAGGCCGACCGCGGCGCGCAACAGCGTCGTCTTGCCTGCGCCGTTGTGGCCCATCACCGCGACGACGCCGCCGTCGGGCACCGTCATCGTGACTCCGTGCACCACCTCTGTGCGGCCGTATCCCGCACGAACGTCAGTGAGCTCGAGCATCTTCGATCTCCTCTCCTCCCGCGGCGGTACCCAGGTACACGTCCTGGACTTTCGGATCGGCCTGCACGTGAGCGACGCTGCCCTCCGACAGCACCTTGCCCGCGTGCAACACCGTCACCGATGTCGCGAACGAGCGCATGAAGTCCATGTCGTGTTCGACCACGACGACGGTGCGTTCGCCGCCGATGCGTTGCAGCAATCGGCCGGTTTCCTCGCGTTCCTCGCCGCTCATACCCGCGACGGGCTCGTCGAGCAGCAGCACCGAACAGTTCTGCACCAGCAGCATGCCGATCTCGAGCCACTGCTTCTGGCCGTGCGCCAGCACGCCCGCCTTGCGCTCGCGCAGCGCGCCGAGCCCGGTGACCTCGAGAGCTTCCTCGATCGCCGGCAGCACACTCTTGCGCTTGCGCAACAACGTGAGTGGGCCGCGCGAGGCCCCCGCCGCGATGTCGAGGTTCTGCAGGACCGTGAGTTCCTCGAACACGCTCGCGGTCTGGAAGGTGCGGCCGACACCGAGGCGTGCGATGTGGTGCACCTTCTTGCCGACGAGCTCGACGCCGGACTTGACGATCGAACCGGACGCGGGCGCGAGCCCGGTGACGGCGTCGACGAGGGTGGTCTTGCCTGCGCCGTTCGGCCCGATGAGGAACCGCAGATCGCCCTGCATGAGAGTCATGTCGATGCCGTCGATGGCTTTGAAACCGTCGAAGGTGACCCGCAGATCGCGGATTTCGAGGTACTCGCTCGACATGCCGGCGTTGCCGCCCGCACGGGGAGTCGCGGCAGGGGAGCCGTCGGTGAGGTGGTCGGTCATCGTGCCATCTCCACTTCCTTGGCGGGTTCGGGGTCGGGCGGCGGCGTGTCGGTGCGGCGCCTACGCCCCCGCACCAGAGCGATCACGCCTGCGATGCCCGCGGGGAAGAATCCGACGACCACGATGAACAACAGCCCCTGTGCGTACGTCCACCCGGAGGGGAAGGACTCGGAGAACGCGCTCTGCGCCCACGCGACACCGAGTGCGCCGAGCACCGGGCCGAGGAGCGTCGACCGGCCACCGATCGCGACGCCGATGAGGAACGCGATGGACGGGACGACGCCGATGTCGGCGGGCGAGATGATGCCGACGACGGGCACGAACAGTGCGCCCGCGATGCCTGCGAACAGCGCGGCCGTGACGTAGGCGACGAGCTTGACGTTCGCGGGGTCGTAGCCGAGGAAACGGACTCGTTCCTCCTGATCGCGTACCGCGACGAGGAGTTCGCCGTAACGCGAGTACATGAGCTGCCGCACGGCCGCGACGACGAGCAGCAGGACCGCCGCGGCGATGAAGAACAGCATGCGCTTGTTGGCCGGATCGCTCAGGTCGAAACCGAAGAACGACCGGAAGCGGTTGAGTCCGTTGGACCCTCCCGTCGACTGCTGGCCGACGAGCAGGATCGCGAACGCGGCCGCGAGGGCCTGGCTCAAGATCGCGAAGTACGCGCCCTTGACGCGACGCTTGAACACGCCGAGTCCGAGCAGTGCGGCGACGGCCGCGGGCACGATCAGGATCGCAAGGATCGTGACGATCGGCGACGTGAATGGTGCCCAGTACGCGGGCAGATCGCGGATGCCCGCGATCTGCATGAAGTCCGGCACGCTGTCGCCCCGCAGCTGCGCGTCGGCGATCTTGAGGTGCATCGCCATGATGTACGCGCCGAGGCCGAAGAACACGCCCTGCCCGAGCGTGAGCATGCCGCCGCGGCCCCAGGCCAGGCCGATGCCCGCGGCCACGATCGCGAAGCACAGGAACTTGCCGAGCAGGTTCAGGCGGAAGTCGCTCAGCACGGCGGGAGCCACACCGAACAGCAGGATCGCCGCGAGCGCGAAACCGACCCACACCCGGGCTCTTTCATTCGTCAGGATGCTCATCAGATGTCCCTCTCAGACCAGACTGCGGGTCTTGACGGCGAACAGGCCCTGCGGGCGGACCTGGAGGACGACCACGATGATCACGAACACGACGACCTTCGCGATCGACGCGGTGGTGGAGTACTCGATGAACGAGTTGAGCACGCCGAGCGCGAACGCCGCGATGACCGCGCCCTCGATGCGGCCCAGACCGCCCACCACGACCACGAGGAAGGCGTCGACGAGGTAGCTCTGTCCGATCGTGGGCGACGTCGACCCGATCAGCGTGAGCGCCACACCCGCGACCCCGGCGAGGCCCGAGCCGAGGAAGAACGTCGTGATGTCCGTCCGCCGGCTCGAAATGCCGCTGGTCTCTGCGAGATCGCGATTCTGCACGACCGCGCGGATGCGCCGGCCCATCGGTGTCCTGGCGAGCGCGAGCGACAGTGCGACGACGGCGACCACGGCGAGGACGAGGATGAAGATGCGGGTCTTCGGCACCACGGCACCGAGGATCTCGACACCGCCGCCGAGCCATTCGGGGGCGACGACGTTGACCGCGGGCGCGCCGAAGATGTCGCGTGCGAGTTGCTGCAGGATCAGGCCGACACCGAATGTCACGAGGAGCGTGTCGAGCGGCCGGTGATACATCCGCCGCACGAGCGTGACCTCGAGCAGGACGCCCATCAGGCCGCCGACGACGAAACCGACGATCAGTGACACGAACAGCGAGCCCGTGGCGTTCGAGACCACCTGCTGCACGACATACGCCGTGTAGGAGCCGGCCATGATGAACTCGCCGTGGGCCATGTTGATCACGCCCATCTGGCCGAAGGTGAGCGACAGGCCCAACGCGGCGAGCAGCAGAATCGATCCGATGCTCAAGCCCGTGAAGAGCTGTCCGATCACGACATCCATCGATGCGTGTCCTTTCTGTGCGCGTGTTCTGGCCGCGGGGGTGCGTGACGGGCGGTGCGCCCGCCCGTCACGCACCCACGTCGGGTCAGCTGCTCAGGCCCTCGGCCCAGTCGTAGCTCTCGAGGAACGGGTCCGGCTCGATCGGCTGGCCCGAATCCCACACGGTGTAGATCAGTCCGTCGCTACGGATTTCGCCGATGCGCGCGGTCTTGGTGATGTGGTGGTTGTCGCCGTCGATCGTCACGGTTCCTTCGGGTGCGTCGTACGTGACGCCGTCCGCGGCCGTCTTGACGTCCTCGACTGCGAACGAGTTCGCCTTCTCGACCGTGTTCTTCCAGAGCCACACCGATGTGTACGCGGCCTCCATCGGGTCGGACGTCGGCTTGTTCCGGCCGTACTTCGCCTTGTAGGCCTCGACGAAGGACACGTTCTCGGGCGAATCGACGGTCTGGTAGTAGTTCCACGCCGTCAGCTGGCCCTCGACGTTCTGCACGCCGATGCCCCCGACCTCTTCCTCGGCGATCGACACCGACACCACCGGCATGTCCTGCGCCGTGAGACCGACGTTCTTGTACTCGCGGAAGAAGGCCACATTGGAATCACCGTTGAGCGTGTTGAACACGGCGTCGGCGTCGGCGGTGCGCACCTTGTTGACGATCGTGGAGAAATCGGTCGAGCCGAGCGGCGTGTAGTCCTCGCCCTTGATCTCGATGCCGTTGGCCTCTGCGTACGCCTTGATGATGCGGTTCGCGGTCTGCGGGAAGACGTAGTCGCTACCGACCAGGTAGAGGGACTCGACGCCCTGCTCCTTCAGATAGTCGAGTGCGGGCACGATCTGCTGGTTGGTGGTCGCGCCCGTGTAGAAGATGTTCGGCGACGACTCGAGGCCTTCGTACTGCACCGGGTAGTAGAGCAGCGAGTTGTGGTCCTCGAACACCGGCAGCATGGCCTTGCGGCTCGACGACGTCCACCCGCCGAACACCGCGGCGACGCAGTCCGCGCTGATGAGCTTCTCGGCCTTCTCCGCGAAGACGGTGGGCTCGGACGCGCCGTCCTCGCCGACCACCTGGATCTGCTTGCCGAGCACCCCGCCTGATGCGTTGATCTGTTCGACCGCGAGCGCTATCGAATCACGCACCGTGACTTCGGAAATCGCCATCGTGCCGGACAGCGAGTTGAGCGAGCCGACCTTGACCGACGGGCCGGACGTGTCGACGCACGACGCGCCCGCGGCCTGCGCCGCAGTGTCCGACGCCTTCGAACCGCACGCAGTGAGAACCAGGCTTGCGGCGGCGAGCGCCGCCGGGAGCGCGAGCGCGCGCTTGGAGAGAGGACGCATGAACGGGCCTTTCGGGTTCGGGGGACCGTCGTTGTACACCGCGCAGGTCGCGGCGCGTATACAACTCCGTATTCGGTGGCCCGAACAGTAGGCAACGCGTATTGCCGTGGAGTGTCGTCACGTAAGCAGTGCGTGTCGATTGTTTCGTGCGCGTGAATTTCTGCGCACACGGCGGCATTTCGCCGTGAAAGAAGGCGATCGGGGCCTGCGTCAGCGAATCACGTACGGCGACACCGAGCTGCGGTGCTCGTTGATGTCGAGTTCCTTGCCGAGCGGCGGGAAGGCGCGCTGCGGGCAGTTGACGCGCTCGCAGATGCGGCAGCCCGACCCGATGGGCGTTCCCCGGTTCGAGTCGTCGAGGTCGAGGCCGTCGCTGTAGACGAGGCGGTGCGCGTGCCGGATCTCGCACCCCAGTCCGATCGCGAACGTCTTGCCCGGCTGTCCGTAGCGCTGAGCGCGGCGTTCGACGGTGCGGGCGATCCACAGGTAACGCCTGCCGTCGGGCATCTGTGCGATCTGCGTCATGATCTTGCCCGGGTACGAGAACGTCTCGTACACATTCCACAGCGGGCACGTGCCGCCGCTCGTCGAGAAGTGGAAACCGGTGGCCGACTGTCGCTTCGACATGTTGCCCGCGCGGTCGACCCGCACGAACATGAACGGCACACCGCGAAGCTTGGGCCGCTGCAGAGTCGAGAGCCGGTGGCAGATGGTCTCGTAGCTCAACGAGTAGAACGCCGACAGGCGCTCGATGTCGTAGCGGAAGTCCTCGGCCACCTCATGGAACTGCCCGTACGGCAGCACCGTCGCGGCGGCGAAGTAGTTGGCGAGACCGAGCTTGGCGAGGGCGACCGAGCCGTCGCTCGTGAAATTGCCCTCCGCGACGAGCTTGTCGATCAGGTCGCCGTGCTCGAGATAGGCGAGTTCGGTGGCGAACTTGAACACCTGCTGGCCGCGCGAGAGCTGCGGGGCGATCTCGAGCACCCGGTTCTCGCGGTCGTACCGGTGCAGCACGTTCTCGCCGAGGTCGATGCGCTTGACGATCTGCACGTCGTGCACCGTCTCGAGCCGGCGTGCGATCTCGCCGCCGACGTCGCCGCGGTGGAAGCGCATGCGGGCGGTGAGTTCCTCGGCAGCGGTGTCGAGGTCGTGGATGTAGTTCTGCCGTTGATAGAAGTAGTCGCGAACCTCTTCGTGCGGCATCGTGATGGCACCCGAGCCGCTGCCGTCGCTGAAGCGGTCCTCGGTGGCGGCCGCGAGCTGGGCCGTCGTGTTGCGGTAACGGCGGTGCATATTGACCATCGCCTTCGCGATGGCGGGATGCGCGGCCACCAGTTCGGCGATCTCCTGCGCGTCGGCGTCCATCCCGATCTCGGCGTCCAATGCGACCTCGCGCATCTCGGCGATCAGGCGGGTGTCGTCCTGCGACGAGAAGAACGACGTGTCGACCCCGAACACCTCGCTGATGCGCAACAGCACCGGCACGGTGAGTGGGCGGACGTCGTGCTCGATCTGGTTGAGATAGCTCGCCGAGATCTCCAGGCTCTTCGCCAGCGCGGCCTGACTCATGCCACGCTCACTGCGCAGCTGACGAAGCCGCGCGCCGACGAAAGTCTTGGCCATGTGCCCAGGTTAGGAGCGTTCTCGCTGGTTAGCAAGTGTTGATTTGCAGGGTTTGCAGGTCGGACGTGCGGGCTGAGGGCAGGAGGCCGTCTACTTTCACGCCCGGCGTGTGACGGCGACACGGGTGAGCTGCCACCGCCGTGCCGCGACGGCGGCGATCGCGGCGACGGCGAGAGCGACCAGCAGTGCGACGACCACGAAGGTACCGACAGGGGGTGCAGCGCCGAACGGGTGCGCCTCATCGACGACGAAGGCGAAATTGATGCGTCGTGGGGGTTGGCTCGCGACCCACCAGTGATAGCCGAGCAGCGCAAGGGCAGCGGCCGCGAAGGCGGTAAGGGCGAAAGCGGCGACAGTTCTGATCATCGTTCGATCGTGTCAGTTGTCGCTACCCGAAACAGACGTGCCGAGCGATCCGACCGGGCGAGGTCACGGCGTGGCCGCTCCCCGGCCGCGTTCGCTCCAGGGACGTCCGGTCAGAACCCCGGCGCGTCGCGGACGGCGTCCTCGTCGATGCGGGGGAGTTGCAGCCGGGCGCCGAAATCGTGGTACTGCTTGGTCTGGGTGCCGTCGCTCTCCTGGCGCAGGAGGCCGGTGCCGTCGACCCAGTACTCGGTGGTGTCGGGGATCGCGCTCGACATGATGTGCCGGAAGTAGTCGGCGTCCTCGTCGGTGCCCATGTCGCCCATCAGCTCCATCGCGCGGTCGAGCGTCTCCTCCTTGTCGACCGTGAGCACGAAATGCGTGGTGTCGACGCCGTCGATCGCTTCGCTGCCCACTTCGTCGACCGACTGGGCCGTCGAGATGATGCCCTTCGCATAGCTCGGGTCGAATCCGGCTGAGACGAAGCCGAGCGGGCCGGTGTCGTCGGCGGCCGTGCGGTACCACACGCCGGGCTCGACGCCGGGCAGCGCAGCCTTCTCCATCCGGATCAACACCTCGTCGCCGCGCTGGAACATCGCGAGCGAGCCGGCCTGTGCGTCGGGCAGCTCGCTGTAGACGATGCCGTTCGGGTAGTCGGTCTGCGCGACGAACTCGGTGCCGTCGTCGCTGCGGGTCGTGACGAACATCGTGCCGCTCGACAGCGTGAGATCCACGGCCTCGGAAAGCTTCTCGGAGGGCGACCCGGCGGCGAGGAAGGCCGAGTTGTCGAGGTGCGGACCCGAGAACGCGCGGCCGCCGACCCATCCCGCGCCGACGAGCAGGGCGAGCACGAGTACACCTGCACCCGTGACGAGTGACCCGCGCACGGGGCGCATCGTGGTCGACTGCGCGGGGTCGTGCTCGGTGTGCGTCTGCGTCACGTGTCCCCCTTGCCCACGGCGTGGCCGCGGAGCGTCGTCGTCCAGGAAGTGCTCATCGTAGTGCCCGAGACGCGACTGGGGCGAAGGGTGTGGGTCAGCCGCGGTCGGGTGAATGCGGCGCGCCGATACCCGGATCGATGCGGTGCGGCCCGTCGGCGGACGGCGCGAGTGGAAAGTCGAAGATCGCGGTCGGCAGATAGACCGTCGAGCACGAGTTGGGAATGTCGACCACTCCGGACAGGCGCCCTTCGATGGGCGCCGCGCCCAACAACAGATACGCCTGCTCGGGGCTGTAGCCGAACTTCGTGAGGTAGTCGATCGCGTGCAGGCATGCCCGCTGGTAGGACAGATGCGAGTCGAGATAGCGCTGTTCGCCGTCGAGCGTGACGGACGTGCCGGAGAACGCGAGCCATTCCGAGTACTGCGGATCGGTGTTGCCCGGCATGAAGATCGCGTTCTCGGAGACGCCGTACGTCTCCATCCCGCCCTTGATCACGTCGACCCGCAGATCGATGAAGCCGCCCATCTCGATCGCGCCGCAGAACGTGATCTCGCCGTCGCCCTGCGAGAAATGGAGGTCGCCCACGGACAGGTTCGCACCGTCGACGAACACCGGGTAGAAGACGCGCGACCCTTTCGTCAGGTTCTTGATGTCCTGGTTCCCGCCGTTCTCGCGTGGCGGCGCGGTGCGTGCAGCCTCCAGCGCGACGCGGTCGAAGTCGGCGCCGTCGAGCGAGCCGAGAACGGCGTCGGCGGGTTCGGGCGGAAGTGCAAGGGGTGGCACGCGATTCGGGTCGGTCGCAATGAGTGCGCCCTCGCGCGCATTCCACTTCGCGAGGAGTTCTGCCGACGGCGCCGTGCCCATCAGGCCCGGGTGGGTGATCCCGGTGAAGGACACACCGGGTATGTGGCGCGACGTCGCCGTGTGTCCGCTGAAATCCCACACCGCCTTGTACGCGTCCGGGAAACGCTCGGTGAGGAAGCCGCCGCCGTTGCCACGCGAGAAGATGCCGGTGTATCCCCAGCCCTGTCCGGCGAGGGGACCCGAATCCTCCTGGGGGATGGAGCCGATGTCGAGGATGTCGACGATCAGCAGATCCCCGGGCCTCGCGCCCTCGATCGCGAACGGACCCGACAAGGTGTGCACCGTCGAGAGCGGCGCGTCGAGGATGTCGTCGGCGGAGTCGTCGTTGTGGATCGCGCCGTCGAACCACTCCCGGCAGTGCACACGGAACGCATCGCCCGGTTTGACGGTGACGGCAGGCGGTATGTCGGGATGCCACCGGTTGTGCCCGACGAGGGATTGCTCGGTGAACTTCTTCGACGAATCCAGTGGAAAGAGCAGTTCGGGCATCGCGAAGACCTTCCGTAGACGCGGGGTGGGCGCTAAGGGCGGGGGAGACGTCGGTGTCGGGGGTCGCTCGACACCGGCGCGCGGCGTGAGCGTGGCGGCGGGCTGCGTACGACCTCGGGTTCGTGGGCCGAACGCGCGGACGCGTCCAGAGCGGCCATCGCCGCCGATCCCGCGTGGCCGAGCCGAGGGATGCTGATGCGGCGCGGTGCCGAGTCGGCGCACGACGCGCACTCGGAGCTCGCGGGCACCGACGTCATGGGGAAGTGCGCTTCGAACAGCCCGCAGCCGGGGCACACGAACTCGTACAGGGGCACGGTCACTCCCGGGGCAGAAAGTCCGAACCGAACGTGCGGCTGCGACGTAGAAGCCGCTTCGAACCGGACCGTACCGGACCTGTGCACATGCGGCAGCGCTTTGCCGCCCCGGAAACGGGGTGCGCACGACGGTGTGGGGAGTCGCGCCTGCGCGTGATTGCGCTCACAGACCGTCCGGCAGGCGGCGGTGTGTGACCGCGTTGTGACGGCAGCTGCCGCGGCGCCGCGGCTGGGACGGGTTTCGGCAGTGTCACCGGGGCTGGCCTGCGGGTTCTTCCTACCGGCGGGTAACAAACCGGTTTCGGCTACGCATGTCGTCGCGCTCTTTGCCCGCAGCTTTCTTCGCAGAGTTAGCAACCTCTACTGAAAAGCTAGCGAAGGTTGGCAGTTGCAACAGGTAGACGGCACTTTTGCCATGTGCCATTCTCGACGAGTACGCATTGAGGACCTGGCAACGATGCGAAGCAGTACGCACGTACCGGATCCGATCGAAAACAAAGAAGTGGAGTCTTGATGTCGACCACCGGCACCCCGAGGACCGCAGCGGAGATCCAGAAGGACTGGGACACCAATCCTCGCTGGAAGAACGTCGAGCGCAATTACACGGCCGAGCAGGTTGCGGCGCTGCAGGGCACGGTCGTCGAAGAGGCCACTCTCGCTCGCCGTGGCTCCGAGATCCTGTGGGACCTCGTCAACAACGAGGACTACATCAACTCGCTCGGCGCGCTCACGGGCAACCAGGCCGTCCAGCAGGTCCGCGCGGGCCTGAAGGCCATCTACCTGTCCGGCTGGCAGGTCGCGGGTGACGCGAACCTCTCCGGCCACACCTACCCCGACCAGTCGCTGTACCCGGCGAACTCGGTCCCGCAGGTCGTGCGTCGTATCAACAACGCGCTGCTGCGTGCCGACGAGATCGCCAAGGTCGAGGGCGACACGTCGGTCGAGAACTGGCTCGCTCCGATCGTCGCCGACGGTGAGGCCGGCTTCGGTGGCGCGCTCAACGTCTACGAGCTGCAGAAGGCCATGATCGCGGCCGGCGTCGCGGGCTCGCACTGGGAGGACCAGCTCGCGTCGGAGAAGAAGTGCGGCCACCTCGGTGGCAAGGTGCTCATCCCCACGCAGCAGCACATCCGCACCCTGACCTCGGCTCGCCTCGCGGCTGACGTCGCGGACGTCCCCACCGTCGTCATCGCGCGCACCGACGCCGAGGCCGCGACGCTCATCACGTCCGACGTCGACGACCGTGACAAGGAATGGCTCGACGGCACCCGCACGGCCGAGGGCTTCTACGGCATCAAGAACGGTGTCGAGCCCTGCATCGCCCGTGCGAAGGCCTACGCCCCCTACGCCGACCTCATCTGGATGGAGACCGGTGTTCCGGATCTCGAGGTCGCGAAGCACTTCGCCGAGTCGGTGCGCAGCGAGTTCCCGGACCAGCTGCTCGCGTACAACTGCTCGCCGTCGTTCAACTGGAAGGCGCACCTGGACGACGCCACGATCGCGAAGTTCCAGAAGGAGCTCGGCGCGATGGGCTTCAAGTTCCAGTTCATCACGCTCGCGGGCTTCCACTCGCTCAACTACGGCATGTTCGACCTGGCGCACGGCTACGCTCGCGAGGGCATGACCGCCTTCGTCGACCTGCAGGAGCGCGAGTTCAAGGCGGCCGAGGAGCGCGGCTTCACCGCCATCAAGCACCAGCGCGAGGTCGGCGCCGGCTACTTCGACTCCATCGCCACCACGGTGGACCCGAACACCTCCACGGCTGCCCTCAAGGGCTCCACCGAGGAAGGCCAGTTCCACTGAGAACTGAGTCGACCGTCGACTGACGACTCACCCCACGGGTAGTACCCGGAGGGAACGGGGGAGAGATCCGCGTACGGGTCTCTCCCCCGTGTCGTACCGAAAACCTTTCGTAATCTCGATTTTTCACCGTTCGGTTCACCGAGCCGGACGTCCACGATTTCCACACACGTTCGACCAGTGAGAAGGAGCTGACGTGACCAGCGAGAAGATTCAGCGCGTCGGCGTGATCGGCGCGGGGCAGATGGGCGCCGGCATCGCCGAGGTGTGCGCACGCGCGCACGTCGATGTCCTGGTGTACGAGCAGACACGCGAACTGACGGCCGCGGGCCGTTCGCGCATCCTCCGCTCGCTCGACCGCGGCGTCAGCAGCGGCAAGATCACCGAGCGCGAGCGCGAGCAGGCGGCGTGGCGACTGCGTTTCACCACCGACCTGGGCGATTTCGCCGACCGTCAGCTGGTCGTCGAGGCCGTCGTCGAGGACGAGAAGATCAAGAGTGAGATCTTCGCCGAACTCGACTCCGTCGTCACCGATCCCGACGCGGTGCTCGCCTCGAACACGTCGTCGATCCCGATCATGAAGCTCGGCATCGCGACCGCGAAGCCCGAGCGCGTGATCGGCATGCACTTCTTCAACCCGGTTCCGGTGCTTCCGCTCGTCGAGCTCGTCACGACACTCAAGACCAGCAAGGCGGTCAGCGAGCGCGCCGAGGCCTTCGCGAGCGACGTGCTCGGCAAGCAGGTCGTGCGGTCCGCCGATCGTTCCGGCTTCGTCGTCAATGCGCTCCTCGTGCCGTACCTGCTGTCCGCGATCCGTATGGTCGAGTCCGGCTTCGCGACGAAGGAGGACATCGACAAGGCGACGGTGCTCGGCCTCGCGCACCCGATGGGCCCGCTCGCGCTCACCGATCTCGTCGGCCTGGACACGGTCAAGTCGATCGCCGACTCGATGTACGAGGAGTTCAAGGAGCCGCTGTACTCGGCGCCGCCGCTGCTGCTGCGCATGGTCGAGGCGGGCCTGGTCGGCAAGAAGTCCGGAGCGGGCTTCTACGAGTATGCCGAGAACGGCCGGGTAGCCAAGAAGGCCAGCTGAATTCGACGGTTCCCGCACACCCGAAAGGTCGAACGTCATGACCAGCACCTTCGGATCCAGCATCCTGGGGTACCCCCGTATCGGCCCGCACCGCGAACTCAAGCGCGCCCTCGAGGCGTACTGGCACGGCACGGCGTCGCAGGCCGAACTGAAGGCCGTCGCCCGCGACCTTCAGGAGGACACCTGGAGCGAGCTCGCCGCCACCGGCCTCACGCAGGTCCCGGGCAACACGTTCTCCTTCTACGATCACGTTCTCGACAACGCGCTGCTGTTCGGCGCGGTGCCTGCACGGTTCGCGGAACTCGAGAGCGATCTCGATCCGCTCGACTTCTACTTCACGATGGCGCGCGGCAGGCCCGACTTCCCGCCGCTCGAGCTCGTGCGGTACTTCGGCACCAACTACCACTACCGGCAGCCCGAGCTCGACGAGCACACGACCTTCGAACTGCGTTCGGATGCAGTGCTCGACGAGTTCGCACGGGCAATGGCGAAGGGCATCGAGCTGCGGCCCGTCGTGCTCGGTCCGGTGTCGCTGTTGCTGCTGTCGAAGGTCGGACCGACGAGCACACGGGACGATTTCGACACGCTCGAACTGCTCGATCGGTTGCTGCCCGAGTACGAGAAGCTGTTCGCGCAGCTCGCCCGAGCGGGCGCGACGTGCGTGCAGCTCGACGAGCCGTGCTTCACCGAGGACCGCTCGCCCGCCGAGCTGGAGGCGCTGCGCAGCACCTACGAGACGCTCGGTCACGCGCCGCTGCGTCCGCGCCTGCTGGTCACCGGCCAGTACGGCTGGCTCGGCGACGCACTGCCGATTCTCGCGTCCACCCCCGTCGAAGCGCTCGGTCTCGATCTCGTTGCGGGCAAGGTCAATCCGGACGAGCTCGCGAAGATCCCCGGTATCAAGCGCAAGCGCGTCTACGCGGGTGTCGTCGACGGCCGCAATGTGTGGCGGGTCGACCGTTACAACACACTGACCTACCTGAACAAGCTGAAGGACGTCGTACCGGACCTCGTGGTGTCGACGTCGACGTCGCTGCTGCACGTGCCCTACGACCTGCTCGTCGAGTACGACATCCCCGGTGACGTCGCCGACCGGCTCGCCTTCGCGAAGCAGAAGGTGGGTGAGGTCGTCGCGCTCGCCAAGGCGCTCACCGACGGCCCGTCCGAAAAGTGGCGCAAGAAGCCCACATCGGTGCACTTCAAGCTCAAGCATGCGGTGCGTGCGCGGGTCAATGCGATCAAGCCCGAGGACCGGGTGCGTGCGCCCTACGAACAGCGCCGCGTGGTGCAGCAGGAGCGGCTCGGGCTTCCGCTCGTGCCCGCCACGACACTCGGATCGTTCCCGCAGACCGACGAGGTGCGCCAGGCGCGTTACGACCTCGGTCAGGGCCGGCTCGAGTGGCCGGACTACTACAAGCGCATCCAGGAGGAGATCGAGTCGACGATCCGCCTCCAGGAGGACATCGGGCTCGACGTGCTGGTGCACGGCGAACACGAGCGCAACGACATGGTGCAGTACTTCGCCGAGTTGCTCGAGGGCTACGCGTTCACCCACAACGGCTGGGTGCAGGCGTACGGCTCGCGTGCGACGCGTCCGCCGATCCTGTACGGCGACGTGGCGCGGCCGAAGCCGATGTCGGTCGAGTGGATCAGCTACGCGCAGTCGCTCACCGACAAGCCCGTCAAGGCGATCCTCACGGGTCCGGTGACGATGCTCGCCCGGTCGTACGTGCGTCAGGACCAGCCCCTGCACGAGACTGCTGATCAGCTCGCGCTCGTCGTGCGCGACGAGATCGCCGATCTCGAGGCGGCGGGTATCGCGATCATCCAGGTCGACGAGCCGGCGATCCGTGAGTTGCTGCCGCTGCGCGACGACGGCCGCGAGGAGTACCTCGAGTGGGCGGTCGACGCATTCCGGCTCGCGACGGGCGGTGCGAAGCCCGAGACGCAGATCCACACCCACCTGACGTATTCGGGCAAGACCTCCGTCGTCGACGCCATCGAGCGACTCGACGCGGACGTCACCGCGATCGTCGCGACGCGGTCGATCGAGTGGGTGCTCGACGCGATCAAGGAACGCGCGCTCACGCGCGGCGTCGGGCCCGGCGTGTACGAGAGTCGTTCGGCGCGGATCCCGGACATCGACGAGCTCGACGAGCTGCTGACCAAGGCGGCCGAGTCGGTGCCGCTCGACCGGCTGTGGGCGAATCCGGACGGCGGTCTCAAGACTCGTCACTACTGGCAGCTCGAGCCGTCGCTCCGCAATCTCGTCGCCGCTGCACGCAGGTTGCGTCGCCGCGCCGAGCAACAACCGCAGGGGTAGGGGTAGGGCGCACGAGCGGGCGGTGTCCCGGGGATCGATCGAGTGGATCTCGGGGACACCGCCCGCTCGGCGTTTCTCGGGGACACGGTCACTTTCCAGTGATTGACATCACACGTCGCTCCGCCGCACACTTGTCGCACGGCGAACTTGAACTTGGCGTCAAGTTCTAGTTGCTGGTCCCATCGCAGGATCACGACACCCAGGAGGGTTCATGGCGACACCCGCGACGAGTCGCTCGGCCGCCCCGGCCGCCGGCACGGTCTCCCCACGCGCGCACCGCAAGCTCCTCGGCGCGGGCCTGGTCGGCAGCTCGATCGAGTGGTACGACTTCTTCCTCTACGGCACCGCGGCGGCCCTGGTGTTTCCGCATGTGTTCTTCCCCGACGCGTCCGCGCTCACCGGCACGCTGCTGTCGTTCAGCACGTTCTGGGCGGGCTTCATCGCCCGGCCGATCGGTGGGCTCGTCGCGGGCCATTACGGCGACAGATACGGACGCAAGCCGACGGTGGTCACCTGCCTGATGCTCATGGGCGCGGCGACCTTCCTCATCGGGTGTCTGCCCACCACCGCACAGATCGGCGTCGCCGCGCCGATCCTGCTGGTGCTGCTTCGTTTCGTGCAGGGCGCGGCGTGCGGCGGTCAGTGGGGCGGTATCGTGCTGCTGCTCACCGAATCCGCCGGGCCCAAGAAGCGAGGCCTAGCAGGAACATTCGGGCAGATGGGGGTGCCCTTCGGTGTCGTGCTCGGAAATCTCGTCTTCCTGATCGCGACGGCCACCATCTCGAACGAGGCTTTCCTGTCGTGGGGCTGGCGGGTCCCGTTCTTCGCGAGCGCGCTGCTGTTCCCGATCGTGTACTACATCCAGACCAAGGTCGAGGACACGCCGGAATTCCGTGCACTGCAGCAGGAGTCGTCGAAGCGGTCGGCGAAGGTGGTGCAGGCACCGCTCGCGCAGGCGATCAAGCACAACTGGCGCACGATCGTCCTCGGATGCGGCCTGCTCGCCGCCACCAACTGCCTGTTCTACATCTCGATCGCGGGCGTGCTCAGCTACAGCACCACCGAACTCGGCATGGAGCGCAACGACGTCCTCGCGATCTCGCTCGTCGTGTCCGTCCTGTCGGTGGGCGTGATTCTGTGGTCCGGCAAGATGTCCGACCGCTGGGGGCGCAGGCCGCTCATCATGATCGGTGCCGCCGCGATCATCGTGTGGGCGTTCCCGTACTTCTGGCTGGTCGACACGGCGAACCTGGGGTGGTTCTTCGTCGCCGTCATGGTGGGCAGCATCTTCCAGTCGATGACCTACGGGCCGATCGCCGCGTACCTCGCGGAACTGTTCGCACCCAATGTGCGGTACTCCAGCGCGTCTCTCGCGTACCAACGCGCCGCGATCACGGTGAGCGGCGGCACGCCGGTCGTGATGACCGCGATCATCGCCGACACCGGCAGCACCGCGTTCGTGTCGGTGTTCATCGCGTTCATGGGTCTGCTGACCTTCCTCGCGGCATGGCGGCTGCGCGAGACGAACCCCGCATCCGTGCGGCAGGACCCCGATGCGCTGCCGGGTGCCCACCTGTACTGACCACGAGTGCGCGGGGCCGGTGTGTCCGGTCCCGCGCACCGCGCCCGAGCGGGGCGTGCGCCCCGGGATTGTAGATTGGTGCCATGTCCTCTTCAGCCGCCTCACGCGACGACGCGGCGCCGTCGGCCTCCCGGGACGACGACGCGCCGCCCTCGATGGCCAACTCGGCGCTCCTGCGCGAGCTGCCCGTCACCGAGCGCGGCTTGCGGACACGAGCATCGTTGATCGCGGCCGCGCGCACGGTGTTCGAGCGGGCGGGCTACCTGGATTCGCGGCTCATCGACATCACGCGCGAGGCGAAATGCTCGTCGGGCACGTTCTACACGTACTTCGCCGGCAAGGACGAGATCTTCGCCGCGGTGCTCGAGCAGGCGCAGGAAGACATGATGCACCCGGGCATGCCGCATGTCGACGCCGACGACGACCCGGTCGCGATCATCTCGGCGAGCAATCGCGCCTACCTCGAGGCGTACCGGCGCAATGCGCGCCTGATGGCGCTGCTCGAACAGGTCGCGCACATCGATCCGGAATTCCGGAAGCTGCGCCAGGAACGCGCCGACGCCTTCGTGCGCCGCAACGCGCGCAGCATCGCCGATCTGCAGAAGCGGGGTCTCGCGGATCGCTCGCTCGATCCGCTGTTGGCGTCGCGTGCGCTGTCCGGCATGATCTCCCGGCTCGGCTTCTCGTATTTCGTGTCGGAGCCCACCACGCACGGCGACGAACAGCTCGCGTCCTTCGACGAGCTGGTCGCCACCGCGAACCGCTTGTGGGTCAACGCGCTTCGGCTGTCCACTGCGGACTGATCGTCGTCACAACGGCGCGCGCAGTGCGTCTCGGTCGATCGCGCGCTTGAGGATCTTGCCCGTCGCGCCCTTCGGCAGTGCGTCCGCGAACTGAACGATTCGCGGAATCTTGTATGCCGAGAGCCGTTCCCGGCAGTATGCACTCACCTCGTCCGCGGTGAGTGCCGCGTCGGCGCGCGGCACCACGAGCGCCGCGATCTCTTCGCCGTAGTAGTCGTCGGGTATTCCCACGACGGCGGCCTCGACGATCTCCGGATGCGCGTAGAGCACCTCCTCGACCTCCGACGGGTAGACGTTGTAGCCGCCTCGGATCACCAGATCCTTGACGCGGTCGACGATCCGCAGGTTGCCCTGGTCGTCGAGCTCGCCGAGGTCTCCGGTGCGGAACCAGCCATCGGTGGTGAACGCGGCCGCCGTCGAGTCGGGCTGGTTCCAGTAGCCCTTCATGACCGTTGCGCCGCGCACGACCACCTCGCCGACGGTGCCGGTGGGGCACGGCTCGCCGTCCGGCGAGAGCACCTGGACCTCGGTGCGTGCGGCAGCTCGGCCCGTCCAGCCTGCGCGCGGGGTGTGTTCGACGTCGTTGAACGTGCCGAACGCCGTGGTCTCGGTCAGGCCGTAGCCCTCGAGCAGGGTGCAGCCGAACCGGCGTTGGAATTCGCGGGCAACCTCACCCGGCAACGAGGCGCCGCCCGAGATCGCGATGCGCAACTGGGCGAAGTCGCGCGGCGACGCATCGCCCGCGGCGTGCAACAGGGCGTTCCACATCGTGGGGACACCGGCCATGATCGTGAGCTCGTCGTGGCGCAACATCGCGAGCATCGCGGACGCGTCGAATCGAGGGAGCAGCGAGAGCGAACCACCCCCGGTGAACGTGGCCATCATGATCGATGCCTGGCCGAACACGTGGAACAGCGGCAACGCGGTGCCGGTGCGGTCGGCGCCGTGGCTGCCGCTGCCTGCCACACCGATCTCCCCGGCCGACAGCAGATTCGACGTCGTGAGCTGTGCGCCCTTGGGGCGCCCCGTCGTGCCCGACGTGTACAGGATCGCGGCGGTGTCGTCGGGCGCGCGGTCGTGCACCGGAGCCGGGAACGCCGCTGCGGTGTCGCTCGCGCGCGGCAGCAGCAGGTGCACGGGTGTCGCCGCGGCGGTCGCCGCCTGCGTCACGGCGTCGGCGCACGTGTGCCACGCAACCGCGAGCGCGCACCCGGCGTCGTCGAGGACGTATGCGAGCTCGTGCACCGTCGACATCGTGTTGACCGGGACGACGACCGCGCCTGCGGCCGCGATTCCGAAGTACGCCACCGCGAACTCCGGCACCGACGGTGCGAGCAGCAGTACCCGATCTCCCGGCTCGACTCCTGCCGCATCGAGCATTCCGGCGAATCGTGCGCTCGCGTCGGACAGCTCGCGGTAGGTCCACGTGTCGGAATGTCCAGTGGTGACGTCGAATCCTCGCAGAGCGATGTCGGACGGCGCCGTGTGTGCGTGGCGGCGGACGGGATCGATGATGTTCGGCATGGCGGCCTTTCGTGCTGGTGCGGCGTTCGGGCTCGTGGGGGCCTGGTCGGAAGCTCAGTCGTCGGCGTGTGCGACGACACGCGAGAGTGACACCGCGACCATGACCGGCTTGCCGCCGCAGGCGATCTCGTCGCCCTCACGCTCCATCGTCTGCTTCGTGGTCACTTGGATCCCACCGGGAACCTCGTCGGCGGACAGGATTTCGACACGCATCCGCACGCGCGAGCCCACCGGGACCGGTGCCGGGAAGCGGACCTTGTCGTATCCGTAGTTGAGCCCGTGGGCGAACCCGTCGAACCGCAACAGCTCGGAGCTGAGTGCCGGGCCGAGCGACAGCGTCAGCAGGCCGTGGGCGATCGTGCCGCCGAGATCGGTCGTCGCAGCGCGCTCGGGGTCGACGTGGATCCACTGGTGGTCTTCGGTCACGTCCGCGAACGCATTCACGCGGTCCTGCGGCAGTGCGTGCCACGCGGTGGGCCCCAGTTCCCGTCCCCGCAGTTCGGTGAGTTCGGCATGGTTGCGGGGGCGTGCCGGCTCGGCGTGGATGTGGCTCGTGGTCATCGGAAGCCTCCTGATTCGACGGCGGCGTCGTCCGCGTCGGTGCCGACGCTGCAGGTGAGAGGGGTGGAATGACGCCCGCCGAGGGGTATGGATTGAATATGACGCCGACTTCAACTATACATGCGGTGAGACCTGAGTCACGCTCTTTCGGAGCGTGCCACGACGGCGAGAGGAACGCGAGTGAGCACTGCGGAACCCGTCCGGTTCGACGGACGCGTCGCGGTCGTGACCGGCGCGGGTGGCGGTATCGGCGGCGCACTCGCCCGGGCGCTGGCTGCGGAGGGGGCGCGCGTCGTCGCGGTCGACCTCGACCGCGCCGCCGTCGAACGCGTCGTCGCCGACCTGCCGGCAGGCACGGCCGCGCCCCTCGCGGGCGACGTGTCCGATCCCGCCGTGATCGCCGACGCACTCGCGTGGGCGGAGCGCGAGTTCGGGCCGGTCGACCTGTACTTCGCCAATGCCGGGGTCAGCCGCGGCAGCGGCCTCGCGAGCGAGTCCGACTGGGACCTGTCGCTCGAGGTCAACGTGCGCGCACACGTGCGCGCCGCGCAGCAACTCGTCCCGCGCTGGCTCGAACGCGGTTCCGGGTACTTCGTGTCCACCGCGTCGGCGGCGGGACTGCTCACCCAGATCGGGTCGGCAACGTACTCGACCACCAAGCACGCCGCGGTCGGCTTCGCCGAATGGCTCTCGGTCACCTACGGCGACCAGGGCATCGGCGTCAGCTGCGTGTGCCCGATGGGTGTCGACACCGACATGTTGCGGGCGGGAGCGTCGTCGTCGCAGCCGCTCGAGGGAGCCGCGGCACGCGCCGTCACCGGTGCCGGCGAGGTGCTGAGCCCCGACGCGGTGGCGTCGATCGTGCTCGACGGAGTCCGTGCCCGGAGGTTCCTGATCCTTCCGCACGCCGACGTGTTGGAGATGTACCGCCACAAGGGTTCCGACTACGACCGATGGCTGCGCGGCATGCGGCGGTACCAGGCCGGCCTGCTCGCGGACACGAACTGACCCATCCACCCGATCGCACAGGAGGCGCCGTGTTCGAGCCGAGTGACCGGACCCGGAAGTATCTCGAGGAACTGCACGACTTCATGGACACCCACGTGTACCCGGCCGAACGCGTCTACGCCGAACAGATGCGGGAGTCGGGCGATCCGCACTTCCAGCCACCGATCATGGAAGAGCTCAAGGTGGAGGCGAAGCGCCGCGGCCTGTGGAACCTCTTCCATCCGCATCCGGACTGGGGCCCGGGCCTGACCAACCTCGAGTACGCGCCGCTCGCCGAGGTGATGGGCCGCAGCCGCATCGCGTCCGAGGCCTGCAACTGCAACGCGCCCGACACCGGAAACATCGAGGTGCTGACGCTGTTCGGCACCGACGAACACAGGCAGCGGTACCTGAAACCGCTGCTCGACGGTGAGATGGCGTCCGCCTTCGCCATGACGGAACCGGCCGTCGCGAGTTCCGATGCCACCAACATCGAACTGAGCATGGTGCGCGACGGTGACGGCTACGTGCTCAACGGGCGGAAGTGGTTCGCGTCCAATGCAATGCACGCCCTGTGCCGCGTGCTCATCGTGATGGGTAAGACCGACCCGAGCGCGCCGACGCACCGCCAGCAGTCCATGATGGTCGTCCCGATCGACGCGCCGGGGGTAACGATCGTGCGCAGCCTGCCGGTCTTCGGATACATGGACCGGGAGGGGCACGCCGAGATCCTGTTCGAGAATGTTCGTGTGCCCGTCGAGGACGTCCTGTCCGGTGAGGGTGAAGGTTTCGCGATCAGCCAGGCCCGGCTCGGGCCCGGGCGCATCCACCACTGCATGCGTGCGATCGGCATGGCCGAACGTGCCCTCGAACTGCTGTGCACCCGGGCGCAGCGGCGCGTCACCTTCGGCGCGCCGGTCAGCGAACGCGCCAACATCCAGGACTGGATCGCCGAGGCGCGCATCGAGATCGAGATGGTGCGACTGCTCACGCTGAAGGCCGCGCACATGATGGACACCGTCGGCAACAAGGAGGCGCGCACCGAGATCGCCGCGATCAAGGTCGCCGCGCCGCAGATGGCGTTGAAGATCATCGACCGCGCGATCCAGGTGCACGGCGGTGGCGGCGTCACCGACGACTTTCCGCTCGCCGAGGCGTACGCGCACATGCGGACGCTGCGGCTCGCCGACGGCCCCGACGAGGTGCACAAGCGCGCGATCGCGAAGGCGGAGCTGCGCAAGTACCGCGACGGTGCACCCACCGCGCCTGCCCCGGTGGCGGCCGGTGCCTGAGACGAGCGTGACCGCGGTGCCCGGCGTCGACCGGCAGGCGGCGGTCGCCTGGATCGCGAGCGTCGACCCTGCCGCGGTGGCGCCGTTCGAGTTCGACCGGATCGGTCTGGGACAGTCGAATCTCACCTACGTCGTGCGTGACGCGGCGGCGAACCGCTGGGTGCTGCGGCGGCCGCCGCTCGGCCACCTGCTCGCGTCGGCGCACGACGTCGTTCGTGAGGCGCGCATCCTGCACGCGCTCGCCGGCACCGACGTCCCGGTGCCGCGCATCCTCGGGGTCTCGGCGCCGGGGGAGTGCGGCGACGCGGCGCTCGTGCTGATGGAGTTCGTCGACGGGCTCGTCGTCGACCGGATGCCGGTTGCCGGATCGCTCGCACCCGCCCAGCGGCGTGTGACCGGGCTGTCGCTCGCGCGCACCCTGGCGCGGGTCCACGCGGTGGACCTCGAGCAGGTGGGGCTGTCCGATCTTGCGTCTCACAAGCCCTATGCGGCACGGCAACTCAAACGATGGTCCGGTCAGTGGGAACAGTCCAAGACGCGCGAATCGCCCGCGCTCGACGCGCTCACCGCAAGACTGCGTGCGGCGGTTCCCGACCAGACCGAGACGACGCTCGTGCACGGCGACTTCCACCTGCGCAATGTCGTGACCGCGCCCGGCACCGGCGAAGTGACGGCGGTGCTCGACTGGGAGCTGTCGACGTTGGGCGACCCGCTCGCGGACATGGGCTCGCTGCTCGCGTACTGGCCCGAGCCGGGCGAGGACACCGCAGGCGACTTCCCGGCGGCCGCGCTGCCCGGCTTCCCCGACCGGGCCGAGCTGTCGCGCGTGTACCTCGACGAGACCGGCCGCGACCCCGCCGCGCTGCGGTACTGGCATGCGTTGGGTCTGTGGAAGGTCGCGGTCATCGCGGAAGGCGTCATGCGGCGCGCACTCGACGAGCCGCGCAACAAGGCCGCCGCAGGTACGCCCACCGTCGCGCGCATCGACGCACTGATCGACAAGGCCACCGAGGTCGCGGATGCCGCCGGCCTGTGATCGGCGAGAAAGGAAGTACGACAAGGTGACCGGAGAACGTAGCGCGCAAGCCCGGTCCTTCAGGGCCGGGTTAGCG
>NZ_JAASAE010000005.1 GCF_012726205.1 Rhodococcus sp. HNM0569 | reverse complement strand
GAACACGCACACACCATCACCACACAAAGCAGATCCGGGGCAACCGTTCCATTGTATTCAGATCACTCGAATCGGGACGAACCCGATGAGTGGGCGGTTCCGAAGAACGCTCTGTCGAGCTTACACGATCCTCGGGGCGCCGTGCGAACTCCGTCCAACCTCGTTGTCTCGCTCCCCGGGGGGAAGGAGTCGGTGTCCGTTTCGCTCTGACCTGGAATAAGTTACGGGACGATCCGCGCGTTTCCAAATCGCCTGGTCGCACGTCCGCCGGGGATCGAAAATCCCTGGTCAGCGGTTTCCGGAGCGCACCGCACGGTCACACTCGCGCTTCGACCGCGAGTGTGACCGTGCGCACGTCATCCGCCGAGAACCTCGATGCCGGCGAAGTTGCGCTTGCCGCGACGCACGACGAGCCACTTTCCGTGCAGCAGATCGGTGGTGGCAGGAGCCCATTCCTCTTCGGCGATCTTGACGTTGTTGACCGACGCTCCACCCTCACGGACGGTGCGGCGCGCCGCACCCTTGCTCTCGCACAGACCGCTCGCGACGAGAAGATCGACGATCGTGCGCGGCGCTCCGGGCTCGAGCTCGACGGCGGATGCTTCCCGCAGCGCGGCGGCCAGCGTCGGTTCGTCGAGCTCTGCCAGCTCGGCGCGACCGAACAGAGCGCGGCTCGCGAGTTCGACGGCACGGGTGTTCGCCTCGCCGTGCACGAGGGTGGTCATCTCGGCCGCGAGGCGGCGCTGCGCCTCACGCGCGTGCGGACGTTCGGCCACCGCCAGCTCGAGCTCGGCCAGCTCCTCGGCGGAGAGGAACGTGAACCACCGGAGGTACTTGATCACGTCGGCGTCGCCGGTGTTGACGAAGTACTGGTACCACGCGTACGGACTCGTCATCTCGGGGTCGAGCCACAGACTGCCACCGCCGGTGGACTTGCCGAACTTCTTGCCGTCCGCCGACGTGACGAGCGGAACCGTGAGCGCGTGCACGGTCTCCCCGTCCAGGCGGCGGTTGAGCTCGACACCCGCGACGATGTTCCCCCACTGATCCGAGCCGCCGATCTGCAGCGTGCAGCCGTGATTGCGGCGTAGGTGCACATAGTCGTTGGCCTGCAACAGCATGTAGCTGAACTCGGTGTAGGACATGCCGTCCGACTCGAGCCGGCGTCTGACGGTGTCCCGCGCGAGCATCACATTGACCGAGAAGTGTTTGCCGACGTCACGCAGGAACGCGATGGCGCTCAACTCCCCTGTCCAGTTCATGTTGTTCTCGACGATCGCGCCGGTGGGCGAGTCGTCGAAGTCGACGAAGCGTTCGAGTTGACCACGAATGCGGTTCGCCCACTCGGCGACAGTGTCTGCGGTGTTCATGGTCCGCTCGCCGACATCACGCGGGTCACCGATCATGCCGGTGGCGCCGCCCGCGAGCACGATCGGACGGTGACCGGCACGCTGGAAACGCTTGAGCGCCAGTAGCGGCACGAGGTGCCCGGCATGGAGGCTCGGACCGGTGGGATCGAAGCCGGCATAGAGTGTGACCGGCCCGTTCGACAGATGCGCACGCAGCGCGTCGACGTCGGTGGACTGGGCGATCAGACCTCGCCACGTCAGCTCGTCGACGATGTGGTCGGTGGCGCTGGTCTCGGGCTTCGAACTCGGGGCATTGTTGTCGGTCACGAGCCCGATTCTCCCATCACCCCCCGATTCTCCCATCACCCGTGGTCGGCACCCACGATGGGAGCGCGCGGACTGCGTTTGTAGGCAGACACGGCACGCGTTCCCGGAATCCACAACCGCCAAGGCCGGTCGGCCGCCTTGCTGACGCCCACGCGCGGACCGCACTCCGTCGGCACCCCCGGGCCGAGTTCGAGGTGGACCGGCGCCGACGCGTCCAGTAGATCGAGCCCGCTGTCGGCGGTGGTGAGCGCCGCGGCAGCGCCGAAGTTGCCCGGTCCGCGCGCCCACTGGACCTCGTTGCGACCTGCTCGACGGCGGGCCACCACATCGTGCCCCGCCAGCACCTCACCGGCACGCAGCAGCACGGCGGCCGCCGTCCCGTCCGGCGCGCACGACACATTGGCGCAGAAGTGCAGCCCGTAACTGCGGTACACGTACAGGTGCCCGGCAGGCCCGAACATGACGGAATTGCGCGCGGTGCGACCCGGGAACGAGTGCGCCGCGGGATCCGGCCAGGGACCGGCACCGTCGCCGCCGTAGGCCTCGACCTCGACGATACGCAACCGGACGTCCCCGACCGTGAGCACGCCGCCGATCACGAGGTGCGCTGCCCCCACCGGGTCGGATTCGGCGAGTGCGCGCCGTGCCGCGTCGTCGGGATTTCGCGTGCCCTCGCCATGCTCGTCCACGAGCCCGATTCTGCCGTTCACCTCCGGTCGGCACCGCCGACCGTGCTGACCGTCACCACGAACGAAGTTTCGTCGGCGTGATGCGGACGGTCTCCGAGTACGAGTCGGCGAATGTGTCGGGGGCGAATCCGAGACCCGACATGCCGCCGCGGTACTTGTCGACGTACGCGTCCCATTCATCTCTGCTCTGGCCCTGCGGGTCGTGTCGCGCGCTGCCGGTGAACACGACGACGTCGCCGCCC
Source organism: Rhodococcus sp. HNM0569 (assembly GCF_012726205.1). Classification (GTDB taxonomy): domain Bacteria; phylum Actinomycetota; class Actinomycetes; order Mycobacteriales; family Mycobacteriaceae; genus Rhodococcus_F. The sequence goes on along the minus strand of NZ_JAASAE010000005.1, from coordinate 294,046 downwards.
TCCGGGGTGCAGTTGAGATTGAGCGCGACGGAAGGGTCGTGCTCGATGTGGCGCAGTTTGCCGGTCTGCGGTTGGCTCTGCAGCACGAATGCGCCGTCGTGGAACAAGAACCACACGGGCGTGGTGGCGGGCACACCGTTCGCGCCGACCGTGGTGAGCCAGATGACGGATTCGTTCTCGAGACGAGATACGACACGGGCGTCGATGTCGCCGGGCGACAGAGTCGTCACGATTTCCCCTTCTCTCGCACGGAACTCGCCGCCGCCGAACCGACGGGACGAGAGGCGAGAGCGAGGCGTCAACTCCCGCCGGCTCCAGTCTGACGTGCGACGAGCGCTTCGTGGTCGTTCTCGCCGACGTCGACCGCTTCGTCGATCAGCAGGACGGGGATGCCGTTCTCGACCGGGTAGAGCCGCCGTAGTCGCGGGTTGTACAGACCGCCGTCCGGGAACGGCGCGCTGTCGGCGGCACCGATCAGCAGCAACGGCCCCTTGTCCTGCGGGCACGCCAGGATGCTGAGCAATGTGGGATCGATGACCACCGGGAATCCTCTCGCCTGGTCGGTACGAACGGCACGGCCAGCCTAACCGCCCGCCGCGAGAGCCTTCGCAGCCGCCTTCGTGAAGCGGCGATACGTGCCGCTCTCGCAATCGAGGTGGCGGACGTCGGCCCCGGCCGCAGGCAGCCCCGCAGCCACCAAGGGCCCGACGAGCGGCCGGAACGAGCCGCTGACCGGGATGTCGTCGACTGCGAAGACGATGTCGGGGCGCTGGTCGACCGGCACCGCGTCGAGGGCGTCGTCGAGTTGCGCGATCGAGGGCTGCCCGCGGCCGGCCGACGTGATCGCCGCGACCGCGACGGTGCGCTCGCCCACCCGCACGCCGTAGACGACGGCGAGGTCGACCTTGTCGAGCGCCGACAGCGCGTCGACAACGGGCTGCGCGTAGACCGGGCCGTGCGGTGTGACGACCACCGAGTCGCGGTGGTCGACGATCCGGTAGTCGCCGTCGGTGTCGCGGCGGAACAGGTGATCGGTCGGTGTCCACGAGTCGCCGGGCGCGAACACCCCACGCAGCACGGTGCCCGGCGCCTCGACGCCGGCAGCACTGCGGCCGAGCAGCAGACCGACCTCGTCGTCGGCACATTCCCGTACGAAACCTTTGTCGTCCTCGATCAATTCGCGCGCAACGGGATCCCATGCACCGATCCGGACGTCGGCGCTGCCGGGCAGCGGGCGACCCATCGAACCGACCTTCACGCCGGACACGTTCGCGAGCACGACGTGCCCCTCGGACGAGGCATAGAACTCGAGGACCTTGGCGGGCGAGAACTGGTCGAGAGTACGTTCCCACAGTCCGACCGGCATGCCGGAGCCGAGGAACAGCCGAACCGGGTGCAGGCCGCCGAAACGCATCGACTCGTCGTCGAGGATCTCGCGCAACATGGTCCACGTGTAGCTCACGACGGTGACCCCGTAGCGGTGCACGACCTCGCCGAACTCGCGCGCACCCGGCCCCCGTGCCACCGCGATCCGCGCCCCACCGGCGATCGCACCGCCGATGGCCACGAGCATGCACGACGGGTGTTCGAGAGGAGTCATGCACAGCACCGTGTCGCCACGGTCGAGGTTCGCGGCCGAGGCCGTCCCGAAGGCCGACAACGCCCACCGATGGTTCGTGATCGGCCGCATCTCGAGTTGCCCACCGACCTCGGCGAAGAGGATGAACGCGATCTCGCGGGCGAGTCCCGGGTCGGGTACGTACCACCCTGGCGCCGTGAGCGACCGGACGTCGAGTTGCTCGAGGTCGGTGACGTGCTGGCCCGGACCGGCCTCTATCCGGCGGAGGTCTCCCCCGCCGAGCACGAGCACGTGCGCACCGGTGTCGGCGGCGACGGCGACGTGTTCGGGGTCGGCGACGATGCGGGTCACACCCGCGAGCTCGACGGCCTCGGCGAGATGCCGGGGATCGGTGGGCAGCAACACGGCGACCGCACCGATGCGCGAGACCGCAGCCACCGCCGCGAGCGCGCTCGGCCGCGTGTGCATCACCACGCCGACACGGCCGGCCGGCCGCACGCCGCAGTGCGCCAGGCCGAGCACGACGTCGTCGATGCGACGGCCGACGGCGTCGTTGTCGTGCACACGATTGTCGAACAGGAAGCACTCGCCGTGCGGCGCACGCCTGCGCTGTTCCGCGAGAACGCGCGCCATCGACACGCGTGTGTGCGGCTGGAGCTGGCCGAGCCGCTGCAGACGGGGCAACACTCGGGTGGCCTCCCCGGACAGTTCCACGCCGCCCCGCACGGCGCCCGCCGCGAGATCGCTGAGTCCCTTACCCACCCCGACGCCGACTTCCGCGAACGACGCCGCGGTGTGGATCAGCCGCGCAGTGAGCGAGACCCCGGTGTAGCCCTCGTCCGTGACGTCGGCCGGCATGGGCGTCGCATCGTCGGGCGCGGGGCCGAGGCCTTCGCGCCACAGCACCCACCTACCCGTCGTGGGCCAACTGTGCACCTCCGCGGACGAGCCGACGACGAGGCCGAAATGTCCTGCTCGCAAAGAGGACTCGTACACCTCGGCGCGAGGCGCGGCGCGGCGGATGCCGCGCACCGCGACCGGCTGGCCGATGTCGTCGACCTCACCCAGGAAGGCCAGCACCGGTGCCGTGATCTCGGCGAGCGACACCACCGAGTCCCGGATGACGAACCCACCCGTCATCATCCGGTTGTGGACGACGAACTGCCGAAGCAACTCGGCCACCGCGGGCCCCGACCACGCGACCCACCCTTCCTCGGCGAGGAAGCGACGCTGCTGTTCCCGCGGTAGCAACGCCTCGCGATCGTGAAGCTGACGGACGAAGTCGAGCCGCGACTTGAGTGTCTTGACAGGATCGAGCAGCTGGAAGCCGGTCTTGGCCATCCAGCCCGTGACGGACAGCCGGGTGAACACGTGGTCGGCGAGGAAGCCCGCCGCGTTGCTCGCCAGTTCGGCGGGGATACCGAACGGCATGCCGCCGAGCGTGTCGACCGGGCTGCCGAACGTGACCAGGCTCGCGATGTCGCGGCTGCGGCGGTACGCCGCAGCCTGGTACGCGAACATGCCACCCTGCGAGTAGCCACCGAGGTGCACGTCGCGGCCGGTGACTGCGCGGACACGGTCGACGATGTCGCTGATCGACACGACGTGGTCGGCGAGCGTGCGGTCCCAGCCGCCCTCCTCGGTGTCGGGCGAACCGAAGTCGACCACCCACGGGTCGATGCCCATGTCGTGCAACACGGCCACCGCGCCGCCGACCTTGGTGACGTCGTAGACGTCGGCGGACATCATCATCGGCGGGATGAGCACGATCGGCGGGCGGGACTCGGCGGCGTCGTCCGGGAAGTACCGGCGCAGACGGTACATCGCGGTGCGCTCGACGACCTCGTACGGTGACCGCGTCGTGTCGGCCTCGAGTCCGCCCAGTCGGACCACTTCGAGACCGTTCTGCGCCGTCGCCACGACCCGCCGGATCGGCGCGAGTACCGACTCCGCTCCTCGCGCTACCTGCCGCGGCGCCACCCACTGCATCCCCGCCCGCATCCTTCCTTGCGCCGTGAGGTGATTCTGCACGCAGCGTACTTGTGTTCGGTCGCATCCGGACGCACGGGTGCGTTCCGGATCACTCCAGAACCCGGATCACCGCCACTGCTGATCACCCGATCGTGGGCACGGCCCACGCCCGCAAGTCCCGTACCGCTCCGCGCACACCGTCGAGCTGCTCGGCGACCCGCACCGGGGCCGTGCCGCCACGCGCGTCGCGCGAGGCGACCGAGCCCTCGACCGTGAGGACCGACCGCACTGCGGGCGTGAGGCGCTCGTCGATCGCCGCGAACTCGGCGTCGGTGAGATCGTCGAGCCCCACGCCGCGCGCCTCGGCCGCCTGGACGGCGGCACCCGCGGCTTCGTGCGCCACCCGGAACGGCACACCCTCGCGCACCATCCATTCGGCGATGTCGGTGGCGAGCGTGAATCCGGCGGGCGCGAGTTCCGCCATGCGCCCGGTGTGGAATTCGAGCGTGCCGACGAGCCCCGCGATCGCGGGCAGCAGCAGTTCGAGTTGCGCGACGGAGTCGAAGACCGGTTCCTTGTCCTCCTGCAGGTCGCGGTTGTACGCGAGCGGCTGCGCCTTGAGCGTCGCGAGGAGGCCCGTGAGATTGCCGATCAGGCGACCCGACTTGCCGCGAGTCAGCTCGGAGACGTCCGGATTCTTCTTCTGCGGCATGATCGACGAGCCGGTCGACCAGGCGTCGGCGAGTGTGACGTACCCGAACTCCGGTGTGCTCCACACGATGATCTCTTCGGCCATCCGCGACAGGTCGACCGCCGTCATCGCGAGCACGAACGCGGCCTCGGCCGCGAAGTCGCGCGAAGACGTCGCGTCGATCGAGTTCTCGGCGGCCGCGTCGAATCCCAGCTCGGCGGCGATCGCGTCCGGATCGAGACCCAGCGACGAGCCCGCGAGCGCACCCGACCCGTACGGCGACACGGCGGCCCGCGCGTCGAAATCGCGCAGCCGGTCGACATCACGCAGCAAGGGATGCGCGTGTGCGAGCAGATGGTGCGCGAGCAGCACCGGCTGCGCGGCCTGCTGGTGCGTCTTACCCGGCATGATCGCCGCCGGATGTGCCTGCGCCTGCGCGACGAGCGCGTCGACGACGTCGAGTACACCCGCCGCGACACGGCGCACCGCGTCGCGTAGCCACATCCGGAACAGCGTCGCCACCTGGTCGTTGCGCGAACGACCCGCACGCAGGCGTCCGCCGACCTCCGGTCCGACGCGCTCGATCAACCCGCGTTCGAGTGCGCCGTGCACGTCCTCGTCCGATTCGGCGGGGACGAACACGCCGCTCGCGACGTCCGCCGCGAGCCGGTCGAGACCGTCGAGCATCGACGCGAGGTCGGCCTCCGACAGCAGGCCCGCCCGGTGGAGCACCTTCGCGTGCGCCTTCGACGCGCGCACGTCGTACGGCGCCAGCACCCAGTCGAAGTGGGTGGACTTGCTCAATGCCGCCATCGCCGCGGCCGGGCCGGACGCGAACCGCCCGCCCCACAGTGCGCCTTCGTTCGTGCCGTGCGCCCCGTCGCCCGCGCCCGTTCCGGTGCTCCCCGTCGTCATTACTGCAGGCCCAGATCCCGCTTCGCCGCGACCTTGGACGCGAGACCGTGGATGTGGACGAAGCCCTTGGCGTTCGACTGGTCGAACGAGTCGCCCTCGTCGTAGGTCGCGAGGTTGAAGTCGTAGAGCGACTCGCCGCTGCGGCGGCCGTTGACGGTGATCGAGCCGCCGTGCAGCACAAGCCGGATGTCGCCGGACACGTGCTCCTGGGTCTTCTCGACGAAGGTGTCGAGGGCGTCCTTGAGCGGCGAGAACCACAGGCCGTCGTACACCAGCTCGCTCCAGCGCTGTTCGGTCTGGCGCTTGAACCGGCCGAGCTCGCGCTCGAGGGTGACGTGCTCGAGCTCCTGGTGCGCGGTGATCAGCACCATCGCACCCGGCGCCTCGTACACCTCGCGGCTCTTGATGCCGACGAGCCGGTCCTCGACGACGTCGAGACGGCCGACGCCCTGCGCGCCCGCACGACGGTTGAGTTCCTGGATCGCCTCGAGCACCGACACGGGGCGACCGTCGATCGCGACGGGGCGACCCTTGTCGAACGTGATGATCAGCTCGTCCGGCGTCTGCCAGTGGACCGTGGGGTCCTCGGTGTACGAGTACACGTCCTTGGTGGGCGCATTCCACAGATCCTCGAGGAAGCCGGTCTCGACCGCGCGGCCCCACACGTTCTGGTCGATCGAGAACGGCGACTTCTTGGTGACGTTGATCGGGATGCCGTTCTCCTGCGCGAACGCGATGGCCTTCTCGCGGGTCCAGGCGTAGTCGCGCACCGGGGCGATGACGTCGAGGTCGGGCGCGAGGGCACCGAAGCCGACCTCGAAACGCACCTGATCGTTGCCCTTGCCGGTGCAACCGTGCGACACGACGGTGCCGCCGTGGTCGCGCGCCGCCTGCACGATGTGCTTGACGATCAGCGGGCGGCTGATCGCCGACACCAACGGGTAGCGGTCCATGTACAGCGCATTGGACTTCACGGTGGGCAGGCAGTATTCGTCGGCGAACTCGTCGCGCGCGTCGATCACGACCGACTCGACGGCACCGCAGTCGAGGGCGCGCTGACGCACGACGTCCATGTCCTCGCCGCCCTGACCCAGATCGATCGCGACGGCGACGACTTCCTTGCCGGTCTCCTTGCCGATCCAACTGATGGCGACGGAGGTGTCCAGCCCGCCCGAGTAGGCGAGTACGACGCGATCGGCCATGGTCTGTGTGCTCCTTCGAGGTTGAAAAATATGTAGCGGGTCGATTGTGTCAGGCGAGGGATTCGATCTTCGCGGCCAGTTCCGCTCCGCTCATCGGCTCCCGCGCCATGACGAATATCGTGTCGTCGCCGGCGATCGTGCCGACGACCTCGGGCAGCGCGGCGCGGTCGAGGGCGCTCGCAAGGTAATGCGCTGCTCCGGGCGGTGTTCGCAGTACTGCCATCGTGCCACTCGCATCGGTCGACACGAGCAGATCCCCCAACAGTCGCGACAACCGGTCGGTGCCACCCGAGACACCGCGCACCGGGTTGCCGTCCTCGGGGACGACGTAGACACCTGCGCCGCCGTCGGCCGCGCGGAGCTTGACCGCACCGAGTTCTTCGAGATCCCGCGACAGCGTGGCCTGCGTCGCCTCGATACCCTCGGCCGCGAGCAATGCGGCGAGTTCGGTCTGCGAGCGCACCGGATGGGCCGAGAGCAACGCGACGATGCGGGCCTGCCGGCCTGCGCGCGTCCGCGCCGTGCCCGGCTGGGTGCGCGGACCGGTGTCGGTGCTCATCGCGGCTGCTCCGGCTGATGCGCGAGGAGCCACACCAACAGCGCCTTCTGGGCGTGCAGCCGATTCTCGGCCTCGTCCCACACTCGGCTCGCGGGACCGTCGAGGACCTGGTCGGTCACCTCGTCGCCGCGATGCGCGGGCAGGCAGTGCAACACGATCGCGTCGTCGGCAGCGCGGGAGAGCAACGACTCGTTGATCTGGAACGGCCGGAAGGGCCCGACGCGATCGAGACCGTCGTTCTCCTGCCCCATCGACGTCCACGTGTCGGTGACGAGGACGTCGGCGTCCGTCGCGGCGGCCACGGGGTCGTCGGTGAGTGCGACCGTCGCCCCGGTCTCGGCGGCCCGGGCGCGCGCGGCGTCGACGAACTCGGCGTGCGGCGCGAAGCCCGTCGGCGCCGCGATCGTGACGTCGATGCCTGCGGTGACACCGCCCAGCATGAGCGAGTGCGCCATGTTGTTGGCACCGTCACCGAAGTACGCGAGACGCAGGCCCTGCAGTTCACCCTTGTGTTCGCGGATCGTCTGCAGGTCGGCGAGCACCTGGCACGGGTGGAACTCGTCGGACAGGGCGTTGACGATCGGGATCGTCGCCCCCTCGGCCATCTGTTCGAGCCGTTCCTGGCCGAACGTACGCCACACGATCGCGTCGACGTACCGCGACAGCACTCGGCCCGTGTCGGCGAGTGTCTCCTCGCGGCCGAGTTGGGTGCTCTGGCCGTCGACGACCACGGCGTGCCCGCCGAGCTGCGCGATACCCATCTCGAAGGAGAACCGTGTGCGCGTCGAATTCTTCTCGAAGATGACGCCGACGCCACGCGGCCCCTCGAGGGGGCGCTCGGAGAACGGCGCCTTCTTCAGTGCCGCCGCAAGAGCGAGCACCTCTGCCTGCTCGGCGGGCGTGAGGTCGTCGTCCCGGAGGAAATTCCTGGCCATCGTGCGTCTACTTCTCTCCCGGCGTGGTCGCCGATCGTGCGTCCGGCGTGGCGGCCGACGCTGCTGTGTCGAAGATCCCGGGCAGGGCCGCCACCAGGGCCTGCACCTGCTCGTCGGTGACGACGAGCGGCGGTGCGAGTCGGACGGTGTCCGGCCGCGCCGCGTTGACCAGGAAACCCGCCTCGCGGGCCGCGTCCTCGACCGCTTTCGCGGCGGGTGCGGTGAGGACGATGCCGAGCAGCAGGCCCGCGCCGCGCACGTGGTCGACGAGCGGGTGTCCCAGTCCTTCGATGTCGGCGACGAGGGTCTTGCCGAGCGCGTCGGCGCGCGACACGAGGTCTTCCGACGCGACGGTGTCGAGCACCGCGAGCGCCGCGGCCGCGCACACCGGATTGCCACCGAAGGTCGTGCCGTGCTTGCCGGGGCCGAACAGCGCGGCGGCGCGGCCGGTGGCGAGCACCGCACCGATCGGCAGGCCGCCGCCGAGGCCCTTGGCGAGGGTGACGACGTCGGGGACGATGCCCGCCGCCTGGTGCGCGAAGAACCAGCCGGTGCGCGCGACTCCGGTCTGCACCTCGTCGAGCATCAACAGTGCGCCGTGCCGCTCGGTGATCGCGCGGGCCGCCTGCAGGTACCCCTCGGGCGGAACCACGACGCCGTACTCGCCCATGATCGGTTCGAGCACGACTGCCGCGGTGTCGTCGTCGACCGCGGCCTCGAGTGCCGCGACGTCGCCGTAGTCGACGTGCACGACTCCCGCCGGCAGCGGCTCGAACGGCGCCCGCTTGTCCTCCTGGCCGGTGAGCGCGAGCGCACCCATCGTGCGGCCGTGGAATGCATTGCGCGCCGCGACGATCTTGGTGCGGCCCGTCAGTCGCGCCAGCTTGAACGCGGCCTCGTTGGCCTCGGTGCCCGAGTTGCAGAAGAACGCTCGCCCCGGATGACCGAACAGCCCGAGCAGACGCTCGGCGAGGGTGACGACGGGCTCGCTCGCGTACAGATTCGACACGTGGCCGAGCGTCGAGAGTTGCTTCGTGACGGCGTCGACGATCGCGGGATGTGCGTGCCCGAGGATGTTGACCGCGATGCCACCGAGGAAGTCGACGTACCGTCTGCCGTCGGCGTCGGTGAGCACGGCCCCGTCGCCGCGCACGAACGCGAGCTTCGGTACGCCGTAGTTGTCCATGAGCGACTCTTCCCACCGCCGCTGGATGTCGAACGTGCCGGTCATCACGCTCCCCCTTCCTGATTCGAGGCCGCTTGTTCCTGTTTCGTGCCGGTGCCGTCCGATCCCGCCGGGACGACCATGGTGCCGATGCCTTCGCGGGTGAGCAGCTCGAGCAGGACCGAGTGCGCGATGCGACCGTCGATGACGTGTGCCGACGGCACTCCCCCACGCACGGCGCGCAGGCACGCTTCCATCTTCGGGACCATGCCCGAGTCGAGGCTCGGCAGCAGCGCGGCGAGGGCGTCGGTGTCGATCTCGCTCGCGAGGGACGAGCGGTCCGGCCAGTCGGTGTAGAGGCCCTCGACGTCGGTGAGTACCACGAGCTTCTCGGCCCCGACGGCTTCGGCGAGTGCCGCGGCCGCGGTGTCGGCGTTGATGTTGTGCACCACGCCGTCGACATCGGGGGCGATCGACGACACGACCGGAATACGGCCTGCCGCAACAAGATCGAGCACCGCGGCGGGGTCAACGGAGGTGACGTCGCCGACGAGGCCGATGTCGGTCGCGACACCGTCGACGGTGACGGTGCGCCTGCTCGCGGTGAACAGGTGCGCGTCCTCGCCCGAGATGCCGACGGCATAGGGGCCGTGTGCGTTGATCAAGCCGACGAGTTCACGACCGACCTGCCCGAACAGGACCATCCGCACCACGTCCATGACTTCGGGTGTGGTGACGCGGAAGCCGCCGCGGAATTCGCCGCTCATGCCGAGCCGCGCGAGCATCGCGTTGATCTGCGGGCCGCCGCCGTGCACGACGACCGGGTGGATGCCGACCGTACGCAGCAGTGCCATGTCGGCCGCGAATGCCGTCTTGAGTTCGCTGTCGACCATCGCATTGCCGCCGTACTTGACCACCACGATCTTGTCGCGGAAGGACTGCAGCCACGGCAGCGTCTCGGCGAGGACGAGTGCCTTCTGGTGTTCGGTCACGCCTGCGAGAGTCATGACGAGTACGCCGAGTTCTCTTCGACGTACGCGTGCGACAAGTCCGTCGTGCGGATCGTGACCGACGCGTCGCCCATGCCGAGATCGACGACGAGGTCGATGTCGGCACCGGTCAGGTCTACTTCTCGGGCGCCGGGCGCGCCGACACCGTCCAGGCACACCGGACGACCGTCGAAGTACACCGCGATCGTGTCGGGATCCAGCGCGATCGGTGCGATGCCGATCGCGGCGAGCACGCGCCCCCAGTTCGGATCGGAGCCGAAGAGCGCCGTCTTCACGAGGCTGTCGCGCGCGATCGTGCGCGCCCCCACGAGCGCGTCGTTCTCGTCGACCGCGCCGCGCACAGTGATCCGCACACGCTTCGTGACTCCCTCCGCGTCGGCCATCATCTGGTCGGCGAGGTCGTCGCACACGGCCGTGACGGCGGCGTTCAGCTCGTCCTGGGTGGGTGCGACATTGCTCGCGCCCGACGCCAGCAGCAGAACGGTGTCGTTGGTGGAGGTGGCGCCGTCGACGTCGAGACGGTCGAAGGTGACGCGCGTAGCGGCGCGCAGTGCGGTGTCGAGCTGTTCGGGCGTCGCGACCGCATCGGTGGTGACGACGCACAGCATTGTGGCGAGCGACGGGGCGAGCATGCCCGCGCCCTTCGCCATGCCGCCGACATTCCACTTGCCGTCGTGGTGCAGTGCTGCCTGTTTGGGCACGGTGTCGGTGGTCATGATCGCGTGCGCCGCATCGGTGCCGCCGGAGAGTCCGCCCGCGAGTTCGTGCACGATCTCGGTGACGCCTGCGCTGACCTTGTCCATCGGCAGCCGGTCGCCGATCAGGCCGGTCGAGCACACCGCGACCTCGATCGCACCGGTGTCGGTACCCCAGTTGCTGAGCGCGGCGGCGACCTCTTCGGCGGTGCGGTGGCTGTCCTGGAAGCCGGGTGCGCCGGTGCAGGCGTTGGCACCTCCCGAGTTGAGCACGACGGCCCGCAGGGTGCCCGTGGTGAGGACCTGCTGGGACCACAGCACCGGCGCGGCCTTGACCTTGTTGGCGGTGAATACGCCCGCGGCGGAGAGTTCGGGGCCCTCGTTGACGACGAGTGCGAGGTCCGGCTTGCCGTTCGCCTTGATCCCCGCGGCGATGCCGGCCGCACGGAAACCGGCGGGCGCGGTGACGCCCTGGGTTCGGGTGAGGAGGCCGCCCGCGACGGGCGTTCCGATCGACGTGTCGGTCATGGCGCGACCCCCACGGTGGACAGGCCCGCGGTCTCGGGCAACCCGAGCGCGAGATTCATCGACTGCACTGCGCCGCCGCCCGTGCCCTTCGTCAGGTTGTCGATCGCGGCGACGACGACGAGTTGCCCGGCGTCGGCGTCGACCGTCACCGCGAGATGCACCGCGTTCGACCCGAGCACCGAACCGGTCTCGGGCAGTGCACCTTCGGGCAGCAGGTGCACGAACGGTTCGTCGTGGTAGGCCTTCTCGTATGCCGCGCGCGCCGTCGCGGAGTCGACGGTGGTGGGTGCGGTGCACGTCGCGAGGATGCCCCGCGCCATCGGTACCAGCACGGGCGTGAAGGACACGGACACCGGCGCGCCGGCTGCGGCCGACAGGTTCTGCGCGATCTCGGGCGTGTGCCGGTGCGCGCCGCCCACGCCGTACGCGCGGGCCGAGCCGATGACCTCGGCCGCGAGCAGGGCGACCTTCGGTGACCGGCCCGCGCCCGATGCGCCGCTGACCGCGACGATGTTGACCGACGGCGAGACGATGCCGGCCGCGACGGCGGGTGCGAGCGCGAGCGACGCCGCCGTGGGATAGCACCCGGGTACCGCGATACGCGTCGCCTCGCGCAATGCGTCGCGTCCACCGGGCAGTTCGGGCAGGCCGTAGGGCCACGTACCCGCGTGCTCGGAGCCGTAGTACCGCTCCCACGCGTCCGCATCCTGCAACCGGAAGTCGGCGCCGCAGTCGAGGATGACGGTGGAGTCGGGCAACTCCCGCGCATAACGGGCCGAGTTGCCGTGCGGCAGCGCGAGGAACACGACGTCGTGGCCGGACAGCGTGTCGAGAGTGGTCTCCTCCAGCACCCGGTCGGCGAGCGGCACCAGGTTGGGGTGGTGTTCGGCGAGCGTGGTGCCCGCATTGCCGCCCGCGGTGAGGGCGCCGATGGTGAGCGTGCCGTCAAGGTATGCGGGATGCCCGAGGAGAAGACGGAGCACCTCGCCACCGGCGTAGCCGCTGGCTCCCGCTACCGCGACCCGGATGGGGGAACGTGCGTGGTCGGTCATGGACACCATTATGCATCATCGTGCATGCCGATGCATAACCATTGAGTTCGGCTGCCGGACCGCACCCGTTAGCAGGACCGCCACGCCGTGCGGTCCTCGGTATCCAGCCCGAACCGTCTGCGGCGTGTGCCACACTCTTCGACCGTATCGGACAACTCGGAAGGTGGCCCCAGTGGAGCAGAAACGCGAGGTGTGGTCGGGACGGACGGTGTTCATCCTTGCCGCCATCGGCTCGGCAGTCGGCCTCGGGAACATCTGGAGATTTCCCTATGTGGCCTACGAAGGCGGCGGTGGCGCGTTCATCGTCCCCTACCTCATCGCCCTGCTCACCGCGGGCCTGACACTTCTGTTCGTCGACTACGCGATCGGGCACCGTTTCCGCGGGTCGCCGCCGCTCGCGTTCCGCCGCCTCAGCAGGCCCACCGAGGCCATCGGCTGGTGGCAGGTCGGCATCTGCTTCGTCATCGCCGTGTACTACGCCGTGATCATCGCGTGGGCACTGCGTTACACGTTCTTCTCGATCAGCGAGTCCTGGGGGGACGATCCCGCCGGATTCTTCGCGTCCGACTTCCTGCAGCAGGACTCGGAGGCCACCTTCGCCTTCGACTACGTGCCCGCCGTCGTGTGGCCGCTCGCGCTCGTGTGGCTCGCGACGATCGTCATCCTCGCGCTGGGTGTGCAGAAGGGCATCGGCGGTTCGGCGATCGTGTTCATCCCGGTCCTGGTGGTGCTGTTCGCCGTGTTCGTGGTGCGCGCTCTCTTCCTCGACGGCGCCGCCGAGGGGCTCGACGCGTTCTTCACCCCTAACTGGTCCGCGCTCACCGACAGTGGGGTGTGGATCGCCGCGTACGGACAGATCTTCTTCTCGCTCTCGGTCGGCTTCGGCATCATGATCACGTACGCGTCGTACCTCAAACGCCGCACCAATCTCACGGGCTCGGGCCTGGTCGTCGGCTTCTCGAACTCGAGCTTCGAGATCCTCGCGGGTATCGGCGTGTTCGCGGTGCTCGGCTACATGGCCCAGGCCAGCGGCGTCGCCGTCGGCGAGGTCGTGGAGAGCGGAATCGGGCTCGCGTTCATCGCATTCCCCACCATCATCTCGACGATGCCCGGCGGCCCGGTGCTGGGCGTCTTGTTCTTCGTCTCGCTGATGCTCGCGGGCTTCACGTCGCTGATCAGCATCGTGCAGGTGTGTGTCGCGGCCGTGCAGGAGAAGGCGGGGATCGGCCGCGTTCCCGCGGTCCTCATCGTCGGCGTCTTGTCGGCCGCCACGTCACTCGTCCTCTTCCCGACGTCCACCGGCCTCAACACGCTCGATGTCGTCGACAACTTCGCGAACAACATCGGCATCGTGACCGTCGCGCTCGTGACGCTCGTCGTCATCACGTGGGGCTTGCGCCGCCTGCCCGAGCTCGAAGCGCACCTCAACGCCGTCTCGTCGTTCAAGGTGGGCATGGTGTGGCGATTCCTCGCCGGCGTCCTCACTCCCGCGGTGCTGATCTGGATGCTCGCCGACCAGGTGGTCGAGCGGGTCCGCGAAGGCTACGGCGGGCTGCCCGACTCGCTCGTCGTCGGCTTCGGCTGGGCCGTCCAGATCGCGATCGTCGTCCTCGCGCTCGCGGTGTCGTTCCTGCCGTGGCCGCGGGGCACCGCGCTCACCCCACCACCGGATCTCGCGCCCGACGCCCTCGCCGCGCCGACCGAAGGAGCCACCCGATGAGCGCCACCGCCGTCGTCATGATGCTCGTCGCCCTCGTCTTCGTATGGGGTGGGCTGGCCGCCAGCATCGTGCATCTGCGCAAGCATCCCGATCCGGAGGACGACTGACGCGAACACGACCCGTCAGTCGTTGCGTGCCGATCCCGCCTTCGCGGGGTCGGCACGCTGCGTTCGGGCCGCGAGATACGCGTCGAACGCCTCACGCGTCGTGTACCGCGGCGTGTAGCCGAAGACGTCCTTGAGCCGCTGGTTCGACAGGACCGGCCGGTACTGCAGGAATCCGACCCTTTCGGGGCCGTGCTCGGTGACGCCGAGGGCCCGGCCGATCCGCAGCGCCGCGGCCAGTACCCACGCGGGCAGTGTGAGCGTCGACTTGCCCATCGCGGCGGCGATCTCCGGCACGGTCATCGTGCCGTCGCCCGCGACATTGAACACGCCGACGCGATCGCCGGTGACCGCGAGCGCGAACACCTCGGCGACGTCGGTGTCCCACACGAACACGAACGGGCTCGCGCTGCCCTTCACGACAAGCAGTCGCGGCTTGTCGAACAGCGCGGTGATCTGGTTGTCGACGCGCTCGCCGAGGATCGTGCCGATACGGAAAACCACCTGCTCGAGTTGCGGCGAGTGGTTGCGGTACTCCGCGAGCATCTCCTCGACGAGACGCTTGTGCTTGCTGTAGGTGAACTCGTCGTTGCCGCGCACCTCGGCGCACTCGGTGATCGGGTCCGGATTGTCCTCGTGATAGCCGTACGCCGCGCCGGACGACGACACCACGATGCGGCGCGTGCCGTGCGCGGCACACGCCTCGAGCACGGTGCGCGCGCCGTCGACGTCGACGGCGTACTCCTGCTCGGGGGTCGTCCCGCGGCCGGGTGTGACGATCGATGCGAGGTGCACGACGACGTCGGGGCGGTGCTCCGCGAACAGCGCGTCGATTCCGTCCGCGTCCCGCACGTCCCCCACGACGTGTGTCACACCGGGTGCTGCGGCATCCGGAACCGCGAGATCGACGCCGACGACGTCCACCCCACGCCGCACGAGCGCGTCGACCACCGCACGCCCCAGGAACCCGTTCGCGCCCGTCACCAATGCTCGACCTGTCATGCCGTTGCCTCCGTTCGGATCCGACGACGGGACCATGCCGTCGCAAGGACGAGCCCCGCGACGATGTCCCAGATGCCCCACCAGCCCGCGACGATCGCCATGCCGCCGAGACCGTCGAAGAATGTGACCACGAGCCCGAGACCGAGACCCGCATTGCGCACGCCGACCTCGAACGACACGGCCCGCCTGCTGAACTCGGGCAGACCGGTCGCCCACCCGCACACGTAGCCGAGACCCAACGCCAGCGCGTCGTGCACGAACACCGCGAGCAACACGACGCCGATGTATCCGGCGAAGTACGACGCATTGCCTGCGAGCGCGGCGACGATGAACACGAGGAGCGCGACGAGCGCGCCGTTCTTGACCCACGGTTGGGCCTTGGCCGCCAATCCCGGTGCGCGGCGTGCAGTCCAGATGCCGAGCACGAACGGCAGCCCGATGATCAGCGCGATCTCGACGACCATCTGCGCAGCGTCGAGATCCACCGAGCGCAGCAGCGCATGAGTCTCGTCGCGTCTGCTGCCCCAGAACGCGAAGTTGAGCGGCAGCAGGAAGATCGACAACACGTTCGACACCGCGGTCATCGACACCGACAGGGCGACGTCGCCGCCCGCGCGGTGGGTCAGCACGTTCGAGATGTTGCCCGGCGGACAACACGCCACGAGGATCATGCCGAGCGCGACCGACGGCGCAGGATCGAGTATCACCGTGAGCGCGAACGTGATCGCGGGCAACAGCAGAAACTGGGCCGCGACGCCCACGGCCATCGCCTTGGGCCTGCGCAGCGCGCGACGGAAGTCGGCGACCGACGTGTCGAGCGCGATGCCGAGCATGATCGCCGCGAGCACGATGTCGAGTGCGATCAGCGAACCCGGCGAGAAGTTCAGCGTGACCGAGTCGACGTCGCCGCTCACGCGGGCCCCACCGGGATGCGCTCGGACCACGCACGCACCGCGCGCCGGTAGGCATTCTTCTCGACGTAGTACGCCATGCGCCGCAGCGTCACGTACCGGTAGCCGCCGGACAGATCGGGCGGCGGACCCGCTGCGGCACGAGCGAATTCCTTCGCCGCACCGGGAGCACGGGTCTGCGCGGCGATCACCTTCGCAACGAGCTCGGCCTGCTCGAATCTCCCCTGCCAGCCGAGTCCGGACGCCTCGACCATCCCCAGAACGAACAGATTCCGGTGGCGTGGGCTCGCGAGGTTGAGGAACAACGGAGGCGCGTCGCCGGTCCACGACAGATGCGCGCGGTCGAGGAAGGGATAGTCGAGGCGGTAACCCGTCGCGCTCACGACGATGTCGTACTCGGCGACCGCGCCGTCGACGAAGCGGACCTCGGCCCCTTCGAACCGCTCGATGTCGGCACGCACCCGGACATCGCCGTGCCCGAGATGGTGCAGGATCAGCGAGTTGACGACGGGATGGGACTCGTACAACCGGTGGTCGGGCGCGGGCAGACCGAAACGAGTCGGATCGCCGGTGAACTGCGCGAGCAGCAGCGCGTCGACCCGCTGTTTGATGCGCGGCGGCAGCGGTCGTCCCCGTGTCAGGGTGTCCGCGGGACGCCCGAACATGTATTTGGGCACGAAGTGGTAGCCGCGGCGCACGCTGAGGTCGACCGATGCCGCGTGATGCACGGCGTCGACGGCGATGTCGCAACCCGAGTTCCCCGCACCGATCACGAGGACCCGTTTGCCCGCGAAGAGAGTCGGGTCCTTGTACCGCGCGGTGTGCAGGAATTCGCCCGTGAACTCGCCCGCGAAGTCCGGCACGTGCGGTGTTGCGAGCGTGCCGTTCGCCGCGATCACGCCGGCGTACAGCGACGTGGTCTCGGTGCCCGCGTGGTCGCGCGTCGTGACCACCCACCCGTCGTCGGCCGGCTCGGCGCGCACGACGTCGGTGCCGAACCGGAAGCGCTCACGCAGGCCGAACTCGTCCGCGTACGCACGGAAGTAGTCGGCAAGCGCGGCGTGCCCCGGATAGTCCGGCACCGACTCGGCCATCGGGAACTCGGTGAACTGGGTCGTCGTCTTCGACGAGATCAGGTGCGCCGAGCGGTACACCGTGCTGCGCGGGTTGTCGATGTCCCACAGCCCCCCGACGTCGCTGTGGGATTCGAACCCGTCGAACGGCACTCCGTACCGGTCGAGGTTCCGGGCACCCGCGAGTCCGGACGGCCCGGCACCGATGAGCGCGTATCGTTCCCGCGTGTTTTCCTGCATGAACGTCAGCGTCGCAGGAAGCACGAATCGGGCCCCGCAAATGCAGGATAATTGCGCCATGAGTGCGCACGCGCCGGAGAAGTTCCGCGGGATAGACGAAATCGACCTGAGGATAATCAATGCCCTGCAATGGTCGCCGCGCTCCACATGGCTCGCCCTGTCGGACTCGCTCGGCCTCGACGCCGCGACGCTCGCACGCCGGTGGACGAGGCTCACCGACGCGAACCTCGCCTGGGTCACTCTGACACCGGGGGCGCGCGTGCTGGAGGAGGTGAGTACGACGCTCGTCGAACTCACATGCGCGCCGCACCGCACCGCCGACACCGTGCGCGCGTTGGCCGCGCTGCCCCACGCCGCGACGATCGAGGAGATCTCCGAGCCGGCCAGCCTACTCGTCACGACCGGCACCGACTCCTTCTCTCGCAGCGTCGAACTCGTCCGCGACACACTCACGCGGCTACCCGGCGTCGAGGCGATCCGCACCCATGTCGTCACGCGATGGTTCGCGCAGGGCGGCGCGTGGCGGCTGGACGCACTGGCCCCCGGCGAGGAACCGGACGCCTCCGCGCCGCACCCCCGCTCGGGTCGCCCCCTCACCCCCACCCGGATCACCCCGGACGATCGACGCGTACTCGCAGCGCTCGCCGCCGACGGCCGCACCCCGATGCGCGATCTCGCCCGCATCGCCGGCACCGGGCCGCAAGCCACCAAGCGTCGCCTCGACCGTCTCCTGAGCGCCCGGCTGGTCGGTTTTCGATGCGAGTTCGCGCGCCCCGCAGCGGGATTCAACGTCCTCGCCACACTGTGGTGCTCGGTGCCGCCCGCCCGACTGGACGACGCGGGTCGTGCGGCGGCGCGGATGCCGGAGGTGCGCAACGCTTTCGCGGTCGTCGCGAGCGCGAACCTGGTGGTGCAGGTGTGGCTGCACAGTCCGGGCGAACTGCCGGGCGTCGAAGCTCGACTGGCCGCCGACGTGCCGGGCCTCACGATCGTCGACCGTGCGATCAACCTGCGCCTGCACAAGTTGTTCGGCACCGTGCTCGACGAACACGGCCGACGTGTGGAGACGGTCGTCCCCGACGTGTGGACCGATCAGGGTATACCGCCGGACCCGGCGGTAGTGTCCGAGCCGGACCCGGCATCACCCGAGGAGGACTGACGCGCCGTCACGCGCGCAGGCGGGCTCCCACGGCACGCGCCGCCGCGTCGACGGCGGCGTCGCGCGCGGCGCTCGCCTCGTCCTCGGTGAGCGTACGGTCGCTGGCACGGAAGCGGAGCGCGAAAGCGAGCGACTTGTTGCCCTCGCCCACCTGATCGCCTTCGAAGACGTCGAACAATCGGACGTCCTCGAGCAGTGCGCCACCGCCCGACACGAGCGCATCGCGCACCGTCTCGGCCGCAACCTCGCGTGCCACCACGACAGCGACGTCCTGCAGCACCGCCGGGAAAGGCGACACCTGCGGCGCCGGATAGTTCTCGACGAGCGGCAGTGCGGTGAGGTCGATCTCGAACGCGCACGTGCGCGGAGGCAGTCCGGCCCGCTCGAGCACCGCGGGATGCAGTTCACCCGCGTAGCCGACGACCCGATCTCCCTGCAGAACCTCCGCACCGCGGCCCGGATGGAACGGCAGATGATCGACCGCGCGCAGTGCGACGCCAACTCCCGCCGCGTCGGCAACGGTGCGGACGGCGGCGAATGCGTCGGTCGCGTCCGCGTCGCGGCCGGGGCCCCACGGTCCACTCGGCTCACGCAGCCCCGTGAGCACACCCGCGACGCGTTGCGGCTGTGCGGGCAGCGACGCCTCGAGTTGCGCGATCTGTTCGTCGGTGGGCCTGCGGTCGACCGGAAGCGCGGGAACCGGCTTGGTGTCGGGACCGGGCAGAACGACCTGCGCGATGCCGAACAGCGACAGGTCGCGCTGGCCGCGGGACACATTGCGCTGCAGGATCTCCAGCATGCCGGGCAGCAGCGTGGTCGGCAGGTCCGGACGGTCCGCTTCGAGCGGGTTGAGCACCTTGGTGGTGTTCCGGCGTGGATCGTCTGCCGGCAGTCCCCACACGTCGAACACGTCGGCGGGCAGGAA
The DNA here is from genome assembly GCF_012726205.1 of Rhodococcus sp. HNM0569. Lineage (GTDB taxonomy): Bacteria > Actinomycetota > Actinomycetes > Mycobacteriales > Mycobacteriaceae > Rhodococcus_F. The sequence goes on along the minus strand of NZ_JAASAE010000005.1, from coordinate 274,610 downwards.
CTCCGGCGGCAGCACCTCGACGTATCCGCTGTAGGCGAGCGCGCGACCCACCGCGCGGGTGCGCTTCTGCCGGGGAGTGAGCCCCCGCCCGGGCGGGGCGGGTGGCAGCACCGACGGGATGCGCTCGAGCCCCTCGAGCCGTAGCACCTCCTCGACGAGGTCGGCCGGCTGCTCGAGATCGGGGCGCCACGACGGCGGCGTCGCGACGATCTCGCCGTGCCCGGAGGCGCTGACGCCGACCTCGACGGCGCACCCGATCTGGGTGAGTCTGCGCGCCGCCGTGCCGTTCGGGTACTCGACGCCCGCGACCCGGTCGGGAAGATCGATGTCCATGTGGACGGCGGGCCGCGCGGGTACGTCGCCGACGTCGGTGAGCAGAGGCTCGACACGGCCGCCCGCGATGTCGACGAGCAGCGACGCGGCGCGGTCGAGCGCGTGTGCGGCGAGCGCGGGATCGACCGTGCGCTCGAACCGCTTGCTCGCCTCGCTGCCGAGCTTGTGTCTGCGCGCGGTACGGAACACCGCGAGCGGGCTCCACGCGGCGGCCTCGAGCAGGACGTCGGTGGTGTCGGTCGCGACCTCGGTACTCGCACCGCCCATCACACCGGCGAGCGACACGGCTCCCGTGTCGTCGGCGATCACGACGTCCTCGGGATCGAGGGTGCGTTCGGTGTCGTCGAGAGTGACGAGGGTCTCCCCCCGCTGTGCGCGGCGGATGACGAGTTCCCCGGACACCTTGGCCGCGTCGAACGCGTGCAGCGGCTGCCCCAGTTCGAGCAGCACGTAGTTGGTGACGTCGACAGCGGGCGAGATGGGCCGCACCCCCGACAACAGCAGGCGGCGCTGCATCCACCACGGCGTCGTGGCCGCCGGGTCGATACCGGTCACTCGTCTCATCGCGAAGCGCGTCGCACCCGACTCCGGCTCGACCCGCACCGGCCACGCGTCGCCCTCGGCGGGCAGTGCGGGTACGAATGCGGGGTCGGCGAACTCGAGGTCGAAACCGTTGGCGAGTTCGCGCGTGAGCCCGCGCACCGAGAAGCAGTACCCGCGGTCGGGCGTGATGTTGAGCTCGATCACCGTGTCGTCGAGGCCGAGGAACTCGCGCGCGTCGGCGCCGGGCAGGCTCGAACCCGGTGCGAGCACGAGGATCCCGGAGTGATCGGAGCCGAGACCGAGTTCCGACACCGAGCAGATCATGCCGCGGGAGTACTTGCCGTAGGTCTTGCGTTCGGCGATCTCGAAGCCGCCCGGCAGCGTCGTACCCGGCAGGGCGACGACGACCAGATCGCCCTCCGCGAAGTTACGTGCGCCGCAGACGATTTCCTGCGGTTCCGGATTGCCGACGTCGACCTGACAGAAGCGGATGGGCTTCTTGAAGCCGGTGAGCTCCTCGATCGAGACGACCTTGCCGATCACGAGCGGCCCGTCGACGGCGGGGAGCGGATCGACCTCTTCGACCTCGAGCCCCACCCGGACGAAACCCTCGTCCAGTTCGGCCGCGGTGGTCTCCCAGTCGGGATTGGCCCGCTGCAGGACTTCGGTCAGCCAGGATTGCGCTACTCGCACGTCTGTTCAGCTCTTTCGTCTCGTCCGGATGCGTGGTGTCGGTGACGGCGCGGGTCAGCCCTGCACGCCGAACGGCAGGGTGAAACGCACATCGCCCTCGACGATGTCGCGCATGTCCGGGATGCCGTTGCGGAACTGGAGGGTGCGTTCGAGGCCCATGCCGAATGCGAAGCCCGAGTACTCGTCGGGGTCGACGCCGCACGCGACGAGGACCTTGGGGTTGACCATGCCGCAACCACCCCATTCGACCCACCCCGCGCCACCCTTCTTGCGCGGGAACCAGACGTCGACCTCCGCCGACGGTTCGGTGAACGGGAAGTAGTTCGGGCGCATGCGGGTGCGTGTCTCGGGCCCGAACAACGCCCGCGCGAACGCGTCGAGCGTGCCGCGCAGGTGGGCCATGGTGAGGCCCTTGTCGACGGCGAGCCCCTCGACCTGCGAGAACACCGGCGTGTGGGTCGCGTCGAGTTCGTCCGTGCGGAAGGTGCGCCCGGGGCACACGATGTAGATCGGGGGCTTGCGCTCGAGCATCGTGCGGACCTGCACCGGCGAGGTGTGGGTGCGCAGCACCTGACGCGAATCCTCGGGCGCGATGTGGAAGGTGTCCTGCATCGTGCGCGCCGGATGATCGGGCAGGAAGTTCAGTGCGTCGAAGTTGAAGTGCTCGGTCTCGACCTCGGGGCCTTCGGCGACCTCCCAGCCCATCGAGACGAACACGTCGGACACCTGTTCCGCGATGATCGTGATCGGGTGCCGCGCGCCGACGGGCTGACGCTGCGCGGGCAGTGTGACGTCGATCGCCTCGGACACGAGGACTGCGGCGTCGCGTTCGGCGGTGAGCACCGCGCGACGCGCGTCGTATGCGTCGGCGACGCGGGTGCGCGCGACGTTGACCCGCTTGCCCGCGTCCGCCTTCTCCGACTTCGGGAGCGTGCCGAGCGCGCGGCGGGCCAGGGCGATGGGCGACTTGTCGCCGATGTGGGCGATCTTGGCCTGCGCGAGCGCGTCGAGGTCGGCGGCGCCGTCGAATGCCTTCTCGGCCGACTCGGCGGCCGCCGTCAGTGCCGCATCGGTGAGCGCCTCGGCGCCGCCTGCGGTGTCGTCGGCGCTCTGCGCTGCCGTGTTGCCAGCGTGGTCCGCTGCCGTGTTGCCAGCGTGGTCCGCTGCCGTGTTGCTGTCAGCCACGTGCCGTGCCACTCCTTCACGTTCTTCGTGTGCCGGCCGCACGGGCCGGTGAGGTCGGCGCCCCGAAGGTCCATGTTATCGGCAGTCAGGACCCGTTTTCCGCGCGGGCGGCGCGGGCCTGCACGCGCGCACTCGAGTACAGGCAGATCGACGCGGCGGTCGCGAGGTTCAGGCTCTCGGCGCGGCCGCGGATGGGGATGCGCACGCGGTGGTCGGCACGTGCGGCGAGGTCGGGCGGCAATCCGTGCGCTTCGCTGCCGAACAGCCACGCGGTCGGCTGCGCGAGCAATTCGTCCGCGTCGTCGAGTTCGATCTCGCCGTCGACGGTCGTCGCCAGCACGGTGAACCCTGATCCGTGCAGAGCGTCGAGCACGGCGTCGACGTCGCGTTCGCGCACCACCGGAAGGTGGAACAGGCTGCCCGCGGACGAGCGCACGGCCTTGCCGTTGTGAGGGTCGACACTGTCGCCCGCGAAGACGATCCCATCAGCTCCGACCGCGTCGGAGACGCGGACGAGGGTGCCGGCGTTGCCGGGCTCGCCGACCCCGACGGGGACCGCGACGAGCCGGGCGCCGCGCGTGAGCGCATCCTCGACGGGGACGTCGACGACGTCGGCGACTGCGACGACCCCGGGGGGTGTGACCGTGTCACTGAGCGCCCGCGCGGCCTTGTCGGTGACCGTCGACACCCGCACGCCACGCTTCCGGGCCGCGGCGACGACGGCGGCATATCGCTGCGCCGCGTCGGCGGTGACGAACACGTCGTGGACGCGGGCATCGTGCAACGCCTCGGCGACGGCGTTCTCCCCCTCGACGAGGAAGCGGCCGGTCTTGCGGCGCTCGGCCCCGCGATGGAGCTTGACAGCGGAAACGACCCGTGGAGTGCGCTCGGTGAGCGCCTCCACGGGCCGTTCGGGATCCACGAGTTCGGGATCGGCTGTCGATCGCCGGGGCGACGACGAACTCAGGCCGCTTCTCCGGCCGGAGCGTTCACGTCGGCAGGCAGAGCTGCCTTCGCGACTGCGACGAGACCGGCGAACGCCGCGGCGTCGTTGACCGCGAGCTCTGCGAGGTTCTTGCGGTCGACCTCGACGCCCGCGAGCTTGAGGCCCTGGACGAGGCGGTTGTACGTGATGTCGTTCGCCCGCGCGGCGGCGTTGATGCGCGTGATCCACAGCTTGCGGAAGTCACCCTTGCGCGCGCGGCGGTCGCGGTAGGCGTAGGTGAGCGAGTGGAGCTGCTGCTCCTTCGCCTTGCGGTACAGGCGCGACCGCTGTCCGCGGTAGCCCTTCGATGCCTCGAGAGTCGAACGGCGCTTCTTCTGGGCGTTGACCGCCCTCTTTACGCGTGCCACTGGTAAATCCTGTCAGTCTCTGTGATCGGGGGGCCGAACGCTCGTGCGCGTGGGCCACGACCCGGTCGATGGTCGGGGAACGGTCGTCAGATGTCGAGCAGGCGCTTGATGCGGGGAACGTCCGCCTTCGCGACCTCGGTCTTGCCGTCGAGACGACGCGTGACCTTGGTGGGCTTGTGCTCGAGCAGGTGGCGGCGACCGGCCTTCTGGCGCAGGATCTTTCCGCTACCGGACACCTTGAATCGCTTCGCGGTGCCGCTGTGGGTCTTCGACTTGGGCATGAATCCTCGGTTCTCTGTCGTACCGGACTGGGTCCGGGTTGTGCATTCGGTCGGGCGTCAGCGGGTCGGTGCCTCGCCGGACGCCGGCTGCTGCGCCGTCGGCGACGGGCGCCGTGCAGATGCTGCCGCGGCAGCACCCTCCTGAGCCTTCGCACGGGTCTTGGCACCCTTGTGCGGCGCCAGGACCATGGTCATGTTGCGGCCGTCCTGCTTGGGAGCGGTCTCGATGAAGCCGAGGTCGGCGACGTCCGCGCCGAGACGCTGCAGCAGCCGGAAGCCCAACTCGGGGCGTGACTGCTCACGGCCACGGAACATGATCGTCACCTTGACCTTCGACCCGGCCTCGAGGAAACGCACGACATTGCGCTTCTTGGTCTCGTAGTCGTGGTCGTCGATCTTCGGCCGGAGCTTCTGCTCCTTGATGACGGTCTGCTGCTGGTTGCGGCGCGATTCGCGCGCCTTCTGCGCTGCCTCGTACTTGAACTTGCCGTAGTCCATGATCTTGGCGACCGGCGGACGGGCGTCGGGCGCGACCTCGACCAGGTCGAGATCGGCCTCGTTGGCCAAGCGGAGAGCATCCTCAACACGCACGATGCCAACCTGTTCGCCTCCGGGGCCCACCAGGCGGACCTCGGGGACGCGGATGCGCTCGTTGATGCGAGTCTCAGTGCTGATGGGGCCTCCTCGGTAGAGCGGTGCATGGTGACCGCCTGCAGCCCGCACTGCCCGGTTCCCGACAAGAAAGCCCCGTGGCGAGGAACTCACCCACGGGGCCCGATTGCCGACCGGTCGGCGTGACACCGGAACGAATGCCGGAAACTCACGCCCTCCCCGAGGACTCCCTCGGGGAAGAACCCGGCCCTGTCGAGCCGGGCGACCGGACCACCACGTCACTGAGGACTGTTGTTCCGCTCCAGGGGAACGGAATGTCCGGCGCGACGAGGGGTGGGAGTCGGACTCCACTTGCTGCCTTCGCAGATCACATCGCGTCCACACAGGGTGGACACAACACAGCGACCACGAAGACGGTCGTGACACGACGATACCACCGGATTCGGAGTTGCTGCCAATCGAGGCCGCCGAGTGCCCGCGGCACGGCCACCGGGCGCCACGCCCCCAGGTGGGGATGCCATTCTGGAGACCATGACAGACAAGCAGGACGCCGTACCCGGCGAGCACGCGCACGGCTCCGACGAGCAACCGCAGGGCACTCTCCCCGGCGAGGTCGACGTGCGCGAGCTTTCCGAGATCCCGGCGATCGAGGTCATCAGCCGGTCCGCCGTCATGCTGATGAGTTCGGCAGCCGAGAAGCTCGGACTCGCCGCGGACGATCCGCTCGCGAGCCCGCACTTCGACCTCGACGAGGCGCGACGCCTCATCACCGCCCTCGCGGGCCTGGTCACCGCGTCGGTCGAGTACCTCGGCCCGCACGCCGGCCCGATCCGCGAAGGCCTGCAGGCCTTGCAGCGAGCATTTCGCGAGTCCTCGGCGTACCCGGACGAACCCGGGCAAGGCCCTGGCGAGAAGTACACCGGCCCGGTCTACTGATCGACCGCGGGCGGCGGGCCGGCCGGGCTCGTTGCCTGCCGACCCGCCGCCCGGGCGTCAGCCGAGCGAACGCGTGAGTTGCTGCGCGAGCTTGCGCGTGAACGCCGCGGGGTCGTCGAGCTCACCGCCCTCCGCGATGAGGGCCATTCCGTACAGGAGTTCGGCGGTGTCGCGCAGCTCCGCATCGTCGGTCGACGCGCTGTGCGCCGATTCGAGCGCCTTGACCAGTTCGTGGTCGGGGTTGAGCTCGAGCGTGCGTTTGGTGACCGGCACCGGCTGCCCCGACGCCCGGTAGAGGCGCTCGAGGGTGGGCGACATGCTGAACGCGTCGCCGACGAGCACGGCGGGCGACGTGGTGAGCCGCGACGAGATCTTCACGTCCCGCACGTGATCGCCGAGAGCATCCCCGAGCCACGCGAGCAGGTCCGCGAACTGCTTCTCGCGCTCGTCGCGCTTCGCCTCCGAGTCCTCGTCCTCCGAGTCGTCGAGGTCGAACTCGCCCTTCGCGATCGACTGCAGCCGCTTGCCCTCGAACTCCGGCACCGCGTCGACCCACATCTCGTCGACCGGGTCGGTGAGCAGCAGCACCTCGAGCCCCTTGGCCGCGAACGCCTCCATGTGCGGCGAGTTCTCGATCTGCTGACGCGACTCGCCGGTCATGTAGTAGACGACATCCTGCCCCGGCTTCATACGCTCGACGTACTCGGCAAGACTCGTCCACCGTGCCGACTCGTCGGCGTCGTCGCCTCGATCAGTCGCAGTCGACTCGAAAGCCGAGATCGACAGGATCAGATCGCGATTGTCGGTGTCCGACAGCAGGCCCTCCTTGAGCGCCCGGCCGAACTGCGTCCACAACGTCCGGTACTTCTCCGGCTGCTCGGTGCGCAGGTCCTTGATCGTCGCGAGAACCTTCTTGGTGAGACGACGCCGGATCGCGCGGATCTGACGGTCCTGCTGGAGGATCTCGCGGGACACATTGAGCGACAGGTCCTGCGCATCCACGACGCCCTTGACGAACCGCAGGTACGGCGGGATCAGCTCTTCGCAGTCGTCCATGATGAACACGCGGCGCACGTACAGCTGGACGCCCACCTTCGCGTCCCGCATGAACAGGTCGAACGGCGCGACCGACGGCAGGAACAGCAGCGCCTGGTACTCGAACGTGCCCTCGGCCTTCATCGGAATGATCTCGAGCGGCTCGTCCCACGCGTGCGCGACATGCTTGTAGAACTCGTGGTACTCGTCGTCGGACACCTCGTCCCGCGGACGGGTCCACAGCGCCTTCATCGAGTTGAGCGTCTTGACCTCGACGGTCGTCTCGTCCTTCGCGTCCTCGCCCTCACCGACCGTGGTGGTGCGCTCGACCTGCATACGGATGGGCCACGCGATGAAGTCCGAATACTTCTTGACGATGTCCTCGAGCGTCCACTCGGACGTGTAGTCGCGGACGTGATCGTCCTCGTCGTTCGGCTTCAGATGCAGGGTGACGGACGTCCCCTGCGGAGCGTCGTCGACCTCCTCGATGGTGTACGTGTCCTCGCCGCTCGACTCCCAGCGGGTGGCCGTCTTCTCCCCTGCCTTGCGAGTGAGCAGGGTGACGGTGTCCGCGACCATGAAACTCGAGTAGAAGCCGATACCGAACTGTCCGATCAGTTCCTCTGCGGCAGCGGCACTCTCGGCGTTCTGCGCGGCACTGAGCGCACCGCGCAGCTGCGCAGTGCCCGACTTCGCGAGCGTGCCGATCAGGTCGACGACTTCGTCGCGGGTCATGCCGATGCCGTTGTCGCGCACGGTGAGCGTGCGGGCGTCGGCATCGGTGTCGAGTTCGATGTGCAGGTCCGACGTGTCGACGTCGAGATCCTTGTCGCGGAACGCCTCGAGCTTGAGTTTGTCGAGCGCGTCGGACGCATTCGACACGAGCTCGCGCAGGAACGTGTCCTTGTTCGAGTAGATCGAGTGGATCATCAGGTCCAGAAGCTGACGCGTCTCGGCCTGGAATTCGCGGTGTTCGACCTTCGTGCTCATTACTCCCGATCTCCGTGTGTGACGATCGGCGCGGACGCCCGGTGCCCGCGCGCATCGAGTCATGATAATTCCGGGGCCGACGGGCCGGAGCACGGCCGCAGCCGTGGCCGGCCCCTCCCCAGGGAAGCCCCGGCTATTTCAGTGCGGCTGCCTTGCGCGACGCCTTCTTGGCGGCGGCCTTCTTCGCCGCGGTTGCCTTTGCGCCCGCTGCGGTCTTTGCGCCCGCTGCGGTCTTTGCGCCCGCTGCGGTCTTGGTGCCCGCTGCAGTCTTGGCGCCGGCTGCCGTCTTCTTCGCGGTAGCCCGTGGGCGGGTCGAGCCGGACGCCGCCGTGGACGTCTTCGCCGGTGTCGCGTCGGACGCGAGGATCTCCCGTAGGAACTTGCCGGTGTAGCTTTCCGGCACTGCCGCGACGTCCTCCGGGGTGCCCTGCGCGACTACGGTGCCGCCGCCCGCGCCACCTTCGGGCCCCATGTCGACGATCCAGTCGGCGGTCTTGACGACGTCGAGGTTGTGCTCGATCACGATGACCGTGTTGCCCTTGTCGACGAGTCCGTTGAGAACCCCGAGCAGCTTGCGGATGTCCTCGAAGTGCAGGCCCGTCGTGGGCTCGTCGAGGATGTAGACCGAGCGCCCGTTGGTGCGCTTCTGCAGTTCGGCGGCCAGCTTGACGCGCTGCGCCTCGCCCCCCGACAGCGTGGTGGCCGGCTGCCCCAGGCGCACGTAGCCGAGACCGACCTCCACGAGGGTCTTGAGGTAGCGGTGGATCGACTGCACCGGCTCGAAGAACTCTGCGGCCTCGTCGATCGGCATGTCGAGCACCTCGGCAATGGTTTTGCCCTTGTAGTGCACCTCGAGCGTTTCGCGGTTGTAGCGCGCGCCCTGACAGACCTCGCACGGCACGTACACGTCGGGGAGAAAGTTCATCTCGATCTTGAGCGTGCCGTCGCCCGAGCACGCCTCGCATCGACCGCCCTTGACGTTGAACGAGAACCTGCCCGGCTGGTAGCCACGCACCTTCGCTTCGGTGGTGGCCGCGAACAGCGTGCGGATCTTGTCGAACACGCCCGTGTACGTCGCCGGATTCGAGCGCGGCGTGCGACCGATGGGCGACTGGTCGACCTGCACAAGCTTGTCGAGCTGGTCGAGACCGTTGACGCGTGTGTGCCGGCCCGGCACCTGCCGGGCGCCGTTGAGCTTGTTGGCCATGACGGTCGCGAGGATCTCGTTGACGAGGGTCGACTTGCCCGAGCCGGAAACGCCGGTGACCGCGGTGAGGACGCCGAGCGGGAAGCTCACGTCGATGCCGCGCAGATTGTTCTCGCGCGCACCCACCACGGTGACCTGGCGCTTGGGATCGTTCGGGCGACGCACCATCGGTGTCTCGATGACCGATCGACCCGCGAGGTACGCACCGGTGAGCGACTCTTCGTTCGCCAACAGCCCGTCGTACGAGCCGCTGTGCACGACCTTGCCGCCGTGCTCGCCGGCGAACGGGCCGATGTCGACGATCCAGTCGGCAGCCCGGATGGTGTCCTCGTCGTGTTCGACGACGATGAGTGTGTTGCCGAGATCCCTGAGCCGCGTGAGGGTTTCGATGAGCCGACGGTTGTCGCGCTGATGCAGACCGATCGACGGCTCGTCGAGCACGTACAGGACGCCGACCAGACCCGACCCGATCTGCGTCGCGAGTCGGATGCGCTGCGCCTCACCGCCGGAGAGCGTGCCCGCGGCACGCGCGAGCGACAGGTAGTCCAAGCCCCCGTCGAGCAGGAACCCGAGCCGTGCCTGCACCTCCTTGAGCACCTGCCCCGCGATGGCCTGCTCGCGCGAGCCGAGCACGAGCGTGCCCAGGAAGTCGGCACATTCGGCGATCGAGAGGTCGGCGACCTCGGCGATCGACTTGGCACCCATCCCGGTGCTGTCGACCGTGACGGCGAGGATCTCGGGGCGCAACCGGGCACCGCCGCATGCCGGGCACGGGACGTCGCGCATGTACCCCTCGTACCGGTCCTTCATCTGGTCGGACTCGGTCTGTTCGAGCCGCCGGTGGAGAAACGGCATGACGCCTTCGAAGTCGGCGTAGTACGAGCGGGTACGGCCGTACCGATTCTTGTAGCGCACGTGGACCTGGTCGGTGCTGCCGTTCAAGATCGCCTTGCGCGCCTTCGCCGGGAGCTTCGCGAACGGCGTGTCCATGTCGAAGCCGAGGATGTCGCCGAGGCCGGACAGCAGGCGGCCGAAGTACTCGGAGCTCTGCCCCATCGACCACGGTGCGATGGCTCCTTCGGCGAGTGTCTTGTCGGGATCGGGGACGACGAGATCGGGGTCGACCTCCTTGCGGATACCCAGGCCCGCGCACTCGGGGCATGCGCCGTAGGGCGAGTTGAACGAGAACGAGCGCGGCTCGAGCTCGTCCACGGACAACGGGTGCCCGTTGGGACATGCGAGACGCTCGGAGAAGCGGCGCTCGCGGTCGGGCGCGTTCTCGTCGCGATCGACGAAATCGAGCACGACGATGCCTTCCGCGAGGCGCAGCGCCGTTTCGATCGAATCGGTGAGCCGTTGCTTCGCTCCGGCCTTGACGGTGAGGCGGTCGACGACCACCTCGATGTCGTGCTTCTCCTGCTTCTTGAGCGTCGGCGGTTCGGTGAGCGGATACACGACGCCGTCGACACGCACACGCGAGTAGCCCTGGGTGTTGAGCTGTTCGAACAGGTCGACGAATTCGCCCTTGCGAGTGCGGACCACGGGCGCGAGCACCTGGAAACGCGTGCGCTCTTCCATCTCGAGCACCTGGTCGACGATCTGCTGCGGTGTCTGCCGGGCGATCTTCTCGCCGCACACCGGACAGTGCGGGGTGCCCGCGCGTGCGAACAGCAGACGCAGGTAGTCGTACACCTCGGTGATCGTGCCCACCGTGGAGCGCGGATTGCGGTTGGTGGACTTCTGGTCGATCGACACCGCGGGAGACAGACCTTCGATGAAGTCGACGTCGGGCTTGTCCATCTGGCCCAGGAACTGACGCGCGTACGCCGACAGCGATTCGACGTAACGACGTTGCCCTTCGGCGAAGATCGTGTCGAACGCGAGGCTCGACTTGCCCGAACCGGACAGCCCCGTGAAGACGATCAGGCTGTCGCGGGGCAGATCGACGTCGACCCCTCGCAGGTTGTGCTCGCGAGCACCTCGCACGATCAGACGATCGGCCACTCCGTGTCCCTTCATGTTCTCTGTCCCCGGGCCGTGTTCTCGTGCCCCCGGCTTCGGCCACGGGGATGCCCGGACTCGAGCACCCGGACCGTCCAGCAGCCGGCGCACTCACAGTCCATGCTATTCCGCCGCACCGACATGCTCGGCTCGAGAGTGACGAGCGACATGACCGGAAACCGGCGGTAACCTGCGCACCATGACCCAGCAGCCCGTCGTGATCGACGACTCCTACACCGGCCACGTGACCTCGGGCGGCGACGCAACGCGCCGCACCCTCGACGACGCGAGCATCGTGAAGATGTCGGTCGGCCCCATGGACAACAACGTGTACGTGGTCGTGTGTTCCGCGACCGGCAAGTCGGTCCTGATCGACGCCGCGAACGATGCCGAACGGATCCTGGCCCTCGTCGACGAGCACGTCCCCGAACTCGACCGGGTCGTCACGACGCATCAGCACGGGGACCACTGGCTCGCACTCGACGCCGTGACGTCGGCCACCGGCGTGCGCACGTCGGCACATCCGCTGGACGCGCCCGCCCTTCCGGTCCGGCCCGACAGCCTCCTCGAGGACGGCGACGTCCTCGAGATCGGCGACCTGCGGTTCGAGGTCATCCATCTCAGCGGCCACACGCCTGGCTCGATCGCACTCGCGCTCACCGACCCGGCGGGGCGCACACACCTCTTCACAGGCGATTCGCTGTTCCCGGGCGGCGTCGGCAAGACCGCAGGTCCGGCCGAGTTCACGTCATTGCTGGGCGACGTCGAGCGCAAACTCTTCGACCGCTACGGCGACGACACCGTCGTCTACCCCGGCCACGGCGACGACACCACACTCGGCGCGGAGCGTCCGCATCTCGGCGAATGGCGCGCACGCGGCTGGTGATTCCATCCAACCCAAGACGGCGGCGAGTCTGGATAGGCTGAGATCACGCACCGAACACCTTGGGAGGCTTCATGCTCGTACGACGTATCGCCCGTCCCCTACTCGGCTCGATCTTCGTGTTCAGCGGTGTCGACGCACTCCGTGATCCGGCAGGGCGCGCATCGGTCGCATCGCCCTGGATCGACAAGACGACGGGCGCGCTCCCCGATTCCGTGACCGACCCGGTGCCGACCGACGCGGAGACTCTCGTGCGCGTCAACGGCGCGGTCCAGGTCGCCGGTGGCGTCATGCTGTCGCTCGGCAAGTTCCCGCGCCTGTCGTCGACGGTGCTCGCCGGCAGCCTCGTGCCGACGACGCTCGCAGCACACGACTTCTGGGCGAAGGACGATCCGGCCGAGCGGTCGATGCAGCGCACGCAATTCCTCAAGAACCTCGGGTTGCTCGGCGGACTGCTCTTGGCCGCCGTCGACACCGAGGGCAAGCCGTCCCTCGGCTGGCGTGGGCGCCGTGCCGCACGGCGCGCACAGGAAGCCGTGACGTCGGCGCTGCCGTCGTCAGGGCAGAAGTCGGGCCAGAGCGCGACCCTCGACGCAGCCGCCGAGCGCGCACAGGCGCTCGGCGAGGTTGCATCGGACAAGGGTGGCGCCTTCCTGGAGGTCGCCCGCGAGCGAGGCACCGAACTCGCGAAGACCGCCCGTGGCCGGGGTGCCGAGATCGCGGAACTCGCGCGCGAGCGTGGTGCCGAACTCGGCGAAGTCGCCCGCGACCGTGGTGCCGAATGGGGCGAGCTCGCCCGCGACCGTGGTGCCGAATGGGGCGAGCTCGCCCGCGAGCGAGGCAGCGAACTGAGCGACGTCGCGAAGGACCGGGCCCCCGAGCTCGCGGACACGGTGCGCGGCCGCACCGCCGATTTCGCCGCACGCGCCGCCGCGCAGCGTGAGGAGCTCGAGAAGAAGGCCCGCAAGAACGCGAAGAAGGCGGAGAAGTCACGCGCCGAGTTGCGTCGCTGAGCACGCGGCGGGGCACCCCGAGGCCCGCGGCACACGCGTCACCAGCGCGTCTGCCGCGGGCCTTTCTACGGACTAGACTCGTCGGGCACTTTTCCCGCACCTGCAACTAGGAGTACCCGTGCCCTCAGCGGACTCGTCGCGTCCTGCAACCTCGAATGCCGACCTCGAGGCCGAGCAGGAGTACGTGACGATGCTCTACGGCCGCCTCGACGAACTCCGCGCGTACGCGGCCGACCGTCTGCGGCGCGTACTTCTCGAATCCGGCGGCACCCCTCAGGCGCGCAGCGAGCGCGAGTCGTTCAGCCAGCTCTACAGCGACGATCTCACGAAGTACGACGCCGCCGAGAACGGCCTGTGCTTCGGCCGCATCGACGTCGCACCGGACGAGTCCGACGGATCGACCGAGACGGACGCGGACGCGACACGTCACATCGGGCGCATCGGCATCCTCGACGAGACCGGCGACTACGAGACGCTGCTGCTCGACTGGCGCGCTCCCCTCGCTCGCCCGTTCTACCTCGCGACGACGGCACAGCCCGACGGGGTCACGCGCAGGCGGCACATCCGCAGCCGTTCACGCACCGTCACCGCGGTCAACGACGAGTACCTGGATCTCGCCGCCGCCGAGGCCGCGGGCGTCGTCGCCGCCTCCGACGGTGTGGCAGGCGAGAGCGCATTGCTGTCGGCACTCAACGCTGCGCGCACCGGACACATGAACGACATCGTCGAGACGATCCAGTCCGAACAGGACGCGATCATCCGTTCCGAACACAAGAGCGTCCTCGTGGTGCAGGGCGGGCCGGGCACCGGCAAGACGGCCGTCGCGCTGCACCGTGCCGCGTACCTGCTGTACACCTACCGCAAGCAGCTCGACCGCGCAGGCGTGCTCATCATCGGCCCGAATTCGACCTTCCTCGACTACATCGGTCAGGTGCTGCCCTCGCTCGGCGAGACCGGCGTGCTGCTGTCCACCATCGGCGACCTGTACCCGGGGGTGCGTGCTACCCGCACGGATTCGCTCGAGGGCGGGGAGCTCAAAGGCTCACTCTCGATGCTCGACGTCGTGAAGAAGGCCGTCCGCGACCGCCAGGAACTGCCGTCCGAGCCCGTCACTCTCACCTTCGACACGTACGACCTCACGCTCGACCGCAAGACCGTGTCGAAGGCCCGCGGGCGTGCCCGGTCGTCGCGCCGCCCACACAATCTCGCGCGGCCGATCTTCGTGACCGCCGTGGTCGACGCGCTCGCCGACCAACTCGCGGGCATCATCGGCGCCAACGTGGTCGGCGAGGGAAACCTGTTGAGCCGCCAGGACATCGCCGATATCCGCGACGAGATGCGCGAGGACCCCGAGATCATCCGCGCGACCGAGGAGTTGTGGCCCGAGCTGACGCCGCAGCAAGTACTCGCCGACCTGTGGTCGAGTCCCGAACGGCTCGCGTCGGCAGCACCCGACCTCACCGACGAGCAGCGTGCGGCGCTGGGCCGGGACGGCCAGGGCTTCGGCCCGGCCGACGCCCCGCTGCTCGACGAACTCGCCGAGTTGCTGGGCATCGACGACTCGGCGGAGGAAGAGGCGCGCCGACGGCGCTGGCACCAGCAGATCGAGGACGCACGAGGCGCGCTCGACATCCTGACCGGCTCGGCGTCACAGGAATTCGAGGACGAGCTCGACTCCGAGATCCTGGCCGCGTACGACGTCATCGACGCCGAGCAGCTCGCCGAGCGGCAGAACGTCGGCCGCGCACTCACGACCGCCGAGCGCGCCGCGGGCGACCGTACCTGGACCTACGGGCACGTGATCGTCGACGAAGCGCAGGAACTGTCCGCGATGGCGTGGCGGATGCTGATGCGACGCATCCCGAATCGGTGGATGACTCTCGTCGGCGACACGGCACAGACCGGCGATCCCGCGGGCACGACGTCGTGGAGCGAGATCCTCGAGCCGTACGTCGCGCAGCGTTGGAAACGCACCGAGCTGACCGTCAACTACCGAACGCCGTCCGAGATCATGGCCGTCGCACACGATGTCCTCGCCGCGATCGATTCGTCGCAGGCGTTGCCACGCTCGGTGCGCGAGTCCGGATTCCCACCGTGGTCGATGCGCGTCGAACCCGCCGGATTGCACGCGGCGACCGCGGCCGCGGTCGCCGACGAGACCGGTCCCGGCACGGTCGCCGTCCTCGTCCCCGCCGCGCTGGTGGACGAGTTCTCCGATCTCGCGACCGACGACGTCGGCGTACTCACGGTGCACGACGCGAAGGGACTCGAATTCGACGCGGTGTTCGTCGTCGAACCGGGCATCATCGTGAGCGATTCGCCGCGGGGACTGAACGACCTCTACGTCGCGCTCACGCGCGCCACCCAGCGTCTCGGTGTGTTGCACACCTCCGAACTCCCGGAGGTGCTGGGCGCACTCGCGCCGCGCGCACAAGGGGACGCACGGCAGTGATGCGCTCGTGACGTCCGGCGGGTAGCTTTCGCGTCGACCCGCACAGCGATCGACGAAGGAGAGGGAGGGAAGTGCAGGCCAGCGGACGCGTCGTACTCGGGGTGGCGGTCGCGGCGTTCGCGGCGGCGGGAGTCGCCGGGTGCGGCGACGAGCTGCCGTCGGACGCCGGTGCCGCGGCATCCACTCCGCCGGTCACGTCGGCTGCGCAGGCACCGGCCGATCCCCGACTCGCCGACTACCGCCACGCGCTCGAACAGGCGGGTGTCGGATCGGCGCCACCGGACGGCACCCTCACGGCGATGGCCGCGGGCATCTGCGCCCAGCTGGCGGACGGAGCCGATCCCGCGGCGGTCGCGGATGCACTCGGCTCGTGGGGCGAGTGGGGGTCGGACGGAAGCGCACTGTCGCCCGCCGCGATTCGCACGGTGTACGTGGACGCGGCGGGCGACGTGTACTGCTGACGGCGACCGGCGTGGGCGCGGAGCCGACGGGACCGGATCGACCGGTCAGCGCACGGTGTGCACGATCAGCACGTCGCACGTCGACTTGCGTGCGGCGTCCGACGGCACGGACCCGAGCAGACGCCCGGTGATCGTGTTGAGCCCACGGTTGCCGATCACGAGCAGATCAGCGCTCACCTCGTCGACGAGCGCGAGCAGCGACTCCACCGGCGCACCGACGACGGCCCGCTCCGTGATGTCGGTGGCGCCCGCGTCCACCGCTCGCTCCCGGGCGGTGCGCAGGATCTCGTACGTGGGCGTCGATCCGGTGACCTGGTATGCCTCGTCGCGCAGGATGTCCGCCGCCTGCTGGGTCTCCTTCGGATCGGCGGGATAGTAGGCGCACGCGAGAACGAGCTTCGCCCCGGCGTCGGATGCGAGGCGTGCAGCCTTCTCGACGGCCCGGTAGGACGACTCCGAGCCGTCGGTGCCGACGACGACGGTCTGATACGACGTCATTCATTCCTCCATAGCTACTGATGCTCCCCCGGCATGCTGACGGAGCGTGCGTTCGTCGTGCGACCGCCGCACGCGACGGCCGTTCGGGCTGACCCTAGCGGTATCCGCTCGCGCGGAGAACCTTTTGCCCGGCTACCCGTGTTGCGCACAGCCTTGTCGGTGAGGTGACACACCGGTTTCCGTGACGTGTCACAGTGCGCTTTCCGACGCGCGAATCTACCGCGCGCTGCCGTGCCGCGGCCCGAACGTGCCCGGCGGGAAGATCTTCGCGGCACGCACCTCGTCGATCCAGGGTTGCGCGAGTTCGCCGAGCCTGCGCGCGCCGTCCTCACCGAGCGCACTCCACGGCGCCGTCGCGAGGTCGTCGGTGAGATCCTCGACCACGGTGCGGATCTCACGTCCCATCTCGGTGAGCGCGCCTGCGTCGTCGAGCAGCTCGCGGTCGCGGAGCGCGGACACCCCTGCCGCCCACTGCTGTTCGGTCCAACCCCGGCTGCGTCGAGCGAACTTCTCGCTGAACCCGTAACCCGACGCGGTGTGCGTGACGAGTGCGTCGAGCCCCGACAGTCCTGCCGTGACCAGCGCACTGATGTGTCCGTCGCCGCGGTACTCGCGCAGCAGGGTGAGCGCGTGCCACAGCACGAGATGCGGCTGCTCCGGCCAGTCCAGCGCGCGATAGGCGGCGGCCAGCGGACGCCCTTCGGTACCGGGAATCGCGTGCGCCGCAATCGACGCCAGTTCGGCGGCCTCGGCGAACTCGGGCGAGCGCAGAGCGTCGTCACCGAGCACCCGGCGGTACGCGGCGTCGACACCGCGCACCCGGGCCGCGACGACTGCGGCGGGCGACGCGAGCGACCATGCCCGCGGGATCGACGCCTCGGCCGCGACGGGAGCGAAGTTGAAGAAGGTGGACGTGACGATCGCCGGACCGACCGCCCCGAGCGGCGCCGCGCGCCCCGCGAAGTACGTCATGGGGCCGCCCTCGAGCCCCGCATCGACGAGCGCGGCGTCGACTTCGGGTGCGAAATACGTGAACGAGTGCAGCGGCTCGAGTCGGCGCGCGATCAGACCGGAATCCTCGGGGTTCATGCCTGCAGACGCTACTTCAGGCCCGCCGCATCCATACCGCGCAGCTCCTTCTTCAGATCGGCGATCTCGTCGCGTAGCCGACCGGCGAGCTCGAACTGCAGGTCGCGCGCCGCTGCCATCATCTGATCGGTGAGATCCTGGACGAGGTCGGCCAGCTCGGCGCGTGGCATCGACTTGGTATCGCGGCCCTCGTAGATGCCTGCGCTGACGGCCCGGCCCGGCTCGCCCTGTGCGCGGCGGCCACGCGACGCGTTGCGTCCGGACCCGCCGACGCCGACGGATTCGGTGTCGTCCGCCTCCTGGTACACCTGGTCGAGGATGTCGGCGATCTTCTTGCGCAACGGCTGCGGGTCGACCCCCATCTCCTCGTTGTAGGCGATCTGCTTCTCGCGCCGGCGTTCGGTCTCCTCGATCGCGAGCTGCATCGAGTCGGTGATCGTGTCGGCGTACATGTGCACCTCGCCGGATACGTTGCGCGCCGCGCGCCCGATCGTCTGGATGAGGCTCGTCGAGCTGCGCAGGAACCCTTCCTTGTCTGCGTCGAGGATCGCCACCAGCGACACCTCGGGCAGGTCCAGACCCTCGCGCAGCAGGTTGATACCGATGAGGACGTCGTACTCGCCCAGCCGCAGCTGCCGCAGCAACTCGACGCGGCGCAGGGTGTCGATGTCGGAATGCAGATACCGCACCCGGATACCGAGCTCGAGCAGATAGTCCGTGAGATCCTCGGCCATCTTCTTGGTGAGCGTGGTGACGAGCACGCGCTCGTCGCGTTCCGAGCGCTCGCGGATCTCGTGCACGAGATCGTCGATCTGCCCCTTGGTGGGTTTGACGACGACCTTGGGATCGACCAGACCGGTGGGCCGGATGACCTGTTCGACGAATTCGCCGCCGGTGCGGCCGAGTTCGTATTTGCCAGGAGTCGCGGACAGGTAGACCGTCTGGCCGATGCGTCCCGCGAATTCCTCCCATGTGAGCGGCCGGTTGTCGGTCGCAGAGGGGAGCCGGAAACCGAACTCGACGAGATTGCGCTTGCGGGACATGTCGCCCTCGTACATCGCTCCGATCTGCGGCACGGTGACGTGCGACTCGTCGATGACGAGCAGGAAGTCCTCGGGGAAATAGTCGATGAGGGTGGCGGGTGCCGAGCCCGCCGGGCGGCCGTCGATGTGCCGCGAGTAGTTCTCGATGCCCGAACAGAAGCCGACCTGCTTGATCATCTCGAGGTCGTACTGGGTGCGCATGCGCAGGCGCTGCGCCTCGAGCAGCTTGCCCTGGTTCTCGAGATTCGAGAGCCGTTCCTCGAGTTCCGACTCGATGTCGCGCACCGCGCGTTCCATGCGTTCGGGACCCGCGACATAGTGCGTCGCCGGGAAGATGCGCAGCGAATCGACCTGCCGGACGACATCGCCGGTGAGCGGGTGCAGGTAGTACAACGCCTCGATCTCGTCGCCGAAGAACTCGATGCGCACCGCGAGCTCCTCGTAGGAAGGGATGATCTCGACCGTGTCGCCGCGCACGCGGAACGAGCCGCGGGTGAACGCCATGTCGTTGCGCGTGTACTGCACGTCGACCAGCAGCCGCAGCAAAGCATCGCGCGGCACCTCGACACCGACCTCGAGGTGCACCGAGCGGTCGAGGTACGACTGGGGCGTGCCGAGGCCGTAGATGCACGACACCGACGCGACCACCACGACGTCGCGCCTCGACAGCAACGCCGACGTAGCCGAGTGTCGAAGCCTCTCGACGTCGTCGTTGATCGAGGAGTCCTTCTCGATGTAGGTGTCCGTCTGCGCGATGTACGCCTCGGGCTGGTAGTAGTCGTAGTACGACACGAAGTACTCGACCGCGTTGTGCGGCAGCATCTCGCGCAGCTCGTTGGCCAACTGGGCGGCGAGGGTCTTGTTGGGAGCCATCACGAGCGTGGGCCGCTGGACCCGTTCGATCATCCATGCCGTGGTGGCCGACTTGCCGGTGCCGGTGGCACCCATCAGGACGATGTCCTTCTCGCCCGCGGTGATGCGCCGTTCGAGCTCGTCGATCGCGGTGGGTTGATCGCCCGCCGGCTTGTGCTCGCTGACCACCTCGAACGCGGCGTCGGTGCGCTCGATCTCGCCGACCGGACGGAACTCGGAGTGCGCGACCACCGGGTGTTCGGATGCGAAAGCCATACGTCCAGGGTAGGCGCGTGCACCGACATCCTGCACGAACGCGAACTCCCGGCCGAGCCTGCCGGGTTTCGCTCGGCGGGCGGCGCCGACGCTCGGTACGTTGTGCTGATGTCACGAGCGCCCGCGATGCACCCGCCGAAGGTCGAGACGTTCGATCTCGCAGCATCGGTGAACACCGACCCCAAGGGTTTCCACCGTCCGGTCGACACGTACCGCGTCGAGCCGTGGGGGCTGTACATGGCGCGGCCCGCCGACCATCCCCAGTTCCACTACCTCGAATCGTGGCTGGTGCCGTCGATGGGCATCCGCGCCACGATCTTCCACTTCACGCCGGGGCACGAGCGCGACCAGGACCGCTACGTCGACATCGGGCAGTTCGACCCGGGACCCTCCAGGTGGACGTCACGCGACCTGTACCTCGACCTCGTCGTGCGCACCGGTCGCGACACACGACTGCTCGACGTCGACGAACTGCTGCAGGCCACGGCCGAGAATCTCGTCGACGCCGCGACCGCCGAGGAGGCGATCACCGTGGCCGCCGCCGCGATCGACGGCATCGCGGCCCACGATCACGATCTCGACGCATGGCTCGGCTCGCTCGGCATGCCGCTCAGCTGGAGGTAGCCGTCCACCCGGTCTCGCGCGCCCACTCGTGTGCCCGGTGGAAAGCCCGATCGAACCACGGTTCCTTCACGTCGAGATAGGCGGCAATCGCCGCGTCGTACGAGCCGTACTCGGCGGCCGCGGCCGCGGCCCGTCTCTTGACCTGTAGGTACTCGTCGCGCGCGGCGTCGTCGCTGCGGAGCCAGTCGCGCATGACGAGAGCGAACTGCTGCGCCGGCCAGCCGTCCACCCGGATGTGGACGTTCGCGGGGCGCCCCGGGTCGGCGTTGCCGTGCAACCGCTTCGCCCACAGCGCAGGATCGGTCTCGCCGCCCTGGTAGGCGGGCTTGGGATCGTCCGCATTCACTGTATCGACGCGCGGGAAACCTCCGGCGGCGAGCGGTGCGGCGAGCGCGTCGGCCGCATCGAGATCGGCCACGGTGATCTGGATGTCGAGCACGTCTTTCGCATCCAGGCCGGGTACCGCGGTCGACCCGATGTGATCGATACGCAGGGCGGCCGCTCCGCTCAGCACGCGCAGCCGCGCGATCAGCCGCTCGGCCTGCGCGGGCCACGACGGATCGGCGCCGACGAGTTCCACGCGTGGACGCACGACGACCCCGTCCCGGACGTTCTCGGCGAACGGCACGAGCCGCTCGGCCCACAACGCGGAGATCGTGTCGTCGAGTGCTCCGGGCGCGCCGCTGTTGTCGAGCCATACGTCGGCAACCGCGCGACGCTGTTCGTCCGTGGCCTGCGCCGCGATCCTCGCGCGCGCGTCCGCCTCGGGCATGCCGCGCAGTTCGACGAGTCGGCGCACCCGTTCGGCCTCGTCGGTGAACACCACCACCACCACGTGGAAGAGCGGCGCCATCGCGCCCTCCACCAACAGGGGAATGTCCTGCACGACGATCGCATCCGACGGTGCCGCGTCGACGATCTCCTGGGTGCGGGCACCGACGAGCGGATGGGTGATCGCGTTGAGAGCGGCACGCGATTCGTCGTTCGCGAAGGCGACCGCGGCGAGAGCCGGACGGTCCAGCGCGCCGTCGGCACGAAGAATCCCGTCGCCGAAACGCTCGACGAGCGCCGCGAGCCCCGGGGTGCCGGGCTCGACGACTTCACGAGCGACACGGTCCGCGTCGACGAGCACCGCGCCCTTCGCTTCGAGTGCCGCGGACACTGTGGACTTACCGGCTCCGATGCCTCCCGTGAGGCCGATTCTCAACACCCGCCCAGTGTGGCATCCCGCACCCGCGGCCGTAGCGGCGCACCTGCACCGAGCCCCGTACTCCGAGACGCCTGTACTCCGATATCGGACCGTGACGCGACGCGCGTGCACGAATGCCCTGCGGCCGGGTGGGTAGCGGCTATCTTCGAGCCCGATCCGCACACGACGGAAGGACCACGATGGCACGCTCCCCCGTTCCGCCGGGCCGCCACCGGCTCGGCCTGCCCGGCAGCATCCCCTGCCGGAACTTTCCCTTCGTGGCGCGTGTCCTCTCCGACCGCAGCCCGTGGTTCGTGCGCCTGTTCACCTCCGGACGGCACAGCCTCGCCTCCAGTCGCACCACGGCCGCCACGCCTGCCGCCACTCCGGTCTGGACGCCCGCGACCGCTGCATGAGGTGCCGCGGGCGCGCACCCGCAACCGCTGCACAGTCACCCCTCCGACGCCCGAAGGCCCCGATCCATTCGGATCGGGGCCTTCGGCGTGTGTGGTCGAGCAGGATCAGGCGTTGCCCGACAGCTTCTCGCGCAGCGCTGCAAGCTGCGCGTCGCTGGCCAGCGAACCACCCGTCGTCGACTCGCTCGACGTCGACGACGCACGCTCGCTCGCGCCGGACTCCGAGGAGTAGCCGGCAGCCGCGTTGGCAGCCTCGGCAGCCTCGTCGGCAGCCATCTTCTCGATCTGCGCGGTGTGCATGCGGTGACGACGCTCCGCCTCGGCGTAGCGGTTCTCCCACTCCTCGCGCTGCTTGTCGAAGCCCTCGAGCCATTCGTTGGTCTCGGGATCGAAGCCCTCGGGGAAGATGTAGTTGCCCTGCTCGTCGTAGCTGTCGGCCATGCCGTACTTCGACGGATCGAACTCGGCGCTGTAGTCCTCGTTGGCCTGCTTGAGCGACAGCGAGATGCGGCGACGCTCGAGGTCGATGTCGATGACCTTGACGAGCGCGTCGTCGCCGACCGAAACGACCTGGTCCGGCACCTCGACGTGGCGCTCGGCGAGCTCGGAGATGTGCACCAGGCCCTCGATGCCCTCTTCGACGCGGACGAACGCGCCGAACGGGACGAGCTTGGTGACCTTGCCCGGCACGATCTGGCCGATAGCGTGCGTGCGGGCGAACTGACGCCACGGGTCTTCCTGGGTGGCCTTGAGCGACAGGGAGACGCGCTCGCGGTCCAGGTCGACGTCGAGAACCTCGACGGTGACCTCGTTGCCGACCTCGACGACCTCGGACGGGTGGTCGATGTGCTTCCAGGACAGCTCGGAGACGTGCACCAGGCCGTCGACACCGCCGAGATCGACGAACGCGCCGAAGTTGACGATGGAGGACACGACGCCCTTGCGGACCTGGCCCTTCTGCAGCTGGTGCAGGAACTCGCTGCGGACCTCGGACTGGGTCTGCTCGAGCCATGCGCGACGCGACAGGACCACGTTGTTGCGGTTCTTGTCGAGCTCGATGATCTTGGCCTCGATCTCCTTGCCGACGTACGGCTGGAGGTCGCGGACACGACGCATCTCGACGAGCGAGGCAGGGAGGAAGCCACGCAGGCCGATGTCGAGGATGAGGCCGCCCTTGACGACCTCGATGACGGTGCCCTTGACGGCCTCGTCCCGCTCCTTGAGCTCCTCGATCGTGCCCCAGGCGCGCTCGTACTGAGCACGCTTCTTCGACAGGATCAGGCGGCCTTCCTTGTCCTCCTTGGTGAGGACCAGAGCTTCGACCTCGTCGCCCACGGCAACGACCTCGTTGGGGTCGACGTCGTGCTTGATCGAGAGCTCACGGGAAGGGATGACGCCTTCGGTCTTGTAACCGATGTCGAGCAGAACCTCGTCGCGATCGACCTTGACGATGGTTCCTTCGACGATGTCGCCGTCGTTGAAGTACTTGATCGTGGCGTCGATGGCGGCGAGGAAGTCCTCGGCGGAGCCGATGTCGTTGACGGCTACCTGCGGCGAGGTCACGGTGGTGGAGGGCATGTGTTGAGTTGCTCCGGACGGGTTGAGGTCGGTTGATGGAGTTCTGTCGGACGAACCCGCAGTACGGACGGGATCCGCACCACAGGCAAGGCAAACCGATCGGGCGACGAATTGATTCCCACCGAATCGAGAATGCAGCGAATGCACCGGACCGCACCGCACGCGATGCAGGACTGCCGACACTCGCGTTCAACAGACTACGCGGCGCGCACGGAGCAGGGCAAACCACCCCACAGCACGCGCCGATAGGCTGGCCGCGTGGCCGATTCTTCC
Source organism: Rhodococcus sp. HNM0569 (assembly GCF_012726205.1). Classification (GTDB taxonomy): domain Bacteria; phylum Actinomycetota; class Actinomycetes; order Mycobacteriales; family Mycobacteriaceae; genus Rhodococcus_F. The sequence goes on along the minus strand of NZ_JAASAE010000005.1, from coordinate 250,794 downwards.
AGCCCGCGGCCCGACTCCTCCGCCGCGGACTCCCTCACCGACGCATCCACACGGCCCGGCGACCGCCACGCCGGCGCGGCCGAGCTGCTCGGCGAAACCCATGTGCGACGCGTCGACGCCGACTCGGCGGCCAGCGCACACGCGAGCCGCGCGTGGTGGGACGCCGACGCAGCCGACTACCACGCGACGCACGGCGAGTTCCTCGGCGTCGATTCGCCCGGCGGCGAGTTCGTGTGGTGCCCGGAGGGCACGCACGAAGGCGACTACCACCTGCTCGGCGACGTCGAGGGGCGCGACGTGCTCGAGGTCGGCTGCGGCTCGGCGCCGTGTTCGCGGTGGCTCGCGCGTCAGGGTGCGCGCCCCGTCGGCCTCGATCTGTCGATGGGCATGCTCGCGCGCGGCGTCGAGGCGATGCGGCGCGGCGGCCCGTCGGTGCCGCTCGTGCAGGCGAACGCGGAAGTCCTCCCGTTCGCGGACGAGAGTTTCGATCTGGCATGTTCGGCTTTTGGTGCAGTTCCGTTCGTCGCGGATTCTTCTGCACTGATGAGGGAGGTCGTGCGGGTCCTGCGACCTGGCGGACTGTGGGTGTTCTCCGTCAACCACCCGATCCGGTGGATCTTCCCCGACGACCCCGGTCCGGCGGGTCTGACCGCGGCACTCCCCTACTTCGACCGGTCGCCGTACGTCGAGGTCGACGACGCGGGCGTCCCGGTGTACGTCGAGCACCACCGCACGATCGGCGATCGGGTGCGGGAGATCGTCGCGGCCGGGCTCGAGCTCCGCGACATCGTGGAGCCGGAATGGCCCGAGTGGCTCGATCGCGAGTGGGGCCAGTGGAGCCCGCTGCGCGGTCAGCTGTTCCCCGGCACCGCGATCTTCAGCTGCCGCAAACCTGCCTGACACACCGGGGGACCTCGAGCACACGCGACCGGGGCGGGTCAGAGCACACGCGACCGGGACGGTCAGAGCAGCCGCGACAGGAAGGTCTTCGTGCGCTCGTGCTGCGGGTTCTCGAGCACCTCGCGTGGCGGGCCCGCTTCCACGACCACTCCCCCGTCCATGAACACGAGTTGGTCGGCGACCTCGCGGGCGAAGCCCATCTCGTGCGTGACGACGACCATCGTCATGCCGTCCGACGCGAGCCGCTTCATCGCACCCAGCACCTCGCCGACCAGTTCGGGGTCGAGCGCCGAGGTCGGCTCGTCGAACAGCATCAGCTTGGGATCCATCGCGAGGGCGCGCGCGATCGCGACACGCTGCTGTTGTCCACCGGACAGTTGCGCCGGGTACACGCCCGCCTTGTCGCTCAACCCGACCCGCGCGAGCAGATCCTGCGCCGTGGCCTCGGCGTCGCGCTTGGCGACCTTCTTCACCTGGATCGGCGCTTCGATCACGTTCTCGAGCACGGTGCGATGCGGAAACAGATTGAAGTGCTGGAAGACCATCCCGATGTCGCGGCGCTGGCGCGCGGCCTCCCGCGGGTGCAACTCGTAGAGCTTGTCGTTCTTCTCGCGGTAGCCGACGAGTTCGCCGTCGACGTACAGGCGGCCCGCGTTGATCTTCTCGAGGTGGTTGATGCAGCGCAGGAAGGTCGACTTGCCGGAACCGGACGGCCCGATGATGCACAGCACCTGGCCGCGCTGCACCTCGAGCGAGATGCCCTTGAGCACCTCGAGGGTGCCGAAGTTCTTCCGGACGCCTTCGGCTCGCACCATCGGCCGCGCCGGGTTCGGGGATGCCTCGTTCGGGTTCGTCTGGCTCACTTCGGCTCGTCTCCCATGGGCTTGGCGCGGAGGTTGTCTGCCGCCCGCTGCTGGCGTGCCGTCAACTGACGCGACATGCCCTTCGAGTAGTACCGCTCGAGATAGTGCTGGCCGACCATCAGCACGCTCGTGATCGCGAGATACCACGTCGCGGCGACGAGGAGCAGCGGAATCGGCTGGAAGTTCGCGCCCGAGATGTCGCGCACGCGGCCGTAGAGGTCGAGCGTGAACGGGATGGCCGCGACCAGGGATGTCGTCTTGAGCATGCCGATCAGCTCGTTGCCCGTCGGCGGGATGATCACCCGCATCGCCTGCGGCAGGACCGTGCGGCGCATCGTCTGGGGCCACGACATGCCGAGCGCCACGGACGCCTCGGTCTGTCCCTCCGGCACCGAGTTGATACCCGCGCGGACGATCTCGGCCATGTACGCGGCCTCGTTGAGACCGAGGCCGATCACCGCGAACAGGAACGCCTGGTTGAGCGACTGGATGTCGAAGCTCGCGAAGGTCGGCCCGAACGGCACGCCGAGGTCGATCTGCTTGTAGATCGACGGGAACAGGCCCCAGAACACGAGTTGGACGTACACCGGCGTACCGCGGAAGACCCACAGATAGCCCCACGCGGCGCCGCGCAGCACGGGGTTCGGCGACAGCCGCATGACCGCGATGATCACGCCGAGGACGACCGCGATCACCATCGCGAGGACGGTCAGCTCGATCGTGACGAGCGCGGCCTCGGACACCCGCGCGTCGAACAGGTACTGCGCGTAGGTGTCCCACCGGTAGGCAGGGTTGGTGGCGGCCCCGTAGACGAACAGCGCGAGCAGCGCCACCACGACGACGGCCGCGACCCACCTGCCGGGGCGCCGCAGCGGCACCGCTTCGATGGTCGCCGAAGCGGGCACTGCACCGGCGGAGTTGTCTGGTCGGGAGGATTCAGTCACGGCACGTCACTCACGGTCGGGGGTCAGCTGGTGGCGCCGTTGACGACGGAGGTTTCGACGAGCCCGTTCTCGACTCCCCAGTTCTCCGCGATCGTGCGATAGGCGCCGTCGTCGATCAGGTGCTGCATCGCGTCGCGCAGCACCGGTGCGAGCGGCGACCCTTTCGCCACCGCCCACCCGTACGGGGCGGCGTCGAAGACACCGCCGGTCAGTTCGAGCTGTCCGTCGCCACGCTCGACCGCGTACGCGGCGACCGGCGAATCGGCCGACATCGCATCGACACGTCCGAGCGCGACCGCCTGCGCGGCGTCGTCCTGGCTGTCGTACTTGAGGATGTCGATGGCGGGCCGCCCCGCGTCGAGGCACTCCTGGTTGCGTGCGGGCAGCTCTTCGAGATCCTGGCTCGTCGCCGTCTGCACCGCGACCCGCAGACCGCACGCGTTCTCCGGGTCGACGTCGCCGCCCGGGGGCTGTACCCACTGACTGCCCGCGTGGTAGTAGGTCACGAAGTCTACGGTCTCCTCGCGTTCCTTCGTGTCGGTGAACGACGACATCCCGAGGTCGTAAGTACCGGCCTCGACCGCGGGGATGATGCGGTCGAAGTCCGCCTCGTTGAACTGCGCGGTGAGACCGAGGACGGACGCAAGCGCATTCATGAGGTCGACGTCGAAGCCCACGATCTCGCCGTTGGGGTCCTTGAACTCGTTGGGCGCATACGGGACGTTGACGCCCACCCGCAGGACTCCCGACGATGCCACCGGCGCCGGCAGCCGGGACGCGATGTCCGGAACCGCCTCGACCTCGACGGGCGCCGCGTCGACGCCCGGCATCTCGGCGGCGGTGTTGTCGACGCACGCGGCCGTCGCGAGGATCGCGATGCCCACGAGCGCGGCCCACGCACGACGTGCGTGTGGACGCGACGAAGACATGCGGATCACTGAACTTTCCTCCTGACGACTCGCAGATCGTATCGGCCCGTCCGGGGACGGCGGAAACCAGCAGCGTCGGGCCGCCCGCACCGGGATGGTCACCGTGTCCAGTTCACCACCGGCGGGCGCGTGCACACACGGTCTCGGTGAACTCGCCGGTCGACGCGCCGCCACCGAGGTCCGCGGTGGCGACACCGGACGAGATCGTCTCGCGCACCGCACGCTCGACGCGCGCGGCGACCTCCGCGAGCCGTCGGTCGCCGCGCGCGAGTGCGAGGTGGTCGAGCATCATCGCCGCGGACAGCATGATCGCGGTGGGATTGGCCCGATTGTGTCCTGCGATATCCGGCGCCGCGCCGTGCGCCGCCTGCGCCATCACCTGCGTGCCGGACGCGTTGATCGACGGCGCGGTGCCGAGCGAGCCCGACAACTCCCCCGCGAGATCCGACAGGATGTCGCCGAACAGGTTTTCGGTGACCACGACGTCGAAATCGCCGCCACGGCGCACGAGCAGTGCGGCCATCGCGTCGACGTGCTCGTCGTCGACCTGCACGTCGGGATAGTCGGCGGCGACCTCACGGCACACGTGCAGGAACAGCCCCGTGGTCATCGCCAGGACGTTCGCCTTGTGGACGATCGTGACGCGTCTGCGCCTTTTCCGCGCGAGTGCGAACGCGACACGCGCGATGCGCTCGGTCGCGGCCCTCGTGACGACACCGACCGCGAGCGCGACGTCGGCGGTCGGCATGAACTCACCGCTGCCGCGCGCCATGTTCCGGTCGGCATAGAGGCCTTCGCTGTTCTCCCGGACGATCACGAGGTCCATGCCGGGGACCGTCGCCCGCACGTGCTCGAACGCGCGCGCCGGCCGCACATTCGCGTACAGCCCGAACCGTTTCCGGATGGCGCCTCCGGGCGCCGGAGTGTCCCGGAAGCGCTCGGGATAGGACACGTTGTCGTGGGGGCCGAGGATCCACGCGTCGAGCTCGGTCAGCGCGTCGAGCGTCGCGTCCGGCAGCGGCGTGTCGAACCGCTCGATCGCGTCGTGTCCGATCACGAGTGGCACCCAGTCGATCTCGACGCCACCGATCGCCGCGGCCGCGGATTCGACGACTGCCACCGCGGCGGGCACGACCTCGTGCCCGATGCCGTCGCCGTCGATGCGGCCGATGCGTACCCGGGTCGCCTTCTCGCCGCCTCCGATGTCGTTGCCGCCGCTGCTGCGATTCACTCCCACCTCGCGCGTCATGGGAGCCATGATTACGCACCATGGTTCAGTCGGTGGAACTACTCCTCGATCCCGATACGGACGCGGCCGTGCGCGCGCAGTGGGCTGCGTTGTGGGACCGCGGCATCGCGAGCCTGCATCGGGTGCAGGCCGAGTCGAACCGGCCGCACGTCACGCTGTTCGTGGCGCACGCGATTCCCGACGAGGCCGAAGAAGCGCTGCGGCGAGCGTTCTCGCCGCAGTCGCTGCCCATCCGTCTCGGCGGCCTGATCTGTTTCGGCAGCAGGCACGTCACGGTCGCGCGCCAGGTGGTCCCGACCGCGAGCTTGTTGTCCTTGCAGCGCAGTGTGTTCGACGTCGCCGTCGGCACGGGAGAAAAGCCGCGGATACCGCCGCACATCGCACCGGGGCACTGGACACCGCATGTGACGCTGTCGCGGCGCGTGCGGGCGGATCGGCTCGGCGAGGTGGTCACGACCGTCGGCGGCGACGACCTCGACGGCCACGGCGTGGCACTGCGCCGGTGGGACGGCGACGCGAAACGCGAGTGGCTGCTCACACCGCCGCCGTGACGGACCGGTCAGAACCGGAGATCGCCGTGCGGTGACGAGTCGAGGTGGGTGTCGGGAAGTACGCCTCGGCGGCCCCGCCCGTCGAGCAGAACCGCGAGGTCGAGGGCCACGAAAAGTGCTGTGACCAGCGCGAGAATGATCATGCCCCCAGCTTCGACTCGGCGGCACGCGCCGGAAAGTGGCACAAACGACATTCCCCGTCGTTTTCCTGCCACAGATGCCGGTGTTCCGCCATACTCGGGTACATGGTGCAGAAGGTCGTGGTACCCCTGCCTCCGCGCGTCGAGATGTTCGAACTCGGCGTCGTGTGCGAGGTGTTCGGCTTCGACCGGTCCGATCAGGGCCTTCCCGTCTACGACTTCTCTCTCGTCGCGGCGTCCCCGGAGCCCGTCCGCACGCGTTACGGGTACGCGATCGACGTCCCACACGATCTCGATCTCCTCGACGAGGCCGATCTGGTCGTCGTCCCCGCAGGCGGCGAGGAGATCGACCCGGGAGGGACCATGATCTGTGCGCCGAGCGACCACGCACCGGACTCGTGCCTCGCACCGCTGCACGCGAAATTGCGTGAGGCCGTGGACCGCGGCGCCCGCGTTGCGAGCCTGTGTACCGGTGCCTTCGTCCTCGGCGCGGCGGGCCTGCTGGACGGTAGGCGGTGCACCACGCACTGGATGCACGCGGCCGCACTCGCTGCCAGATTCCCGTCCGCACATGTCGACCCCGACGTCCTCTACGTCGACGACGATCCGGTGCTCACCAGCGCGGGCACCGCGGCAGGCATCGACCTGCTGCTCCACATCGTCCGCAAGGAGGACGGTGCGCGGGTGGCGAACACCATCGCGCGGCGCATGGTCGTGCCGCCGCACCGCGACGGCGGCCAGGCACAGTACGTCGCGATGCCGTTGCCCGAATGCTCCGACGATTCGTTGTCGCCGCTGCTGGACTGGATCACGGCGAATCTCGCCACCACCACGAGCGTTGCCGCTCTCGCCGCCAAGGCGGCGATGTCGCCGCGGACGTTCGCTCGTCGCTTCCAGGCCGAGACGGGGACCACTCCCGCTCGATGGATCGCAGACCAGCGCGTGTACGCGGCACAGGACCTCCTGGAGAACACCGATCTGCCCGTCGAGACCATCGCCGATCGAGTCGGCTTCGGCGGCGCCGCGGTGCTCCGCCAGCACTTCGCCCGGTTGCGACACACCAGCCCGCAGGCCTACCGTCGCACCTTCCGCGCGAGCGAGCTCGAGCAGCCGGCCTGAGCCGACGTTCGTGGTCTTCCGGCACGGCACCGCCGTGTCGGGGACAATCGGAACAATCACGCCGCAGACGGTGTTGAGTCGGTCGAGAGGCAGGCGTACGGCATGAGGTGTGCCACCTCCGAGCCGTGTCCGCCACCGACCTGACGCGGAGATGTCCGCACGACGAAAGGAACCCCGTGGCAACCCAGACACTCACGCAGCAGAACTTCGACGACATCGTGACCGGCAACGACGTCGTGCTCGTCGACTTCTGGGCGTCGTGGTGCGGCCCGTGCCGCTCCTTCGCCCCGACCTACGAGGCGTCGTCGGAGGAGCATCCCGACGTCGTGCACGGCAAGGTCGACACGGAGGCCGAGCAGGGCATCGCGCAGGCCGCGAACATCCGCTCGATCCCCACGATCATGGCCTTCCGCGAGGGCGTTCTCGTGTTCAACCAGGCGGGCGCCCTTCCGCCCGCCGCGCTCGAGGACCTCGTCACGCAGGTCAAGGCGCTCGACATGGACGAGGTGCGCAAGCAGATCGCGGAGCAGAGCAGCGGCGCCGAGTGACGCCTGCGTTCTGACGCCCCGGCGTTCCGGCACCACAGGGGCCGAGCTCACCGAGCTCGGCCCCTTTTCGGGCGCCGACGTGGCGGATGCCCTGGTAGTCTGCCTGGGCGACACCCGAGTGGGGGCACCCGGGGACTCGAATGGGGGGCACGGTGGGGGATCTTCTGAAAGCCGACGCGGATGCGCTTCGCACACTCGCAGGGACACTGTCGGGCGTTTCGGACACGATCGAGGGCATCGCGGTCACCGCGACGGTCACGATGCCTGGCTCACCGATCGCGCCCGCCACCGAACAGTCCACCACCGCGGTGCTGGATGCGTACCGGCATATCGGGGCGAGTATCCGGCAGATGTCGACGGCGTGCGACGCGACGGCGAGCAGCTACGAGTCGGTGGACAGCGCCTTCGCCGGTCAGTTGCACAGCTACGAGAGCGGACTCTGATGCCCGGGATCGCGCATGTGCGCGGCTGCAGGCCCGACACCATGGTCTCGTTCGGCCGAGAGTTGCTCGCGAAGAATTCGGACTTCGCCGACCAGGTGGGCCGGATGGAACGCGCCGTTGACGGCGTCGCGAGCGGTTGGCAGGGTGACGCCGCGGCGGCTGCGTCGGCGCGGGCGCTGTCGGAGAAGTTGGCCGGCACACATATCGACACCGCCGTCGTTGCGCTCGCCGAACAGTACTCGAGTTTCGGCGCCCGCCTCGGCGACATCCGGACCGCCCTGCTCGCGATCGTGGACCTCGAGGCGGCTGCCGCGGGCATGTCGGTGACCGACGACGGCTCGGTGACGGCGCCCACGATGCCGGGCAGCGACGTCTCGATCCTGGCGGCGATGACGCAGCAGCAGCTCAACGATCAGGCTGCGGGGCTCGAAAGTCGCATCAAACAGCAACTGGCCGACTTCGCCGCCGCCGAGAACGAGGCAGCCCGAGCGATCCAGGACGCGCGGACCGACCTGACCGATCTCGAGAGCAGTCCCGAGGGGACGATCAGTGGTCCGGTACAGCGCATTCTGGACGGGAACGCCGAGTTGCCCACCGATCCGCAGCAGCTTCACGACCTGTGGGAGACGCTGTCACCTGCCGAGAAGGATGCGCTGTACGAGCACGATCAGTACATCGGAAATCGTGACGGGCTGCCTGCGATCGACCGCGACCACTACAACCAGATGAAGCTCGACGACGAACTCGCACGCGCCGCGCACGGCGGCGACAAGGCAGGCAAGCTCGACGATCTGAATGCGATCAAACAGACGCTCGACGAAGACTCGAACCGGATGCTGTTGGTTCTGGACACCGAGAGCGGCGCCCAGACCCATGCCGCCGTGGCCGTCGGCAATCCCGACGAATCCGACCACGTCTCGGTCGCGGCACCGGGGCTGAACACCACTGTCGGTGGTTCGTTGGATTCGATGGTGGGCGAGGCGTCGAGGCTCAAGGACGAAGCGGAGTTGCGACTCGACAAGGATGGCCGCGCATCCGAGTCGGTTGCCTCTGTGGCCTGGATCGGGTACGACGCGCCGCAGTTGAGCGGCGATCTCGACGACAAGGCCGCCGGCGCGCTGCAGGTGGCTACCGAGGGGAACGCGAAAGCCGGTGCCCCGGCTCTGTCCAGCTTCTACAAGGGCCTCGACGTCTCGAACGCCGAGGATCCTCATCTCACCGCGCTGGGCCATTCGTACGGCTCCGTGGTCACCGGCATGGCACTCCAGCAGACCGAGCCCGGCGTCGTCGACGACATGGTGGTGTACGGATCGCCGGGGCTGGACACCGGCCACAGCCCATTCAACGATGCCGTCGGCAAACTGAATGTCGAACCCGGCCACGCATACGTGATGACGGCGCACGACGACCCGGTAGCGCACCTGAACCGCTTCGGCCTCAGCCCCGGGTACATTCCCGGGTTCACCAACCTCGAGACCGAGTCCATCACACTGCCAGGCGGTGACGTTCGAGAGGGAGCCACAGGGCACAGCGAGTACCCGCGGCTCGGCGACAACGGCCAACTCCGCACGACGGGCTACAACACGGCGATGATCGTGGGCGGCATGCCGGATAAGGCGGTCGTGGGATCGGCAGGTCCTGCCACCGGGTTCCTCGACCTCGTGAAAGGACTGGCCCCAGCATGAAGTACTCCCTGCCCCGCGCCGTCGCGGCAGGCCTCGCAGTTGCCGCAGCGTTGACAGGATGTGGAGACGTGACCAAGAACCCCTACGAAGCCACCGGCGAACAAGACACCGCGGCAGCCGCGCAACGCCTCACCGAACTCCCCACCCTCGAAGCCACCGAATCCCACGCACAGCGCATTGCGGAAGAGCTCGGCGCCTACATAACGACCCTCGCGCCTCACTTGCAGTGGGAATGGAAGCGCAGTCGCACTCAGTCAGGTTGCCACCGGCCATACGACCAAACCGAGGGCAAGTTGGTTGCGCTGCCAGCCTATGTGGCCCAGGATCCGATACCAGAAAGTGTGTGGCCTCGAGTTGTGGAGCGAGCGCGCGCACTCGCCGAAACCCTGGGCGCCACCGAGCTCGAGACTTTCCACGACGAACCGGGAAATCGAGATCTGCGGTACTACAGCCGAGAAGGGACAGCAGTCCGGTTCCTCAACCTGGATAATGCGGTAATCAGCGCCGATACCGGATGCCGTCTACCCGAGGCCGTTGCCAACAGAACCCCCTTACCGCCTCCGACGCCATGACACACATCAATTGCGAGCTCGCCAGACCACTCCGACGCCCGAAGCCGCGACCTGTCCACGTACCGATCCGGGCCGTCGCGGCAGGTCTCGTAGTTGCCGCAGCGTTGACAGGATGTGGAGACGTGACCAAGAACCCCTACGCAGCCACCGGCGAACAAGACACCGCGGCAGCCGCACAACGCCTCACCGAACTCCCCACCCTCGAAGCCACCGAAGCCCACGCACACCGCGTCGCCGAAGAACTCGGCGCCTACATCACCAGCCTCGCCCCTGAACTGCAGTGGGAGCGGACGCGCACTCGCAGCCAATCCAGTTGCACCAGTCCGTACGACCAGACGAACGGCAAAGAGGTCAAGCTGCAGAATTTCATGGCACCTGGCCTCATTCCAGATCACGTGTGGCCTCAGGCGCTGCAGCGCGCCCGCGAACTTTCCGCAGAGCTGGGCGCCACCGAAGTCGAAACGTTCCACGATGAGCCCGGAAATCGAGATATTCGCTTCTACAGCAAAGAAGGCACCGCGCTCACACTGCTCAGTGGCACCAACACTGTGATCGGCATGAATACCGGCTGCCGCCTGCCCGAAGCCGATGCCAACTCGACGCCACCGCCCCCGACGCCGTGACCAGCATCCAATACGGGTCCGGTGCCCGACGGAGACGGCGGCGACCTGTCCACGTACCGATCCGCGCCGTCGCGGCAGGCCTCGCAGTTGCCGCAGCGTTGACAGGATGTGGAGACGTGACCAAGAACCCCTACGAAGCCACCGGCGAACAAGACACCGCGGCAGCCGCACAACGCCTCACCGAACTCCCCACCCTCGAAGCCACCGAAGCCCACGCACAGCGCGTCGCCGAAGAACTCGGCGCCTACATCACCAGCCTTGCCCCCCACTTGCAGTGGGAATGGATGGACAGCAGAAGCCAATCCGGATGTCACCGGCCCTACGACCAGACCGACGGCAAGCTGGTGGCGATACCGAACTACGTCGCAAAGGGGTCCATCCCCGACAGCATATGGCCACAAGCGCTGCAGCGCGCCCGCGAGCTTGCCTCCGAACTGGGCGCCACCGAAGTCGAAACCTTCCACAACGAACCAGGCAACAGAGACGTGCGCTTCTACAGCAAAGAAGGCACCGCAATCCGTTTCGGCGACATGGGCAACACGCTCATCGGCATCGACACCGGCTGCCGCCTGCCCGAAGCCGTTGCCAACTCGGCGCCCCCACCGCCTCCGACGTCGTGACACACGGCAATCATGAAGAACTGGGCGCGAAGGTCCGGCGTGCGCAACTGGCGGTGGAGCAGATCCGCGGCGTGGGCACCGTGGACGGTGTCACTGTGCAGGTGAGCGCCGACAACACGATTATTTCGATCGACGGGCCGGCATCCGTCAAGCCGGAGACTGTCCTCGAGGCGTACCGAATCGCTCTGCGCGACAAGGAGCCTCGCGTCGAGGCCGCGATGCGCGACGTACTGCAAGACGCCCGCGTCTCGCAGCTCTCGACCTTCACCGATAGCCGCGGCCGCCGCGAACCGGGCCCCGAGCACCACGCGATCGACCAGGAGGAGGAGGCCTGGGACCGGATTCAGCAGGACCCGCTCGGGCGGCGGGACCAGCTGTGACAGCCGATCGACGTCGCCCACGCTCGGCGACGGGGGCAACACCGTGATCAGCGTCGATACGGGCTGCCGTCTACCCGAGGGAGTAGCCTGAACTGTGCGTCGGCGCCGTGCGCGAAAAGCGAGTGCCCGGACTCGCACAGTGCGCACGGTGCGCAGAGGCCTAATGGGCGGCGGCATCCCAACTGCGCCCGGTGCCGACGGACACCTCGAGGGGGACCGAGAGGTCGATCGCACCGGCCATCTCACGTCGCACGAGCGCTTCGACGTCGCCGCACTCGCCCGGAGCCACCTCGAGGACCAGCTCGTCGTGTACTTGGAGCAGAATGCGCGAACGGAGGCCCGCATCCTGCAGTGAGCGGTGCACGTCGATCATCGCGACCTTGATGATGTCGGCAGCAGTGCCCTGGATCGGCGCGTTGAGCGCCGCACGTTCGGCGTTCTCGCGGCGCATGCGATTGTCGCTGTTGAGGTCGGGAAGGTAACGCCTGCGCCCGTACAACGTGGACGTGTAACCGTCGCGTCGCGCCTGCTCGACCACCTCGCGCAGGTAGTCGCGGACGCCGCCGAACCGCGCGAAGTAGGCGTCCATCTGCTCGCGGGCTTCCTCGGTGGAGATCTTGAGTTGTGCCGCGAGACCGTATGCGCTGAGCCCGTACGCGAGGCCGTACGACATCGCCTTGACGCGGCGGCGCAACTCGGGTGTGACCTCCTCGATCGGCACACCGAACGCGCGCGAGCCGACGAAACTGTGCAGGTCCTCCCCCGTGTTGAACGCTTCGATCAGCCCCTCGTCGCCGGACACGTGCGCCATGATGCGCATCTCGATCTGGCTGTAGTCGGCGGTGAGGAGCGTCTCGAAGCCCTCGCCGACGACGAAACCGTCCCGGATCTGCCTGCCCGCGTCGGTGCGGACCGGGATGTTCTGCAGGTTCGGTTCGGTGGACGACAGGCGGCCGGTCGCCGCGATCGTCTGGTTGAACGTCGTGTGGATGCGGCCGTCGTCGGCCACCGTCTTGAGCAGGCCGTCGACCGTGACCTTGAGCCGCGACGCGTCGCGGTGCGCGAGGAGGTGTTCGAGGAACGGGTGCCCGGTCTTGTCGAACAACCCCTGCAGCGCGTCGGCGTCGGTGGTGTACCCGGTCTTGGTCTTCTTCGTCTTCGGCATGCCCAGTTCGTCGAACAGGACGACTTGAAGCTGTTTGGGCGAGCCGAGATTGATCTGCTTGTCGATCACGGCGTATGCGGCTTGGGCCGCGTCGTTGACCAGGCCCGCGAACGTGCTCTGCAGGTCGTGCAGGTGCTCGGAGCCGACCGCGATGCCCGTCGCCTCCATGTCGGCGAGCACGGCGAGGAGCGGAAGTTCCATGTCGTCGAGCAGGGACAGCGACTCGATGGCCTCGAGTTCGGCGTCCAGCGCCGCCGCGAGATCGAGGACCGCGCGCGACGCGAGGATCTGGGTCTGCGCCGCCTTGACGTCGCTGTCGTCCTCGTCGAGCAGGGACAGTTGCGTGTCGCCGTCGTCTTCGATGCGCAGCTCCCGGTGCAGGTAGCGCAACGACAGGTCGTCGAGTGTGAACGTGCGCTGGCCCGGCCGCACGAGGTACGCCGCGAGTGCGGTGTCACTCGACAGACCACGCAGCGTCCAGCCACGGCCGCGCAGCGCGTGGATCGCCCACTTCGCCTCGTGCAGAGCCTTCGGCTTCGACGCATCGGCGAGCCACGCACCGAGCGCGGCCTCGTCGTCCGGCGTCAGGTCGGCGGTGACGACGTAGGCGCCCTCGCCGTCGGACGCGGCGAGCGCGAGCGCCGTGGTGTCGCCGCCGTACGGCGTGCGCGATCCGACGACCGAGACGCCTGCCCGCTCGCCGGACGACACGTGTGCCTCGAGCCAGGCCGCGACCGCGCCGGGCTCGAGCCTGCCACCGCGGACCTCGAAACCCTCCTCCGCTTCGGGCTCCTGCGGCGCGAGCGTGTCGAACAGCCGATCGCGCAGCACCTTGAACTCGAGGTCGTCGAACAAGGTGTGGATGCGTTCGCGATCCCACTGTCCCAGCACGAGCTGGTCGGGGGTGTACGGCAGCGCGACGTCGCGCACCATCTCGGTGAGCTCGCGGTTGAGCAGCACACTCGAGAGGTTCTCGCGCAGCGCGTCGCCCACCTTGCCCTTGACCTTGTCGACGTTGTCGACCAGAGCCGACAGCGATCCGTACTCGCGGATCCACTTGCTTGCGGTCTTCTCGCCGACGCCCGGGATGCCCGGCAGATTGTCGCTCGGGTCGCCGCGCAGCGCCGCGTAGTCGGGGTACTGCTCCGGCGTGAGACCGTACTTCTCCTCGACGGCCTCGGGTGTGAAGCGGGTGAGTTCGGACACGCCCTTGCGCGGGTACAACACCGTGAGGTCGTCGCTGACGAGCTGGAGCGAGTCGCGATCGCCCGTGACGACGAGAATGCGGAAGCCACTCGCTTTCGCCTGGGTCGCGAGGGTCGCGATGATGTCGTCGGCCTCGTAGCCCTCTTCGGCCATGACCGGAATGCCGAGCGCCCCCAGCACTTCCTTCGTGACCTCGACCTGCCCCTTGAATTCGTCCGGCGCGGCGCTGCGGTTGGCCTTGTAGCCTGCGTACATCTCGGCCCGGAAGGTCTTGCGCGACACGTCGAACGCCGCCGCGACGTGGGACGGCTTCTCGTCACGCAGCAGGTTGATCAGCATCGAGGTGAACCCGTAGACCGCATTGGTGGTCTGGCCGCTGTGCGTCTTGAAGTTCTCGGCGGGCAACGCGTAGAACGCACGGAACGCGAGCGAGTGCCCGTCGAGCAGCATCAGGGTGGGTTGCTGCTCGTCCTCGCTGGTCACCTCACCCGAGGTCGACGGAGCGGGCGCGGACACGGCGGATCGGGATGCAGGGCTCACACCCACAGTCTAGGGACGCACGGCGACACGACACACACCCATGGATGCGTGCACTCTTCCGCGCGCCGACGTGGACGGATACGCAACCGCAACATTTCAGGCATTCCGTCCAGCGCGAAAAGTCGTCGCGATCGGTTTAGAGTCCGTTCACCTCGTGCACGGCGGTGGTGCCGCTCGTCACGTGTCACAACTGAACCCCTATCCCGGAGGACCTGCGTGGCGTCACCACCGGAGCGGACCCGCACGGAACCGCACACCCGCCGCATCGGCGCGGCATTCGTCATCGCTCTGCTCGGCATCCTCGCCGCACTCGTGTCGGCGCCGGTGCTGCTCGGTTCGACCGTGCCGGGTTCGGGGCCTCCCACAGCATCGGCACAGCCGATCGAGCCACCGCCATCGGCTCCGCCCTCGCCCACCGAAGGCGGCGTGCCGGTGAGCGGCAGCCTCAACAACGGCGGCGAGCGGCTCGAAGGTGTCACGGTGCGGGCGCTCGACGACACCGGCACGGAGATCGCGTCCACCGAATCGGTGGCAGCCGGCAAGTGGGAGCTGTCCGTTCCTCCCGGCAGTTACACCTTCGAGGTCGCCGAGGACACCCTGCCCGACGGCGTCAGCGTGCAGGGCGCCGTCGAACGCACTGTCGCTGCGGGCAAGATCAACGCGGTGGTGTTCTCCTTCGGCGAGGCGCGCACCGGCAACGCTGTTCCGATGTGGGAGAAGGTGATCCGGCTCCTCGTCGACGGCCTCCGGTTCGGTCTCGTGATCGCGATCGCCGGCGTGGGGCTGAGCCTGATCTTCGGCACCACCGGGCTCACCAACTTCGCGCACGGTGAGCTCGTCACGCTCGGCGCCGTCGCAGCATGGGTCTTCAACGTCACCGTCGGCATCCAACTGATCCCGGCAACGGTCCTCGCCGTACTCACCGGCATCGCGATCGGCCTGATCGCGAACCTCGGTATCTGGAAACCGTTGCGAAGACGCAAAACCGGGCTGATACCGCAGCTGGTCGTCTCGATCGGCCTCGCGATCGCCGTCCGCTACCTCATCCTGATCTTCTTCTCGGACCGCTCGGAGCCCTTCGACGACTACCAGGCGCAGGTGCAGCACGAATGGGGCCCGTTCGCGATCACGAACGTCAACATCGCGACGATCGTCGTGAGCATCGTCGTCCTGGTGGGCGTCGCACTGCTGCTGCAGAAGACGCGCATCGGCAAGGCGATGCGTGCGGTCGCGGACAACCGGGATCTCGCCGCATCCTCGGGAATCGACGTCGAGCGGGTCATTCTCGTGGTGTGGGGGCTCGGTGGCGGCCTGGCGGCACTCGGCGGGGTGCTGTTCGGGTTGTCCGAACTCGGGGGGCGCGTGCAGTGGGAGATGGGCTTCAAGCTGCTGCTGCTGATGTTCGCCGGCATCACCCTCGGCGGCCTGGGCACCGCGTACGGCGCCCTGCTGGGCTGCGTCATCGTCGGTGTCGTCGTGCAGCTGTCGACGCTCGTCCTCGACCCGGACCTCAAGTACATCGGAGGCCTGCTGATCTTGATCCTCATCCTCATCGTCCGCCCACAGGGCATCCTCGGCTCGCGGCAAAGGATCGGGTGATCGGCCATGGACATCGTTTCGGCACTCCAGGTGTCGTTCGCACAGTTGATCGGCCCGTCCGCCGTGTTCTACGCGCTGCTCGCGATCGGACTGAACCTGCACTTCGGGTACGCGGGTCTGCTCAACTTCGGCCAGATCGGCTTCGCGCTGCTCGGCGGCTACGGGGTCGGCATCATGACCGTCACCTATCAGCAGCCGCTGTGGCTCGGCATCCTCGTCGGGCTCGCGGCGTCCGGCCTGCTCGCCGTCGTGCTCGGCATACCGACTCTGCGGTTGCGCGCCGACTATCTGGCGATCGCCACGATCGCCGCGTCGGAGATCCTGCGGTTGATCTTCCGGTCCACCGCGTCGGACTCGGTGACCGGCTCGACGAACGGCCTGTTCGGTTTCGCGGGCCCGTTCACCGACCTCAGCCCGTTCGACTCGGGCAAGCAGTACTCCTTCCTCGGCGTGAAGTTCTACGGCGACGACCTGTGGTCGATGGTCGTGGGATGGACGCTCGTGCTGGTGTTGTGCGGGTTCGTGTACCTGCTCAGCCGCAGTCCGTGGGGCCGGGTACTCAAAGCGGTACGCGAGGACGAGGACGCGGCGCGGTCGCTCGGCAAGAACGTCTTCGTCTACAAGCTGCAGGCGCTCGTGCTGGGCGGCATGATCGGCGGCCTCGGCGGCGTGTTCAACGCGCTGCAGACGAAGTCGATCAACCCCGACTTCTATTCGACGGCCCAGACCTTCTTCGCGTTCGGCGCTCTCATTCTGGGCGGCGCCGCAACGGTGTTCGGTCCGGTCGTCGGTGCGATGCTGTTCTGGTTCCTGCTCGCGATCCCGGACGCATTGCTGCGCCAGGCCATCGCCGGCCCCGATCCGCTGCTGAATCTCACCGAGCAGCAGGTGGGTGCCGTGCGCTACGTACTCCTCGGCATCCTCATCGCGGTCCTCATGGTCTTCCGCCCACAGGGCATACTCGGCAACAAGCGGGAGGTGCAACTCAATGCCTGAGTCCCACACCGATACCGGGCCCGCGTCGAGCGGCGGACGCGTGACCCTGAGCGCACACGAACGCGCCGAACTGTTCGCGACGGTCCCACCCGAACCCGGCGCCGCCAAACCCGATCCGGTGCTGGTCGCGTCGAACCTGACGCGCACATTCGGCGGCCTGACGGCCGTCGACGTCGCACACCTCGAGATCCAGCGCGGCGGCATCACCGGCCTCATCGGCCCGAACGGCGCGGGCAAGACCACGCTGTTCAACCTGCTCACCGGCTTCGACCGCCCGGACAGCGGCACATGGTCGATGGACGGCACAGCGCTGGGCAAGCTGTATCCGCACCAGGTGGCACGGCGCGGCGTCGTGCGCACCTTCCAGTTGACGCGGGCGCTCTCGAAGCTCACCGTCCTCGACAACGTGCGCCTCGGTGCCCGTGCGCAGCGCGGCGAGCACATGGCACGCGCGCTCATGCCGTGGACGTGGCGCGCTCAGGAGCGCGAGATCACGGCGCGCGCACGGGAAGTGCTGGCACGGTTCCAGCTCGACGCCAAGGCCGACGACCTCGCCGGGTCGCTGTCGGGCGGTCAGCGCAAGCTGCTCGAGATGGCGCGTGCGCTGATGACCGAACCGACCGTCGTGATGCTCGACGAGCCGATGGCAGGCGTCAACCCGGCGCTCACCCAGAATCTGCTCGAGCACATCAAGTCGCTGCGCGACGACGGCATGACCGTCGTGTTCGTCGAGCACGACATGGACGTCATCCGCGACATCAGCGACTGGGTCGTCGTCATGGCGCAGGGCACGGTCATCGCCGAATCTCCGCCCGAGGCACTCGGCGACAACCAGGCCGTCGTCGACGCCTACCTGGGCAGCCACCACGATCAGGCACTCGAGTTCGACGAGCAGGGCAATCCGGTGGGCGCGACGGCCGTGCTCGCGGAACGGTTGGAGCAGGCCGAGATCGCCACCCTCGAAGCCGGTGGCGACCTCGCCGAGCCCGAGGTCACCGTCGATTCCGCACTCGGCCGTACGCCGCCCGAGTCCGACGAGGAGAGCAGGAAGTCATGACCGACTCCGAAGCGACACCCGCCGATTCCACGCCCGCCGACTCCGCGGGGCCGGGCCCGACGCCTGCCGAGCGCGCCGCCACCCGCGATGCGCACCGGGAACTCGCCGAGGACGCCTTGGTGCGGGCCGACGATCTCGTCGCGGGCTACCTGCCGGGCGTGAACATCCTGGAGGACTGCAACTTCTTTCTGCGCGACGGCGAGATCGTCGGCATCATCGGGCCCAACGGTGCCGGCAAGTCCACCCTGCTCAAGACACTGTTCGGGCTCATCCCGGTGCGCTCGGGCACGGTCACCCTCCGCGGCGACGACATCACGTCCAAGCCCGCGCACGTGCTCGTGCAGAAGGGCCTCGGCTACGTGCCGCAGACGAACAACGTGTTCCCTGCGCTCACCATCGAGGAGAACCTCGAGATGGGAATCTATCTGCGGCCCAAAAAGTTCGCCGAACGATTCGCCTTCGTGAGCGAGCTGTTCCCCCTGCTCGCCGAACGCCGCAAGGTCAAAGCGGGATCACTCTCTGGTGGCGAACGGCAGATGGTCGCGATGGGCCGCGCGCTGATGATGGATCCGTCGGTGCTGCTGCTCGACGAGCCGTCGGCCGGGCTCTCGCCGATGTTCCAGGACGAGGTGTTCATCCGCTGCAAGGCGATCAACGCGGCAGGCGTCTCGGTCATCATGGTCGAGCAGAATGCGCGACGCTGCCTGCAGATCTGCGATCGCGGCTACGTCCTCGACCAGGGCCGCAATGCCTACACCGACACCGGACCACGGCTCATGAACGACCCCAAGGTGATCGAACTCTACCTCGGCACGCTCGCCGGCAGCCGCGAGAAGAAGTAGCCGCGAGAAGCGGCTCCACAGGAGGCGGGGCGCCCCGGCACCAGCCGGGGCGCCCCGCATTCTCGGTGCGCGCTCACTCGCCGACGACGATGTAGTCCTCGGTGCCCAGCGTGTTCTGCGCGTCGAACTTCAGATGCCCGTAGGACCCGATCGACGGCTCCCCCGCGTCTGCGAAGTCGAGTTTGCCGGTGATGCCGTCGTAGTCGATGTCGGTGCCTGCCTGCACGAGCGGAAGGCACTCGGCATAGGACGTGCACGTCGTCCCGTCCTTCGTGACACTGTTGATGTTCGCCGCGATGTCCACGCCCGCAGTCGATTTCGCCTGTTCGGCAGCAAGCGCGAGCACGACCGTCGCATCGTAGGACTCGCCCGAGTAGTTGAAGTCGACGAGATTGGGGTCGACCGCCTTGACCCGGGCCTGGAACTCGGGGCCGACGTCGGTGAGTGGCGTGGTGCCCTGCATGCCGTCGAGCAGGCCGGGAGCGACGGCGTCGCCGAGCGCGTTGCCCATGTTGCCGTCGACGCCGTACACGGCGGTGCCGTCGGACGGGCCGATGCCGACCTCGTGCATGCGGGTGATGATGCGCGACGACTCGTCGAAGCCGATGACGGCGACGGCGTCCGGGCCGAAGTTCTTCACCTGATCGATCTCGGCGTTGTACGACTGCGCGTTGGGGTCGTACACGATCTTCTGCACCTGGTCTTCCGCGAGACCCGCGTCGACGAGATTGTTCTGCAGGTTCTGCGCGAGGCCCGTGCCGTAGGGGTCGTTCATCGCCAGGATCGACACGCGCTGGCCACCGTCGTTCGAGATGAGTTGCGCGAGCGCCTGCGCCTGCAGCACGTCGGTGGGCGCCGTCCGGAAGTACTGCCCCTTGTCGGGATAGCAGATGAACTGGTCGGAGGTGTTGGCCGGCGAGAACATCACGACGCCCGCGCTGGTGATCTTGTCGATGACCTTGAGCGACACCGACGACGACGCGGCGCCGACGATCGCCTGGACTCCTGCCGCGAGTTCGCGGTCGACGGTGGCGTTGGCGGTGTCGGTGGTGGTGTCGCCCGAGTCGCCGGGCACGATCTCGATCGGCTGGCCGAGCACACCCCCCGCGCTGTTGACGTCCTCCGCTGCCAGTCGCACCGCCGCGATCTCCGGCGGGCCGAGGAAGGCGAGGCTTCCGGTCTCGGGCAGCAGCGTGCCGATCTTGAGCGGCGTGGTGACGGGCGTGGCGCCCGCGGTCGCCTCTTCGGGCGTGCAGTCGGTGTCGACCGTGCTCTCGGCGGCGGCCGACGAGTCGCCACCACCCGGGGCCGCGGCATCGTCGCTGTCGTCGGAACTGCAGCCTGCGAGCGCGAGCGATGCGGCGGCGAGGACCGCGGCACCGCGCACGAGGGACCTTCTTGCCATCCAACTCTCCTTGTTCGACGGGTGCGAAGGCCGGGAGGCGAAGGAAACCGTCACGGGCTCCCCTGACCACCGACTTCCACTGTGGGAGAGAACGGTAGCGCTATATACGCCGTCGCGACTTCTCAGAAGGGCGTCGTGACGGTACTGTGACCTGACGGGCGCGATTGTTAACGCGGCCTTAGCAATTGCCTGCCGCGGCGGTTGCGCGCGCTCACTCGCCGGGCGGGTCCGCCAGAGTCTCGATCACGATCTCGGCGACGGCCTTCATCGTCGACCGGCGGTCCATCGCCGCGCGCTGGATCCAGCGGAACGCCTCGGGCTCGGTCATCGCCTGGCGTTCCATGAGAACGCCTTTCGCGCGTTCGACCAGCTTGCGCGCCTCGAGCCGGCCGGACAGATCGGCCACCTCGTGCTCGAGTGCCGTCACCTCACGGAACCGGCTGGTGGCGAGCTCGACCGCGGGCACGAGGTCGGCGATCGAGAACGGCTTGACGAGATAGGCCATCGCCCCCGCATCGCGGGCCCGCTCGACGAGCTCGCGCTGGCTGAACGCCGTGAGAATCACGACGGGCGCGATGCGCTCGGCCGCGATCTCCTGCGCGGCGTCGATGCCGTCGCGGCGCGGCATCTTGATGTCCATGATGACCAGATCCGGCGACAGCGATGTCGCCAGTTCGACGGCCTCCTGACCGTCCGCGGCCTCGCCGACGACGTCGTAGCCCTCGTCCCGCAGCATCTCCACGAGATCGAGACGGATGAGCGCTTCGTCCTCGGCGACCAGAACTCGGGTGGGGGGCGTCACCTGCTGCGGCTGCGGAGCGTTCATGGTCACCATTCTCCTCTGCGACGACGGTCGGCCACGCTCCGCCCGGGCGGGCCTGCCCGACGAGCGATGGTTGGAGGGTACCGGTGGTTGACTCCGCGAGCCGATCTTCTACAGTAGGCGACGCACCACCGCGCGCCCTCGTATCCCAATTGGCAGAGGAAACGGATTCAAAACCCGTACAGTGTGAGTTCGAGTCTCACCGAGGGCACCAGAGCGTCGTTGTTCAAACCAGCGACGTTCCCGGTTTGATCCGTCCCGTTTCCGCCTGTTGTCTGGCGGGCGAGGGCGGTGGCCTGGACTTCGGGGTTGAGCAGGGTGTCGAAGGGCACGCCTGGTTCGGCGTCGATGGCGTCGATGGCGTCGTCGTCGGTGACGGTGAGGCGTTCGAAGAAGGCCTGGTTGGCGATGCGGCGTAGCGAGTCGTCGATGCTCATGTAGATCGCGTGGGCGTTGCCTGCCAGGGCCAGGCAGTCATCCAGGTGGGCGCGGGCTTGGTCGTACTCGATCTCGCTGGCCTCGATGCGGGAGTCGAGGAACGCGATCTGTCGGGCGATTCGGTCCTGTTCGGTCTTGAGCAGGTCCAGTGGCACGGCTCCGGCGTAGTGGGCCTGGAGTAGCTTGGTGCGCTCGTCGTCGAGGCGGTCGCGTTCGGCGACCTGTGCTTTGCGTTCGGTCTTGGCGGTGGCGAAGAGCCGGTCGAACTCGCTGGTGATCAGCTCGCGCAGCGCGGTGACGATGTGGGCGGGTATCTGCACACGGCGGTAGTGGTCCTCGACCGCGGCCTCGACGTCGGGCACGAACATGGACTTGCGGTCGCAGTTGGTGCGCTTGGAGTGTCTGCCGGCGCAGATGAAGTAGGGGTAGATCACTCCGCTGCGGCTGCGGGCGTTGGAGAGAATCAGGCGGGAGCCGCAGGTGCCGCAGAACACGGTGCCTTTGAGGTAGTGCTCGTGGGCTTGGGTCTTCTCGCCGGAGGCCTGGTGGGCGGCGAGCACGGTCTGCACCCGGTACCAGACCTCGGAGGCAACCAGGGGTTCGTGCAGGCCGTCGTAGGTCGCGCCTTTGAACTGCACGTCACCCTTGTAGTACGGGCTGGCCAGCATCCGGTGGATCGAGGACAGCGCTGGGGACTTGGCGGGCCGCTTCGGTGTCGCCACGGTGGTCAGACCGCGGTCGATGAGTTCATCGCGCAGCGTCGCCACCGAGTAGTTCCCGGTGGCGTAGGCCTCGAAGGCCCACCGGATGATCGGGCCGCGGTGCGGGTCGATGTCGATGGTGCGGACCTCGCGACCGAGTTCGTCGCGGCGGGTGACGTTGAGGTAGCCCATCGGGGCCTTGCCGTTGGTGCCGCCGGTGACTGCCTTCTGGTTCATGCCCTTGGAGACCTCGTTGGCGAGGTTGCGGGAGTAGAACTCCGCGATGGTGGACATGATCCCGTGCAGCAGCATCCCGCTCTGGGTCTCGTCGATGTTCTCGGTCGCCGAGACCAGCAGGACGCCTGCTTCTTTGAGGGCGAGGTGGATGGCGACGTCGTCGGCGCGGTTGCGCGCGAGCCGGTCGACCTTGTGGACGATGCAGTAGGCCACCGGGTGGGTCTTGACGTACTCGATCATCTGCATCAGCGCGGGCCGGTCGGCCTGGCGGGCGGACTCGCCGGCGTCGACGAACTCCTCGACAATGACCGCGTTGACCTCCTGGGCCTTGCGCAAGTTCGCCTGACGTTGAGCCGGGATGGAGAAGCCTTCGTCCTGGCCGCCCTTGGATGCCTGCTCCTTGGTCGAGACGCGCAGGTAGGTCACCGCCAGCGTCGTGGTCGCACCGATCTGATCGGGCGCCGTCGCCAGCGGAGGGTGTGTGGTGCTCATGGGTCGTGTTTCCTTCCCCAACAGGTGGGGCCAACACGAGAGCGCGGGGCTGCTCGTGCGGTGCGACGTAGGAAACAGACACGACCCGTGCCGTCCGCTTGTGGACGGGCTGGGTAGGCCACGAAGGGCTAATGAACAAGACGCCACACCACGACCACCTGGGTGGCCGCTGGCATGCGTACGCTTACGATTCTACGCCCTGGCCACCAGTGGGCTCAGGAGGAATCTCCTGCCCGGCGTTCTCCCGTTGTTCTTGTCGGGCGCGGGTCTGGGCCATCCCGATGAACACCTGGGCGAGCTTGTGCAGGTCGGGGCTGGGACGCAACTCGGCCTCGACGCGGTAGTCGCGCATCCGCTCCGGGGGGACGCTCGGGCTTTCGGCCCCGGTGGTCATGGCAGCTCTCCGGTGCCGAGGTCGAGTCCGGCGAAGAACGCGTCCTCGGCTTCACGGCGGGCCTGAACCTGCTCGAACACGTGCTGCACGAAATCCTCACCGCGGTCGGCGATCGTGATGTCCTCGATCGCGGGGGCTGGTTCCTCGCCAGGCCAGACCGCCTGCCGGGTGGGCCGGTCATGATCCAGTCGAGTGCCCGAGGCGGCCACCCAGTCACGCAGCCGAGCACGAGCGTCGGCGAAGTCACGGTGCCAGCCGATCGCAGCCGAGGCGTTCTGCTCGGGGTCGTAGGCACCCAGCCAGTGCAGATGCAGCGCTGACAGCTCCCACACCAGCTCGGGATGGCGGTGCCAGAACGGCGGCAGCACGCTGACGGGCAGCCCGTAGGTGCGGCGCAGCCACGCGACCCAATCGTTGAGTGCGAGCCACTCGGCTTCCAGGTCGTCGGCGCTCAGCAGGTTCCAGTTCACCGGATGCGGCGCCGATGGCGTGTCGGCATCGTCGAAGCTGTCCACGTCATCGGTGTCCGGCGTCTCGTCAGCGTCCGCCCAGTTCTCGATGTCGTGGAAGTCCTCGCCGGACGTGTGCTCGTTCGGAGTGTCGTCGTTCATGCTCGTGTCTCCTCCTGCGGTCACAGGCCTATGTGTGGCGTGGCGTGCTGGGACTGCGGTGCTCGCCGCAGGGCCTGTTCGATGGCTCCGCACCGCCCTGCGGCTTTGCCGGAGTCGGGATGGGCCGGTTGAGGGCGTTCTTGGCGTCCTGCTCCGAGCCAATCGCGTGGTACATGTCGAAGCCCACGAAGTTCAGGAACTTGTAGGTCATGTAGGGGGCGAAGGCGGCCATCGCCATGAGCACGATCCCCGCGACCGGGTCAGCCACTGATGCCAGGTCCCCGTCTATGGGTGCGGAGACTTGGGTGATGGCGACCAGGAACATCACGACCAGGACGAGCTTGGAAACGATCAGGGCGATGACGAACATCGCCCACTTGCTGATCCACCCCTTCGTCGCATCCCACGACGCCCCAGAGAACGCCAGCGGCGCGAGCACGATCGCGACCAGCAGCAGCGCCTTCCGCACCAGAAGGCTGAGCCAGACGATCGTGGCTGCGCTGATCGCGAGACCGGCGAGGAAGATCGTGATGATCGCCCCGACCCCGGGTGCGGCGATGTTGATCCCGACGAGGCCGGCAGCGAGGAGGGTGATCTTGTCGCCCATCGACTCGGTGGTCTCCCCGGCGGCCTGGATGATGCCGATGCAGAGCTGGTCGACGATCTCCAACAGCAACGCGGTGAGGGTGATGACCACGAAGCTCCTGAGCACCGATTTCGCCAACCCGAGGGCGGCACGACTGAGGGCGGTGGGGTCGCGTCTGATGAGGCCGGTGATGAGCTGGAGGCAGAAGAACAGCAGCATCACGAACACGGCGATGCCGAACAGGATGTTGTAGACCGCCACGTACTCGTCGCTGGTGACGTCAACGAGGGTGGTGGTGTCGAACACCGACCACACGGCCTCGAACAACCAGCCCGCGGCGGCGCCCATCGCGCCGGCGAGCCAGTCGAACGGGGCGGAGACCAGGCTGGCGGCGGCTTCGCCGGCGGTGTCGCAGACGGTCGAGACGAGGGGGATATCGCACACACCCACGGCAGATCACTCCTTCAACGAGCAGAGTCGAGTGGGTGGGGTCAGACCTGTTGGCCGACGTCCCAGAAGAAGTTGATGAGCGTCACCGACGCCCCGCAGATCACGGCGGCGCCGCAGCTCACGAGGACGCCGATCTTCCCCCTGCCCGCCAGGTGAGGGTTGGAGGAGTTGGCGCCGAAGCCCCACACGATCGCCGAGATGATCAAGGCCAGGACGGAGAGGATGAGGCCGACCGTCATGACCGCGCCGACGATGGTGCGGAGCTGGCTGATGCCGGGCAGGCCGGAGTCGTTGGGGTCGATGTTGATGTCCATCGGCAGCACGGCCGGCAACGTGGTGGCGGCAGCGGCGGTGGTTTCGGTGATCAGGCTCAGGACGGTCATAGCGGGGTGCTCCTTCGGGGCGTCGGCGAGATGAGCGTTCTCGTCGATCAGGTGCACCGCCCGCCCCACACGGGCGGAGCCGATGAGGGGTCGGCTGGTGGGGCGTGATTCAGAGTTGCTGGCCGAGGTCGATCAGCCAGTTCAGCCACGCCACCCCGCCGCCGGCCAGGACCGCGGCGCCCAGGGCGGTCCAGGCGCCGATCCTTGCTTTGGTAGCGGCGGCGTGGTGGCCGTTCGCGGTCGACAGCGCCCACACGATCGCGCAGACGATCAGCATCAGCACCGCGATGATGAGCACGAAGGTCAGCAGCGCGCCGATGACCTCCCGCAGGTCACCGATCCCTTCCAGGCCCTCGAAGTCGGGGAACACATCCATGCCCGATCAGCTCCCGGCCCGGACGGTGACATGGAGGTGGTCGGCGTGCGAGCCCGTGATGCTGTCGGGATCGTGCATGCCGCCGCCGTCGTAGGGTCGCCAGCCCTCAGCGTCGCGGGCGGCCGACCAGATGAGGCCGTCCCAGATCAGATACTCCACCCCCAGCGTCTCGGCGTGGTCCTTCATCCAGTTCGTCACCTCCCACCCGAGGTCGCGCTGCTCCGGCGTCGGGCGCTCGCCGATGGCGTTGCCGAACGTCCCATCACAGGCCCGGCCGAGTGGGTGTTCGGAGACGGTGCCGGGGCGGGGTGAGTAGCAGGACCAGCTCGTGTCGGGGAACGCGGCGACGGTCTGGGTGTAGAGGTGCAGCATCCGCGCGGTGATCTGCCCATCCGAGGTCGGATCGTCCACCATCCTGTCGGGGTCGCCGTCAAAGGGGTCTGGCTCACCACCCGGTGTGCCGTTGCTGGGATCGCAGTCGCCGTCGGGTGCGCCGGTCTCGGGCTCGGGGAGGTCCGCGGCGTCGTGGGCGTTGAGCCAGGCGGCGGGGTCGGTGTGCTCACCGTCGGTGCCGCCGAGGCGGACCTCGAAATGCAGATGCGGCCCCGTGCTGTTGCCGGAGCTGCCGGTGTCGCCGATGTGCTGCCCGGCCGTCACCTGGTCGCCGACCTGGACGTGGATGCCGTGCTCCCACATGTGCGCATACGCCGTGGCCATCGTGGCGCCATCGATCTGATGCTTGATGACGATGAGGCCGCCGTAGCCGCCGGAGAACTCCGCGACCGTCACGGTCCCGTCCGCGGCAGCCAAGAGGGGTGTGCCGTCGGGGGCGGCGAAGTCGGTGCCGGTGTGGAAGGAGTCCTCCCCGGTGATCGGATGCACCCGCGGCCCGTACTCGCTGGTGAGCACCCAGGTGCCCTCGGGCATCGGGAACACCACCCGCGACGTGCCCGCCGTTGTCGTCTGCGCAGCCGGGACCACAGCATCGCCACCAGACGCGTCCGTGCCGGCCGTTGTTGTAGTGGTGAGGGTGATCAGGATGGATTCGGCGACGGGCTCGTAGTTCCGGTACCGGTCCGGATACGCGCTGACCTCAACGGCTTGGGCGGCTTCGCCCTTGTCCATCTGTTCCCATCCGGGAATGTCCAAGAGTCCCCGTGGTGAGGGGTGGTTGGGTCCGGTGGGTCCGCCGAAGAACGCCTGCGCCTGGTGGACGGGGTCCATCAGCTCGGCGACCGTGCCCCAGCCCAATTGGGGCCGCATTTGAAACAGGCCCAGGGAGTCGTGGTCGGAGCCGTCGCCGTCATTTGGGTAGTCCGCGGACTCCGGGTAGGCGCTGGTGTTGGCGAGCATCCGCAGCGTGGACTCGGTCAGCGCCGCCATCAACGCGATCTGAAGGCCGTCGCGGTTGATCCCGTCGATGCTGCTGCCGGTCTCGATGATCGTCGCGGCATGGGTGATCTGGGTCCGGTTCAGCGTGAACGTCTCACCACTCGCGGTAGTGACCTCCAGTTCGTCGGGGACGTCGCCGACCGTGACGTTCGAGCTGCCGGGGATGGTGCAGGAGCCGGTGGCGCTCAGGGCCGGGTTCATCACCACGCCGATCCCGATCAACACCAGCGACGGGGCGAGGAAGACCAGGGCGAGGGCGGCGACGAGCAGCTTCTTCAACACAACGCGTCACCGACCTACTGGAGGGGGTTGTCGAGCTGGGACAGCCGCAGCAGATGACAGGTCTCGTAGGTCGGGCCGCAGACCACGAACACCGTGAACGCCACCGAGTGCTCGGAGGTCACCTGCTCGTCGTTCCACTGCCCGGATCGGTGGCGGGTGCCCTCGACCGTGACCGCGGCCGTGTCCTCGGCGAGCTGACCCGGCTGCGCCTGCTCGACCGCGCTCGCCCACGCGTCAGGGATATAGGCGTCGTCGATGGTGAGGTGCTGGGCGGTGGCGTACTGCCGCAACTCCAGCCAGGCATCCCGAGACGGGAGGTAGGCGGCGATGTCCGAAGCCAGCCCCGCTTGCTCTTGGCCGGTGGGGTCGCCGACGTCGAGGACCACGCTGGTGTAGTCCAGGGGCATGAACCCCGACGCGGTGTCCCACTCGAACAGCGCGGTGGCGACGTTGCGGGCGAAGGTCTCCGGTTTATCCGACGCCGCGATGGTCGGCAGCCGCGGTGTCGTGGTGGTGGGGGCCGGATCTGATGGCGCGGTCACTACCGGGCCAGGAGTCTCGCTGTCGTCATCACCGCGGCTCTGGTCGGGTGGGCCGACGAGGAGGCCGTAGACGCCCACACCGGAGAGCACGAACACGACGACCGCCGCGGCGAGGGAGGCGATGAGTCGGCGGCGGATACGGGGCTCGGAGAGGTCGGGAGTCTTCATGCCCACCAGGTGCGTTCCCGCACCCAACCGACGCAGGACGAACGGGAAGGGCGAAGGTGGCCGTTAGAGGGCGCGCAGGTGGCCGCGAGCGGCCACCTGCTCGTCGCCGTCATCGCGGTCGTGCGCGGCGCGGAGTTCGTCGGCGAATCTGCTGGTGCCCTCGGCAGTGGTCAGGAACGACTCGATCTGCTCATCGGTCAGCTCGGTGGCGAGGTGTTCGGCGTCGTAGTGGGTCCACCACTGCTCCAGCTCGCCCCAGGTGAGCACGAATGCCCGCACCGGATACCGCGCTGGCTCGTCGTCGTCGGTCACCGGCCGGGGTCGTGCTGCTCGCTTGCCGGTCTTCGTCTGCTTGGCGCGGGCGAGGGCGTCGGCGGCGAGCTGATGCAGGTCGGTTTCCCGCTGCTCCTGGGCGGTCTTGGCGAGGCCGCGGACGTGACGGTAGATCGGATCGACCGGTGCACCGGAGTCGATCCGCTCCAGTTCCGCGACCACCTGTGCCCGGAGTGCGGTGGGTTGGGCGGGGTCCTGGGCGATCTGTTCGAGGTAGCCGATCTTCTCCAACGTCGCGTGTGAGGCACCGCCGGGAATCATGGTCGCAGCTTGCTTGCGCGCGTCCCCGCGAGGGCTGTCCAACGGGTCCGCAAATCTTGCGGACCCGTTCCACCTCGGCTGATGTTCGCTACTGAACCGGGTGGCCTGTTCGCGGCGGGCGGCGTCCTCGGCCATGAGGGTCTTCAGTTCTCGATACAGGGCGGCGGCTTCGGTCTGGGTGAGGGGCTTGTGGAGCACGTTGTCGTCCTGCTCGGCGAGCAGGTGGCCGAGGCGGTCGGAGACGCCGGAGCGGACCCAGATGTTGACCTTGCGCCAGCCGAGCTTCTTGATCGCCGCCAACCGGCGTGCGCCACAGACGAGCGCCCCGTCGGGGGTGATGGTGATGGGCTGCAACAGGCCGTCGCGGTCGATGGAGGCGGCGAGTTCATCGATGTTGCCGAACGCGGTCCGGTGCCGGCGCCCGACCCGGATCGAGTCGACGGTGCGCTCCAGCTCGATGTACCCGGCCGGTGCGGTCACGACCGATCACCACCAGGCTCGTGGTAGCCGGGGGCGGCGAGGGAGATGGTCAGGATGAGGTCGTCGTCGCGCAGCAGCATCGACAGGGTCTCGCCGATCAGCAGCCGTAGCAGCACACCCCGCCCGGTGCTGGTGGCGGCATACGCCGGGTGAGGGTTGCCCAACAGTGCCCGCAGCAGCGCAGTCCACGAGGAGCGTGGGATGTCGAGCAGGGCGCGGGCGTGCTTGTCGCGCCGCAGGCTCTCGTAGGCGGCTTGGCGGGTGCCGGTCTTGGTCAGTGCCCCGCAGACGTGCTCGACCCCGGCCCGGGCGGTGGCCGGGTTCCAGCCCAGCAGCGTGAACAGGGCGATGGCGTCCTCGGCCGCTGACCCGGCGGACATGCACGCCTGATCCGACCCGCGACCACCGCCGTAGTCGGAGCCCACACCGGCGGCGTCCGTCTCGACATCGTCGTTGTGGTTGTGGGAGCCGGTGATGTGGAAGGCGGGGTGGTAGTCGGTCAGGGGGTTCTCTCGGTCGGAGAACCGCTCGGGGTCGTGGAATGCCGAGACGTGTGGGCGGCGGGCTTGGTGGACCGAGCACAAGAGTCCTTGGGCGCGTTCTTCGAAGATGCAGGTGATCCGCACCGCGTGCGTGATGACGGCCCACGGGTCGCGTGCTTCGCGGGCGGCGCGGGTGATCATCACCTTGAATGCCGCGCTGGCGGCCTCCCACGGGTCCAAGCCGTGTTTGCGGGCCAGCGGCTCGTACTTCTCGGCGGTGTGAGTCATCAGTTCTGCGGCCGTCGGATCGTGGCTCCACGCTCCGGACCCAGCGGCGTGGAGCCGGTGCAGCAGGGCGCGCAGTCCGTCGCTGGTGGTGAAGTCCTCCCCGGTCGTGCCGTCGGGGGCCTGGCGGTCGTGCACGTTGGTGGTCGTGGTCATGGTCGGGCACCTCCTGGCAGGTAGGTGCACGCGCGTCCCCATAGCACCGGCAGCGACGAAGGCGTGGTGGGGATGCGCATCGGTGGTCACCCCAGTCCGATCCCCGAACGGGACACCCACGACTGATGTCGGCTGCCGCGTCCGAACTCCGAGACGTCCGGCAGTCGCCGCGTCCGCTCGCCGATCGTCTTTCCGACCCTTCCGACGCCGCGACTGCTGGCCTGGGCGACGTGGCTGGTGAGGTTGCGGGTGCGGCGGGCGAGTTCGACCTCGAAGTCGATACCCCGCCCCGCGACCGTTGCGGACTGGCGGGCGAGCAGGTCGGTGGGTCGCACCCACTCCACACCCTGCACCCGCCGCCCACTGTCCGCCGTCGTCGTCCTGCCGGTGCGGTTGCGGTGGGCGGTCTTGGCTGCCTGCACCGCCTCCGGCGTCGTCTCGGCCGCCGGTTCGGGGGTGCGGCCGGTGTCCTGATCGGCCACCTGGCGCTCACGGTCGCGCGGATACTGGCGATCGTGCTGGTCGTGGTCGTGGGCGTGGTCGGTGGTCGCGCTCATGGTGTCCTCGTCTCCTTGGCGTTCTGGTGGTCGATGGTGTCTTCGGGAAGGTGCGCGCTGGTGAACCAGCGGCCCACGGTGGAGGGGTGGACCCCGAGGTGGCGGGCGATGCGCTTGTTGGACCACCCCTGACCGCGCAGCTCGCTGGCGACCTCGCGCCGACCCCCGCCCGCGTTACCCGCCAGCGGGCCGGGGGCGGATTCGCCGCGCTGCGGCGGTTCCTCGGGTGCCTCATCCGGTGTCGGCGTCGGCTGGAGCCGGCTCGGCTCCGCGAGCCGAAGTGCGACGGCTTCGCCTACCGGATGCTCCACATGCGTGGTTTCCCCGCGAACCGCGCTCGTAATGGCTTCGGTGGCCGGGAGGGGTCGGGTGAGGATGACGGTCAGGTGGCTGATCGCCAGCAACACCAACGGCGGCACCGCCGCCACCGACGCGGCCAGCACACCCGGCACATCGGCGTCCGCGGCGACCACCGCGTGCAGGGCATTCGCCGTCACCGACACGATCGCCCCGGCCGCCAGCAGCACCCAGGGGTACCAGGAACCACGCTGGCCGGCGAGGGCGACGACGGAGACGGTGGCCACGACGATGATGCCGTCCACGATTAGGGGCCACGCCCACGCCTGCCCTTCGTTGACGCCCGAGCGGCGCGCGAGGTCGGCCAGCGCGGTGAAGGAGAGCCAGAACGCGCCGAGGGCGATCAGCACCGTCCCGGCCACGGCCGTGATGACGGCGAGGCGTCCACCGCGACGCCGCACCACCAGACTGCTCGGCGGGCTCATGACAGCACTCGCTCCGTCGCGCGCTGTGGCACCCTGCGCGGCTCCTCGCCATGTTGGTCGGCGGATGGGTGCGGTGCGGGTTGAGCGGTGCGGTAGGCCGAACGGATCGTCGCCGAAACCTCGCGCATGGTGAGCCCCGCATGCTCGGCGGCAGGCGCGAGAGCCGCGTAGGCGTCTGTTGGTGGGGTGTTGTTCTCGGCCAGGCGGCACGCCGCCCAGAACAGGCCGCGGTTCCGCTCGCCCTCAGGTCGTTCAGCGACCCAGGCGGCCAGTCGTTCGGCGCTGACGTCGCGCACCTGGCCGGCCGGACGCATTGCCGGTGTGGGGCGGGGGCCGAGGAAGTCCCGCAACCGATCTGAGGTCACTGTTGTCACGTGGCCGGTGTTGATCTGGCGCACCCGATAGCACCCGCGGCCTCGCTCACCGGCCACGGCTGAGGGTGGGACGATGATGTAGCCGCCGTCGCCACGGAAGTCGACCCCAGCACGGGGCGCCTGCCAGGAGCGCTGCCCGCCATCCGGTGTGGCTGGGTGGTAGGCGTGCATCCCACCCGAGGGCGTGGAGACCAGGAGCTGCCAACCGTCCACCAGCCCCGCCTCATGCGCACGATCGAAGGCATCGAAGCCGTTGACCGGGCCGTGGACATCGACCACCACGACCCCCGAAACAGCTCCCGTGGGCATTCCGATGTTCGCTGCCGAGTACCGGCCCCACCACGCCGCGACCTGGTCGGTGTCGGTGGTGGCGTCGTGGAAGCCGTGCTCGGTCAACGGCCGCTTGCCGCCCGGCACGCACGGGAACACCGGCACCCCAGCCACGGCGAACTCCCGCGCCGCTACCGAGAGCGGCCATCCATCCGAGACCTGCGCCAGCACGCCGGTCAGGACATCCACGGCGACCATCACAGCCCCCGCTCCACCGGCGCCACCGGTGCGGTGGCGAGTCGTGTTGCCGGTTCAGGTACAGATGCCGCGGGCCGCGTGGACGCGGTGCGTTCGTGCGCCGGCTCACTGCGCTGCTGGCTTCGCTGGGGTGCCTCACGGTCCAGACCGGGCGGGGTGCCGTCGGCGATCTGGGCGGTGTCGAGCTGGTCCAGGATCGTCAGGGCGGTCTTGCGGACCCGCTCACCGGTGGCCTTGACCACCTCGACCGGCTCCTTGCCATCCACCCGAGCGGCCCAGGTCGACACGTACGGAATCGTGTAACCGGAGGTGTCCATGCCGTGAGCGGCGCCGACCATCAGCGCCACCGACTCAGCCTCGACCTCACCGACCCCGCGATGCTGACGGGCATCCTCAGCATCGGGGCCGTGCAGAAGGACGTGCCCAAGTTCGTGTGCGAGAGTCTTGACCTGGGCGGCCGGGGCCATGTTTTCCCGCACCGCGACCGTCTTCGCGGTGTAGTCAGTCACCCCGTTGGCATCGTGAATCATCCCTTCGTGAGGCACCCGAACCACCGCGAAGCCGCGCTCCTCGACCAGCGCTGCCAGCCCGTCCCACAACCCGGCGGGAGCCTCGCCTTCCAGGAGCTTCGGTGTCGGCGGCTCCGGAATCGAATCGCCTGACGTCTGAGAGGCGTCCCAGACGTAAGCGGGACGGGCGGCGATCATCTTCGACCGCACGATCTCGCCTGGCCTGGACTTCTCGCCCTTGCCGAGCCGCCGCCAGGACTCCGCAGCCTGTGGCGTCGCGGTAGCGAAGCGCCCGGTGACCGGGGCGAAGATCATATATCCCGCTTGCCCCTTCTCCACCTGCCGCCCCAAGCCCTGCCACTGCCGATACCCCGCCACGTAGGACGGCATCGGCTCCGGCACCCGGCCAGCCTCGTAGGCGGCGTCATGCTGTGCCCAGATCAGTAGCGTGTTGGAGAACGATCGCGCTCTGAACCGCGCGGCGAACGCGAGCGCCCGCGCCCAGTCGTCACCGGAGACGAGCTTCTCCACTGCGCCGGTCAGGTGCTCATGCAGCTCGTCGAGCTTGGCTTCCCTCGCGGCTTGAGTTTGCTCCCGTGCCTTCGCCATCGTGCCGGTCTCCTCCCGATACCCTGAGCACCGGGCCGATCGGGCTCGGTGCTCGCCAGGTACGCCGGGACCACCAGCGGCGAGAGACGGACAACGGAACAGACGATGTGACCGTCAGGCGCGGTGGTGAACCCAACGAGTCCCTACCGGACTACTAGGCGCAAGACTCCTCAGGGCCGAGAGCGGGCGAGGATGCGGATGTATGTACCGCGACTGCGGCGATCCGTATCACGGCTTCAGGCGGCAGCTTTTTGCCTGGCGAGTTCGCGGTAGCGCGTCGGTGTGACGCCGACAGCCTGGCGGAACGTCCGGGCTGCGTGGCCGCGGCTGTGCCAGCCGACCCGACGCATCGCTGCCTCGATCGGCAGATCGGTCTCCCGCAGCAGCCGCGCCAGCCGCTCAGCACGCAACGTTGCCAGGTACGTCATCGGCGTCTTCCCGTAGGCATCGGCGAAGACCCGGCCGAGCTGGGACGGCGACAGATGCACGGCGGCTGAAAGACGCTGGAGCGTCCACCGCTGTTCGGGTGCATCGCGGAGAAGGTCGACGGCTTGCCGTGCCTCAACACGCAAGGGTGCGAACTTGCGAAGCCATGGAGGACCAGGGCGGGAAGCCTTGCGCTGGGTTTGTGACCGACGTACCGGGGTGGTCCTCACGTAGGGCACTATCACGTCGAGGACAGCGAATAGGCGGGCCTGCAAGCGGTAGAACTTCTCCGGCGGTGGTCCGTCAAAGCTGAGCGCGACGAGTTCGTCCAGCCAGGGCATGAGCATGCCAGCGCGATCCTCTCCGAGCCGGAGTATCTGGGCCGGTTCGGAATACAGCTCGTCGGCAAAGTCTCGCGCGTCTAGCCTGTCGACCAGTAGCGCGGCGTGCTGCCAAAAAACTTGGTCGATCACGTAGTCGCGGTCCAAGTACAGCGTCGTGACGGTGATCGCGCCCTCGGGCTCGCTTCCGCAGAGAGTATTGGCGGCAAGAGCGATGACGTCACCGACGGAGACGGGCCTCTCACCGAACTCGCTGAGCATGATCGCTGAGCCGTGCCGGACAAAGAGCAGTTTCACGCAGTCATACGCCATTGGCACGAAAGGGCGGTGGATTGTGCGGGTTCTCGCCATGATTGGAGGAAACTCAGCGCACTCGCCGTCCAGGACCGCGTCAGCAGGCCCGGATAGACCATCTACATGAGGAGAGGC
Source organism: Rhodococcus sp. HNM0569 (assembly GCF_012726205.1). Lineage (GTDB taxonomy): Bacteria > Actinomycetota > Actinomycetes > Mycobacteriales > Mycobacteriaceae > Rhodococcus_F. The sequence goes on along the minus strand of NZ_JAASAE010000005.1, from coordinate 215,991 downwards.
GATAGCGCGCGTGGCGCCTGTCATGGCCCGGGTACCTCACGAACAAGGGCGGGTGTCCTGGCCGAGATGCAAAGCAGGTGGTGCCGTGCACGAAGTGCCACCGGTCGTTCGTGCCGTATGCCGTGTGCGATGACTCGCGAAGGTTCGGTTGACCACCGACTGCTCCTGTCATGTATCCGGCCAGTAACTCGATGGGCATCCAGGCTGTGGGGTACCCCACCACTGGGGCTGTAGCTCCGTACGGCGCCGGAGGTAACCGCAGGGGTGATGAGCGTGACGGCTCTGTCCACGCTGGGATTCGAATCACGATTCGCGGAGCGTGGCGGGTGGCTAAGTGATCATCCGATAGAAGCCAGGAAGTGAGCGCATCTGATTGCGCTTCAGTGTTCCGCGTACGACTCGGTGGAAACTCGGGCGCAAGAGTTGGTTCAACAGAAGCCGTAGCGGCCCGGAAGGTAATCGCACGTAGTTGATGATCGCGAACTCTGCGCTGTTGTCGACTGGACGCAGGGCTGTGGAGTTGTCCACGTCAATCGTGGACGTGTACCAGTCGGTCAGGCCCAGCCAGGTGTCGACGGGGTCGGTGCCACCGGATGCGGTGAAGTGATTGAACAGGAAGATCGCATCCCGATTCGCTTCGGTCTCGCCAATGCGTGCTGCATTTGTTCCGATAAGGATCTCGGTTCCGGCGAGGGCTTTGACGGCACTGCTGTTGCGGACTCGGTCCAGGTCGTCGGGTCGGGTTGTGCGAATCAGCATGGCCAGGTCGTGCCGCGGCGCCCCGCGCAAAGGAGGGATGAGACGAGCGCGAAAGACACGCACCGAGTGCACATCGGGACGCTGTTCAAACTCCTTTGCTGCCTCTGTCAGACGATCTGCCGCCTCACGCCGGGGCGCAGTCTGATGGTATATGGGGGCCTTCTGAGGCTTGTCGGCGTGGAATCCGAGGTAGATGAAGCCATGGGGTTCTGCATCAGTGAGCGGGAGTGGGGCGCGGGTACTCATGATCCTCCTAGCATTGAGTGGGTGCTCACTCAGTGTAGCTGAGTGAGCACCCACTCAGCTACACTGGTCGTATGGAACCAGGAATAACCATGCGGGAGCGCATCGTGCAGTCAGCGTTGGAGTGCATGCGGGAGCATGGAGTGCGGGGGACTACGACGAAGCTCGTCGCGCGCCGCGCTGGCGTCTCTGAGGGCAGTATTTACAACCACTTCGCCAACCGCTCTGAGCTTGTCGTGGAAGCGTTTGGTTTGGCGACGCGGGGGATTCGGGAGCACGCCACCGGACTTAGCCGCCTTGTCGGTACGAGGACGGTGGAGGACAATCTGGTCAGTCTGATGGAGTCGATCATCGGGTTCTTCCGCGAGATCGCCCCTGTCGTCGGGTCCGTTATCGGAGACCCGGAGTTGCGGGGCTGGTTCACCGAGGGGAAGGTGTCAGACCCCGACGGGCAGCCGTTGACACCACTGACCGGAGTAAACGAGCTCCGTGATTATCTGGAATGCGAACATGAACTGGGGCGCCTGCCGAGCCGTCAGGCGTGGGCAGCCTGCGCGACGATGCTCATCGGGGCATGTATGCAATACGTGTACCTAGAGCTTCTCTCCCCGATGAATCTCACCGATGCTCTCGTCGACGGCAACGACCCGGGCCACTCATACGCGCGAACCGTGGTACGCACACTTTTTGACACGTCACGGAGCGCTTCATGACCTTCAGCGCTTTGGCTGGCGCAGGTGGCCTCGGCTTCGTAATTGTCGCGGTTGTCGTCAACGTCATTTACATACGCGGCCGATTGCCCATACCGGGCTCGTCATCGACAAAGAACCTCGACGATACGGTGGCCGACTTCGCGGCTGCCAGGATCGCACTTCGCGCGCCATCGGTGCTCGCTCCAGCATCATGGCTCTTCCTCACAGGTTTCGCCGCGGGCATGCTCACAGAAACGTGGAACGCCGACTCCGGGCCGAACGCATGGGCGCTGGTCGGCATGGGCGGCGTACTCCTACAGAACGCAACATTCGCGGCCGTCGAAGCGTTGCGATTCGCCATCGCAGAAGCGGCTACCCGCGCTCCTGCCACGGTGGCTGGTCTCTGGACGATGAGTAATGTGCTCTTCGGTTTCAACCAAGTGTTCCTGGCCACCGCGCTGCTGGGATTCACCACAGCAGGCATCGATCTCATCCCGGCATGGCAGACAGCGCTCGGATATGGAAGCGCCGCCCTGCTGTTCGTAAGCTCCTCAGCTAGTCCCTACAACACCCAAGGAAACAGCCGGATTGGACTGATCGGCCTCATCGGGTGGCTCGGATGGATCATCTGGATCGTCGTCCTCAGCATCACGCTCATCAACATCTGAGGCAGGATCGATCACCGGCATCGCACCCGCGATGCCAACGCGGTCGTTGACGAGCGGCGACGTAACTCACCACGCGCGACGCGCACCCAGGATGAAGATGCGGATGCGGTAGTGGGGAGCGCCGATGCGGAAGCCGGTAGGCCGATCCATCGCGCGTGGAGCCCAAGGTCGGACGGATCGCCGAGTATCGCGCCGAGTGCCCGAAGGAGTCGAGCTGGCTGGTCTCCCAGACCCCATCGGTCGGGTTCCAGATTGCAAGGGTCGCGGGTGCATCGGCTCCGGACTGGGCGTTGCGTTCATCAGGGTTGCTCCTTGCGTCTCGGGACGGACAGCGCGGGCGGAGAGCAATCCGCGCACGTTCGCGATCACCACGTATCGGGGTTGCAGTGCCCCGATCGCCTGAGCCATGAACGACCACAACCCCGAACGCGTGCCCGGTGCGAGCACGGCCTGCTTACCCGACCGTCGACACGTCCGCACACGGAAAGCCCCCGCGAGGATGTCCACCGGCACGACCTCCCCGCAGCTGACGGTGGAGATATCGCCGAGGTTCGGCAGGGCCGGCCAGTGCTGGGTGAACACGCGGGCGACGGGAGCGGTGAACTCGGACAACCAGACCGGCTCAGCATCAAAGTGGAGCTCGACGGCGAGGTCGAGACCGCCGTACCCGCTGAACAGTGAACCGATCTTCAACCGGCGGGATGGCGTAGCGGTGTGAGGCATGAGAACTCCGTCAGTTCAGTGGAACCCGGCGTCAGACCCCGCAACGGGGCCCTTCGCCGGGTAGAACACCTGCCAGGTGCACGACGATGACGGCTCAGTCGCACCTGATATGCAGTCGACCGAATCTCAGCAGTCCGGCTACACCGCGAGTCGGGCCAAGAGACCGCCCCGCGATGACTCGCCGGCCACCTTCGATCTGCGCCACCCCCAGAGGTGCCACGCCTCTTGCAGGTCGAGGTTTGTCAACCAAGGTTGACGGCGCTTCGCGCGGTCGAGGCCTGCTCACCTGACCGCCGAAGGGCGGTGAACGCGGTGACGGTTTCGATGCGCGTGATGTCGGCAGGGGACGGCTACAAGTACCTGCTGCGCACCGTTGCGGCCGGCGATGGCGATCGGTCGCTGTCCACGCCTTTGACGAGGTACTACTTGGAGGCGGGAACACCACCGGGCCAATGGCTCGGCTCTGGTGTCGCCGCGCTCGGCAAGGGCCAGCTCGCCGTTGGTGACCAAGTTTCGGAGGCCCAGCTCCAGCTCCTGATGGGCATGGGCCGCGACCCGGTCACCGGTGACCCGCTCGGTCATGCGTTCCCCGCCTACAAGTCGGTGACGGAGCGGATCGAGGCACGGATCGCCGGCCTCGACCCCGACATGAGTCCGGGGGCCAAGGGCGAGGCGGTGGCGCAGATTGAGGCTGAGGAGACCGAGCGTGGGATGCGGCGGGCGGTGGCGGGGTTCGACTTCACGTTCAGTGTCCCGAAGTCCGCATCGGCGTTGTGGGCGGTCGCCGATGCCGGCACACAGGCGCTCATTGGTGAGGCGCATCATGCGGCGGTTGCGGAAGTGGTTGCGTTCATGGAGCGCGAGGTTGCAACCACCCGAACGGGCGCGACCGCCGGCGACGGTGCGGTTGCACAGGTCGATGTCACTGGGCTGGTGGCGACGGCGTTCGATCACTTCGACTCCCGCGCGGGCGACCCCCACTTGCATACCCACGTTGTCATCTCCAACAAGGTCCAGACCGTCCTCGACGGCAAGTGGAGGTCGCTGGATGGGCGGCCGATGCACGCCGCCGTTGTCGCGCTCTCGGAGTTGCACGAGGCGGTGTTCGCCGACCACATGACCCGCACCTTCGGCGTCGAATGGGAGGCCCGCGACATGGGACGAGACCGCAACCCCGCCTGGGCGATCAGCAGCGTGCCGGAGGAGCTGGTGGCCGAGTTCTCCACTCGTGCCCGGCACATCGACACCGAGACCGACCGCCTCATCGCCGACTTTGCGAGCAAGCATGGCCGGCGGCCGTCCCCGGCGACGATCATGAAGCTGCGCGCCCAAGCCACTCTCAGCACTCGGCCGGAGAAGGAGGTCCATTCGCTGGCCGACCTGACCCATCAGTGGCGTACTCGCGCCATCGGGGTGCTCGGGCAGGACGCAACCGGCTGGGCGCGCGCCGTCACTAACAACGATAGGGCGTTGTTACTGCGGGCCGATGACGTGCCGCTGGAGGCTGTCGCTGAACTCGGGCAGAGCGTGGTCGAGGTGGTGGGTGAGAAGCGCTCCACGTGGCGGCGGTGGAATCTGATGGCCGAAGCGTCCCGGCAGACGATGGGCTGGCGCTTCGCCACCATGCAAGACCGCGAGGCCGTCGAGGGAATGATCGCCGACGCCGCCGAGTCCGTGTCGCTGCGGTTGACGCCGCCCGACTTCGCCACGTCGCCGGTCACGTTCCGGCGGGTGGATGGCACGAGCGTGTTCCGCCCGAAGCACTCGACCGTGTTCTCCTCGGAACTGCTGCTGGCCGCCGAAGACCGGCTGCTCGACCGCTCCCGCACGCTGACCGCCCCCACCGTGCCCGTGGCGACCGTCGAGAGAATCACTGCCCACCCGATGCCGAGGACAGGATGCTCGGGGAGGACCAAGCTGACGCGCTGATGAAGATCGCGGTCTCCGGCCGGATACTCGATGTGCTCGTGGGTCCGGCGGGCGCGGGGAAGACCACGGCGATGTCAGCGCTTCGCCGCGCATGGGAGACCGAGCACGGCGCCGGGTCCGTCGTCGGGCTCGCACCCTCAGCGGTGGCCGCGCAGGTCCTCGCCGACGACCTCGGCATCGCTACAGAGAACACCGCGAAGTGGTGGCAGAACCACCTCGTCCATGGCACGACTTTCAAGGCCGGGCAGCTCCTCATCATCGACGAGGCATCCCTGGCTGGCACCCTGTCCCTGGACCGCATCACCTACCTCGCCGAACGCGCTGGGGCGAAGGTGCTGCTGGTCGGTGACTTCGCCCAGCTCCAATCCGTGGACGCCGGCGGCGCGTTCAACCTGCTCGTGGGCGACCGGCACGATGCCCCAGAGCTGGTCGACGTCCACCGCTTCACCAACGCCTGGGAGAAGACCGCATCCCTCGCCCTGCGCCACGGACGCGCCGAAGTGATCGACACCTACCTCGACCACGACCGCATCCGCGAGGGGGACGGGGATGCGATGACCGATGCCGCATACGCCGCGTGGCGCGCGGACCGGGAGCGAGGGCTGGTGTCAGTGCTGGTCGCCGAGACCCGCGACGACGTGACAGCCCTCAACACCCGCGCCCGTGCGGACCTGATCCTCGACGGCACCCTGACACCAGGCCGGGAGGTCGAACTGAACGACGGCACCACTGCTGGGGTCGGGGACACGATCATCACCCGCCGAAACGACCGCCGCCTGCGCAACGGCAAGGACTGGGTCCGCAACGGCGACACCTGGACCATCACCGGCGTCCGCGACGACGGCTCAGTCACCATCCGAAAGACCGGCCGCCGGTTCGGCGGCGCCATCGTCCTTCCCGCCGCCTACGTGACCAACCATGTTGATCTGGGCTATGCGATCACCGCCCACAGGGCGCAAGGCGTCACCGTCGACACCTCCCACGTCCTGGTCGAGCCGACGAGCACGCGGGAGAACTTCTACGTCGCGATGACCCGCGGCAAGCACGCCAACCGCGCCTATGTGATCCTCGACCGGGCCGACGACCACGCCCGCCCGCATCCTGGCGACAACCCCGACGCCACCGGCCGGTCCGCCCTGTTCGGGGTGCTCCAGCACGTCGGTGCGGAGCTGTCCGCACACGAGACCATCACCGCCGAACAGGAGCACTGGGGCTCGATCGCCCAACTCGCCGCCGAGTACGAGACCATCGCCGCCGCAGCCCAGCACGACCGCTGGGCCACCCTCATCCGATCCTCCGGACTCACCTCTGAGCAATCCGACACCGCGATCGAGTCCGACGCGTTCGGAGCGCTCACCGCCGAACTCCGCCGCGCCGAGGCCAACCACCACGACCTCGACACCTTGTTCCCGCGCCTGGTCGCCGCGCGAGCATTCGATGACGCCGACGACATCACCTCCGTCCTTCACCACCGCGTCGCCCGCGCCACCGCACGCCCCTCCAAGTCCGGCCGCACCCGCAAGGCACCACGACTGATCGCAGGACTCATCCCGTCCGCCGACGGGCCTATGACCGGCGACATGCGCCACGCTCTCGATGAACGTCGCCAGCTCATCGAGCACCGCACCACCAACGTCCTGGATAGCGCCCTCACCGACCAAGAGCCCTGGACTGCTGCGCTCGGCCCCGAACCCGAGGTCGAGAAGGTAGCGAAGGCGTGGCGGCGCAATGCCAGAGTGGTGGCGGCCTACCGCGACCGCTATCAGATCACCAGCAGCCGACCTCTGGGCCCCGCACCAGAGAGCGCGGCGCAGAGGATCGACCATGCCCGCGCCGATGCCGCTCTCATCCGCGCACGGACCATCACCAAGGCCCAGCAGGCTGAACCGGTACGGCGTCCGATCGGACATGACTCCATCGGCCCGCGCCTGTGAGCCCTTCAAGATGTCAGAGCTCAGGCGTATCGTAGAGGCGAGGCAGGTTTCTCCTCACCACTCGGCCGAACGCGGTCGGCCCGACTTCGGGCCCTTCTCAACGCACTGCCTCCTCAGATCAAACGTGCGATTGAGAGGAGCCGAACATGTTCCGCCTCCTGATAGTGGTCAGCATCCGAGTCCGGAACTTCCTGCGCCGCTACATGCCCACCAACATCCTCGCTGACGCGATACGGGCCAGACGCGGCATGAAGTTGGGACCGGCAGTGATGCTGCTGGCCGTCCCGTACTTCGCCGCCGCCGTCTGGCTCGCCGGCCTCATCGATCAGGGTGCGCCAGGCTGGCTGCACCTGCTCGTCCTGCTGACTATCTGGAACGGGTTCAAGATGCTCTGGCTCGGGCCTGCCAGCGTCGCTTGGCTCACCCGAGCCCGCCTCCGCGAGGCCGGTGCACGTCGACGGCAGCGACGCGCCGCCGCGCTGAGTTCAGGCTCGACTGTCTAGCCAGGCGAACCCGAGGACTCGACGCCGCGTTGCTCAGGTGCTCGAGAACCGCAGTCATGTCGGGCACCTGCCATAGAATTTCACCTATGTCATCTGATCGACCGGCACGGCAGCCAGCACCGAGTTCTGCCGTGCCCGTTCTTCGGAGTCTGGGACCCGCGTACGAAGAGGACCTCCATGGGCGCAACGCTTCGGTCCTCCTCGACGTCCTGACCGACAAGTCTGCAACGGCCGCGAAGAACATCGCTCTTGCGGGTCACTACGGCAGTGGCAAGAGCAGCGTCATCCTTGGTGTCCAGGAGGGTCTAGACGAACGCACGATCAGGTGGGTCAACTTGTCGTTGTCGAGCCTGGGGATCGATGACACGAAGCGGGCACGCATCCAGCAAGACGGATCGCTTGCGCCCTTGACGAACCTGATACAGAAGGAGATCGTCAAGCAGCTCCTCTATCGGAAGCCGCCTTCGGACATGCCGGGGTCGAGGTACTTTCGCATCGACTCGTTCAAACCTTGGCCAGCCTTGATGTGGGGCGGTGTCGTAGCAGTCGGATTCTTCGTAGTTGCCGTTCTTCTTGGACTGGTCAATCGCATCGAGGACGTGGCACCTGAGAGCGTGGTCGAAGGTCATGCGTGGGTGGCTTGGGCCGCTGTCGGCGCCCTTGGCGTGTTCGTGGGCGGGGTGTGGTTCTTGGGCCTCCGTGTCCTTCAGAGCCGGATACGAGTTGAGAGCGTCTCCGCCGGCGGAGCAGCGGTCAAGCTGAGCGCAAAAGAAAATTCGTACTTCGACGAATACCTGGACGAGATTGTCTACTTCTTTCAGCGGACTAAGACCAAGGTCGCGATATTTGAGGATTTAGACCGGTTCAAGGACCCGCACATCTTCGAGACCCTGCGTGAGCTGAACACCGTCTTGAACAACTCCGAGCAGATTAAGTCACGGCCGATTCAGTTCGTCTACGCGGTCCGGGACAGCATCTTCGAGGAACTGCAAGTAGACGCGGAATCTGACGGTGAGGATGCCAAGACTTCGGCCCTTCATGCGTCGGCGTTGGAGTCTGCGCCTTCTGCGAACAGGACGAAGTTTTTCGACTTGGTAGTGCCGATGGTTCCGTTCCTCACCCATCGTTCGGCACGGGACCTGCTCGCGGCCGAGTTCGCCGAAGTGGACCACCAGCCGTCCACCGCATTGGTGAATCTTGTCGGCGCCCATCTGACCGACATGCGCGTAATCCGCAACATCCGAAACGAGTACGAGATCTATCGCGCATCTGTGCTCGGCGAGAATGGGCTTAAGGGGCTGACCGCGGATCGTCTTTTCGCGATGATGGTTTACAAGAATCTCCACCTAGAAGACTTCGAGGCCATCCGGCTCGGCACAAGTAAGATCGACGAGGCGCACCGGGCCTTCCACAAGATGGTCGAGTATCAAACTCGGCATCAGGCAGTGCGCAGCAAGACGGCGCAGAACCGGGTGAGGACGAAAGCCCTCTGGGACAAGCATGCTCAGGCAGCCGGTGAGCGGCTGCAAGAGGTACTGCCGATCGTCTCCCGGGCGACAGGTCTCGGCGGCAAGTCGGTCCTTCGACACCAGTCAGGCGACTACGAGCTGACGGGCCTGACATCGGGTGACTTCTGGAGGTCGTTGTACGAGAACCGCGATGACGTGCAACTCCTCCGACCTGGGCAGGGCGGCTTGAAGCTGTCGTTCGACGAGTTGATCGCGTTGGTAGGGAATCGAACGGATGGGCTGGACGACGCCGTGGACGCTGATGTTGCTCGCCTTCAGCGCGATTCCCGGGTTGCACTGGAGACTAAAGACTTCGTCATGAAGGCCACTATCGCGGAGCTAATGGCCAGGACGGACCTCGTCATGCCAACCGAGGATGGCGACGAACGCAATTTGGACTCCATCATCAGCGAACTCGTATCTCCTTTGGGACGCGATCTGCTGGCTAAGGGCTACATCGACGAGAACTTCACTCTGTACTGCTCGGACTACCATGACATCGCGATCAGCGTGAGTGCGATGAACTTCATCCTTCACTGCGTCCAAGCCGATCGCGCAGCTCCCCACTTTCACTTCGATGAGGCTAGCTCGATCGAAGCAGTTGAGAAGGAGATGGGTTCCCGCTTCCTCGACGGCGAAAGTGTCTTCAACGTCGAAGTTTTTGACTACTACTTGCCTGCACGTCCCGAACACCTCGACAAGGCCATCGATAAGCTCGCCGTGCGTTCGGGGGATGACTCCTCTTTCCTCGACGCCTATCTGATAGACGGCGAATATCGCGATGGGCTCATCAGTCGATTGGCTCCGCGCTGGGACGGTGTTTTCATTCATCTGGTCGAGAAGGCACCGCTAGAACTCGAAGTAGTCGTGGCCCTCTTTGATGCGGCTATCACGAGCGCCGCGACGGACACAGACTACGAAGCTTCTGACCAGGTCGCGGAGTTCGTGTCGGAGCACTACGCCCAGATGCAGGCATTTGTTGGCGAGACGGACGCGGTGAAGGCGACCGACCTGATTGCTCTTCTGCGTCGTCTCGGCGCGCAGATAAGCGATCTCAGTTTGCTCGGAGAGACACAGCGCAAGGCGGCGGTGGCCGCAGGCCTATACCCGGTCACGCGGATGAACCTGTCGGTCGCTCTCGGCGAAAGCACCGGTCTAGCGCTTGACGTCATGAACGCTGCCGATGACTCGGTCTACAGGCATGTGCTCGCGAACCTGGACGACTACCTTGACATCCTCCAAGACGACGAGGTGACCGTCGAGAGCCCAGACGCATTCGTTGCTGTGCTCGGTGACGTCGCAGATGCAGCCGAGTTTGCCGTGCGCCTCGTCGCGGCACGTGCGGCGGACTCCTGCGAAGTTGCCGACCTTACGGACCTCGACGACGGAGCATGGGGACAAGTGGTGTCGGCAGGTCGGTTCGCGCCGACTGTCTGGAACGTGAGCCAGTTCGTCAGCAAGTTCGGAGTCAACGAAGAACTGATCGAGAACCTCGGCACGGTCAACCTCACCAAGGCCGAGGAAGTGGAAGAAGAGCCCAGGCTGGGGCTTGCATATGCACTGGCCAACTCCGGTGCGTTGGAGTCGACAGCAGCCGTCCGCCTACTCGGGCAGCTCGACCTTGCCGACGGCTTGGACCCCGAACACTTGTCCGATGTCGGCCTCGCCCTCCTTCCAACGCTGCTAGAGAAGGACCTGGTGCCTGATACCGCCGACACGTACGCCCTCGTGAGTGACCGCCCGTTCGCATTCCGCGAGGAGTACTTCGCAGCGTCCAAGCAACTGGCGTCGTACGTATGCGAGTTGGAGTTGTCGAGCGACGATCTAGCTCAAGTGATGCGGAGTGGACGTCTGACACCAACTGTGAAGCGCGCGATCGCCGACGACGTAGAGTTCGTCACTGATCGTCTGTCCCGGCAGAGCGTGATCGCGTTTTGCCAGTGGGCAAGCAAAGGCAACAACGTCTCTGTTGAACTACTAGTCAAGCTTGCCGAGGCTGGTGCGCCGGCCGAGCACGTTCTGGGTCTGCTAGAGCCGCATCTCCCCGACATAGAACTCGGGCTACTAGATGAAATCCTGCTCGGATTGGGCGACGACTATGAGCCTCTGACCAGAACCGGACACCATCGTCCGCGCTTGAAGGACCGCGACGGAACTGAGGAACTGCTCAAAGCGTTGCAGAGTCGCAACAGAGTCAGTTCCTTCGGTCCAGCAAAACTACTCGGCGGAATCCGAGTCAACATGCGGCACTGACAATGACAGGCATTTTGACCGCAGCTTAGATAGACCCGGGTAGCTTGCTTGGCTAGAGACCTCGATGATGCCAGATGGTTGAGAAGGATATCGGTATTCGCCTTGTTGATTTCACTGACCTGGCGCAACGATGCCGCGAGAGCGGTTACGGCCTCACAGAGTTCCAACGACAAGACATGGTCGCCGACCTGCGTTGGCCGGCCGATGTCATCGAGCAGTGGATCTACGACCACGCAGGCAATGCTTCCTTCCTCCGAGATTATGAGAACGTCGATCTCGCACAGGTCGGCTGGCAGGTTGAAGCGCTGCCAGTTGACACGTTCATGACAATGCAAACTGGACCATCGGACCGGAATGTTATTGAGGTCGTCGCGGACGATCCGGATCATTGGATCTCCGTGCGTAACCAAGGCCAGCACCTGGGCGTGGGACTCGCCTGGGAGGTTCACGGCACTTGGAAGCGTTGGCCGATCGTCATAGATCAGGCGCTGCTTCACCCCGCATCGAGCGGCGTTCAACTTGTGGAAGGACGCACTCGCGTCGGCATCCTGCGCGGTCGTCAGCGGCAAGGAAAGCTCGTCGCCAACAGGCATCTGGCTTGGGTTGGTCGCCAACGTGGATGACATCGTCCCTCTCCGAACTTGACTAGAGAGACGGACGGCGGCCACGTTGGCGAATCGTCCCGCCAGAAGTGACGACCGCAGAGCGCACCGTCTCGTCACCGACACCCAACTTGGCAGCGACCTCTTCGAGCGTCATGCCCTTCTCGTACAGCCGCGCAGCTTCTCGACGCCCACGTTCATCCAGACCACGACGACGCACCGCGACACCTGCCTGTGCAGCGAGCCGATGCACAGTCGTGCGATGTACCCCGAACCGCCGCACCAGCTCATCGACCGGCACTCCCTTGGCATACTCCTCGGCCAGCGCGGCGCGATTCGGGACACTCAAACGGGTTTGAGGACGAGGCGAATTCTCCGCGACCGGGCCGCGTACATCCTCGATAGGCTCACGCTCAGGACGCGACACCGAGCGCCGCGTTCCCCGCAGAACCCGGCGAATCAGCGTCATGAGGGGCTTGCGCGGGTTTGAGAACCACCCAGCGAGGTGCACCAGCACATCCCAGTTCACAGCGCTTTTCTGCGCCGGATTCGCGCCGCGACCTGTGTGTCGGACGCCATGCGTCTCCAGGCTGCCGGGCGGCGATCATCGTGCCCGAAGATTCGACCGGCGTGGCACCGCACGGCCGCCGCCCTACCAGTGACGAATGCGCATCCGGTCAGCCGTGGGACGAGTCCTGCCGCGCACCAGCGTGAGGACCTACAGTACGGCGGCGCGAGGGACTGGCACGGGTGAGTGCCAGTCCCTCGCCGCCGTCAGCGTACGGAGTCGTCAGGCAGGCAGCCGTCCCGCCGCGTGCTGGGCCGCGATGTAGCCGTAGACGAGGCCCTGCCCGATCGTCGCGCCCGCACCCGGGTACCGGTTGCCGAAGGCGTTGCCCGCGGTGTTGCCGATCGCGTAGAGGCCGTCGATCGCCGAACCGTCCTCCCGCAGGACGCGGGCGCGGTCGTCGGCCCGCAGGCCGCCGCACGTGCCGAGGTCGCTCAGCACCATCTTGACGGCGTAGAGCGTGCCCTTTTCGAGCGGACGCAGGTTCGGGTTCGGGGTGATCGTCGGATCGCCGTAGTAGCGGTCGTACGCGCTGCGTCCGCGGCCGAAGTCGTGGTCGTTGCCCAGTTCGGCCATCGAGTCGAAGCGCTCGACCGTCTCGACGAAGGCATCCTCCGGAACGCCGATCGCGCGCGCGAGGCTCGCGACGTCGGTCGCCTTGTGCGCGATCCCGTCGCGGTACCACCGGCCGGGCAGTTCCTGACGGGGGAAGATGCCGCCGCCGAACAGGTAGCTGTTGCGGTAGCGCTGGTCGAACACGAGCCACATCTCGTCGACCGGGTCGCCGTTGCGTTCACGCTGCAGGATCGTCTGACCGAAGGTCATGTAGTCGGTGGCTTCGTTGACGAAGCGACGGCCCGACTGGTCGACGACGAACGATCCGGGCAACGCACGCTCGGCGAGCAGGACCGCGGGCTGACCGCCCTCGGGCGCCGCGACGGCCGGGAACCACCACGCCTGGTCCATCGACACGAGCGCGGCCCCGAGGTCCTGGCCGAGCTTGATCGCGTCGCCGGTGTTGTGGTTCGCGCCGAGGCTGGCGTGTTCGCCGAGCCGCTCCGACTGGAACTTGCGCCGCATCTCCATGTCGTGGTCGAAGCCACCTGCCGCGAGCACGACACCCTTGCGGGCCTCGATCCGCTTCTCCTTGCCCTCGTGCCGCACGACGGCGCCGGCGACACGTCCGCCCTCGTCGACGAGCGACACCAGCGGGCTCTCGGTCCAGATCGGGATGCCCGCGCGCACCGCCCCGGCGAACAGCGCCGCGGCGAGCGCCTGGCCGCCCGCGACGTACTCACGCTTGAACGCGAGCCCACCGAGGCCGGTCGCGAGCGCCTTGAGCGCACGCGGGAACGAGCGCAGCGGTGTACGCGCGATGAGATTGAACCACTTGTAGTCGGCGCCGGTGACCGGCATGGGCAGCGACGCCTTCATGAGCCCGGGACGCAGTCGTGCCCGCTCGGCGCCGAGCACCGACACGTCGAACGGCTTGCACTCGCACGAGCGGCCGACAGCGGAACCGCCGGGCAGTTCGGGGTGATAGTCCGAGTAGCCGGAGGCCCAGAAGAATTTCGCGGGCGTCTTGCGGGCGAGCATCTCGACCGTCGCCGCACCGTGGTCGACGTACGCCTCACGGCGCTCGGCAGGCGCGCTGTCGCCGACGACCGACTGCAGGTACAGGCGCGCCTCGTCCTCGGTGTCGTCCGGAACCGACTTGCGCAGCACCGGATTCGACGGCACCCAGAATGCACCACCGGAACGCGCGGTCGACCCGCCCACATGCTCGGCCTTCTCGACGACGAGCACGCTCAGACCGGCGTCGTGCGCGGCGAGCGCGGCCGACAGCCCGGTGCCCGACCCGATCACCAGTAGATCGACCACCACGTCGGGTGACGTCGCCCCGTTCGACTCGGTCATGTCCACACCTCATTTCTCGTGTCACTGCATCCGCAGCGGTACTCGTTCGGTCGCCGCACGGCAGACCGGTGCGACGCTCGCGTCGATGATCGACCGAACCGGGCCGCGCGCGTCGCGTCGTGCCCGCTCACCGGGACAACGGGACCGTCGCGCCCCGGCTCGGCGCACGTCACGCGAGCGCGTCACGCATCATCTGCCAGATCTTCTCGCGCGCAGGCACGGCTGCCGCGAGCACGGGAAACGCGAGGAATCCGTGGAACAGGCCGTCGCAGCGGTGCACCCGCACGTCCCCGCCCGCGTCCGAAAGCAGCGCGGCGTAGCGTTCGCCACCGTCGCGCAGCGGGTCGAGCTCGGCGGTGACGACGACGGCACGCGGCAGGCCGCCGAGGTCGGCGGCCTTGGTCGGGACCACATACGGGTCGTCACTGCCTCCCGGCGCGTAGTGGCTCCAGTACCACCGCATCGCGGCCTCGGTGTTGTAGTAGCCGGTGCCGTACTCGCGGTACGAGCCGGTGTCGAAGTCGTCGTCGATCACCGGGTAGAGCAGGAACTGGGCAGCCACGGCCGGTCCGCCGCGGTCGCGTGCGGCGAGCGACACGGTGGCGGCGAGATTGCCGCCCGCGCTGTCCCCCGCGACGGCGACGCGGTCCGCGCGGCCGCCGAGCGCGTCGACGTTCTCGTGCACCCACACGAGGGCCGCGTACACGTCCTCCATCGCGGCCGGACCACGGTGCTCGGGCGCGAGCCGGTAGTCCACCGACACGACGACGGCATCGACCTGGTCGGCGATCGACCGGCACGTCTCGTCGTGGCTGTCGAGATCGCAGAACACGAAGCCGCCGCCGTGCGCGAACACGACGACCGGCATCCGCTCGCGCTCGCTGTGCGGGCGGTAGATGCGGACCGGGACGGCGCCTCCCGGCCCGTCGATCGTGAAGTCTTCCACCGAGCGCATCGCGGGCTCGCTGCCGACGCCGCCGCGACGGGACCGGATCATCTCGCGCAGCGCTGCCGGCTCGAACGCCGTGACGTCGGGAAAGCCCGCCTCGAGCGCCGCGAGCATGTTCTCGACCTCGGGGTCGAGGTCGACGCGTCGGCTACCGGAGTGCGATGTGCTCATGCCCTCTCCCGCCCCGCCGGGTCGATGCCGGCGAACTCGAATCCCTTGTACCCCGCGTCGGCGATCTCGTCGCACATGCGGGAGTAGTTGCCGAAGCCGCCGATGTACGGCATGAACACACGTGGCTTGCCTGGCACATTCGCGCCCATGTACCACGAGTTCGCTTGTGGAAACAGCGTTGCCGACGCACGCTCGTTGCACTCGTCGACCCAGGCGTCGACCGCATCCTCGGTCGCCTCGATGGTCTGCGCACCCAGCGCATCCATGTGGTCGAGCACACCGGCGACCCAGTCGACATGCTGTTCGGCGGCGAGCACCATGTTCGCGAGCACGCTCGGACTGCCGGGACCGGTGAGGACGAACATGTTCGGGAAGCCGTGCACGCCGAGCCCGAGGTAGGTGCGCGGGCCCGCCGACCAGGCATCGGCGAGCTGTTCGCCGCGACGCCCGCGGATGTCGATGCGCGCGAGGGCACCCGTCATCGCGTCGAAACCCGTGGCGAAGACGATCACGTCGAGATCGAGATGCCCGGCGGTGGTCTCGATGCCTGCGGCGTCGATCTGCACGATCGGAGTCGCAGGCAGGTCGACGAGCGAGACATTGTCGCGGTTGAACGACTCGTAGTAGCCGGAGTCGGTGACGATGCGCTTGGTGCCGATCGGGTGATCTTTCGGGATCAGCGTGTCCGCGACCACCGGATCGTCCACCAGCGCGCGGATCTTCGCCTCCGCGTACTCGCGGGCGGTGTCGTTGGCGCCACGATTCGCCGTCTGGTCCGGGAACGCCTTGCCGAACAGCACTCCCCCGCGCTGCCACCACTCGTCGTACACACGGGTGCGCTCGGCCGCGTCGACCTCGAGAGCGCCCTTCGGGTACGGCGTGAACGGCGACCCTCCACCGCTGAGCCGCGAAAGCCGCCTGCGTTCTGCGTACTCCGCCTTCGTACGGGCGATCTCGTCGGCGGTGAGCGGCCGATTGCCTGCAGGGATCGAGTAGTTGGCGCTGCGCTGCAACACGTGCACGTGCTCGGCCTGCTCCGCGATGAGGGGAGTCGACTGGATTCCCGACGAACCCGTCCCGATCACGGCAACCCGCTTGCCCTCGAAGGACACACCGCCGTGCGGCCACGCACCCGTGTGGTACGACTCGCCACGGAAGTCGTCGCGGCCGGGGATGTCCGGAACATTCGTCGCGGACAGGCACCCGGTCGCGAAGACGCAGAAGCGCGCGGTGACCGACACCCCGCGGTCGGTGGTGACCGTCCAGAGCGCGCCGTCCTCGTCGAATACCGCCGCCGTGACCCGCGTGTCGAACTCGAAGGCCGACGCGAGGTCGAACCGCTCTGCGACGTGCTCGAGGTACCGCAGGATCTCGGGCTGCGTCGCGAAGCGCTCGCTCCACGTCCACTCCTGCTGCAATTCGTCGGAGAACGAGTACGAGTAGTCGACGCTCTCGACATCGCACCGAGCGCCGGGGTACCGGTTGTGGAACCAGGTGCCGCCGACGCCGGACGCCGACTCGTAGCCGTGCACCCGCATGCCGCGCGCACGCAGCCTGTGCACCGCATACAGTCCTGCCACCCCGGCCCCGACGACGACGACGTCGTAGTCACACGTGCTCACTGTTCACATCCTCACCTCGAGCGAGCGGCACCATCCCCGCCGGGGAGTGCCGCGAACAGCCCGAAGAACCGGGCACAACAAGGCTGTCAACTGGGCACCATGCACGTCACCGGCCCCTCCCGCTGTCCGGGAGAGGCCGGTGAGGGCTGGGCCGGCGTCAGTGCACCGGAGTGATCGAGAGCGGGATACCGCGATTCTCGAACTGGAAGCCGGCACCCGTGGAGAAGCGCGCGACCGCGACCTCACCCGGCTCGTCCGCGGGCGCACCGCGCCCGACCGTCACGACCAGCTCGCCGTCGTGCTCGCGCGCGGACACGTCCGACCAGGTGGGATCGACGCCGACGAATGCGGCACGCAGCGGTGCCAGTTCGTCGACCCCCAGGAAGGCGAGCCACTCCCCGTCCTGGACCGCGTCGCCGCCCAGCGGGACCGTGACGGTGACGCGCTCGCCGTCACGGTCGACGCGCACCCCGGTGTACTGCGTGGGCGTGAGCAGCGGGTGCAGTCGCAGTACCTGTTCGAGGGCGGCCGCGTCGCCGCCGAGATCCAGTGCGTGGCGCAGACGTTCGGACGTCAGCCCCGCGATGCCCGTCATCTGTTTGACGACGACGCCCGACACCAGTTCGGCGGACCGTTCGCGGACCGACCACACGAAACCGAGCGCCAGGAGGTGATGTTGCAGCGCAGTCTCCTCCGCGATGCGCACGAGCGCCGAGTGCGACCACTCGTCCCATCGGACGTCGGCGAGCAGCGGACCGGAGTAGTCGCTGCGCCCTTCGTCGGACGGATCGACCTCCGAGAGAACGGTTTTCGCTGCGCGCGTCGTCTGCATCCGTTCGGCCGCGGCGGGTAACGGAAGCTCGTCACGGTCGGGTTCGATCGTGACGGTCCATTCACAGTGCGGATGCCGGTCCGCCGGAGTACGCGGCGGCCGGTGCACCGGACGGATCCGGGCGCGGCGATTCGTCGCGATCGCGGTCGCATCGAAGGTCGGATCCTCGATGTCGTGGCACATCGCCTGCACGTACTCCTCGCCCATCGGCTCGACGTCGATCAGCGCGCCGCAATGGTCCAGGTGGAACGAGCCGTGGTATTTGTCGTCGATCGAGTAGCGGAAGTCCATGAACTGCGGGGGCGCGCCGATGTCGAACTGCAGGCATTTGAACATGTCCTCCACGCCGTCGCCGTCCACGCCGAGCATCGACCGCATACGCGACGTGTAGACCGGACTCGCGGCCATCCACTCTTCGATCGCGACCTCTGTCATGGTCTCGCGGCCGAACGCGCCGATCACATGGGCCATGCCGCTTCGATCGATCAGCTGACCCGCGAGCAGCAGTTCGGGCACGAGGGCGGCGAGCTGCGCTCGCTCGAGTTGCCGATAGCTCACGGCGTCACCACAGTTCCACGGGGGCGGTGCCGACCTTGTACCACCCGGGCAGCTCCGCACCCGACTTGGCGATGCGTGCCTGCATGCCGTCCGAGAGCGCGTCGTCGGTGATCATCTCGAGGAACAGCGCGGACACATTCCCGAAGTCGAAGAAGTCGCGCTGCCAACCGAATTGGAAGTCGCCCGCATACTTGAACCAGCTGCCGCCGATGCCGTGTACGCCGTACCGCGAGCCGTCGGCGCGGCTGCGTTCGTTGATCTGCTTCCACAGTCCGATCATGTCGCCCGTGGTGTCGTCGATGACCCACGCCTGGTACGGATACGTCCAGCCTTCGAGGCCCTGCATCTCCTGCCCGAGCGCGAGTTCGCGGATCTCGTCGCGCCCCACTGCCATGAAATCCTGTTGTGGACCGTAGTTCCAGCCGTACGTCGCGTCGGGCGTGTAGAAGTCGGCGAGCGGCTTCCAGTCACCTGCCTTCTCGCACTCCACGTTGGCGGCGACCCAACGTTCCTTCATCTCTTCGAGTTCACTTCTGTCGAACGACATCGTGTTGCACCGGCCTTCCGTCGAGTGAGACCTACCATCTGGGTGAAACTGTCGAGAATCTGCTGGGCGAAACAGCTACTGGGCAGCCATCAGCGCGCGGACGCACGCCTGCGATAGCGGACGCGGCACGGCTGCTGGAGCTGGACGACCATCTTCGAGTGGTCGTTGCGATACGAGTCGGCGGGCTGCGCCATCTCGAAGTCGTAGTTCTGGAAGAGCACCGAGAAGATGGCTTTGAGCTGCATCATGGCGAACTGGGCGCCGACGCAACGATGCCTGCCCGCGCCGAACGGAATCCACGTCCAGCGGTTCGCCAGATCCTCCTGACGCGGCTCGAAATACCGGTCGGGGTCGAAGGTGTCGGGCTCGGGAAAATCCTCGGGCAAGCGATTGGAGACCGCGGGCGACACCGCGACGGACTGCCCCGCCCGAATATCGACGTCGCCGATCGTGAAGTCGTTCTGTACGACCCGCATCAGAATGATCAGCGGCGGATGCATCCGCAGGGTCTCCTTGAGCGACGACTCGAGCTTCGGAATCTGCCGCATCGCGGCGAAGCTGTACTCGGGCCTGCCGTCGCCCTTGTCGGTGTAGAGCTCGTCGAGCTCGTCGTAGACCTGCTTCATGTAGTCGGGATGGCGCAACAGCTCGATCAGATTCCACGCCGCGGTGCCGGACGTCGTGTGATGACCCGCGAACATCATCGAGATGAAGATGCCGGTCACCGTGTCGGGCGAGAATCGCAGGTTGCCGTCGTCGTCGCGGATCGACACGAGGACGTCGAGCAGGTCGCGTTGACTGTCGTCGGTGGGCGGCGACGCGACGCGACGGTCCATGACCCCGCTGATGAACTCGACGAGTTCGGCGCGCGCGGAGTCGCGACGTCGGAAACTCTCGATGTCGGCGTGCGCGTCGACGTACGCGAGCGGGTCGGTGCCCTTCTCCAGTTCGTGGTACAGGTGCGCGATGTGCGCGTCGAGCTCTTCCCGGAAACGCGGGCCGATGAGGCACGCGGACGACGTGTAGAGGGTGAGCTCGGCGAAGAACTCGAGCAGATCGATCTCGCCCTCGTCGCCCCAGTTCGCGATGATGCGCTCGACCTCGTTCGGAATCGTGACCGCGTGCTGCTTCATGTGCGCGCCCTTGAGTGCTTGGTTGTGCAGCATCTCGGCGCGCCGTTCGGGACTCGCGTCGAACACGACGCCCTCGCCGAACACGGGCGTCATGAACGGGTACGCCGCGGCCTGGTCGAGATCGTCCTCGGGAGCTCGGAAGAACTCCTCGTTGGCCGACGCGCCGGACACCAGCACCACCTCGCGGTCGGCCAACTGGAAGATGCCCGCGTCGCCGCATTCCGCGCGTACGCGCCGGAACAAGCCGATGGGGTCGGTCGCCATCTCGTCGAGATGACCGTGCTCGCCTTCACCACCGGACACTCTGCGCGGCGTGGTCGCCGCGTCGTTCACCGCTGTCATCGATCGACTCCTCTCGAACACGGTCGGGTCGGGCGCGTCAGCCGTCGAGCAACCGGGTCGCGGCGGCCACGAGCCGATCCGCGATGTGGGCGTACGTTTCGTAGCCCATCCCGGCACGCACGAGGGCGCCCGAATAGAGCATTTCGAGGGCTTCGACGAGTTCGTCGTCGCTCTCGGACGGAGATGTGCCCAGCGCCTGTACGACACGCGAGCGGATGAACCCGCCGACCCGCAGCCGCAGATGTGCGACGTCGGGATCGGCTCCCAGCAAGGCTGAGGTGACGGCACCGGCGAGCTGCCCCTCGTCCTCGACGAGCAACGCGAGTTGACGCAGGACCGTCGTGACCCGGGTGAGCCGGTCGGCCTCCGGATCGGGTTCGTGCACGCCGTCGACGAGCTTGCGCCAGAACAGCTCCGCGACGAGATGACTCTTGGAGCTGAAGTAGGTGTAGGCCGTCGCAGGCGCGACGCCGGCCCGCTTGGCGACGAGCCGGACCGTGAGGCCGTCGAAGCCCGACTCGTCGAGCACCTCCGCGGCCGCGGCCGTCAGCTTGCCGACGGTCTCGGCCTGCTGCGGAGTGAGCCTGCGGCGGGTTGCTTCTTCGAACACGGGGCTGGACATGGCGACGACCATAGCGCATGACTGTACTCACGTCCAGACAGGTGTCCAGTCGACGGTGCAGCCAGGTGGGCGGGCGCACCTACCGACGCGAATGCGCCGGTTTCGACGAGCGAAACCGGCGCATTCGTGCGACCAGCTGCGCAGTAGTGAGGTACGGGCCGTCAGCGACGTGCCGGGAAGTGCCGGATGACACCTTCCTGGACGACGCTCGCGAGCAACCGACCGTCGGTGGAGAAGTACCGGCCCGTCGCGAGCCCTCGCGAGCCTGCCGCGACGGGCGACTCGGTCGAGTACAGCGCCCAGTCGTCGAACCGGAACGGGCGGTGGAACCACAGCGAATGGTTGACCGTGGCCGCCACGATGCGATCGAAGCCCCAGGACAAGCCGTGCGTCGTGATGATCGAGTCCAGGACCGTGGTGTCGGACGAATACGCGAGCGTCGCGGCGTGCACCAGCGGGTCGTCGGGCAGCGCACCGTCGGCCTTCATCCACACTCGATTGTGTTCGAGCGTGCCGCCGGACTGCTTGAGGATCCACGCCGGGTCGTTCGCATAGCGCATGTCGATCGGCTTGAGCGCCTTGCTGAACATCTCGAGCTTGTCCTCGTAGCCCGCGAGATGGTCGCCGATGCGCGGCAACGACTCCGCTTCCGGGACGTCCGGCGGCGTGACCGAGTGCTCGAGACCCTTGCCGAAGTCCTGGAACGCCACCAGCATCACGCACAGCTCCGCGCCGCCCTGCATGGCGGTGACCTGGCGATTCGCGAACGCTCGGCCGTCGCGATGCCGGTCGACGTGGTACTCGACGGGAGCCTTGACGTCGCCGCCCCGCACGAAGTGCGCGTTGAGCGCGTGCACCGGGCGGCCGTCGCCCACCGTGCGGCCGGCTGCGATCAGCCCCTGCGACACCAGTTGGCCGCCGAACGTGCGGCTGCCGACCTGCTCCGGATGCTCGCCGACGAACACGTCGGGCTGCCGCTCGTCGAGGTCCAACAGCCGAAGCAGCGTGTCGAGATCGCTCGTGCGACCACCGGCCCCGTGGTCGACGGTCTCGTCCGTGGACGCCCCGCCCACGTCAGTGGTCCTCTTCGCCGATCCGGTGCACGTGGATCAGGTTCGTGGACCCGACCGTGCCCGGAGGCGAACCCGCGACGATCACGACGAGGTCGCCGCGCGTGTACCGGCCGAGGGTCAGCAGCGCGTGGTCGACCTGGCGGACCATCTCGTCGGTCGAACCGACCGGTGACACCAGGAAGGTCTCGGTACCCCACGTCAGCGCGAGCTGACTGCGCACCTCGGGGAGCGGCGTGAACGCCAGCAACGGCAGCGGGGTGTGCAGGCGCGCGAGCCTGCGCACCGTGTCGCCCGACTGTGTGAACGCGACGAGCGCCTTCGCGTCGAGCCGCTCGCCGATGTCGCGCGCCGCATACGAGATGACGCCCCGCTTGGTGCGCGGCACGTGCGTGAGGGGCGGCACGCGTGTGGAATCGGTCTCGACGGCCTCGACGATGCGGGCCATGGTGCGGACCGTCTCCATCGGATACTTGCCGACCGACGTCTCCCCCGACAGCATGACCGCATCCGCGCCGTCGAGCACCGCGTTCGCGACGTCCGACGCCTCGGCGCGGGTGGGCCGTGAGTTCTCGATCATCGACTCGAGCATCTGCGTCGCGACGATGACGGGCTTCGCATTCTCGCGGGCGATCTGGATCGCTCGCTTCTGCACGAGCGGAACCTGCTCGAGCGGAAGCTCGACACCGAGATCGCCACGCGCGACCATCACCGCGTCGAAGGCAAGGACGATGGCCTCCAGATTGTCTACGGCTTCGGGCTTTTCGAGCTTTGCGATGATCGGGACACGGCGGTCGACGCGGTCCATGACCTCGTGCACGAGTTCCACGTCGGCGGGCGAGCGCACGAACGACAATGCGATGAAGTCGACACCGAGGCGCAATGCGAACTCGAGATCGACGAGGTCCTTCTCGGAGAGCGCGGGCACCGACACGTTCATGCCGGGCAGCGAAAGCCCTTTGTTGTTGCTGACCGGGCCGCCCTCGGTGACTCGGCACACGACGTCGTTGCCCTCGATCTCGGTGACGACCAGACCGACCTTGCCGTCGTCGACGAGCAGCCGGTCGCCCGGGCTCGCGTCTTGCGCGAGGTGCTGGTACGTGGTGGACACACGGTCGTGTGTGCCCTCGACGTCGTCGGTGGTGATGCGCACGACCTCGCCCGCCGCCCACGTCGTCTTGCCCTCGACGAACCGGCCGAGCCGGATCTTCGGGCCCTGAAGATCGGCGAGGATGCCGACGGCCTTACCCGCGGCATCGGACGCGGCGCGCACCCGCGTGTAATTCTCTTCGTGATCCTTGTGTTCGCCGTGGCTGAAGTTGAGCCGGGCGACGTCCATTCCGCTGTCGACGAGTTCTCGGATGCGGTCCCCTGTCGCGGTCGCAGGGCCGAGCGTACATACGATCTTCGTCCGTCGATTCACACGTCGAGACTAGTCGTCCGGCCGTGCCAACTCCATTTACCGGACGGTAGGGCGGTTCGGTGCTCGGCCGTCGATCGCAGCACCTCCGCTCACCCCTGTGAGCACTCGACGAGTCCGGGTACGCCGGTTTCGCGCACGAGTCCGGTCAGCCCCGCAGCGGCCGCCCGGAGCTGTCGCGGACGCTGCCCGAGAACATCATGATCGCGTCGACGAGATTCCAGATCCAGATGACGGGCACCACGACGAATCCCACGAGCAGGAGCATCAGCGCGTAACCGAGGAACATCAACAGCAACTGCGCGAGGCCGGTGCCCGTGTGGCCGAGATACAGCCGGCCGACACCGCAGACGCCGACGAAACTCGGCAACAGTTGCAGCAGTCCGGCCGCGCTCTTGCTCTTGTCGGACAGCGGCTCGCCCGTCATCGGGTCGCGGCCGTACGGCGCCGACGGATCGGTGGACCAGCCACCCCCCTGATAAGCCCCTGCGGGGTACGCCTGCGGCCCCGTGTACGGCTGCTGTGCGTACGACTGTTGTCCCGGGTACGGCTGCTGTGGATAGGAAGTCTGCGGGTAAGGCTGCTCTGGCTGCCGCGCGTCGGGCGCCCCCGATGCGCCACCGCTCCACCCGGCCTGCGTGCCCTCCCGGTAGTCCGAGCTGTAGTCGGGATCGGGGGTGCCGTAGGTGGGGCCGTCGGCCGCGGGCGGCGGCAGTTGCCCCGCGGACTCGCTCGGTGCTGGATAGGTCGGGGTGTTGCCCCAGCCCGGCCCGTTGCCCACGCCCGCGTACGTGTCCCAGCCAGGTCCGGTACCCGTCGAGCCGGGAGCAGGCGTCGCGTCCGGCTCGGTCGGCGCCTGCGACAGCGACGCCTCGGCGGTGGCGTCGTAGTCGAACGGTTCGCCGAAATCGGGCGCCGCGTCGCCGCCGGACGCTCCGGCCTCGGAGTTCTGCTCGTCCCGGGGTGATTTCCCGGGATCGGTTTTGTCGGACTCGCTCATGATCCGTCGTCCTTCCGGCCACCGTCGTGGGGGCCGTCCGATTCTCGTGCGGCGTCTTCACCGGCACGGTCGCCCGCAGGCACCGCGGCACCGGCGTCGTCCGACTCCGTGTCGGCCGTCCCGCCGGATGCCTGTCCCTCGGGTGCAGGGCCGGCCGGCCGCTTCGACGCCAACTCGGCGGGATCTTCCCGCCCCTTCCTGGCTACCACCACATACACGATCGCCGCGACACACACGATCGCCGACGTGAAGGAATTGACCCGGATACCCGCGATGTGACTCGCGTGATCCGTACGCATCAGCTCGATGACGAACCGACCGACGCAGTAGGCCGCGACGTACAGCGCGAACAGCCGACCGTGGCCGATGCGGAAGCGGCGGTCGATCACCACCAGCGCGACGACGACCACGACCGCCCACAACGCTTCGTACAGGAAGGTGGGATGCACGACCGCGACGACGTCGCCGGTGGACGTGCCGTCGACCAGGTTTGGGCCGACCTGCCCCGCGTCGTTGCGGCGGTC
This sequence comes from Rhodococcus sp. HNM0569, assembly GCF_012726205.1. Classification (GTDB taxonomy): domain Bacteria; phylum Actinomycetota; class Actinomycetes; order Mycobacteriales; family Mycobacteriaceae; genus Rhodococcus_F. The sequence goes on along the minus strand of NZ_JAASAE010000005.1, from coordinate 190,902 downwards.
GAAGATCTCGAGCCCCCACGGCACTGTGGTCTCGCGGCCGTACAGCTCCTGGTTGAAGTAGTTGCCGACCCGGCCGATCGCCTGCGCGAGCAGGATGGGCGGTGCAACTGCGTCGCCGAATGCCGGCAGCGGGATGCCACGGCGCCTGCAGCCGATCCACGCCCCGACACCGCCGAGGGCCACGGCACCCCAGATACCGAGGCCGCCCTGCCACACCTTCAGCGCGTCGAGCGGATGCCCGCCCTCGCCGAAGTACGTGGGCCAGTCGGTCATGACGTGGTACAGCCGGCCGCCGACGAGACCGAACGGCACCGCCCAGATGGCGATGTCGAGCACGGTGCCCTTGTCGCCACCGCGCGCGACCCACCGCCGGTCGCCCCACACGATGGCGACGACGATGCCGACGATGATGCACAGCGCGTACGCGCGCAGAGCCACCGGGCCGAGATACCACACCCCCTGCGGCGGGCTGGGGATGTAGGCGAGCAGTTGCGTGTGCGAAGTCACGTCACCGGGTGTCACGACGCCACGGTAGCCGACCGGACACCGTCGGCGAGCTCGGCGGTGAGCCTGCGCACCTCGTCGAGACCTTCGCCTGCCGCCGACACGAGCGCCGAGCCCACGATGACGGCGTCCGCGTACGCAGCGATTTCGGCGGCCTGCGCGCCCGACCGGACACCGAGGCCGACGCCGATCGGGATGTCCGAATGGGCGCGGATGCGCGCGGCGAGTTGGGGCGCGACCGAGTCGACGGCGTCCCGTGCGCCGGTGACGCCCATGGTGGACGCGGCGTAGATGAAGCCGCTGCTCGCCTCGAGCGTCATCGCGAGCCGTTCCTCGGTCGACGACGGCGCGACGAGGAAGATGCGATCGAGCTCGTGTTCCTCGGACGCGGTGATCCACTCCCCCGCTTCCTCGGGGATGAGATTCGGCGTGATCATGCCGAGTCCGCCCGCGTTCGCGAGATCGCGCGCGAATGCATCGACGCCGTACTGCAGGACGGGATTCCAATAGGTCATCACGACGGGGCTGCCACCTGCCGCGGAGATCGCCTCGACCACCGGGAACAGGTCTCGGACACGGACACCGTTGGTGAGCGCGGTCTCGGCGGCCGCCTGGATCGTGGGACCGTCCATCACGGGGTCGGAGTACGCGACGCCGACCTCGACGATGTCGCACCCGGAGTCGACCATCGCCTTGAACACGTCGATCGAGTCGGGAACGGTCGGGAAACCGGCGGGCAGGTAGCCGACGAGCGCGGCGCGGCGCTCGGCCTTGCACCGGTCGAATACGGGCTGCAGGCGCGAAGTACTCACTGGTGCGGATCCTTCTGGTCGGAGTTCGGAAGCGTCTCGGCGGCGGGTGCGTCGTCGAACAGTCCGAACCACGTGGCGGCGGTGTCCATGTCCTTGTCGCCGCGGCCGGACAGGCTCACGACGATGATCGCGCCTTCGCCGAGTTCGCGGCCCAGCCGCAGCGAACCGGCGACGGCGTGTGCGGATTCGACGGCGGGGATGATCCCTTCGCGCCGCGACAGCAGTCGCAGCGCGTCCATCGCGTCGGCGTCGTCGACCGGTTCGTAGGTTGCGCGGCCGGTCTCGCGCAGCAGCGCGTGCTCGGGGCCGACTCCCGGGTAGTCGAGGCCCGCCGAGATCGAGTGCGACTCGATGGTCTGCCCGTCCTCGTCCTGCAGCAGATACGAGTACGCGCCCTGGAAGGCGCCAGGGGTGCCTGCCGTGAACGTCGCGGCGGTGCGGCCGGTGCCGACGCCGTCGCCGCCCGCCTCGTAGCCGACGAGCCGCACCGACGGATCGTCGAGGAACGCGTGGAAGATGCCGATGGCGTTCGAACCGCCGCCGACGCACGCCGTGACCGCGTCGGGCAGGCGGCCGGTCACCGCCTTGATCTGTTCGCGGGCTTCGAGCCCGACGACGCGTTGGAAGTCGCGGACGAGCATCGGGAACGGATGCGGGCCTGCTGCCGTGCCGAATGCGTAGTAGGTGTCGTGCGCATTGGTGACCCAGTCGCGCAGCGCCTCGTTGATCGCGTCCTTGAGGGTGCGCGAACCCGATTCGACGGACACGACCTCGGCGCCGAGCAACCGCATGCGCGCGACGTTGAGCGCCTGACGTTCGGTGTCGACCGCGCCCATGTAGATCACACAGTCCAGCCCCAGCAATGCGCACGCCGTCGCGGTGGCGACACCGTGCTGCCCCGCGCCGGTCTCGGCGATGATGCGCTGCTTGCCCATCCGCTTCGCCAGCAGCGCCTGGCCGAGCACGTTGTTGATCTTGTGCGAGCCGGTGTGGTTGAGATCCTCGCGTTTGAGGAACAGTCGTGCGCCGCCCGCGTATTCGCTCATGCGGGTGGCTTCGAACAGCGGCGACGGACGGCCCGTGTAGTCGCGCTGCAGCCGGTCGAGTTCGTGCAGGAAGCTCTCGTCGGCGCGCGCCTTGCCGTACTCGGCGGTGACCTCCTCGATGACGGCCATCAGCGCTTCCGGAACGTGCCTGCCGCCGTAGACGCCGAAGTGCCCCGTCGCATCGGGGTCGTGCCCGGTGCGTTCGACGATGCCCGCGCTCGACGTCGGCAACGCGCCGCCCTTGAAGTTCGAGGCGCCCGAGTTCGGGGGGCTGGATACGGGGTTCGAATCGGCTGCAGTCACGCTTCCAGTCTGCCCCAACACGGTCGCGTCTCGCCGCGCGGGTCTGCGGCTCGACGGCCGCACGCGCAGGCCTTCGTGCGGGTCAGCGCGCAGGCTTGGGGCACGACGGATGTGCGCCCGCGTTGACCAGATCGGCGACGGCCTTGCGGGGGTCGCCGCTCGTGACGAGTCCCTCGCCGACGAGCACGGCGTCCGCACCGGCGCCGGCGTACGCGAGGAGGTCGGCCGTGCCCCGCACACCCGACTCGGCGATCTTGACGACCTCGGTCGGTAGCCCCGGCGCGATCTGGCCGAAGGTCTCCGGGTGGACCTCGAGTGTCTTGAGGTCGCGCGCGTTGACACCGATGACCTTGGCGCCCGCTTCGAGCGCGCGGTCCGCCTCCGCTTCGGTGTGCACCTCGACGAGCGCCGTCATGCCGAGCGACTCGGTGCGGTCGATGAGCGACGTGAGCGCCGACTGCTCGAGTGCCGCGACGATCAGCAGCACGACGTCGGCACCGTGGGCACGCGCCTCGTGGATCTGGTACGGGCCGACCACGAAGTCCTTGCGCAGGATCGGGATGTCGACGACCCTGCGGACGGCGTCGAGGTCGGCGAGCGAGCCCTGGAAGCGGCGCTGTTCGGTGAGCACGCTGATGACGCGCGCGCCACCGGCCTCGTACGCTGCGGCGAGGACCGCCGGGTCGGGGATGTCGGCGAGCGCACCCTTCGACGGGCTGGCTCGCTTGACCTCCGCGATGACCCCGATTCCCGAACCGAGCAACGCGGCCGTGGCGTCACGCGGAGCCGGCGCGGCGGCAGCCGCGGCCTTGACCGCGGCGAAGTCGGTGACAGCTTCACGAGCAGCGACGTCGGCACGCACGCCGTCGAGAATCGAGTCGAGAACAGTCATCTTCTGGCCCGAGTCCTTTCTGGACGGAAGTCCGATGTGAGAAAGCTCATCGAGACATTGACAGGGTATCGACCCGTCTGCCTTCGGTTACGACCGGGTGCCCGACTCCCCCGCCGAGCCACCGGATCCTGGATTGTCGTCCTGCTCGTCGGCCTCCGCGGCCCGCGCTTCCGGCGAGGCGGACGCCGTCGACGCGTCCGTCGTCGGATCCTCGCCCGCGTCGAGCGCATCCCACAGCATGCGCTGCGTCACGGGTTCGTCGCCACCGGCGCGCACCTGTTCGGTCGCGGCGTCCTTGCGCGCTGCGGGCGCCGCGTACTTCGACGACAGGCCGGATTTCGCGCGGGGCCGCAGCGCGAGTGCAACGGCGGCAGCCAGGGCCGCGACGGCGCCCACGATCGCCAGGACCGCGGGGCCGATGTGCACGACGGTGCCGGTCACCTCGGCGCGCGCAGGAAGCTCGGCGAGCGAGCCTGCGCGCTCGTCGGTGGTACCGGAGACGACGAGATCGATCGACGGTATCGCCGCCGCGACCGCGACCAGCGCGACGAGCAGCGCGACGACCTTGAGCGCCCACCCCCGCACCGCGAACGACGCGGCGACCGCGGCGAGCAGCGCGAGCGCGAGCGGAGTGAGCGCGGCGACCCACGTGCCTCCCTCGACGGCGGTCGCGCGTTCCTCACCCAGCCCGTCGGCCGAGGTGACGTCGACCCACGTCATGCGCGACGAACTCCACAGGCACAGCGCGGCGACTGCGAGCAGGACGACCGCGAGCGCCGCGCTCGGGCCCCGGCGCGCAGTCGGCTCGTCCGTGGCCGCACCGGACACGTCACTCATCGGTTGCCTCCTCGTCTGCCGCCACCTTTCCGGCTTCGCTGAGCGTCTCGGCTGCGGCGACCGCGCCGAGCACGGCCATCGCCTTGTTGCGCGACTCGGCGTCCTCGTATTCGGCCTGCGAATCGGCGACGACGCCGGCACCCGCCTGCACGTACGCGACACCGTTCTTGATCAGCGCGGTGCGGATCGCGATCGCGGTGTCCGCGTCGCCCGCGAAGTCGAGATAGCCGACCACGCCCCCGTACACGCCGCGTCGGGTGGGCTCGAGTTCTTCGATCAGCTGCATCGCGCGCACCTTCGGCGCGCCCGAGAGTGTGCCCGCCGGGAAGCACGCCGTGACGGCGTCGAGCGCGTGCTTGCCGTCCGCCAGATGCCCCGTGACGGTCGACACCAGGTGCATCACGTGGCTGTAGCGCTCGATGTGGCAGTAGTCGTGCACCTTGACCGTGCCGGGCTCGCACACGCGGCCGAGGTCGTTGCGGCCGAGGTCGACGAGCATCAGGTGCTCGGAATTCTCCTTCTCGTCGTTCAGGAGGTCCTTCTCGAGCACGATGTCCTCCTCCTCGCTCGCGCCGCGCCAGCGGGTGCCCGCGATCGGGTGCGTCGTCGCGACGCCGTCGTGGACGGTGACGAGAGCTTCGGGGCTCGAGCCGACGATCGAGAATGCGGTGCCGCCGTCTCCGTCGGGGACGTGCACGAGGTACATGTACGGGCTCGGGTTCGACGCACGCAGCATCCGGTACACGTCGCGCGGCGGGGCCGTGCACGGCATCTCGAAGCGCTGCGACAGTACGACCTGGAATGCCTCGCCCGCCTCGATCTCGCCGACGAGCCTGTGCACGTCTTCGCCGAAGTCCGCTTCGGTGCGCTGCCGGGTGAACTGCGGGGCGGGCCGCGCGTAACGCGACACCGTCGACGGGGTGGGCGCCGACAGCGCGGCCTCCATCGCGTCGAGCCGCGCGAGCGCGTCGTCGTAGGCCTCGTCGACCCGCTCGTCGGTGCCGTCCCAGTTGACGGCGTTCGCGATGAGCCAGATCGCGCCTTCGTGGTGATCGAGTGCCGCGAGGTCGGTGGCGAGCATCATCACCATCTCGGGCAGACCCAGATCGTCCTCGGTGTGCTCGCCGATGCGTTCGAGCCGACGCACCGCGTCGTAGCCGAGAAACCCGACCATGCCGCCGGTGAGCGGGGGAAGGCCGGCCAGACGCTCGGTGTGCAACAGTTCGAGAGTACGGCCGAGCGCTTCGATCGGGTCGCCGCCCGACGGTGCCCCGGCGGGCACATTGCCGAACCATGCGGCCTCGCCGTCGACGACGGTGAGCGCGGCGGCGCTCCCGGCACCGACGAACGACCAGCGCGACCACGAACTGCCGTTCTCCGCGGACTCGAACAGGAAGGTGCCGGGCCGGTCCGCCGCGAGCTTGGCGTACGCCGACAACGGAGTCTCGGCGTCGGCGAGCAGCTTGCGGGTGACGGGTACGACGCGATGCTCGGCCGCGAGATGGCGGAACTGTGCGCGTGAGGTCGTCGTGTCGGGAGCGGTGGGGTCGCCGTGCATACCCTCCAGTCTCCCAGGCGCGTCCGGGCGGCAGCGTCCCGGCGCCGTCACTCGCGCGGGAACCCATTCAGGCCACGGCGAACGAGCGCTTCGCGAGGCCCATCCAGAAGCCGTCGATCACCTGCTCGGGCGGCGCGGACGGGTCGGCCGCGGCACCGAGCGTCACGAACATCGGGGCGAAATGCTCGACGGTGGGGTGCGCGTACGGCATGCCCGGCGCGCGGCGGCGGAAGTCGGCGAGCGCGTCGACGTCGCCCGCGTCGAGTGCCTCCCGCGTCCAGTGGTCGAACTCACGCGACCACGTGGGCGCGGGCGCGTCGGGCGACGGATCGGTGAGGAAAGGCAGTCCGTGCGTGGTGAACCCCGAGCCGACGACGAGCACACCGTGCTCACGCAGTGCGCGCAGGCGCCTGCCCAGTTCGAGCAGCCGTTCGGGGTCGAGGGTCGGCAGCGACATCTGCAGCACGGGGATGTCGGCGTCCGGGTACATCACGCTGAGCGGCACGTAGGCACCGTGGTCGAGTCCGCGTTCGGGAAGTTGGACGACCGGCTCGTCGGCGGGCAGCAGCGCGGCGAGCATGCGGGCGAGTTCCGGCGCGCCCGGCGACGGGTACCGCGCGCGGTAGAAGCGTTCGGGGAAGCCGCCGAAGTCGTACACCAGCGGTGTCGCGTCGTGTGTCGACCCGATCGCGACGGGCGCCGATTCCCAGTGCGCCGACACCACGAGGATCGCGTCGGGGCGCGGCAGTGCGCGCGCCCACGCGCGGAGTTCGGCGACCCAGCGCGCGTCGTCGACCAACGGCGGTGCGCCGTGACTCAGATACAGCGCGGGCAAAGCGCTGCCCGGTGCGTCGGCGGTCATGGTTCTCCTACCTCCACTCGGCGAGTCGCCGGGAGGACGGGGCCCGCCGACGCGAAGACACAACTTGAAGCTTCAAGCTCTGGCCTCTCCCACTGTACGCGAGTGCCGACGCGCGCCCGCTAGGTTGGACGGCATGGAACCGGTGGACGGCACGGAACAGGTGAACTGGCTCGACGACGACGAGCAGCAGGCGTGGCAGACCCTCGTGGCCCTGTTGATGAGGCTGCCGTCGGCTCTCGACACCCAGACCCAGCGGGACGCGGACATGACGCATTTCGACTACTCGGTGCTCGCGCAGCTGTCCCTCGCACCCGAGAACCGCCTCCAGCTCGCGGTTCTCGCAAGCCAGGCCAATGCCTCGCTCTCGCGCCTGTCCCATGTCGTCACCAAGATGGAGAAGGCCGGATGGGTCGAGCGCGAAGCGGTGCCGGGCTCGCGGGCGTCGTACGCGGTGCTCACCGACTCGGGGCGCGCCCGCATCGCGGAAGCGGCCCCGTGTCACGTCGCGGCCGTGCGGGCACTGGTGTTCGACGGCCTGCGGCCCGCGCAGGTGCGGCAGCTCCACAAACTCGGCAGCGCGATGCTCACCCAACTGGACAAGGCCATCGCCTCGGGTGTCGGGAGGGCGTAGCGGGTGGGTGATGTGACGGTGCGGGCGTAGCGGGTGGGTGATGTGACGGTGCGGGCGTAGCGGGTGGGTGATGTGACGGTGCGGGCGTAGCGGATTCAGCCGAGGGGTGCCCCGCCGACGCCCCAGTTCTCGCGGGGCACGTCGGTGAGCGTGACCCAGACGCTCGACTCGTTCTTGCCGGTGGCCTCGGCGTATGCCTTGGTGACGGCCGCGATCACGTCGCGCTTCTGTTCGGTGGACAGGCCGGGTGTCTGGCTGATCTGGATGAGCGGCATGCGGCGATTGTGCCAGCAGCGCAGAGTGCCGGGGCCGTCAGCGCATCGGGATCGTCAGTCGGATGCGAGCAGGATGTCGGTGTCGAAGCACGTGTGGGTGCCGGTGTGGCACGCGGCGCCTTCCTGGTCGACGACGAGGAGGACGGTGTCGCCGTCGCAGTCGAGCCGCACCTCGTGCACGTGCTGCGTGTGCCCCGACGTCTCGCCCTTGACCCAGTATGCGCGGCGTGAGCGGGAGTAGTACGTGGCCTTGCGGGTGGCGAGGGTGCGGGCGAGCGCTTCGTCGTCCATCCACGCGACCATCAGGACGTCGCCGGTCGACTTCTCCTGTGCGACAGCGGCGATCAGGCCGGCGTCGTTGCGCTTGAGTCGCGCCGCGATAGCGGGTGCGAGGGTGGTCATCGAACGGTGATCCCTTCCGAGCGCATGGATGTCTTGACCTCGTCGATCGTCATGTCGCCGAAATGGAACACACTCGCGGCCAGGACCGCGTCGGCACCTGCCGCCACTGCGGGTGCGAAATGTTCGACGGCGCCGGCTCCACCGCTCGCGATGACCGGAACGTGCACTGCGCCGCGCGCGGCTTCGATCATCGCGAGATCGAATCCGGCTTTGGTGCCGTCGGCGTCCATCGAGTTGAGCAGGATCTCGCCGACGCCGAGTTCGGCGCCGCGTACGGCCCATTCGACGGCGTCGATGCCGGTGCCCCGCTTGCCGCCGTGGGTGGTGACCTCCCAGCCGGACGGCGTGGGGGCGGCGCCTTCGGGCACGGTGCGCGCATCGACCGACAGCACGATGCACTGCGATCCGAATCGCTCGCTGAGTTCGCGCAGCAGTTCGGGACGTGCGATTGCTGCGGTGTTGACGCTCACCTTGTCGGCGCCGGCGCGTAACAGCCTGTCGACGTCTTCGACGGTGCGCACGCCACCTCCGACGGTGAGCGGAATGAAGACCTGCTCGGCCGTGCGGCTCACGACGTCGAGCATCGTGCCGCGGTCGGATGTGGAGGCGGTGACGTCGAGGAAGGTGAGCTCGTCGGCGCCCTGCGCGTCGTAGGCGGCGGCGAGCTCGACGGGATCGCCCGCGTCGCGCAGGTTCTGGAAGTTGACGCCCTTGACGACGCGGCCCGCGTCGACGTCCAGGCAGGGAATGACGCGCACCGCGAGGGTCATCGTGCCACCGTCCTCACACATCTCGTCATTGCTTGTGACTGTCTCGTCTCGTGTCTGTCGCGTCACTGCGCGTCGCGGCGCTCGCGCTGCCGCACTCCGTCCAGGATATCGAGTATCTCCTGGTGTACTCCCGGCGCGGCGGCGAGCACCGAGTCGGAGGCGATCGTCCACGGCGCACCGGACAGGTCGGTGACGACGCCGCCGCTCGCGCGGACGAGCGCGACGCCGGGAGCGTTGTCCCACGCGTTGCGCCCGAACACGACGGCACCGCCGAGCACCCCCGCCGCGGTGAGGGCGAGGTCGAAGCCGGTCGAACCGTGCATCCGCACCCGCGACGACGCGCGCGTGAGCTCGGTGAACAGTTCGACGCGGAACGGGCCGGGAATGCGTCCGCGGCTGTCGGGGTTGAGTGGGCCGGTCGCGACGATCGCCGAGTCGAGACTGCGATGCGTCAGGGCCGGTAGGGGGTCGCCGTTGCGCAGCAGCGGTCCGCCTGCGGCCGCGGCGAAGCGCATGCCCAGCAGCGGTAGCCAGGTGAGGCCGAGGATCGGAACTCCGTCGTCGACGAGTGCGAGCAGGATGCCGCACGTGGGCAGGCCTGCCGAATAGTTGAGGGTGCCGTCGATGGGATCGACGACCCACGCGGTGCCCGAGCGCAGGTCCGGGCCACCGAATTCCTCGCCGTGCACGGCGATGCCGGTGCGTTCCTCGAGTTCTCGGGTCAACCGCCGTTCGAGTTCGAGGTCGACGTCGGTGGCGAAGTCGTCGGGCCCCTTCGGCACCGAGCCGGGCGCGCCGACTCCGTCGACGAATCTGTCGGCGACGCCGTCGAGGATCTGCCCCGCGACGGCGAGTAGATCGCGTGGATCTCGGTCGAGGGCCATCGGGTTCAGACCGCGGCCAGCGCCTCGGGCAGCGTGAATCGCCCGGCGTAGAGGGCTTTCCCGACGATCGCGCCCTCGACGCCGTGCTCGGTGAGCGCGGCGATGGCACGCAGATCGTCCAGCGCGGAGATGCCGCCGGACGCGACGACGGGAGCGTCGGTGGCGTCGCACACCTGGCGGAGGAGCTCGAGATTGGGCCCGGTGAGCGTGCCGTCCTTCGAGATGTCGGTGACGACATAGCGCGCGCACCCGTCGCGGTCGAGGCGGGCGAGCGTGTCGAACAAGTCACCTCCCTCGCTGACCCAGCCGCGACCGCGCAGGCGGTACGCTTCGCCGTCGCGACGCACGTCGAGGCCGACCGCGATGCGGTCGCCGTGCTTCGCGATGGCGCGGGCGCACCACTCGGGGTTCTCGATGGCGGCGGTGCCGATGTTGACGCGCGCGCATCCGGTGGCGAGAGCGGCGTCGAGGGACGCGTCGTCGCGGATACCGCCGGACAGTTCGACGGCGACGTCGAGTTCGCCGACGACGTCGGCCAGGAGTGCGTAGTTGGAGCCGCGGCCGAATGCGGCGTCGAGGTCGACGACGTGCACCCATTCGGCACCCGCCTCCTGCCACTGCAGGGCGGCGTCGCGGGGCGACCCGTAGGAGGTTTCGCTCCCGGCCTCGCCCTGGACGAGACGGACAGCTTCACCGTTGACGACATCGACCGCGGGCAACAGGACCAGGCTCACTGCGCCAACCCTAGTCGGTCAGGGGCGCGAACCCGGCCCCGGGTGCCTGCGGGATGTCTGCTCGCCGGGTGGCCCGTAGGCGCGCCGCGTGAGCCGCGTCGACACCACGCCCATGGCGGTGATCGAGAGCACCGCGCCGAGCGAGGACAGCGCGACGAGCGCGTAGGAGAGCGGGCGCCGGTCGTCGTCCGGCTGGGAGCCGGAATCGCGACGGTCGCCCGCACTCACAGGCTGCGAACCCAGTTGGACAACAGTTCCGCACCCGCATCGCCGGACTTCTCCGGGTGGAACTGGGTGGCCGACAGCGGGCCGTTCTCGACGGCCGCGAGGAACGGGCCGCCGTGGTCCGCCCAGGTGAGCAACGGCGGCGCGAAGTGGTCGGATTCGGGCATCTCCCACGTCTGCGCCGCGTACGAGTGCACGAAGTAGAAGCGGGTGCCCGGGTCGATGCCCTTGAACAGCACCGTGTCCTGGGGCGCGGTGACCGTGTTCCACCCCATGTGCGGAAGTACCTCGGCCTGCAGACGGTCGACCGTGCCGGGCCATTCGCCGCAGCCCTGCGCCTCGACCCCGAACTCGACGCCACGCTCGAAGAGGATCTGCATGCCCACGCAGATACCGAGAACCGGCCTGCCGCCCGCGAGGCGCTGGCCGATGATGCGATCGCCCTTGACCGCGCGCAGGCCCTCCATGCAGGCCGAGAACGCGCCGACGCCCGGAACCACGAGACCGTCGGCGCCGAGCGCGACGCGATGGTCCGACGTCACGGTGACGTCGGCGCCGGTGCGCGCGAGGGCCCTGGCGGCCGAGTGCAGGTTGCCCGATCCGTAGTCGAGCAGGGCGATGCTGGTCATGACTCCACTCTATCGACGCCGCGCAGGGCCGTCGCGTCGCGCCTCGCCCCGAGGGTGGCGAGTGCGACGACCGTCGGTGCCAGGGCCACGACGCACGCCGCGACGACGAGCATCCACGGGTAGCCGGCGACCGCGGCGACGACACCGAGGGAGAGCGACCCGAGACCGGTGCCCGCGTCGAACCCGATGTTCCACGCGGCGGATGCGGGCGCGGTGCGTCCGGGGCCGGCGAGCGCGAAGACCATGACGAGCGAGTCGTTCTGCACTGCACCGAAACCGAGGCCGAAGGCCACGGCCCCGAGGACGTACACGGCGGCGACCGGGTCGACCGCGACCGCGAGTGCGAGCAGCGCGAGACCGACGGTCGCGCACGCCGCAGCGGGTGCGACGACGCGGCCGGGCCCGAACCGATCCGACACCGTGCCCGCGGAGTACCGGCCGACGAGCATCGCACCGCTCACCACGGCGAGCAGCGCACCGGCGAGCGTCGCACGCTGCGACACCGCGATCGGCAGCAGGCTCGCGACCGCTCCGTACGCGACCGCCGCCGCCCCGAGAGCCGTCAGCGGATATGCGAGGGCAGCGAACGGCAGCCGCGCTCCCCCGCGTGGCCGGTGCCTCGGGTGCAGCGTCGGCAGCCGGGCGATCGCCGCGAGGGCGAGGACCGGGACGACCGCGCCGACGACGATGGCAGGCACCGCACCGAACCGGTGGTACAGCGCGAGACCTGCAGGCAGCCCGGCCATCTGCGTCGCGGCGATCGCGATGCCCTGCAGGCCACTCGCCCGGCCCAGCCGTTCGGGCGCGACGAGTTCGGCGACGAGCGCCGAGGACGCGACGGTGAGCAGCCCGAAGCCGACGCCGCGCACGGCCGACACCGCGAGGACGACGGGCGTGAGCGCCGACCACACGAGCACGAGCGACGGCAGCCCGAGTGCGATGCACCCCGCTGCGAGGACGACCCGGTGGCCGCAGCGGCGCAGCAGCGCGGGCGTGCCGAGCTGGGTCGCGACCGTCGCGGCCATGAACGTCGCGGTGACAGCGCCCGCAACGGCGTCCCCGCCGCCCGCGTCGGACACGGTGAGGGGTACGACGGGCAGCAGAAGTGCGAAGCCGCCGAACGCCGCGGCCGCCATCACCATCGCGGTGAGCAGTCCTGGCGTGCGGAGAAGCCCGGGGCCGCGCGCGACGCCGGCCACCGAGCGCATCAGCCGATCAGCCGCAGGATGCCCCCGGCCACGGCGAGCACCGCGATAGCGGCCAGGACGCCCGCGAAGATCTTGTTGACCTTGTACATCGAGTACGCGCCGCCCGCCGCGATGCCTGCGACGACGAACAACGCGTAGATCAGCAACGTGCTCACCGCGCGCCCCCGGTCACACGCTGCCCGCTGCTCACAGCGTCCCCTTCGTGGACGGCACGCCCGACACGCGCGGGTCGGGTTCGACGGCCTCACGCAGTGCGCGCGCGACGGCCTTGAACTCGGCCTCGGTGATGTGATGCTGATCGCGCCCGTACAGCACGCGCACGTGCAGTGCGATGCGCGCGTTGAGCGCGATCGACTCGAACACGTGCCGGTTGATGATCGTCGAGTACGGCACGCCCGGGTAGCCGCCGATGACGGCGCCGAGCATGTGCTCGGGCTCGCCGGTGTGCACGCAGTACGGGCGGCCGGACACGTCGACGGCCGCGTGCGCGAGTGTCTCGTCCATCGGGATGAAGGCGTCGCCGAACCGGCGGATGCCCTTCTTGTCTCCCAGGGCCTGCGCGAGAGCCTGCCCCAGCACGATCGAGGTGTCCTCGACGGTGTGGTGCGCTTCGATCTCGACGTCGCCCTTCGCGTGCACGGTGAGATCGAAGCTCGCGTGCGTGCCGAGCGCGGTGAGCATGTGGTCGAAGAACGGGACACCCGTCGAGATGTCGACCGTGCCGGAACCGTCGAGGTTCAGCTCGACCACGATGCTCGATTCCTTGGTGGTGCGTTCGATGCGCGCGGTGCGTGCGGTCATGACATGCCTTTCGCGTCGGTGGCGCCCGTCTCGGTGTCGGCCAGTTCGGTGCCCGCGAGTGCGTCGCTCGCGGCGATCAGCGCGTCGTTCTCGTCGGCGAGGCCGATCGTGGCCCGCAGGTGGCCGGGGATGCCCACGTCGCGGATCAGGACGCCTCGGTCGAGATACGCCTGCCAGGCGCGGGCGGAGTCGGCGAACTCGCCGAACAGGATGAAGTTCGCGTCACTCGGCACGACGTGGAATCCGCTGTCCTCGAGTGACTTCGACACGCGGACCCGTTCCTGCGCGAGCAGGTGCACACTCGCGAGGGTCTCGTCGGCGTGCCGCAGCGCCGCGCGCGCGGCAGCCTGGGTGACGACCGACAGGTGGTACGGGAGCCGCACGAGCAGCAGCGCCTCGACGACGGCCGGAGCCGCCGCGAGGTAACCGAGCCGGCCGCCCGCGAACGCGAACGCCTTGCTCATCGTGCGGCTCACGACGAGCGTCGCGGGGTACTCGTCGAGAAGCGTCATCGCGCTCGGTGCGCTCGAGAACTCGGCGTACGCCTCGTCGACGATCACGATGCCCGGCGCCGCGTCGAGGATCCGACGCAACTCCGCGATGCCGACGCTGTGCCCGGTGGGATTGTTCGGGCTCGTGACGAACACGACATCCGGACGCTGGGCGGTGATCGCGGCGACGGCGGCGTCGACGTCGAGCGCGAAGTCGGTTCCGCGCAGGACGGGCAGCCACGTGGTGTCCGTGCCGTCCGCGATGATCGGGTGCATCGAGTACGACGGCACGAAGCCCATCGCGCTGCGGCCCGGGCCCGCGAACGCCTGCAGAAGTTGCTGCAGGATCTCGTTCGACCCGTTGGCGGCCCACACGTTGTCGACCGTGACAGGCACGCCGGTCTGCCGCGCGAGGTAGGCGGCGAGCTCGGTGCGCAGGGCCACCGCATTGCGATCGGGATACCGGTGCAACTCGCGCGCGGCCTCACGCACCGCCTCGGCGACGTCGTCGACGAGCGCCTGCGTCGGCGGGTGCGGGTTCTCGTTGGTGTTGAGCTGCACCGGCACCGACAGCTGCGGCGCGCCGTAGGGCGACTTGCCGCGCAGGTTTCCGCGCAGCGGCAGGTCGTCGAGCGTCGCAGCGGCGCCGGGCACGGCGCTCACTGCGTGCCTCCCCGCAAGGATTCGAAGCGCAGGCGCACCGCTTCGCCGTGCGCGGGCAGGTCCTCGGCGTCGGCGAGTGCGATCACGTGCTGTGCCACGTCTTTGAGCGCCGTTTCCGAGTAGTCGACGACGTGGATGCCACGCAGGAAGGTCTGCACACTGAGCCCGGACGAGTGCCGGGCGCAGCCCGCGGTGGGCAGGACGTGGTTCGAGCCCGCGCAGTAGTCGCCGAGGCTGACCGGCGCCCACGGACCGACGAAGACGGCACCGGCGCTGGTGACTCCCTGCGCGACCGTGCTCGCGTCCTCGGTCTGGATCTCGAGGTGCTCGGCGGCGTAGGCGTTGACCACGCGCAGGCCGTCGGCGACCGTCGACACGAGCACGATGCCGGACTGGCTGCCCGACAGCGCCGTGGTGACACGTTCGCGGTGCTTGGTGAGCTCGAGCTGGGCGTCGAGGGCGGCGTCGACCGCGTCCGCGAGTTCGAGGGAATCGGTGACCAGCACACTCGCGGCCATGACGTCGTGCTCGGCCTGGCTGATCAGGTCGGCCGCGACGTGCACGGGGTCGGCGGTGCGGTCGGCGAGGATCGCGATCTCGGTGGGGCCTGCTTCGGCGTCGATGCCGACGAGACCGCGGCACAACCGTTTGGCCGCGGTGACGTAGATGTTGCCGGGGCCCGTGATCATGTCCACCGGGGCCAGTTCGGCGGCGCCACCCGTCGACGTGTCGGTGCCGCCGTAGGTGAGCAGTGCGACGGCCTGTGCGCCGCCGACGGCCCACACCTCGTCGACCCCGAGCAGCGCACACGCCGCGAGGATGGTGGGGTGCGGCAGACCACCGAACGCGGCTTGCGGCGGAGACGCGACGACGAGCGAACCGACACCCGCGGTCTGGGCGGGCACGACGTTCATCACGACCGACGACGGGTAGACGGCATTGCCACCCGGCACGTACAGGCCGACCCGCTCGACGGGCACCCACCGCTCGGTGACCGTGCCGCCCGGCACGACCTCGGTGACGGAGTCGATGCGCCGCTGGTCGGCGTGCACGAGGCGGGTGCGCTCGATCGCGACCTCGAGTGCGGTGCGCACCTCGGGGTCGAGCTCGGCGAGCGCGCGGTCCAGCGCGGCCCGCGGCACCCGCACCGTGTCGGGGCGCACGCCGTCGAACTGCTCGCTGTACTCGAGGGCAGCCTCGGCGCCACGCTCGCGGATGGCCTCGACCACGGGACGGACCCGATGCAGCACCGCGTCCACATCCACTCCACCTCGTGGCAGCGCGGCACGCAGTTCGGCCGTGGATGGGGTTCGACCGCGAAGGTCGGTGCGGGCAAGCATGGGCGTCCTCTCCCGATGTCCGTGTGACGGAGCTGGTAGGCGTAGGGCTGACAGGTGTAGCCGGACGGTCACGACCGGCGACGACACCGATTATCCAGGATAGGCGTACCGGCGACATGTGCGCCGCCACGGTCGCTCACGGCACGGGTCGGCCGCCGAACGTCTCGAGGGCGTCGCCGCTGAGACGGAATCCACTCCAGCCGTCCATCGGGACCGCCCCGAGTGCACGGTAGAAGTCGATCGACGGCGTGTTCCAGTCGAGCACTGACCAGTCGACGCGCGTGTAACCGCGCCCGACCGCGACCTGCGCGAGCGAATGCAGCAGCGCCTTGCCGTAGCCGGCCCCACGAAGCGCGGAGTCCACGAACAGATCTTCGAGGTAGATGCCGTGCCGCCCGGTCCACGTCGAGAAGTTCACGAACCACACCGCGATGCCCACGATGCCTTCGGGGCGCTCGACGACGTGCGCGAACACCGCGGGTGACGGCCCGAACAGCGCCGCCGTCAGGTCGGCCTCGGTGGCCTCCACGGCATCGGGTTCGCGTTCGTACTCGGCGAGGCCACGGATGCACGCGAGGATCCCCGGCTCGTCACCCGGCCGCGCGGCGCGAAGCACGGCGCCACCGGGCAGCGTGATCGTCGGCAACACGAACGGTGTTGCCGGCGGAAAACGATCGGATACAGGTGGTCGCGGCTCGCTCACGGATCCCGAGCCTAGTGCCGCCGACTCGCCCGCGGCACGCATCGGCACCCCACGGACGCGAACCCCCTGTGCGCGAAAAAGGCGTGCCGGGACTCGCGAAGTACGCACAGTGGGTGGCGCGCGTCGATGACGTTGCCGCACAGCGTGTTCGCGATCGAAAGCCACACACCACAGCCTCGACGGTGTTACCATCCCCGCACAGGATGCCGAGAAATGCAGCGCGATAAGCGCGTTCGCACCCGGCAGCTTCTGCAGACTCGGGAGAACCGACACGTATGAACGCACCGATCGACGACGCCGTGGTCTGGCCCGATCCGAGTCCGCTCGACACGTGGTGGCAGCAGGTGGTCGATTCCCGCGCGAAGACCGCCGAGCACGATCGCCCGGACGAGCGGGACGTCGAGCGTCGCGAAGCCTAGGCACCGTCCCCGCCCGGCGTCACGTGTCGAGCCGGCGTCACATGTCGAGGCCGAGGTCGAGCACGGTCACCGAGTGCGTCAGGGCACCCACCGCGAGGTAGTCGACGCCCGTGCGCGCGTAGTCCGCCGCGACGTCGAGGGTCAGACCGCCCGACGATTCGAGCTTCGTGTCCGGCGACATCTTGTCCCTGCGCTGCACCGCGATCTGCGTCTGCCACACCGGGAAGTTGTCGAGCAGCACGAGTTCGACGCCTTCGGCGAGCACGGAGTCCAGTTGCTCGAGCGTGTCGACCTCCACCTCGCACTGCAAGTCCGGCGCGGCAGCCCGCACGGCGCGCAGCGCCGCCACGATCGATCCGGCCGCCGCGACGTGATTGTCCTTCACGAGCGCGGCGTCGCCGAGACCCATCCGGTGGTTCACGCCGCCTCCGACGCGCACCGCGTACTTCTGCAGAGCCCGCAGGCCGGGCAGCGTCTTGCGGCTGTCGCGGATACGGCAGTGCGTACCCTGCACGGCGTCGACCCACTCCGTCGTCGCGGTGGCGATGCCCGACAGGTGGCACAGGATGTTGAGCAGCGTGCGCTCGGCAGTGAGCAGGCCACGCGTGGGAGCGTCGACGGTGAGGACGGCATCGCCGGGCGCGACGCGCGTGCCGTCCGCGACCCGCTGGACGATCTCGTAGCCGTTCGATCCGACGACCTCGTCGAGGACGAGCAATCCCACATCGAGGCCCGCGACGGTGCCCGGCGCGCGCGACACGACCGAGGCGCGGGTGCGCGCGTCGGCGGGCACGGTGGCCTCGGTCGTCACGTCCGGCCCGTAACGCAGGTCTTCGTCGAGTGCGACGTGCACGACGCCGAGAATCTCGTCGCGGCCCAGGCCGTCGGGCAGCACGCGGACGGTGGTGGCGGACATCAGTCGACTCCTGTCAGTCGGGGAACGGTCACGTCGAGTTCTCCGGACTCGCTGCGGCGCACGGTGATCGGCACACACAGTTCGTCGTCGCGGTCGGGATGGTCGGTGCGGGTGTGCGCGCCGCGGCTCTCGGTGCGGGCGGACGCGGCGCGTGCGAGCGCTTCCGCGGCCACGGTGAGCGCGGCGTCCTCGGCGATGCGCGCGCCGTCGACCGTGACGGTGTCGGCGGACGACAGCACCGCCACGAGTTCGTCGAGGCCGGACCCGTCCCGCAGTACCGATGCGTAGGCCGTCGTGAGCGCCTGCAGCACGGGGCGGGGCAGCACGCGCGCGGTCGCGAATGCGATCTCGTCGCCGCCCGGCACCGCGCGGCTGGCCGCGGCCGCGAACTCGGCGGCGGCGCGGCCTGCCCTCTCGCCCGTCACCAGACCCTCGAGGAGGCTGTTCGAGGCGAGCCGGTTGCCGCCGTGCAGACCGGTCCGCGCGAGTTCGCCGACCGCGTACAGGCCGGGCACGCAGGTGCGACCGTGCGCGTCGGTGACCACGCCGCCACACGCGTAATGCGCGGCCGGAGCGACGGGAATCGGGTCGCGCGCCGGATCGAGCCCCAGCTCGCGGCACGACGCCGTGACGGTGGGGAACCGTTCGCCGACCCGCTCGACGCCGGTCGCGTCGAGCAGCACATGGTCGACGCCGAGCGCATGCATGCGCGCCGTGACCGCCCGGGCGACGACGTCGCGCGGCGCGAGATCGCCGAGCGGGTGCACGCCTGCCGTGACCGATTCGCCGTGCATGTCGATCAGGACGGCGCCCTCGCCGCGTACCGCCTCGCTCACGAGCGGCCTGCGGCCGTCCACCGGCACCTCGGGCGAGTACAGCGCGGTGGGATGGAACTGCACGAATTCGAGGTCCGCGACGTCGGCGCCCGCGTCGAGCGCGAGCGCGATGCCGTCGGCCGTCGCGCCGGACGGGTTCGTGCTGCACGTGTAGAGCTGGCCGAGGCCACCGGTCGCGAGGACGACGGCGCGCGCGTGGAACACGAGCGTGTCGGTGCCGTCGGTCGCGAGGACGCCGTGCACGCCGTACGGTCCGGCAGGCACGCGCAGCACCGTGACGCCGGAACGGATGTCGAGGCCGGCCACCTGCGCGTCGGCGGTGAGGGTGCGTTGCACTTCGGCGCCGGTCGCGTCGCCGCCTGCATGCACGATGCGCCGCGCGTGGTGCCCGCCCTCCCTGGTGCGTGCGAGCGCGCCGTCCACGGCGCGATCGAAGCGTCCGCTGCGTGCGACGAGCGATTCCACGACATCGGCGCCGGACGACACGATCGAGCGTGCCGCGTCGACGTCGCACAACCCGGCGCCCGCGACCACCGTGTCCTCCACGTGCGCGTCGACGGAGTCTGCGCCGCCGGTGGCGACGTAGGCGATACCGCCCTGCGCGTAGCGCGTCGCGGTGTCGGCCGACTTGACGAGTACGACGACCCGCAGACCCGCCCGTGCCGCGACCCGCGCGGCGCTGAGCCCCGCGGCTCCCCCGCCGACCACGACGATATCGACGCGCTCGTCCCGCACGCCCGACGTGGTGGGGGACGTGGTCACTCCCCGCCGCCGGGGTTACCGATCTCGATCATGCGCTGTACCGACGCGCGAGCGCGCTCGGCGGTCGCGCGGTCGACGTGCACCTCGTCCTTGTTCTCGGTGAGGCACCGCAGCAGCGCGGCGGGCGTGATCATCTTCATGTAGGGGCACGACGCGCGGTCGTTGACGGCCTGGAAGTCGACGTCGGGTGCGGCCTTGCGCAACTGGTGCAGCATGCCGACCTCGGTCGCGACGAGAACCTCGCGCGCGCCGGTCGCGCGGGCCGCGTCGAGCATGCCGCCGGTGGAGAGGATCTTGACCCGATCGTCGGGCACGATGCCCTCTCCCGCGAGGTAGAGCGCGGACGTGGCGCAGCCGCATTCGGGGTGGACGAACAGCTCGGCGTCCGGGTGCGAGCGGGACTTCGCGGTGAGCTCGTCGCCGTTGATGCCCGCGTGCACGTGGCATTCGCCTGCCCAGATGTGCATGTTGCTGCGTCCGGTGACGCGCTTGACGTGCGCACCGAGGAACTGGTCGGGGAGGAACAGCACGTCGCGGTCCGGGTCGATCGAGGCGACCACGTCGACGGCATTGGACGACGTGCAGCAGATGTCGGTGAGCCCCTTCACCTCGGCGGTCGTGTTGACGTACGACACGACGAGGGCGTCCGGGAACTCGGCCTTCCACGCCCGCAGTTCGTCCGCGGTGATCGAGTCGGCGAGAGAACAGCCCGCACGCTCGTCGGGGATCAGGACGGTCTTGTCGGGGCTGAGGATCTTCGCGGTCTCGGCCATGAAGTGCACGCCGCAGAACACGATCGTGTCCTCGGGTGCTTCGGCCGCGATCCGCGAGAGCGCGAGCGAGTCGCCGACGTGGTCGGCGACGTCCTGGATCGCGGGCAACTGGTAGTTGTGCGCGAGCAGCGTCGCGCCGCGTTCGCGCGCGAGGCGCTTGATCTCGGCTGCCCATTCGGGGGTCGCCTCGACGCCCGTGTATCCGCCCGGGCCGTCGTGGACGCCCGCGAGGGCGGATCCGGTGTTGGTCCACAACGCACTCGTCATGGCACGCTCCTTCGATGCGGGCACGGTGCCCGGTTTTCCGTTGCGGTGTCGACCGACTGGGGTGCAGTTTCGACCGACGGGGGTTTTCGACTTACAATCGAAAACATGCCCGATAGTAACACTGCTCACGAAGTGCTCACCGTCGTGTTCCAGGTTCGCCACTTCGACGAACACGAACGCGCAGGTCGTCGCAGTGATGCGGGTCACTCGGCACCCGAACTCGCGGTGCTGCTGTGGCAACGTGCGCTCGATCCGCAACGCGGCGCGTGGTCGCTCCCCGGCGGCGCGCTCGGACCCACCGAAGACCTCACGACGTCGGCTCGGCGACAGCTCGCAGAGAAGGTCGACGTGCGCGAACTGCACCACCTCGAGCAGCTGTCCGTGTTCAGCGACCCCGTCCGTGTGCCCGGCACGCGCACGATCGCGTCGACCTATCTCGGTCTCGTGCCCGTCACGTCCGATCCGCGGATCCCCGACGACACCGCGTGGCACCCCGTCGCCGAGCTACCGGACATGGCGTTCGACCACCGCGTGATGATCGAGCACGCTCGAGCCCGCCTCGCGGCGAAACTCTCGTACACCAACATCGCGTTCGCCCTCGCACCCGACGGGTTCACGATGTCCGAGCTGCGCGACATCTACTGCGCCGCGCTCGGCTACCAGGTCGACACCACCAACCTCCAGCGCGTCCTGACCCGCCGCGGCGTGATCGGGTCGACCGGCGAGACGGCGCGCTCGGGCCCCGGTGGCGGACGACCGGCCGCGGTGCACCGGTTCATCGATCACGCGCTGCGCGTCACCGACGAGTTCGCCGCGCTACGCCCCCCGAACTGACGACTCCCCCGACGCGACGTCGTCGCCGGGACGGAGAGGCGCGTGCGGATCCTCGTCGACGGCACCGAGATCGTCTCGCGGATTGAGCAGCGCGAGCACCGCGAGGACGAGGCACGCCGCGAGCGGCTGGAACACCAGGACGAGGAGAGTCTCGACACTCGGTGCGACACTCACCATCTCGCCCGTCTCGGCCGTGCCCGCGCCCTGGTGGCGCAGCGACCCGACGAGGTCGCCGACGCTCGCGCTGAGCATCGCGCCGAGCACCGACGCCACGAACACGACGGCCACGAGTCGCACACCCCGCGCGCGGCGCAACCCCCACGCCGCCACCGCGGACACGACACCGACCGCGACGCCCGCACACGCCAGCATCGCCACCGCGTCGAAGCGGTGCAGGCTCTCACCGGTGAGCGCGACGCCGGACCCGTCGGCCACCACCACGACCTGTTCGGCGGGCGCGAGCAGACCCCACGCCACACCGACGACCGCCGACGCGATCAGGACGCCACCGAACAGCGCACGCATCCCGTGCTTGCCGAACTCGCGAAGACTCGTCACGGGATCCGACGCTACCGCCGCGAACCGTCCCGCGAGTCACGGACGCCGTGACGGGAGCAGCGCGCCCACCATCCGTCCGGTGCGATCTGCACGACCATGCGCCTGCCGCACCGTGCACAGAACCGCGGCGGCTCGAGCCCGAGTTCGACCGCCGCCGTGCGCGGCGACGCCGCCGCGAGCAGCGCGCCCGTGAACGGGTCGTACAGATCCGGCGCGGCCGTGTCGGGCGCCGCAGACGCCGTGGTCGCCCGGGATTCGGTGGGTGTCACAGCGTCGCGTTCAGCGCTTTGAGCGGCATCTGGAGGTCCACGAGCAGGTCGAGATCCTGTTCGGCGGGACGGCCGAGCGTCGTGAGGTAGTTGCCGACGATGACCGCGTTGATGCCACCGAGGATCCCCTGGCGCGCACCGAGATCGCCGAGGGTGATCTCCCGGCCGCCCGCGTAGCGCAGCATCGCGCGGGGCAGCGCGAGCCGGAACGCCCCGACCGCGGTGAGCGCTTCTGCGACGGGCAGGACCGGGAGATCGCCGAACGGGGTGCCGGGACGCGGATTGAGGAAGTTGAGCGGCACCTCGTCGGGCCCCAACGCCGCGAGATTCGCCGCGAACTCGGCGCGCTGGGCGAGCGTCTCGCCCATGCCGAGGATGCCGCCACAGCACACCTCCATGCCGGCGTCACGGACCATCGTGAGGGTCTCCCAGCGCTCCTCCCACGTGTGCGTCGTGACGACATTCGGAAAGAACGATCGCGAGGTCTCGAGGTTGTGGTTGTAGCGGTGGACGCCCATCTCGGCGAGCCGCTCCACCTGATCCCCGGTGAGCATCCCGAGCGAGCACGCCACCTGGATGTCGACCTCGTTCCGGATCGCCTCGATGCCGGCGGCGACCTGCGCGAGCAGCCGGTCGTCGGGGCCACGGACGGCTGCGACGATGCAGAACTCCGTCGCGCCGGTCTTGGCCGTCTGCTTCGCGGCTTCGACGAGGCTCGGGATGTCGAGCCACGCCGAACGGACAGGCGACTCGAACAGCCCGGACTGCGAACAGAAATGGCAGTCCTCGGGGCACCCGCCGGTCTTGAGGCTGATGATCCCCTCGACCTCGATCTCCGGGCCACACCACGCGAGGCGCACCTCGTGCGCGAGCTGGAGCAACTCGTCGAGGCGATCCTCCGGCAGTGCGAGCACCGCGAGCACCTGTTCCTCGGTGAGGCCGACGCCGTGCTCGAGCACCTGCGTGCGGGCGATGTCGAGGATGTCGCGCGAGTCGCTCGCGCCTGCCGTCGTTTCCGTCACACCGTCTCCTGACTGTCGCCCACCACGGGTGAGCGTCGACTTGAACACCGTTCAATTGAACGGCGTTCAATGTAGGAAGTCGGTCGAGTAGTGTCAACACGTGCAGTTACGTCGCTCCGACATCCTCGACGCCGCGACGGCGATCCTGGACGAGTTCGGCCTCGCCGACCTCACGATGCGCCGCCTCGCCACCGCGCTCGGCGTGCAGCCCGGCGCGCTCTACTGGCACTTCCCCAACAAACAGACGCTGCTCGGCGCGATCGCCGACCGCATCCTCGAGGACGTCGATTCACCGGCCACCGGCGGCGCCGAGTCCGACTGGACCGCACAGCGATGGGACGAGCAGACGCTCACGCTCGCGCGCCGGATGCGGGCGGCGCTCCTGGCGCACCGGGACGGCGCCGAACTGGTGTCCGCCACGTACGCGTCGCGCCTCACCAATTCGCGTGCGCGCGAGTCCTTCTCGGTCGCACTACGCGGCGGCGGGCTCTCGCGCGAGCACGCCGAGCTCGCGTCGTACGCGTTGTTGCACTTCGTTCTCGGCCAAACCCTGGACGAGCAGTCGCGTCTCCAACTCGAACAGGCGGGCGCGCTCACCCGCAGCGGCATCTCCCCGGACGCCCCCGTCACCGATCCTGCGCGCGACGAAGATCTCGGCGACGGCGACCCGGACACCCGGTTCGAGTTCGGGCTCGAGACGTTCGTCGACGGTATTCGTCACCGGCTGGCGAGCACTTCGCACAGGTGAGTCGACGCCGACGTCGTTTTCAGCGCGGCGGCGCGTCGTAGACCACCGTGTAACGCCAGAAGAGCCTGCGCCGCACCCGCGCGCCCGGAAGTTCGGCCGCCACGGCAGCGCGGATCTCGGCGAGCGTCTCGCGCGGCGACACGGTCGGCACCCTCATCGAGGACGGGAGACTCGCCGCGCGACGCGGGTGCATGAGCATACCGATGACCGGGTTGAGCAGCGCCGAGGCGATGCCGGCCACGGCGTCGCCGACCGACTCGTCGCGGTAGCAGCCGACGATCACGAGCCGGCCACCAGGTGCCAGGCTCTCGCGCATCTCACGCACAGCCCACACAAGTGGAAGATGATGCAGGACCGCGACGGCGGTGATCGCGTCGCAGCGTGGCGTTTTCCGCCCGGTGAACGGCTCGTTCACCACGGTGACTCGCGGATCGGCGACAAACCGCTCTGTCGCTGCACGCGCTGCGGCGGGGTCCGGTTCGACACCGTGCGTTACCGCGACGTCACGACGCAGGCGCGCAATGAGATTTCCCGTTCCGCAGCCGATGTCGAGAACCTCGCGTGCGCCTACCTCGCGGAGACGAGACGCGATCCACGGTGCGTACAGGTCGTTGTGGTTCCACGGATGGCGACCGTTGAAGCGCCCGAGTGCCGCTGCCAGCCATGCGACCGGCCCGGCACCCGTGATCCGCATGATGCCGAGTATGTCGCACGAGTCGAGGCACTCGAACGCCCGTCGAACTCGAGGTCTCGTCACTCAGGGTGATCGCGCACCAGCGCGGGCCGGCGGATCCACCCGTTGTGACCCGCATGAACCGGTTCGTTGTCCTCGCCGGCTGCTCGGGCGGCGGAGGCGGCACCTTACCGTGGGCCGATCCTGCGGCCTTCTCGCGCCGCTGCCTCGAGCTTGCACTCTGGGTTACGCCACCGTCGTGTTGCCCAGGACCGCGGCCGAGGACCGCACCGACTACATTCTCGAGGCGCTCGGCATTCTCGAGACCCTCGGCTGGTGGGCGTTGGTGCGGGTCAGGCGGGTGGACGCCTCGCCACCACGGCGAAGTTCAGGGGGATGCGGGGCGACGTCGGAGGAAGCGTCCACCCTTCCGGACAGGGTGTGAGCTCGGCGAAGGCGGGCCAATCCATGTACGGCAACTCGGCTACCGCCTCGATCGCGAGTCCCGCGTCGAGCAGCGAGCCGACGACCTCACCCAGATCGTGCCGCCACTCGTGGTTGATGACCTGCTCGACCGCCTCGGGCCCGTCGGTGTAGGTGCCCGAGTCGTCGTAGGTGCGGGTTCCACCACCACCGAGGTAGTCGTCCGTGATCGTCCACGGCTCGAACGCCATTGCGCCGAGGACCGGGTGGTCGTCACGGATGGCGAACACTCCGCCCGGCTCGAGAAGGTCGTGGATCGACTGCGCCCACTCCCCCAGGTCCGGGAGCCACACAATCGTTCCCGCACTGGTGACGACGATGTCGAACCGGCGATCGATCAGCGACGACGCGCGACGAGCATCCCCCTCCACCCACGTGATGTGGTGACCGTCGGCCGCGGCAATCCGCCGAGCATGGCGCAGCGAGTTGGGTGAGAAGTCGAGGCCGTGCACATCGACCGCGCCGAGGCGCGCCCAGGAGACGGTGTCGATGCCGATGTGACACTGCAAGTGCAGCAACGAATGATCGCGGACGCCGGAGTCGGGTAGGTGCGGCGCCAGCACCGCCAGGTCGTTGCGAACGACGTCGGAGACCCTTGTCGGGTCGGCCAGAAAGCCCTCGACGTCGTACATCTGTGAACGAACGTGGATCTCGGCGCGCTCGTCCCAGTTGACCCTGTTGCTCGCAACGGCTTCCGCGTGGTCCACGCCTGCCCCTTCCCAGGTCTCCGACAACGACCGCCTACCACCGACCGGCATCGTGGCGGGCATACGAACGCACAAGGAACGCATGCTCGTAGGCGAACTCTACCGAGACGACGAACCCCGAACTCGTTGCCGAACGCCTCCGCGCGCGAGAGCTGCTGGAGCGTTTCAATGCGTCCGCCCCGAGCGACCGCGCAGACGATGACACCCCCGCCCAACCATACGTTGTCCTCGATGGTGATCGCGCGGCGTGTTCCCACCGTTGACGGCGCGAGGCGTGGTCGTCGATGGGGCGGAGAGCGGTCAGGAGGCGTGACCCACCCACACCACTGGGCGCCAGCCAACCGATACCCGCCCACGGCCGCGAACCCGTCGGCGCATAAGGGAATCGATGAGTTCCCGCACGCCCGGCAGTCGGTATCTGTGACGACCCGCACCCGCCGGTCGCCGTCCACACCACACGACGGAGGATGCCGATGCCCACACTGGGAAGCCTGCTTTTGAGCAGCACGAAACCGCGACGGCTGCGCGACTGGTACGTCGCAGTATTCGAGGTGCACGCCGAACGCACCCCGGACGACGCGTACGACGTGCTCGGATTCGGATCCGACCCGGCGCATCGTTTCTGGGTCATGATCGACTCGCGCGACGACGTCGGCGACGCCAATCCCGAGCCGGGGCGGTTCCTGCTGAACATCGAGGTCGACGACGCCGAGGCGACGGCCCGTGCCGTGGACGCCGCAGGCGGCCGCTGGCTCGCGCCACTCGAGAACCGCGACGGCAGCCTGTTCGGCACCGCGATCGACCCGGACGGGAACTACATCCAGTTGATCCAGCTGAGTGATCAGGCGCGAGCAGAGATGGAGGGCTGACCCGGCTCGGCGCCCGCCCACCCGTCGAGCCACGGGCGCGCGAACCACGACGAGGCCCGGCGCGCGAACTCGCCCGGCGCGAGCTCGCCGCTGCCCGCGGGCACGGCCCCGACGAGCGGCGCACCCGCCACACCCGCGAGTTCGTCGCGATTGCAGGCCGACGCGAGATCCGGTGTGCCCGGCCATGATCCGATGACCAACCCGGCACACGGGACGCCGCGGTGCGCAAGGGCCTCGGTGGTCAACGCGGTGTGGTTGAGGGTCCCGAGTCCCGCGGCCGTGACCACGAGGACCGGTGCTTCCACATCGCGGGCGACCTCGGCCAGCGTGAAGCCGCCCGCGCCGAGGCGGACGAGGAGACCGCCCGCGCCCTCGACGAGCACGACGTCGTGTTCGTGGGTCGCGGCCTGCACCGCGTCGGTCACCTCCCCCAGCGCGAGCAGGGGGTGTCCACTGCGGCGGGCAGCTGTGTCCGGTGCGAGTGGATCGGGGTACCGCGCGAGTTCGATTCCGCTGCCGACGCCGCTGAGCCGGTCGATCTCGGCGAGATCACCCGGCTCCCCCGGCTGCACACCGGTCTGCGCGGGTTTGCACACCGCGACGCGGAGGCCGCGTGCCGACAGCGCGGCGGCCAGCGCGGCAGTCACGACGGTCTTCCCCACGTCTGTCGAGGTGCCGGTCACCACGAGCACGTTCATGCCGCAGCCTCCGCTCGCACGTCCGCGAGCACCGCACACGCGTAGTCGGTTTCGGCGTCGGTCAGCGACGCGCGCGCCGTGAGCCGCAGCCGCGACGTGCCGTCCGGCACGGACGGCGGCCGGAAACAGCCGACGTGCAGTCCGGCATCGCGGCATCGTGCCGCGGCGTCGGTCGCACGGTCGGCGTCGCCGAGCACGACCGACACGACCGCCGACCGCGGCCCAGGCACGCCTGCCGCCGCGGCCAGCTGCGCCGCTCGGCGGAGAACACGACTCGGGAGGTCGGACTCTCGTCGGAGCACGCCCAGTGCGGCGCGGGCGGCGCCCACCGCAGCAGGCGCGAGGGCGGTGTCGAAGATGAACGACCGTGCCGAGTCGACGAGATGAGCCCGCACCGCTTCCGGCGCCAGCACCACTCCCCCTTGCGCTGCAAGGGATTTCGACAGGGTCGCCGTCACGACGACATCGCCCGACCCGGCGAGGCCGCTCTCGTGCACCCACCCGCGACCACCGTCGCCGCGCACCCCGAGCCCGTGAGCCTCGTCGACGACGAGCAGCGCACGGTGCCGCGACGTGACGTCGTGCAGCGCGCGCAGCGGCGCGAGGTCGCCGTCGGTACTGAACACCGAGTCGGTCAGTACGATCGCACGTTCCTCGGTGCGAGTGCGCAGCGCGGCGGCGACGGCGTCGACGTCGCCGTGCGGCGTGACCTGCACGCGCGCCCGTGAGAGCCGGCACGCGTCGACCAGCGACGCGTGGACGGCCGCGTCCGAGACGACGAGCGCGTCGCGGCCGGTGAGTGCGGTGACGACCCCGAGGTTCGCGGTGTATCCGGACGAGAACACGAGGGCCGATTCGGCACCGACGAAATCGGCAAGCTCGCGTTCGAGGCACGCGTGCGCGTCCGTCGTCCCGGTCACGAGCCGCGAACCGGTCGCGCCCGCACCCCACTCGCGCGTTGCCGCGACCGCCCCCTCGACGACCTCCGGATGACCCGTGAGGCCGAGATAGTCGTTCGAGGCGAGGTCGAGCAGCGGCGAGTCGGACGACCGCGACACGAGTGTGCGGCGCAGCCCGGACGCACGGCGAGACCGTTCGACGTCACCGAGCCACGTGCGATAGACGGGAGGAAGAGTCACGCCGTGACCATACTTGAACACCGTTCAAGTGCCCAGTTATCGTGCCGGAATGACCTCCCTCCCCGCACCGGCCGCGCAGCGCTCCCCACGCACGGACGGCCTCGCCGCGCGTGACGCGCAGGTGCTGTGGCATCCGTACGCACCGTTCCCCGCGGCGGAACCCGCACTCGCCGTGCAGCGCGCCGAGGGCGTCCGGCTGCATCTCGACGACGGACGCACCCTCGTCGACGGCATGAGCTCGTGGTGGGCCGCGATCCACGGCTACTGCCATCCGGTCCTCGACGACGCGGCGACTCGTCAGCTCGCGAACATGAGCCACGTGATGTTCGGCGGGCTCACCCACGAGCCGGCGGTCCGGCTCGCGGAACTGCTCGTCGACATCACCCCGCACGGACTCGACACGGTGTTCTTCGCGGACTCGGGTTCGGTGTCGATCGAGGTCGCGGTCAAGATGTGCGTGCAGTACTGGCGCAGCCTCGGGCGGCCGGCCAAACGCCGCCTGCTCACATGGCGAGGCGGCTATCACGGCGACACGTTCGCGCCGATGAGCGTCTGCGACCCGGACGGCGGGATGCACAGCCTGTGGTCGGATCTGCTGACGTCGCAGTTCTTCGCGCCCGCACCGCCCGCCGAGTTCGACCCGACGTATGTCGACGAGATCGAACGTCTGCTGGCGACCCACCACGACGAGATCGCCGCCGTCGTCGTCGAACCGATCGTGCAGGGCGCGGGCGGCATGCGCTTCCACTCGCCGCGTCTGCTCGCCGAACTGCGGGCGCTGTGCGACCGATTCGACGTCCTGCTCGTGTTCGACGAGATCGCGACCGGTTTCGGCCGCACCGGCGAGCTGTTCGCGGCCGACCACGCCGGCGTCTGCCCCGACGTCCTGTGCGTCGGAAAGGCGCTCACCGGCGGTTATCTCACTCTCGCGGCGACCTTGTGCTCACGCGTGGTCGCCGAGACGATCAGCGCGGGCGAGGCGGGCGCGGTCATGCACGGGCCGACGTTCATGGCCAATCCGCTCGCGTGTGCGGTCGCCGTCGCCTCCATCGAGTTGCTGCTCTCCCGGGACTGGCGCTCGGAAGTGGCGGCGATCGAATCACGTCTGCACGCCGGCCTCGCACCGCTACGCGGCGAGGAGGGTGTGCGCGACGTCCGCGTGCTCGGTGCGATCGGTGTGGTCGAACTCGACCGGCCGGTCGACATGCGCGCGGCGACCGAGACCGCCGTCGCGCACGGGGTGTGGCTGCGGCCGTTCCGCACTCTCGTCTACACGATGCCGCCGTTCGTGTGCACCGACGACGACGTGGACTCGATCACGTCCGCGATGCGCGCGGTCGCTCGTCGAGTGACGGTGTCCGCGGCGTACTAGGGTCGCGGTT
Source organism: Rhodococcus sp. HNM0569 (assembly GCF_012726205.1). GTDB lineage: Bacteria > Actinomycetota > Actinomycetes > Mycobacteriales > Mycobacteriaceae > Rhodococcus_F. The sequence goes on along the minus strand of NZ_JAASAE010000005.1, from coordinate 160,977 downwards.
ATGACGGCGACCGAGGGAAAGGCCGCTGCGCCTGCGGTGTGGCCCGGCAGCGCGTACCCGCTGGGCGCCACGTACGACGGAGCGGGCACCAACTTCGCGTTGTTCTCCGAGGTCGCCGACGCGGTGGAGTTGTGCCTCGTCGACCGCGACGGTGTCGAGACCCGGGTGCCTCTCGACGAGGTCGACGGGTACGTGTGGCACGCCTACCTGCCGACGGTGGGCCCCGGCCAGCGTTACGGCTTCCGGGTGCACGGCCCCTGGGACCCCGAGCGCGGATTGCGATGCGATCCGAGCAAGCTGCTCCTCGACCCCTACGGCAAGGCGTACGACGGCGCCTTCGACGGCGACCGCTCACTGTTCTCGTACCCACTGGACGGATCCGACGGCGCGGCGACGCCCGACGGCGAGGCCGACCCACCGGCCGACGAGCCCGACGAGAAGCAGGAGAGCGCGGACCAGGACGGCGGGGATCAGGGCGCTCCCCCACTCGCCGGGCACGACTCGCTCGGCCACACCATGACGACGGTCGTCATCAACCCCTATTTCGACTGGCAGTCCGACCGCGCACCACGCACGCCGTACCACGAGACGGTCATCTACGAGATGCACGTCAAGGGCATGACGGCAGCGCACCCCGACGTACCCGAGGAACTGCGCGGCACGTACGCCGGCCTCGCGCATCCGGCGGTCGTCGACCACCTGACCGGGCTCGGCGTCACGGCGGTCGAACTCATGCCCGTCCACCAGTTCATGCACGATCAGACGCTGCTCGACCGTGGGCTGCGAAACTACTGGGGCTACAACACGTTCGGCTTCTTCGCCCCGCACACCGAGTACGCGTCGGCACCCAAGCCCGGCGGCGCGGTCAGCGAGTTCAAGGCGATGGTGCGTGCGTTCCACGAGGCGGGCATCGAGGTGATCCTCGACGTCGTCTACAACCACACCGCCGAAGGCAACCACCTGGGCCCCACGATCGCCTTCCGCGGCATCGACAACGTCGCCTACTACCGTCTCGTCGACGGCGACCGCGCGCACTACATGGATTACACGGGCACCGGCAACAGCCTCAACGCGCGGCACCCGCACACTCTGCAGCTCATCATGGATTCGCTGCGGTACTGGGTCACCGAGATGCACGTCGACGGATTCCGATTCGACCTCGCGTCGACCCTCGCCCGCGAGTTGCACGACGTGGACCGGCTCTCGGCGTTCTTCGATCTCGTACAACAGGATCCGGTGGTCAGTCAGGTGAAGCTCATCGCCGAGCCGTGGGACGTCGGCGAGGGCGGCTACCAGGTCGGCAACTTCCCCGGCCTGTGGACCGAGTGGAACGGCAAGTACCGCGACACCGTGCGCGACTACTGGCGCGGCGAGCCGTCGACGCTCGGCGAGTTCGCGTCGCGTCTGACCGGTTCGTCCGACCTGTACGAGGCGACGGGCCGCAGGCCGGGCGCGAGTATCAACTTCGTCGTCGCACACGACGGGTTCACGCTTCGGGACCTCGTGTCGTACAACGAGAAACACAACGACGCCAACGGCGAGAACAACATGGACGGCGAGAGCCACAACCGGTCGTGGAACTGCGGCGTCGAGGGGCCCACCGACGATCCCGACGTCAACTCGCTCCGCGACCGGCAGACCCGCAACATTCTGGCGACCCTCCTGCTCAGCCAAGGCACCCCGATGCTCGCGCACGGCGACGAGATGGGGCGCACCCAGCAGGGAAACAACAATGTCTACTGCCAGGATTCGCCGCTGTCGTGGATGGACTGGTCGCTGCGCGACACCCAGGCCGATCTCGTCGAATTCACGCGACGGGCCGTCGCACTGCGCACCGACAATCCGGTCTTCCGCAGGCGCCGGTTCTTCGAGGGCGGACCGATCCGCAGCGGCGCCCAGATGCGCGACATCGCGTGGCTCACGCCCGCGGGCGACGAGATGACGACCGAGGACTGGGACAGCGGATTCGGCAAATCGCTCGCGGTGTTCCTCAACGGCGACGGGATCCCCGAGCCGGGTCAGCGCGGCGAACGTATCTCCGGCGATTCGTTCCTGCTGTGCTTCAACGCCCACGACGACACGCTCGAGTTCGCGATGCCGTACGGCTACGAGTGGACGTCGGTGCTCGACACCGGCGCCGCGGTCGGTGCACGCGAGAACGACGCGGTCGTGCCTCCGGGGGGATCGCTCGACGTCGCCGCCCGCACCCTCGTCGTCCTGCGGGCCACCGACACCACCGGGGCACCGTGACGTCGGCGGGCGCCGGGATCGGCGCGACCTACCGTCTGCAGCTGCGGCCCGACGCATTCACCTTCGCCGATGCCGAAGCCGTCCTCGATCACCTGGGCGATCTGGGCGTCACGCACGTCTACCTGTCGCCGATCCTCACCGCGACGAGCGGCTCGACGCACGGCTACGACGTCACGGACCCGACCACGGTGTCCGCGGGGCTCGGCGGACGCGACGGCTTCGAGCGTGTCGTGCGCGCGGCGCGCGCACGAGGCCTCGGCATCGTCGTCGACATCGTCCCCAACCACGTCGGCATCGCGAAACCCGGCGAGAACGCGTGGTGGTGGGACGTGCTCACGCACGGGCGGGACTCGCAGTACGCGCAGTTCTTCGACATCGACTGGCGTGCCGACAACGGCGCCGACGGAGCCCTCGCGCTTCCCGTGCTCGGCACCGCTGACGACGCCGCCGCGCTGGCGATCGACCGCTCACGCGGCGCACCGTTGCTGGCCTTCCACGAGCACCGGTTCCCGATCGCGCCCGGCACCGACGGACCGGACGCGCGGGCCGTACACGAGCGCCAGCACTACCGGCTCGTGCCGTGGAATGCAGGCGTCGTCGGCTACCGGCGGTTCTTCGCGGTGAACGAACTCGCGGCGCTGCGCCAGGAGGATCCGGCCGTGTTCGACGCATCCCATGCTCAGGTCCGGTCCTGGATCGACGACGGACTCGTCGACGGGCTGCGGGTCGACCACCCCGACGGCCTCGCGGACCCGGCGGGCTATCTCGCGCGCGTCCGCGCCCTCGTCGGGCCCGGACGATGGCTCGTCGTCGAGAAGATCCTCGGGCGCAGCGAAGCACTCGATCCGACTCTTCCCGTCGACGGCACCACCGGCTACGACGCGCTCGCACGCCTCGACGGGGTGTTCGTCGACGCCGCGGGCGCGCCCGCGCTCACCGCGCTGTCGCTCGCACGCACGGGAGACCGCGGCGATGCGGACTCACTCGACCGCCACGAGCACGAGCTCAAACGTGCGACCGCGCGCGGCCTCCTCGCCCCCGAGGTGCGCCGCCTTGCGCGTGCCGTCGAACGCGACACCGAGGCGGCGCACGATCCCGGGCACTCGCGTGCCGCACTCGTCGAGGCGATCGTCGACGTCGTGGCCCGGTTGCCGGTGTACCGCAGCGACTACCGCGGTCTCGAAGGGCTGACCGGGCGGGTTCTCGACCACGCGCGCGCAGCGTCGCCGGAGCATGCGAGCGCCGTCGACCGCCTCGCCGACGCACTCGCCCGGGGCGGCGAGGCCGCGACGCGCTTCCAGCAGGTCGCCGGTGCCGTGACGGCGAAGTCCGTCGAGGACTGCCTCTTCTACCGCACCGCGCGGCTGGTGTCGCTGCAGGAAGTCGGTGGCGATCCCGGCGCGCTTGGGTGGTCGCCCGCGCGGTTCCACGCCGACAACGCGCAGGCCGCGGCGCGGTGGCCCGCCGCGATGACGACGCTGTCGACTCACGACACGAAGCGCGGCACCGATGTGCGTGCCCGCATCGGTGTGCTGTCACAGGTGCCTGCGCTGTGGGCGCGGTGCGTCGCCGAGTGGGAGGACCACACACCGAGCCCGGACGCGGCGTTCGGGGCGTTCCTGTGGCAGAACCTCTTCGGGGTGTGGCCGGCCGACGGCGCCGCCCCCGATGCCACGCTGCGGGCGCGCCTGCACGCCTACGCGGAGAAGGCGATGCGCGAGGCAGGCGTGCACACCGCGTGGACTGCCGTGGACGAGCCGTTCGAGCAGTCGGTGCACGCCTGGATCGACACGGTGATCGACGGTCCGGTCGGCCGCGCACTCGGCCGTCTCGTCGCGCAGCTCGCGCCGCACGGCTGGTCCGATTCGCTCGGCCGCACGGTGCTGCACCTGTGCGGTCCGGGAGTCCCGGACGTGTACCAGGGCACCGAGGTGTGGGAGGACTCGCTCGTCGACCCGGACAACCGGCGGCTCGTCGACTTCGATCGGATACGCACACTCGCCGCGGCGTTGCCGCCCGATGCCACCGCGTTGCCGCCCGATGCCACCACGCTGCCGACCGGCACCCCGCCGCCGCTGGACGTCACCGGCGCCGCGAAACTGCACGTCGTGCGGAACGCCCTGCGGGTGCGACGCGCCCGGCCCGAGAGCTTCGTCGGGGGCCACTACACGCCGATGCGGGCGAGCAACGATCCCGCCGGACACGTCCTGGGGTTCGCACGGGGGCCGGCAGACGCGCCGAGCGAGGTCGTCGCGTTGGCGACACGGCTGTCGCTACGACTCGCCGAGACCGGCTGGGCTGACGCGACCCTCACTCTCCCGGACGGCGCATGGCACGACGTGTTCACCGGCGCCGAGTACTCGGGCGCGATCGCGCCTGCCGAATTGTTCGCGAGGTATCCGGTCGCACTGCTGACGCGACCACCCGCCCGGTGATTGGATGGGTCGAGACCCGAACGCAACCGGCAGGAGACGAACTCCCATGGCACGACGCGTAGTGGCGCAGGGATACGGCGGCCCCGACCAACTCGCCCTCGTCGAGTACGACGCACCCGACCCCGGCCCCGGCGAGGTACGCGTCGACCTGCGCGCGATCGGCGTGAACCCGTTCGACCTCAAGAGCTACAGCGGTGCGTTCGGCACCGACCCGGGCAATCTGCCGGTGCTGCTCGGCGGCGAGGCCGCGGGCGTCGTCAGCGCCGTCGGTACGGAAGCGAATTCGCCGACCGGGCTCGTCGCGGTGGGCGACGAGGTCGTCGTGTTCCCCGGTCGCGGCCTGTACGCGGATCAGGTGACGGTGCCGGTGTCGTCGGTACTGGCGAAACCGTCCGGTGTCGCGTGGGAGGTCGCCGCGGGTCTGCTGCTCGCGGGCGCGACGGCCTTCGACACTCTCGACACCGTCGGCGTCGGTCCCGGCGACACGCTCCTGTTGCACGGCGCATCCGGCGCGGTCGGGTCGGCGGCGATCCAGCTCGCGGTGGGCCGCGGCGCGACGGTCGTCGGCACTGCGAGCGCGGAGAACCAGGAGTACGTGCGGGAGTTGGGCGCGATCCCGGTCGGGTACGGGCCCGGGCTCGTCGACCGTGTCCGCGCCCTCGCGCCCGACGGCGTGAGCGCCGCGATCGACGCGGCGGGCACCGACGAAGCGCTCGACGTGTCGGCCCAGTTGGTACCCGAGCGCGGGCGCATCGTCACGATCGCCGCAGGCCCGCACGCCGAGGAACTCGGTATCCGCCGCGTCGGTGGCCCCGAGTCGCGGCCGGCGCGCGACGCGGCGCGACTGCCGCTGCTCGAGCTCGCGGGCGATGGCGTCCTCACAGTGCGGATCGCCGGCACGTACCCACTCGAGGACGCGGCGCGCGCGCATCGTGATCTCGCCGGCTCCCATCCTCCGGGCAAGTTCGTGCTCCTGCCCTGACTTCCGGTTCCGGCCTGCTCACCCGGCGTCGGTGCGCAGCAGCCCGCGCCGCACCGTGTCGGTGACGAGCCGCCGGTACTCCTCGACGGTCCAGCCGCACTGGCGGCGCAGCAGATCGTGCACTTGCGGCGACACGACCACGAACAGGACGTCGGCGGCGTACTGCACCGAGATGTCGCGGCGCAGCAGGTCACTCGCTGCAAGCCCCTCGGCGAGCGTCGCGGCGTTGGACCTCGTGTCGCGCAGGGTGTCTGCGGCGAACGCACGCATGTGCTCGTCGGCGCCCGACGACGAGATCGCCGCCAGCACGAGCGCGCCGGTGCGTTCGAGAACCTCGACGCTGTAGCCGACGAGCCGGTCGACGATCGCGGTGGTCGTGTCCACCGCATCCGGCGACACCGCACCGTCGGCTGCGAGGGTGGCATCCGGTTCGGCGTCGAGTGCCGCGGAGACCGCGTGGTCGAACAGTTCGGGTTTGCCGCCTCGGAACGCCGAGTGGACCGTGCGGACCGCGACGCCCGCGCGTTCGGCGATCTGCCCGACGGTGGTGCCGACGTACCCGTGTTCGACGAACAGGTCCGCCGCCGCGCGCGCGACCAGTGCGCGGGTGCGCGCCGCGGCTTCCTGCCGCAGTGGCGACGAGTACCGTCTTTTCACTTCCCGACCTGCGGCGTCGCTCATTCGCAGCACTATAGCTGCATCGAATACGCACCTGCTGCATGGGTTGCAGCGGGCTTCGGCCCGCGTGCCCGCTACTGCTCGGGGTGTTCCACCCACGCATCGGTGCCCGGGAACACGAGTGCCTCGTGCCCGTCCTCGTACCGGACGAGGTACGGCGGTCCACCGTCCTCACCGTGGACCTCGAGCACCTCGGCGGCCTGGTCGGGCGCGCCGACGACTCGCCCCTGGACGTGGATCGTGTCGCCCACCGCAACACGCATGGCCTCTCCTCGACGCAGTTCGGGTAATCGGTCGGTTTCCTCCAGCTTGCGCGACTCCCGCCCCGGCGAGGGCGCATTTCGCCGGAATCGTGACGCGGACGACGCGCGCCGACGACCGCGGCCCGTCATGCTGGAAGCCGTGCACACCTTCGAGGTCTGGGCCCCGGGACCGTCGTCCGTCCGTCTCGACGTCGACGGCACCCTCCACTCGATGGCGCGATCCGACGACGGCTGGTGGCGCGCCGACGTCGACGCGCCGCCCACGGCGCGCTACGGGTTCGTCCTCGACGACGACCCGCAGGTGCTACCCGACCCACGCTCGCCGCGTCAGCCCGACGGCGTGCACGAACGGTCCCAGTTGTACACGGTCGACGCGTCGAGCTGGACCGACAGGGCATGGACCGGGCGCCCGCTCGCGGGCGGAGTGATCTACGAACTGCACGTCGGCACCTTCACGCCCGAGGGCACATTCGACGCCGCGATCGGCAAGCTCGACCACCTCGTCGACCTCGGCGTGACCTTCGTCGAGCTCATGCCCGTCCACGGCGTCAACGGTGTCCACAACTGGGGCTACGACGGCGTCGCCTGGTTCGCGGTGCACGAGCCGTACGGCGGGCCGGACGGGCTGGTCCGGCTGATCGACGCATGCCACGCGCGCGGTCTCGCGGTGGTGCTCGACGTCGTCTACAACCATCTCGGGCCGTCCGGCAACTACTTGGACCGCTTCGGCCCGTACTTCGCGCCGTCCGCCAACACATGGGGTCAGGGCCTCAATCTCGACGGACCGCACAGTGGCGAGGTGCGCAGGCTGGTCGTCGACAACGCGCTGCGCTGGTTCGACGAGTTCCACGTCGACGCGCTGCGCCTGGACGCGGTGCACGCCCTCGTCGACCACACCGCCCTGCACGTGCTCGAGCAACTCGCAGTGGAGACCGAGGCGCTCGCGGCGCACGTGGGCCGTCCGCTCACGTTGATCGCCGAGAGCGATCTCAACGACCCGACGCTCGTCACACCCCGCGCGGCAGGCGGTTACGGCCTCGACGCCCAGTGGGACGACGACATCCACCACGCGGTGCATGCGGCGGTGTCGGGCGAGCGCCAGGGCTACTACGGCGATTTCGGCAGCCTCGAAGCGCTCGCGACGACGCTGCGGCAGGGGTTCTTCCACGCGGGCACGTTCTCGTCGTTCCGCGGGCGCGTGCACGGGCGCCCGCTGGACACGCGTACGGTGCCCGCCAGCGCCCTCGTCGCGTATCCGGCGACCCACGACCAGGTGGGCAATCGCGCGACGGGAGACCGCCCGTCGGCCTATCTCGACGACGGGCAGCTTGCCGCCAAGGCCGCGCTGGTGCTGCTGTCGCCCTACACACCGATGATCTTCATGGGCGAGGAGTGGGGCGCACGCACGCCTTTCCAGTTCTTCACGTCGCATCCCGAACCGGAACTCGCGCGCGCGACCGCGGAGGGTCGCCGCAAGGAGTTCGCGGAGCACGGGTGGCCCGACACCGAGATACCGGACCCACAGGATCCCGCGACGTTCGCGCGGTCGAAGCTCGACTGGAGCGAGCTCGACGACCCGCGCCACGCGCGTCTGCTCGCGTGCTACCGCGCGCTGCTCGCGCTCCGCCGCGCGCGCCCCGAGGTCAGCGATCCGTGGCTGCCGCGGGTGCGGGTCGAGTACGACGAGGACGCGCGCTGGGTGGCGGTCACGCGCGGCCCGCTGCGGCTCGTGTGCAACCTCGGCGCGTCCGAGGCTACTGTCCCGTTCGGTGGCACACCGGTCCTGTCGTGGGATGCCGCGACTCCCGACGAGACCGCGTCCGCGACGACCGTTGCCGGTCACTCGTTCGTGGTACTCGAGTCACCCGCCGGCACGTGGTGACGCCCACCGAGCCGCCGCGCGACCAGCACCGCGGTGACGAACAGGATCAGCGCGGTCCCGATCGACGCGACGTGCACGCCGTCGACGAACGCGTTCCGCGCGGCGTCGAGCAACGGCGCGCCCAGATGGTCGGGCAGCGCCTCGGCGTGCGCCACGACCGCGCCGAGGGTGCCGTCGGGACCGAGTTCGACGCCCGCGGTGCCGGTCGCGTCGGCAAGCCCGCGCCGGAACACGGCCATGACGACGCTGCCGAGCACCGCGACCCCCAGCGCGACACCGAGTTCGTAGGCCGTCTCGGACACCGCCGATGCGGATCCCGCACGCTCGGCGGGCACCGCGCCGACCACGAGGTCCGACGTCAGGGTCAGCGCGACACCCACGCCTGCACCGGCGAGGACGAATCCGGCGACGAACGCGGCCGGACCGGTGTCGACGCCGAGCGCGACGAGTGAGGCAGTCCCCACACCCGCGACCGCGAGACCGGTCGACAGCACGGCGCCAGGAGACCACCGCCGCACCAGCCACGCCGCACCGAGCGCCGCGGCGGCGTTGACCACGGTGCCGGGCAACATCAACAGACCTGCGTGCAGCGCGCCGTAGCCGAGCACGAGCTGCAGATACTGCGACCCGAAGAACAACACACCGGCCATCGCGAAGATCGACAGCAGGTTGGTGAGCACGGCCGTCGAGAACGCGGGCACCCGGAACAAGGCGATGTCGAGCATCGGGTCGTCGAGCATGCGCTGGCGACGGACGAACACGATCCCCGCGACGACACCGGCCGCGCCGACCGCGGCGAGAATCGGGTCGAGGCCGTGCACGACTGCCTCCTTGACCGCGTACACGAGCGGTACCACGGCGGCCATCGACAGCGCCGCGCTCGCCAGGTCGAACCGGCCGGGGTTCGGATCCTTCGATTCGGGGATCACCCACGGACCGAGCACGACGAGCACGGCCATCACCGGAATGTTGATCAGGAACACCGAGCCCCACCAGAAGTGCTCGAGCAGCCAGCCGCCCACGAGCGGCCCGGCGGCGGCACCACCGCCTGCCATCGCTCCCCACACCCCGATCGCGACGGTGCGCGTGCGCGGGTCGACGAAGATCGCCCGGATCAGTCCGAGCGTGGCCGGCATGAGGGTCGCGCCCGCGACGCCCTGCAGTGCGCGGGCGGCCACGAGGATCGCAGGCGAGCCTGCCCAGGCGGCGAGCAGCGATGCGAGGCCGAAGCCCGCTGCGCCGATCAGCAGCAGGCGACGGCGACCGATGCGGTCGCCGAGTGTGCCCATCGTGACGAGCAGGCCTGCGAGCACGAACGAGTAGACGTCGATGATCCACAACAGCTGCGTGCTGCTGGGCTCGAGATCGGCGCTGATGTAGGGCAGCGCGAGGTCGAGCACGGTCGCGTCGACCGCGACGAGCAGCACCGCGAAGGCGAGTACGGCGAGCGCCACCCAGTCCCTACGCGTCGCCTGCGGGGCTTCGCGCATATCGAAAGTCATGTGCACCTCGTAGGTTCAGATGAACCGTCCAGCCGGTACAGCCGGACCGGACCATGCTAGCGCAAACCGTCCGGCCGGTGCAGTCAGGCGCCGGTCAGCGCTGCCGGTACAGTCCCCTGCATGCCCACCGACACCCGCGACCGCATCCTCGACGCACTCGAGCGTCTGCTGCTCGACGTCGGCCTCGCACAGGTCACCATCGAGGCGGTCGCCGCGGAAGCAGGCGTGTCGAAGGGCGGCCTGCTGTATCACTTCCCCAGCAAGGAAGCCCTGCTCGCGGGCATGGTGCGCCGGCTCGGAGAGCGCACCGACGCACAACGCACGCAGGCCAGCGCGGCCGGCACGTCGCTCGCCGAGTGGTACCTGCAGGTCCCCGAATCCGGCACGGACGCCGAACTCGCGCTCTACCGCTCGACGATCGCGGCGCTCCGCTCCGTCGACGGCACGCACGACGACGTGCAGGGCGCCGTCGTCGACGTCATGCGGTTGTGGGACGAGGGTCTTCGAGCCGAGATCGACGACCCGGTCCGGGCCGAGATCGTCCGCCTCGTAGGCGACGGTATCTACCTCGCGGCCCTGCTCGGTCTGCCGCTCCCCGACCCCGACCTGCATCGCCGCGTCGTACGCCGACTCCTGCACGGTGACACGTGACCCCGACGCGGGTGGACTCGTGCCCCCGCCCCGGGACGGACGGGTGACGCGCGTCAGGTGAGGTAGCGGTACGCAGGGCTGCCCGGCTCGAGCCGCTCCACCTGCATCGGAGCCTGCTCCATCCGTTCGAGCAGCGCCGACAAGCCGTCCGCCGTACCCAGTTCGATGCCGACGAGCGCCGCACCGGTCTCGCGGTTGTTGCGCTTGACGTACTCGAACAACGTGATGTCGTCCTCGGGACCGAGGACCTCGTCGAGGAACCGGCGCAGCGCGCCGGGCTCCTGCGGGAAGTCGACGAGGAAGTAGTGCTTGAGGCCGAGGTGCACGAGCGAGCGCTCGAGCACCTCGCCGTAGCGCGACACGTCGTTGTTGCCGCCCGACACGAGGCACACGACCGTCGAACCGGGCTCGAAAGTCGCCGTCTCGAGCGCAGCGACCGAGAGGGCACCCGCAGGCTCGGCGATGACTCCCTCGTTCTGGTAGAGGTCGAGCATCGCCGTGCAGATCGCGCCCTCGTCGACATGCGTGACCACGAACGACTCCTCCGCGACCCGCACCGGGTCGGCCTGCCCACGCGGCACCGCCACCGACCCTGCCACCTGAGCGCCGAGTTCGGACACGACCGCGAAGGGCAACCGGCCGATGCGCCGCACCGCGGCGCCGTCGACGAACGGGTCGACCTCGCCGAGCGTGACCGGCTCTCCCGCGACCAGCGCCGCCGTCATCGATGCGGCTCCCGTGGGCTCGACACCGAGGATCGCGGTGCGCGGGCTGCGTTCGCGCAGGTAGTCGGCGATTCCGGCGATGCAGCCGCCGCCGCCGATCGGCACGATCACCACATCGGGAGCCAACTGCTCGACGAGTTCGGCCGCGATGGTGCCCTGACCCGCGATCGTGCGGGCGTCGTCGAACGGCGGCACCATCGTGGCACCGGTGCGCGCGACGTCCTCGGCGGCGGCATCGGCAGCCGCATCGAAGGTCGTGCCGGCGAGGATGAGCTCGACGAAGTCGCCGCCGTGCGCGCGGATCCGGTCACGCTTCTGCTTCGGCGTGTTGGTCGGCACGTAGATGCGGCCCTGGATCTGCATCGTGCGGCACGCGTAGGCGACGCCCTGCGCGTGATTGCCCGCGCTCGCCGTGACGACACCCGCCGCGCGATCGAGGTCGTCGAGTTGGGCGATCAGGTTGTAGGCACCGCGCAGCTTGTACGAGCGCACCGCGGTGAGATCCTCGCGTTTGAGGTAGATCGACGCGCCGGTCTTCGCCGACAGCCGCTCGCAGTACTGGACCGGGGTGTGACCGACGACGCCGGAAATTCGCTCGGCCGCCGCGTCGATCGACGCCGCGTCGAGCGCGGAGTCGGCGAGCAGAGCTGCGGTGTCGAGTGTCGTGGTCACCAATACATGGTGCCACCGCGACCGCGACGTCGCGCCACTGCCCCGGTCACACGGGGCCACTGCCGCGGCGGGGCCCTGACATGCGGGTGAGCAGCTCAGCCCCGCGGATCGAACTGCGACGGCCGCGGGACGTTGCGCAGGTTCGACTTGGCCATCTGCACCGCCTCGCCCACACCCCCGTTCATCACGAGCTTCGACATCGCGAGCGCGAAGCCGCTGACCTGCTCGCCGGTGATCGTGGGCGGCAGCGACAACGCACGGGGGTCGGTCACGATGTCGGCGAGTGCGGGACCGTCGTGATCGAGCACCGCACGCAGTCCCGATTCGAGGTCGCCCGGCTGCTCGATACGCCGCGCGAACAGACCCAACGCCTCCGCGACCGCCGCGTAGTTCACCATCGGCACGTCGACCCCGAAATCGGGCAGCCCGTCGACCAGCATCTCGAGCTTGACCATCCCGAGCGTCGAGTTGTCGAACACGACGATCTTGACCGGCAGCCGGTACATGGCGACCGTCACCAGCTCACCCATGAGCATCGACAGGCCGCCGTCGCCGGACACCGAGATCACCTGCCGGTCGGGATATGCGAACTGCACGCCGAGTGCGTGCGGCAGGGCATTCGCCATCGAACCGTGCAGCGCCGACTCGACGAGCCGGCGCCGACCGTTCGGGTTGACATAGCGCGCGGTCCACACATTGCACATCCCGGTGTCCGCCGTGAACACGGCGTCGTCGGCGGCGAGATCGTCGAGAATCGACGCCGCGTACTCGGGATGGATCGGGACGCGCTGCCGCGCGGGTTCGGTGTACGCGCCGACGACCTTCGTCATGAGCTTCTCGTGCCGCTCGAGGGTGTCGCGCAGGAACGACTTGTCGGTCTTCTCGTCGATCCTCGGCAACACCGCGTCGAAGGTCGCGGCCGCGTCAGCGTGCACCGCGAGGTCGACGCCGGTGCGTCGGCCGATCTTCTCGGCGGCGGTGTCGATCTGCGCGACGCGCACGTCGCGCTGCGGCAGGAACTGATCGTACGGAAAGTCGGTACCGACGAGCAGCAACAGATCGGCGCCGTGCATGCCGTCGTGCGCCGCGCCGTAGCCGAGCAGACCCGTCATTCCGACATCGAACGGATTGTCGTACTGGATCCACTGCTTGCCGCGCAGGGAGTGCCCGATCGGCGCGCCGACCCGCTCGGCGAAACGCAGAACCTGCTCACGTGCGTCGCGGACTCCGTCCCCCGCGAACACCGCAACCGTGCGGGCGTTGTTCACCAGATCCGCGAGGGCCTGCACGTCGTGCGGGTCCGGCACGAGCGTCGGACGGCCGAACCGGACCGGCGCGCCTTCGTCCGACACCGCGGCTTCCTCCGCGACGTCGCCCGGCAACGTCACGACCGCGACGCCCTCGCGTGCCACGGCGTGCGTGATCGCGGACGCGAACACGCGCGGCGCCTGTCCGGGCGAGCTCACGAGTTCGCAGTACTCGGAACACTCGACGAACAGCCGATCCGGATGGGTTTCCTGGAAATAGCCCATGCCGATCTGCTTGCTCGGAATGTGCGACGCGATCGCGAGTACCCGTGCACCCGACCGATTCGCGTCGTAGAGCCCGTTGATTAGATGCAGATTGCCGGGGCCGCACGAACCGGCGCACACCGCCAGCCGACCCGTGGTCTGTGCCTCGGCGGATGCCGCGAACGCGGCCGCCTCCTCGTGCCGTACGTGCACCCAGTCGATTCCGCCCTTCGCGGAGCCACCGGTGCGCCGCACGGCGTCGACGACAGGATTGAGGCTGTCGCCCACGATCCCGTAGATGCGACGAACCCCCGCCGACACCAACTGGGCGACGAGTTGATCGGCCACCGTTTTCGACGCCATCGGACAACTCCTTCGAAGGAAGCCGGTAGAGAACACCGGCCCGGTGCGCGGGGCACCGGGCCGGTCGGGTTCAGGCCTGTTCGAGAACGAACAGCGGGATCACGCGGTCGGTCTTCGTCTGGTAGTCGGCATAGTCGGGATACGCCTCGACCGCACGCTGCCACCACTCGTCCCGTTCGGCACCGGTGAGCTCGCGCGCACGCATGTCGAAAGTCTGTGTACCGTCGCGCAATTCGACCTTCGGGTCGGCTTTCACGTTGTAGTACCAGACCGGATTCTTCGGTGCGCCGCCGAGCGACGCGACCACCGCGTACCGGCCGTCGTGCTCGACCCGCATGAGCGGGGTCTTGCGCAGCTTGCCGGTCTTGGCGCCGACCGTCGTGAGTACCACGACGGGCATGCCGCGCAGCGTGGTGCCTTTCGTGCCGCCCGACTCCTCGATCTCGCGGACCTGATCGGCCGCCCAGGACGACGGGCTCGGTTCGTACTCTCCTTGCAATGGCATGCGCCCAGTCTGGCACCCGCCGGCTTCGCGTGCCCGCGAATCCGGCGCGGCGCCGACGACCAGGCCCTCCCTACCCGGTAATGACGAACACCACATTTCGGATACCCGAACTCATGGATGTGATTATCCTGAACACATGGTGTACTCGCGCGACGCTCGCACCTCGCCCACCCGCGGCGAGCATGCGCGTACGGCCACGATCGACCTCGCGGGCACCGCGTGGCCGATCTACAAACTCGAGGCCGTCGCCGCCGCATTCCTCACATTCGTGCTCGTGGCGGCACTCACCACAGCGATGCAGCCCGCGGTACTGACCGCTGCCGCCGTTGCGGTGCTGGTCTGGTGCGCGCGCCGGCCGCGCTCGGCCCCGCGGGACTCAGCCCGCGAGGCAGCTCGGTCCGAGTAGCGCCTTCAGGTCGCCCATCAGCGCGGACGACGGCTCGACCCGCAGGCTGTCGTCGACCTTGAACATCGTGATGCGGTCGCCGCTCACGAGCCGCAGATGCACGTCGGACGTGCCGGGATGACGGCCGAGGACCTGCCTGAGCGCACCCACCTTGTCCGGGGTGCACAGCCGGGTCGGCAAGGTGACCGCGACGGGTTTCGCGACTCCGATCGCGGACAGGTCGGGCACCGCGAGATCGTTGGCGATGAGCGAGATCCGATCGTCGCGCACGGACACCCGTGCCTTGACCAGCACCACGGTGTCCTCGGTGACGTCCATGCCGTACACGGAGTATGCCTGCGGAAAGAACAACACCTCGATACCGCCGCTGAGGTCCTCGAGCTGCGCTGACGCCCACGTCAGGCCGTTCTTGTTGATCCGCCGGTTGACCGAGGCGAGGATGCCGCCGACGGTGACCTGAGTGCCGTCCTTGACGTCGCCCTCGAGGATCGTGGGTATCGCCGTGTCGGACTGCGCGGTGAGAACATGTTCGATGCCGTTGAGCGGGTGACCTGACACGTACAGGCCCAGCATCTCGCGCTCGAGGGCGAGCCGATGTTTGGTGTCCCATTCCTCGTCGGGAATCTTGACGTTGAACACCGACGTGACCGATTCGTCGGCGTCCGCGCCGCCGAACAGATCGAACTGGCCGATCGCCTCGGCCTTCTTGGTGCTCATGACGGCGTCGATGGCGTCGGCGTGCACGAGCATGAGCCCCTTGCGCGGGTGGTCGAGCGAGTCGAAGCCGCCCGCCTTGATCAGCGATTCGGTGACCTTCTTCGAGCACGCCGTGGTGTCGATCTTGGCGAGATAGTCGGAGAAGTCGGTGTACTTGCCCTTCTCCCGACGCGCCTTGATGATCGACGCGACCACATTCGCGCCGACATTGCGCACCGCGCCCATGCCGAACCGGATGTCGCTGCCGACCGACGCGAAGTTGACGTCGGACTCGTTGACGTCCGGGGGCAGCACCGTGATGCCGAGCTTGCGGCAGTCGGCCAGATAGACCGCCGCCTTGTCCTTGTCGTCGCCGACGGAGGTGAGCAGGCCCGCCATGTACTCGGCGGGATAGTTCGCCTTGAGGTAGGCGGTCCAGTAGGACACGAGACCGTATCCGGCGGCGTGCGACTTGTTGAACGCGTACCCGGCGAACGGGAGGATCGTGTCCCACAGTGCCTTGATCGCGGCCGACGAATAGCCGTTGTCCTTCATGCCGGCTTCGAAGCCCTCGAACTCGGCGGCGAGGACCTCGGCCTTCTTCTTGCCCATCGCGCGGCGCAGGATGTCGGCTCGGCCGAGCGAGTAGCCGGCCACCTTCTGCGCGATCTGCATGATCTGCTCCTGGTAGACGATCAGGCCGTAGGTGTCGGCCAGGATGTCCTTCAGGGGCTCGGCGAGCTCGGGGTGGATCGGTTTGACCTCTTGCCGCCCGTTCTTGCGGTCGGCGTAGTCGTTGTGGGCGTTCATGCCCATCGGGCCCGGCCGATACAGCGCGAGCACCGCGACGATGTCCTCGAAGCCCGTGGGCTGCATGCGGCGCAGCAGGTCGCGCATCGCGCTGCCGTCGAGCTGGAACACGCCGAGTGTGTCGCCGCGCGCGAGAAGTTTGTAGGTCTCCTCGTCGTCGAGTTCGAGGGTGTCGAGATCGATGTCGACGCCACGGTTGGACTTGATGTTGTCGATCGCGTCGCCGATGACCGTGAGATTGCGCAGGCCCAGGAAATCCATCTTCAGCAGGCCGATGGCCTCGCACGACGGGTAGTCCCAGCCCGTGATGATCGCGCCGTCCTGCGCGCGCTTCCACACCGGGATCGCGTCGGTGAGCGGCTCGGACGACATGATGACCGCACATGCATGCACGCCCGCATTGCGGATCAGGCCCTCGAGCCCCTTGGCGGTCTCGTAGATCTTCGCGATGTCGGGGTTCGACTCGATGAGCGAACGGACCTCGACCGCTTCCTTGTACCGCTCGTGTTCCGGGTCGGTGATGCCCGACACCGAGATGTCCTTCGCCATGATGGGCGGCGGGAGGGCCTTGGTGATCTGGTCGGCGATCGCGAATCCGGGCTGACCGAACTGCACGCGCGCGGAGTCCTTGATCGCGGCTTTGGTCTTGATGGTGCCGAACGTGATGACCTGTGCGACCTTGTCGCTGCCCCACTTGTCGGTGGCGTAGCGGACCATCTCGCCGCGACGGCGATCGTCGAAGTCGATGTCGATATCGGGCATCGACACGCGTTCGGGATTGAGGAAGCGCTCGAACAGCAGGCCGTGCGGGATGGGGTCGATGTTGGTGATGCCCATCGCGAACGCGACGAGAGAGCCGGCCGCGGAGCCACGACCCGGACCGACGCGGATGCCGACCTCACGCGCATGGCTGATGAGGTCGCCGACCACGAGAAAGTATGCCGGAAAGCCCATTTCGAGGATGACGCCGATCTCGTACTCGGCGCGGTCGAGGTATTCCTGCGGCACGCCGGACGGGAACCGCCACTCGAGGCCCTTGCCGACCTCCTTGCGCAGCCACGACGCCTGCGTCTCGCCCTCGGGCACCGGGAAGATCGGCATGCGATCGCGGTGCTCCCACACCTCGTCGTAGGACTGCACGCGCTCGGCGATGAGCAGCGTGTTGTCGCACGCCCCGGGTACCTCCGAGTCCCACATCGCGCGCATCTCGTTCGCCGGCTTGAGGTAGTAGCCGTCGCCGTCGAACTTGAACCGCGTGGGATCGGACAGCGTCTTACCGGTCTGGATGCACAGCAGCGCTTCGTGATTCTGCGCCGCTGCCTTCGTGACGTAGTGGCAGTCGTTGGTGGCGAGCGGTGGGATGCCGAGCTGCTTGCCGATGTTCAGGAGCCCCTCGCGCACGCGGCGTTCGATCGACAGCCCGTGATCCATCAGTTCGAGGAAGAAGTTGTCCTTGCCCCAGATCTCCTGCCACTTCGCGGCGGCCTCGAGCGCCTCGCGGTCGTGGCCGAGCCGAAGCCGGGTCTGGATCTCCCCCGACGGGCACCCGGTGGTGGCGATGATGCCCTCGTGGTGGTGCGCGATGAGCTCTTCGTCCATGCGTGCCCACTTGCCGAGCTGGCCCTCGATGGACGCGAGCGACGACAGCTTGAACAGATTGCGCAGGCCGGTCGCGTTCTCGGCGACCATCGTCATGTGCGTGTAGGCACCGCTGCCGGACACGTCGTCGGACTTCTGGCTCGGGTCGCCCCACTTGACGCGCTTGGTGGAAAAGCGCGACTCGGGCGCGACGTACGCCTCGATCCCGATGATGGGCTTGATGCCCTGCTTCTTCGCGGTGTTGTAGAACTCGCTCGCGCCGTACATGTTGCCGTGGTCGGTCATGCCGACGGCCGTCATCCCGAGTCGTTCGGCCTCCTGGAACAGCGGGCCCACCTTCGCCGCACCGTCGAGCATCGAGTACTCGGTGTGGTTGTGCAGGTGCACGAACGAATCAGCCACGAACGCCTCTTTCGCATCGTCTCGGGTGAGCGGCGCACCGAGTCTATGTCTTCGGGCCGACACCTTCGACGGCGCCGCGCCGTCGACGCAACCGCAGCACCGTGTCCGTGGTGAACACCACGAGAGCGACCCAGATCAGGGCGAATCCGATCCAGCGTGAGGTCTGCATCACCTCGTGCGCGACGAGCACGCCCCACAGCATCTGCAGGGTCGGCGTCAGGTACTGCAGCATGCCCATCGTCGTGAGCGGGACACGCTGCGCCGCGAAACCGAACAGCAACAGCGGGACCGCCGTGACGACGCCCGCCACGACGAGCAGCGCGGTATGGGCGGGCCCCTCGCTGGTGAACGTGCCGGTGCCGGTCGCGGCGAGGAACACGAGGTATCCCGACGCGAACGGCACGCCGACGATGCCTTCCGCGGTCAGGCTCGTGCGCGGATCGAGCGGCACGACCTTCTTCACGACCCCGTACGTCGCGAACGAGCCCGCGAGCAGCAACGAGATGTACGGCGGGCTGCCGTACCCGACGGTGATGACGGCCACCGCGGCCGCAGCGATCACGAGCGCGGCCGCGGTGGCGACGCTGATCCGTTCCCGGAAGAAGACGACACCGAACAGGACGCTCACGAGCGGGTTGACGTAGTACCCGAGAGCGGCTTCGACGACATGCCCCGACGTGACCGCGTAGATGTACACGCCCCAGTTGATCGAGATCGCCGCGGACGCCCCGGCCACCAGCAGCCACGTCCGCATGCTCAGGCCACGCAACAGGCCGAGCCGACGCGTCGCCGCCCCCAACACCAGCATCAGCACGAGCGTCCACAGCACCCGGTGCGCGAGCACCTCGACCGCGCCCGCGTCGCGGAGCAGCCCGAAGAACGCGGGGAACGCGCCCCAGATCGCGTACGCGCCCGCCGCGGCGGCGCTGCCGAGAGCACCGGCCGCGACCGGACGCCGCGTGGCGGCGCGCGTGGCGGTCGTGTGTGCGTCGGTGTCGGTCCCCGTCACGGTGCACCGGCCGGGGGCACCGCGCCGTCGTCGGGACCCGGCTCGACGACGGTGGTGTGCTCGGGCAGCAGCGGCCGCACCGCGAGCCTGCCGACGTCGACGCCGTCCGGTGCGATCTCGACGGCCCGCACCCCCGGGGTCCGGGCGACCGTGGACAGCGCCTCGACCTCGCCGTGCAGTACCGCACCCACGACGCACGCGCACCCGGCGCCGAGTTGCGCGGAGGTGTAGTCGAGCGCCGCCTGCTGCCGGTCGTCGCTGCCGACCATCGTCTGCGCGCGCCCCTGCGCGAGGGCGGGCACACGTGCGAGCGCCGCAGAACCCGCCGCGACGGGTTGCACGATCACCGGCATCTGCACGCGGTCGACGGACGCGCGCAACAGCACCTCCGACACCCGCACATCGCCCACGAGTTGCGCGAGGCCCGCGACGTCGACCGGCGTGTCGGGCGTCATGAGCGCCCACCTCGTGCCGCTCGCGCCGTCGAACGAACTCGCGGCGCGCGTGACGTACTCCGTGACGGCGTCGCCGTTGTCCGGCCCGAGCGAGGCCGCGGACGCGACATGCGTCTGCGCGGCGGGGGTGATCATCCCGACCCCGACGACGACCGCGATCACGACCGCGGCCGGGATCCATGCACTTGCGGCGGACCTACGCATCACGCAACACGGCGAGTGCGTGCTCGAGATCCTTCGGGTATTCGCTGGTGATCTCGATCCATCGGCCGTCCGCCGGATGGGCGAAGCCCAGCATGCGTGCGTGCAGCCACTGGCGTTCGAGGCCGAGCCGCTCGGCGAGCCTCGGGTCGGCGCCGTAGGTGAGGTCGCCGCAGCACGGGTGACGCAGCGCCGAGAAGTGCACGCGGATCTGATGGGTGCGCCCCGTCTCGAGGTGGATGTCGAGCAGGCTCGCCGCCTGGAACGCCTCGATCGTGTCGTAGTGCGTGACGCTCGGCTTTCCGTCGGATGCGACGGTGAACTTCCAGTCGCTGCTGCGATGGCGGCCGATCGGCGCGTCGATCGTGCCGCTGCTCGGATCGGGGTGGCCCTGTACGAGTGCGTGATAGCGCTTGTCGATCGTGCGCTCCTTGAAGGCGCGCTTGAGCACCGTGTACGCGCGCTCGGACGTCGCGACCACCATCACTCCTGACGTGCCGACGTCGAGGCGGTGCACGATGCCCTGTCGTTCGTGTGCGCCCGACGTCGAGATGCGGAAGCCCGCCGCGGCGAGGCCACCCACGACCGTGGGCCCCGTCCACCCGACGCTCGCGTGTGCCGCGACGCCGACCGGCTTGTCGACGGCGACGATGTCGTCGTCGGCGTACAGGATGTCCATGCCCTCGACGGGCTCCGGCTCGACGGTCAGTGGGCGCGGCGGTTCCGGGAGTTGCACTTCGAGCCACGACCCGGCGGCCAATCGGTCGGACTTGCCCGCAGGCGCACCGTCGATCAGCACTGCCCCCTCCTCGGTGAGCGCTGCGACGACCGTGCGGGACAGCCCCAACAGACGCGCCAGCCCCGCATCGACCCGCATCTCGTCCAGGCCGTCGGGTACCGGCATCGAACGGGTCTCTCTCATGCGTCCGCCTTCCGGTGAGCTGCGTTCGGCTCGACACCGAACAGGGTGAGGGCCACGAGTAGGACCGCGCCGCACACGATGGCCGAATCCGCGACGTTGAACACCGGCCACCAGCCGACCGCCACGAAGTCGACGACGTGGCCCTGCATGACTCCGGGAGCGCGGAAGAACCGATCGACGAGATTGCCGAGCGCGCCGCCGAGGACGAGCCCGAGACCGAGCGCCCACCAGCCCGAGCGCAGCCTGCGGCCCATGCGCACGACGGCGACGACGACGCCGACGGCGACAAGCGTGAGCAGCCACGTCATGCCGGTGGCCATCGAGAAGGCAGCCCCGGGATTGCGGACCAGGGTGAGCCGGAGCCAGTCGCCGATCAGGTACACGGGATTGCCCGGCTCGATGGTCGCGACCACCACGATCTTCGTCAGCAGGTCGGCGACGAGGATGAGCGCCGCGGTCACGACGAGCGCAGGCATGCGCGTGCGCCCGGGGCTCGCGGCCTGCTCGGGCAGTCGGGTCTCGCCTGCCGGGCTGCCGTCGCGGTCCTCGTCGCCGCGCGCACCGTCGGCCGAGGAAGCATCGTGACTCACCGTTCCATCATCCACGACGTTCCATCATCCACTATGCGGACGCTCACCAGGTCTCGACCCGGGCGCCCCGTACCGACGTGGCCGCCGCGCGCCGGATACGTAACCTGGTCTGGTGCCACTGCTGTCGAAGCCCGTTCGCGGGCGACTGATCTCTCTTGCCGCAACCGTCTCGTCGATCGGACTGCTCGCCGGCTGCAGCGGCGGCGGGGACGGCGGCGACGCCGCCTCCGCGCCCACCACCGGCAACGCCGTCACCGTCCCCGTCTCGGCGGTCGGTACGGAACTCCTCGACCCCGGCGCCGAGCCGCGCGACGTGCTCAGACCCGCCCCCACCGCGGGCGCGACGCAGACCGCACAGCTCACGACGTCGGCGACGGTGTTCCAGCAGATCGACGACCAGACCGCGCAGGACTTCTCGACTCCCGAACTGACGCTGCCGCTCGACGCGACGGTCGATCGCGCCGACGCCGACGGCACCGAGGTCGACCTCACGATCGGGGAACCGACGAGCCCCGATCCGACCCTCGACGGAGCTGTGCAGGCCAGTGCCGGGTCGGGTGCCGGCCTGACGTTCGCGCCGAACGGGTCGATCACCGCATTGCGGCTCTCCCCGACCGATTCCTCTCAGGACATCGCGCGCTCGGCGATCGAGCAGGCTTTCTACCAGGCGGTCTACCGCACGATCGCATTTCCCACCGAGCCGATCGGCGTCGGCGCACGCTGGGCGGTGCGCCAGGAGGTGATGAGTGGTATCGCACTCGACCAGGTCACGACCGTCACGCTCACCGGCCGCGACGGCGACGGCGTCACCCTCGACTTCACCGTCGAACAGACACCCCAGTCGTCGGTGTGGGCGCTGCCGGGCGACGCGGGCGACCTCACCGTCGACCAGTACGTCATGCAGGGCACCGGTACCGCGAGGATCGATCTCGCGCAGGCGCTGCCGACGTCGCTGACCGTGTCCATCGGCGGCGAACAGGCCTACAGCGACCCGGACGGCACGACGCACCTCCGGCAGACGACCGACAACAAGGTGGCCCTCGAGGCACGACCGGACAGGGAGGGGCAGTGAACGCATGCAGAACGGTGACCGCGAGGCGATCGCTCGCCGTCGCGCTGGCCGCCGCGTCGGCGCTCGCACTCGCCGCGTGCGGGTCGGATGATCCCGAGCCGTCGTCCGCGCCCGCCGCGCCGGCGCCCACCGGAGTGACGGTGCGCCCCGGGAGCGAGGCCGCACCCTTCTCCGACGCCGACGCGCTGGCCGGGGCACTGCTCACGACGGGCGAGTTGCCCGCCGGATTCGTCGAACAGCCCGACCCGGTCGAGGATCTCGGCCTCGAACCGATCCCCGAGTCGGACGAACCCGATCAGTCGCACACCGAACCGCAGGAGTGCGCGGACGTCCTCGCCCCGATCGGCGACCAGACGGAGGGAGCCCAGGCCACGGCGGTCGCGCACTTCACCGGTCCGGACTTCGCGAGCATCGACCAGGACGCCGCGAGTTACCCGGACGCCGCACAGACGGTCGACGCGTTCACCCGGCTCCAGGCGCCGCTCGCGTCGTGCGGCAACTACCGCGGCACCGATGCGGACGGCTTCGAGGTGACCTATCAGGTGGGCGCGGGCCCCACGATCGACCTCGGCGACGGCACGGTGTCGCTGCGGGTCACCGCGACGAGCGAAGGCGTGACACTCTACTCCGACGCGCTGCTGATCGCCGTGGGACCCACTCTCACCCAGGTCGTCGTGAGCGGACAGGACGCCGCCGACGAGGCGACACTGCGCACCCTCGGACAGGCGGCGGTCGACAAACTGACCGCGTGACGGTCGTCTCGCCCACGTGAGGGCGGCACCCGGAACCACACGAGCGCCCGGCACCGCTGTGCGGTGCCGGGCGCTCGTGTGTGCTGGTTACCCGCGATCAGGCAGGGCACGCCGCCGAGGTGAGGCCCGCGAGGCTCACGATCTGGCACGCGGTGACCTTCGACAGCTTCCACTCGCCGTTCTCGCCCGGCACGAACGTGGCAGCCGGGCCGCCCTGCTGGGGCTCGCCGTTGACGCTCAACTGCAGCTGGCCGCTGGCGGTGCCGTCGCCGTTGTCGATGACCGGGTCGATGACCTCGACCTGGACGTTCGCGTCACGCGCGGCCTGTGCGACCTGGTTGATCAGCTCGGGGTCCTCCTCGGAGCCCTCGACCATCGAGGTCTTCTCCTCGAGCGGCACGTTGGGGTCGAGGCCCTGTGCGAGGAGGCCGTTGAGTTCGGCAGCCGTGGGAAGCTCGGCGATCTCGCCCTCCGCGGCGGTGCTCTCCTCGGCGGCGCTGGTGGTCGCCTCGGCGCTCGTCGATTCGGTGCTGTCGCCGTCGTCCGAGCTGCACGCCGACATGGTGAGTGCTGCGGCCACGGCAACGGTGGCGACGGTCATCTTGCGAAGCTTCAACTCGATATCCTCTTCGTCTCGGGTTCGGTACACACGAGTCGAGCACCGAGGCTCGACGGCGCTCTCGGTCACAGTACCGAACGGTAAGTGGACCGACTCTGAGGCTGTCCTGAGAACCTTCACGCCAGGCTTGCGTCGGGCGCCGCGGGCTGCAGCATCGGATCGCCGTCACGGAAGGTCCGCGCGAAACCCGGCCCACTCGTGCGGGTTTCGAAACGCACGGTCACGACGCCGTGACCGGCGCCCTGCACCCAACCGTGCCCGAACTCGGGGTGTGCGACGTCGAGACCCGGATACCACCGCCCGTGCGGCGTACGCGCCGACTCCGGGACGGCCGCCTCCGGCTCCGCGCGGTCGGAATTCTCGTCCGTCGCCGGAGGGCCGTCCAGCTCGGGGAACAGTGAATCCTGGTGCACCGTCGACAGTCCTGCATAGCCCACCCCCACGAGACGCACCGGCCCGATCTCGATCGGGTCGAGCGCCTGGCGCTGCGCCGTCGCCGCCAGCACGTGCGCGTCGACCGTCGCGTACGGCAGCGTCGCCGATCGCGTCAGGATGCTCATGTCGGACTTCTTGAGTTTGAGCACGACGGTCCGGGCCGCGCGGCCGTCCTTCTCCAACCGCGCGAACGCCGCCGCCGCACTCGCGTCGACGGCGCGCCGCAACTGCGGCAACGACACGATGTCCGTCGCGTACGTCGTCTCGGCGCTGACCTGTTTCGCCTCGGCGCGCTCGGCGACCGGACGATCGTCCAGGCCCCGCGCGATGCGGTGCAGC
The DNA here is from genome assembly GCF_012726205.1 of Rhodococcus sp. HNM0569. Taxonomy (GTDB): domain Bacteria; phylum Actinomycetota; class Actinomycetes; order Mycobacteriales; family Mycobacteriaceae; genus Rhodococcus_F. The sequence goes on along the minus strand of NZ_JAASAE010000005.1, from coordinate 136,251 downwards.
GCGGGCCCGGTCGTGGCGCCGAGGATCGACGCCACCTCGGCTTCGGGGGTACGCGCGAATGCGCCGATGGTCTCGATACCGAGCTTCTCCAGCTTGTGGCCCGCGACCGGACCGATCCCCCACAGCTTGCGCACCGGCAGACCGTCGAGGACCTCGTGTTGCCGGTCGGACCCGATCACGACGACGCCGTCGGGTTTCGCGAGGCCCGACGCGATCTTGGCGACCTGCTTACCCGGTCCGGCGCCGAGAGAGGCGACGAGCCCACTCGCCCGCACCACGACGGTGCGCAGATGTTCGCAGAACCGTTCGACCTCGTCGGGTGCGGCACCGACGAGGTCGGCCGGTTCCGCGAACGCCTCGTCGACCGACAACTGTTCGAGCACCGGCACTTCCGCGCGCAGCGCGTCGAACACCGTGCGACTGAGCGCACCGTAGAGCGCACCACGCGGCGGCAGCACGACCGCGCCGGGACCTACCAGTCGCCGCGCCTGATGCATCGGCATCGCCGAACGCGCGCCGAACACCCTGGCCTCGTAGCTCGCCCCGGCGACGACGCCGCGCCCGCCGAGACCGCCGACCAGCACGGGCCTGCCCCGTAGCGTGGGCCGCGTGAGCTGCTCGACCGACGCGAAGAACGCGTCCATGTCGAGATGCAGCACCCAGCGCGCGCCGGCCGTCGGTGTGCTCACGCGTCGGAGCGGCCCGCCTTCGTGATCCGCGCCCGCACGCCCTCGCCGAGGTCGACGCCGGCATCGCCGACGGTGTCGAACACGAGCGAGGCCGCGAGGACCTCGCCCGCGACGAGCTCGCGGAACGCGTTCGCCCACTCGGCCCGCGCCTGCGGCACGTCGAGCACCAGGTCGATGCGGTCGGACACCTCGAGGCCCGCGCCGCGACGCGCGTCCTGCAGCTCGCGGATGCGGTCCTTCGCCCAGCCCTCGGCCTCGAGTTCCTCGGTGACCTGCGAGTCGAGGACCACAAGGCCGCCGCCCGAGGGCAACGCCGCGGTCGACTCGGGCTCGGCCGCGACGAGCTTGCGCGTGTACTCGCTGGGCAGCAGCTCGATGCCGGCCGCGACGACCTGCCCGTCCTGGTTCTCCGACCACTCACCCGCCTTGACGGCCTTGATCACGGTCTGGACGTCCTTGCCGAGACGCGGCCCGGCCGCGCGCGCATTGACCACGAGTTCGAATCGGCCGTGCGACGCGACGTCGTCGGTGAGATCGACCTTCTTGACGTTGACCTCGTCGGCGATGAGTCCGGCGAACGGCGCGAGCCGCTCGGCGTTCTCGGCCGCCACGGTAACCTCGGGCAGCGGCAGCCGCACCCGCAGCTGCTGTGCCTTGCGCAGACCGAGGACGGTCGAGCACACGGCCCGGACGTCGTCCATCGACGAGACGAGTTCCGGATCTGCCGGCAGCTCGTCGGCGGTCGGCCAGTCGGTGAGATGCACCGAGCGCCCGCCCGTCAGGCCCCGCCAGATCACCTCGCTCACCATCGGCAGCAGGGGCGCGGCGAGCCGCGTCGTCGCCTCGAGGACCGTGTGCAGGGTGTCGATCGCGTCCTGGTCCTCGTCCCAGAAGCGGTTACGCGAACGGCGTACGTACCAGTTGGTGAGCGCGTCGCAGAAGGTCCGTAGCTCGTCGCACGCGCCCGAGATGTCGATGTGTTCGAGCGCATCCGTGAGCGTGTCGCGCGTCTGCGCGAGCTTCGCGAGGATGTAGCGATCGAGTACGTGCGGCGAATCCGTGCGCCACACACCGGGCTTCGGCGCGTACAGCTGCAGGAAGCTCCACGCATTCCACAACGGCAGGATCGCCTGCCGCACGCCGTCGCGGATGCCCTGCTCGGTGACCACGAGGTTGCCGCCACGCAGGATGGGCGACGACATCAGGAACCATCTCATCGCGTCCGAACCGTCGCGGTCGAACACCTCGTTGACGTCGGGGTAGTTCCCCTTCGACTTGCTCATCTTGAGCCCGTCGTCGCCGAGGACGATGCCGTGCGCCGCGACGCACTGGAATGCCGGACGATCGAACAGCGCCGTGGCCAGCACGTGCAGCGTGTAGAACCACCCGCGGGTCTGCCCGTTGTACTCGACGATGAAATCGCCGGGATAGTGCGTCTCGAACCAGTCCTGGTTCTCGAACGGGTAGTGCACCTGCGCGAACGGCATCGAGCCCGACTCGAACCAGCAGTCGAGCACCTCGGGAACGCGCCGCATCGTCGACGCCCCCGTCGGGTCGTCGGGGTTCGGGCGGGTCAACTCGTCGATGGCGGGCCGGTGCAGGTCCGTGGGCCGCACCCCGAAGTCACGCTCGAGCTCGTCGAGCGAGCCGTACACGTCGACACGCGGGTACGCGGGATCGTCCGACACCCACACGGGAATCGGGCTGCCCCAGTAGCGGTTCCGGCTGATGTTCCAGTCGCGCGCGCCTTCGAGCCACTTGCCGAACTGACCGTCGCGGATGTGCTCGGGCACCCACGTGATGTCCTGATTCAACTCGACCATCCGGTCGCGGAACTTCGTGACCGCCACGAACCACGACGGCACCGCCATGTAGATGAGCGGCTGGCCGGACCGCCACGAGTGCGGGTACGAGTGCTCGATCGTCTCGTGGCGCAGCAGCCGTCCGCTCGCCTTGAGGTCCTTGATGATCACCGGGTTCGCGTCGAACACCTGCAGGCCCTCGTAGGGCGGCACCATCGACGTGAACGTGCCCGCGGGATCGAGTGGCTGCACGATCTCGATGCCGTTGGCCGACGCGACGTCCATGTCCTCCTCACCGAAGGCGGGCGCGAGATGCACGACGCCCGTACCCGAATCGGTGGTGACGTAGTCGGCCGACAGCACGCGGTGCGCGTTCGGATGCCCGACGAAGAAGTCGAACGGCGGGTCGTAGGCCACGCCGACCAACTCGGTGCCGGGATGCTCCGACAGCACCGTGGGCTCGGCCCCGAGCTCGCGCGCGTAGTGCGCGAGCCGTTCCTTCGCGAGCACGTACCGCGTGGCCTGCGCGTCGCCCTCGCCCGCGACCTCGACCTGCACGTACGTGACGTCGGGATGCACCGCGATCGCCAGGTTGGACGGCAGCGTCCACGGCGTCGTCGTCCAGATCAAGGCGTGTGCACCGTCGAGAGAGGAGCCGGGGGCATGCAGCGGCATCGTGACCGTGACCGCGGGATCCTGACGCATCTTGTACGCGTCGTCGAGCCGGGTCTCCTGATTCGACAGCGGGGTCTGCTCGTACCAGGAGTACGGCAGCACGCGGAAGCCCTGGTAGACGAGGCCCTTGTCGTACAGCGACTTGAACGCCCACATGACCGACTCCATGAAGTCCAGGTCGAGCGTCTTGTAGTCGTTGTCGAAGTCGACCCACCGGGCCTGGCGGGTGACGTAGTCGCGCCACTCGTTCGTGTACCGCAGCACCGACTGACGGCAGTAGTCGTTGAACCGTGCGATGCCCATCTCGCCGATGTCGCCGGTCTTGATGCCGAGTTGCCGCTCGGCTTCGAGTTCTGCGGGGAGACCGTGCGTGTCCCAACCGAATCGGCGCTCGACCTTCTTGCCGCGCATCGTCTGGAAACGCGGCACCAGATCCTTGACGTAGCCCGTCAGCAGGTGACCGTAGTGGGGCAGCCCGTTCGCGAACGGTGGCCCGTCGTAGAACACGAACTCGTCGGAGCCGTCGCGCTGGTCGATCGACGCGCGGAAGGTGCCGTCGGCAGCCCAGTCGGCGAGGACCTTCTCCTCGAGCTCGGGGAACTTCGCGGCGGATTCCTGCGGAACGTCGTACTCGACGCGCGGGTACTTGTCTGGGCTCACGGTGGTCTCCTGTGCCATGTGTACTCGGCACGGGGACGACGTCGGCACATTCTGTGCCGTCACCGCGGTACCACCCCGCTTGCGCCCGTGAAGGCGCCTCTCACTGTCGGACTGTGACGGGTCCACCCGTTCGGTTCTACTGAGCCGCGCTGCGAGGCACCGTGGCCGTTCTTCCGAAGGCTCCCCGGTGATGGCCGGATCATCGCCGTCGCCCGTCGTCCGACAGGCACGTGCTCATTCTAACCGGTGCGGCGCACCGGGCATTCCCGTGTGCAGGGTCACGGCTTGTCGTGCGGTGGACGCGCGCTCGTGCCGCCGCCTGCGTCGTCCTGCGGTGCACGCTTGCCGCTCAGTGCGCTCGCGAGCAGGATCAGCGCGCCCACGATGCACACGCCGATGCACCCCCACGCCCACACGACCGATCCGGTGGTGAGGGCCACGACGAGAAGTACGAAGCCGATCGCGGCGAGCGCGAGGGTCACGACCAGCACAGACGAACCTCCGATCCGATGCCGAACGCGGGAGGCGCCTCGGCCGGTCGGCCCCTGACCTCGGGTCGGGGGCCGCCGACCGTCAGGTCAGTTGCCGCCCTTCGCGTAGGACTGACTGAACGACTCCTGGTCGCCGTCGACGGGCACGGCCGACCCCCGCTGCTCGAGCTCTTCGAGCTGCGACTCGAGGTAGGACTTGAGCCGCACGCGGTACTCGCGCTCGAACGTCTTGAGCCGGTCGATCCGGCCTTCGAGCACCGAACGCTGCTGGTTGATGGTCGCCATGATCTCGGTGTGCTTCTTCTCGGCGTCGGCCTGCAGCGCGTCCGCCTTCTCCTTCGCCTGGCGAAGCTGCGTCTCGGAGCGCGACTGCGCATCGGCGAGCAGCGACTCCGACTTCTGCCGCGCCTCGGCGACCATCGTCTCCGAGCGGCTGCGCGCGTCGCTCACGAGCTGCTCGGAGTTGGTGCGGGCGCTGCCGAGCAGCTGCTCCGACTCCGCCTTCGCGTCGCTCGTCAGGCGGTCCGCCATCTCCTGCGCGAGGCCGAGCACCTTGGCGGCCTGCATGTGCGCGTCGGCACCCTGGGGCTCCTTCTCGGCAGCTGCGGGCGCAGCGGCCGGCGCCGGCGCCGGCTTCTGCGGCTCGGGAGCACGCTCCGGCTTGGGGGCAGGCGCGGGAGCCTCCGCCGCGGCCGGACGCGGCGCCTTCTTCGCGTCGCCCAGTTCCTTGTCCAGCTCGGACACGCGCTGGCGCAGGTCGGCGTTCTCCTCGATCAGGTGCGACAGTTCCTGCTCGACGAGGTCGAGGAATGCGTCGACCTCGTCTTCGTTGTAGCCACGCTTCCCGATCGGCGGCTTGCTGAACGCGACGTTGTGCACATCAGCTGGAGTCAGCGGCATGGAAGGATCCCTTCACGCGGTTCTAGGCGGTCGAGCAGCCTTGCAAGCGGCAGGCGCTCCCGCGGGAGCGCCATACCCGGTCAATGTCACCATTGTGTCACACGAGCCCGGAGGCACGTGCCTGTCCCTGAACGACAGTCATCAGGATGAAGACGATGAAGAGCAGGACCATGATCGACAGGTCCAGCCGTACCCCGCCGAGATTGATCGGCGGGATGATCTTGCGCAGGAGTTTCACCGGCGGGTCGGTGACCGTGAAAATCGCCTCGAGTATCACCACCACGATGCCGGTGGGTCGCCAGTCGCGCGCGAACGTGCGCACGAACTCGACCACGATTCTGCCGATGAGCAGCAGCCAGAAGATGAAGAGAATCAGATAGAGCACCGAGAACAAGGCCACACCTTCACTTTGCCTGAGGACGTCCGGTCGATCAAAGCAGATCGACCGGACGGCCCGGCACCGTGCAGCGGCGCTGCCTCGGTGCGGCGTCGTTCGACCCGGCCTCGCGGCCGACCCGGATCTCCTCCGGTGTCACGATCATTTCCGCCCGACGATCACTCACTTCTGGCTGTAGTAGCCGTTCTCCGCGATCCGCCTGCGGTCCTCCGCCGAGACGTCGATGTCGGCAGGCGACAACAGGAACACCTTCGTCGCCACCTTGTCGAACGAACCGCGCAGTGCGAACGCGAGGCCCGCGGCGAAATCGACCAACCGCTTCGCGTCGGCGTTGCTCATCTCGACGAGATCCATGATCACCGGAGTGCCGTCGCGGAACCGCTCGCCGATCGTGCGCGCCTCCGAGTAGTCGCGCGGACGCAGGGTGGTGATCTTCGACAACGGACCACCCTCGTCGAACAACGGGGCGCGCCTTCCGTCGCCGCGTTCCGGCCGCGGATCGACTCCGAGCGCAGTACGGGGAGGCCGGCTCGCGACGCTCGACACCGGGCGTGCCGAGCGCACCGGGACCGGCTCGGGGCGGGGACGACGCGGCTCGTAGCGGTCGTAGTCGTCGGCCATCTCGTCGCGCCGCGGGGCGTACCCGCCGAAGCCGGGCTCGGCGTAGTCACGGTCGTCGCGTTCGAGATACGGGTCGCGCGGTGCCCGCGGAGGACGCCTGCCGTCCGGCTCGTCGATGTAGTCGTCCTCGTAGTCGTCGAGCGGAACCATGCCGAAGTACGCCTTGAACTTGTGCAGACTGCTCATCGAACGACCTTCCCTGGCGCGGCTGCGGAACTCACATCGATCGACCAGAGTGGCGAACCGATGATCACGTCGAGATTATCGGCCGCCGCCCGAGGATTGCGGTTCCGACACGCACGCACGTCGATCCGTGCCGCACCGCGGCCTCGAGATCGCCCGTCATCCCCGCCGACAGCTCCGTCGCCCCGGGAAAGGACGCGACGAACCGGGAGTGGATGTCCTCGAGCCGGGCGAATTCGGCGTCGGAATCCGAACCCAACGGCGGTACCGCCATCAGCCCGGCGAGCGCGAGCCCACGCGCGGATTCGATGCTCTCGCCGAGAGATTCGAGATCGCCGATCGGTACACCGCCCCGTCCCGGATCGTCGTCCAAGCTGACCTGGAGCAGCACCCGCAGTGGTGCACGACGGCGGCCCGCGTCGAACGCCTCGGCACTCGCACGATCGAGCGCGGACGCGAGCCGGGCACTGTCGACGGAGTGGATCGTGTGCGCCCACCCGGCGACCGACCGTGCCTTGTTGCGCTGGAGCCGACCGATCATGTGCCAGTGCACGTCTCGCGCACCGTCGCCCATGTCGCGGCCGAACTCGGCGACCTTCGCGGACGCCTCCTGATCGCGTGACTCGCCGAACTCCCGACACCCGAGTGCGTACAGGATCCGCACGTCCGATTCCGGGAAGAACTTCGTGACCGGGAGCAATGCGACCTCGTCGGGAGCCCGGCCCGCGGCGGCGCACGCCTCGGCGAGGCGCAGGCGCACCGCCGCAAGGGCTGCCGCGATCTCGGCCGCACGCTCGCCCGGAGGGGGCGCCGAGGTGTCACTCGTGTCGATCGTCGGGCTCCATCCAGATGACCGCGGCCAGACGCCCGGTGGGCGCGCTGCGGCGGTGGCTGAACAATGTCGGGTCCTCGATCGTGCCACGCGGGTCCTGTGCGACTCCCCCGACACCCGCCTCGAGCAACTGCCTACGCAGACCTGCCCGTAGATCGAGGCCGGGCGTGCCCTTCGCCGTGCGCGACGCGCTGCCCGGCAGATGCCGTTCGACGTCCGTCTGCATGTCCGCGGGCACCTCGTAGCTCTCGCCGCTCGCGGCCGGACCGAGCAGCGCTCCGATGCGCTCGATCTGCGCGCCCTGCTCGACCATGACGTCGAGCACACGCGGCACGATGCCGATCCGCGCGCCGACCCGGCCCGCGTGCACGGCCGCGATCACCCCGGCGTCGTCGTCCGACAGCAGCAACGGCACACAGTCGGCGCTGAGCGTGACGAGCGCGAGCCCGGGTTCGGTGGTGACGAGTGCGTCGGTGGCCTCGACGGGTCCGGACTGCGGGCCGTCGACCACGGCGACATTTCGGCTGTGGATCTGCTCCATCCACACCAACCGCTCGAACGGAACGCCGATCTGCTCGGCGAGTCGCCTGCGGTTGGCATCGACGGCCGCCGGATCGTCGCCCACGTGATCGCCGAGGTTGAACGAGTCGTACGGGGGTTTCGACACGCCGCCCTCACGGGTGGTGACGACGCGTCGAACCCGGTGTGCCGGTCTTCCGCTCACCGCTGCATGAACGCCGGGACGTTGATCTCGTCCTCGCCGTCGTCGTCCTCGTCGTCGACCGGACGCACACCCGACCCGCGCTGCGGGAACTGCTCGGCACCACGCGATTGCCCCTCGGCCGGACGCGGCTGACCGTCCGACATCCGGGGCTGGGAACCGATCGTCTCGCGCGTGACGGAGACCGGCTGCTCTTCGCGACGTTCGTGCTCGGCAGCCTCGTCGGCGGCGCGGCCGACCTCGCCGGCACGCCCGACGCCGATCGCGCTGCGGCCGGGCTTCTCCGCCTCGACCTGGCGCCGCGTGGGCGTGCCGCCGTCGAATCCGGCGGCGATGACGGTGACGCGCACCTCGTCGCCGAGCGAATCGTCGATCACGGTGCCGAAGATGATGTTGGCGTCGATGTGCGCCGCCTCCTGGACGAGCGACGCGGCCTCGTTGATCTCGAACAGACCGAGGTCGCTGCCACCCGCGATCGACAGCAGCACGCCGCGCGCACCTTCCATCGACGCTTCGAGAAGCGGCGAATTGATCGCGGCCTCCGCCGCTTTCATCGCACGGCCTTCGCCTCGCGACGAGCCGATGCCCATGAGCGCGCTGCCCGCACCCGACATGACTCCCTTGACGTCGGCGAAGTCGACGTTGATCAGTCCGGGCGTGGTGATGAGATCGGTGATGCCCTGGACACCGTTGAGGAGTACCTCGTCGGCGGACCGGAAGGCGTCCATCAGGCTGACCGCGGCGTCGCCCAGCTGCAGCAGGCGATCGTTCGGGATGACGATGAGGGTGTCGCACGATTCGCGCAGCGCCTGGATGCCCGTGTCGGCCTGGCCGCCACGACGCTTGCCCTCGAACGAGAACGGGCGCGTGACGACGCCGACCGTGAGCGCCCCGAGCTTGCGTGCGATGCTCGCGACGACGGGCGCGCCGCCCGTACCGGTGCCGCCACCTTCACCCGCGGTGACGAACACCATGTCGGCGCCCTTGAGGACTTCTTCGATCTCGTCCTTGTGGTCTTCCGCGGCCTTGCGCCCGACCTCGGGGTCGGCGCCTGCGCCGAGACCGCGCGTGAGTTCGCGGCCGACGTCGAGCTTGACGTCGGCATCACTCATCAGCAGGGCCTGGGCATCGGTGTTCACCGCGATGAACTCGACCCCCTTGAGGCCTTGCTCGATCATCCGGTTGACAGCATTCACTCCGCCGCCGCCGATGCCGACGACCTTTATTACGGCGAGGTAGTTGTGCGGGGGCGTCATCGGCTCTCGCCTTCCGTGAGTGTGTTTCGCGTACTGATCTGCATGCTCGGAGTGCTCAAATCTTGCCTTTCGCGGATCCGAACCCTCGACCGAAACCCTAAACCTCAACCATAGGGTTATGGTTATGTCAAGTGCTCGACGTGTCCGAACGCTAGGTTCCCGCGCTGCGATTCGCCATTAGGCGCGCCGCGTGTCGAGCATATTTCGCGTACCCGGATGCGACCCGTCGTCATTTCACCGTCGGCAGGTCGGGACTCGACACGTCGTAGGTCGTGCCCGGCTGGGTCAACAGGGCGAGCGCCACCGCGGCCTTGCGCTCGGCGGCCTCGTCACCACCCCACGCGAGCACACGATCGTCGCGCAGCCCGAACTCGACGTTCGACTCCGACGCCGCACGCACCTCGACCACCTGCTCGCGCAATTGCTGTGGCAGCGAGCCGTACACGGCGAGGGCCGTCGTGGTGGCCGGATCGCCGTACCCGGGCTGCGCGGTGACGAGCTTGGGAAGCGCGGGCGGCGCGGGGACTGTCGCGAAGTCGACACCCTCGCCGTCGAGCAGGTGGCTCCCGTCCGGCGACTCGACGAACACCAGCGGCTCACGTTCGGTGACCGTGACGCGCACGGTCCACGGGTAGACCCGCTGTACGCGCGCGGACGCGACGCTCGGCGCAGTTGCCACCCGTGCGGCCGCCGCACCCGTGTCGACGCGCGGCAGGGGAAGCCCGTCGGGAACGTCTGCACGATCGCGTACCTCCGCCTCCGAGAGCGACCTCAGCCCCGCGACCTCGACCGAGCGCACCCCGAGCAGCGGCGTGAACCATGCCGCGAGACCGCCTCCGACCACGACGATCACCACCACAGCGAGGGCGATCGCGGCGCGGCGCGGCAGGCGCCTGCGTGCGCGGCTCGGCTGCCGCGACGCGGCGGCCCGGCCGCGTCGGGAATCCGGACGCGGCCGGGCCGGGCCCCTCTCCTGCGCGGCGGTGCGGCGCGTCACGAAGCGATCCACCCGGCCCGCGTCATCGACCCGCGCCCAGCGCGCCGAGGATCTGGTTGCCGAGCATCGTGACATCGCCCGCACCCATCGTGATGACGACGTCGCCGGGTCGTGCGAGCGACGCCACCTGACGGGGCGCCTGCGACAGATCCGGCTGGTAGTGCACGGGTTTCGTGACGGCATGCGCGACGAGCGCGCCCGTCACACCCGGCATCGGCTCCTCGCGCGCGCCGTACACGTCGAGGACGACGACCTCGTCCGCGAGGTCGAGCGCAGCGCCGAACTCGCTCGCGAACTTCGCGGTGCGCGAGTACAAGTGCGGTTGGAACACCACGATCACCCGCCCGCGCTCGCCCGTAGCTCCGACCGACTCGTGCACGAGCTCCGCCGCCGCCTCGAGTACCGCCCGCACCTCCGTCGGGTGATGGGCGTAGTCGTCGAAGACGCGCACGCCACGCTCGCGACCGGGGAACTGGAAGCGGCGGTGCACGCCGCCGAAACCGGAGATGCCCTCGACCACCTCGTCGGCGTCGGGCCCGAGCGCACGGGCCGCGAGGATCGCGGCGAGCGCGTTGAGTGCCATATGCCTGCCGGGCACTCCCATGCGCACCGTGCGGGACGCGTCCTCGCCGGTGAGCGTCATGCGCATCACACCGCCGACGTCGCGCGGCTCGAACTCGTCGAGCACCGCCCCGACCTCGACCTCGGCCGGGAAGCTCGCCCGCGCGCCGGCCGAGCCGTAGCCGACGACCCGCACGTCGCCGCGCGCGACGACTCGTTGCGCGAGCGCCGCCGATCCGGTGTCGTCGAGACAGACGACGAGCACTCCCCCGGGCCGGATCCGCGCCACGAAGTCGTCGAAGACTTGGACGTACGCCTCGGTGGTGCCGAAGAAGTCGAGATGATCGGCCTCGATGTTGGTGACCACCACGATGTCCGGCTCGTACTGCAGCAGCGAGCCGTCGCTCTCGTCGGCCTCGGCGACGAACACGTCGCCCGACCCGTGGTGCGCGTTGGTGCCCGACTCGTTCAGTTCGCCGCCCACCGCGAACGACGGGTCGATGCCGCAGTGCTGCAGCGCGACCACGAGCATCGACGTGGTGGACGTCTTGCCGTGCGTGCCCGACACGAGCGCGGTGCGGTGGGTCGCCATGAGCGACGCGAGCACCGAAGGGCGCAGCAACACCGGGATACCGCGCCTGCGTGCCTCGACGAGCTCGGGATTGTCCTGGGGAATCGCCGCGAGAGTGGTGACGACCGCGGTGGGCCCGCCGGGCAGGATGTCGAGTGCCGACGCGTCGTGGCCGACGCGCACCTCGGCGCCACGCGCACGCAGCGCGAGCACCGCACGGCTCTCCTTCGCATCCGATCCCGAGACGAGTCCGCCCCGCGCGAGCAGGATCCGGGCGATGCCGGACATGCCTGCACCGCCGATACCGACCATGTGCACCCGTTCGAGGTGCTGCGGCAGCTGCGCGGCCTGGGTACCCCCGGTCGCCGATGTCATCTCGATCCCCTTGCTACATCCAGTGCGATCCGCGCGACCTCGGTCGCGGCCGTGCGATGCCCCGCACCCGCCGCCGCATGTCCGGTCGCGGTCAACCGCTCCGGATCGGTGAGCAGTGGGACGACGGTCGACACGACGAACGCGGGCGTGAGATCGCGGTCGGCCACGATCATGCCACCGCCCGCCGCAACCACGGGCTTCGCGTTGAGCTCCTGTTCGCCGTTGCCGTGCGGGAGCGGTACGTACACCGCGGGCAGCCCGACGGCGGACACCTCGGCGACGGTCATCGCGCCCGAACGACACACGACCGCGTCGGCCGCCGCGTATGCCAGGTCCATGCGATTGAGGTAGGGCACCGCGACGTACGGCGCGGTGGCGTTCTCGGCAGGCTCGGGCAGATCGAGCTGATTCTTCGGGCCGTGCGCGTGCAGCACCGAGATGCCGGCGGCGGCGAGCTCGCGCGCGGCACCCGAGACCGCGTCGTTGAGCGACCGCGCCCCCTGAGACCCACCGAACACGAGGAGCACCGGCCCCTCGGCCGGCAGTCCGAAATGCGCGCGCGCTTCGGCACGCAGCGCGCCGCGGTCGAGCGACGTGATCGACGACCGCACCGGGATCCCGACGATCTCCGCGTCGGGCGCGACGCCCGAGCCGGGCACCGCAGCCAGGACGCGTTCGGCGAACCGCGCCCCGATCTTGTTCGCGATACCCGCGCTCGCGTTCGCCTCGTGCACCACGATCGGCACGCGACGCCTGCGCCGGAGCAGACCACGCCCTGCGGCGAGGTAGGCGGGCACCGCCACGTAACCGCCGAAGCCGACGACGACGTCCGCGTCGGTCGCGTCGAGCACCTCGCGCGTGCGCCGGACGGACGCGCGCAGCCTGCCGGGCAGCCGCAGCAGGTCGGCGGTGAGCTTGCGCGGCAGAGGCACCGGCGGAATGAGCTCGAGCGGGTAACCGCGTTCGGGTACCAGGGTGGTCTCCAGGCCGCGCTCGGTGCCGAGCGCTGTGACCGTGGCTGTCGGATCGACCTCACGCACCGCGTCGGCGACGGCCATGGCCGGCTCGATGTGCCCCGCGGTGCCTCCGCCCGCCACGATCACCGACAGCCTGGACTTTCCGTCCCTCACCTGCGATACCCTCGCTCTCCCGTTCGACTTGTGCGCGCCCGCCCCTGCCCGGGGCGCCCGCCTCGCGCGGGCCGGCCGCGGCCGTCCCGCACGGCCTGCTGTTCCTTCGGTCCACCGTACGTCGCGGCACGGGGTGCGGACGCCCGGGCTGCACGGCCCGAGCTGCGGCGGTCTTCGGCGCGACGCACCGCCTCCGCGCGCGCCACCGACGGCCGCACCGGCACGTAGGGCTCCGGTTTCGGCAACCTCAGCAGTTTACTGAACCGTCCGTCCTGACCGGCGCGCAGCGCGGCGATCGCCTCGGGTTCGTGACGCGCGGCACTTGCGATGATGCCGACCATGACGAGCGTGATCGCGAGGGACGAACCGCCCGCCGACACGAGCGGCAACTGCAGACCGGTCACGGGGAGCAGACCGATCACGTAGCCGATGTTGATCATGCCCTGCGCGAGAATCCACGTGGTGGCCGTCGCGGTGAGCAGTCGCAGGAACGGATCGACGGAACGCGCCGCTATCCGCAGACCCGTGTACACGAACAGGCCGAACAACCCCAGCACCGCGAGGCAACCGACGAGGCCGAGTTCTTCGCCGATGATCGCGAAGATGAAGTCGTTGTGCGAGTTCGGCAGGTAGCTCCACTTGGCGCGGCTCTGTCCCAGGCCGCGTCCGAACCACCCGCCGTCGGCGAGCGAGAAACTCGCCTGCCGCGACTGGTAGCCGATGCCCTGCGGATCCGCGCCGGGATTGAAGAACGCCTTGACGCGATTGGAGCGGTAGCCCGCCGTGACCGCCAGGACACCGGCCGCGACGACGCCACCGATGCCGATCGCGGCGAACAGTCGCACCGGCAACCCGCCGAACCACAGCAACGCGCCGAGGATGATGCCGAGCGCGATCGTGGTCGACAAGTTGGGCTGCAGCACGACCAGGACGCAGGCGATGAGGCCTGCCGGCACCAACGGGACGAGCAGCGACTTGAGCGTGCGGGTTTCCGGCCTGCGCGACGCGAGCAGGTGCGCGCCCCACAACGCGAGCGCGACCTTCGTCAACTCCGACGGCTGCAGCGAGAACCCGCCGAACTGGAACCAGCGCTGCGAGCCCTGGACCTCGGTGCCGATGCCCGGCACCAGGACCAGGACGAGCATGACCATGCAGACCGCGAACAACGGGAACGACCACTGCCGCCACACGCGCACCGGCATCCGGAGAGCGAGGTAGAACAGCACGGCGCCGACGACCGCGAAGATCGCCTGCGTGACGAACAGCGAGTACGCCGAGCCGCCCGCCGCGTACTGCTCGACGCTCGACGCCGACAGCACCATCACCAGGCCCAGGCCGGTCAACAGGAACGCAACGGTGACGATCAGGTGGAACGACGCGAGCGGATGCGCGAGCCATGCACCGATCCGGCTCCGCGGCGACGACGCGGCCGAACCGGACCGTGTCTTCGCCCCCTCCGCGGCGGCCTTCGGCGACCGGCCGCGTGCCTTCGGCGCGCGCGTCCGAGTCGAGCCGTTGCGCGCAGCGGGCGCGCCGGCGCGCGTCCTGGGCGAGGGCGGGGTGCCTGCCATCAGCACGTACCGGGACCGTCCGTCTGTTCCGCCGGGCCGGGCCGCTCACGGCGAGCAGCGTCGGCGAAGCTGTCGCCGCGGTGGCCGTAGCTCGTGAACATGTCGAGGGATGCGGCCGCGGGCGCGAGCAGCACGGTGTCGCCCGGGCGCGCGAGCGACGCCGCCGCACCGACTGCGCGCGCCATGACGTCGTCCGCCGTGGCACCGCGAGGTGCCAGGACCCGGGAGGTACCGGGCAGCTGTCGACTCACCCCGTCATCGTCTCCCGTTTCGACCACGACGACGGGAACCCGGGGGGCGTGTCGCGCAAGAGCCGCCGCGATCTGCGCCGCATCGACACCCAGCAGCACCACCCCGGCCAGCCGCTCGGCGACGTCCGTCACGAGCTCGTCGACCGCGGCCCCCTTGAGCTGACCGCCCGCGACCCACACGACCCGGTCGTGGGCGAGGATCGACGGCCGCGCGGCATGCGGATTGGTCGCCTTCGAGTCGTCGACGTAACGCACTCCCCCACGCTCGGCGACCACCCCGCCGCGGTGCGGGCCGACCCGATGCGCGTGCAGACCGCGGTGCACCGCGTCGGCGTCGACACCCGCCGCACGCGCGAGCGTCGCCGCGGCGAGCGCGTCGAGCAGTCCCGCGGCGCCGGGTGGTTCGATGCCGTCGACCGTGGTGAGCACGGCATGGTCCGCGAAGGCCGCGTCGACGAGTGCGCCGTCGGCGACACCGACCTCGCCGGTGACCGGCGCATCGAGCCGGAAACCCACGACGCTCGGCGCCGTCGCCGTTCGCGCGAGCCCCGCCGCGACCGGGTCGTCGAGCCCGACCACCGCGACGCGTCCGGTGAGCGCCCGCGCCTTGGCGTCGACGTACGCCTGCATGCCGCCGTGCCAGTCGAGGTGGTCCTCGGCGATGTTGAGCACCGCGCCCGCGTCCGGCCGCAGCGACGGCGCCCAGTACAACTGGAACGAGGACAGCTCGACCGCGAGCACGTCGACGCGGGGCTCCGCCGCGATCGCGTCGAGCACCGGGAGCCCGATGTTGCCGCACGCCGCGGCGCGCAGGCCCGCCGCATCGAGGATCGACGCGAGCATCGACGTCGTGGTGGTCTTGCCGTTGGTGCCGGTCACGACGAGCCACGTATGCGGCAGCCCGTACAGACCCGAGCGGTCGACGTGCCAGGTGAACTCGATGTCGCCCCACACGGGCACGCCCGCGGCTGTTGCCGCCGCGAGCACCGGGGAGTCCGGCCGGAAGCCGGGGCTCGTGACGACGAGCGCGAACCGCCCGACGGCGGCCGGGTCCGTCACGAGGTCGTCGAGCACGATCGTGTCGGCACCGAGGCCGGCGTACGGAGCAAGCGACTCGGCACGCGCGTCGGTGACCGTGACCTGCGCCCCGAGTCGGCGGAGCGGTTCCACGACCGCGCGGCCGGAGACGCCCGCGCCGGTCACGAGCACCGACTCGCCGCGTAACCTGCTCAAGTCCTCCGACACAGGTCAGTCCCCGATCGCGCCGAGATACTCGCTGTAGAACAGCGCGAGACCGATCGCCGACGCAATCGCGGCGAGCAGCCAGAATCTGATGATGACCGTGGTTTCCGCCCACCCCGCGAGTTCGAAGTGGTGGTGGAACGGCGCCATACGGAACACCCTGCGTCTGGTCGAGCGGAACACCGCGACCTGGATCACGACCGACGCGGCCTCCGCGACGAAGAGTGCGCCGATGACGACCATGAGCAACTCGGTACGCGTCGTGATCGACAGGCCCGCGAGCAGACCGCCGAGCGCGAGCGACCCGGTGTCGCCCATGAAGATCTTGGCGGGGGCGGCATTCCACCACAGGAAGCCGATGCACGCGCCCGCGCCCGCGGCGCAGATGAGGGCGAGATCGAGCGGGTCACGCACGTCGTAACAGCCCTTGCCGGGGACGGTCTCGCAGGCATTGCGGTACTGCCAGAACGTGATGATGACGTACGACCCGAGCACGAGGCTCATCGAGCCTGCCGCGAGTCCGTCGAGGCCGTCGGTGAGGTTGACCGCATTGGACCAGGCGATGACGAGGAAACAGCACAGCAGCACGAACACGACCGCACCGAGCGTGACCGTCGTGATGTCGCGTACGTAGGACAGGTTGGTGCTGCCGGGCGTGAGCCCGCTGCCGCCACGGAACTGCAGCGCGAGGATGCCGAAGATGACCGCGCTGACCACCTGGCCGACGTACTTCCCGGTGGCGTTGAGTCCGAGATTGCGCTGCTTGCGGATCTTGATGAAGTCGTCCAGGAAGCCGACGACGCCGAGGGATGTCGCGAGCCCGAGGACGAGCAGCCCGGACGCCGACGGCCCGTCCGCGTCGTACCCGATGCCGATCAGGTGCGAACCCCAGTAGCCGGCCCACAGGCCGACGAGGATCGCGACGCCACCCATCGTGGGGGTGCCGCGCTTGGACTGGTGGCTCTTGGGCCCCTCGACGCGGATCTCCTGGCCGAAGCCCTGACGCGAGAACGCCTTGATGAGGACCGGGGTGAGCAGGATCGAGACGGCCAGCGCGATGCCGGCCGCGAAGAGGATCTGTCTCACTGGCCGGCCTCCGTCGTGTCCGTGTCCCGCGTGTCGCCTGCCACGAGCGCGTCGGCGACCCGGCCGAGACCGGCCGCCTGCGACGCCTTGACCATCACGATGTCACCGGGTTCGAGTCGAGCGCGCACGAAGGCGATCGCGGCGTCGGTGTCGGGTACGAGCACTGCTTCGTCGCCCCACGACCCCTCCATGACGGCACCCTGATGCATCGCGCGCGCGGGGCGGTCGTCGCCGACGACGACGAGTTGCGACACGTCGAGACGCACCGCGAGCCGCCCGATCGCGTCGTGCTGCACGATCGTGTCGGGACCGAGCTCGGCCATCTCCCCGACGATCGCCCAGCTGCGCCGCTCGGAGTGCCGGTCGCCCTTCGCCATCGTGACGAGCGCCTTGAGCCCGGCCCGCATGGAGTCGGGGTTCGCGTTGTACGAGTCGTCGACGATCGTGACGCCGTCGGCGCGCTCGTGCACCTGCATGCGCCGCGTCGACGCCGCCGTCGCGCCGGAGAGTGCGTCGGCCACCTGCGCCACCGTCGCACCGCATTCGAGGGCGACGGCCGACGCCGACAGCGCGTTGCCGACCTGGTGTTCACCGTGCACCGCGAGACGCACCGGCACCGACTCGCCACGCGCGTGGAGCACGAAGGACGCGCGTGCGTCCGGCCCGAGCACGACGTCCGTCGCACGGACCTGTGCCGAGTCCTTGTGGCCGACGTACACGACGCGGGCGTCGGTGCGCAGCGCCATGGGGACCACGAACGAATCGTCGCCGTTGAGCACGGCGACACCGCCGTCCGCCGCCGCCGGGAGCGCCTCGACCAGTTCGCCCTTGGCTTTCGCGATGTTCTCGCGCGAACCGAACTCTCCGAGGTGGGCGGTGCCGACGTTGAGGACGACGCCGATGCGCGGCGGGGCGATCGCGGCGAGGTGTGCGATGTGTCCGACTCCCCGAGCGGAGAGCTCGAGCACGAGGAACCGGGTCGTCTCGTCGGCGCGCAGCACCGTCCACGGGTGGCCGAGTTCGTTGTTGAACGAGCCGGGCGGCGCGACGACCGGTCCGAGCGGCGACAGCACCGCCGCCAACAGATCCTTCGTGGACGTCTTGCCCGCGGAGCCGGTCACGCCGACCACGGTGAGCCCGCGTTCGGTGAGGGCGGTGACCGACGCGTGCGCGAGCGCCGCGAGGGCGGCGAGCACGGCGGCGCCGGACCCGTCGGTGTCGTGTTCGAGTGCCATCGCCCGCGACGGTGCGGTGTGCGCGGGCGGCACCACGATTGCGGGCACGCCGACGGGGCGGGCCGCGAGCACCGCGACCGCGCCCGCAGCGACCGCCGCGGCAGCGTGGTCGTGACCGTCGGCTCGTGCGCCCGGCAGCGCCAGGAACAACCCGTTCGGGGTCACCTTGCGTGAGTCGAACTCGACGGTGCCGGTGACGCTCGCCGACGGATCCTCCACGTCGTGCAGCGTGCCGCCGACCGTCTCGGCGATCTCCGCCAAGGTCATCGGAATCATCCGCGCGCTCCCAGCACACGGTCGATCGCGGCGCTCGCGACGTCCCGATCGTCGAATGGGTGCTTCACCCCGTCAATCTCCTGACCGATCTCGTGTCCCTTACCGGCGACGAGGACGACGTCGCCGGTTCTTGCCCATCGCACCGCGTCGGCGATGGCCTGTGCGCGGTCCCCCGACTCGCGTATCTCTCCTCGTTCGTTCTCCGCCACCCGATGCGCGCCGCGCAGGATCTCGGCGCGGATGACCGCGGGATCCTCACTGCGCGGGTTGTCGTCGGTGACGACGAGCAGGTCGGCGCCTCGCGCGCCCACCTCGCCCATGAGCGGACGTTTGCCTGCGTCGCGGTCGCCGCCCGCACCGACGACGACCGCGACCCGGCCGTCGGTCTGCGCGCGCAAGGTCGACATGACCGCTTCGAGCGCGGCGGGCTTGTGCGCGTAGTCGACGACGACCAGGAAGTCCTGGCCCCGCTCGATACGCTGCACCCGGCCCGGCACGTCGACGTCGGCGATTCCGTCGATCGCGACCCCCGCGTCGACGCCGAGCGCCGTGGACGCGGCAACCGCGACTGCTGCATTGGCGACGTTGTAGTGACCGGGCAGCCGAATCACGACCGGTCGCACGACGCCCTCGGGATCGGTGAGATCGAAGCCCTGCGCACCCGACGGCGCCGACACGGCCGCCGACGTCGACCAGCCGGCCTCCCGATTCCGGGTCGAGACGGTCTCGACGACGCCACCCTCGGCAGCGGCACGCTCGGCCATCCGTTCACCCCAGCGGTCGTCGACGCACACGATCGCCCGCGCGGCCCGCACGCCGGAGCCGGGCGAGAACAGCCGCGCCTTGGCCTCGAAGTAGTCCTCGAATCCGGCGTGGAAGTCGAGGTGGTCCTGCGACAGATTGGTGAACGCGCCGACGTCGAAGCGCACGCCGTCGACCCGGCCGAGTGCGAGCGCGTGACTCGACACCTCCATCACCACGGTGTCGATGCCGCGTTCGACCATGACTGCGAACAACGCGTGCAGTTGCGGCGCCTCCGGTGTGGTCAGCGCGCTGGGCACGCGGACTCCGCGCATGCGGGTCTCGATCGTGCCGACGAGTGCCGGTGCCCGTCCGGCCGCGTCGAGGGCCGCCTCGACGAGATACGACGTGGTCGTCTTCCCCGAGGTGCCGGTGATGCCCAGCACCTGCATCTTCTCGGACGGGTGGCCGTAGACGGTCGACGACACGTCGCCGAGGACCGACCGCGGCGCGGGGTGCACGACGACCGGAACCGGCTGCGTCGGCGCCAGTCCCTCGATCAGCGCGAGCCCCTCGTCGTCGGTGAGGACAGCGACCGCGCCGGCCGCGAACGCGTCGCCCGCGAACTGGGCACCGTGTGCCCGGGCGCCGGGCAGGGCAGCGAACAGGTCGCCGGGCCGCACCGCCTGCGCGCGCAGGTCGACACCCGTGACCGCCACGGGACCGGCAGCGGCCGTGCTGCCGACCCACTCGAGGCGGGCACCGATCAACTCCGCGAGTTCGGTGAGCGGTGTCGAGACCGTGCGCTCCGGGCGCAGCGACGACGGCGTCGCTCCCGGCGACGGGTGGTTGTCGGACCGCACGGGCAACCTCGCTCCTCTCTGGTGACGGTGTGACTGGTGTTGCGGTGTTGCAGCGGCCGATCTGCGGCCACGGGCGCCGCACACGGCACCCGATCCGGGGACTCAGGTTACCGCGCACGCTCTCGGCGGTACGCGCGGTGCGCCACGCGCGCGATCGCCGTGCTCAGGCGATCAATCCGCTTCCAGCACCAACCTTCGACCGGGATCCGGAGACATCGGAATGCTGTCGCGTTGCAGCAGCCACGACGCGATGCTGTGGAACAGCGGCGCCGCCGACTGGCCGCCCGAACCGTCCGAGCTGCGGGTGGGGGCGTCGAGCATGAGCCCGACGACATAACGCGGGTCGTCCGACGGCGCGATGCCGGCGAATGTGATCCAGTAGTTCGAGTTCGAGTAGCACCCGCACGCCGGGTCCACCTGCTGCGCGGTGCCGGTCTTGCCGCTGATCTGGTAGCCGTCGACAGCCGCCGCAGCGCCCGTGCCCTGCTGGTAGCCCTGCGGATCGCTCTGGACCACGGCACGGAACATGTCGCGGACCGTGCGCGCGGTCTGCTCCCCGACGACCCGCACGCCGTCGGGCCGCTCCTCGTCCGTGCGTTCGCCGTCGGGCCCGACCGTCGATTTCACGATGCGCGGGGGCACGCGCACACCGTCGTTCGCGATCGCCTGGTAGATGCTCGTCATCTGCAGCAACGTCATCGACAGGCCCTGGCCGATCGGCAGGTTCGCGAACGTGCCGCCCGACCATTGGTCGCTGCTCGGGACGTTGCCACCGCTCTCGCCGGGCAGGCCCACCCCGGTGCGTCTGCCCAGGCCGAATCGATCGAGCATGTCAGCATAGCGTTCCTCGCCGACACGCTGCGCGAGCATGAGGGTGCCGACGTTCGACGACTTGCCGAACACACCCGTCGTCGTGAACGGCACGGTGCCGTGGTCCCACGCGTCCTTGACCGACACGCCCGACATCTCGATCGACCCCGGCACCTGCAGCACCTCGGCGGGCGTCGTGAGGCCGTACTCGATGGCTGCCGCGGCCGTGACGATCTTGTTGACCGAGCCCGGTTCGAACGGCGTGCTGACCGGCAGATTGCCCATCTGAACCGTCGGCGGATTGTTGCCGACACCGATCCCCGGGTTGAACGTGTTGTCGTTCGACATCGCCATCACTTCGCCGGTCTTCGCGTCGAGCACGACCGCGGAGGCATTCTTCGCACCCGACTTGTCCTTCGCGCTCTGCACCTGCTGCTGCACGTAGTACTGCAGGTCGGAGTCCAACGTGAGCTCGACGTCGGAGCCGTCGACGGCGGGATGTTTGTCGCGCCAACTGCCGGGGATGATCGCACCGTCGGAGCCGCGATCGTAGGTCTGCGAGCCGTCGGTGCCCGCAAGGGTCGCGTCGAGCGAGTCCTCGAGCCCGAGCAGGCCGTGCCCGTCCCACCCGGTGGCTCCCACGATATTCGCGGCGAGCGATCCGCCGGGATACTCGCGCACGTCCTGCCGCTCGGTGCCGACCTCCTGGTACTCGTCGCTGATCGCCTCCGCGACCGCGGGATCGACATTGCGTGCGAGATACACGAACGTCTCGTCGCTCCGCAGTTGCTTCAGCAGATCCTTCTCGTCCGGTACGTCGCTCGCGACCGCCGCGGCCGCGTCGCGCGGATTCTTCTGCGCCGACGCCGCAGCGTCGGCGAGCCGATCGTGCACGGCGGCCGCGATGGCGTCGAGGCGGTCCTCGACGGACGGCGCGGCGGGATCCTGCTGCTTCGCTTCCTCGAGTTCCTTGCGCACGCGCACCGGCTGGAAGGTGAGCGCGCGCGCCTCCATCGTGAATGCGATGGGTTTGCCGCTGCGGTCGGTGACCGCACCGCGCAGCGCCTTGTCGACCATCGTGGTGGTGCGCTGTTCCGCGGCTTCCGCGGACAGTGCCGGTGCGTCGATGATCTGGATCTTGACGAGCTGCGCCGCCGCGATCACGAGCACCGCGCACATCGCGATACGGCCCCACTTGTTGCGGAGCGCGAACGACGCGGTGCCGCCGCGAGTACGCGCGGCGGCACCACGAGGCCGTCCGGAGGGGGTCGTGCGTCCCAACGGGCTACCTGCTCGCGGACTCGGCGGGACGCTCTGCGGACCGAGGGTCGGCGGACTGCGGTGCGGCGGGGCTCACGGGCACCAATTGTCCCTCCCGCGCCGCGACGTCCGTGTCATTGGCCGCCCGCGTGTCCGCGGCCCGCGTGTCCGTGGCTGCGCGCGAATTCTCGGTGCCGCCGCGGCGGTCGTCGCCCCGTGTCGACGGAGCGACCGGGGCCGACCGCGACGTCGCGGTGCCGACGTTCGCGCCGCTGCTGACAGCAGCCGGACGATCGAGCGGTGCGACCGGTGCCCCTTCCGCCGGCTTCGGCGTGCCGACGACCTCCACGCTGCCGTCGTCGTGCACGACGAGACGCGCGGGATCGACCGCAGGCACCATGCCGAGCGCCGCCGCCTCCTGCGCGAGCTGCGGCGCCGAGTTGGCGGCCGCGACGTCGCGTTCGAGCGCCGCCTTCTGCTCGGTGAGCGACTGGTTGTACTCGCGCGCGTCGCTCAACTGGTACGAGCCCTCGGCCGCCTTGGTGGTGAGCAGGAGGGTGACGACGAGGCCGACCGACAGCAGCCCGATGACGAGGGCGACGAACGGCACGCGCGCCGCAAGCGCGACCGAACGGGCGCTGCGCGTGTGCGAGCCTGCGCCGCGCGCAGCCGCCGCCCGTGCGGTGCGGCGATCGTATGCACGTGCCGCCGCACCCGTGCGCGTCGAACGAGTGCGGCTCGTGCGGGCGGGACGGGCACCGGTCGTGGCGCTCAGCTGGACAGTCATGAAGCCCTCCTCGCAATTCGTTCCGCTGCACGCAGGCGCACCGGGGCCGATCGTGGGTTCTCGTCGATTTCCTGCTCGGACGCCCGCTCGGCGCCCCGGGTGAGAATGCGGAACTCGGGGCCGGTGCCGGGCAACTCGACCGGCAGGCCCTCGGGGCTGCGCGAGCGCGCACGCGGCGCGAGCTCCTGCTTGACGACGCGGTCCTCGAGCGACTGGTACGACATGAAGACCACCCGTCCGCCGACCGCGAGCGCGTCCAGCCCCGCAGGCACCGCGGAACGCAACGACTCGAGCTCGCTGTTGACCTCGACCCGAAGCGCCTGGAAGGTCCGCTTGGCCGGATGCCCACCCGTGCGGCGGGTGGCCGCCGGAATCGCCCGGTACAGGAGTTCGACGAGCGGTGCGCTCGTGGTGAACGGGGTGTGCTCGCGCGTGCGCACGATCTCGGAGGCGATGCGGCCCGCGAACCGCTCCTCGCCGTACGTGCTCAGCACGCGCGCGAGGTCGCCGTGGCTGTACGTGTTGAGGACGTCGGCGGCCGTGATGCCCGACGTGGGATCCATGCGCATGTCGAGCGGCGCGTCCACCGAGTACGCGAACCCACGGTCGGCCTCGTCGAGTTGCATCGACGACACGCCGAGGTCGAACAGGATCGCGTGGACCGACTCGACCGGCTCCAGTCCCGCCTCGACGAGTGCGTCGGCGATGCCGTCGTAACGCGTGCGGACGAACGTGGTGCGCTCGCGGTAGGGCTCGAGCCGTCGTCGGGCCGTGGCGAGGGCGTCGGGATCGCGGTCGAGACCGATGAGCCGCAGCCCCGGAAAGGTGCGCAGGAAATGCTCGGAGTGACCTCCGAGTCCGAGTGTCGCATCGACCATGACCGCACCGGTGCCGTCCGGCGACACCGCCGTGACGGCGGGCCCGAGGAGTTCGACGGCGCGCTCGAGCATGACCGGGACGTGCCCGAAGCCGTCGGCCTGCCGGCTGACCTCGTCGTCCACCTCATGCCTCCGGTTCGTGCGGTCGATCGTGTGTTGCCGTCCCATTCCTCCCGGGGGCGTCCTGCCCGCTCCACCGGGTCCGGCGGCTGCGGAGTGCTCCGTGGTCCCTGCCCGATCTCGACCTGGCGCTGGGGAAGTGCGTCAGGGTTCGCTCGGACAGAGGCCACGAAGCGCTCCGCCTCGCCGGACGACGCCCGCTCAGACGATGTCTCCGAGAGCGGCACCCGCGGCTTGCGAGTAGCTCTCCTCGTTCGCGGCGACGTAGCGTTCCCACGCCGCCTTGTCCCACACCTCCACGAAGTCCACCGAGCCGATCACGACGCATTCCTTGTCGAGATTCGCGTACCGGCGATGCTCCGCGGAGAGCACGATCCGGCCTTGCGCGTCCGGTTCCTGCTCTTCGGTACCTGCCGCGAGGTTGCGCACGAACGCGCGTGCCTCGGGATCGCTCCGTGAGGCAGCGGCAGCCCGCCGCGCGAGTGCGACGAACTCTTCCCGGGGATACACGGCGAGGCTGTGGTCCTGACCTTTGGTCACCATCAACCCCTTGTCGAGAATCCCGCGGAACTTCTTGGGCAACGTGAGCCGCCCCTTGTCGTCGAGCCGTGGCGTGTAGGTACCGAGAAACATCCCGACACCTCCCGCCTGCTCGCCGGGGGCGACGTCTCCGTCCCCGCCGGGCCCCACATTACCCCACTTTCCCCCACGGCCGGTGGAAGTTTCGGCTGCAGTCTCGAAGGAATTCGTGATCTACGCAGGTACATCGCGTGGGGACCGGTGGGGCGCGGGCGCGGTGACCGTCGCCACGCGCACCCACCAGCACGGCTGCCACACGGGAATCCGCAGGAAAACACGCAGCCCCCGCGACGATCACCCGCAACCGGACGGTGCGCGAGGACGCAGTGGGGACAGGTGGGGCCGCCAGGTGGAGCCCAGTGGGGACACGAAAAAACGCCGGCGGCACGACTCGTCGTCGTACCGCCGGCGCTACGCGGAGAACTACTGCTCGAAGCGTTTGCGGAAGCGATCCTCCATGCGCGCGGAGAACCCGCCGCCGCTCTTGCGCGGGCCGGCGCGCTTGCCGCGGCCACTGCTCGGCGTCCCGCTGTCGCCGGGCGGCGCGTCGGATGCGGAGGGGACGGACTTGAGTCGCCCACCTCCCCACAGGAGAAGCACACCGGCACCGAACATGACCAGGAAGCCGACCAGACTGATGATCGGGAAACCACCCGGCTTGAACGGAAGCGCCACGCCGGCGATCAGCAACACCAACCCGAGCACGAACAGGGCGATGGACTGCAGCCTGCGTCTACTCGAGGCCGCACGCAGGCGGCCACCTCGCACGTGCGAAGCAAATTTGGGGTCCTCGGCATAGAGAGCGCTCTCGATCTGATCGAGCATGCGCTGCTCGTGCTCGGAGAGTGGCACGGTACCTCCCCCGGCACTTGAAGGGTGTCCACCGCACTCACCGGGGGTGCGAGCGGTGGGTAGCCGACTTTGGCGGCTACCTGATGTCGATGATACGAGGACATCCTCCCCCGTACCACCTACTCGGAGTACGAGTTACGGCACCGATCGTAACCGGTATGCGGCACTTGCCCGGATCCGGCCTACGACGCGCACCGACCAGCACCTCAGGACGCATATCGCTCAGACACTCAGCACGCGTACCGCTCAGACACTCAGCACGCGTACCGCCCAGACGCTCAGCACGCGTACCGCTCGACGGCCCGTGCGTTGTCGACCCGCAGCCGCACGGCACCCAGGAATCGGGCCACCTGACCGTGGAACTCGTCGGCATGCGCGTACGTGACGGTGCGCGCGGCACCCGACTCGAGCGCAGCGCGCGTCGACGAGTGGCCCGCGAAGTACTCGGCCCATGCCGTGAACGCGGGATCGGCGCTCGCCAGCAACACCCACGCGTTGCGCGAGCGCGACCGCGTCGCGGACGCGAGCGCGCCGACCGCGCCCGCACCACGCAGTGCTGCGAGATAGGCCTCCAGAAAGATGTCGCTCGCCGATTCCGCCGCGGCCGACCGTGCGAGCAATGCGTCGGCCCGAGACAACAGCAGGGAGGCCTGCGGGCTGCCCGGCGCCCGCAACGCCGACTCGGGGGCCCCGGAGGATCTCGGCGGGGCAAGCGGCGACGGCGGCGGCGGAAACTCCAGCGACGACCGGACATCGGGCTCGCCCGGCACACGCGGATCGCCGGGCAGCTGTGGCACGTACTTCATCGCGTACCTCCCTGGCCCGCCCCGGCCGGGCAGGCGATCATGGGTGAGGATCGGCGATCCGGTGAGCCCGCTTCCCTCGGGCCCACCGGATCTCCGGACATCGAACACCTGTTCGACCTATTCAATATAGCCGGACCCACCGACATGTCGTCAAGAGCAGCCCGGGTGCGACGAGGCCCGGAAGCAGCGACGGACCCGAGCGGACGACACCCGGAGAGAGGGGAATCCCGTAGACACCGACACCGCACCCCGAGTGGTCGATCTCGAGCCCACGCAGTTCCGCGCGCGGCTCGACGACGCACTGGCCGTGTACGTCACGGCGATGGGCTATCCGCGCGGCACCGAATACCACCGTGCACCGATGTGGACCGAGCACATGACACGGCCCGGGTGGCGTGCGGTCGGCGCGCTCGAGACCACGAACGACTCGCCGGGCCGGCTCGTGGGTGTGGCATACGGGTACACCGGGTCGGCGCGGCAGTGGTGGCACCAGCAGGTGCGCACCGGGATGCGTCACTCCGGGTGGCACCACGACGACATCGACGCGGTACTCGGCGACTACTTCGAACTGACCGAACTCCACGTGCTGCCGACCGCGCAGGGCCACGGGCTCGGCGAGGCCTTGCTCCGCCGTCTCCTGCGCGGACGCACCGAACGGCGAGTGTTGCTGTCGACTCCCGAAGTCGCGGACGAGGACAACCGGGCCTGGCATCTCTACCGGCGCCTGGGCTTCGACGACGTCCTCCGGCGGTTCCGGTTCACCGGCGACAGCCGGCCGTTCGCGGTGCTCGGGCGCAGCCTGCCCGTGCCCGACCGGGTGTCGCCGCTAGCCTGAGCGCATGATCGACACCCTCGTCGTCGGATCGGGGCACAACGCCCTCGTCGCCGCGTGCTACCTGGCCGACGCCGACCGGTCGGTCGAAGTGCTCGAACGGGACACGGTCCTGGGCGGCGCCGTGTCGACCGTCGAACGCTTTCCCGGTTACCGCGTGGACCGCGGATCCTCCGCACACCTGATGATCCGCCACACCGGCATCGTCGAGGAACTGTCGCTCGCCGAGCACGGCCTGCGGTACGTCGACTGCGACCCGTGGGCGTTCGCTCCCGCCGCGCACGACCGCCCGCCCATCGTGTTCCACCGCAGCCTCGACGCGACCTGCACGTCCATCGCCCGCGCGTGCGGCGAGCGCGACGCCGACGCGTACCGCAGGTTCGTCCGCGTGTGGGGCCCGCGCAGTGCCCGCGTGATGCGGGCATTCGCCGAACCGCCGACCACGACCCACCTCGCCGCGTCGTTCGCCGACCTCACCGGCGCCGACGGCCCGGTGGACCTGAGCCGCCAGTACCTCACGACGGGCGACGCACTGCTCGACGAGTACTTCGACGACGAACGCCTCAAAGCGGCGCTCGCGTGGTTCGGCGCCCAGTCGGGCCCGCCGATGTCGGAGCCGGGCACCGCGCCGATGGTCGGCTTCGCGGCGCTGATGCACACCGTGCCGCCCGGTCGCGCGATCGGCGGCAGCGGCGCACTCACCGACGCCCTCGTCGCGCGACTCGAGGCGTCCGGCGGCCGT
The DNA here is from genome assembly GCF_012726205.1 of Rhodococcus sp. HNM0569. GTDB lineage: Bacteria > Actinomycetota > Actinomycetes > Mycobacteriales > Mycobacteriaceae > Rhodococcus_F. The sequence goes on along the minus strand of NZ_JAASAE010000005.1, from coordinate 108,459 downwards.
GTCACACCCGGCGACGCCGTCACGGCACTCGCGCGGACCGGGTCGGGCTGGCGCGCCACCACGGTCTCGGGCCGCGAGATCGCCGCGCGCACCGTCGTCGCCGGGTGCCACGTCCTCACCACATTGGACCTGTTGGAGCACGGCGGCTACGACGCCGCGTCGCTCGCCCGGTGGCGCCGACGCATCCGCGTGGGCCCGGGCCTCGGCTTCGTCGTGCGGGTGGGCACCGACGCCCTTCCTCGGTTCGCGGGTGCAACCGACGCCGAATCGGCGACCGGCCTGCAGCTGCTCGTGACCGAGCGCGCGCAGCTCCGTCTCGCGCACGGCGCCGCGCTCGCGGGTGAACTTCCCCCGCGGCCGGCCGTGCTCGGGATGAGCTTCTCGTCGATCGACGCATCGGTCGCACCCGAGGGCGAGCACCTCGTGACGTTGTGGTCGCAGTGGCATCCGCGGCATCTCGCGGGGCGCCGGTCGTGGCCGGATCTCGCGGCCCGCGAGGGCGACCGCGTCGTCGACGAGATGGAGCGTTTCGCACCCGGTTTCGCCGACTCGATCCTGCACGCGCACGTGCAGTCGCCCGAGGACATCGAGCGCGAACTCGGCATGATCGGCGGCAACGTCATGCACGTCGAGATGTCGCTCGACCAGATGATGTTGTGGCGACCGGTGCCCGAGCTCGCGCAGCATCGAGTTCCCGACGCGCCCGGGCTGTATCTGACGGGCGCGTCGACCCACCCCGGCGGCGGTGTCAGCGGTGCGAGCGGGCGCAGCGCCGCCCGGCTGGTGCTGCGCGACGCGCGGGGCCCGCTGCGCAGACTGACCGCACGGCGCCGCGGGGTCCGGACCGAGCGGTGACCGCGACACACCGAGCGCTGCCTGACAGCGCATGAGCCTCCTGGCACGATGACGACGTGCATCGAACGTCTCTGCGCCGCGTCGCGCCTGTCGCCCTGCTGCTCGTGCTCGTCCCATTCCTCGCGGGTTGCCTCCGCGTGCAGGTGTCGATGGGCATCTCGGCCGACGACCGGGTCTCCGGCCAGATCGTCGCGGCGACCGTGCCCACCGACGAGAACGACGGCGGCCCGCAGTTGACGCCGCCCGAATCGCTTGCGGGCAAGGTGCGGGTCGAGCCGTACAAGCGCGACGGGTATGTCGGATCGCAGGCGTATTTCACCGATCTCAGCTTCGGCGACGTCCAGCAACTCGGTGCGATGAACGAGCAGGCCGCCGGCCAGTTCCAGCTCGAATTGCGGCGCAGCGGCGACATCGTGACGCTCGACGGCAAGATCGACCTCAGCGATGTCCCCACGCAGGGCACCGACGTGCAGTTCACCGTCGCCTTCCCCACGCGTGTCGCCACCACCAACGGCACCCGCGAAGGCGATTCGATCGTGTCGTGGAAGCTCGCCCCGGGCGACGCGAGCCGACTCGAGGCCGAGGTCCGTTATCCCGACCCGAGCACGCGCAGCTTCGCCGGGTGGGCCGGTATCGCGGCGGGCGTCGCGCTCGGTGTCGCCGTCGTCGTGGGTGCGCTCGCGTGGCTGGCCCGCAACCGTGAGGCGCCGATCGGCAGCGGCCGCCGCGACTCGTCGGCGCCGCCGAACGACGACGCCCGCGTGTGACCCGCGCGCGCTGCGGAGCGCGGCCGGGTGCGGATTCGGGATCTCGTCGACGCACTCGCGCGGACGGGACGCACGAACGAGGTGGACTCGGACGCGCTCAGCTGACGGAACGGATGGGCGCGGCGTCGTCGCCGACCGTGCGGATGCGGCTGCCGAGCCGCTCGAGCACCTCGCCGGTCGCCCGCGCGAAGTTGAGGGTGATGAAGTGCAGGCCCGGTGCCCCCTCCGAGATGAGGCGCTCGCACATCTCCGTCGCGACGTCGATTCCGACTTCCCGCACCGCGGCGCGGTTCTCCTCGGGACCGTCGCCCGCAGCCGCCGCGAGCCGCGTTTCGAGCGCGGCGGGCAACCGGGAATCCGACAGCTCCATGATGCGTCGCACCGAGCGGAGCGACGTGATCGGCATGATCTCGGGGATCACCGGCTTCTCGCCCTGCTCGGGGTCGAAGGCCGCGATGCGATCGCGCAGCCGCAGGTAGTCGTCGACGTCGAAGAACATCTGCGTGATCGAGTACTCGGCTCCGGCACGGAGCTTCGCCGCGAGGTACCGCGTGTCGTGATCGAGATCGGGCGCCCGGTGGTGCCCCTCGGGGAACGACGCGACGCCCACGTGGAAGTCGCCCAGGTCGCGGACGAGCCGCACGAGTTCCTCGGCGTACTCGACACCTTCCGGGTGCTTGCGCCACTCGCCGAGCGGGTCGCCGGGCGGGTCACCGCGCAGCACGAGCACATTGCTGATGCCGCGATCGGCGTACGCACCGACCATCGACCGCAGCTCGTCGACCGAGTGCCCGACGGCCGTCAGGTGGGCCACCGGAAGCAGCGTCGTCTCTTCGGCTAGCTGACCCGTGACGCGCACCGTACGGTCGCGGGTCGACCCACCCGCGCCGTAGGTCATCGACACGAATGCGGGCCCGAGCCGCTCGAACACGCGCACCGCGCGCCACAACCGGTCCTCGGCGGCCTCGTCGCGCGGCGGCGAGAACTCCACCGAGAACGGGATGCGGTCGTCGTCGCCGTGCAGTCGGTCGACGATCGACGGCGTGCGGGTGCGCCACCCTTCGCTCGCACGTCCCCTGACGGATTCGGAAGTCACGAGTCCAGCATAGGAAACCGTGAGCGCACGCCATCACCCCACTCATCACCCTCTCGTGAGCGCTCCGCGAGTGCGGGCACTCCGGGAACGCTCACGGCAGGGCCCGGCGCACGCCGACTAAGCTCGGTGAGCGTACGGACCCGCGCACTCGCGCACGCACCCAGACGTTGGAGGATGTCCTGTCCGCATCAGCCGCACGATTCGAGATGTCCGGTCAGGTCGAATCCGCACTCGGCGAGTTCTTCCGGTCTCGTGCCGACGAGGCCCGCGCGATCGGCGGGGCCTTCCCGGACGCGGTGGCCCTGCTCGAGGACTACGTCTTCCGCGGAGGCAAGCGGCTGCGGCCGCATTTCGCGTGGATCGCGTGGCAGGGCGCGGGCGGCGACCCCGACGGCCCCGACGCACCCGCGGTCCTGCGCGCGTTGTCCGCGCTCGAACTCGTGCAGGCGTGTGCCCTCGTGCACGACGACATCATCGACGCGTCCACCACCCGCCGCGGCTTCCCCACCGTGCACGTCGAGTTCGCGCAGCGGCATCGTCGGGAGGGCTGGCGCGGCGACGGCACCCGATTCGGCGAGTCGGCCGCCATCCTGCTCGGCGACCTCGCGCTCGCGTGGGCCGACGACATGTTCCACGGCTCCGGCGTGCCTCCCGAGGCCGCCGGCCGCGTCGCCCCGGTGTGGTCGGCGATGCGCACCGAGATGCTCGGTGGGCAGTTCCTCGACATCACGACCGAGGCGACCGCCGACGAGTCCGTCGACGCCGCACTGCGCATCGACCGGTTCAAGACCGCCGCGTACACCGTCGAGCGGCCACTGCACCTGGGCGCCGTGCTCGCGGGGGCGGACGACGCCCTCGTCGCCGCGTACCGGAGCATCGGCGCCGACCTCGGCGTCGCCTACCAGCTGCGCGACGATCTGCTCGGGGTGTTCGGCGACCCGCAGGTGACGGGCAAGCCGTCGGGTGACGACCTGCGCTCGGGCAAGCGCACCGTGCTGCTCGCGACCGCACTGGACCACGGGGATCGCACGGACGCCGCGGCGTCGGCCGAACTGCGCGCCGGGATCGGCACCGACCTGTCGGTCGCCGACGTCGAACGCCTGCGGGTCGTGATCCGCGAACTCGGCGCGGTCGCCGACGTCGAGGACCGGATCGACGCGCTCACCGCACGCGCGTCGCGCACTCTCGACGCGTGCACCGCGACGGACGACGCGAAGCGCGATCTCGCCGCGCTCGCCGAGTCGCTCACGCAGCGGACGTCGTGACGTGGCACACGCAGTCCGGACGGTGACGGGCCCCACCGACCGCGTCGTCGTAGTCGGCGGCGGACTCGCAGGCCTCTCGGCGGCCCTGCACCTGCTCGGCGCCGGACGCGAGGTCACGGTGCTCGAATCCGACGCCGCGGTCGGTGGCCGGGTCGGCTCGTACGCACTCGGCCACGGTCGCCGCATCGACTCGGGCGCGACTGTCATGACGCTGCCGTCGGTCGTGTCCGACGCGCTCGGCGCAGTAGGCCTCACGCCGGGAGACACGACTCCGCCACTGCGGTTCGACCGCCTCTCGCCCGCCTATCACGCGCGCTTCGCCGACGGCAGCGCGCTCGACGTGCATTCGGACTCCGACGCGATGGTCGACGAGGTCACGCGCTTCGCGGGTACGGACGAGGCTCGGCGCTATCTCGCCCTGCGCACGTGGCTCGCGAAGATCTTCGACGCGGAGTTCGCACGGTTCATGGACGCGAACTTCGACTCGCCTCTCGATCTGGTGTCGTCGCGCGGTGCACTCCGCGACCTCACGCGTCTGGTGACACTCGGCGGGTTCGGCAGCCTCGGCCGCGGGGTCGCGCGGCGGCTCACCGACCCGCGGTTGCGGCGGGTGTTCACCTTCCAGGCGCTGTATGCGGGCGTCGCACCCGAACGCGCGCTCGCGGTGTACGGCGCGATCGCGCACATGGACACCGGCCTCGGTGTGTACTTCCCGCGCGGCGGCATGCACACGATCGCCGAGGCGATGGCCGACGCCGTCGTCCGGGCGGGCGGGCGCGTCGTCACGGGCACGGCGGTGGACGCCCTCACCGTCGCGCAACGACGCGTCGTCGCGGTGCGCTCGGGCGCGGACTCCTACGAGTGCGACATCGTCGTCCTGACTCCGGACGAGCAGGTGACCGACGCCCTCCTCGCGCCGCACGGTGCCGCACCGCGCAGGCGCAGCCGGATGGCGCCGTCGGCGGTGGTGCTGCACGGCACCGTGCCGAGCGAGCTCGCCGCGTCGTGGCCCGTGCACCGGCACCACACGATCGAGTTCGGCAGCGCGTGGGAGCGCACCTTCCGGGAGATCACGGGCCGACGAGGCCGGCTCATGAGCGATCCGTCTTTCCTGATCACGCGGCCCGCGCTGTCCGACCCCGCATTGCGCATCGGCGATCGTGAACCGTTCTCGGTACTCGCGCCGTGCCCCAATCTCGACACCGCGCCGCTCGCGTGGCGCGAGCTCGGTCCCGCCTACGCGCGCGAGATCCTCACCACGCTGGCTGACCGTGGGTACCGCGGCATCGACGTGCACTTCGACGTCGAACACCTCGACACCCCGCAGACGTGGCTCGAGCGCGGGATGGCCGCCGGCAGCCCGTTCGCGGGTGCGCACGTCTTCCGCCAGACGGGGCCGTTCCGGCGGCGCAACCTGATCGCGGGGCTCGACAACGTGGTGCTGGCCGGCTCGAGCACCACCCCCGGCGTGGGAGTACCGACCGTGGTGCTGTCCGGCAGGCTCGCCGCCGAACGGGTCGTCGGACCGGTCTCCGCGACGCGCCCACAGAGCCGACGACGTGCGGTTCCCGGCGCGTCGCGTCGAGGCGGCGAGGTGGCCGGGGCCGCGAACAACTAAGCTGGGGCACCGACCGACGACAATTCGTGCGCGCGCCGGCACGGCGCCGTGCCTGTTCCTGGATCCCGGGGGAGGAAACTTCACACATGGCGTCCTCTACCCGCGAGGCCCCCTACACCGGCGACACGACCGATCTGCCCGCGACGACCGCTGGACGCAGGCGCGCGTGGGCGGACTTCCTGCGTAGCCCCGAGGGCCACGCGGCGCTGCTCGGCATCGTCGGCGCCGCGATGATCACCTTCGGTGGTTTCGGGGCGGGCAGCGTCCGACGCGAGGACCCGCTGCTCGAGGCGATGTTCCTGTCGTGGCTGCGCTTCGGGCACGGCCAGATCATCTCGACCGTGATCGTGTGGGTCGGTGTGGTCGCGATGATCGCGGCGTGGGTGCGGCTCGGTCGCGCAACCCTGGCCGGGCGCGTCAGCGTGCGGCAGTTGATGCTGATCGTCCCGGCATGGACGGCGCCGCTGCTGGTCGCGGTGCCGATGTTCAGCCGCGACGCGTACTCGTATCTCGCGCAGGGTGCGCTGCTGCGCGACGGGTTCGATCCCTATGCGGTGGGGCCGGTCGCGAATCCCGGCATCCTGCTCGACAACGTGAGCAATGTGTGGACCACCACCACCGCGCCGTACGGTCCGCTGTTCCTGCTCCTCGGCCAGGGCATCACGGCCTTGGTCGGCGACAGCATCGTCGTCGGCACGATGCTGCTGCGCCTCACGATGCTCCCGGGCCTCGCGCTCACGATGTGGGCCGTCCCCCGCCTCGCGCGTCATCTGGGCGGCAACCCCGCGATCTCGCTGTGGCTCGCCGTGCTCAACCCGCTGGTTCTGATCCATCTGATCGGCGGTGTCCACAACGAAGTGCTCATGGTCGGGCTGATGAGCGCGGGTGTCGTACTCGTCCTCGACCGGCGTCACCTCGGTGGCTTCGCGCTCGTGTCGGTCGCCGTCGCGATCAAGGCGACGGCGGGTGCCGCGCTGCCGTTCATGGTGTGGATCTGGATGATCCACGAACGCGAACGCGCTGCCGCGGAGGGCCGCGAGCCCGCGTCGCCGTTCGTCCTGTTCGCCAAGACTGCCGGAGCGGGCTTCGCGATGTTCGTCGCCGTCTTCGCGGGCTCGTCGCTCGCGGCGGGTGTCGGGCTCGGCTGGATGACCGCACTGTCGGGCTCGGCGAAGATCATCAACTGGCTGTCGCTGCCCACGATCCTCGCGCACATCGTCACCGTCGGTACGTCCTGGTTCGCCGACCTCACCCTCGGCAGCGTCCTCGACGTCACCCGCATGATCTGCGGCATCGCACTCGTCGTCATCGTCGTGGCGGCGTGGTGGCGTTTCCGCAAGACCGAACGCGATGCCGTGCTCGGCATCCTCGTGGTGCTCGTCGCGATCGTCGTACTCTCCCCTGCCGCGCTGCCGTGGTACTACTCGTGGCCGCTCGCAATCGCCGCGGGCTTCGCGCTGTCGCAGCGCACGCTGATGGTCCTGGTCGGGCTGTCCACGTGGCTCATGTTGGTCTTCCAGCCCGACGGCTCGATCGGCCTGTACACCTTCCCGCACGTCGCGCTCGCGGTGTTCGCGGCGTTCGTCGCGGCGTACTCGCTCCGCAGCGTCGACCCGCTGCGCCTGCGGGGGCGCCCGCACCCCCAGTCGTCGGCCACGGCCGGCCACGACGCCGAGTCCGCCGCTGTCGACGTGCCGGACACCGGCGAGACGCGCGACGACACCGACGGTTCCGGAGCGGACGACCCGTCACGGGTACCGGCCACGTCATGACCCCGGAACGCGGGGGCTGCACGCTCCTCGCCGACGAGTACGAGCACTGCCGGGCGATCACGGCCCGCCACGGGCGCAGTTACTATCTCGCGGCCCGGCTGCTACCACCCGAGCGCAGGCGTGCGGTACATGCGCTCTACGCCTTCGCACGCACCATCGACGACATCGTCGACGGGGTCGAGGGAGTCGAGGGGGTCGCCCCGGCGGACCCGATTCGGGCCGCCCGAGCCCTCGACGACGCCGCAGCAGTCGTCGACTCTCTCGGCTCGGACGCTCCTGCCCGGACCGATCCGGTGTTCGCGGCCTTCACCGACACCGCGCGGCGCTTCGGGATCCCGCACGAGTACTTCGGTGCCTTTCTCGACTCGATGCGGATGGACGTGCCCGGCACACCGAACTTCCGCAGTCGGTACGCGTCGTGGGCGGCACTCGGCGAGTACATGTACGGTTCGGCGGTCGTGATCGGCTTGCAGTTGCTGCCCGTACTGGGTGCGGCGGACGGTGCCGAGCCACATGCGGCCGCTCTCGGCGAGGCGTTCCAGCTCACGAACTTCCTGCGCGATGTGGGCGAGGACCTCGATCGCGGGCGTGTCTACCTGCCGCAGGACGAACTCGCGGCATTCGGCGTCGACGACGACCTGCTGCGCTGGTGCCGCGAGCGACGCTCCGTCGACCGTCGGGTGGCCCGCGCGCTCGCCCACCTGATCGCCGTAACGCGGTCGCTGTACCGGACGGCGGCACCGGGCATCGCGATGCTCGATCCCCGCGCCCGCCCGGCCATCGCCACCGCCCTGCGCCTCTACGAGGGCATTCTCGACGAGATCGAGGCGCACGAGTACGCGGTGCTGCATCGGCGTGTGACGGTGACCCGGACGAGACGACTCGCGCTCGTTGCCCGCGAGATGCCACGTCTCGCGGCGCGCCCTGCCGTCAGAACGCCATCGCCTGCGCCCGCCTGATCACCTCGCGTGCGAGGTCGCCGCGCAGCGCGTCGACCGGGCGACCGGGCAGCGTGTCGTCCGGGGTGAAGATCCACCGCAGGATCTCGGTGTCGGAGTAGCCGCCGTCGTGCATCACGGACAGCAGTCCCGGCAGGAACTTGAGCACCTGGCCGTCGTCGTCGAAGAATGCCTCGGGAACACCGATCACGCCGTCGCGCTTGACCGCGACGAGTTTGCGCTCCCGCAACATCTGGTGCACACGGGTGACGGCGAGGCCGACGTTCTTGGCGACATCCGGGAGTTGCAGGAGTCCGACATCGGAATCGAGGACGTCGTCGGTGTAAGGAATCGCGCTCACGTCTTCACGGTATCGGGTCGCCCGCGCGCGTGCCGCTTCCGGTCGGTCCCGGTGGCTACGATTGGGTGTTCGCCGCGTGTGGTGGACACCCGATTGTCGATGTGCGAACCGCGGGAGGAATCCATTGATCGGCCAGTTGCTCGACCGGCGCTATCGGGTGGATTCGCCCATCGCGCGCGGCGGGATGTCCACTGTGTATCGCGGGCTCGACCTGCGGCTGGACCGGCCGGTAGCGATCAAGGTGATGGATCCGCAGTTCGCGTCCGATCCGGCATTCGTGTCGCGTTTCGAGTTCGAGGCACGTGCCGTCGCCCGGCTCAAGCACCCGTCGCTGGTCGCGGTGTACGACCAGGGACACGACCAGGGTCATGCCTTCCTCGTGATGGAACTCGTCGAGGGCGGCACCCTGCGTGAGCTGCTGCGCGAACGTGGCCCGATGCCCCCGCACGCGGTCGCCGCCGTCGCGGGGCCGGTGCTGTCGGCGCTCGCGGTCGCGCACCGCGCCGGACTGGTGCACCGCGACGTCAAACCGGAGAACGTGCTCATCTCCGACACCGGCGAGGTCAAGATCGCCGACTTCGGTCTCGTCCGCGCCGCGGCGGCATCCACGACGACGTCGAACAGCGTCATCCTGGGTACGGCCGCGTACCTGTCCCCCGAGCAGGTCACGTCGGGGATCGCCGACACGCGTAGCGACGTGTACTCGATGGGCATCCTGATGTTCGAATTGCTCACGGGCCACCCCCCGTTCACCGGCGACACGTCGCTGTCGGTCGCGTATCAGCGGGTCAACCAGGACGTGCCGCGCCCCGGGTCGTACATCGTGGGCGTGCCGCCGCAGTTCGACGACCTGGTTGCCGAGGCCACCCACCGCGAACCGGCGCACCGGTTCCGCGACGCCGGCGCGATGGCCGACGCGCTGCAGTCGGTCGCCGACGAACTCGATCTGCCCGACTACCGCGTGCCCGCGCCGCGGCGCTCCGCCGAGCACCTGTCGCACGCCGTGCCGCGCGACGCGACCGCTGCCGATTCGGCGGCGCCCACGGCGCATGTGGCACGGCAACAGCCGCCGACATCCGATCTGCACACCCCCACCCAACACACCCCCGTCCAGCACACCCCCGTCCAGCACACCCCCCTTCAGCACACCAAGGTCGTCACGGGTGTCACGCCACGGCCGGACGCCCCGGTCGACGCCGCCGAACAGCCGGCTACGTTCGCCGACGCCGGCACCCGGGTGCGTCCCCGCGGCGACTATCCGTTCCCCGATTTCGCGGCCGAGCGGCAACGCTCTCGCCGCTCGCTCGCCGTGTGGCTGCTGGCGATCCTCGTGCTCGCGGTGGCACTCGCGGCGGGCGGATGGTGGCTCGGATCGGGTCGGTACACCGCGGTGCCGCCGCTCGACGGCCTCGACAGGGGTGCAGCGGTCGAAGCCGTCGAGGCGGCAGGGCTGAGCTACGTCGTGCGCGGCGAGTACTCCGACTCCGCGGAACCGGATGTGCTGCTGGGCACGGATCCCGAATCGGGCGGGCGCGTCGAACGCTCCGGCACGGTCGCACTGCGGGTGTCGCTCGGCAAGCCGACGGTGCCGACGCTGCCCGCGGGCGGCGACCGAACGGCCAGCGAATCCGCGCTGCGCGAACGCACTTTCGTGCCCGTCGAGGGCGGTGAGGCGTTCAGTTCCACGATCCCGGTCGGTGCGGTCGCGGCGTTCGAGCCTGCATCGGGAGTCGCGCTCCCGGTGGGCTCGCAGGTGCGGCTGATCTACAGCAAGGGCGCGGCACCGGTCGAGATCCCGGACGTGAGCGGCATGCCGGAGGGCAAGGCACGCGCCGCGCTCGAGGACGCAGGTCTGGTCGTCGGCGACGTGGAATCCCGTTTCGACGCGAAGATCGAGGGCGGGCACGCCGTCGGCACGTCACCGAAAACCGGCCGTACCGTCGACTCCGGCAGCACCGTCACCCTCACGGTGTCCGACGCGGTGTCGGTGCCGTCGATGCTGGGCCGCACGGTCGGGTCGGCGCGGGACGAACTGACCCGGCTGGGCCTGGACGTCGAAGTGCGCCGACTCGCGTCGTCCGACAAGTCGCTCGTCATCCGGCAGACACCCGGATCGGGGGATCTCGTCCGGCCGGGCAGCACCGTCACGCTCACGTCGCTGCCGTAGTGGTCAGCCGCGCAGCATCTCCGCGACGAGGAATGCCAGCTCGAGCGACTGTTGGGTGTTGAGTCGCGGGTCGCATGCGGTCTCGTAGCGGCCCGACAGGTCGAGATCCGAGATGTCCTGGGCGCCGCCGAGGCACTCGGTGACGTCTTCGCCCGTGAGTTCTACGTGGATGCCGCCCGGGTGGCTGCCCAGCTCGCGGTGAACCTCGAAGAAGCCCTGCACCTCGTCGACGACACGGTCGAAGTGGCGGGTCTTGTAGCCGGTGCTCGACTCGTGCGTGTTGCCGTGCATCGGATCGCACTGCCAGATGACCTGGTGGCCCGTCGCCTGCACCTTCTCCACGATCGCGGGCAACAGCTCACGTACCTTGCCGTTGCCCATCCGCGAGATCAGCGTGAGCCGCCCCGGCATGTTGGTGGGATCGAGCCGCTCCACGTACTCGACGGCCATCTCGGGCGTCGTGGTGGGACCGATCTTCAGGCCGATCGGGTTGGACACGAGTTCGGCGAACGCGACGTGCGCGCCGTCGAGCTGCCGGGTGCGATCGCCGATCCACAGGAAGTGCGCCGACAGGTCGTACAGCTTGGGGTGGTCGTCGTCGTTGTCGAGGCGCAACATCGCGCGCTCGTAGTCGAGGACGAGCGCTTCGTGGCTCGCGAAGATCGTGGCCTGCTGCAGGCTGGGGTCGGTGACGCCGCATGCATTCATGAACTGCAGACCGCGGTCGATCTCGGCGGCGAGCGCTTCGTAGCGGGCGCCCGCAGGCGACGCGGCGACGAATTCGCGATTCCAGTCGTGCACCTTGTGCAGGTCGGCCATGCCTGCGCCGGTGAGCGCCCGGACGAGGTTCATCGCGGCGCTCGCGTTGGCGTAGGCCCGCACCAGACGCGACGGGTCGTGTGCACGCACCGACTCGTCGGGAACGATCGAGTTGACCATGTCGCCGCGGTACGACGGCAGGCCGAGCGCGTCGACATTCGACGACCGGGGCTTGGCGTACTGGCCTGCGATACGGGCGACCTTGACCACCGGCAGGCTCGCGCCGTAGGTGAGCACGACGGCCATCTGCAGCAGCGTGCGGATGTTGCCCTTGATGTGCGGCTCGGTGTTGTCGGCGAACGTTTCGGCGCAGTCGCCGCCCTGCAGCAGGAACGCCTCGCCACGTGCGACGGACGCGAGCTGGGCCTTGAGGGCCTCGACCTCGCGGGGCACGGTGATCGGTGGGACACTCTCGAGCACCGTCCGCATGGCGGCAGCCTGGTCGACCGGCCACTGCGGCTGCTGCGCCGCCGGCTTGGCGAGCGCGGCGTCGAGTTGCTCACGCAGCGCGGTCGGCAGCGGCGGGAGTTCGGGCAAGCGGTCGATCGGCACGTCGACTGTCCAGTTCACGACATCCAGGGTATCGGGATCGCCGAGTGTGCCCGCCACCACCCCGGGCCACGCACGCCGTCGACGCGGCGGGCCCGGTCAGCGCAGGCGCCGGGACGCTTCGATCGCTTCGAACTTCGCGAGGTTGTGCCGTGCGTCGGCGAGCGCACTGTGCGCGTCGTCCGGCGCCGGGGGCAGCGCCGGGCGGCCCGCGTCCTCCCAGCGTTGCTTGAGCTCGCGGGTGAACCGGGGCATCCCCTGCGGCAGTTCGGTCATCGCGCCCCACAGCTGACACAGCACGACGTGGTCGTACGCCCCCACCCACGCCCACAGCTCCGGGGCGATCGTGGGGCGCGGAACGAGGAACGCATGGAGCTCGTCGCGGATGCGTGCGCGCGATTTCCATTCGGCTGCGGCGGGCGACGGCAGTTTCGGGAGCACATTGCGCCGCACCCACGTGCCTGCCCGCGCGGGATCGAACTCGGTCGACACCGCGTAGTACTCCCTGCCGTCCTCGGCGACGACGCCGATCGACACGAGATCGATCGTGTGGCCGTCCTCGATGAACTCGCAGTCGTAGAAATAACGCACAGCGGAAGACTATGCGCTGGGCCGCTCGGGGCAGAATGTGGGCCGTACGGTGCAGAGTGAGCCAGGCCGTGCAGACGGCGGCTCGACGAGCCGTCCGTGAGCGGCTCCAGAAGGAGTGTTCGATGTCGTGCGGTGCACGCAGGTCTTCGTCGTGCGGTGCACGCATGTTTTCGTCTGGCGGTGCACGCGAGTGTTCGACCACGCCCGCTGCCGCGACGGGGAGTCGCGCGCGTCGCCGCCTCGTGGCCGCCGGGCACGTGGTGACCCTCGCCGCGCTCTCGGTCGGACTGCTCTACCATCTTGCCGGCCTGCCACCGTTGCGGGACTTCGGCGTGTGGTATCGCCTCGACCTCGACGTCTATCGCATCGGCGGATCCGCCTTGGTGGACGGCACTCCGCTGTACGGCGAACTGCCGCTCACCCGGTCGGGCGTGCCGCTCCCGTTCACCTATCCCCCGCTGGCCGCGGTGGTGTTCGCGCCCTTGGCGTTCGTGCCCCTGCCCGTCGCCGGGGTCGTGCTGACGGTCGCGTCGATCGCGCTGCTCGCAGTCGTGATCGTGGTGACGCTGCGCTCGCTCGGCTTCGCGGACCGCTCGATCCTGATGTGGGGCACGCTCGGTGCGCTCGCCGTCGCGTTCGCGCTCGAGCCCGTGTCGTCGACGTTCGACTACGGGCAGATCAACATCGTGCTGATGGCGCTCGTGGTGGTCGACTGCCTCGCCGAACGGACGCCGTGGCCGCGCGGAATGCTGGTCGGTCTCGCGGCCGCCGTGAAACTCACGCCCGCGGTGTTCGTGTTGTTCTTCCTGCTGCGCCGGGACTGGCGCGCGGTGGCGGGCACGGCGGGCGGTTTCGTGGCGTTCACCCTCGTGGGGTTCGCGGCGACGTGGCGCGACAGCGTCGCGTACTGGACCGGCGTGCTCTTCGACGCCGGGCGGATCGGGACGTCGGCCTACCCGCCGAACCAGAGCATCACCGGTGTCCTCGCACGTGCGTCATGGGACGAGAGTGCGCCGTGGCTCGTGGCGTCGGCGGTGGTCTGCTGCCTCGCGATCGCTGCGATGTCGGCGGCACTGCGGGCCGGCGAGAAGGCTCTGGCGCTGTGCGTGAACGCACTCGCGGGCCTGCTGGTGTCGCCGGTGTCGTGGTCTCATCACTGGGTGTGGACGGTGCCGTTGCTGCTCACGCTCGGCGTCCTGGCGTGGCGAGGTCTCGGCGGCGCTGCGCCGCGACGCACGCGCGGCGCGGTCTTCGCGGCCCTCACCCTCGCCGGCCTGGTCGCGACGCGGTGGCCTCCGCACTGGCTGCTCGGCGGCGGCCGGTGGGACGGAGTGGGGTGGCCTGCGCTCGACCAGATCGTCGCGTCGGCCTACGTGTGGTGGGCCGTCGCCGTACTCGTGGCGACGTGGCTGCTGCTGCGGCGGGTGCCTGCGCGCGCCGCTCCGCAGACCGCCCCGGTGTGACGCGCGTCAGCTGGCCTGCGAGTCCGGCATACGATCGGCGTCGGGGACGGCGGAGGCGGCCGGGTCCGCGTCCTCGCCCGTGTCGCCGGTCTTCCCCTTGTCGCTGCTCTTGTCCTTCTTGAGCGTCGCCGCGTACACGTCGACGTATTCCTGCCCGGTGAGCTGCATGAGCCGGTACATGATCTCGTCGGTGACCGCGCGCTCGACGAACCGGTTGTTGACCATGCCCTCGTAGCGCGAGAAGTCCAGCGGCGCACCGAACGTGACCCGCACCCGGCGACGGCGCCAGCGGAACGGCCCGGGCGGACTCACCTCGTCGGTACCGACGACCCCGACCGGAACGACCGGCACGCCGGTCTCGAGTGCGATGCGCGCGATACCGGTCTTGCCCTTGTAGAGCCGGCCGTCGGGCGAGCGCGTTCCTTCCGGGAACAGTCCGACGATCTTTCCGTCCTCGAGCAGACCGCGTGCGGTGAGCAGCGCGCTCTCGGCGGCGTCGGCGCCGCGGCGGTCGAGGGGTACCTGGCCGGTCTGGGTGTAGAAGAACTTCTGCAGCATGCCGCGTAGACCGGGCGTGGTGAAGTAGTCGCTCTTCGCGAGGTAGGTGACGCGGCGCGGGATCGCGAGCGGCGTGAAGAGCCAGTCGGCGATGGAGAGGTGATTGCCTGCGAGCAGAACGGGGCCGTCGGTGGGTACGTGTTCGAGGCCCTCGACCTTGGGCCGGTTGTAGAGCTTGATGAAAGGCCCGACGAACACGAACTTGACAAGCCAATAGAACATGGCGACCTTTCATCCGACAGCGAAGACCGGGCAACCACGGCCGCAGGACTCGCCTGAACTCTACCGCCCCGCTATGGCGGCAGCCACACCGACGGCGGCGCTCACGTGCCCGCCTGCTCGTGCGCCGCGACGGCTGCACCGATCAGCCCCGCGTAGTCGCCGAGCTGCGTACTGCGGATCCGCGCGAGCGGGCGATGGCCTGCACCGGTCGC
This sequence comes from Rhodococcus sp. HNM0569, assembly GCF_012726205.1. GTDB lineage: Bacteria > Actinomycetota > Actinomycetes > Mycobacteriales > Mycobacteriaceae > Rhodococcus_F. The sequence continues at coordinate 93,206 of NZ_JAASAE010000005.1, read as the reverse complement.
GTGCGCGGCGCAGATCTCCCGTGCTGCGTCGAGGAACAGCGGCGCCGACCCGGCAACCCCACCCGAGACGACGACCACGTCGGGATCGAACACGTCCGCGACGAACGCGAGGCCGACGCCGAGCCACTGCGCGAAGTCGTCGACGACGGCGCGCGCGAGCGGGTCGCCGTCGTGCGCCGCGGCGGCGATCCGGCGGCCGGTGAGCGCGCCGCGGTCACTCCGGACGTCCCGCGCGAGCGACGATTCCGGGTGTGCCTCGCTCGCCAGGAACTCGAGCGCGGTCTCCACGAGAGCGGTTCCACTGCAAGACCTTTCCCAGCACCCGCGCTTGCCACACGCGCACGGCCGTCCGTCCGGGACGACCTGCAGATGCCCCAGCTCTGGTGCCACACCGAAACTTCCGCGGTACAGCTCGCCGTGCTGCACGAGTGCCGCACCGATCCCGGTGCCGATCGCGACGACGACGGCATTGCGGGCACCCGATGCCGCGCCGAAGCGGTGTTCCGCGAGGGCCGCGGCATTCGCGTCGTGCTCGAGGACGACGGGCAGCCCGATCCGGTCCTGCATGAGTCCGCCCACCGCGACGTCGCGCCACGGCAGGTGCGGCGCGAACCGTACGGTGCGCCGATGCTCGTCGAGGAATCCGGCGAGCGCGAGTCCGACGGCGTGCACCTCGTGCCGCTCGCGCAGTTCTGCGACTACCCGCGCGATGCCGTCCTCGAGTGCGGGCGCGGAGTGCGGCGTGGGTGCCGTGACGGTGTCGACGACGTCTCCGGAGGGCGTGACCACGGCGCCGCGGATACTCGTGCCGCCGACGTCGACACCCACGGTCGGCCCGAGCAGCGCGGCCGGTCCAGGCCCACCGCCTGCCCCGTCGACGCGTTCCATCCCCATCACGCTAGTCGAGCTGGTGCCGACTGGGCGGGCGCACGGTCGTCACGGGGATCCGGACGAAGGCGCTGTCGGCACCGGGCGGATCGGGCGTCCCGGCGGCCGGGCCCGGCTCGTCCGCGCCGCACGTGCACGTTCCGCCCCGAGCGTCGCCGAGGATCTCGCCGAGCACGGCGAGCAGCGCCGCCGAGTGCTGCGACACGGTGGCGGCGAAGTCATGGTGTTCGCCGCGCACGAACGCCGCGAATGCGCACACCGGGCACCATCGGCAGCCGGTGAACTCGGGAGCATCCGGGTGCCGCGGCGAGTCCCCCTCGGCCGCGGCTTCCGCGGCCGCCGCCACGCGCGCCGCGAACGGTTCGAGCCGCTCGGACAACGCATCCGCGAGCGCCCGGATCTCCGCCGCGATCCGGGCGCGGTCGGCCCCGTTCTCGTGTCGATCTCCGGTCACGCGGGCCACACCTCGGGGTTCGGACGGAATCGCACGACGAGCGCGTCCGTGTCCAGCTCGGCAGCGGAGACGGTGCACCGCCGCAGCACCGACGGAAGGGTGAGCCTGCGCCGGACGCCCTCGGCGCCCACGACGAGATCGTCGTCGACGCGGCCGAGCGTGAGGGTCGACGCGTCGGCGAGCGGCAGAGGCATGCGCAGTGTGTACACCGAGTCGAGCCCACTCCCGGATTCGTGTGCGACGCGGAAGGCAGGCACCGGTTCGCTCTGCAGGGCGACCGGGTCGACGTCGTCGTAGAGTTCGTCGCCGATCCGCGCGAGGCCGGCCCACCCTATCGGCTCGTGGTCGCTCGCGCCGACCGTGCGCACCTCGACGCTTCCGGCGAGGTCGGCGAGGTCGCCGACGGCCTGCCCCGTTCCGCGGACGCGGTTGAGCACCACGAGATCGACGCGCAGACCCGCCAGCGACGCGACCGTCAGCAGCCGGCGCGTGTGCGCGAGCGCGACGCGCTCGCCCGTCGTGACGATCCGGGTCGACGTGCGTCCCGGGTCCGCCAGCAACGCCTCGACGGACGCGACCGCCGACGCGACCCGCTCGACCACCGACACCAACAGCAGCTGACGGGGGTCGTTGCCGGACAGCGCAACGGCCCGGTCGTGCCGGGGCCAGACGCGTTCGAGGTAGTCGGCGAAGGTCTTCGGCGCCGAGAGCGTGCGCAGCGCGTCGGCGGTCGCAGGGCAGTCGACGACGATCGCGTCGAACTCACCGGATGCCGCGTGCTCCGCGATCTGTGCAAGGCCGAGGACCTCCTGCACGCCCGGCACACCGGTGAGCTCGCCCGGCGCGAGTGCGGTCCACACGGGCCCGCCGCCGACTGCGGAGGTGAGCATCGGCGCGACCGACGCGTAGCGCTCTTCGAGCAGCGCGAGCGTGTCGATGTCGAGTGCGGCGAGGCGGCCGGACACGGACTCTTCCCCCGCTCCGGTATCGCCGCCGAACGGAAGCTCGACGAGCTCGCCCACGGGGAACTCGTCGGTGCCGCGGCCCAGTACGTCGCCGAGCGAACGGGTCTGGTCGAGCGCGACCAGCAGTGTGCGCCTGCCGCGCATCGCGGCGCGCAACGCGGTGGCTGCCGCGAGCGTCGTCTTCCCGGCCCCGCCCTTGCCGACGAACAGCAGAACGCGTGTGCCGGGCTCGCGCGCGCTCAGCCCTCCACCCGCTTCTTGAGCTCGTCGAGGGCCGTGTCGGTGACGACCTTCTCCGCCTTGCGTTTGAACAGGCCGATCATCGGGATCGTGAGATCGACAGACAACTCGTAGGTGACGGTGGTGGCTCCGGACGGCTCGGGGGTGAGCAGGTAGGAGCCGTGCTGAGCGTTCTGGATCTCGCCCTCGACGAGATCCCACGCGACCGACCGTCCGTCGGCCGCCCAGTCGTAGCGCAGCACGTAGGTGTCCTTGACGATCCCCGCGTCGAGGACGAACCGCACGAGATAGGCGCGGCCGTCGCGTCGCTCGAGCACCTCGACCGAGCGCGCCGCGGCGACCCACTCGGGATAGGCGTCGAAGTCCGCGATCACCGCCATGATGTCGTCGGCGGGCGCGTCGATCGTGATCGACTTCTTCGTCCTCTCTGCCATGGCGGAAAGGCGTCCTTTCGACTCGTACTCGGTGGCCGTGCTCGCGGCTCAGGCGGGCGCTTCGCCTGCCGCGCGCCCACCCTCGAGCTCGCGCTTGACGTCGAACGACATCGTCTTGCCCTGCACCCGGCGCGTGCGCGTGACGGCGGCCAGCGTATCCGGATCGCTCGGCGCGCCCGCGCCGGGCTCGGCGTGCAGGAAGTAGTGGATCACGGTGCCGTCGAGCACGGGCTCGAGCCACACCTCCATGGTGCCGGTCAGCGGCCCGTCGACCACCCAGCGGATGCCCTTGTCGCCGCGGTCCTCGCGCACGTCGATCCGCAGGTCGGGCCACCACCGGCGCCAGCGGGCGCGCGGGCTCACGACGGCCGCGACCCGCTCGGGTGGGGACGCGACGAAAGCCTGATCGGCCACCTGGATGCTGCTCATGGTCGATAGCTTCACACAACGCTGCCCGCCCCCTCACGGCGGCGTACCGGTAGTGACGCACGGCGGTGCCGCGATCCGACGCGGTGAACAGCACAGACAGCCCGCTAGACATGTTCGGTGAACCGTCGATAACAGATACGCGGAGTCGAAGGTCTAGAGTTGAAATCAGACACCTACTAGTCAGTATTTTCAGTGCCGGAGGTTTTCGTGCCCGAGTTCAGCTCCCCCAGTTCGTTCACGATCCCGGAGGACGCGTCCGCGGTCGACTCCGTGTTCCGACGTGCGCAGGACGAGCCGCGGGGCATCGTCTTCAAGCGCCAGGTGGGCAGCGACTGGACCGACGTCACGGCGAGCGAGTTCCGTGACCAGGTCGTGGGGGTTGCAAAGGGCCTGATCGCTCTCGGCATCGAACAGGGCGACCGCATCGCGTTGATGTCGGCCACGCGCTACGAGTGGCCGCTGATCGACTACGCCGTCTGGGCCGCAGGCGGCGTCACCGTCCCGATCTACGAGACGTCGTCGGCCGATCAGGTCCGCTGGATCCTCGAAGATTCCGGGGCCGTCGCCCTCGTCGTCGAGAACACGAAGCACGCCGAACTCGTCGCCGACGTCGCCGAGCAGGCGCCGCAACTGCGCAAGCTCTTCCAGATCGAGAAGCCTGCCGAGGGCAACGGCGTGATCGACGAGCTCACCGCACTCGGCGCGTCCGTCACCGACGGCGACGTCGACGCCCGCGTCGCCGCACTCAAGGCGTCCGATCCCGCGACGCTCATCTACACGTCCGGCACCACCGGCAGGCCCAAGGGCTGCGCGCTCACCCACTCGAACTTCCTCGCCGAGTCCGAGGGCATCCGCGCCTCGCAGCTGGGCGACCTGCTGCGTCAGGACGGCGTCGCGACGCTGATGTTCCTGCCGATGGCCCACGTGCTCGCCCGTGCGGTCGCGGTCGCCGCCTTCGATGCAGGCGCGGCTCTCGGCCACACGTCCGACATCCCGAACCTGGTGCCCACCTTCGGCACGTTCCGCCCCGACTTCATCCTGTCGGTGCCGCGCGTGTTCGAGAAGGTCTACAACTCGGCTCGCCAGTCCGCCGTCGCGGGCGGCAAGGGCAAGATCTTCGACGCCGCCGCCGAAACCGCGATCGCCTACAGCGAGGCCCTGCAGAACGGCAGCCCGAGCCTGCTGCTCAAGGCGAAGCACTTCGTGTTCGACAAGCTCGTCTACGCCAAGCTCAAGACCGCCCTCGGCGGCAAGTGCCAGCTCGCGATCTCGGGTGGCGCGCCTCTCGGCGCCCGCCTCGGCCACTTCTTCCGCGGGGTCGGCGTCCCGGTCTACGAGGGCTACGGACTCACCGAGACCACCGCGGCGTTCGCGGTCAACACGCCGGGCGAGCAGAAGGTCGGCACCGTCGGAAAGCCCCTCGCGGGCAACAAGGTCCGCATCGCCGACGACGGCGAGATCCTGCTGTCCGGCCCGGTGGTGTTCGGCGGCTACTGGAACAACCCGGAGGCGACGAAGGACGCGATCGAGGACGGCTGGTTCCACACCGGCGACCTCGGCTCGCTCGACCGCGACGGCTTCATCACCATCACCGGCCGCAAGAAGGAGATCATCGTCACCGCGGGCGGCAAGAACGTGTCGCCGTCGCAGCTCGAGGACTCGCTGCGCGCGCACCCGCTCATCAGCCAGGCCATCGTCGTCGGCGACCAGAAGCCGTTCATCGCGGCACTGATCACGATCGACGCCGAGGCACTGCCCGGGTGGAACGAGGCGCACGGCAAGGCCAAGGACACGTCCGTCGCCGACCTGCTGAGCGATCCCGACCTGACGGCCGAGATCGACGCCGCGATCGCGGAAGCCAACACCCTCGTCTCGCACGCCGAGTCGATCAAGAAGTACCGCGTCCTGCCGGTCGACTTCTCCGAGGAGACAGGCGAACTCACGCCCACGATGAAGCTCAAGCGCAATGTCGTCCACAAGAGCTTCGCCGAGGACATCGAGAAGATCTACGCCAAGTAGATCTCCCCGGCCACGGCCGCAAGGGTGCAGCACATGCGCTGCACCCTTGCGGCCGTCCGCATTTCGGCCGCCTGCACGGGCGCCGTGGCCGAGATCGGCCCGGTGTGGCGGGCTACGGTGTGAGCAACATGCGCAGGCGTGCGCCGAGAACGTCCCAGCGCCAGTCGGATTCGATCCAGGCCCGGCCCGCCTCGCCCATCGCCCGTGCGCGCGCGGGATCGGCCAGCACATCCACGACGGCCTCGGCGACCGCGGCCGGTGAGCGTCCGTCCACGACGAGCCCCGTCGTGCCCTCGCGCACCGTCTCGGGTGCCCCGCCCGAACGCCCGGCGACGACCGGTACCGCGGTGGCGGAGGCCTCGAGATAGACGATTCCGAGCCCCTCCACGTCGAGCCCACCGCCCCGCGTTCGCGCGGGCATCGCGAACAGGTCCGCGATCGTGTGGTGGGCCGCGAGTTCGTCGGCGGGCACGCCGCCGGTGAACACGACGTCGTCCTCGACACCGGTCTCGCGGGCGAGGCGGCGCAGCCGGTCGTCGTACGGACCGCCGCCGACGATCACCAGGACCGCACCGTCGACGCGGGCACGGATCGACGGCAGCGCACGGATCAGCATGTCCTGACCCTTGCGCGGTACGAGCCGGGACAGGCACAGCACGGTCGGACGGTCGCCGAGCCCGTAGCGTGCCCGCAGTTCGGCGCGCGCGTCCGGGTCCGGACGGAAGACCTGCGTGTCGATGCCGGGTGGCAGGTGCTCGAGCGCCGCACGAGGTCCGAGCGCCGCGGCGAAACGGCCCCGCGTGTACTTGCTGACGTACGTCACGACGTCCGTGGCGTCGCCGATGCGGCGCAGTGCACCGCGCGCGACGGGCAGCATCGACCACCCGACCTCGTGGCCGTGCGTGCTCGCGACGATCTTTCTCGCGCCCGCACGGCGCATCGCGGGGGCGAGCAGGGCCAGCGGCGCCGCAGCACCGAACCACACGGTGTCGATGTCGCGCTCGGCGACGATCCGCGCGGCCCGCCGCGCGACGAGAGGCGTCGGAAGCATGAGCGTCGTCGGATGCCGCACGACCTCGAAATCCTGGGCAGCGTCGAACTTCTCGTGCGAGTCGCCGCGCCAGCGCGGCGCGTAGACGGTGAGCTCGTCGGCAGGCAACTGCCGCGCGAACGCGTACAGATAGGACTGGATGCCGCCGGGCCTGGGCGGAAAGTCGTTCGTCACCAGCAGGGTCCGTGGCATGGACACCACCGTAGATCGGTGCCGGTGGCGACGCCGCGGCGGGTCAGCCCAGCTCGCGGGCGAGCCAGTCGCGCCACTGCCCGAGGAAGGTCTCCACGTCGGTATCCAATTCACGTTCGACGACGGCTTCGACGTCGTCGTCCGAGCGCGGGCCGCCTGCGAGCGCGCGGTACAGGTCGGTCAGGCGGGCGTCTCCCCACGTGTCGGCGACGAAGGCGCACAGCGACCACGACGCCTCGTACGCGGCGGATCCGGATCCGCTGAAGTCGTCGTCGCGCGGGAACCGGTCGGGCACCATGCCGTCGGCGACGCGCGACGCGAGATCCGGCGCGATCTGCCGCGCCTGGGTGTCGTCGCCGCGGTGCGCGGCGTACTCGGCGTAGCCCTCGAGCATCCACAGCGGAGACCCGTCGACCGTGTCGACACGCGCCGCGGCGTGCATCAGTTCGTGCCGCAGCACGACGAGCCTGCCTCCTGCGTCGAGGCGCTGGCGCGATGCCGGGCTGAACACGATGCGCTGGCCGGAGGCGGACCGTGACTCGCGGTCCACCGCGCCCGCGACGGCGACCGCTGCGATGTTGGCGCCGTCGTGCTCGGACCCGACGAGGGACGTGAACTCGGCCTGTGACGCCGCCACGACGACCACGGCGCGACGCGACCAGCCACTCCCCCACAGGTCCGTCACGCGGGCAATGGCATCGTCCACTCCGCGTGCGATCTGCTCGACGGTCGCCCGGTCGCCCGGATGGCCCAGCACGAGAGACTCGCCGTCCTCGGCACGCGCCGCGACGACCGGGCCGAAATCCCACGGCCCGCGCCACGTCTGCACGTCGCGCCCCGCGACGGGAGCGTCCGTGACCAGCGTCCACACGTCACCACGACGCGCGAGAACGACCGACACCGGCGCGGTCGCCGGCACCGGGTCGGCGCCCGCGAACGAATAGCGCAGTTCGACGCCCGGCGCGATCACCTCGTCGGCGCCGAGGGCCGCGACGAGATCGTCGGGCACGGGTGTTCCGCCGGCATCGGTGAGCGCATAGCCGAACGCCTCGAACGGCACGCCCGCAGCATTGCGGGCCCGCGACTGCTCGGCGTCGAGGAAGCCCGGAGCCGCGGAGCGGTCCACGAGCGCGGCGAGCGCGTTCGTGTCGCCCGATCGCACCGCGCCTGCCCACCGGTCGAGCACCGACTGCACGTCGTCGCGCGTGGCGCCGGACAGGGGTGCGGATTCGGCCCGCGCGGGCGCGTCGCCGTTGCCCCGCGCGAACATCGCGACGCCCGCGGACACGAGCACCGCCACGACCAGGCCCGCCAGCCCGAGCCGTTCCCACGGTCGCACGCGGCGACGGGCAGCGGGATCCGAGCGTGGCACGCCGCAGAGTGTAAGTGGCTCGCCGCGCGGCGGTGTGCCCGGCTGCCCGCCACACGGGCCGGGGCCGGGCCGGAGGACTCAGTAGCGGCGAGCCCCCGCGTAGTCCATCCCGTCCAGCGACTCGACCTTGACCGGAACCCCGAAGGTCGACGCATGCAGGAGGTTTCCGTTACCGGCGTACAGGCCCACATGCGACGCGTCGTCGTAGATGATCACGACGTCGCCGGGCTGCAACTGGTCGCGCGAGATCGGCGTACCGCCCGCGGCCTGGGCCTGACTCGACCGCGGCAGCGTCTTGCCGACCTGCTGGTAGGCCCACACGACGAGACCCGAGCAGTCGAACGAGTCGGGGCCGGTGGCGCCCCACACGTACGGGCTGCCGATGCGTGTCATCGCGGCCTGCAGAGCACCCGAACCCGAACCGGGCAGCAGTTCGGCGAGGATCGCGTCGGCGTCGATGCCGGGCGGGAACGGGCTGCCGGCCAGCTTCAGACGCTCCTCGTCGGTGAGCGAGTCGAAGGCGTCGGTGACGTCGCCGATCTGACGTTCGAGGTCCGCCTTCGTGCGGCCGAGCTCGTCCTGCACCACGCGTGCGGCGTCCGATGCCGCGCGGGCCGCATCGGCCGCGCTGCGGGCCTCGTCCGCCGCCTGCTGCGCGCGGATCCGGGCGTCGGCGAACTGACCCACGTCGTCCGACGTCTGCTGCGCGATGACGTCGAGCGCCGACATCTGGTCGAGGAGCTGCTGCGGCGAGTCGCTGACCATGACCGCGAACAGCCGGTTGGTCCGCGCGCCTTGATAGTTGGCGAGCGCGAGCTTGTCGACGGTGGGACGGTACTGCGCGACCAGCCCCTCGGCCTCGTCGAGCGCCACCTGCGCCTGGGCGACCCGCTCGTCGGCGACGGCCTGCGCAGCCTGTTTCGCATCGAGTTCGATCTGCGCATTGTGCAGTGCCTCGTTGGTCTGTTCCGACTTGCGGCCGAGGTCGGCGAGCCGGTTCATCGCGTCGGTCGCGCCGTCGAGGACGACCGGATCGGTGCGCGCGGGCGGCGCCGTCCGTGCGGGATCGGCGGCCGCGGGCATGCAGACGAGTGCCGCGAGCGTCACGCCGGCGATGCTCGCGCCCACAACTGCGCGGGCGCCGCGGCGCCGCGGACGGTGACGAGGAAACGGTGCGGCCACTGGAGTACTTCTCCGATCATCGATTCCGGTGCGGCGGCCGGTGTCGCCGGGCATACGCCCGTGCGCCTGCCGCGCTCCGGCGGGTACAGCGAGTCGAGCAAGGGTACTGGTCGAGCAGAATGGTGCTGTGACGCGGTCGCGCGCTTCGTGGCGCGGTGCACGTGCGGCACCCGGAGATGCGAACGGGCGGGCCGGACCGAAGCCCGAACCCGCCCGTCACCGCACGTGTCCACTCAGAAGCGGCGAGCGCCGTCCATCGGCATCGACGCGATGGGGGCCAGCTTGACCGGCTGACCCGACGTCGACGCATGGATGATGTTGCCGTCGCCCGCGTAGATGCCCGAGTGCGAACCGCCGTAGAAGGTGACGACGTCGCCGAGCTTCAGATCCGACGTCGACACCGGAGCACCGGCGCCTGCCTGGTCGTAGCTCGTGCGCGGCAGGTTGAGCCCTGCCTGCTTGTACGCCCACTGGACGAGGCCCGAGCAGTCGAACGAGTCGGGACCGGAGGCGCCGTACACGTAAGGTGCCCCGAGCTTGGATTCCGCGGCGCGAAGAGCGGTTTCACCCGCGCTCGAGGGGGCACCCTGGCCGCCCTGCGGGGTGAGCATGTTCTGGATCTCCGGGGGAACGGCGACACCGGGGAGTTCGAACGTTCCGACACCGGGAATCGTGATGGGGTCCGCCGACGCGGGGACGGCAGTCGCGGTGAATGCGCCCGCGGCGAGGGCACCGACGGCGAGGACTCGCCGCACGGACCGCTTGGTGTGTGTTGACGCCACGAAAGAGGTACTCCGTTTCTTCCTGTCGTTCCGCCGACCGAGTTAGCTGACGGGTTCGGGCTGGGAAGATCAGCCCTACCCTCGGGCGCCTGTGCGGCGCCTTCGGGATTCACCCCGGTGGAAACTGGGTTCCCGGCTCGGAGCGCCGCGTGCGGCGTTCCGATTAGGCGGTGACCTCGCGACGCCGCTCGGGGATGAGCGACTCGACTCCGCAAGGTCTCGAAAAGATTACGAAACGGCATAGCGTCGTGTCGACCCGGGGCGGAAAATCGGTCCGATTCCGCACGAAATCCAGCCGATGGCTTGCGCACTCGCCCTTTCATCACAGGCCGATAACGACCGGCCTCCCGGACCCAGCCGCGAGCACGCGGCGCCGCCTCGCGTACCCACTGCCGATCACAACCCGCAGCCGTCCTCGCAGGTGAGACGAGCGCTCACGATGCCGGTCCGGGTGCGACGCAGCGCAATCGAACCGGGGCCGCATCCGTGACGACGCACGGGGGCGAGGCACACCGTCCGCCGACGCGAGACAGTGCTGTGATGCTCGTCACCACCGTCGGCCGCGGGCGTGTCGGTGGCCGGTCCTAGCGTCACGTCCCGTGAGCGCGACCCCCCGGCAACTGACCTTCGACGAACTCGACACCCCGTTGCGCGACACCACCTTCGTCGTCGTCGACCTCGAGACCACCGGCGGCAAGCCCGGCGAGGACGCGATCACCGAGATCGGCGCGGTCAAGATCCGCGGCGGCGAGATCATCGGCGAGATGGCCACTCTCGTCGATCCCGGCCGCGCGATACCCCCGTACATCGTCGAGATCACCGGCATCACGTCCGCGATGATCGTCGGCGCGCCCCGCATCGAGCGAGTACTGCCCTCGTTCCTCGAGTTCGCACGTGGTGCGGTACTCGTCGCGCACAACGCACGCTTCGACACCGGATTCCTGCGCGCGGCCGCCGCGCGCTGCGGGCACGACTGGCCGTCGTTCACCGTGCTCTGCACAGTCAAGCTCGCGCGGCGGGTCCTCACCCGCGACGAGGCGCCGTCGGTCAAACTGTCGAATCTCGCGCGCCTGTTCGCCGTCCCCACCACACCCACCCACCGCGCGCTCGACGACGCCCGCGCGACGGTGGAGGTGCTGCACGCACTCCTCGAGCGCGTCGGCAATCTCGGTGTGCACAGCCTGCCGGAGTTGCTCGACTACCTGCCGGACGTCTCGCCGCAGCAACGCGCGAAACGCCATCTGGCCTCGGATCTTCCCCGGTCCCCCGGGGTGTACCTCTTCCGGGGCCCGCGCGACGAGGTCCTCTACATCGGCACCGCGGTGGATCTACGCAGGCGTGTGCGCACCTACTTCACGGGCTCCGAGACGCGAGGGCGGATGAAGGAGATGGTCGCGCTCGCCGAGCGCGTCGACCACGTCGAGTGCGCGAACGCCCTCGAGGCCGGGGTGCGTGAACTGCGCCTGCTCGCCGCCCACACACCGCCCTACAACCGGCGGTCCAAATATCCCCGCCGCGGGTGGTGGATCACGTTCACGAAGGAAGCGTTCCCCCGACTGTCGGTGGTGCGTGCCCCGGCCCCGGGCGCTCTCGGGCCGTTCCGCACCCGAAACCTCGCCGCCGACGTCGCGAGCACCGTCGCCGAGTACACCGGGCTGCGGACGTGTACCGCCCGCCTCCCCCGCGACGCGCTGCACGGCAGCGCATGCCCCGTCCGCGACGTCGGCGGCTGCCCGGCGCCGCCCGCACTGTCCTCCGACGACTACGCCGCGACCGTCGAGAACGCGCGCGCACTGCTGCGCGGCCACTCGGACGACGCCTTGCGTCGCATGCGCGAGCGCATCGACGAACTCGCGGCCGCCGAACTGTTCGAGAACGCCGCACGGCTGCGCGATCGCACCGTCGACGTCGCGCGCACGCTCGGCCGCCTGCACCGGCTCGCGGCGCTCACCGCACTCGACCAGCTGGTCGTCGCCCGGCCCGACGGTGCCCGCGGCTGGGAGTTCGCCGTCGTGCGCGCGGGCCGACTCGCCGCCGCGGGGACTGCGCCGCGGGGCACCGCACCCATGCCCGTCGTCGACGCCCTGGTGCGCTCCGCCGAGACCGCGCTGCCCGACGACACCCCGCTGCGTGGCGCGTCCCCCGAGGAGGCAGCGCTCGTGTTGCGGTGGATCGAGGCGGACGACGCACGCATCGTCGACGCGTCCACCGGGTACTGTTCCCCCGCACGCGGATCCGGTTCGTGGCTGCGGTGGTGCGAGCGCGCCGTGAACGGCCGCGACAGCCTCGCCGCGCCCGGGTATCCCGGAGACGGGTGAGCGACGCCTAAGCTCGATCCCGTGGCGCCCGCAGGCGCACCGGCCCGCGCACCCACGTAGAGCACCACGTGACGACGAAGAGGAAACCATGATCAACGCGATCGTCCTGATCCACGCCGAGTCCCACCGCATCCCGGAGACCGCCCAGGCCATCGCGGACATCCCGGGAGTCGACCAGGTCTATTCGTGCGCGGGCGACGTCGACCTCATCGCGATCGTGCGGGTGCGCGACCACGAGGCCGTCGCCGAGGTCGTCACGCAGCGCATCAACAAGGTCGAGGGCGTCGTCAAGACCACCACGAACATCGCGTTCCAGTCGTACTCGAGCGCCGACGTCGAGGCCGGCTTCTCGCTGGGCGAATAGCCGTCCCCCGCACGTCCGGCAGGCGTGCCCTGCCGGTCAGCCGGCCAGCCGGGTCGTCGCGGCCACCCACCGATCGAGCAACGCGGCTGCAGCGCCACTGTCGATCGCCTCGGCCGCCGCCTCCAGCCCGCGGGCCAGGCCGTCGAGCAGAGTCACGTCGTCCAGACCGCGGTGCGCGGCGAGCGCACCCGCCGCGTTGAGCAGCACCGCGTCGCGCACGGCCCCCTTCTCGCCCGCGAAGACGCGATGGGCGACCTCGGCATTGAACCGGGCGTCGCCACCTCGCAGCTCGTCGAGGGACACGCGTGCGACGCCGAGCTCACGCGGGTCGACCACGTCCTCGCGCACGACCCCGCCCGACACCACGAGCACCCGTGACGTGGTGGACGTCGTCATCTCGTCGAGCCCGTCGTCGCCACGCACCACGAGCGCCGAATTGCCACGCGACGCGAGCACCCCCGCGACGACGGGGAGCAGACTCTCGAAGGCGCAGCCGATGAGCCCCGCACGCGGCGCCGCGGGATTGGTGAGCGGACCGAGCACGTTGAAGACCGTCGGGATCGCGATCTCCTTGCGTGTGGGGCCGGCGAAGCGCAACGCCGGATGGAACACGGGAGCGAAACAGAACGCGATACCGACCTCGTCCACGCACGCCGCGATCTGGTCGGGATCGAGCGAGATGACGACACCCAGCGCCTCGAGGACGTCGGCGCCGCCGCTCTTCGACGACGCGGCGCGGCCACCGTGCTTGACGACGGGGACGCCCGCCGCGGCGACCACGACCGACGCCATCGTCGAGATGTTCACCGTGTTCGACCGATCGCCGCCGGTACCGACGATGTCGACCGCGTCGCCGTCGAACGGCACGAGACGCGCGTGTGCGAGCATCTCGTCGGCGAGCGCACCCACCTCGTCGGGCGTCTCGCCCTTCATCTTGAGACCGACACCGAACGCCGCGATCTGCGCAGGCGTCGCGTTGTCCGACATCACCTCGTTCATCGCCCAGCGCGCTTGGTCCGGCGTGAGATCACGTCGATCGGTGAGCACGCCGAGAATCTCGCGCCAGGACCACGTCGCCTCGACCACACCGTCGGCGCCCGCCGCGTGGGCGCGCTGGCTCGGATCGTCGTGCGACGGGATCGACATGGATGTCCCCTGTGTTCTCACGTGATGTAGTCGCGTACGCGGAATCCGTCCGCGCCGCTGCCCGGTTGGGGTAGGTGCAGCCTAGTCAGTGGTCGGGCCCGGCTCGGCGGGCACCTGCAGCGCGTCCCAGCCGCGCGCGGTGCCGCCGTGGCGCTGCGCCAGACCCGCCATGCGCGACTTCTCCTGGGCGCAGTGCAACGCGTCGAGCACCTGGACTCGCTGCAGCACCACCGCACGCACATTCGGTGCCACCGCCGAGGGCGCGGCCTCCCTGGCCGCGTCCCCCGTGACGTCACCGTCCGCATCCCCGAGTACGTAACCGGCCGCATCCCCGAGTACGTAACCGGCCGCATCCCCGAGGACGTAACCGTCCTGGGCCGCGAGTGCGACGGCGGCGTCGACCGCCGCCGCGGGCAACACCAGATGGTGGCGCAGCAGCGCGTCCCCGGCCGCCACCCACCCCGCGTCCTCGGCTCGCGCGAGTACGGTGGAACACGCTTCCGCGTCGTCGAAGCTCTCCGCCACCACCACGAGATCACGTCGCGTGGGGTCGAGCGGGCGCCGACGGCCGCGTCCGATCAGCCGTTTCCACCAGCGGTCGACAGTCCTTTGCACCGAAACCCTTTCGTTGTCCTCGCAGGATCCCCAGGTTATTCGCCCGAATCGCGCCTCGTGCGCGCGCACGAGACTCGCCGATATTCGACCCCCGGTAGTCAGGCTGTACGACAAGGCGTCATACTTCCTTCTGTGACGAGCGCAGTAGGGACTTCAGGATCCGCAATCACCCAACGCGTGCACTCGCTGAACCGTCCGAACATGGTCAGCGTGGGCACCATTGTCTGGCTGTCGAGCGAGCTCATGTTCTTCGCCGGCCTCTTCGCCATGTACTTCGTGGCGAGAGCCCAGTCGAACGGGAACTGGCCGCCGGAGCCGACCGAGCTGAACCTGACGCTCGCGGTGCCGGTCACGCTCGTGCTGATCGCGTCGTCCTTCACGTGTCAGATGGGTGTTTTCGCCGCCGAGAAGGGCGACGTCTTCGGCCTCCGCCGGTGGTACACGATCACCCTGCTCATGGGCACATTCTTCGTGCTCGGCCAGGGCTACGAGTACTACCACCTCGTCGAGCACGGCACGTCGATCTCGAGCAGCGTCTACGGCTCGGTCTTCTACATCACCACCGGCTTCCACGGTCTTCACGTGATCGGTGGTCTCGTCGCCTTCATCTTCCTCATTGCCCGTACCCGGGTCAGCAAGTTCACCCCGGCCCAGGCCACCGCGGCGATCGTCGTGTCCTACTACTGGCACTTCGTCGACATCGTCTGGATCGGCTTGTTCGCCACGATCTATTTCATCCGTTAGCCAGCTGAACGCCCAGGCAGCCCCCTGACGTCCAGTCCGTCCCGACATACCAAAGGGATACAGATGAGTTCATCCCCCCCGCCCGCATCCGAGTCCACGGCGTCTGCCGCGAGAACACGTCGCCAGCGAAAGATTCGGCGACGTGTCACCGGCGCACTGGTCCTGATGATGGGACTGGTGAGCGCCGGCTTCCTCGCGTCGGCACTCACTCCGAGCCCGCAAGTGGCGACCGCCAACGACGATCAGGCCGCACTGATCCGCGAAGGCAAGCAGCTCTACGACACGTCGTGCATCACGTGTCACGGCGCGAATCTGCAGGGTGTGCAGGATCGTGGCCCCAGCCTGATCGGCGTCGGCGAGGCCGCGGTGTACTTCCAGGTCTCGTCGGGCCGCATGCCTGCGGCGCGTAACGAGGCCCAGGCCTCGCGCAAGCCCGCCAAGTTCGATGCCGCGCAGACCGACGCGATCGGTGCGTACATCCAGGCCAACGGTGGCGGCCCGAGCGTCGTGCGTGACGAGAACGGCGAGATCGCCCAGGAGTCGCTGCGCGGCGACGACATCGCCCGCGGCAGCGAACTGTTCCGCATGAACTGCGCGTCGTGCCACAACTTCACCGGCCGCGGCGGCGCGCTGTCGTCCGGTAAGTACGCGCCGGTCCTCGATCCTGCCAACGAGCAGCAGATCTACGCCGCGATGGCGACGGGCCCGCAGAACATGCCCAAGTTCTCCGATCGTCAGCTGTCGATGGAGGAGAAGCAGGACATCATCGCCTACATCAAGCACTACGCGGAGACGAAGAACCCCGGTGGCTACGGGCTCGGTGGTCTCGGGCCGGCTGCGGAAGGCCCCACGATGTGGGTTGTCGGAATTGTCGCTGTCGTCGGTGCAGCGCTGTGGATCGGAGCAAGGCAATGAGCGACGCTGGCCTGCCGGGCGGCGATGCGCCCAAGAAGTACACGGACGACGAGCTCGACCGGATGAGCCAGGAAGAACTCGTCGAACTCGGCACCAACCTCGACGGTGTCGACATCGCGTACCGCCGTAACCGCTGGGAGGTGCCGGGCACCAAGGCGGAGAAGCGCGCCGAGCGCAATGTCGCATTCTGGTTCGCCCTCTCGGGTGTCGCGGCCGTCGCGTTCATCCTGATCTATCTGTTCTGGCCTTGGCAGTACGCGGGCCCGGGCGACGACCAGTACGGCGCCTACACGCTGTACACGCCGCTCATCGGCCTCACGATGGGTCTCGCGATCCTCGGCCTCGGTGTCGGCGCCGTGCAGTTCACCAAGAAGTTCATCCCCGAAGAGGTGTCCATCCAGGACCGCCACGACGGGAAGTCCGCGGAGGTGGACCGCAAGACGATCGTCGCCGAGCTCGGCGACTCGTTCCAGACGTCCACGCTCGGTCGCCGCAAGATGATCAAGCGCAGCCTGCTGTTCGGCGGCGGCGCGCTGGGCGTCATGGCGATCATGCCGCTCGGTGGTCTCGTCAAGAACCCGTGGGCGAAGGGCGACGAGTCGGACCTGTGGGTGTCGGGCTGGACCCCCCGTTTCGAGGGCGAGACGATCTACCTGCGTCGCGACACCGGCCGCGTCGAGGACGTCGTCCTCGTCCGCGCGGAGGATCTCGACGCCGGCGGCATGGAGACGGTGTTCCCGTTCCGTGAGTCCGACCGCGACGACCACGACGCGCTTCTCGAAGGCCTGCGCGGCATCCGTAACGCGGTCATGCTGATCCGCCTGCGTCCCGAGGACACCGCCAAGGTGACCAAGCGCAAGGGTCAGGAGAGCTTCAACTACGGCGACTACTTCGCGTACTCGAAGATCTGCACGCACCTCGGTTGCCCCACGTCGCTCTACGAGCAGCAGACGCACCGCATCCTGTGCCCGTGCCACCAGTCGCAGTTCGATGCGCTCACGTACGGCAAGCCGATCTTCGGGCCTGCAGCCCGCGCCCTTCCGCAGTTGCCCATTACAGTGAACGAAGAGGGCTACCTGGTCGCCGCGGGCGACTTCATCGAAGCCCTCGGCCCGGCCTTTTGGGAGCGTCGCCCGTGAGTACCACCCTTCAGACCCGCGCCGCCGAGCAGGCGGAGGCGATGGATTCGCGATACCACCTCGCTCCGGGCATCCGGCGGCAGATCAACAAGGTCTTCCCCACCCACTGGTCGTTCCTCCTGGGCGAGATCGCGCTCTACAGCTTCATCATCCTGCTGATCTCGGGCGTGTACCTCACGCTGTTCTTCGACCCGTCGCTCGCACACGTCGTGTACGACGGCGCATACCAGCCGCTGCGTGGCGTCACGATGTCGCGTGCGTACGAGACCACCCTCAACATCTCGTTCGAGGTGCGAGGCGGTCTGTTCGTCCGACAGATCCACCACTGGGCCGCGCTCATGTTCGCGGCGTCGATCATCGTGCACCTCGCGCGCATCTTCTTCACCGGTGCGTTCCGCAGGCCGCGCGAAGCGAACTGGGTCATCGGCTGCCTGTTGCTGATCCTGGCGATGTTCGAGGGCTTCTTCGGTTACACCATCCCCGACGACCTGCTCTCGGGCACGGGCCTTCGCGCCGCATTCGGCGGCATCACCATGTCGGTGCCGGTCATCGGCACGTGGCTGCACTGGATGATCTTCGACGGCGACTTCCCGGGAATGCTGATCATCCCGCGCCTGTACGTCGCGCACGTCCTGCTGTTCCCGGCGATCATCCTCGCGCTCATCGCCGGCCACCTGGCGCTCGTGTGGTACCAGAAGCACACGCAGTTCCCCGGCCCGGCCCGCACCGAGAACAACGTCGTGGGTGTCCGCATCCTCCCGGTGTTCGCGGTCAAGTCCGGCGCGTTCTTCGCGATGACGTTCGGTGTCCTCGCCCTGATGGGTGGTCTGCTGCAGATCAACCCGGTCTGGACGATCGGCCCCTACAACCCGGCGCAGGTGTCGGCAGGTTCGCAGCCCGACATCTACATGATGTGGACCGACGGTTTGGCCCGCCTGTGGCCCGCGTGGGAGATCTATCTGGTCGACAGGTACACGATCCCCGCGGTGTTCTGGGTCGCGGTCATCATGGGCCTGGTGTTCATGCTGCTCATCGTCTACCCGTGGATCGAGAAGAAGCTCACGAAGGACGACGCGCACCACAACCTGCTCCAGCGTCCGCGTGACGTGCCGGTGCGCACGGCGATCGGTGCGATGGCGATCTCCTTCTACGCCGTCCTCACCATCTCCTGCATCAACGACATCATCGCGTACCACCTGGACATCTCGCTCAACGCGATGACCTGGATCGGCCGCATCGGCATGGTGTTGCTGCCCCCGATCGCGTACTTCGTCACCTACCGGTTCTGCATCGGCTTGCAGCGCAGCGACCGCGCGGTGCTCGAACACGGCATCGAGACGGGCATCGTCAAGCGGCTGCCGAACGGCGAGTTCATCGAGGTCCACCAGCCGCTCGGCCCGGTCGACGACCACGGCCACCCGATCCCGCTCGAGTACCAGGGTGCGGCGATCCCGAAGAAGATGAACAAGCTCGGCTCGGCCGGCAAGCCCGGCTCGGGCAGCCTGCTCAAGGCCGACCCGACCGAGGAGAGCGAAGCGCTCGAGCGCGCCCATCACGAGGGCGAGCACAAGCAACTGCAGATCCTCACCGAGTACCAGGACCGCGCGCACGGCAAGGGTTCGGACTCCGACAGCGGAGACGAGCACTAGGCCCAGCCAGTTCGACGAGAGCGGCCCCGAACCATGTGGTTCGGGGCCGCTCTCGTGTGTGCGCCCGCTCTCCGTACCCGAAGCGATGAAGACGGTCCGGCTGTCGGCTACGAAGGCCGAGCGAAAGCAGGCCGTCGTTGCCGTCGTCGTCGCACTGCACGTCGTCGTCCCACTGCAACAGGACACGGCTGCGGAATACTCACCCGCCGCGCGCCTCGTCCACGACGGACCGCGGCACGTAGCTGTGATGTCCAGGGACGTTGGTCAGCCTGGCGATCGGTGGTTGGCTCCGATGGCGGAGTGGGCTCGGTGGTGATTGTAGAAGTGAAGCCAAGCCGGTAGCGCGGCGTTGCGTTCACCGGTGGAGGTGTACATGCGCCGGGAGGCCCAGCCGTCGGCGAGGGTGCGGTGGAACCGTTCGATCTTCCCGTTGGTTCGGGGCCGGTACGGCCGAGTCCGCTGATGGACGATGCCGAGATCGGCGCAGGCATGACGCCACGCAGAGGACTTGTAGGCCGCCCCGTTATCGGAGAGCACCCGCTCGACGCGCACACCGTAGTCGGCGAACCACGCAACCGCTCTGCGCAGGACACCGATCGCGCGGTGACCGAAGTCTCGTCACTGCACATCCCGGCATAAGAAACACGGGAATGATCATCGATCGCGGTGTGCACGAACGCTTTTCCGATCTTCGGCCGATAGGCCGCACCTCGTGTGCCGGTGCGCCGGGCGGTGGCCTGCCTGTTGCGGTGTCCCTTCGCCGGCCCGACATAGCGCCAGCCTCCCCGTCGGGGATATTGGCGAACTTGGTGACGTCGACGTCGATGAGCGAGCCGGGATACTCGTGCTCGTACCGTCGCAGCCGCTCGCCGGTGACGCGGTCGATGCGCCCGAGCCGGTTGATCCGGCAGCGGACGAGGACGGCGTGCACGGTCGAGGCCGCCATGCCGAGCCGGCTGGCGATCTGGATCGGGCCGAGGCGGTGGCGCCACCGCAGTCGCACGATCTCGCGGACCTTCTCGTCGCTGGTCTTGTTCGGAGACGATCTCGGGCGTGAGCTGCGGTCGCGCATCCCGGCCGGGCCTTCGGCGAGGTAGCGTTGCGCCCATGTGCTCGCGGTGCGCGGGGAGACCATGAACAGTTTCGCTGCCGCAACGCGGCTCCATCCGTCATCGATGACGAGTTGGGCCAGTCGTAGGCAGGCGCGTGGGATCAGTGCTGCATTAGCGTGGGACATGAGGGCCTCCGGCCTGTGAAGCGGTTCCTTGACAGCTCCACTTCACTACCGGAGGCCTTCGTATTCAGGCACTCGTCGAGCCCGCTCCCCCCGTTCCGCGAGACGGGTCTGCTCGACCAACCGAACGGGCGATATCGCAGGATGCCACTCGAACGATGGTGTCGATACTGCCCGCTCGCCGTTGCCGCGGCGGCGTCCTGCCGGTGCTGTCCACGGGGCTTCGTCAGGTCCGTACGGCACACCGATACGCCAGAGGGCCGGTAACCGTGTCGGTTACCGGCCCTCTGGCGCATGTATCGATGCTCCTGCGGCGAAGCCCCAGTCGCTGTTTCTCCGGCGAAGCCTCAGTGCTTCTCGGGACCGACGTAGTACTCGAAGACGAGGCCCGCGGCCGCGGCGATGACCGCGATCGCCGACGGCACGATCATCCACCACTGGAAGAATGCGAGCGAGATGGCCGCGAGGGCCGCCGCGCCTGCGACCAGAATGGGCCAGAAACTGCCGGGGCTGAAGAAGCCGAGGTCGCCTGCGCCGTCGGCGATCTCCGCGTCGTCGTAGTCCTCGGGGCGCGTGTCGAGACGACGCGCGACGAACCGGAAGTAGGTGCCGGCGATGAGCGTCAGGCCCGCCGAGAGGCAGATGGCCGTGAGTCCCGCCCACTCGATGCCCGTGCGCGACAGGCCCGTGAAGACTCCGTACACGACCGCGACGAGAATGAAGAACACCGTCAGGATCTCGAAGAGCTTCGCTTCGATCTTCATATCAGCATTTGTCCTTGATCAGAGGTCGATGTGCTCAGTTGCCCTCGGCAACCGTCGCCTGGCGGTAGGTGCGGTCGGTGTCGAACGGCGTGGTCGACGTCGCGACCGGCGACTCGCCGATCTGCGCGAGAGCGTCTGCCGTGGACAGCTCCTGGCCACCCTCGGCCTTCGGCTTGCGCAGCTCGATGTAGCGGTCGAACTTCTCCGGCGACACCGCGCGGACCTCGAAGTTCATCATCGCGTGGAACGTGCCGCACATCTCGGCGCAGCGGCCGACGAACGCGCCTTCCTTCTCGATCTCGCTGATCTGGAAGACGTTGTCCGAGTGGTTCTCCTCCGGGTTCGGGTTGACGTCCCGCTTGAACAGGAACTCGGGGACCCAGAAGGCGTGGATGACGTCGGCCGACGCGAGTTCGAACTGGATGCGCTTGCCGGTGGGCAGCACCAGGATCGGAATCTCCTGGCTCGTACCGACGGTCTCGATCTTGCTGTAGTGCAGGTAGGAGACGTCCTGCGGGTTCTTGCCGTGGATCGGGCCCGGAACTTCCTTGCCGTGCTCGTCGATCTCGGAGACCTCGGCGTTCTCCTGCAGACGCGTCTCGGTTTCGTGGTCCACCGCGTCGTACGTCGTGCCGTTGCCGAGAGCGATGTCGCGGTAGCCGAACTTCCAGTTCCACTGGTAGGCGGTGACGTCGACCGTGACGTCGGGGTCGCCTTCCTTGTCCAGGACCTGGTTCTGGACCACGACCGTGAAGTAGAAGAGCACCGCGATGATCACGAACGGGATTGCCGTGTACGCGAGTTCGAGGGGAACGTTGTACGCCGTCTGCCGCGGGAACTCGGGCGAGTTCTTCTTCTTGCGGTGGAACATGACGGTCCAGAACACGAGGCCCCACACGATGACGCCCATGACGAGCGCCGCGATGACCGACCAGGTCCACAGTTCACGCATCCGGTGCGCCTGCGGAGTGATACCCGAAGGCCACCCGAAACGGAGCACCGAGTTGTCGATGGAACAACCCGACAGCAGCACGGCAGCGATGCCCAGTGATACTGCCAGCCCTGCCCGCCGAAGGATCCGACCTTGCGCCACGTTCACGCCTTCCTGATCGCCGCAAATACACGAGGGCTCACCCACAGGGGAAGGCCCAATTACTACGCAGCGTAGACCAAAGCCCGCGACGTACCACTCCCAGGGTCGGAACGTGTCGCCGTCCGGTGCGCGCCGGGGTCGATGGACGATCTGCGGCATACTTCCTCACTAGAGTTTCAGACATCTCCACGGATGTGGAGTGGTTTCCCCGAATCTGAATTGAGGTACCGGTCGCTGTGTGCGGACTGCTCGGGTTCTTGACTTCTGACGGCACCACCGACGACACCGTTTCCCGCGTCGACCAGGCGATGCACTGCATGCGCCATCGCGGGCCGGACGAGCACGGCACGTGGAACGACGGCCAGGTGGTGTTCGGGTTCAATCGTCTGTCGATCATCGACATCGCGCACTCGCACCAGCCCTTGCGCTGGGGCCCGCCGGACAATCCGGAGCGTTACGCGCTCACCTTCAACGGTGAGATCTACAACTACGTCGAGTTGCGGGCCCAGCTCGCGGACGAGTTCGGCGCACAGTTCCGCACCGAGGGCGACAGCGAGGCCATCGTCGCGGCCTTCCACTACTGGGGCGAGGACGCGGTGCGGCGCCTGCGCGGCATGTTCGCGTTCGCGATCTGGGACACCGAGCAGGGCGAACTGTTCGTCGCGCGCGACCCGTTCGGCATCAAACCGCTGTTCCTCGCGACGGGCGGACACGGCACGGCGTTCGCGAGCGAGAAGAAGAGCCTGCTCGAGATCGCAGACGTCGTGGGCATCGACACCGAACTCGACAACCGTGCGCTCGAGCACTACACGGTGCTGCAGTACGTGCCTGAACCGGAGACCCTGCATCGGCGCATCCGCCGGCTCGAGTCCGGCAGCTTCGCCCGGGTGCGTCCGGGCTCCGATCCCGTCGTCACCCGGTACTTCCGGCCGTCCTTCCCGGTGCGTCCGTTCACTGCCGGCAGCGAGCAGGCGCGCTACCAGGAGATCGCCGAGGTCCTCGAGGACTCGGTCGCCAAGCACATGCGCGCCGACGTCACGGTCGGATCGTTCCTGTCCGGCGGCATCGACTCGACGGCGATCGCTGCGCTCGCGATGCGACACAATCCGAAGCTCATCACGTTCACCACGGGCTTCCAGCGCGAAGGCTATTCCGAGGTCGACGTCGCAGCCGAGTCCGCAGAGGCGATCGGCGCGCGGCATGTCGTCAAGGTGGTCTCTCCGGAAGAGTTCGCGGCCGCGATCCCGGAGATCGTGTGGTATCTCGACGATCCCGTCGCCGATCCCGCGCTCGTGCCGTTGTGGTTCGTCGCGCGTGAAGCCCGCAAGCACGTCAAGGTCGTGCTGTCGGGCGAGGGCGCCGACGAGCTTTTCGGGGGCTACACGATCTACCGCGAACCGCTCTCACTCGCGCCCTTCGAGAAGCTGCCCGCCCCGCTGCGCCGCGCCGCGGGCGCGCTGTCCGAACGCATCCCGGACGGCACGCGGGGCAAGAGCCTGCTGCACCGCGGCTCGATGCCCCTCGAAGAGCGGTACTACGGCAACGCCCGCAGCTTCAACGACGCGCAGCTCCGTGCGGTGCTGCGCGACTTCCGCCCGGAGTGGACGCACCAGGACGTCACGGCGCCGATCTACGCGCAGTCTCGCGGGTGGGATCCCGTGGCACGCATGCAGCATCTCGATCTGTTCACGTGGCTGCGCGGGGACATCCTGGTCAAGGCCGACAAGACGACGATGGCGAACTCGCTCGAGCTGCGCGTGCCCTTTCTCGATCCCGAGGTGTTCGCCGTCGCCTCACGTATCCCGCTCGACCAGAAGATCACGAAGTCGACCACGAAGTACGCGCTGCGCAAGGCACTCGAGGGCATCGTGCCCGCGCACGTTCTGCATCGGGCGAAGCTCGGTTTCCCGGTGCCGATCCGGCACTGGCTCGCCGGTCCCGAACTGTTCGACTGGGCGCGCGAGAACATCACGGCGTCGCAGACCGATCACCTCGTCGACAAGGCCGCCGTGCTGCGCATGCTCGACGAGCACCGCGCGGGCACGAGTGATCACAGCCGAAGGCTCTGGACCGTCCTGACGTTCATGATCTGGCACGGCATCTTCGTCGAGGGCCGCATCGTCCCCGACATCAAGGAGCCCGTGTACCCCGTCGATCTGTAGAGCCGGCGAGACACGAGTGGGGCCCGAGGCGCACGCCTCGGGCCCCACTGTCGTCAGCTCGTCCGCCCGTCAGGCGAGTGTCGCGGCGATCTCGTCGGCGGCCGCCAGCCCGTATGCGTCGCCGAGTCGTGCGAGCGCGTCGTCGCGGTCGAAGCGCCATTCCTGCGTGCCGACCGTCTCGAGCACGTACACCGCGACGAGGGAACCGAGCTGCGCTGCACGCTCGTGGCCCAGGCCCGCACTCCGGCCGAGCAGGAAGCCCGCGCGGAATGCATCGCCCACGCCCGTCGGATCGACCTTCCCCTTCTCCGGGACGACACCGACGTGCACGCGCTGCCCGCTCTCCACGATCTCGACGCCCCCGGCGCCGAGCGTCGTGACGCGCACGCCCACCTGCGCCGCGACCTCGGCCTCGGTGAGACCGGTCTTCTGCAACAGCAGGCTCCACTCGTACTCGTTGGTGAACAGGTATTTCGCGCCGGTGACCAGCGCACGGGCCTCGTCACCCGACAGACGCGCGAGCTGCTGCGAGGGATCGGCCGCGAACGGAATGCCCAGCTCGCGGCATTCGTCGGTGTGCCGCGCCATCGCGGCCGGATCGTTCGCACCGATCAGGACGAGGTCGAGCGTTCCCGCCTGCTCCGCGACGGCGGCGAGCGAGATGTCGCGCGCTTCGCTCATCGCTCCCGGGTAGAACGACGCGATCTGCGCCATGTCCTCGTCGGTGGTGCAGACGAACCGCGCGGTGTGCGCGGTGTCCGAGACCGCGACGGCCGAGCAGTCGACACCGTTGCTTTCGAGCCATGCCCGGTACTCGGCGAAGTCGGCGCCCACCGCACCGACGAGCAGCGGTGTGCCACCGAGCACGCCCATCGCGTACGCGATGTTGCCGCCGACGCCGCCGCGGCGCACCACCAGGTCGTCCACCAGGAAGCTCAGCGAGATGTGCTTCAGCTGGTCGGCGACGAGCTGCTCGGCGAACTTGCCGGGAAAGCGCATCAGGTGGTCGGTGGCGATCGAGCCGGTAACCGCAATTCTCACGGTGGAGAGCCTTTCGACGGGGGGGGTGCAATCGGTGAGCGCACTCACCGTACTCGCTCGTCACGCACGGTCGACCACCCTCCGGACGAGGCCGCACAGACGACACCGGCGCGGAACCTCGCAGGAGGTTCCGCGCCGGTGCGGCCGTGCCGGTGGTGCGTGAGGCTCAGTTGAACGAGTCTCCGCATGCGCACGAGCCGGTGGCATTGGGATTGTCGATGGTGAAGCCCTGCTTCTCGATCGTGTCGACGAAATCGATCGACGCACCCTCCACGTACGGCGCACTCATGCGGTCGACCGCGAGCGAGACGCCACCGAAGTCGACGACCAGGTCGCCGTCGAGCGTGCGATCGTCGAAGAACAGCTGGTAACGCAGGCCCGCGCAACCGCCGGGCTGGACTGCGATGCGCAGCGCGAGGTCGTCGCGACCCTCCTGATCGAGCAGCGCCTTCGCCTTCGAGGACGCGGCCTCGGTCATCGTGACGCCGTGGGTTGCAGTCTCGTTCTGCACAGTCATGGGCTCTCCCTCATGTGTCGTACCAAGTATCCGCTGCGCTCGGCTTCTGCGTCCGGCGCGCTCGGGCTCGTGGGTCTCGCTCAGTTCGGGCCCGTGAACGCTTCAACCGTACTCCCGGCCGGTCTGTTCCCGGATCCGCTCCCTGGGCACCAGTGTGTCACTCACCGGCCGTCCAGTCACGCGCCACCGCGGCGGTGAGCGCGACGAGTTGGTCACGTGCCTCGCTCATGGCGCGCGCGGTCGAGCCTGCGAAGTCGGTGAGCGAGAAGGCCGACGAGATGCCGTGCGCCGCGAGCCGCTCGGCCGGGACGTCGACCTGGCCCGCGAGACACACGGTGGGTACTCCCACTTCCGCTGCCGCGGCGGCGAGCGCCGCCACGACCTTGCCACGCAGCGACTGTTCGTCGAGTCGCCCCTCCCCCGTCAGGACGAGGTCGACGCGCCGCAGCGAGGCGGCCTGCTCGGTGCTGTCCGCGACGACGCCCGCCCCGGACCGTCTGCGGGCTCCGAGCGCGAGCAGTGCAGCACCGAGCCCACCGGCAGCGCCTGCGCCCGGTGCGCGCGTGACATCGGGAGCGCGCTCCTCCAGATCGCGGGCCCATGCGACATTGCGGTCCTCGAGCCACGCGATCGTCTCGTCGTCGGCACCCTTCTGCGGTCCGAAGACATGCGCTGCACCCTCGCGGCCGAGCAGCGCGTGTTCGACGTCGGTCGCGGCGACCAGCTCGACGGCGGCGAGCCGCTCGCGGGCGGCGTCGAGCCCGCCGAGCGCGTCGACGAGCCCTCGGCCGCCGTCGGTGCAGGCGCTGCCGCCGAGCCCGACGACGATCGTGGTGGCGCCCGCGTCGAGAGCATGCGCGACGAGTTCACCGACGCCGCGGCTGTGGGCGCGTCGCGCGGTGTCGGGCGAGACGGGCCTGCCGAGCAGCGCGAGACCGCACGCCTGCGCGGATTCGACGTAGGCGACGCCGTCCGCACACAGCCATCGGGCCTCGACGTCGTCGTCCAGCGGCCCGCGCACCGTCGCCGACCGCACGGACGGCGACGCACTCGCGAGGCCGCTCGACTCGGCGAGGACGTCGACGAAGCCCGGGCCGCCGTCCGAGCGCGGGGCGGCGAGCACCGAATCGGACGGCCGCGACGTGAGCCAGCCTTCGGTCATCGCGTCGCACGCGTCGACGGCCGTCAGGGTGTCGCCGAACGAGTCGGGCGCGATCATCACTCGCATCGCAGCAGTCTACGAGCGGTTGCGCCCACCCGCAGGTGACGGAGATGCTGGTCCGGACCGCTTTCGACGCCCGCGCGCCGTTCCCATTACCCTGGAGGTGTGAAATTGCTGCGCCGCGGAGACTCCGACAATCCCGACAACACCCGGGCGGATGCCGCCGACTCGTCGCCTGCGGCGGAATCCCCGGAAGCGCAGGACTCCGCTCAGGTCGGCAAGGGCCGTCCCACACCCAAGCGCCGCGACGCCGAAGGGCGTCGCCGTGGTCCGGTCGCTCCCGCGCCGATGACCGCGAAGGAAGCGCGCGCGCGTCGCAAGGCCACGCGCGGTTCCAAGCAGGACCGCAAGGCGGCTGCGGCCGAGCGTCGCGCCACCGCTGCGGACCGACGCGCCCGCATGCTCGCGGGCGAGGACAAGTACCTGTTGCCGCGCGACAAGGGCCCGGTGCGCGCGTACGCCCGCGACATCGTCGATGCGCGCCGCAATCTCGTGGGCATGTTCATGCCGCTCGCTCTCGTGCTCATCATGGCGATGTTCGTGAGTCCCGGCGTGCAGGCCATCGTCACGCTCGTGATGCTGGTGATGATGCTGTTCATGGTCGTCGAGGGCATCTTCCTCGGCCGCATGGTCAACAACCGGGTGCGTGCCCGCTATCCGGACACCACGGACGGCGGGCTGAAACTCGGGTGGTACGCCTTCGTCCGCGCGTCGCAGCTGCGTAAGCTGCGTGCCCCCAAGCCGCGCGTCGGCCCGGGCGACGCCATCTGACGCCCCGCGTCGTGGCGACCGCGGCGACGTGGTGCGCGTCGTCGGGCCGGAACATGTCCCGCGCGTAGGCACGGCGTAGGGCGCGCGGCACCCCGTCGGTTCGGCGACCGAGCCGGAGGATGCCCAGCTGCAGGACGACGAGGGCCCCGGCGAGGACCACGAAGACGACGAATTCGCTCATGTCTCGAGCGTCCTCGGTCCCCGCCGCGCCCGACAGTGGCAGCTTTGCCGTTCACCGTCGTATTTCTGCCACAACCGGCGCGCGGTCGGCGCGGCGTGCCGGTTGATAATCTCGTCGCGGCGGACGCCCACATCCCGGCGATCGAACCGCCTGGTTCCGTCTCGAAAGGCAACACGTGACCGACGAGTCTGTGCACACCGACGCCGCGTGGTTCGATCCGATCACCCCGCCCGATCCGCATGCACGGGCCGCGGCCCACGAGCGTCAGCTCTCGCTCACCAAGCCCGCCGGCTCGCTCGGCCGCCTCGAAGAACTCGGCGAATGGATCAGCGCGTGCCAGGGGGCGTGCCCGCCCGCACAGTTCGCGCGCCCACGGGTCGTCGTGTTCGCGGGCGACCACGGGGTCGCGCAGGCCGGGGTGTCGGCATATCCGGCCGAGGTCACCGCGCAGATGGTCGCGAACTTCGTCGCGGGCGGCGCGGCCGTCAATGCGCTCGCCGCGGTCGCGGGCGCGGGCGTGCGCGTCGTCGACATGAGCGTCGCGTCCGACACCGACCCGTCGGTGTCGCAGTACAAGGTGCGACGCTCGTCGGGCGCCATCGACCGCGAGGACGCGATGACCCACGACGAGACCCTCGCGGCCCTGGGCGCGGGGCGCGCGATCGCGGATGCCGAGATCGATTCGGGCGCAGACCTTCTCATCGCCGGCGACATGGGAATCGGTAACACGACGCCTGCCACGGCGCTCGTCGCGACGCTCACCGACACCGAACCGGTCGCAGCGGTCGGCCGTGGCACGGGCGTCGACGACGCGGGCTGGATGCGCAAGACCGCCGCGATCAGAGACGCGATGCGCCGTGCACGCCCGTTCATGCGTGACGCGGTGGGCCTGCTGCGCACCGCGGGCGGAGCCGATTTCGCCGCCACCGCGGGCTTTCTGGCACAGGCGTCGCTACGACGCACTCCGGTCGTGCTCGACGGACTCGTGGTCACCGCGGCGGCGCTCGTCGCGGAAGAACTCGCGTTCGGCGCGAAGCACTGGTGGGTCGCGGGACACCGCTCGACCGAACCGGCCCACTCGATCGCGCTGAGCCGGCTGGGCCTCGAGCCGCTGCTCGAACTCGACATGCGGTTGGGCGAGGGATCGGGAGCCCTCGCGGCGCTGCCGATCGTGCGCGGCGCCGTCGCGGCCCTCGCGGAGATGTCGACGTTCACCGAGGCGGGCGTCAGCACAGGCACCACCCCCGCGGACGACCTCGGGCCGGCTGCGGCCCCGGAGTCCGTTCCTGCCCCGGACGCCTGAGATGCCCGCGACGCTGCGGGGTGCCGTCGCCTCGGTATCGCGCGGTGTGATCACCGCGTTCTCGTGGCTGACGGTCCTGCCGGTGCACGGACCCGTGCACGTCGACCGCCGGGTGGCGCGCGGCGCGATCGCCGCGGCACCCGTCGTCGGCATCCTGTTGGGGGCCCTCGCCGCCGCCGTCGCGACGCTCGTCGCACACACGGCCGCTCCCCCACTGGTCACGGGTCTCGTCGTGGTCGGCGTGCTCGCGCTCGCGACACGCGGCATGCACGTCGACGGACTGTCCGACACCGCCGACGGCCTCGGGTGTTACGGCCCGCCCGATCGCGCACGCGCGGTCATGAAGGACGGCGGCGCAGGCCCCTTCGGCGTCGCGACGCTCTTCGTGGTGCTCGGGTTGCAGGCTGCCGCCCTGGGCGAGCTGGCGGCGCGCGGCGACTGGGCCGCGGTCTTGTTCGCGGTCGCTGCGGGGCGGGTCGCGGTGGTCGTCCTGTGTGCGCGGGGCACGCGCGCCGCCACGACGAGCGGGTTCGGTGCGCTCGTGGCAGGCACCCAGGCCTGGGGCGTGCTGCTCACGTGGACGGCCTTGCTCGTCGTGGCGGGCGTGTTCGTCGCACCCGAGTGGTGGCGGGGGCCGGTGGCCGCCGCTGCCGCGCTCGTTCTCGTCGTCCTCGGGGCGCGGCACTGCACTCGCAGGTTCGGCGGCCTGGTGGGCGACGTGCTGGGCGCCGCGACCGAACTCACCGTGGCCGTGGCGGCCGTCGTACTCGTGCTCTGACAGTCGTCCGCGTGGTCCGGCGAGCGGGTTACGCGGGCGTGGGTGCCGCGCGCAGCGTGCTCATCCAGTTGTGCGTGTCGGCGAAGGTGCCGCGCTGGATGCCGGTGAGTGTGTCCCGCAGTGCCATCGTGACCTCGCCGGGCTCACCGTCGGCGACCACGAACTCGCCGTCGGTCGACTTGACCCGGCCGACCGGGGTGATGACGGCGGCCGTGCCGCACGCGAACACCTCGGTGATCTCGCCGGACTCTGCCTTCGTCTGCCACTCGTCGGTGCTGATGCGACGCTCCTCGACCGCGAAGCCGGAGTCGGCCGCGAGGGTGAGCAGCGAGTCGCGCGTGATGCCGGGCAGCAGCGAGCCGGACAGCGACGGCGTGACGATGCGGGCGTCGGCACCCGAGCCGAATACGAAGAACAGGTTCATGCCACCCATCTCCTCGACGTACGCCCGTTCGTGCGCGTCGAGCCACACGACCTGGTCGCAGCCCTGCTCCGACGCCTGTGCCTGCGCGAGCAACGACGCGGCGTAGTTGCCGGCGAACTTCGCGGCGCCCGTGCCGCCGGGTGCGGCGCGCACGAACTCGGTGGACAACCACACGCTGACGGGCTTGACGCCGCGCGGGAAGTACGCGCCCGCGGGCGAGGCGATGAGCAGGTACCGGTATTCGTCGGCCGGCCGCACGCCGAGGCCCGGCTCGGTCGCGAACATGAACGGACGCAGGTAGAGCGCATCCTCGCCGCCCGCCGCGGGGACCCATTCGTTGTCGACGTCGATCAGCTCGTGGATCGAGCGGACGAACAGGTCGGTGGGCAGCTCGGGCATCGCGAGCCGGCGGGCGGACGTCGCGAGCCGCTCGGCGTTGGCCTCGATGCGGAAGGTCGCGATCGAGTCGTCGGTCTGCCGGTACGCCTTGAGCCCTTCGAAGATGGCCTGCCCGTAGTGCAGGACCATCGCTGCGGGATCGAGCGGAAACGGCCCGTACGGTTCCACGCGGGCGTCGTGCCAACCGCGGCCCGCGGTGTAGGTGATGGACACCATGTGGTCGGTGAAGTGCCTGCCGAAACCGGGTGCCGCGAGTACCTCACGCCGCATCTGCTCGGATGCGGGGGAAGGATGCGGAACACGGACGAATTCGGAGACACCGGTCATGCACCGATGGTATCCGACGCCGAAATACCGCTTACCTGGTGCTGGTCTGCACGAACGGCGGTGTCACGACGGCGCAGCGCAGCGCCCGTCCCCGAACGTCGACGTCCACCTCGTCGCCCACGGCGAGTTCCGCCGCGCTGTCGAGCAGCGCGAGCGCGATACCGGCCTTGAGCGTGGGCGAGAACGTGCCGGACGTGGTGACACCCACGCGCTCGCCGTCGCGCAGCACGGTGAGCTCGGGACGCAGCACACCGCGACCGAGCGCCTTCAGGCCCCACAGTTTGCGCGGTGCACCGGCTTCGCGCTGAGCGACGAGCGCGTCTCGCCCGAAGAACTCGGGCTTCTTCCAGCCGACGGCCCATCCCGTGCGGGCCTCGAGGGGCGAGATGTCGCGGCTCAGTTCGTGTCCGTGCAGCGGGTAGCCCATCTCGGTGCGCAGCGTGTCGCGGGCACCGAGACCGGCGACCTGACCGCCGCGGCTGCGGACGGGATCGAGCAGAGCCCGGAACAGTGCCTCGCTGTCCTCCCAGCGCGGGACGAGCTCGAAGCCGATCTCGCCGGTGTAGCCGGAGCGGCACACCCGGACGGGGACGCCGTTCCAGTCGGCGTCCACGAACGACATGTATTCGAGATCGGTAGGCAGGCCGAGCTCGTCGAGTACCTCGACCGAGCGCGGGCCCTGCACCGCGAGCACGCCGAAGTCGCGATGGCGGTCGGTGACCGTGACGCCCTCGGGGGCGACCGCGGCGAGTGCGGCCACGACGTCGGCCGTGTTGGCGGCGTTCGGGACGAGGAACACCTCGTCGGGCGACACCCAGTACGCGATGAGGTCGTCGATCACGCCGCCGTTGTCGGTGCAGCACAGCGTGTACTGCGCTTTGCCGGGCGCGACCTTCGCGAGGTCGTTGGTGAGACAGCGGTCGACGAAGTCGGCGGCGCCGGGGCCGGACACGAGCGCCTTGCCGAGGTGGCTGACGTCGAACAACCCGACTGCCTCACGCACGGCGGTGTGCTCGGCGACGACTCCGGCGTACGACACCGGCATCTCCCATCCACCGAACGGCGCGAAGGTGGCACCGAGTTCGACGTGGAGTGCGTGGACGGGACCCTGCTGGAGATGCTGCTGTTCGGGGGACTGCTCGCTCATGCGGCCAACCTATCGTGCGAGCGGGATTAGCATCGCACCATCCCGAACCTGCGATCAGGAGAGAACGTGAGCACTCATTCCATCCGGCCCGAGCTTCCCGAACTGGTTCCGGCGTCCGCGCCCGGCAAGGCTGCCGAGGTCCTCGTCGTCGGGACGACCGCGGGCGGCGACGGACCCGAACTCGCGCTCGCCGACGGCGTGGTCGACGAGGCCGTCCTCGCCGAACTGCTCGACGACCTGATCGCGGTGGGCGCCACGGGTGCCGCGGAGGAGACGGTGCGTGTTCCGGCGCCGTCGGGGCTGTCGGTCGCGAGCGTCGTCGCGGTCGGTCTGGGCGACGCCCAGTCGCTCGACGCCGACGGCATCCGACGCGCCGCGGGTGCGGCCGCCCGCACGCTGAAGGGCGTCGGCACGGCCGCGACCACACTGTCGGCACTCGACCTCGGCGCGGCGGCGGAGGGCTTCGCACTCGGCGCGTACACGTTCACCGCGTTCCGCTCGGCCAAGACGGCACCCGCCGACGACGCGGCGCCGGTGCGCACCGTCGAACTGCTGGTCGCCGCCCCCAAAGCGCGCGAGACGAAGGCGACGGTCGCCCGCTCGACGGCGATCGCCCGCGCCGTCGCAACGGCCCGCGAACTCGTCAACACCCCGCCCAACATCCTCTCCCCCGCCGAGTTCGCCGACCGCGCACGGCAGCTCGGCTCGGATGCCGGGCTGAAGGTCGAGGTACTCGACGAGAAGGCACTCGAGAAGAGCGGCTACGGCGGCATCGTGGGTGTCGGCAAGGGCTCGTCCCGTCCGCCGCGGCTCGTGCGCCTCGCGTACTCGGGCGGCAAGCGCGGCGCGGCGTCGGTTGCGCTCGTCGGCAAGGGCGTCACGTTCGACACCGGCGGCATCTCGATCAAGCCCGCGGCGGGCATGGAGAACATGACGTCCGACATGGGCGGCGCGGCCGCGGTCGTCGCGACCGTCGCGCTCGCGGCGGAACTGAATCTGAAGGTGAACGTGACCGCGACGGTGCCGATGGCGGAGAACATGCCGTCCGCCACGGCGCAGCGCCCCGGCGACGTCCTCACGCAGTACGGCGGCACCACGGTCGAGGTGATCAACACCGATGCCGAGGGTCGCCTGATCCTCGCCGACGCGATCGTCCGTGCGTGCGAGGACGACCCGGACTACCTGATCGACACCGCGACGCTCACCGGCGCACAGATGGTCGCGCTCGGCAATCGCACCCCGGGGGTGATGGGCACCGACGAGTTCCGCGACCGCGTCGCGCGCATCTCGCAGGGCATCGGCGAGAACGGCTGGCCGATGCCGATGCCCGCCGAGATCCGCGGCGACCTGTCCTCGAAGGTCGCCGACCTCGCGAACGTCACGAACAACCGGTGGGGCGGCATGCTCGCGGCCGCACTGTTCCTGAAGGAGTTCGTGGCCGACGGCGTGCAGTGGGCGCACATCGACGTCGCGGGCCCCGCGTACAACACCGGCGGAGCGTGGGGATACACCGGCAAGGGCGGCACCGGAGTGCCGGTGCGCACCATGATCTCGGTACTCGAGGACATCGCCGCGAACGGCTGACCGACCGGCGAACCCTGATCCGCGCGCGGATCAGGGTTCGCTGTCGCGTTCGAGCTGCGCGCGCTTGCGTTCGATGCGGCGGCGCGCGTCGTAGTCCCGCATCCGCTGCGGATAGCCGGTCTTGCGCACGTCGTACACCGGGATGTGCAGGTCGCGGCCGAGTTTGCGAGCACCCTTCTCGCCACCGACCTTCCGGCGCGTCCACTCGCCGTCGTGCGCGACGAGGACCGCGGTCACCTCGGTGACCACGGTCGCGGGTTCGATGTATGCCTCGACGCCGCGGTGTTCGCGCGCCCACCGCGCGAGGTGATCGGCGTCGCCCGACGACAGCGACGCAGCACGTGGCTTCCGGCCGGCGATTCGGTCGAACAGACCCACCGCACACCTCCTGGGTTCGGGCGTCGCGCACGCCGACGCGTGCTCGCCCTCCATTCTGCCAGCGGTGCCGAAACAGGCACCGGAGCCCTACTGACCAGTAGCAACGCGACGCGCTGCAGGAAGGGCACCTCCGTGGGCACGTTCGTTGCGCGAGTGGAAAGATGAGTGTCGGCCGACACCGCGACCGACTCGAGCGCTGAAGGATTTCAGGCAGCCGACCGCGGCGCGCACGTGGCACGCGCACAATGGTCACGACCACAAGTCGACAGAATTTCAGAACCCGAACACAACCGTCGAGGAGTCAAAAGACATGGCCTTCTCCGTCCAGATGCCAGCTCTTGGTGAGAGCGTCACCGAGGGAACTGTCACGCGGTGGCTCAAGCAGGAGGGGGACACGGTCGAAGTGGACGAGCCGCTGCTCGAAGTGTCCACCGACAAGGTCGACACCGAGATCCCGTCCCCCGCGGCAGGCGTGCTGACGAAGATCGTCGCGCAGGAGGACGACACCGTCGAGATCGGCGGCGAGTTGGCCGTCATCGGCGACGCGGGCGAGCAGGCCGAGAGCGCCCCCGCACCCGCCGCCGAGGAAGCGGCGGCACCGGCTCCCCAGCAGGAGCAGCAGGCAGCCGAGCCCGAGGCACCCGCGAGCGCACCCGCCGCGTCGGCCCCCACCGGCTCGGACTCCGCATCGGAGGGCACCCCCGTCTCGATGCCGGAGCTCGGCGAGTCCGTCACCGAGGGCACCGTCACCCGGTGGCTCAAGTCGGTCGGCGACAGCGTCGAGGTCGACGAGCCGCTGCTCGAGGTCTCCACCGACAAGGTCGACACCGAGATCCCGTCCCCGGTGGCCGGCACCCTCCTCGAGATCACGGCCCAGGAAGACGACACCGTGGACGTCGGCGGACAGCTCGCGGTCATCGGCTCCGGTGCACCCGCCGCGCAGTCCGCACCCGCCGCGCAGTCCGCACCCGCCGCGCAGTCCGCACCCGCCGCCCAGTCCGCACCCGCCGCCCAGTCCGCACCCGCCGCGAAGCCGGAACCGGAGCCCGAACCCGAGCCCGCACCGAAGGCGGCACCCGCGCCGACACCCGCACCCGCGCAGGAGCCCG
Organism: Rhodococcus sp. HNM0569; assembly: GCF_012726205.1. GTDB lineage: Bacteria > Actinomycetota > Actinomycetes > Mycobacteriales > Mycobacteriaceae > Rhodococcus_F. The sequence goes on along the minus strand of NZ_JAASAE010000005.1, from coordinate 57,874 downwards.
CGGCGAAGACTGCCCCTGCCCCCGCTCCTGCGGCCGAGCCCGCCGCTCCCGCCGCGGGCGACGCCACGCCCTACGTCACTCCGCTCGTGCGCAAGCTCGCGGCCGACAACGGCGTCGACCTGTCGACCGTCACCGGCACCGGGGTCGGTGGCCGCATCCGCAAGCAGGACGTGCTCGCGGCCGCGGAAGCCCAGAAGGCACCTGCCGCACCGGCTCAGCCGGCACCGGCCGCATCGGCTCCGGCGTCGTCCGCGCCCGCGGGTGTCCGCCCCGAACTGCAGCACCTGCGCGGCACCACGCAGAAGGCGAACCGCATCCGCCAGATCACGGCGGCCAAGACGCTCGAGTCGCTGCAGACCACCGCGCAGCTCACGCAGGTGTTCGAGGTCGACGTCACGCGCATCGCGGCGCTGCGCGCCCGCGCGAAGAACACCTTCCTCGAACGCGAGGGCGTCAAGCTGACGTTCCTGCCGTTCTTCGCGAAGGCCGTGGTCGAGGCACTCAAGGTGCACCCGAACGTCAACGCGAGCTACGACTCGGACAGCAAGGAGATCACGTACCACGACGCCGTCAACCTCGGCATCGCGGTCGACACCGAGCAGGGTCTGCTCTCCCCCGTCGTCCACAATGCCGGCGATCTGTCGCTCGGCGGCGTGGCCCGCGCGATCGCCGACATCGCGAACCGCGCACGCACGGGCGGCCTCAAGCCCGACGAACTGTCCGGTGGCACGTTCACGGTCACCAACATCGGCAGCCAGGGCGCCCTGTTCGACACCCCGATCCTGGTGCCGCCGCAAGCGGCGATGCTCGGCACCGGCGCGATCGTCAAGCGTCCGGTCGTGGTCGCCGACGAGGCGGGCAACGAGTCGATCGGTGTGCGGTCGATGTGCTTCCTTCCGCTCACCTACGACCATCGCCTGGTCGACGGCGCCGACGCCGGTCGTTTCCTCACCACGATCAAGCAGCGGCTCGAGGACGGCGCGTTCGAAGCCGATCTCGGCCTCTGACGAACTCGCTGCACGGCTCTCCGCGGGGCGCTGCCGGATCTCCGGCAGCGCCCCGCGGCGCGTCTGCGCAGCGCTCCCCCGGATCGGGTCACCGCCGCGCACCGCGTCCGCAGGGCGGCGTAGCGTGGCAGTTCATGACGACAGCTCCGATCTCGGCTCGCGCGGCCGCGAGCCCGGTGTCCGTTCTCGACCTCGGCCTCATCGACTACATGGCGGCGTGGGAGCGCCAGCGTGCGCTGGCCGAGCAGCGGGCCGACGGCGACGGCACCGACACGCTGCTGTTGCTCGAGCATCCGGCGGTGTACACCGCGGGGCGCCGCACCGAGCCGGAGGACCGGCCCACCGACGGCACCGCCGTCGTCGACGTCGACCGCGGCGGCAAGATCACGTGGCACGGTCCCGGTCAGCTCGTCGGCTATCCGATCATCAAGCTCGCCGAGCCGATCGACGTCGTGCGTTACGTACGCCGCCTCGAAGAAGCGCTCATCACGGTCGTCACCGGCCTCGGCATCGACTGCGGGCGAGTCGAGGGCCGGTCGGGTGTGTGGCTCGCCGCCACGACGCGCGACGGGGTGTGGCTGCCCGAACGCAAGGTCGCGGCGATCGGCGTGCGGGTTCAGCGCGGCGTCACGATGCACGGCTTCTCACTCAACTGCAATGCGGAGCTCACCGGTTTCGATGCAATCGTGCCGTGCGGAATCCGCGACGCAGGCGTCACGACGCTCTCGAACGAACTCGGCCGCGACGTCACCATCGACGACATCCGCCCGGCCGTCACCGCGGCGGTTCTCGCCGCTCTGGACGGTGAACTCCCGGTCACCGAACACGACATCGCGCGGGTCTCGCCCGACCTTCCCGAGCCCACCGCGGCGCCACAGTTCACCACCGTCCGATACGGCTGACGACGCTACTCTCCGGTAGCTCTCACAGCGCTTTCCGCATCGTCACCCCGGCCCCGACGACGCGCACTCCGGGCGTACGATCGGACCCGTGACTGTGGCCCCAGAAGGACGCAAGCTGCTCCGCCTCGAGATCCGAAATGCGGAGACCCCCATCGAACGCAAGCCGAGTTGGATCAAGACCCGCGCCAAGATGGGTCCCGAATACTCGGAGCTCAAGGGCTTGGTCAAGCGCGAAGGCCTGCACACGGTGTGCGAAGAGGCCGGCTGCCCCAACATCTACGAGTGCTGGGAAGACCGCGAAGCCACCTTCCTGATCGGTGGCGAGCAGTGCACGCGTCGCTGCGACTTCTGCCAGATCGACACCGGCAAGCCCGCCGCGTTGGACCGCGACGAGCCGCGCCGCGTCGCCGAGAGCGTGCAGGCGATGGGCCTGCGTTATTCCACGATCACCGGTGTCGCGCGCGACGACCTCCCCGACGGCGGTGCGTGGCTCTACGCCGAGACGGTCCGCCGGATCCATCAGCTCAACCCGGGCACGGGCGTCGAGAACCTGATCCCCGACTTCAACGGCAAGCCGGATCTGCTCGCCGAGGTCTTCGAATCCCGGCCCGAGGTGCTCGCACACAATGTCGAGACGGTGCCCCGCATCTTCAAGCGCATCCGGCCCGCATTCCGCTACGAGCGCTCGCTCGGCGTGCTCACCGCGGCACGCGAGTTCGGTCTGGTCACCAAGTCCAACCTGATCCTCGGCATGGGCGAGACGCCCGACGAGGTGCACCAGGCGATGATCGACCTGCACGAGGCCGGATGCGACATCCTCACCATCACGCAGTACCTGCGCCCGTCCCCTCGGCATCATCCCGTCGAACGCTGGGTCAAGCCCGAGGAGTTCGTCGAGCATTCGAAGGCCGCCGAGGAGATCGGATTCGCCGGCGTCATGGCGGGCCCGCTCGTGCGGTCGTCGTACCGCGCGGGCCGGCTGTACGCACAGGCCATGGAGCGTCACGGGCGGCCCCTGCCTGCCGGCCAGCAGCACCTCGCCGAGGGCGGCGACGCCTCGCAGGAGGCGGGCGCCCTGATGGCACGCCTCTCGCGCTGAACGCGCGCACGCCGACCGGCACCGGAGGGCGAGCGCTCGGCGCCGGGCACGTATCCTGGTGAGCATGGCGAACGGCAGGACCCAGGGCGGCAAGGGCAAGGGCGGCAAGCCCACGAAGGAAGCGAAGGCGGCGGCCAAGGCCGCGCGCAAACAGGCTTCCAAGGAACGCAGGACACAGCTGTGGCAGGCGTTCCAGATGCAGCGCAAGGAAGACAAGGCGCTGCTGCCGATCATGATCGGCATCGTCGTGGCGGCGGCCGTCGTGTTCTTCCTGATCGGCCTCGTGTGGGATCTCGAATGGTTCCTGCTGCCGATCGGCATTCTGCTGGGTCTACTCGGCGCGTTCATCGTGTTCGGCCGCCGCGTGCAGAAGTCCGTCTACGCCAAGGCCGAGGGCCAGGCGGGCGCCGCCGCGTGGGCACTCGACAATCTGCAGGGCCAATGGCGCGTCAAGACCGCGGTGGCAGGCACGACGCAGCTCGACGCGGTGCATCGTGTGATCGGCCGGCCCGGAATCGTCCTGGTCGCGGAGGGCAGTCCGCAGCGAGTCCGTTCGCTCGTCGCGCAGGAGAAGAAGCGCATCGCGCGCCTCGTGGGCGACACCCCGATCTACGACCTCGTGATCGGCAACGACGAGGGCCAGGTTCCGCTGTCGCAGCTGCAGAAGCGCCTCACGAAGCTGCCCCGCAACATCGACACCAAGCGCATGGACACGATCGAGAGCCGGCTGTCGGCGCTCAGCAGCCGAGGCGGTGGCGGTGCCGCACTCCCCAAGGGGCCGATCCCCGGTGGCGCCAAGATGCGTGGCGTCCAGCGCACGATTCGCAGGCGCTGACCAGCGCGCGGATCGGGCCGCGTCAGCGCGACCGGACCAATCCCGTGCCGGTCGCGCGGTCCTGCATACCGCGTGCGTCGATGTCCGCGACGAGCGCGGGCACCACGAACGACAACAGCAGCTGCCGGCCGAGCGCGCGCACGAAGCCGACCTTCGCGGGTGCGTCGACGCGTGCCACCTGGATGCCGAACAGCAGTTGACCGGGCGTGAACGAGAACAGCGACACGCACACGACGCCCATCACGAACCACACGAGCAGCGTGACCGTCGAGACGGGCCCTTCGAACGCCTGCTCGCCGCGCACGATGAGCATCGCGACGCCCATCGACAGCAACCAGTCGACGAGCAGTGCCCACAACCGGCGACCGTTGCCGGAGAGCGCACCGGGGCCGTCGGCAGGGAGACCGAGCCGTTCGCCGCGGTACGCCTGCGCGCTGCCGTCGGCATCTTTCGGGAGAGCGGCCGAGGGTCCGGAGAGCCAGCTGCCGGTTATGCGTGCCATGTGTACCAGGATAGGCGTCCGGCCAGGGACGCGGCTGCGGCGACCGTCGACCGGTGTGGACAGGGTCACACGAGTGCGTCCGTGCAGCACAACGCGATGCGTAACATGGGCGAAACAAGTGGTTGACTCGCGGGCAACACCGTCTCCATACCCTCTCGGTCGACGGATTCGCCATCACCACTTGGCTGAAACGAATTAAGGAGCACAAGCGTGGCGTTCACCACGGCCGAAGAGGTCATCAAGTTCATCGCGGACGAGAACATCGAGTACGTCGACGTCCGGTTCACCGATCTTCCGGGCACCCAGCAGCACTTCTCGATTCCCGCCGCGGCGTTCAACCAGGACGTCTTCGACGACGGTCTCGCGTTCGACGGCTCGTCGGTGCGTGGTTTCCAGTCGATCCACGAGTCCGACATGATGCTGCTGCCGGATGTCACGACGGCGCGCGTCGACCCGTTCCGCGCAGCCAAGACGCTCAACGTCGACTTCTTCGTGCACGATCCGTTCACGCGTGAGGCGTACAGCCGCGACCCCCGCAATGTCGCACGCAAGGCGGAGGAATACCTCAAGAGCACCGGCATCGCCGACACCGCATTCTTCGGTGCCGAAGCCGAGTTCTACATCTTCGACTCGATCTCGTACGACTCGCAGATGAACGGCGCCTTCTACAAGATCGACTCGGTCTCGGGCGCGTGGAACACCGGCTCCGACCGCAACCCCGACGGCTCGCCGAACCTCGGCTACAAGGTGCGCGCGAAGGGCGGCTACTTCCCTGTCGCCCCGTACGACCACTACGTCGACCTGCGCGACGAGATCACCACCAACCTGCAGAACGCCGGTTTCGAGATCGAACGTGGCCACCACGAGGTCGGCACCGCCGGCCAGGCCGAGATCAACTACAAGTTCAACACGCTGCTCCACGCGGCCGACGACCTGCAGCTGTTCAAGTACATCGTCAAGAACACGGCGTGGGCGGCGGGCAAGTCCGTCACCTTCATGCCGAAGCCCCTGTTCGGCGACAACGGCTCGGGCATGCACGTGCACCAGTCGCTGTGGAAGGACGGCAAGCCGCTGTTCCACGACGAGGCCGGCTACGCGGGCCTGTCGGATCTCGCGCGCCACTACATCGGCGGCATCCTGCACCACGCGCCGTCGCTGCTCGCGTTCACCAACCCGACGATCAACTCGTACCATCGCCTGGTTCCCGGCTACGAGGCCCCCATCAACCTCGTCTACAGCCAGCGCAACCGCTCGGCCGCCGTGCGCATCCCGATCACGGGCAACAACCCCAAGGCCAAGCGCCTCGAGTTCCGCGCCCCCGACTCGTCGGGCAACCCGTACCTGTCGTTCGCGGCGCAGATGCTCGCAGGCCTCGACGGCATCAAGAACAAGATCGAGCCGATGGCGCCGGTCGACAAGGACCTCTACGAGCTTCCGCCCGAGGAAGCCAAGGGCATCCCGCAGGCTCCCACCAGCCTGCCCGCCGTCATCGACCGCCTCGAGCAGGACCACGAGTACCTCACCGAGGGTGGCGTGTTCACCGAGGACCTGATCGAGAACTGGATCTCCTTCAAGCGTGAGAACGAGATCGCGCCGGTCAACCTGCGCCCGCACCCCTACGAGTTCCAGCTCTACTACGACGTCTGAGTCGGCACGAGTCGGCGCAGCCGACGGACACCGGCTGTTCCGAACGGGCCCATCCGCTTCCGCGGGTGGGCCCGTTCGCGTTCCCGAGGCACCGGTCTTCGGGTCCCACCGGTCCCGCAGACCGAGAGCGACGCAGACCGCGCGCGCGGCGCGCAATACCGTTGCGGCCCGTGAAGACCGACGAGCGCACGGCATATCCGCACCTCCTCTCCCCCGGCCGCATCGGGCCGATGTCCCTCGACAACCGGGTCGTGATGCCCGCGATGGACATGAACCTGTGCGAGGACGGCGAGATCGAGCAGGGCGACATCGACCATTTCGCCGCGCGCGCGGCGGGCGGTACCGGCCTGATCATCACCGGATGCTGCGCCGTCGCCTATCCCGTGGGCTGCGCGAGCGAGAAGGAACCGGGCCTGTCCGAGGACCGGTTCATCCCCGGCCTCGCAGCGCTCGCCGACGCCGTGCACGACGCGGGCAGCAAGCTGTGCGTCCAGATGACCCACCACGGCAAGGTCGCACGTATCGACACCCTCCAGGACCGCCCGCAGCTGGTGCCGACCCTGCCGAAACCACCCGGCGACATGAGCGCGATGATCGACTGCACGCCGGAGGAACTGCAGAAGATGGCCGCCGTCAACAGCGGCAAGAAGCCCACCTTCCACGTCGCCGACGAGGACGACATCGCATGGCTGATCCGCATGTTCGCGGAGGCAGCGGGCCGCGTACTCGCCGCAGGCGGCGATGCCGTCGAGATCCACGTCGCGCACAACTACGTGCTCGGCGCCTTCCTGAGCCGCTACACCAACCAGCGCACCGACGAGTACGGCGGCACGCTCGAGAACCGTGCCCGCCTCACGTGCGAGGTCGTCCGCGCCGTCAAGGACACGGTCGGCGACGGGCTCGCCGTGATCGTGCGTGTCGCCGGCCAGGAATACGGGGAGACAGACGGGATCACCGTCGAGGAGGCCGCCGCCTCGGCGAAGATGTTCGAGGACGCCGGGGCCGACGCGATCCACGTCTCGGGCACCGCGCTGAACGCGTTCGCGAACTTCACCGACGGCCCGCTGCCCGACAAGGTCGGCTTCTACACCCACAACGCCGCGATCATCAAGCGCGCCGTGTCGATTCCGGTCATCACCGTCGGCCGCATGCTGCCCGAGGTCGGCGAGAAGATGATCGCGGACGGCGACACCGATTTCGTGGCGATGGGCCGCCAGCTGCTTGCCGACCCGGAGCTGGTCGGCAAGCTGAAATCGGGGCGCGCCGCACAGGTTCGGCCGTGCATCAACTGTTACGTATGTGTGCAGGAGAACTTCTGGGACGGCACACCGATCTGCGCCGTGAATCCCGCATTGGGCAACGAGGGCCTGGTTCCGTTCGTGCGCGGCTCCAAGCCCAAACGCGTCGTGGTCGTGGGTGCCGGGCCGGGCGGCCTGGAAACCGCCCGCGTCGCCACCGAACGCGGCCACCAGGTCACGATCCTCGACAAGGCCGACCGACTGGGCGGCACCCTGTGGTTCTCGTCGCTGACCACACCGGACAACGGACGCCTGTTGCGTTGGCTGACCGAAGAAGTGGACCGCCTCGGCATCGACGTGCGGCTCCGCACCGAGGCAACCCCGGAGTCGATCCGGGCGCTGAACCCGGACGTCGTGGTCGTCGCGACCGGCGCTGTGCGTGAGCGGCCGACGGTACCCGGCGGCGACCTGCCGCATGTGCACACCGGCGACAGCATGCGGGCGCTGATGACCGGCACCGGCGACGTGTCGGACCAGACGCTGCTCCTCCGCGCGGCGAGCAAGCTCGGGAAGCTGGCGGGCGTGACCTCGAGCGCCGAACGCATCCGCGCCCTGAGCACCCGCTTCCTGCGCTACCTTCCGATGGCGAAGGATGTCGTCGTGATCGGCGGCTCGCTCGTCGGCCTCGAGCTCGCCGAGTTCATGGCCGAGCGCGGAAGCCGCGTCACCCTGCTCGCCGACGGGCAACAGCTCGGTGTGCCGATGGCGATGCCGCGCCGGTGGACGGCCGCCAAACACGCCAAGGAGCTGGGACTGACGGTGCACCGCAATGTCACCGTGGACCGGATCACCCGCAACACCGTCGAATTCACCGTCGACAGCACGTCGATGTCGGCGCCCGCGCGCATGGTGATCGTCGCATCCGGCGTCTCGGCCGCGGCGCCGCTCGCGGACCGGCTGACCGGTGCCGATCTCGATGTCCGGGTGGTCGGCGACGCGGGATCGGTCGACTACATCGAGGGTGCGATGCACTCGGCGTGGAAGGTCGCCACAGCCCTGTGACGGCACCTCCCCCGCCTGGCAACTCCGGTCGTTGTCCCACCCGATCCTCTTCGCGGGGCTAAGTTGGGAGGGCATTCGAACCGGAAGGCCGGGCAAGGTTACACGGTGAGGCAGGCGGACATTTGGACTTCGGACAACTGTGGGATTTCGTATCCGCACGCAAGTTACAGCTGCTGACGGACTCGTATCTGCATGTCAGCGCGGTCATCCAATCCGTGGTCCTCGCCACGATCGTGGCGGTCGCCATCGGCATCGCGGTGTATCGCAGTCCGGCCGGGTCGGCGGTCGCGACCGCGCTCGCGAGCGCGATCCTCACCGTCCCGTCGTTCGCACTGCTGGGTCTGCTGATCCCGATTCTCGGGCTCGGTGTCCGGCCGACGGTCACCGCGCTCGTGCTGTACGCGTTGTTGCCGATCATCCGCAACACGATCATCGGGCTCGCATCCGTCGACCCCGCCGTCACCGACGCCGCGCGTGGCGTCGGGATGAGCAGGCTCGGTGTGCTCGGCCGCATCGAGCTGCCCATCGCGTGGCCGTCGATCCTCGCGGGCATGCGCGTCGCGACGCAGATGCTGATGGGCATCCTCGCGATCGCCGCCTACGCGAAGGGCCCCGGCCTCGGCAACCTGATCTTCTCGGGCCTGTCCCGCGTCGGCAGCCCCACCGCGGTGCCCCAAGCGCTCACCGGCACGGTGCTCATCGTCGTTCTCGCGCTCGTCCTGGACGGCATCTATGTGCTCATCGGAAAGCTGACGACCTCGAGGGGGCTCCGTGACTGACACCGCGACGACCGACGACAAGCCGCAGATCTCCGGCGTCGACATCGTGCTCGAGAACGTCACCAAGACGTACCCCGGTTCGAAGACCCCTGCTGTGGACGACGTCTCGCTCGAGATCCCCGCAGGCGAGCTCGTGGTGCTCGTCGGGCCGTCCGGCGGCGGCAAGACCACCACGATGCGGATGATCAACCGGCTCATCGAGCCCACGTCGGGCACCATCACGATCGGCGGGCGCGACGCGCTGTCGATCGACCCGGACAAGCTCCGCCGAGGCATCGGCTACTCGATCCAGCAAGCCGGACTGTTCCCGCACATGACGGTGGCGAAGAACATCGCGCCCGTGCCGGGCCTGCTCGGCTGGGACAAAGCACGGATCCGTGCCCGCACCGAGGAAATGCTCGATCTCGTCGGACTCGATCCGGGCGTGTACGCCGGCCGCTACCCGCGGCAGCTGTCCGGCGGTGAGCAACAGCGCGTCGGCGTCGCACGCGCACTCGCGGCCGACCCCCCGGTGTTGCTGATGGACGAGCCGTTCGGTGCGGTCGATCCCATCACGCGCGGCCTGCTGCAGGACGAGCTGATGCACCTGCAGGAGGAGCTGCGCAAGACCATCGTGTTCGTCACGCACGACTTCAACGAGGCCGTCAAACTCGGCGACCGCATCGCGGTACTCGGCCCGCGGTCGACGATCATGCAGTACGACACGCCCAGTGCGATCCTCGCCGCGCCCGCCAACGAGACGGTCGAAGGATTCGTCGGGTCGGGTGCCGCGCTCAAGCAGCTCACGCTCGACCGCGTGCGCGACGTCAAACTCGGCACCCGCCCCACCGTCGCGATCACCGACAGCGTCGAGTCGGTGCGCACACTGCTGGCCGGCCGCAAGAACCCCTGGGTCATCGTGCTCGACGAGCGGCGACGCCCCGTGTCCTGGGTGTCCACGCGCGATCTCGCGCACGCGTCCTCGTTGCGCGGCGTCGGCGTTCCGATCGGCGAGGTCGTGTCGCGGCAGTCGACCCTGCAGGACGCGCTCGAGGCGCTGCTCGAAGAAGGATCCGCCACCGCCGTCGTCACCGGCCGCCGCGGTGAGTACGAGGGTGTCGTCACGATCGACACGCTCGTGCGTCATCTCGCGGCGATGCGGGCCGAATACGCGGACGAGGACGACACCGGTGAGGTGCCGAGGGTGGGCGACACCGGCCGGTCACCCGAGAACGGGGAGGCCGCCCCGTGACCGTCGACCGGATACGGCTCCTCGTCCAGCCCAGCGTCATCGTGGTGCTCGTGGCCGGCATCCTGATCTGGGCGTTCACGCGTGATCTCACGACGACGCAGAAGGCGAGCCTCAACGCGTCGAACATCGCCACCCTCACGTGGCAGCACATCCTGCTCACCGTGGTGATCGTGCTGCTCGTCGTGATCATCGCGGTGCCGCTCGGAATCCTGCTCACCCGACCAGGATTCGACAAGCTCGCCCCGATCTTCATCGGTATCGCCAACATCGGTCAGGCCGCACCCGCGATCGGCCTGCTCGTTCTGCTGTTCCTCTGGACAGGCACCACCGGCTTCTGGATCGGTGTGCTGCCCATCGCGTTCTATTCGTTGCTTCCTGTGCTGCGTAACACGATGCTGGGCCTGCAACAGGTCGATCCGTCGCTGATCGACGCGGGGCGCGGGCAAGGCATGTCGGCACTCAAGGTGCTGCGCACCGTCGAGATCCCGCTCGCGATCCCCTACGTGCTGGCGGGCCTGCGCACGTCGCTGGTGCTTGCGGTCGGCACCGCGACGCTGAGCTTCCTGGTCAGCGCGGGTGGTCTCGGCATCCTCATCGACACCGGATACAAGCTTCGCGACAATGTCACCCTCGTCGTCGGCGCTGTGCTCGCGATCGCGCTGGCACTGTTCGTCGACTGGCTGGGGGCACTCGCCGAGCAATTCCTCGGACCGAAGGGGCTGCGATGACCCGAAGGACAGCGAGGCACCGGCTGCGCACCGCGCTGTGCGCGTGCGCCGCGGCGATCACTCTCGTGTCGAGCGCGTCGTGCGGGCTCGAGTCCGGCAGTTCGGTGCCGCTCGAGGTGGGCCCCGGCAGCATCCAGCCGGTCCCGGAACTCGACGGCGTCGCCGTCACCGTCGGCTCGAAGGACTTCACCGAGCAGGTGGTCCTCGGCTACATCATCGAGTTCGCGCTCGAAGCGGCAGGCGCGGACGTCCGCGACCTCACCAACATCCAGGGTTCGAACTCCACGCGCGAGGCCCAGCTCGCCGGCCAGATCGACATCACGTACGAGTACACCGGCACCGGCTGGATCAATTACCTCGGCAACGAGCAGCCGATCCCCGACCCGCAGCAGCAGTTCGAGGCTGTGCGCGACGCCGATCTCGAACGCAACGGCATGGTGTGGACCGACCCCGCACCGATGAACAACACCTACGCACTCGCGATGAACCGGCGGACCGCCGAGGAAACCGGTGTGCGCACCCTGTCCGACTACGCCGAACTGGTGCGCACCGACCCCGCGGCCGCGACGACCTGCGTCGAGACCGAGTTCAACGTGCGCCAGGACGGCTTCCCGGGCATGGCCGCGCACTACGGTTTCGACGCGAACGCCGTCGAGCGGCGGATCCTGCAGACCGGCATCATCTATCAGGCGACGGCGGACGGCGCACAGTGCCGATTCGGCGAGGTCTTCACCACCGACGGCCGCATCATCGCACTCGATCTCGTGTTGCTCGACGACGACAAGTCGTTCTTCCCGAAGTACAACGCGGCCATCGTGATGCGACAGGAATTCGCGGAGGCGCACCCCCAGGTCGCCGAGGTCATGGCGCCGATCTCCGCGAAACTCACCAACGACGTCGCGAGCGAGCTCAACCGTCAGGTCGACGTCGAGGGCAGGGAACCTGCGGCGGTGGCACGCGACTGGCTCGTCGCCGAGGGCTTCGTGTCGACGCCTTGAGCGATGTCCGCATCGACGCCGTCGTCGGCCCCGTAACGCAGCGGATCCCGGTATGTCCCAGGACTTTCCGACTCGACGTAGGGCAGTGCGAAGTCGTCCTGCGAGCCCGACAGGCTCGTCTCGATCGCCTCGAGGAACAGCGCGCCGAACATCAGCGCGACGGGGAACAGGAGAACTGCGACGAGTGCGAGGCCCATGCCCTCATTCCTAGTCGCGTCTCCGCCCACGAACCGGCGATCCGGTTTCTCCTGGCGCACGAACTGGTCACGCGGAGGTGTCGAACCGGCCTCCGCGGCGTGACGAGCACGGTCCGTCCGGAAATCAGGCTCCGAAGACGCGTTCGACGACACCGCGCGCGCGCCGCGTGACCCGCAGGTAGTGGTCGAGGAATTCGCCCGCGTCCTCACTGTTCCAGCCGGACATCTGCGCGACCGCCGCGAGTACCTTGCCCGAGCCGGGCAGCTGGTCGGTCGGCTTGCCACGCACCAGCACGAGGCAGTTGCGGGTCTTGGTGGCGGTGATCCAGCTGTCGCGCAGCAACGACACGTCCTCGGAGTCGAGCAGACCCGCCTTCTCGATCGCGTCGAGCGACTCGAGAGTGGACGTGTTGTGCAGCGCCGGAATGTCGTTGGCGTGACACAGCTGCAGCAGCTGCACCGTCCACTCGATGTCGGCGAGGCCGCCGCGGCCGAGCTTGGTGTGCGTCGCCGGGTCGGCACCGCGGGGCAGCCGTTCGGAGTCGACCCGCGCCTTGATCCGCCGGATCTCACGGACCGCGCTGTCGGACACGCCGCCCTCGGGATACCGGAACTCGTCGATCATGTGCAGGAAACGCAGCCCCAGGTCCTGGTTGCCCGCCACCACAGTGGCCCGCAGGAGCGCCTGGATCTCCCACGTCTGCGCCCACTGCTCGTAGTACGCGCGGTACGACCCGAGGGTGCGCACGACCGGACCGTTGCGGCCCTCGGGACGCAGCCCGGTGTCGACCTCGAGCGGCGGGTCGGTGCTGGGTGCACCCAGCAGGGTGCGCACCCGGTCGGCGATCGTGTTCGCCCACTTGACCGCCTGTGTCTCGTCGGCGCCGTCGACCGGTTCGCACACGAACAGCACGTCGGCGTCCGACCCGTATCCCAGCTCGAAACCGCCGAGCCGGCCCATCCCGATGACCGCGAATGTGGCGGGCGCGGAGCCGCCGCGTCGGGCGACGTCGGCGTTGACCACGGCGGCGAGAGCCGACCCGAGCACTGCCGCCCACACCGAGGAGAGTGCCTTGCACACCTGCGGCACGTCGACCATGCCGAGCACGTCTGCCGACGCCACACGCGCGAGTTCGTGCCTGCGCAACGCGCGCGCCGCGGCAACGGCCCGCTTGGGGTCGTCGTAGCGCCCCGACGCGGTGAGAATGCCCTTCGCGACGTCCTCGGGCGCCGCCTCGAGCAGGCGCGGACCCGACGGCGAGTCGCCGAGCAGACGGATGACCTCGGGTGCCTTGATCAGCAGGTCGGGCAGGTAGGCCGACGCGCCGAGAATCGTCATCAGGCGCTCGGCGACCGACGCCTCGTCGCGCAGCAGCCGCAGGAACCACGTCTGGTCGTTCATCGCCTCCGACAGCCGGCGATAGGCCAGCAGGCCGGCGTCGGGGTCGGGGGTGTCGGCGAGGGCCTCGAGCAGGTTCGGCAGCAGCAACGCCTGGATCCGGCCCTTGCGTGACGCGCCCTTCGTGAGCGCGGTGAGGTGACCGAGCGCGTTGTCGGGCGCGGTGTAGCCGAGGGCGGCGAGCTGACGCTTCGCCGCATCCGGGGTGAGGACGATCGCGTCCTTGTCCATCCGCGCGACCGACTCGAGGAGGGGGCGGTAGAACAGCTTCGCGTGCAAGCGGCGGACACGGTGCGCATTGCGTTTGATCTCGCCGCGCAGCACGCCGAGCGAGTCGCGCGTGCCGTCGGGGCGCATGTGGGCCGCGCGCGCGAGCCACCGCAGCGACTCCTCGTCGTTGTCGGGAGGCAGGGTGTGGGTGCGCTTGAGCCGCTGCAGCTGCAGTCGGTGCTCGAGCAAGCGGAGGAACTCGTACGACGCGGTGAGGTTCGCAGCGTCGTCGCGACCGACATAGCCGCCCGCGGCGAGCGCGGTGAGCGCGTCGACGGTGCTCGCGACGCGCAAGTTCTCGTCGGCGCGGCCGTGCACCAGTTGCAGCAACTGCACCGCGAACTCGACGTCGCGCAGGCTGCCGCGGCCGAGTTTGAGTTCGCGCTCACGCAGCTCCGTGGGCACCGTCGCCTCGACGCGTCGGCGCATCGCCTGCACCTCGGGCACGAAGTCCTCGCGTTCGGACGCGGTCCACACCATCGGGGTGACGGCGTCGACGTAGTCTCGGCCGAGCGCGAGGTCGCCCGTCATCGGACGCGCCTTGAGCAGCGCCTGGAACTCCCACGTCTTGGCCCAACGCGTGTAGTACGCGACATGTGATTCGAGGGTGCGGACGAGCTCGCCCGACTTTCCCTCCGGCCGCAGCGCCGCATCGACGTCGAAGAAGGCCGACGAACCGATGCGCATCATCTCGCCCGCGACACGGCTCGCGAGCGCGTCGGCCGGCTCGGCGACGAACACGACGTCGACGTCCGAGACGTAGTTGAGTTCGCGGGCACCGCACTTGCCCATCGCGATGACGGCGAGCCGAAGCGGGCACGGCGCGTCGGTACACACGGTGGCGACCGCGACCGACAGGGCAGCGGTGAGCGCGGCGTCGGCGAGGTCGGACAGATGGTGTCCCACGACGGGATACGGCAGGACCGGCTCGTCCTCGACCGTGGCGGCGAGGTCGACCGCCGCGAGTACGACCAGGCGGTCACGGTAGGCGTCGCGCAGCACGGCGACTGCGTCCGGGCCGGTGACCGCGGCCCGATACACCAGCGAATCCGACGGAATGCCCTCTTCGGGTTCGGCGCCGACGACGTCGAGGAACGAGGAGATCAGCTCGTCGCGCGTCGGGAGCTCGATGTCGTCGCCGCGCAGCAACCGCCACGTCGACGGGTGCGCCACGACGTGGTCCGCGAGCGCGGTGGACGAGCCGAACAACGCGAGCAGGCGGCCCCGAAAGCCTTTCTCGGTGCGCAGGGCGGCGTCGAGCTCGGGCCAGTCGTCGCCCAGCGCCTCGCGCAGCCGCACGACCGAGCGCAACGCGAGATCGGCATCGGGTGCGCGCGAGAGTGACCACAGCAGCTCGATGCTCTCGAGCCCCTGCCACCCGAGCTCCGCCAAGTCGGTGGGCGCCGTGGGTTCGACGAGGCCCAGCCGGCCCGGGCCCGGGACGACGGATCGTGCTGTCGGCGGCTTCACCATTCTCGCGTTCACAACCCTCGTGTTCACAAACCCAGGTACGACTTCAGCTCGAACGGCGTGACGAGGCCGCGGTAGTCCTCCCACTCCTTGCGCTTGTTGCGCAGGAAGTAGTCGAACACGTGCTCGCCGAGCGCCTCCGCGACGAGCTCGGAGCGTTCCATCTCGCGCAGCGCGTCGTCGAGATTCTGCGGCAGCTCGCGGTAGCCCATCGCGCGCCGCTCGGCGGGCGTGAGCGACCACACGTCGTCCTCGGCCTCGGGCGGCAGCTCGTAGTTCTTCTCGATGCCCCGCAGTCCGGCAGCGACGAGCACCGCGAACGTGAGGTACGGATTGCACGCCGAGTCGGGGCTACGGATCTCGACCCGGCGCGACGACGCCTTGTTGGGCGTGTACATCGGCACGCGCACGAGCGCGGATCGGTTGGACGGGCCCCACGACGCCGCAGTGGGCGCCTCGCCGCCGTGCACGAGTCGCTTGTACGAGTTGACCCACTGGTTGGTGACCGCGCTGATCTCACTCGCGTGCTCGAGAATCCCCGCGATGAACGCCTTGCCGGTGGCCGACAACTGCATCGGATCGTCGGGATTGTGGAAGGCATTGGTATCGCCCTCGAACAGGCTCATGTGCGTGTGCATCGCCGAGCCCGGCTGATCGCTGAACGGCTTGGGCATGAAGCTCGCCCGCACGCCCTCGCCGATCGCCACCTCCTTGACGACGTACCGGAAGGTCATGACGTTGTCGGCCATCGACAGCGCGTCGGCATAGCGCAGATCGATCTCCTGCTGGCCGGGCGCGCCTTCGTGGTGACTGAACTCGACCGAGATGCCCATCGATTCGAGCGCGTCGATCGCATGCCTGCGGAAGTTCGGGGCGGCTTCGTGCACTGCCTGGTCGAAGTATCCGCCGTAGTCGGCGGGCTCGGGCGGCGTGCCGTCGTTCGGGAGGTCTTTGAGCAGGAAGAACTCGATCTCGGGGTGCACATAGCAGCTGAACCCGAGATCGCCCGCCTTGTTGAGTTGGCGGCGCAGGACGTGGCGGGAATCGGCCCACGACGGCGACCCGTCGGGCATCGCGATGTCGCAGAACATGCGGGCCGAGTGCTGGTGGCCCTTGCTCGACGCCCACGGCAGGATCTGGAATGTCGACGCATCGGGCTTGGCGACCGTGTCGGCCTCGGACACCCGCGAGAAGCCCTCGATCGACGACCCGTCGAACCCGATCCCCTCTTCGAACGCGCCCTCGAGTTCCGCCGGGGCGATGGCCACCGACTTGAGGTATCCGAGCACGTCCGTGAACCACAACCGCACGAAGCGGATGTCGCGCTCTTCGAGGGTGCGCAGCACGAATTCCTTTTGCCGGTCCATGTGCGCGAGACTATGCACAGTTCGTTAAATCCGTGTTACTTCGCTGGTAACGGTCAGCACCGCAACTCGGGCGGCGAGGCCGCGGGGTCCTCGAGATAGCGCGCCGCGGCCTCGTCGACGCATGCGACGCCGTCGAGCACGACCGTGTGCTGCGTGCCGTCGTACGTCAGCAGTGTGCCACCGAGCTGCCGCGCCAGGTCGACACCGGCCTGGTACGGCGTCGCCGGATCACCGGTCGTCGACACGACCATCACGGGGGGCAGCCCGTCCACCGCGATCTCGTGCGGCTCCCCCGTCGGCGGCACGCTCCAGAAGGCACACACGTCGAGCGGCGCCTGGCCAGTTCCGCGCCCGTCGTCGAGGAAGGGCGCCGCCTCCCGGTACCGCATGTCGGACTCCCCCGCGACGGCACGGTCGGTGACGGGCGGGTCGTCGACGCAGCGCACCGCGTTGAACGCGTCGTTGATGTTGCTGTAGGTGCCGTCGTCGGCACGGCCCTCGTACAGGTCGGCGAGGCTCAGCAGCGCGTCGCCGGTGCCGCGAGCGAGGCTCGTGAGTCCACCGCGCAGCGGGCCCCACAGGGTCGGCGAGTACAACGCCTGCTGCACCCCGGTGATCGCGTCGCCGTACCCGAGGCCACGGGGATCGGTCGTCGCGGCCGGACGCGTCACGAGCGGCTCGACGAGTTGCTGGAAGCGCGCATTCGCCTGGGCCGGATCGTCCCCGAGGGGGCATGCGCTCGTGCGCATGCAGTCGGCGGCGAAGGCGTCGAACGCCTGCTGGAAGCCCGCGGCCTGCTCGACGACCTCGTCGACGGGATCCTGTCCGGGGTCGACCGCGCCGTCGAGGATCATCGCGCGCACACGGTCGGGGAACTGTTCCGCATAGGCGCTGCCGAGCCGGGTGCCGTACGAGTAGCCGAGGTAGTTCAGCCGCGTGTCGCCGAGCACCGCGCGGATCACGTCCATGTCCTGCACGACGTCTCGTGTCCCGACGTGGGCGAGGACGTCGGAGCCCGTGCGTTCGGCACAGGCCTGCGCATACTCGCGGCGGTGCTTCTCGGTCTCCGCGATCCCGTCCGGCGACATGTCGATCTCGCTGCGGGCTCGCCGTTCGTCGTTCTCCCGATCGGTGAGGCACTCGATCGCGGGGGTCGACGCGCCGACGCCCCGCGGGTCGAAGCCGACGACGTCGAATCGTGCGCCGATCTCGGTGCCGTCGGCGACCGACGCGAGCGAGAGCCCCGACGCGCCCGGCCCGCCGGGATTGACGAGCAACGATCCGAGCCGGTCACCCGAGGCCGCCGACCGCGAGATCGCGATCTCCGCCGAGGCACCCGCCGGATCGTCGTAGTCGACCGGCACGTCGACGCGCGCACACTCGAGGGACGTGCCCGCGAGCGTGCCGTCGGTGTCGTAGGAGTCGCACGGCCCCCAGTCGAGGGTCTGCGTGTAGAAGCGCTCGAGCGCCGCGGGCGCCCCCTCGGACGCCGCGCCCTGCTCGGGTTCGGCCCGACCCGGCTCGGGCGGCGCGCAGGCCGCGGTCAGCCCGCACGCGGCGAGGACCGCGACCACCGCGATCGATCGTGCCCGGCCGCCGTCGACGATTCGCATACCCTGATCGTGCCAGGTGCCGGGACCGGACAGGTCCACGACCGCTCGCGGGGCGGTGACACACCACACAGACCGACCGTCGCAGCGTGGTGCACAATGAGGAAGTCATGACCCATACACCCGGGGACCCGCTCGCGGGCCTCGAGGCACGAAAGGGACACCATGTCCGAGACGAACACGGCTGCCACGAACTCGCCCGGCGAGGCACCTCTCTACGGCGGGTCCACCGCGCCGACGCGTAAGACGCGCATCCATCACCTGCAGGAGATGAAGTCGCACGGCGAGCGCTGGGCGATGCTCACCGCGTACGACTACTCGAGCGCACGACTCTTCGAAGAAGCAGGCATTCCGGTCCTGCTGATCGGCGACTCCGCCGCGAACGTCGTCTACGGCTACGACACCACGGTTCCGGTGACCGTCGACGAACTTCTCCCGCTCGTCCGGGGCGTCGTGCGCGGCGCGCCGCACGCACTCGTCGTCGCCGACCTGCCCTTCGGCAGCTACGAGGCGTCGCCCGAGCAGGCCCTCGCCACCGCCACCCGGTTCATGAAGGAAGGCCTCGCGCACGCGGTCAAGCTCGAGGGCGGCGAGCGCGTCGCACCGCAGATCGCGGCGCTCACGGCCGCAGGCATCCCCGTGATGGCACACATCGGTTTCACACCGCAGAGCGTCAACGGCCTCGGCGGCTTCCGCGTACAGGGCCGCGGCGACGCCGCCGAACGGCTGGTCGCCGACGCCATCGCGGTGCAGGAGGCGGGCGCGTTCTCCGTCGTGATGGAGATGGTGCCCGCCGACATCGCCGGCCAGGTCACGCGCAAGCTGCAGATCCCGACCGTCGGCATCGGCGCCGGCCCGGAATGCGACGCCCAGGTCCTCGTATGGCAGGACATGGCCGGATACACGAGCGGACGCACCGCGAAGTTCGTCAAGCGGTTCGGCACCGTCGGCGACGAGCTGCGCGCCGCAGCCGCGGCCTACGCCGACGAGGTGCGCCGGGGCACCTTCCCCGGACCCGAGCACAGCTTCTGAGCACGTCGACGGCAAGCCAGGGAGGCACGATGGCGCCCAGTGGGTGTCGAGACCGCGGCCGCATCACCAGCGGACGTACCCACAGCCGACTCACCGCGGTCGCGCTGTGCGTGGGCGCCGCGTTCGCCGCGGTCGCGTGTGGTACCGCAGGCGCGCCGTCCTCCGCTCCCGGGTCCCCGTCGGCTCCCGACTCCCCGTCCGCAGCGGCTCCCCCGGGTACCGAACCGGCCCCGGGGGACGTCACCGCGGCACAGGCGCAGAGCCTGTGTTCCGATCTCGAAGGCCAGCTGCAGAACTGGCGCACGTACACGCCCACCATCGGTAAGGGCGGGCTCAACATCGTCGTCGGCACATGGCTCGCGCACCACAACCTGGGTGCGATCGACTTCGCCACCGACCGAGGACGCATCGACACCATCACGTCGGCCGCGTGCCCGCAGGTCCGGGCCGACGCACTCACCGCGCTCGAGATCCCCGATCTCGCGTCCGGCCTCGTCGGGTTCTGACCTCCTGCCGGGTACCGTCGCGGCATGAGCGAACCGCGCACGCTGTATCCGCCGATCGAGCCGTACGACAGCGGCCGTCTCGACGTCGGCGACGGCCAGTCGCTGTACTGGGAGACGAGCGGTAGCCCCGAGGGCAAACCGGTCGTGTTCGTGCACGGCGGGCCCGGCGGAGGCACAGATCCCGAGCAGCGCCGCTTCTTCGATCCCGCCGCATACCGCATCGTGTTGTTCGATCAACGCGGCTGCGGCCGTTCGACTCCGCACGTCGCCGACGGCGCCGACCTCACGGTCAACACGACCTGGCATCTCGTCGACGACCTCGAGGCGCTGCGCCGGGCACTCGGCATCGAACGCTGGCAGGTGTTCGGTGGCTCGTGGGGCTCGACGCTCGCCCTCGCCTACGCGCAGACACACCCCGGCCGCGTCACCGAACTCGTCCTGCGCGGGATATTCCTGTTGCGACGCAGCGAGATCGACTGGTACTACAACGGCGGCGCGGGGCACGTCTTCCCGGAACGCTGGGCACAGTTCGAGGCCGCCGTCCCCGAGCACACCCGCTCCGGCGACTTCGTCGCCGACTACCACCGACTGCTGCACGACGAGGACCCCGCGATCGCGGAGGCGGCCGCGATCGCGTGGTCCTCGTGGGAAGGCGCGACGAGCACGCTGCTCCCCTCCCCCGGCCGAGTCGCGGAGACCTCGGAGCCGCGCTTCGCCACCGCGTTCGCCCGCATCGAGAACCACTACTTCCGCCACCGGGGCTTCCTCGACGAAGGCCAACTGCTACGCGACGCCCACCTGCTCGCGGGCATCCCCGGTGTCCTCGTGCAGGGGCGCTACGACATCGTGTGTCCCGCGACGAGCGCGTGGGAACTGCACCGCGCGTGGCCGGGATCGGAGCTGCACATCGTCGACGACGCGGGCCACGCGGCGCTCGAGCCCGGCACCGTGCACCATCTCGTCGCCGCAACGGACCACTTCCGGTGAGCGAGCCCCGCGAGTCCCCCAGCTCCCGCGAGTTCCACAACTCCTCGGTCCGTGTCTCCGTCGCCTTCGGGGCAGGCGTCGTCGTAGCGGGCGCGACACTCGCGGCAGGCGGA
The DNA here is from genome assembly GCF_012726205.1 of Rhodococcus sp. HNM0569. Taxonomy (GTDB): domain Bacteria; phylum Actinomycetota; class Actinomycetes; order Mycobacteriales; family Mycobacteriaceae; genus Rhodococcus_F. The sequence continues at coordinate 36,895 of NZ_JAASAE010000005.1, read as the reverse complement.
GGGCGTTACGCCGCGGCGTTCGGCTGGGACGTCGCGGCGGCGACCCTGCTCGCACTCACGTGGCTGCGGGTGGGGCCGATGGATTCCGAGACGACGCGACGGCATGCGACGCAGGAGGATTCGACACGCCACACGACCGATCTGCTGCTCGCCACGGCGAGCATCGCGTCGCTGCTGAGCGTGCTGTTGCTGCTCGTGCGCGCCGCGTCGATGGACGGCGCCGACAAGATCTGGACGATCGTGCTCGGTCTGGCGACGATCGTGCTGTCGTGGTTCGTGGTGCACACCGTGTTCGCGCTGGACTACGCGCGGCTCTACTACACCGATCCCGTCGGCGGGATCGACTTCAACCAGCGTGAGGACCCGTCGTACGGAGACTTCGCGTACGTGGCATTCGTCCTCGGCATGACGTACCAGGTGTCCGACACGAATGTCGGCTCGCACCGCATCCGCATGGCCATGCTGCGACAGAGCCTGCTGTCCTACCTGTTCGGCACGTTCGTGCTCGCAGCGTCGGTCAACCTGTTCGTCACGCTCGCGTCCTGAGCGGGCGCACCCGCGTCACTGCCACTCCTCGTCCTCGCGATCGGCGGCCTTGTTGCGTTCCTTCGCGATGTCGAGCGCGCGCTGCGCCGAATCGCGATCCGGGTACGGGCCCATACGCGAGCGGGCAGGCGCCTGCAGGCCTTGCGCGACCGTGCCGTCCTCGACGTTGTAGTACCAGAGTTCTTCCGGGTCCGTCATAGCGACAGTGTCCCACCCCGCTCCGCGTAGCGCTGGCGGTCTCGGCAGTTGCTGCTAGTCTCGGTGCGCATCGGGAATCGCACGTCACGCGAGAACTCCGAGCGCGACTCCCATGACCGGGCATCCGGCGAGGTCGCAGCCGTCCAAGTCGACGATGCATCTCACGGACGCCACCGAACGACGAAACGGAGCACGCATGTCCACGATCCTGTTCGACCACCTCGTCCCCTACCTCGGCACCGACGCCGCGGCGTACTGGGCGACACTGTTCGCAGTCAGGCCGATCTGACGTCCTGCGCCGACGCCGCGGGCCCGCAAGCACTGTGCTTGCGGGCCCGCGGCGTCCGTGCGGACGAGTCGGCGTGTAAGCCGGATCCTGTCCCCGGCCGAAGCCGGGTGGCGACCATCCATCTGGGCACACCGTCGCCGGGTACCTCGAGCGGTTCACCCGCAGGCTCGGGCGAGCAGCCCTCGAACACCTGCGCAGCCGCACCTCGCGGTGCGACCTTCAACCTTGCTCCGGGCGGGGTTTACCAAGCCGTCCCGGTCACCCGGGACGCTGGTGCGCTCTTACCGCACCGTTTCACCCTTACCGACCTGGGCCGGCGGTCTGTTTTCTGTGGCACTGTCCCGCGAGTCACCTCGGGTTGCCGTTAGCAACCGCCCTGCTCTGTGGAGTCCGGACTTTCCTCGACCCACGGCCTGGCATCGCCCGATGCCGGTTCCGCGAGACGCGGCCGCCCGGCCGACTCGTCGCAGCGCCCACTCTACGTCAGCGGGCCGACCGGTCTTGTCGGTGCCACGTCCTACAGTGAGACCATGAGCCGGTTCGTCGCGCTGCTACGGGGTGTCAACGTCGGCGGCGTCACCGTCAGGATGGCCCCGCTGCGCGAGGTTTTCGAGTCCGGCCTCGGCTTCGGCTCGGTGCGCACCGTGCTCGCGTCGGGCAATGTCGTGTTCGACGCCGAGGCAGGCGATGCGGCGGCGCTGCGACGGGCGATCGAGGACGCGCTGCGACGCGAGTTCGGCTACGACGCGCGGGTGTTCGTGCTCCCCCACGACGTCCTGTCCCGCATCCGTGCGGGCTACCCGTTCGACGACCCCGCGGCGGCCGACCGCAACCCGTACGTCGTGCTCGTCGACGACGCCGACGCACTCGACTCGCTCGCCGCGACGGCGGCCTCGCTCGATCCCACCGTCGAGCGCGTCGCGGCAGGCGAAGGCGTCGTGTACTGGGAGGTCACGAAGGGCTCCACCACGTCGAGCCGATTCGGCAAAGCACTGGCAGCACGGAAGCTCGCGCCGGTCGTCACCACTCGCAACCTGCGTACGCTCGACAAGTTGCTCGTGTGAGCGTGCTGGCCGTCGCACTCGTCGCGGCCGTGCTCGTCTTCGCGATCGTCCGGCCGCGTGGGCTGCCCGAGATCGTCGCCGCCGCACCCGCCGCCGCACTCGTGCTCCTGCTCGGCCTCGTCGACGGCGACCGCGCACTCGACGAGATCCTCGCGCTGGCACCCACCGTCGGTTTCCTCGCCGCCGTTCTCGCGGTGGGTCACCTCGCCGACGCACTCGGCGTGTTCCGATGGACGGCCTCGGTGCTGCAACGCGGGTCGCGCGGGAGCCCGATACGGCTGCTCGCACTCGTGTTCGTGGCAGCGGCGACGGTCACGGCCGTGCTGAGTCTCGACGCGACGGTCGTACTGCTCACCCCGGTCGTCGTCCGTGCGGCGCGCTCACTCGGCGTGCACGCGCGTCCACACTCGTATGCGACGGCGCACCTGGCCAATTCGGCGTCCACTCTGCTGCCGGTGTCGAATCTGACCAACCTCATGGCGTTCTCGGCCACCGGCCTGTCCTTCGTACACTTCACCACGCTCACGGCCGGGCCGTGGCTCGCCGCGATCGTCGTCGAGTTCGTCGTGTTCCGGATGTTCTTTCGTCGCGATCTCGCGCCGCGCGAGAACGCCGCTTCACCGGAACAATCTGTGGCCGTGCGCAGTTCGGCCTCGGTCGCAACGCCGAGGCTCGCCCTCGGAGTCCTCGCGTGCACACTCGCCGGATTCGCCGTGTCGGGTTTCGTGGGCGTCGACCCTGCCTGGGTCGCGCTGGCGGCAGCCCTCCTGCTGGGCGGCGTCGCGCTCCGCAGGGGCACGACGACGCCGCGCAAGATTCTGTATGCAATCGACGTGTGGTTCTGCGGCTTCGTCCTGCTCCTCGGCGTCGTCGTGGCACCGGTCGCCGACGGTCCTGTCGGGACGTGGCTCGCAATGCTCCTTCCGAGTGGCACGTCGTTCGTCGAACTGCTGTGGGTCGCCACACTCGCAGCGCTCGCTGCGAACCTGCTCAACAATCTGCCCGCGACGCTGTTGCTGCTCGCGGCACTGGGTCCGGGGGCACCGACCGGTCTGGTGCTCGCGATGGTCCTCGGCGTGAACCTGGGGCCGAACCTCACGTACGTGGGCTCGCTCGCAGTCATGTTGTGGCGCAGGGTCACTGCTCGCGCCCGCGAGCCCGCGTCGCTGCGGACATTCACCGCACTCGGTCTCGCCACCACGCCCGCCGCCCTCGTCGCGGCGGTCGGTGCGCTGTGGCTCGTCGTGTGAGGCTGCCCCGTCAGGACACCGTCAGATGTGACGTGTCGTTGACCAGCCGCACGGACGCGCCGCCGTCGCCGTAGAACTCGGCGATGCTGAGCGACGCGAGGTCCAGGTGCAGTCGGTACAGCAGACCGGGCCCGGATTCGAGAGCGAGTTGCAGGAACGTCTTGATCGGTGTGACGTGCGAGACGACGAGCACATTGTGCCCCGCGTACCGGGCGACCAGGTCGTCGCGCACGCGCAGGACACGTTGGCGGACACTGTCGAAACTCTCGCCCGCGGGCGGCGCGATCGACGTGTCGCCGAGCCACGCGCGATGCAGGTCGGGATCACGCTGCGCGGCTTCGGCGAACGTGAGTCCTTCCCACTCGCCGAAGTCGGTTTCGGTGAGACCCTCGTGCACCGAAACGGGCAGTCCGAGTGCATCGGCAGCCGCCTGAGCGGTGTCGCGGGCGCGGCCGAGCGGCGACGTGACGACCGCCGAGATACCGCCGCGGACACCGAGCCTGCGCGCGGCCTCGCCGGCCTGACGCCTGCCGAGTTCGGTGAGTTCGGGATTGCCCCGGCCCGAGTACCGCCGCTCGATCGACAGCGGAGTCTGCCCGTGGCGCAACAGGAGCAGCCGCGTGGGATCGCCCGTGGTGGCCATCCAGCCCGGCGACTGCGGCTTCGGAAGCGGCTCGGGGTCGGGGTCCTCGCCGCCCGCGCCGAGGCCGTCCATCGCCTCGTTCGCGAGCCGGTCGGCATGTGCGTTGTCCCCGCGGGCGATCCACGTGTAGGTGACCGAGTCGAACTGCTCGGCGAGCTTCGCCGCCTGCCGGTGGAGCGGAATCATGTCGGGGTGCTTGACCTTCCAGCGCCCGTTCATCTGTTCGACGACGAGCTTGGAATCCATGCGCACCGCGACGTCGGTGGCGCCGAGTTCGGCGGCGGCCGACAGTCCGGCGACGAGCCCGCGGTACTCGGCGACATTGTTCGTCGCGGTACCGAGGAACTCCTTGCGTTCGGCGAGCACGGCGGTGCGGGCGACGTCGAACACGACCGCGCCGTATCCTGCCGGACCGGGATTGCCGCGCGAACCGCCGTCGGCCTCGACGATCACCTTGCTCACTGGCCGGCGCTTCCGCGCAGCCCCGATTCGTTGGTCCGCACGAGGATCGCATTGCACTCGGGGCAGCGCACGACCTCCTCGGCGGGTGTGCCGGTGATCCGGGCGATCTCGCCGCGGTCGAGTTCGATGCGGCACGCACCGCAGCGCCGGGCCTGCAGCAGCGCGGCACCGATTCCACGTGCGGCACGCTGCTTTTCGTATGCCGCGAGCAACGGCTCGGGGAACTGGGCAGCGAGCGCGTCGCGATCGGCCGCACGCGTCCGCTCGGCACCGTCGAGGTCGGCACGGGCCTCGTCGCGTCGCCGGTTCGCGTCGACCAGTTCCTCCTCTGCCCGTGTCAGCTGAGCACCCGCATGCTCGTGGTCGCTCTGCAGCGCCTCACGGCGTTCCATGATCTCGAGCAGCTCGTCCTCGAGCAGACCCTGCCTGCGTTCGAGGCTGCCGAGTTCGTGTTCGAGTTCGGTGAGCTGCTTCGCGGCGACCGTGCCGCCCTGCAGCAGCTGCCGGTTGCGTTCCTCGCGCTTGCGGACGGCGTCGACTTCACCCTCGAGCTTCCGGATGTCCCGGTCGAGGTCGTCGATCTTGATCTCGACGGCGACGGCAGCATCCTTGCGGGCCGTGCGCTCCCCCTCGAGCCGGTCGACTTCCTGCTGCTCCGGCATCGTGGTCCGCTTGTGCGCGATGCGCGCGAGCTCGGCATCGACGCCGGCGAGCTCGAGAAGCTTGGCCTGCACCTGCGGTTCGACGTTCACGCGTGCTCACTCCTGCTTTCTGCTGTAGCCCGGCCGGGCCCGGGCGGGCGACGTACGTGCAACCGTACCTGTACGCCCGTCACGCCTCCGCACTCGTCGACCACGGGTCGGTGCGCAGCGTCGACACGTGGCAATCCCACCCGTCGGCGTGCCCGAACTCGCTGTCGAGCACGCCCTTCGCCTGCGCGCACCACGGCCACTCGCTCGCCCAGTGTGCGACGTCGACCACCGCGGGCCCGCCCGAGCGCAGATGCTCGTCGACCGGATGGTGCCGCAGATCCGCCGTCACGTAGACATCGACGCCGCGCCTGCCGACCGCACCGAGCAGCGAGTCGCCCGCGCCGCCGCACACCGCGACCGTCGAGACGACCACGTCGGGGTCCCCCGCGGCGCGCACGCCCCACGTCGTCGCAGGCAATGCCCGCGCGACGACCGCGGTGAACTCCCGCAGTGTCGTGGGTGCCGCGAGCGTGCCCACCCTGCCGAGCCCGGTCGGTCCCGGCGCAGCGGCGAGCTCGAGGATGTCGTACGCGACCTCCTCGTAGGGGTGCGCGTGGCGCAGCCCGGCGCGCACGTGGTCGCGCAGGCGTCTCGGCGCGATCACCTCGATGCGGGTCTCGTCGAGTCGTTCGAGGGCCCCGACCTCGCCGATTGCGGGGTCCGCCCCGTCGGAGGGCAGGAACTGCCCGGTGCCGGTCACCTCCCAGCTGCAGTCGCGGTAGTTCCCGATCGCACCGGCACCCGCATCGAACAACCCGCGCCGCACGCGGTCGGCGTCCTCGACCGGGACCGGGACGACCCACTTGTCGAGCGGCTCGTCATCCTTCGCATCGATCGGGCCGGTGACCTCGACGCCGAGGGCCGCGGCAAGCGCGTCGGACACGCCGGGATCGGCGGAGTCCGCATTCGTGTGGGCCGTGAACAGCGCACACCCGCCCTTGATCAGCCGGTGCACGAGTGCGCCTTTCGGCGTGCTCGCCGCGACGGTGTCGACACCCCGCAACAGCAGCGGGTGATGCGCGACGATCAGGTCCGCGCCGCGCGCGAGCGCCTCGTCCACGACGGCCGCGGTCACGTCGACCGCGACCACGACGCGTGACACCGGATCCTCCGGGTCGCCCACGACGAGGCCGACCGAGTCCCACGGCTCGGCGAGCGCGGGCGGATAGCTGCGGTCGAGGCGCGCGATCACGTCGGCGAGACGGGCAGGCGCGGCGGGAGATGCAGGGCTCACCGGTTTCTCCTTCACATCGTGTCGGAACGATCAGAGCACATGCGCGAGAGCTTCGATCAGTGTGTCGACGTCGCGTGCGGGACGCACGGCCATCCGGAGGAAGTCCGGGCCGAGCCCGGGGAAGGTGTCGCACCTGCGCACCACGACGTCGCGTCCGGCCAGGGCACCGCGCACGCGGTCGCCGCCCGGCACGTGCACCAGGACGAACGGGGCGGCAGCAGGCTCGTGCACCGTGAGTCCGAGACCGCGCAGTCGCGCCGTCATCGACACCCGGGATGCGGCCAGCGTGTCGGCCTGGCGCCGGGCACGTGCCACGGCGTCCGGCTCGCTGCACGCCGCGATCGCCTCCAACTGCAGGGTGCCGAGTGGCCAGTGCGGGCGGCCGTGGGACAGACGCGCGAGCACCGCGGAGTCGCCGAGCGCGTAGCCGCACCGTAGGCCCGCGAGCGCCCAGGTCTTGGTGAGGCTGCGCAGCACGAGCACGTCGGGCGCCGGGGCGTGCGCGAACGACTCCGGCTCGCCGGGTACCGCGTCCATGAACGCCTCGTCGACGACGACGAGGCGGCCCGGTCTGCGCAGCGCGTCGATGTCGCGGACGTGATGCAGTACCGAGGTCGGGTTGGTGGGGTTGCCCAGCACCACGAGGTCGGCCTGCTCGGGAACGTCCGCCGCGGCGAGTGACCACGGTGCGTCGAGCACGACCCGCACGGTGGGGACTCCCGCCTCGCGGAGTGCGAACTCGGGCTCGGTGAACGACGGGTGCACGACCGCGGCGAGCGTCGGCCGCAGGTTCGGCAGCAACGAGAATCCTTCCGCGCCACCCGACAGCAGGAGCACGTCGTCGGGGTCGCGGCCGTGCCGTCGGGCGACCGCGGCGCGTGCTGCCGCGTCGTGCGCCGTGGCCGGGTAGCGCCCCAGCGAGTCGAGCGCCGCGGCGAGCCGGTCACGCAACCATCCCGGCGGGCCGGCGCCCTGCACGTTGACCGCGAAGTCGGCGACGTCCGGAGCGACGTCGACGTCGCCGTGGTGCCGCAGCGCGGCGCGGTCGATCGGTGAGATGCCCACGTGCGGCGAGCCTACGGGGGCCCGCGGGGCGTCAGGGCTCGGCAGTGCCCCGGTGGCATGCGATGGAACACTGGAGGGGTGACCTCGCCCAGCACCCGTCCCGTCCTCCTGTTCGATCTCGACGGCACGATCACGGACTCGGCGCCCGGCATCCACGCCGGTTTCCGCCACGCCCTCGCTGCCGTCGGGCACGCAGGCCCCACTGCCGAGCAGCTCGCGACGGTCGTCGGGCCTCCGATGCTCGACACCCTGCGCGGCCTGCCGCTCGACGACGACACGGCGCACGCCGCGCTCGACGCCTACCTCGCGTACTACGACTCCACGGGATGGGCCGAGAACTCGGTCTTCCCCGGCATGGCCGAGCTGCTCGACAAGGTCGACGCGGCCGGCTTCCGCGCCGCCGTCGCGACGTCGAAGTCGGAACGCTTCGCGCACCGCATCCTCGACCACTTCGCGCTCGCGGAGCGATTCGAGTTCATCGGCGGCTCGTCCGAGGACGGCACCCGACGCGCGAAGTCCGATGTCGTCGCCCACTCGCTGCGGGCGCTGGGCGTCGAGGTCGCACCGGAGGCGACGCGCGGTGCGCTCATGATCGGCGATCGCCACCACGACGTCGACGGCGCAGCGCGGTGGGGCATCCCGACGGTGCTCGTCGAGTGGGGCTACGGCAGGCCGGAGGAAGCCGACGGCGCGTACCGCGCGGTCGCATCACCCGCCGAACTGTGGGAGGTGCTCGATGACTACCGCTGCTGACGACGACAACGGGATCGCCGTGCACGACCACCCGGACGGGCCGATCCACGTGAGCTTCGTGTGCACCGGCAACATCTGCCGCTCGCCGATGGCGGCGAACATCGTCGCGCACGCGCTGCGTGACGAAGGTCTCGCCGACGCGGTGCGGGTCACCAGCGCGGGCACCGACGGATGGCATGTCGGCGAACCCGCCGACGAGCGCGCGGCCGCCGTGCTCGCGCGGCACGGGTATCCCACCGACCATCGCGCCGCCCGCGTCGCGGCCGAACATCTCGCCGCCGACCTGCTGGTTCCGCTCGCCATCGGGCACGACCGACAGCTCGCGCACCTCGGCGTTCCGAACGAACGGCGCCGACTGCTGCGCAGTTTCGACCCCGATGCCGACACCGATTCGGTGGCCGATCCGTACTACGGCGACCTCGACGACTTCGAGACCGTGCGTCGCGAAGTCGAAGCAGCGCTGCCGGGCCTGGTCGAATGGATCCGCGCCCGTGTCGAGGACCGCACACCCGAGCATCGGTGACGGCGCCGGAACCGGCTACCGTGGAAGCGTGCGAAGGCTGAGGTTTCTGTTCCGCCCCGGGTGGCTCGTGCTCGCGGCCGTGGTGGCGGCGTTCGCCTTCGCATGCTTCTACGTGCTGGCGCCCTGGCAGCTCGGCAAGAACACCGACACCGAGCGGCGCAACCAGCAGATCGCCGATTCGATCGATCAGGAACCGGTACCGGTCGGCGAGCTGCTGGCAGGCGGCACCCTCGACCCGTCGACCGAGTGGCATCCCGTGGTCGCGGAGGGCACCTACGTGCCCGGCAGCGATCTGCTCGTGCGGTTGCGCTCGATCGACGGGCAGCCCGCCTACGAGGTGCTCACCGCGTTCGCGCTCGACGACGGCGGCACGCTGCTGGTCAACCGCGGTTACGTGCGGCCCGTCGAGGGCACGCAGCCGCCTCCCCTCGAGCCCGCACCCACGGGCCATGTGAGCCTGGACGGCCGTGTTCGTGCATCGGAGGGCGTCGCGCCCGGCAAGGATCCGCTCGACGAGAACGGCGTGCGGCAGGTCTACACCATCGACGCCGGCCAGATCGCGCAATTCACGGGCACCGACCTGCTCGACGGCTACCTCCAGCTCGACGACGGCCAACCGGGCGGTCTCGGCACCATCGCGCTCCCACAGCTCGACGCAGGCCCCTACCTGTCGTACGGGCTGCAGTGGCTTGCGTTCGGCATCATGGCGCCGCTCGGGCTCGCGTACTTCGTCCGCGCCGAGCTACGCGAACGACGCAAGACCCGCGCGGCCGCCGCGGGCTCGGACGACGCCGCCGATCCACACACCCACGAACCGCGGCCCGCGGCCACACACGGGGGCGACGAGCGCACGACCGACGAGTTCGACGACATCGAGATTCCGCGCGGACCGTTCCGGCGCCGCAAGCAGGCGTCAACGGCGCCCGCGTCGTCGACCAAGCTCGCCGACCGCTACGGCAACCACCGCTGAGGCTCCTGTGGCCGCGGCCTGCACCGCACGCGACAGCGACACGGCCCGGCGCAGATCCCGTGTACCCGGCGGCGGCCCGTCCCCCAGCCGGGGCCGTTCCTCGATGCCGTACGCGTACTCGGTCCGCCCACCGAGGGTGACGCCCAATGCCCCGGCAGCGCTGGCTTCCGCGACGCCCGCGTTGGGGCTCGGGTGGGCGCCTGCGTCGCGACGCCACACTCGCCACGCGTCGCCCGGGCGCCCCCCGACGACCGGGGCGGCCGCCACGGTGAGCACGCCCGCGACCCGGGCGGGGACGAGGTTCACGAGGTCGTCGAGCCGCGCGGCGGCCCAGCCGAACCGCAGGTGACGCGGCGATCGGTACCCGATCATCGCGTCGAGCGTGTTGATCGCGCGGTACCCGAGCAGGCCCGGGACGCCCGCGACCGCACCCCACACGAGTGGGCCCACGGTCGCGTCGGACGTGTTCTCTGCTATCGACTCGAGTGCGGCCCGCGCGAGGCCGTCGGGGTCGAGGGAGTGCGGGTCGCGTCCGCACAGCGACGGCAGCAGGGCGCGGGCGGTATCGAGGTCGGGCCCGGCCGGTGCGGAGTCGAGCGCATCGGCCATGTGTTCGCCGACCCGGGCCAGCGACGTGCCGCCGAGGACTGCCCACGTGGCCAGCGCGGTGACGCAGACGTGGCCGACCGGGCCCGCGGCGGCCGCGCGGCGCTCGACGAATGCGCCGGCCGCGACGATTCCGCCCACGAGGACCGCGACGTGCGCGGCTCCCGCTGCGCGGCGGTCGCGGTAGGTGGCCCTCTCGATACGCGCGGCCGCCGTGCCGAAGCCTGCGACGGGATGGCCTCGCCGCGGATCCGCGAACACGAGGTCGGCACCGTAGCCGAGCGCGAGACCGAGCGCGCGAGAGCAGGCTACGCGGGAAAAAGCCTTGACCGAAGACACCAGGAAGTTCTACCCCACCCGCCGTGAGCACTTGGCGAGTGTGGGTACTCCTGTTTCACGCACGGCAGTGATGGTGGGCGCGGAGGGTTTCGAACCCCCGACCGCTGGTGTGTAAAACCAGAGCTCTACCACTGAGCTACACGCCCGAACTCCCGGCAGCGGTGCTGCCGGGAATGCGCATCAGGACTCTAGCGCGGCCAGCGCCTTCTCCCAAGCGCCCTGGTCACGGGCCTCTCCGGGGCCGTTCATCTCGGCGAACCGGATGATTCCGTCCTTGTCGACGACGAAGGTTCCGCGGTTCGCGAAGCCCAGTGTGTCGTTGAACACGCCGTAGGCCTGTGCCACCGCGCCGTGCGGCCAGAAGTCGGCCAGGAGCGGGAACGTGTAGCCCTGCTCGGCGGACCAGATCTTGTGCGTGGGCGATGCACCGACCGACACCGCGAGGATCGCGGTGTCGTCGTTCTCGAACTTGGGAAGCTCGTCGCGGACCCTGCACAGCTCGCCCTGGCACGTGCCGGTGAATGCGAGCGGGAAGAACACCAGCAGCACATTCTTCTTGCCGCGGAAGTCGGACAACGTGACTTCCTGGTTGTTCTGGTCCTTCAGGGTGAAATCGGGCGCCGTCGCGCCGACCTCGAGTGGCATGCGGGTTCCTTTGCTCGAACGTGCGCGAACCGATGCCGCGCGGTTCGGCGCCGATCAATGGCGCGGCGCCTCCCAGTAGATCAGCGCTTGCTGTTCGGCTTCGACTTGGGCTGCACCAGGCGGCTACCGACCCAGTCGCCGAGGTTCGCCGCCGACGTCTGCGTGAGACCGGCGGTGGGCGCGGATTCGGCGATCTCGCTGGGCTCGACGTGGCCGGGCGTGCCGGTCTTCGGGGTGAGCACCCACACGAAGCCTTCGTCGGCGAGTGGACCGATCGCATCCATCAGCGCGTCGACGAGATCCCCGTCGCCGTCGCGCCACCACAACAGGACGACGTCGACGACCTCGTCGGTGTCCTCCTCGTACATCTCGTCGCCGATGAGCTCCTCGACAGCAGCCCGCAGGTCGTCGTCGGTGTCATCGTCCCAGCCGAGTTCCTGAACCACCATGTCGGAATCGATTCCGAGTTTCTGAACAAAGCTTTGGGCGTCCGCCGCGGCGACCACGGTGCGTTCCTCCTCCTGTCGTGGTGCCCGACTTCGAACACCCTTCCGATCATTCGTACCTCTGGAAAGGACGACTACCAGCGCACTGGAGCGACCTCGGTAGTGAAAGCGAACATGCTCGAACGCGTCGGCGCAAGCCGACCACGCCGAAAAGCGCGTGCCAATTGTCCGTCGATGCCCGTCTCCACCGTGTGCACGAGCCTACGACCGATCGCGACCGGGCGCGTGGTGTCGCCCGATCCGAGCGACGGGATGCGGCGCGTCGAGTCGCCCCGACGCGGCACCCCGATTTCCGGCGCGAAGGAAGAGTTGCGTTCCGTGCCAACAGAAAACGCTACTCGTTGGTAACCCGAGGGGACTGTCCCGCACACCACCGAATGGTGAAAGATGAGGGATGCGCCCCTATTCGCGAATAGGAATGACCCGGCCGACAAAGCCCGGTCACCAGGCAGAACGCGACACCCGCGTTCCACCCACTGCGTTCCACCACCACGAGGAGCAACGTTGTCAGACCTGATCCAGGGATCCGGATCGAATTCCGCAGAGAACTCGAATGCCGCCGGCTCGCAGCAGTCGGGTGATTCCCGAAACGCGGGCCCGTCCCGATCCGAGGGCCGCGTACGCGTCATCCGGGAGGGCGTCGCGTCGTACCTCCCCGACATCGACCCCGACGAGACCGACGAATGGCTCGAGTCGTTCGACGGGCTGCTCGACCGGTCCGGACCTGCCCGCGCGCGCTATCTCATGCTGCGCATGCTCGAGCGAGCAGGGGAGAAGCACGTCGCGCTGCCCGCGCTGACGTCCACCGACTACGTCAACACCATCCCCACCGAGAACGAGCCGTGGTTCCCCGGTGACGAGGAGGTCGAGCGCCGCTACCGCGCCTACATCCGCTGGAACGCCGCGATGATGGTGCACCGCGCACAGCGACCGGGCATCGGCGTCGGCGGTCACATCTCGACGTACGCGTCGTCGGCTGCGCTCTACGAGGTCGGTTTCAACCACTTCTTCCGCGGCAAGGATCACGCGGGTGGCGGCGATCAGGTCTTCATCCAGGGGCACGCCTCCCCCGGCATCTACGCCCGCGCCTTCCTCGAGGGCCGGCTCACCGAGGCACAGCTCGACGGCTTCCGGCAGGAGCAGAGCCACAAGAGCAAGGGTGGCGGTCTGCCGTCCTACCCGCACCCGCGGCTGCTCCCCGAGTTCTGGGAGTTCCCGACGGTGTCGATGGGTCTCGGTCCCATGAACGCCATCTACCAGGCGCGCTTCAATCACTACCTGCACGACCGCGGCCTCAAGGACACCTCGGACCAGCACGTATGGGCCTTCCTCGGCGACGGCGAGATGGACGAGCCCGAATCGCGTGGTCTGCTGCACGTGGCCGCTACCGAGGGCCTCGACAACCTCACCTTCGTGATCAACTGCAATCTGCAGCGCCTCGACGGCCCCGTGCGGGGCAACGGCAAGATCATCCAGGAACTGGAGTCGTTCTTCCGCGGCGCGGGCTGGAACGTCATCAAGGTCGTGTGGGGCCGCGAGTGGGACGCGCTGCTGCACGCCGACAAGGACGGCGCGCTCGTCAACCTCATGAACGAGACCCCGGACGGCGACTACCAGACGTACAAGGCCAACGACGGCGCGTTCGTGCGCGAGCACTTCTTCGGACGCGACCCGCGTACGAAGGAGCTGGTGGCGCACCTGAGCGACCAGGACATCTGGAACCTCAAGCGCGGCGGCCACGACTACCGGAAGATCTACGCCGCGTACAAGGCCGCGACAGCGCACAAGGGTCAACCGACCGTGATCCTCGCCCACACCATCAAGGGCTACACGCTGGGCAAACACTTCGAGGGCCGCAATGCGACCCACCAGATGAAGAAGCTCACGCTCGACGACCTGAAGTCCTTCCGCGACCTGCAGCGCATCCCGATCTCGGACGAGGAACTCGAGAAGGATCCGTACCAGCCGCCGTACTACCACCCCGGGCCGGAGTCGCCCGAGATCCAGTACCTGCTCGACCGTCGTCGCCAGCTCGGCGGTTTCGTCCCGGAAAGGCGCACCAAGGCCAAGCCCTTGGCGATTCCCGAGGAATCCGCGCTGTCGGTGGTCCGCAAGGGCTCGGGCAAGCAGGAGGTGGCCACGACGATGGCGTTCGTGCGCATCGTCAAGGAGCTGCTGCGCGACAAGGAACTCGGCAAGCGCATCGTGCCGATCATCCCGGACGAGGCACGCACATTCGGCATGGACTCGTGGTTCCCGTCGCTCAAGATCTACAACCGTCTCGGCCAGCTCTACACGTCGGTCGACGCCGATCTGATGCTCGCCTACAAGGAGAGCGAAGCGGGCCAGATCCTGCACGAGGGCATCAACGAGGACGGCTCGAGCGCATCGTTCATCTCGGTCGGCACGTCCTATGCCACGCACGGCGAGCCGATGATCCCGATCTACATCTTCTATTCGATGTTCGGGTTCCAGCGCACGGGCGACAACCTGTGGGCGGCGGCCGACCAGATGGCGCGCGGATTCATCCTCGGTGCCACGGCGGGCCGGACCACACTCACGGGCGAGGGGCTGCAGCACGCCGACGGCCATTCGCTGCTGCTCGCGTCGACCAACACCGCGGTCGCGGCGTACGACCCGGCGTTCTCGTTCGAGCTCGCGCACATCGTGCTCGCCGGTCTGCGCCGCATGTACGGCGGCGAGGGCGCCACCGACGGCGACCTCGGCGGCGAGAACGTCATCTACTACCTCACGATGTACAACGAGCCGTACCATCAGCCGGCCGAGCCCGAGAACCTCGACGTCGAGGGCGTGCTCAAGGGCCTGCACCTGTTCAAGAAGGCCGAGGGGTCCGGGCCGAAGGCGCAGATCCTGGTCTCCGGGGTCACGGTGCCCGACGGGCTGCGCGCGCAGGAACTGCTCGCGCAGGACTGGGGTGTGCAGGCCGACGTGTGGTCGGTGACGTCGTGGGGTGAGCTGCGCCGCGACGGCATCGAATGCGAGAAGGCGGCACTGCGCAATCCCGCACAGGACGCGCCGGTGCCGTACGTGACGTCCGCGCTGTCGGGCGCGGCGGGACCGTTCGTCGCGGCCTCCGACTGGATGCGCGCCGTGCCGGACCAGATCCGGCAATGGGTGCCCGGCCCGATGACCACCCTGGGCACCGACGGTTTCGGATTCTCCGACACCCGTCCGGCCGCGCGACGCTACTTCAACGTCGACGCCGAGTCGATCGCGGTCGCGGTGCTCCAGGCGCTCGCGAAGGACGGCACGATCGATCGTGCCACCGCGGTCTCGGCGGCCGAACGCTACGCGATCGACGACGTGGACGCCGCGCCGGAGCAGACGTCCGACCCCGGCGTCGCGTGATCTGACGAGCCACGCCCACCGGTGTGTGCACCGAGCGCACACCGGTGGGCGTAGTTTCGTCTCATGCCCGAGCCGAGCCCGCGCCATCCCCGGCGCCCCGAACGGACTCCGCTTCCCGACACCCTGCTGCGCCGCGTCAAGCAGTACTCGGGGCGGCTCGCGACCGAGGCCGTCGGATCGATGCAGAACCAGCTGCCCTTCTTCGACGACCTGGACGCGGCGCAGCGGGCGAACGTGCAACTCGTGGTGCAGACCGCGGTCATCAACTTCCTCGACTGGCTCGAGGACTCCCGCAGCGACATCCGGTACAGCCTCGACGCCTTCCAGGTCATCCCGCAGGACCTGGCCCGGCGGCTCACGCTGCGTCAGACGGTCGACATGGTGCGGGTCGCGATGGAGTTCTTCGAGCAGTGGCTGCCTGCGCTCGCGCGCAACGACGAGCAGCTCACCGCACTCACCGAGGCGGTGTTGCGGTACGGCCGCGAGCTCGGGTTCGCGGCGGCGTCGGTGTATGCGAGTGCCGCCGAGTCGCGCGGTGCGTGGGACACGCGGCTCGAGGCCCTCGTCGTCGATGCCGTCGTCCGCGGCGACACGGGCTCGGACATGCTCTCACGCGCCGCCACGCTCAACTGGGACGCGACGGCACCCGCCACGGTGATCGTGGGCACTCCCCCGGAAGACGAACGCGTCGGTGTCGTCGGCACGATGCACTCGGTCGCGCAGAAGCACGGGCGCGCGGCGCTCGCGGTCGTGCAGGGCACCCGACTCGTGATGGTGGTCAGCGGGAGCCTCGAGGCCCGCGCGGCCGGTGTGGGTGTGCAGTCGCCCTTCATGCGGGATCTGCTCGAGGAGTTCGCCGACGAGCCGGTCGTGATCGGTCCGACGATGCCGACGCTCGGCGCGGCGCATACGAGCGCGACCGAGGCGCTCACCGCGATGGAGGCAGTCGCGGGCTGGCACGGCGCGCCGCGGCCGGTATTCGCGTCCGAGTTGCTGCCCGAGCGCGCACTGCTGGGCGATCAGGCCGCTGTGACTGCTCTCGACGACACGATCGTGGCACCCCTCGAGAAGGCAGGCTCGGCACTCACCCAGACGCTGGACGCGTATCTCGACACCGGCGGCGCGATCGAGGCGTGCGCGAGGCAATTGTATGTTCATCCAAATACCGTGCGGTATCGCCTCAAGCGGATCACAGACGTCACGGGCCGCGATCCGACGCAGTCACGCGACGCGTACGTGCTGCGTGTCGCGGTCACGGTGGGCCGTTTGACACGGTCCCGTAACAGCGAGCTCACAGGAACCACACCAGTCACAGGCATCGCTTTCGGTCAAAGTGGCCCGTAACGAATCTCCAGCGGCGAACGATGGCTGGTCCTCACGTGGGATTTTGTAGGTTTCCTACAAAAGTCCGCAAAATAGTTCATCCCGCGCGACATCAGTAGTGCGCCTCGTCGGGGTGTTCCCTTGAGTGGTGATTGCGTTGCTTGCGCCCGGTCAGGGCTCCCAGACTCCCGGCATGCTCGCTCCGTGGCTCGAGGTCCGCGGAGCCCAGGATCGCGTCGAACTGTGGTCCAAGGCCGCAGGCCTCGACCTCGTCCGGCTCGGCACGACCGCCACTGCGGAGGAAATCACCGACACCGCCGTCACGCAGCCACTCGTCGTCGCCGCGGCCATCCTCGCGTACGAGGACGCCCAGGCGCGCGACCTCGTCCCCGCCGACGCCGTCGCGGCGGGTCACTCGGTGGGCGAACTCGCCGCGGCCGTCGTCGCGGGCGTGCTGTCGGCCGACGATGCTGTCGCGCTCGCCGCGGTGCGTGGCGCCGAGATGGCCAAGGCGTGCGCGCTCGAGCCCACCGGCATGTCCGCGGTGCTCGGAGGCGACGAGGCCACCGTCCTCGCGCGTCTCGACGAACTGGGCCTCGAACCGGCCAACCGCAATGCCGCAGGCCAGATCGTCGCGGCCGGCCTGCTGTCGGCCCTGGACGAACTCGCCGCGAATCCGCCGGAGAAGGCCCGTGTCCGTGCGCTGCCCGTCGCAGGCGCGTTCCACACACGGTTCATGAGGCCCGCGCAGGACGCCGTCAGTGCCGCGGCCGCCGCGATCACCCCCGAGGAGCCCACCCGCACCCTGCTGTCGAACTTCGACGGCAAGCCCGTCTCGTCCGGCGCCGACGCGCTCGACAAGCTCGCCGCACAGGTCACGAGGCCGGTCCGCTGGGATCTGTGCACCGCCACGCTCCGCGAGACCGCCGTCGACGGACTCGCCGAGTTGCCCCCCGCCGGCACACTCGTCGGCATCGCCAAGCGCGAGATGCGTGGCACGCCCACGCTGGCGCTCAAGACCCCGGCGGACATCGCCGCACTCGCCGAACTCGGTAGTCTCGGCTAGTTTGCTGCGCGCCCGGGTTTCGCACCCGGGCTCGTAGGGACCGGACGCGCGCTGCGCGTCCGTCCGGCAGGGGTTCGCCCGTGCCGGAGGTCCGGCGGGCGCTGTCTGCCGGATTCATCGAATCGGAACACCACACATGAGAAGGGAGCCACACCCGTGGCCGCCACCCAGGAAGACATCATCGCCGGACTCGCCGAGATCATCGAGGAGGTCACCGGCATTGAACCCTCCGAGGTGACCGTCGAGAAGTCGTTCGTCGACGATCTCGACATCGATTCCCTGTCCATGGTCGAGATCGCCGTGCAGACCGAGGACAAGTACGGCGTCAAGATCCCCGACGAGGACCTCGCGGGCCTGCGCACCGTCGGCGACGCCGTCACCTACATCCAGAAGCTCGAGGCCGAGGGCGGCGACGCTGCCGAGGCCGTGAAGGCGAAGCTCGAGGCCGACAAGAACGACGGCGAGTGAGCCACCGGTGACTTCCACTACTCGTAGCGGGACTTTCCCCAACGTCGTCGTCACCAGCCTCGCGGCCACGACGTCGGTCGCGGGCGATGTGGATGGCACCTGGAAGGGGCTGCTCGCCGGCGAGAGCGGAATCGACACTCTGCACGACGATTTCGTCTCGGAGTTCGACCTTCCGGTCACGATCGCCGGGCACCTCAAGGTTTCGCCCGACGACACGCTCAGCCGCGTCGAGATCCGGCGGATGAGCTTCGTCGAGCGTCTCGCTCTCGTGCTCGGCCGTGAGGTGTGGTCGAACGCGGGCAGCCCCGAGGTCGACAAGGACCGTCTCGGCGTCGTCATCGGCACCGGTCTCGGCGGCGGCGAAGCACTCATCGACGCCGTCGACAAGATGAACGCGGGCGGCTACCGCAAGGTGTCGCCGTTCGCGGTGCAGATGGTCATGCCGAACGGTCCGTCGGCCACCGTCGGCCTCGAACTCGGCGCCCGCGCAGGCGTGATCACGCCCGTGTCGGCGTGCTCGTCGGGCTCCGAGGCCATCGCGCATGCGTACCGGATGATCGCGCTCGGCGACGCCGACATGGTCGTCACGGGCGGTGTCGAGGGCGAGCTCGGGCCCGTGCCGATCGCGAGCTTCGCGATGATGCGGGCGCTGAGCACCCGCAACGACGACCCGAAGGGGGCGTCGCGGCCGTTCGACACCGATCGCGACGGGTTCGTGTTCGGCGAGGCCGGTGCGCTCATGGTCCTCGAGACCGAGGAGCACGCCAAGGCACGCGGGGCCACGATCCACGCCCGGCTGCTCGGCGCAGGCATCACGTCCGACGGCTACCACATCGTCGCTCCCGATCCCGAGGGCAGCGGTGCGGCGCGCGCCATGACGCGCGCCCTCGAGACCGCGGGTCTCACGAAGCAGGACATCAAGCACGTCAACGCCCACGCCACCGCCACCCCCATCGGCGACACGGCGGAAGCGAAGGCGATCAACGCGGCCGTGGGCAACCACGCCGCGGTGTACGCGCCGAAGTCCGCGCTGGGCCATTCGATCGGTGCCGTCGGCGCCCTCGAATCGGTCCTGACGGTCCTGGCGGTGCGGGACGGCATCATCCCGCCCACGCTCAACCTCGAGCACCAGGATCCAGAAATCGACCTCGATGTCGTGGCGGGCACGTCCCGCACCGGCTCGTTCGATTTCGCGCTCAACAATTCGTTCGGTTTCGGCGGGCACAATGTCGCGCTCGCCTTCGGCCGCGCCTGATTCCAGGCGAACGAATGACCCTGCCGGGAGTTCCGTCCTCCTCGCGCAGGGCAAACGAGGTCCCGGTGGGGGCCGAGCGGTCGCGTACCGCATCGGCCCCCACCGCGGGACCGTCACCCCAGCGCACCGGCACGCCCAGCCCACGAGGAGGCCCGCGATGACAGTCCTGGCACCGGCGACGAGATCCGCCGCAGCAACCGATCCCCGCGATCCCCTCGCCCGGCTCGAGCGTCTGTTCGACCCCGGCACCACGACACCGCTGCACGCACGCGACAAGTCGGGGGTACTCGCGGCGTCGGGCACCATCGACGGCGTGCGCACCATCGCGTACGCGTCCGACGCGACCGTCATGGGCGGCGCGATGGGTATCGACGGCTGCACGCACATCGTGCACGCGATCGACACCGCGATCGAGGAAGGCGCGCCCGTCGTCGGGCTGTGGCACTCGGGCGGTGCGCGCCTCGCCGAAGGTGTCGAGGCCCTGCACGCAGTGGGCTTGGTGTTCGCGGCGATGGTCCGGGCGTCCGGCGTCGTCCCCCAGATCTCCGTGGTCCTCGGCTTCGCCGCGGGCGGTGCGGCCTACGGCCCCGCCCTCACCGACGTCGTGATCATGGCTCCCGAAGGCCGCGTGTTCGTCACCGGGCCCGACGTCGTGCGCAGCGTGACCGGCGAACAGGTCGACATGGAGTCGCTCGGCGGCCCCGAGACGCACACCAAGAAATCCGGTGTCGCGCACATCGCGGCCCAGGACGAGAGCGACGCGCTGCATCGTGCCCGGCGACTGGTGTCGATGCTGTGCGATCAGGGCGAGTTCGACCAGGCTGCCGCCGAACACGGCGACACCGATCTACGCGCGCTCATGCCTGCGTCCGCACGGCGCGCGTACGACGTCCGGCCGATCGTGCACGAGTTCCTCGACAACGTCGAGGGCGAGTCGACATTCGAGGAACTGCAGGGTGCGTACGCTCGCAGCATCGTCACCGGTTTCGGCCGCCTCGGCGGCCGCACGGTCGGCGTGATCGCGAACAATCCGCTCCGGCTCGGCGGATGCCTCAACTCCGAGAGTGCCGAGAAGGCCGCGAAGTTCGTGCGGATGTGCGATTCGTTCGGTGTCCCGCTCGTCGTTCTCGTCGACGTCCCCGGCTACCTGCCGGGCGTCAGCATGGAATGGGAGGGCGTGGTCCGACGCGGCGCGAAACTGCTGCACGCGTTCGCCGAGGCGAGCGTCCCGCGTGTCACCGTCGTCACGCGCAAGATCTACGGCGGGGCCTACATCGCGATGAACTCCCGCGCGCTCGGCGCCACGGCGGTGTACGCGTGGCCCGATTCCGAGGTCGCGGTGATGGGTGCCAAGGCGGCCGTCGGCATCCTGCACAAGCGCGCTCTCGCAGCCGCTCCCGACGACGAACGCGACGCGCTGCACGAGCGGCTCGCAGCGGAACACGCCGAGATCGCGGGCGGCGTCGACCGTGCGGTGTCGATCGGTGTGGTCGACGCCGAGATCGATCCCGCGAAGACTCGCAGCACCGTCAGTGCGGCGCTCGCGGCGGCACCCGCGCGGCGGGGCGCGCACAAGAACATCCCGCTCTGATCGCGCAGGTCTGCGCCGCGCGCGTCAGCCGACGTCGCGGCGCAGCCAGGTGACTTCGGCTCCGCCCTCTCCGCCGCTGCGGAACGGCTCGAGTTCGGCGTCCCACGGTGTGCCGAGCGCGTGGTCGATCTCCGAGGCGATGTCGCCGCCTGCAGCCAGGATCGCCCGCAACCTCAATTCGCCCAGGACTATGTCGCCGCTCGCGCTCGCGACGCCGTGCCACCGTCCCAAGCCGGGGGCGTAGCTGTATCGCACACCGTCGACTCCGTCGCTCGGGTCCTCGGTGACCTCGAATCTCAGCACAGGCCACGCCTCGAGTGCGTTCACGAGCCGCGCCGCGGTGCCGACCGGACCCACCCACGACGTCGTGGCGCGCAGGGTGCCAGCGGACGCCGGTTGCGACGTCCACTTGAGATTGGCGGGACTGTTCAGTACGGCAGCGAGCGCCCACTCGACATGTGGGCAGAGCGCAGCCGTGGCGGAGTGGATGTAGACCACTCCGGTCGTGGTGTCTGCGAACTGTTCGGATGCCCGCACGAGTACCTCCTGCTTCGACGAGGGACGCCTTCCCCAACGACCTCGATCGACGTGCAGGTGATCGACACGCTCGATGTCACAGTGTGCCTGTGTTGCCCATGTTGCGCCAGTGAATCGGAGAATCGCCGCGTCAGCGGTCGCGTGCGGTCGCGAGCACGGCGTCGCTCACGTCCCGCCACAGCGGTTTCGCCCAGTCGCCGAACGCGCGGTCGGTGAGCACGAGGGTCGCGACACGGGCGTCCGGATCGACCCACAGGAAGGTGCCGGACTGGCCGAAGTGTCCGAAGGTGCCGGGCGAGTTGTGTTCGCCGGTCCAGTGCGGCGTCTTGTGTGCACGCAGTTCGAAACCGAGGCCCCAGTCGTTGGGTTTCTGCATGCCGTAGCCGGGCAGGATCCCGTTCAGTCCGGGGAACTGGAGGGTGGTGGCCTCGCGCAGTGTCTCGGGGGCGAGCAGTCGCGGCGCGAACAGTTCGGCCGCGAAGGCCGCGAGGTCGTCCACGCAGGCTCGGGCACCGTGCCCGGCCGACCCGTCCAGCACGGCCGACGCCATCCCGAGCGGTGCGAAGACACCGTCGCGCAGGTACTCCGGGAAGTCGATGCCCGATTCGGCCTCGACGAACGACGCGAGCACCTCGTATCCCGCGCTCGAGTAGATGCGCTTGGTGGCGGGCTCGGCACGCACCCGATGCTCGGCGAAATCGAGCCCCGACGCGTGTGCGAGCAGATGCCGGACGGTCGATCCGGGCGGCCCGGCAGGCTGATCGAGTTCGACGGCACCCTCCTCGACCGCGACGAGGACGCCGTACGCGGCGAGAAGTTTCGTGACGGAGGCGAGGTCGAACACCCGGGTGGTGTCCCCGTACCGGCCCAGCACGCTGCCGTCGTCGGCGACGACGACGGCAGCGGCATGGTCGACGGGCCAGTCGGCAAGACGCCCCAGAACGCGATCGACGGTGACCAGGTGGCTGTCGGAAGTGCTCACCCGGCCACCCTATCGACCGGTGCCGTTACCGCCCGATCAGCGATCGGCGTCGGTGTAGCGGATGACGCCGCGGATGTTCTTGCCGTCAAGCATGTCCTGGTAGCCCTGGTTGATCTCTTCGAGCGAGTAGTAGTTGGTGATCATGTCGTCGAGGTTGAGCTGGCCCGACTTGTACAGGTTGAGCAGGTTGGGTACCTCGACGCGCGAGCTGCAGCCGCCGAAGACGTTGCCCTTGAGGTCCTTCTGCAGCATCGCCATGAGGAACAGGTTGAGCTTGACGTCCATGTCGGCCATGTCGCCCATCGCGGTGACGACGCAACGACCGGACTTCGCGGTGAGCGTCAGGGCCGGGTCGATGTACTCGCCCTTCATGTGGCCGAGCGTGATGATGGTCTTGTCGGCCATCCGCCCGTAGGTGAGCTCCATGATCGGGACGATCGCGGCTTCCATGCTCTCGAACGCGTGCGTGGCACCGAACTTGATCGCCTGGTCGCGCTTCCACGGCACCGGATCGATCGCGAAGACCTGCCGTGCACCGGACGCGACCGCGGCCTGCAGTGCGCTCATGCCGACACCACCGACACCGACGATCGCGACGGCTTCACCCGGCTTGACCTCGGCGATGTTGGTGGCCGACCCCCATCCGGTGGGCACGCCGCACCCCACGAGCGCCGCGACCTCGAACGGAATGTCCTTGTCGATCTTGATGACCGAGGATTCGTGCACGGTCATGTACGGCGAGAACGTGCCGAGCAGGCACATCGGGATCACGTCCTGCCCGCGTGCCTGGATGCGGTACGTGCCGTCGCTGATGGCCTGGCCGCTCAGCAGCCCGGCGCCCAGGTCGCACAGATTCTGGTGGCCTGCGGAACAGGACGGACACTTGCCGCAGGCGGGGATGAAGGACAGGACGACGTGGTCGCCCACCTCGAGGTCGGTGACCCCGGGACCGACCTTGGTGACGACGCCCGCGCCTTCGTGCCCGCCCATCGCGGGGTACGACGGCAGCGGCGTGGCACCGGTGACCATGTGGTGGTCGGAGTGGCACATGCCGGCCGCCTCCATGCGGAGGGACACCTCACCGGCGACAGGTTCCCCGATCTCGATCTCTTCCACCGACCACGGTTCGTTCACGCCCCACAGAATTGCGCCCTTGGTCTTCACGTCTGTTCAACCCTTCTCTGTCGCCAGTTGCAGTCGGGCCCGCATCGCACTCGTACCCATGCCGACCCGCTGATGTGACAGTAGGCACATTCGGCCAAAATTGGAACACGTTCTAGGGATGAATTTCCGTCGACGTCGGCGGTAGGTTGGGGGCATGAGCACCTCGTGGCAGGACCGCACAGCCGTCGACACGATGCTCGACGAGCTGCAGACCTGGGCCGTCGTCGGACTTTCCGGCGATCCGGGCAAGACCGCCTACCGCATAGCGAAGCTGCTGCAGCAGCGCGGCAAGAAGATCGTGCCGATCCACCCGTCGGCACCCACCGTGCTCGGCGAGCAGGGCTACGCGTCGCTGGCCGAGGTCCCCTTCCCCGTCGATGTCGTCGACGTCTTCCGCCGGTCCGAGGCGGCGGGCACGTTCGCCGACGAGGCCGTCGCGCTGGGCGCGAAGGGCGTGTGGTTCCAACTCGGTGTCGTCGACGAGGACGCGTTCGCGCGCACCACCGACGCGGGCGTGCTCATGGTGATGGACACGTGCCCCGCGATCGAGTGGGACAAGCGGGGCTGACCCGACAGCCGGATCAGCCGGCCCGGCCCGGCCACGGCACGCCGACGTCGTGCAGGTGATGGATCGGGTCGTGCACGAAGTACCGCGCGAGCGACTCGACGGTGAACGAGTGCCCGTCGGAACGCAGCCCCACCCGGTCACGTCTCGCGACGTCGATGCCGGCGAATCCCGAGGCGACCGCGTCCGCGGCGTCGGTCAACGCGACCGCGACCGCCGCGGGGTCCTCGTGGTTGTAGCGGGCCCGCACCGCGGTCGCGTCCTGGTCCCAGTCCGCGAACACGGGTTCGTCGTCGGACAGCATGAGCGCGAGGCGGATCGTGAAGATGCGGCACACGTCACGCACGTGGGCCGAGTATTCGAGAGGCGACCACACCGACGGGTCTGGCCGCGTGGCGACGTCCGTGCGGCGAAGCACGTCCGACCAGACCGCTGCCGCGCGTCTCGTCAACGTCGGCACCTCGTCGTACACGACGGTGCTCGCGTCGAACCCGCACTCGGGACACGGGCGATCCAGTACCCAGGTCCAGTCCTTGCCGTCGGGTGTGATCGCCATGCTCGCACCGTAGGCGACGCGAAGGCCGCGGCGTGCGGGACCGGCACAACGGCGAGGTCCGTTGTGCGCGCCGCGGCCCGATGTTTGACGAACCCCCCGGCGAGGCACCCCGTCGGCGACCGCGCCCGACCGCGGGCGGCGGTGACGTGTGGAAGGACCAGAGAGGACCCCCATGGCACTCGAAGACGACGACATCACCACCTCCGGCGCCAACCCCGACGAGGGTCCCGCGGACGGCGGCTCCAATCCCGGCGGCCACGACGGCGGCGCCGACGGACCGGCCGATCCCGGCGAAGGCCCCGCGGACGGCGGCTCCAATCCGGAGGGCCACGACGGCGGCGCCGACGGACCGGCGGACCCCGGCGAAGGCCCCGCGGACGGCGGCTCCAATCCGGAGGGCCACGACGGCGGCGCCGACGGACGCGCCTGACGCCCGTGCTCGAACGGTGTGTCGCGGTCGAACCCTCGGTGTTCGGCCGCGACTTCTGGGGCCGCGGCCCGCTGTTGAGCCGCGCGCAGGAATTGCCCGGCCCGTTCACCGACCTGTTGTCCGCGGATGCGGTCGACGAGTTGATCGCCGAACGTGGCGTCCGCACGCCCTTCCTGCGGATGGCACGCGACGGCACCGTCCTCGACCGTGCGTGCTTCACTCGCTCGGGCGGATTCGGCGCCGAGATGCCGGACCAGATCGACTCGGCGGGTGTGCTGGCCGAGTACGCGCAGGGCGCGAGCATCGTGCTGCAGGGACTGCACCGGCTGTGGCCGCCGCTCGTGCACTTCGCCCGCGGGATCGTCGACGACATCGGATATCCCACACAGGTCAACGCCTACATCACCCCGCCGGGCAGCCGCGGCTTCGACCCGCATCACGACGTGCACGACGTGTTCGTGCTGCAGGTCGACGGGCACAAGCATTGGCGCGTACATGCACCGGTCTTCGCGCATCCGTTGTCCTTCCAGCCGTGGACCGATCATCGCGAGGCAGTCGCGGCGCGTGCCCGGGACGAACCGGTGCTCGACGTCGAACTCGGACCCGGCGACGCGCTGTACCTGCCGCGCGGCTGGATCCATTCGGCAGTCGCGCTCGGCGAGACGTCGATCCATCTGACCGTGGGTGTCGAGGCGTTCACCGGCTACGATCTCGCGCGCGACGCGCTCGCGGCGCTTGCACGCGACGAAGACCTGCGGCGGCCCCTGCCCTTCGGCCTCGACCTCACGGACCGGTCCGCCGTCGAACCCGAGGTGCGTAAGGCACTCGCCGCCGTGGTCGAGGTGCTGACACGTCATGCCGACGAAGCGGCGGGGCAGACCGCAGGCGCGGTCCGCGACCGGTTCCTGCAGCGAACGCGGCCCACACCCGTCCGGCCGCTCGAAACCCTCTCCGCGCTCGGCGGTTTCGATGCGACGAGCACGGTGGCCCTGAGGCACGCACTGGTCGTGTCACTCGAGGAGGAGCGCACGGGCGGCGACGATCACGAGGGCCACATGTCGCGGACCACACTACGGTTGCCGGACAAGACGATCCGGTTTCCGTCGCAGTGCGTCGCCGCGCTGCGCGAGATCGCGACGGGCCGCCCGGTGACCGCGGAGACGTTGCCGGGCCTCACAACCGACGACGCGATGGTGGTACTTCGCCGCCTGCTGCGTGAGGGCGTGGTGGTGCCATCTCGACCCTGACGCCGAGCAGCCGCACGGCCCGTGCGTGGTCGAGGCGGTCGGTGAGCGCCACCGCCGCGTCGGCGACCACCGAGGGGTCGAGGGTCGGATCGGCGAGCGGCGCACTGACCGTGTGGGTTTCGAAGGGCGCGTACCGCACCTTGAGGCCGACTCGCACGCCCGGGCGGTCCTCGGCCACGATGTCGGCGGTGACGACGGCCGCGAGCCGTCGCGCGTGCTCCGCGACCTCCGACCAGTCGGTGAGATCCTCGGGAAAGGTGGTCTCGCGGCTGTGCGAACGCGCGATCCACGGATCAGCGGTCACCGGCGAGGTGTCGGATCCCCTGCCGATCGTCCCGATCCACGGCCCCATCTTCGGACCGAACTCCGCTGCCAGCACCCGGTCGTCGGCTGCGGCAAGCTCGCGCACCGTCGTGATGCCGTGCCGGGCGAGTCGTTTCGCCGTCCGGCTACCGATGCCCCACAAGGCGTCCGTCGGCCGCTCCCCCATCACGTCGAACCACGTTGCCGCGGTGAGCCGGAAGACCCCACGCGGCTTGCCGAATCCGGTGGCGATCTTCGCGCGCAGCTTGTTGTCGCCGATGCCGACCGACGCGTGCAATCCCGTCGCGTCGAGGATCGCGGCCCGGATCCGCTCGGCGAGCGCCTCCGGATCGTCGGTCACGACGCCGAGGAATGCCTCGTCCCACCCGAGCACCTCGACGACGGCGTCGAACCCGCGCAGGGTGTCCATCACGACGGCCGACGCCGCCGAATACTCGTCGGCGTCGACGGGGAGGAACACCGCGTCGGGAACATCCTTCAGCTTGCGGGCCGCGATCTTGAGCGGCATGCCCGAGCCGACTCCGTACTCACGGGCCGCGTACGACGCGGTCGACACCACGGCACGTTCCGAGGGGTCCCCGCGCCCGCCCACCACGACCGGTCTCCCGCGCAGTTCGGGGCGGCGCAGGATCTCGACGGCCGCGATGAACTCGTCGAGGTCGACGTGCAGCACCCACCTGCCGGTCATGCTCCGAGTCTGCAGGTGGACAGCCCGTCGCGGGGCGCTTTCGCACTCCCCCTCGTGAGTGATACCGGCGTGCGGGGACTCGCAGAGTGCTCACGACGTGGGGCGGGCGGGGCTCGAACCCGCGACCAATGGATTATGAGTCCACGGCTCTAACCGACTGAGCTACCGCCCCAGGCCGAGACGTACGCCTCGGCAGGGAAGAATCCTACCCACACTGCCGAGCGGCGCCGGGCGGCGGTCATCGGCTCTGCCACCGCCGCCGGGCGCGCGCCACACTCGACCAGTCGGAGTAGCCCAGACGGTGGGCGATCTCGTACCGCGGGACGGACTGCTCGCGCAGCAGGTTGTCGGCGACGATGCGGCGCACCTCGTCGACGAGTTCGCGGAATGTGGTGCCCTCGTGCTCGAGGTGCCGGCGCAGCGTGCGCGGTGCGTAGTGCAGACGCGCGGCGACGTCGTCGAGGGTGAGGTCGAGCGAGGACAGGTCCAGCAGGTGTGCGCGCACCTGCGCCGCCACACCCGTGCTGTGCAGCCGCTCGGCGCGGATGCGTTCGCAGTGGGCCAGCATCAGTTGCACCGCGTGCTCGTTCGCCATGGGCGGTTCCCGATCGAGATAGGTGCCTTCGTAGACGATTTCGGCTCGCGGCGATCCGAAGAGGACCGGAACACCGAAGTACTCCCGGTAGGCCGTCTCCCCCGCGGAGTCGGCGGGTGCGGGGAGCGGGAGCCGGATCTCGACGAGCGGATCGTCGGCACCGGGAAAGATCCCGCGATGGATCTGGACGACGGCAGTCATGTCGCGTTCGAGGACGAAGTGCCGGATGTCGGCGGGGACGTCGTCGGCCTCGAGCGTGAGCACGTATCTTCCGTCGTCCACTCGCGCCGTCATGGTGGCGAACGCGAAGGTGAGCAAGGCGTAGTGCAGGCCCCGCTGCACGGTCTCGCGCACCGTGGCCGACGCGGCGAGCAGGTAGCCGAGGTATCCGTAGGCGGTGAGGTGGTAGCGACGGCCGAGGTCGACGCCGAGCCCGGGCCGTCGGCCTGCGGATGCCACGAGATTGCGGATGACGGCCAGTTCCTGACGCGCTTCGACGAGTGCGTCGACGTCCGTCAGCGACGCCGGCTCGATGCCCGATCCGCGCAACAGTGCGTCGCGGGAGCGTCCGTGCTCGGCGGCCCATCGGCACATGATCGCGACCGACACCGGACTGCGCGGATGGTCCCAAAGGTCGGTGATGGCCGCGAGGATCCGGTTCGACGCGTGCAGAGCCTGCGCCGAGCCGGGCCCGGTCGTCTCGCCTCGACCACCGGGTTCGGGCTCCATGCGGTCAGTGTCGCCGACCACGCCGACAGCGTCAACGGTGTCGACGAGCGCGAGAGTGGCCGGAAAAGTCGGGGTGTGGCCGCGCGTGTCCTGTCGCGTCCCGGCCGGACAGGCCTACCGTGCAGACGTGAGTTACATCACATTCAGTCACCCGGGCGGGACAGCACGCGCCGGGGCACCCACGCGAGGAGGCGTCGCATGAAGGTCAAGGCTGCGGTCATCGAGGAAATCGGCGCGCCCTGGCGCATCTCCGAGGTCGATCTGGGCGATCCGGTGGAAGGCGAGGTGCAGGTGCGGCTCGCCGCATCGGGCCTGTGCCATTCGGATGCGCACGTCGTCTCCGGCGGCAGCCCGGTCCCGTTCATGCCCGTCCTGGGCGGCCACGAGGGCGCGGGCATCGTCACCAAGGTCGGCCCGGGCGTCTCACGCCTCGCCGAGGGCGATCACGTGGTGCTCGCGTTCATCCCCGCGTGCGGCACGTGCCCGTCGTGCGCGTCGGGCCTGCAGAACCTGTGCGACGAGGGGGCCGGACTGCTCACCGGACAGGCGATCTCGGACAAGACCTACCGGGTCACACGCGACGGCGACCCGGTGATCCAGATGTGCCTGCTCGGCACGTTCGCGCCGTACGTGACGGTCAACCAGGCGTCGGTCGTCAAGATCGAGGACGACATTCCGCTCGAGACCGCGGCGCTGCTCGGCTGCGGTGTGTCGACGGGCTGGGGTTCGGCCACCGAGATCGGCGACACCCGCCCCGGCGACACGGTGGTCGTCATGGGCATCGGCGGTGTCGGCATCAACGCGATCCAGGGCGCAGCCTTCGCGGGCGCACGCTACGTCGTCGCGATCGATCCGGTCGACTTCAAACGCAAGAAAGCCCTCGAGTTCGGCGCGACCCACTCGTACGCGTCGGTCGAGGACGCCGCCGCCGAGATCCCCGAGTTCACGTGGGGCAAGATGGCGCAGGTCACGATCATCACCGTGGGCGAGATACACGGCGAGCACATCCAGCAGGCACTGAGCCTCACCGCGAAGGGCGGTCAGGTGATCGTCACGGGCATGGGCGATTTCACGCAGTCGACGGTCGACCTGAACCTGTTCGAGCTGACGCTGCTGCAGAAGCGTGTGCAGGGCGCGATCTTCGGCGGCGTCGGCCCGCGCACCCAGATTCCGAAGTTGCTCGACCTGTATCGCACCGGTCAGCTCAAGCTCGACGAACTCGTCACCACGCGGTACCGCCTCGAAGACATCAACCAGGGCTACCAGGACATGTTCGACGGCAAGAACCTGCGCGGCCTCGTCGTGTACTCCGACGCCGACTACTGACCGACCGCCCACCGCCGACTTCCCACCTGCCGACTTCCGGAGCGTATTCGTATGAGCGACAGCACCATCCACGACAAGAATTACATCGACGGCGCCTGGACGCCGTCGACCGGCACGACACGCATCCCCGTCACCGATCCGGCGACGGACGAGGTGATCGCCGAGGTCACTGCGAGCACCGCTTCCGACGTCGACACCGCGGTGGCCGCCGCGCGCGCCGCCTTCCCTGCGTGGTCGCAGACGCCGCCCGACCAGCGTGCCGACTACCTCGCCGCAATTGCGGGCAAGCTGTCCGAACGCAGTGAGGACATCGCCCGCACCATCTCGTCGGAGCTGGGTTGCCCGATCTCGGTCGCCCGCGCCATCCAGGTACCGCTGCCACTCAACAGCTTCGCGGAAGCCGCGAACATCGTGCGCAGCTATGATTTCGAGACCGAACACCGAGGTTCGACGATCGTCCGCGAACCGTTCGGCGTGCTCGGCGCGATCACCCCGTGGAACTATCCGCTGCACCAGATCGCACTCAAAGTCGCGTACGGCTTGGCGACGGGCAACACCGTCGTCGTCAAACCCAGCGAGGTGACGCCGCTGTGCGCGCTGGCCCTCGTCGACATCGTCGACGAGATCGGCCTTCCCCCAGGCGTGTTCAACGTCGTGTTCGGCACGGGCTCCGACGTCGGCGAGGCGATCGCCGGGCATCCCGACGTCGACATCGTGAGCTTCACCGGTTCGACGCGTGCGGGTCGGCGGGTGTCCGAGGTCGCGGCCGGTACGGTCAAGAAGGTCTCGCTCGAGCTCGGCGGCAAGAGCCCCAATGTCGTCCTCGACGACGCGGACCTCGGCGCGGTCGTGCCCACGTCCGTGCAGGCGATGATGCTCAACTCGGGCCAGACGTGCACCGCGCTCACCCGGATGCTCGTGCCGCGCGGCAAGCTCGCCGAGGTCGAGGCGCTCGCGAAGGCGACCGCCGACGCCCTGCCGGTCGGCGATCCCACCGACGACGGCACCGCGGTCGGTCCGCTGTCCTCGCGTGCCCAGCAGCAGCGCGTGGCCGGCTACATCCGCAAGGGCATCGACGAGGGTGCCCGGCTGGTGACCGGAGGGGAGCCGAACATCGACGCGCCCGGCGCGTTCGTGCGGCCGACGGTGTTCTCGGATGTTACCGAAGACATGACGATTCACCGGGAAGAGATCTTCGGCCTGGTGCTCTCGATCGAGCCCTACGACAGCGAGGAGGAGGCGGTCCGGCTCGCGAACGCGACCGACTACGGGCTGGCCGGGGCGGTGTGGTCGGCCTCGCGCGAGCGGGCCGAGGCGATCGCACGCCGGATACGGGCCGGCCAGATCCAGATCAACGACGGGGCGTTCAACCCCAACGCCCCGTTCGGTGGCTACAAGCAGTCGGGCAACGGCCGCGAGGCCGGGGTGTTCGGACTCGAAGAGTTCCTCGAGGTCAAGTCGATCCAAGGATAGGAGAACCCATGCCGCTCGATCCCGTCACGCAGATCTTCCTGGCGCAGCTCGCGGAACAGCGCGACCCGCCGATCCACGAGAGCACGCCGGCGATCGCCCGGATGAGCGGCCCGATCATGTCCGGCCTCAGCGGACGCGGCCCCGAGATGGCGTCGGTGCACGACCTGAAGCTCGACGCGGCGGACGGTGGCCGCGTCCGCGTCCGGGTCCTCGTTCCCGAAGGCGAACCCCAGGCCGTCGTCGTGTACTTCCACGGCGGCGGCTGGGTGATCGGCGACATCGATCTGCAGTACGACCACGTCGGCAGGCATCTCGCCCAGCTGACCCGGTCGACGGTCGTGCTGGTCAACTACCGCAAGGCACCCGAACACCCCTTCCCCACCGCGCTCGACGACAGCTGGGTCGGGTTGACCTGGGCGGCATCACATGCGGCGGACTTCGCGCCCGCGGGCGTGCCGCTGATCGTGGCGGGCGACAGCGCAGGCGGCAACCTCGCCGCCGTCATGGCCCGATGGGCACGCGACCGCGGTGGGCCGACGGTCGACTGTCAGGTGCTCGTCTACCCGGTGACCGACTGCGACTTCGAACGGCCGTCCTATCTCGCGCCCGAGAACCAGCTGCTGCTCGGGCGCGAGACCATGATCTGGTTCTGGAACCACTACCTGCCCGACGACTCCGCGCGCAGGCACCCGGATGCGTCGCCCTTGCGTGCCGACGACCTGTCCGGTCTGCCGCCCGCCCTCGTGTACGTCGCCGAGTACGACCCGCTGCACGACGAAGGCGTCGCGTACGCGCAGGCGCTCGCCGACGCGGGGGTGCCCGTCACGCTCGAGGAGGCGGCGGGTCAGATGCACGCGTACTTCCAGATGGCGAACATCCTGCCCGGCTACGCCGCCGGCATCGCACTCGTCGCCGACTACATCGGGGCCTTCGTCGCAGGCAGAGCTGACGGACCCGTCCAGCGAAAGGTGGTATGAGATGGCAGATCACGATGTCGTCGTCATCGGGGCCGGCTTCGCGGGCCTCTATCAACTGTATGCGCTGCGGGAGCTCGGTTTCGACACGAAGGTGCTCGAGGCGGCGCCCGACGTGGGTGGCACGTGGTACCACAATCGGTATCCCGGAGCCCGGTGCGACATCGAGTCGATCGAGTATTCCTACTCGTTCGACCCCGAGCTCGAGCAGGAGTGGGACTGGAGCGAGCGGTACGCCGCGCAGCCCGAGATCCTCGCCTACGTGCGGCATGTCGCCGACCGTCACGACCTACGGCGCGACATCGAGTTCGACACACGGGTCACCGCACTCGACTTCGACGACACGGCGAACGAGTGGACCGTCACGACCGACGACGGTGCGCGTCGCACGGCCCGCTTCGTCGTCGCGGCCACCGGGTGCCTGTCGGTGCCGCTGCATCCGCGGTTCGAGGGGGAGGACGAATTCACGGGTGCCACCTACCGGACGTGGAACTGGCCCCACGACGGCGTCGATCTCACCGGCAAGCGGGTCGCCGTGATCGGAACGGGATCGTCGGGCCTGCAGACGATCACGGCCATCGCGCCCGATGTCGCAGCGCTCACGGTGTTCCAGCGCACGCCGCCCTACGCGGTACCCGCGCGCAATCGGACCATCACCGACGAACTCGCGGCGGTCAAGGCCCACTACCCCGAGTTCCGCGAGCTCAGCCGGCTCTCACGAGGCGGCGCGCAGTGCGCGGGCGACGAGCCGCCCTTCTTCGACGACCTCGCCGCAGACGACGCGTCCGCGGAACTCGGCAGACGCTGGCTGGACGGCGGCTTGTGCTACCAGCAGACCTTCCGTGACCTGCTGCAGGATCCGGTGGCCAACGAACTCGCCGCCGAGTACGTGCGTACCCGGATCCGCGAGACCGTGCACGACCCCGAGGTCGCGGAGAAGCTCACGCCCCGCTCGTACCCGATCGCCGCGAAACGGATGTGCGTCGACACCGGCTACTACGAGGTCTACAACCGCGACAACGTCGCGCTCGTCGATCTCACCGAAGACCCGATCCGGCGGATCACCGCACGCGGCGTCGTCGCGGGCGAAACCGAGCACGAGGTCGATGTCATCGTGTTCGCCACCGGTTTCGATGCGATGACCGGCGCGCTCGAGGCGATCGACGTGCGCAACGGCGACCGCACGCTGCGCGCCAAGTGGGCGGACGGTCCGCGCACGTACCTCGGACTGATGTCGGCGGGTTTCCCGAATCTGTTCACCGTCACCGGCCCGCAGAGCCCGTCTGTGCTGTCGAACATGATGACGTCGATCGAGTATCACGTCGAATGGATCGCGTCGGCACTCGCCCACGTGCGCGAACGCGGATTCGCCCGCATCGAGGCGGACGTCGATGCCGAGGACAACTGGGTGAACACGACGAACGACACCGCCGACCTGACGCTGTTCCCGAACGCCGCGTCGTGGTACATGGGCGCGAACGTCCCCGGCAAGAAACGGGTCTTCCTGCCCTTCGTGGCCGGCGTGGGCACGTACAAGCAGATCTGCGACGGTGTCGCCGTCTCCCACTACCACGGCTTCGAGTTCGCGTGAGCCCGGCGTCGGGCCTTCTCACGCGAATCCCGCGGAGACGGCCCGGCGTTCGCGGCAATTCTCTAGCCTGGACGAGTGGCGCGACGTCGAGCACTCCGGTCGATCCGGAACACGGTGGTGCTGGTGGTCGTGGTGGTCGTCGCCGCGTTTGCGCTCCAGACCTGGGTCGCACGGCCGTATTTCATCCCGTCCGAGTCGATGGAACCGACACTGCACGGCTGCCCGGGCTGCACCGGCGACCGGATCATCGCGGAGAAGCTGACGTACCAGGTGAGCGAGCCGGAGAACGGTGATGTCGTCGTCTTCGTCGGGCCGCCGTCGTGGAACACCGCGTACACGTCGATCCGGTCGGACAACTCGGTGATTCGGGCGATCGAGAACGCGGCGTCCGTCGTCGGTCTCGCGCCGCCCGACGAGAACGACCTCGTCAAGCGGGTCATCGCGGTCGGCGGTCAGACCGTGCAGTGCTGCGATCCCACCGGCCGGGTCACGGTCGACGGACTCGCGCTCGACGAGCCGTACGTCGAGTCGGACTTCCCGTGGAATCCGGCGGGCGGCAACGCGGCCTATCCGGCCGGCCGCATGTTCGGCCCGATCACGGTGCCCGACGGGAATGTGTGGGTGATGGGCGACAACCGCAATCATTCCGCCGACTCGCGCGCACATGTCACCGACGAGTTGCAGGGCACCGTGCCCGTCGACAACGTGCGTGGCCGCGCGGTCTTCAAGTTCTGGCCGCCGAGCCGCATCGGTCCGGTGCACTGAGGCGGCGTCGAACAATTCGCAGGCGCCCCACGGTCGGTGCGCAGTACGCTGCGGGCGATGGCCTCCCCGCCGGTACCCGACCGCGCTGCGCTGCACGCGCACTGCGAGGACTGTGTCGCGCTGTGCTGCGCGGCGTTCGCCTTCACACGCTCGGCCGACTTCCCGGAAGACAAGTCCGCGGGCACGCCGTGCCATCACCTCGACCAGGACCATTCGTGCACGATCCACGACCGTCTCGAGGCGCGCGGCTACCGCGGCTGCATCGCATTCGACTGCTTCGGCGCCGGGCAGCGGGTCACTCGGTCGTTCGGGGACGACGCCGCGCGCACGTCGCCACGAGATGCCGCGCTGGTGCACGACGTCTTCACGGTGGTCCGCCAACTGCACGAGATGCTGTGGCATCTCGCGGAAGCGACCCGACGCGCGTACGAGGGCACGACCGTGGACGCCGCCCACGACCTCTCCGAGGGCCTGTCCGCGCTGACCCGGCGTGAACCGCACCATCTGGCTCGTCTCGACGTCGAGAGCCTGCGGGACGAGGTCCGTGCGGTTCTCGTCGACACGAGCCGACAGGTGCGTGCGGCCTACCGTGCGACCGACCGGAAGGCCGGTGGACTCGGCGGGTCCGGAGCTGATCTCGCCGGCCGTGACCTCCGCCGACTCGACCTGGTCGGCGAGGACCTGCGCGGAGCCTGCTTGATCGGCAGTGATCTGCGCGGGAGCGATCTCACCGCCGTCGACCTGCTGGGGGCCGATCTGCGCGGTGCGCGACTCGACGGTGCCGACCTGGCGGACGCACTGTTCGTCACCCAGGGGCAGTTGCAGTCCGCGCACGGCAACGACGCCACTGCACTCCCTCCCGACGTCCGGCGGCCGCTTACGTGGAGCGGGCGCTCAGCGCACCGCGAACGTCAGCCCGAAGTGGTCGAGGGTCGCGGGCATCGGCGCGTGTGGGGTGGGCCGCACGCGTGAGGTCACGTCGAACCCACCGCGGGAAAGCA
This sequence comes from Rhodococcus sp. HNM0569, assembly GCF_012726205.1. GTDB lineage: Bacteria > Actinomycetota > Actinomycetes > Mycobacteriales > Mycobacteriaceae > Rhodococcus_F. Next base: position 1,031 of record NZ_JAASAE010000005.1, on the reverse strand, counting down.
GCGCACCCAGCATCGAACTGGTCACGAGCAGCACGAGGTTTTCGCCGGGACAGCGCGCCGGGCCGGCGCTGAACGGCACGAGCGCCGGGTGGGTGTCGGCTCGCCCGTCCGACCAGATCTCCGGCGTGAAGGTGTGCGCGAACGGCAGCCCGTCGTCGCGGTGGAATGCCGCCGCGACGACCGCGAAGCCGGTACCCGCGGGAATCGTGTGGCTGCCTCGGTCGTCGGACCACGCGGTCGGCACGAGCGAGTCCCGCAGGATGACGGGCGTCGTCGGCCACAGACGCGTCGCGTCGAGGACGCAGTCACGCAATCGCCGCAGCGGGCGGGCCGGTCCAGACTCCGCGGCGTACTCGGCGAGCGCCGCGTCGCGGTGCTCGTCGTGGGTCGACAGGACGGCGAGCGTGCGTAAGGTGACCATTCCCGCGGCGTCGAACGCGAAAGCCAGTGCGGAATCTGCCCCACCGCATCGACAGCACCCGGGGCCGCTGTCGCGGCAACGGCTCCCGCAAGCGACTCTGCCGGCGCGTCCTGTGCAGCGCGGTGCAGCCGAGCGGTGAACCGATCGCGCAGCCGGTGGCGGACGGGATGCACGTACGACCAGTTGCCGTCCGACCGCAGCCTCCACAACTCGTCGGTGAGCGTGTCGTCGTCGCGCGCGGCCGGTCCGAACACGAGCTGTCGGACGACGCGCCACCAGGCCCGGGTGAAGGCGGCCGCGCCGAGTGTGCCGGTGCGCCAGGCCGTGTCGACGAGTGCGTCGGCTTCGCGTTCGACGACGTCGACGAACGGTTCGGCGAGCCGGTGCAGCGCCGAGCCGGTGTCGAGAATCGCTTCGTTGAACGAGCGCCGCGCGTGGCGGAGTTCGCCCCGTGAGATCAGCACGCCGTGCGGCTGGAACGGCGACAGTGCTGCCACCTTTTCGCGATTCGCCGCGGTGAACGCGTCGTCGGCACCGGTGAGGACGGTGTCGACGTCGTCTGGCGAGAGCACGACGGCGAGTGTGCGTGGCCCGGCTTTCATCGCCAGTG